>NZ_AAUW01000007.1 GCF_000168975.1 Roseibium aggregatum IAM 12614
GGCGACCGGACCATGGTGCCCGTTCTTGCCCGCGCTGCCGTCGCAGTTGGCGTTGCCGGCCTCTTCATCGAAACGCACCCAGATCCGGACAACGCTCCGTCCGATGGACCGAACATGGTGCCGCTCGATCAGCTCGAAGCGTTGCTGGCGCAGTTGAAGGCTCTCGACAACGTCGTCAAGGCCCCGGCAACCGCCGCAGAATAGTCAATTTCAGCCGCGCCTTGTGTGCGGCTTTCCTTTGTGGGGCAAGAGCTCCCGGAAAACCGCCGGTCCTCCGGCTTCCAAACAGCCGGACTGTCTCCGGCAACCTTACAATTCAGGTGCATGCGACAAGGGAGTTCTTTCCATGACCGCCATTATCGATGTCATCGGCCGTCAGATTTTCGACAGCCGTGGTAACCCGACCGTCGAAGTCGACGTTTTCCTGGAGGATGGCTCCTTTGGCCGGGCAGCTGTTCCGTCCGGCGCGTCCACCGGTGCGCATGAAGCCGTTGAACTGCGCGATGGCGGCGACCGTTTCATGGGCAAGGGTGTCCAGAACGCCGTTGATGCAGTCAATGGCGAAATCTTCGAGACCGTCGGCGGTCTGGACGCTGAAGATCAGCTTCAGATCGACCAGGCGATGATCGATCTCGACGGTACCCACAACAAGTCGCGCCTAGGCGCGAACGCCATCCTGGGTGTTTCACTTGCCGTTGCCCGCGCTGCCGCCCAGGCATCCGGCCTGCCGCTGTATCGCTATGTTGGCGGCACGTCCGCCCGCACGCTTCCGGTTCCCATGATGAACATCATCAACGGCGGTGCGCATGCCGACAATCCGATCGACTTCCAGGAATTCATGATCATGCCGGTTGGTGCCGAGTCGCTTGGCGATGCCGTACGCATGGGGTCTGAAATTTTCCACACCCTGAAAAAGGCGCTGAACGCAGCCGGTCACAACACCAATGTAGGTGATGAAGGCGGCTTTGCTCCCAATCTGGAATCCACCGATGCCGCTATCGGCTTCGTCATGAAGGCAATCGAAACCGCCGGTTACAAGCCGGGCGAAGATGTCTTCCTGGCACTGGACGCGGCATCGACCGAGTTCTTCAAGGACGGCAAATACGTGCTGGAAGGCGAAGGCAAGACGTTGGCGCCTGAGGAAATGGCAAAATATCTCGCCGATCTCGTGTCCCGCTACCCGATCATTTCGATCGAAGACGGCCTTGCTGAAGACGACTGGGACGGCTGGAAAGCCACCACCGACCTCATCGGCAACAAGTGCCAGCTCGTCGGCGACGATCTATTCGTGACCAACTCTGAGCGCCTGCGCAAGGGCATCGATCTTGGCGTTGCCAACTCGATCCTCATCAAGGTCAACCAGATCGGGACGCTTTCCGAAACGCTGGATGCCGTCGAAACCGCGCACAAGGCTGCCTATACCGCAGTGATGTCCCACCGCTCGGGTGAAACCGAAGACAGCACCATTGCCGACCTCGCTGTTGCCACCAACTGCGGCCAGATCAAAACCGGATCGCTGGCCCGTTCCGACCGGCTTGCAAAGTACAACCAGCTCATCCGTATCGAGGAAGAACTGGGCGCACAGGCGGTTTATGCAGGTCGTTCGATCCTGCGTGGCTGATTTCGGCCTGGTTTGAGTTCGAGAATGAGAAAAGCCCGCCACCCGGCGGGCTTTTTGGTTTTGACTTCAGGAGGACGCCGCTAATTGGAGATTGCAGCCTGCGGATCGGTTCGGGTTTCTTCCGCATGAAGAAGGGCTGCCGCGATGGTCTCCGGCTTTTCAGCTCCAGCCAGTACAAACCGGCCGTCTATGATGAAACAGGGCACCCCGGTGATCCCTGACTTGTGAGCATTGGCAATTTGCGCCTCGACCTTATCAAGATCGGTTTCCGTTCCCAGAAGGTGCTCCACCAGATCAGACTGCATACCCGCTTCCTCGGCAATGCGAACCAGCACCTCAGAACGCGTGAGATCCTCCCCATTCAGGAAGTAGGCTTTGAACAGCAGTTCCACGACCTCGTCCTGAAGATCATCATCGCGGGACCAGAGGATCAACCTGTGACAGTCGAGCGTGTTCGGCGACAAGGTGATGTCCTCAAAGGCAAAGTCTATGCCTTCTTCCTGCCCCGCTGCCTTGATCTGCGTGTAAAAAGCGTCGGCCTTGTCCAGGCCTCCAAATTTGTCGCTCAGATATTGCTTTCGGTCCTTACCCGACTTCGGCAAGGTCGCGTCGAGCTGAAACGGGTGCCAACGAACCAGCACGTCGAGCTGTGGAACCGACTTCAACGCCGCTTCCAGGCGCCTTTTTCCGATAAAGCACCAGGGGCACATCACATCGGAAACGACATCGACGGTAAGGGCGGACAGTATGGTCATCGGACATCCAGAGCGTTGGAGACATTTTATCAGGCTAAAGACTCTGACAAATATGCCAACCCCAAATTCACGGCAGTGTTAAGGCAATCCATAAAACGCGTCGCAGGAGTGGCATCCGTTCACAGAACAGTGTGCGTAAGGATGGAGTTGATCCGTTTCTGTAACCTGGTTGTGCCGGCTTCATTTTTCAAAACAGCCACCGGCCCGAAATCCTTCACGAGACAGACGAGGTCCTCGTCCCGGCTGGTGGCGTCGGCGATAGACAACAAGGTCGCATTGATATCGTCCAGTTCCTCCGAAGACGATACGGCAATGCCGAAATTTTCCGGTTGAAGCCTCATTTCCCAAAGATCGAGCCCGCGCGCGGCAAGACCGTTGCTGCAAGCTTCCAGATACCTGGTGTATTCCTCCACCCCAAGACCGCCTTGCGTGATCCGCTGGCGCAACCAAACATGACTTTCCGCTAGCACTCGGTCAGCAAGGCGCCGCCGTTTGCCAAACCGCGTTGCAGAGTTCAAGCGGTGGGCGAGGGTTTCCTTGCGGTTTTCACCGACGAGAACGTCGGAAGCTCCGTTCCGGAAGATATGCGCGATATCTTCCTCCCGCTCACAGACTGCCAGTACCGGCAATCCGGCGAAGCGGGCATCCCTTCTGATCTGCTGCATATAGTCGACGGCATCATCAAACGGAGCGTCTATCACAACCGCATCGAACGCGCGTTTCGACATGAATTCGACCGCCATGCTCCCGTCAAAAGCACCGACAACTTCAACCTTTTCTTCGCTGGCATCTTGCCATTCCAGGAACCGGCCACTGACGCCAACCACCAGCAGGCTGCTCGTCCCGGAATGATGGGGAGCGCTGCCGAAACCTGGAATTCTGCCGAAGATACGCCTGCGAAGCTGGGCCTCGTCGGATCGAAGCAGTGCGCGCTGATGGATGCAGATCAGCATCAGCAGCACTTCGTCGGGCACGATCCTGTCAATGATCGCCGTCGGCTGAAGGCCGGTTGGCAGAATATCGTCGCTGCCGGTGAGGATGTAAAAGGGGACTTCGCTGGCAAGGTTTCTGATTTGGGGCAAGAGCCAGGAAAAGAAACCGTCGCGGCGCTCGTTTTCTAGGCTGCTGATATCGACCACGATCGCGGCGGGCAGCGCCGTGGGAAGCTTGCTGCCCCTCTCGAACATGCTGACGAGAGAGACGTCTAAATCTTCGGGCGCATCGCCATTGCTGCTCCGCCTCGGCCGACGTCCCGCATACCAATACGGGCCGCGCCAGGAAAGCGACGTTTCAACATCCATTCTTTATCCCCACCTACGCCACGGCGGCGGGCAAACGCTGCGTCCGCATGGTCAGCCGTTCACGGCTGATGGTTCCGTCCTCATTCCGCGGCAGTGACTGTAAAATCAGCACACGATGGGGGATCTTGGCAAGATCCACGCCTTCGGCATCCAGATAGGCAAAAAAGGCACCTGCGTCAGGCACATTCCCGGCTTCGGGAACGAGCGCTGCATACATCCTGGCACCCAGGAGCGGATCTTCCACGATGAAGGCCGCGGCTTCCCGGATACCCGGATAACCGGCATAGACCACATCAACCGTCTCGAGATTGCCAGTACCGAGAGCGTAATGCCCCGGTATCCCGAAACCGGCGATACCCCCATCTGTCAGTTCGACCTTGATATTTGTGTTCAGGAAACCGTTGCCTTCCCAGCGAACACGCCTCTGATCACCGTTGATGGTACGCCAGCCGACATCGGGAACAATGGGCCCCTTGACCAAAAGCGTCGGAATCTGTGCTTCCACCTCGTCGGTGACTGCGATTTCAAGAAGGGCTGGCCCGCTTTCGCACCCTATTGGCCCGCTATGCTTTCCCAGCGCGGTGGCTTTCGTCTTCGCCGATGGACCTCGCGCTTTGGCCACGAGAGCAAACTCGTCAGCGATGTGAAGGTCAATCAGCCGGCGCCGGGCAACGAAAGTTGTCGGATGGGGAGCCGCTATATTCCAGGCCGCAAGCAAGGTTGTTTTGGTGTTTTCCAGTTTCCGGTCGAGCGTCTGAGCCAACGGCCCGGGTGTCGTCACGACATCCGCCTGAACCTCGTTTGCGTGCGCAGCAAGATTTGCAAGGGAGGTCGGGTGATGCAGGTGAAGGGTGCTACCGGTCAACAGCCAGGGTGCAAGTCCTCCGCCAAGCCCGGTCAACCCGCTGAGCGAGTAAGGCAGAACCATCACGCTGGCATCGCGCACATGGGCTTCCTGCACGATCATGTGCGCAACGGATACCCAGTGATTGTGACAGCGTGTGACCGGAACATTTTCCTCACCGCTGCGGCTCCAGCAGATGGTTGCGGTGTGATCCGCCGGATCAGGGCGCTCGCTGGGGGTGAACTTCAACTCATCACCCATTTCGGCAAGCATCGGACCAAGTTCGATCAACCCGTCCGGGATATCCTTGCCGAGCCCGAAAACGAACCGCAACGAGAACAGATCTGCGGCAACATCGCGCGCGGCCACACCAACATCACGCGTTTCGACGCGATCAGCGGCAACGAACCCCTTGGCGCCAATGGAATTCAGCGCTTCCAGAACGTTTTTCTGCCGCCAGTGCAGTGGCAGCGGGGATATGATCAGATCGGTCCGCAGCGCGGCCAGGATCGCGATGACGGTATCGACCGTATTGGGAGCCTGAACACCGACAACATGATCGGATGAAAGGCCAACGGTCGTGTAAAAGGCCGCGAGCCGATCAATCTCACGGTCAGCTTCGGCATAGGTCAGTGCTCGGGGAAGGCCGCCGGTCCAGGTTGCCCTGTCCGGAGCATCGACCAGGGCGAGCCGGTCGGGGTGTTCTGCTGCTGTCTTTCGGAACATTTCATCTAGCGGCACATCGGACCAGGCTCCGCTTTGATGATATTCCTCGGACAGGCTTTCAGGCGTGGCTTTCATATTATTCTTCGTCCATTGGTCCGATTATTGCGCCGTGGCTGACCACCAGGTGTCGTACTCGTGGCCATAAAGCGACTCGTTTTGAGGTGGTACGACCTGCTTCCAGTGAGCAACCCAATCGTCTGCGACATGGTAGAGCGGTACTGCATAGGCGCCGGAAATCAGAACGCGATCGAATGCGCGAACGGCGGAGACGAAATCATCCCGGCTCCGTGCTCCGACGATTTCATCGATCATCGCGTCTATTGCAGGCTCGTGCGCCCCGACAAAGTTGAAGGAGCCTTCTGTTTCCGCGGCTTTTGACGACCAGCGGCCATATTGTTCGGCTCCGGGGGACAACGAGGAGGTCCAGGTGTTGAACACCATATCGAAATCACGTTTGGTCCTGCGATCTTCGAACTGGGTGGGATCGACACTGCGTACGCTTGCCTCAACACCGAGCAGCTCCAGCGTCCGGATGTAGGCAAGGGCCAGCTTCTCTTCGTCTTCGTTCTTCGCCAGGATTTCGAAAGAAAGCTGCTTGCCGCTTTCGGCATGAACGAGTTTGCCGTCCTTGAGCTTGTAACCGGCCTTGCCAAACGCTTCGAGCGCCGCCCGCAGCACTTTCCTGTCCCGTCCCGACCCATCGGCTTCGGCCGGACGCCAGGTGCCGTCCATCACTTCAGGGTCGACCGCATCGGGGTAGGGGGCAAGCAGCTCCTTTTCGCGATCGCTCGCCGGGCGGCCGATCGACGACAGCTCCGAATTGTCCCAGTAACCGGCCGTGCGCGTGTAAAGGCCATAGTAAAGGTTGCGGTTCACCCACTCGAAATCGAACAGCATGCGCAAAGCCTTGCGCACGGCAGGATCGGAGAATTGATCCCTGCGGGTGTTGAACGCGATACCTTGCATGGCTGCGGGGATACCCAGCGGAATCGCGCGCTTGAGCACGTCGCCGTTTTTCACCGCCGGAAAATCTAGGCCCGTTGCCCAACGGGCGGGGTCGCGGAACTGAAGTGCCTGAACCAGGCCCTTTTTGAAGGATTCCTGCAAGGTGGTTTCGTCGCGGAAATACTCGATCCGGATTTCATCGAAGTTGTCGAAACCGGCTTTTACCGGCAGATCCTTGGCCCAGTAATCCGGGTTCTTCTCATAAACGACCAACCGGCCCGGCTCGATCGTCTTGAACGTGTAAGGCCCGGTCCCCACCGGAGGGTTCAAGGATGATTTGTCGAAGTTTTCCGCATCGGTGCTGGCCTTGGAGTAGATCGGCGCCAGTGCAATCAGAAGCGGCAATTCGCGATTGTCGCCGTTTTCGAACACCAGCTTCAGCCGGTTCGGCGCGGTCACCTGCTTTTCGGTAATGGCTGCATACCAGTTACGATAGGGGGGGCGGCCCTTGTCGCGGATCACATCCAGAGAAAAGATGACATCCTCTACGGTAACAGGCGTTCCGTCGGAAAACCTGGCATCCGGGTTAAGCTCGAATTCGATCCATTCCCGGCTGTCCGGCATCCGCACACGTTGAGCCAACAGCCCGTAGAGGGAAAAGGGTTCCGCATAGGAGCGGACCATCAGGCTTTCCAGAACGTTGTTGCCGAATTCACGCTCCCGCATGCCGCGGGCCGACGTCCAGCCCCCCTGGACGATGAAGGAATTCAGGCTGTCGAAGGTTCCCTGGACACCAAGTGTAATCGTGCCGCCTTTAGGCGCTTCGGGGTTGGCGTAGGGAAACGGCTCGTCAGGACCAAGGGCGGGCGTTCCGTGCATGGCAATGGCATGCGTCCAGGGCACGGTTTCTTCGTCCGCCACGGCAGGTAGGTTGAATGTCAACGCGAGCACACAAGCGGACGAAGCCGCCAAACCGATCGCCTTGCCGGCATGAAAAAGAAGACCGGAAACTATCGAACTACGCATCACCACCGCCGGAGATTCTGTTGATTCCCAATGTTCAGAATAACACACGGTTAACGGGGACGCGCCCGGCTCAAACAACAAACCTCAAGATATTCAGGTTTGAATTGCCCATTTGGGGTGCGTTGCAAATCGGCCACCCTCTCGCCCAAATTAAGTGTCTTACCATGGTTTAACGGTTTGAATGTCGTTACGGGCCTTGCGGTTGGTTCCGGAATGCCCCAGAACAACGCGAAAGTTTCGTACACGCACGATTGAGGACGTTTCGATGACGAGTGTTTTGAAAAGAGGATTGTTCGGATGTGCAGTAGGTGCATTCGTAGCCCTGTCTTCTTTTGCTGGTGCACCCGCAATCGCCCAGGAAGAAAAAAGCCCATGGACGAAAGCGTGTAACACCAATCCGAACACGCAGAAGCAAATCTGCTTTATTTCGATTGAATTGCGCACAAATACCGGACAGTTCCTGAGCAACATTGCCATTCAGGAAACTGAGGGGGAAGCCCGCAAGAAGCTGCTGGTCGCCGTACCGACCGGCGTTCTGATCCAGCCCGGCGTTCGCATTCAGATCGATGACGGCAAGCCCGTTCAGGGCAAGTACAGCATCTGCGCACCCAATGCCTGCTATGCAGAACTGGCGATTGATGACTCCTTCATCAACACCATGAAGCAGGGCGGCGAAATGATCGTGGCTCCGTATAACCAGCAGGCCAAGGAAATCGTCTTCAAGATGACCCTGATCGGCTTCACAAAGGTTTACGACGGCGAGCCCATGAACCTTGCTGAACTGCAAAAACGCCAGGAAGAGCTGCAGAGCGAATTGCAGAAGCGGGCCGACGAAGCGCGTCAGAAGCTGATCGACGCTCAAAAGCAGAGCCAGTAACAAACTGCGTTTTCAGAATTGAAAAAGGCCGGAACTTCCAAAGTTCCGGCCTTTTTCGTATTTGAACAAAATTCCGGCAGACCAGGCTGTGTCCCTACGGCCTGTTCAGTGGATCTCCACGCTGCGTGGCAGATAGGACCCGTCGGTCTGTTCTTCGAAAATTTCTTCCACTTGCGGATGGCGTATCGGTTCCCCGGTCATGTCCGCTTCCAGGTTCTGTTCGCTGACGTAGGCCACATATTCGGTTTCCTCGTTCTCGGCGAGGAGATGATAAAACGGCTGATCGCGCAGAGGACGTACGTCTTCCGGGATCGCGTTCCACCATTCTTCCGTATTGCTGAAGGTCGGATCGACATCGAAAATCACGCCCCGGAAGGGGTAAATCCGGTGCCGGACGACCTGGCCAATTCTGAATTTTGCCGTTCGCATGGTTACTCGTCCGCATACTGCATGCACTGCCGGGATACCGTGTCGGCAGCCTGCGTGCAAGCATTGTAGCATTAAACCTTAGACGACGAGCCTTGCGAAAGTCTAAAGGCCATAGACCTCCGCGCGTTCCGCGTCCTTCGATGCAACCAGTTTTGCAAGATCCACGATCACCTTCGCCTGTTTCCAGGTCGCGTCATCCTGCATCTTGCCGTCGATCATCACCGCTCCGGTACCGTCCGGCATTGCTTCAATGATTTTGCGCGCAAAAGCAACTTCGCCCGGATCGGGAGAAAAGACCTTTTTTGCGATCTGAATCTGCGTCGGATGCAGAGACCAGGCACCCAGGCACCCCATCAGGAAGGCGTTGCGGAACTGGCTTTCACAGGCTGCCGCGTCAGAAAAATCACCAAATGGGCCATAGAAGGGTTTCAGACCATAAGACAGGCAGGCATCGACCATCTTGCCGACCGTATAGTGCCACAGATCCTGCTGATAAGCAGTACGGCCGCCTGCGCTGTCCACGTCGGACAGCACCGCATAGTCCGGGTGCCCACCGCCAACCCGTGTGGTTTTCATGCCCCTCGACGCAGCAAGGTCTGCTGGCCCCAGGCTCATGCCATGCATCCGCGGGCTCGCCGCCGCGATCTCCTCGACATTCTTCACGCCTTCCGCCGTTTCCAGAATGGCGTGGATCATGATCGGTTTGGAAAGACCGGCCTTGGCTTCCAGTTGCGCAAGTAGCTGATCGAGGTAGTGAATGTCCCACGCGCCTTCGACCTTGGGCAGCATCACCACATCGAGCTTTTCACCAACTGCAGGCACGATTTCCAGGAGGTCGTCCAAAAACCAGGGGCTGTTCAGACAATTGACCCTGGTCCAAAGACCGGTAGTGCCGAAGTCGTTGTCCTGTGCCATCTGGATAAAGCCTCTGCGGGCGTCCGTCTTGGCATCTGCGGGAATGGCGTCTTCCAGGTTGCCAAGCACGACATCGACGCTCTTGATCAGGTCCGGCACCTTGGACCGCATCTTTTCGATATGCGGGGGGACAAAATGAATCATGCGCTCCAGCGAGACGGGACGTTCGCGGTATGGGTCCGG
Organism: Roseibium aggregatum IAM 12614; assembly: GCF_000168975.1. Lineage (GTDB taxonomy): Bacteria > Pseudomonadota > Alphaproteobacteria > Rhizobiales > Stappiaceae > Roseibium > Roseibium aggregatum. Next base: position 9,623 of record NZ_AAUW01000007.1, read on the forward strand.
CGCGCCGATGGCGAGCGGCTTGTAGAATGCGCTTGGGGTTTTCATGAAACAGCTGTCCTCCACCAGTTGAAGACATAGCTATAACGTCAATGTTGCGCTGCAACCATACCCCGAAAGGAGAACAGGCTAATCGTCTTCCAAACGCGCCGCTGCCGCGCGGCGAGCCTGCTTCTGGGCGGAGGTTTTGCCTGGCGGCGCCCACTTCTTGTGGATCCACATCCACTGTTCGGGATGTTCCCGGATCCAGCTCTCGAAAATCGCATGTATACGCGCTGTTGCAGCCTCGATATCCGCCTGACGGTTGTCCGTGACCGGCACTTCGACAGCCTGGGCTTCTATCCGGAAATGAACGCCTTTCTTGCGGACGACCCGGCCCACAACGATCGGCACATTGCAGGATCGGGCAAGAGATGCCGGCACGGGCGTTGCGTAGGCCATCTGATCGAAGAAAGGGACCTGAACGCCTCGCGTTTCCCGCAGATCACCCATCATGGCGACGATCCCGCCACTTTTCAGGGTCGCCAGGATCTTTCGGGCTGTCTGATGGCTCTTCGACAACAGACCACCCTTGTAGAGGTCTTTTCGGAGCGCCTGAAGGGCCTTGTCTGCTTCCGGATTGCGCAAAGCCTGATAGACGCCGGTGATCTCGATGCCGCGGCGCACGGCCGGCTGAACACACAGCTCCCAGTTTGCACTGTGAAACGATACGAACAGACAGGCACGTTCGCCGTTCAGAACCTGTTCGGTGATCTCGTCCGCCACCGCCTCGAACCGGTAGTCCTGTTTCAGAAGACGGTCGATATGGAAGGTCTCTGCCGCCACTCGGCCAAGGTTTTCCCACATCCCGCGCACGATCCGTTCGCGCTCTGCGCGCGGCATGTTCGGAAACGCCTTCTTCAGATGCCGCAGGGCGCGTTTGTGCCTGGCATTGAAAGGCGCCAGAAGGCGCCAGAAGGCGCCCATGACGTAGGAAGCAATGTCGACGGGGATCAGGCGGAAAAGCCAGATGGCCACAGTCAGCGATAAGCCTTCCACCCGGTTTTGCACAGCTGTGAGCTTCGGGTGTTTACGCTGCTTTTTTTTGCGGGACATTACGACCGAATGCTTTCATGTTGTCCGCCCGTCTTGAAAAGAGGGCCTTCCGACCTTGTCCGAATGAATGGGGCCTTGCGATGCGCCCTCAGACCTGATTGGAATGCGGATCACCGGGGTGACCTCCAAGTCACGCGTCCATATCCAAGCCAGGCGCAAGATGCAAGCGCCTTGAGACCCACCAAACCGCCATACAGCGCGTCGTCTTCATCTTTGGTAATTGAATGCAGAATGTCATTTCACTGGCTCTTCCGTTTTTCGGACTGATCCTTCTCGGCTTCGGGGCCGGCAAGATCAAGAACCTGCCGGAGGCAGGTCTGAGCTGGATGAACTTCTTCGTGATCTACTTGGCACTTCCGGCGCTTTTCTTCCGGCTGTTGTCGGAAACGCCGATCGAGGAACTGGCAAACGCCTCCTATATCACCGCGACGACCTTCACGACCTACATCGTTTTTGCGATCTCCTTCTGCATTGGCGTTGTGGCAACGCGTGGCAACATCGGCGAATCCACCATTTTGGGCATCGCCGGAGCCTATTCCAACATCGGCTACATGGGCCCGGGCCTGACTCTGGCCGTTCTTGGCGAACAGGCGACTGTTCCGACAGCTCTTATTCTGGCCTTCGATAACGCGCTGATGTTCATTCTGGCACCGCTGATGATGGCATTGGCCGGTACCGACGACGAATCGATCCTCGGGACCTTGAAAAAGATCGCAATCAGGATCTTCACCCATCCCTTTATTCTGGCAACCATTGCCGGCGTCATAGCCGCAGCGTTCCAGATCAAGCCTCCGCAGGCAATTGACACGCTGCTCCGCTATCTCAGCAATGCGGCCGCGCCTTGTGCCTTGTTTGCGATGGGTGTCAGCATCGCCCTCCGACCCATCGGACGGATACCGCTGGAACTGCCGATTGTGCTGGGGGTGAAACTTCTGCTGCACCCGATCCTGATTTTCCTGCTCTTGACCTGGCTGGGTGGCTTCGATCCCAACTGGATTGCAACCGCTGTCCTGATGTCATGCCTTCCGCCGGCGACAAACGTGTTTGTCATCGCGCAGCAGTATGGAACATATGTTCAGCGGGCATCCAGTTTCGTTCTGATCGGAACAGCCCTGTCGATCATCACGGTGACTGGCTTCATCTGGGCGTTGACCAGCGGGTTCCTGCCAACCGGTGGATAAACCCACACGACAGAACAGCCGCTGAAGAACAGGAGGTTTTGCCGTGAAGGACAATCCGGACGTTCTTGCGTTGATCGAAAGCTATCCGTCGGAGATACGGGATTGCCTGCTGACAATCAGGGCAATGATCGTGGAGATCGCAACGCAGCGGGATGATATCGGAGCGCTTGAGGAAACCCTGAAATGGGGCGAGGCCAGCTATGTGACGACGCGGCCGAAAACCGGAACGACCATCAGGATCGACCATGACAAATCCGGGGCAGGGGATGTTGCCCTTTTCGTCAGCTGCCAATCGTCGCTGGTCGCCGATTGGCGCGGGATGTTCCCGGAACTTGTTTACGGCGGCGACAGAAGCGTTCACTTCAGTCTCGCAAAGCCTCTGCCCGAAAATGCACTCCGTCAGATGATTTTCATGGCCCTGACGTACCACACTGCCAAACGCGCGGTTGCAAAACCACGCACTTGAAAACAGTGCGCCATTACCGCTTACCTGTGAAGTTGAAACGCCGTTCCCGGCGCAAGCCCTTCCCGCATGAGGATGCGCCGCAACGGCCCCAGCTTGCCGGTGAGATACATGCCGGCGCTCCGCACCGCCTGAACCGGCAGGAATTCGGTAAGCAGAGATCTGTTCAGTACGTCGACCGCGTTTGTGCGTGATCGAATGTCGCTGAACCGTTTCTTTTCGTAAGAGGAGAGGAGGGGTCTGCTGCCGATATCGGCGTGCGAATGCCTGGCGGCGGCCACGATGGTGGTCAGGTCGCGGATGTCTCTCATGGACAGGTTCAGCCCCTGGGCGCCGATGGGCGGAAAGACGTGAGCGGTCTCGCCAACAAGTGCAAGACGTGGCCCCACAAGGGAAGTGGCCGTAAGCCCGGCGAGCGGGAAGCTTTGCGGTTTTGACGCCAGCTTGAAGCTTCCCAGAATGGAATGCGCCCGCCGTTCGAGCTCCGTTTCCAGCTCCTCATCGGTCATCGCCAACAGCTTTGCGGCACCTTCCGCGGTTTCCACGCAAACCAGCGACGACTGCCGACCGGGCAGCGGCACCAATGTGAATGGGCCTGTTGAGGTATGAAATTCGGTCGATATCTGCTGATGAGGAAGACGGTGCTCCAGGTTCAGAACGACGGCAACTTGCGGGTAAGACCAGCTCTTCACCTTGATCCCTGCAGCTTCACGCAATGTGGACTTGCGGCCATCCGCGGCAACTGCGAGACTTGTGGAAATTATCATGCCGCCGCTTGTGAAAAGTATAGCCTGTTCATCTCCAAACTCGGCAGTTTCGACAGTGTCCGCTATCATCTCAAGGCTAGGTTGGGCGGCACAGGCCTTTTCAAGAAAGACATTAAGTTCGCTGTTCAAGATATTGAAACCAAACTCTTCCAAGCCAAGTTCGCTGCAGTCGAAGACGACTTCAGGTGCTCGAAAGAGCCGACCTGTGCTGTCGATCATCCGCATCTTTTTCAAGGCCTCGGCATTGCCTTCGATGGCCGGCCAGACACCAATGTCGCGAAGAAGATCTATGGATTTTTGCCACAGCGCGGTGGTGCGGCAATCCTGTTGGTCCAACGTCGGAGCAATCAGAACACAGGACAGCCCCTGTTGAGCCAAGGCAAGAGCGGCAATGCGCCCGGAAGGGCCTCCGCCGACGATTGCGATATCGAACTGTTCCCGCGAGTGGCTGCTGGCCATGACAAAAATCCATCTGGTTTATGCGTACCGACTTAATTGCTGTTTGCCGGTTCAAAATCAACGGGACGAATACACGCAGGGCATACCTCACCCGATATGAGTAATATCAAATCCCGGATCCCGAAAATGCTCTAAGACGTCTTGAGCACATCAAAAGATATCCCGTTCACGGTCACCATGGCGAGTTTGCGCACTATCCTTTCCAATGAAGCCGGCTCCGCTAACCGGGAGAAGCCCCCCCGCGGCTGGCCACTTGTTCTGGCTCTCGTTGCGCTGTTGAGCGTTTCCGGCTGGGCGTATCTGATTGCGATGGTCGCCGACATGGTCCCGGTGATGGACATGAGCGAAGCCGGACCCGGCATGGTGATTCTCAACAGTTTCAATCAGTTCGCAGGCCTGCCGGCAGAAGCAAGAGCCGCACTTGCCGTCCTGTGCCTCCCGACCAACGCCACTTTCGGCATGCCAGGCACAGACATGACGGCTGTCGATCTGGCGAAAATCTTCCTCATGTGGGCAATGATGGCCCTCGCGATGATGCTGCCAACGGCCGTGCCGATGCTGCGCGCCTATCACTCCGCGCTCGCAGCCTGTACCGGAACGAGTGCACCCGGACGGTCTGTGGTTGCCGCTATGTTTGGGTACCTGGCAGTGTGGCTTGGATATGCCGTTGTCGCAACCGCTGCTCAGTGGGCCTTGTCTGTTGCCGGCGCGATGACGACCATGATGGCCCCGGCCAGCATGGCCTTGACGGCGTCCGTCCTTCTCGCTGCCGGGCTCTACCAGTTCACACCGGCCAAAAAGGCCTGCCTCGGCAGATGCTGGTATCCTCGCTGGGTATTCGTCACGGACGAGGGGGCTCCCGGCGTTGTCCCGGGCTTCCGGGAAGGCTTGATTCAGGGCTGGGTTTGCCTCGGTTGTTGCTGGGCCGTCATGACGGTCATGTTTGCGGTCGGGCTGATGAACATCGTCTGGATTGCCCTGCTCGGGGCGTTGATGGCCGTTGAAAAAACCTTCCCCAGCCGGATCCTTCCTCCCGCGATAGGCGTCGTTCTGCTGGTCTGGGCAGGCGTTCTTGTTTCGCTCATCCTTTTGGGAAACGCGACAAGCTAAATTCACCGCTATTGGCGTAGGGACTGTTTTTTAGGTTCACACTGTCATACGATTGCAATAAAGGATCGTATCAGCGTCGGTGTGTGCACCATAGGGTTTTAGGCCTAAGGCTGCCAGCACACATCTCAGTACGCCAACGCTTCAGCAAGTCGCGTTCGGATCACAAAAGCGAGGAAACCCCGTGGCGGATATCACACCAGGCAAAGAGAGGACCGAGCCTGCTCTGTTCCTGATCCATATCCTTACGGCTTCCGGCGCTCCCATTGCTTTGATCGCCCTCCTGGCAGGTGCTCGCGAAAACTGGGCCGAAATGTTTGCCTGGCTTGGCCTTGCCTTTTTCGTTGACGGTATCGATGGTCCTCTGGCTCGCCGTTACAAGATTGCGGAACGCCTGCCTCGCTGGTCGGGGGCGTCCCTGGATTTTGTGATCGACTACGCCACCTACGTCTTTCTTCCCGCCTTCGCGCTTTCCTGGAGCCTGATGCTGTCCAGTCCCTGGAACTGGATTTGCGGCGGTCTCGTGGTCTTTACCGGTGCGCTCTATTTTGCCGACAACGGCATGAAGACGCCGGATGGCTCATTCAAAGGTTTTCCTGCAGGCTGGAACATGGTGGTGTTCGGCCTGATGGTGTTGTCACCATCGCAGAGCTTCACGATCATCTTCGTGCTTTTGTGCTGCGCATTGACGTTCGCCCCCGTCCGTTTTGTCCATCCTGTCCGTGTACGCCGATGGCGGATGATCACCTTGCCGGTGACGTTGCTCTGGATGGGTCTTGCCGCTTACGCCATTCTTGATGGCATGGCGCTTAACGGTCCGGTGGCATGGGTGTTTACGGCAGCCAGCTTTTATCTGCTGCTGGTCTCCGCCGTTCAGCAGTTACTCGACAGGGTCGACTGATCTTTTCTGCCATCTAGAGGCTTTGTCAGCATCGGGGCGATGGCAAGCGCCTGTGCGAGGCTGTGCTTTGTTTCTTGGGCCCGGTCAACGTGTAGCGTCTGGAGTACCAACAGCCGATTCCGCTCCTGAATGACCTTTCCCGATGGCGTTGAAATCATTTATGGTCTTGCCAACATCAATTGCCGCAAGACCAAAAGCGGTCTCGGCCCGCCACTTCGGGGATTTAAGTCATGGTTCAAGCAATCTGTGTACACGAAACCGGTGGACCGGATGTCATGCGCTGGGAACAGATCGAAGTCGGTGAACCCGGCCCGGGCGAAGCACGTATCCGGCACACTGCGGTCGGCCTCAATTTCATCGACACCTATTTCCGCTCCGGTCTCTATCCGGCCCCCAACGGCGTCCCTTTCTCCCCAGGGAATGAGGGGGCAGGGGTCGTCCTGACGGTTGGCGAGGGCGTGACGCACCTCAATCCGGGGGACCGGGTCGCTTATGTAGGTCCTCTCGGCGCCTATGCTCAGGAAAGACTCGTTCCCGCTGATCGGCTCGTCGTTCTGCCGAACGAGATCGATGACAAGACCGCTGCAGGCATGATGCTGAAGGGCATGACCGCCCAGTACCTTCTGCGCCAGACCTTTTCCGTCGGCCCCGACACAACGCTGCTGTTTCATGCGGCAGCCGGAGGGGTCGGTCTGATTGCCGGTCAATGGGCTTCGCATCTCGGCGCTACCGTCATCGGCACAGCCGGATCAGAAGCCAAGGTCGAACTGGCCAAGGCCCACGGCTACGATCATGTGATCAACTACCGGACAGAAAACTTCGTCGACAGGGTGAAGGACATCACCGGCGGCAAAGGCTGTGACGTCGTTTATGACAGCGTCGGCAAGGACACCTATCCAGGATCGCTCGATTGCCTCAAACCCAGGGGCCTGTGGGTCACCTTCGGTCAATCCTCCGGCCCCATCACTGATTTCAACCTGGCGCTTCTCGCCCAGAAAGGCTCCCTGTTCGCAACGCGGCCGACGCTATTCAGCTACATAGCCAGCCGCGAAGCGTTGGAGGCAACAGCAGGCGAACTGTTCGATGTCGTCCAGAAAGGTATCGTCAAGATCGGCGTCAACCAGGAATACAGGCTCGCGGATGCCGTTCAGGCCCATCAGGATCTCGAAGGCCGAAAGACCACCGGCACGACAGTTCTGATCCCGTAAGGCCGGGAACCTCATGCGGTCCGCACGAGCACTGGATCTGTCTCGAAACCTCTACAGCCCGGCGATGCGCTATTTTCTGGCCGTCGCCGAGGCTGGCTCGATCCGTGCAGCGTCCCGGGACCTCAATGTGGCGTCCTCTGCCGTCAACCGGCAGGTTCTCTGGCTGGAACAAGCCCTCGGCCTGCAACTGTTCGACCGTGTCGGCCGACGTCTGCGTCTGTCTCAAGCCGGGGAACTGCTGCTGGCCCACATCCGGCGCACCTATTCCGATTTTGAGGGTACGGTTGCCGAACTCGACGCTCTGAAGGGGCTGCGCCGGGGCACCGTGTCGATCGCAAGCGTCGAAAGCGTTGCCGAAAAACTCCTCCCGGCGGTCATCAGCACATTCCGCAAGAGCTATCCCGGCATTCATGTGAATGTCTCCATTTCGTCTTCGAAGGAAGCTGCACGCAAGGTGGAAGCGGCGGAAGCAGATGTTGGCTTCACCTTTGATCCTCCGGAAACTTCCGCCCTGACCATTGCCTTTCACCATGATCTCGTCATTGGGGCGCTGATGCGTCCTGACCATCCGTTGGCGGGCGCGAAGTCACTTGGTCTGCAGGACTGCCTGAAATACCCGGTGGCGCTTCCGGCCGAGGGTCTGTCGCTCCGCACACGCCTCGACATCGTCCGCAGCCGGATACCCGGAGCGTCCCGCACCTATGTGGAAGCCAATTCTCTCAGACTGATGCGGGCCCTTGCCCGGGAGGAACAGGTGATCGGCTTTCAGACGTTGATTGGCTGTGAGGACGATCTTGCCAACGGTGTCCTGATCTTCAAACCTTTGTCAGATGCGCCGCTTCAGGCAGACAGGCTCTGTGTGGTAACGTCTTCTCTGCGTGCTCTTGCGCTTGCGCCTGGCATGTTTTTCGATCACGCGGTGCTCGCTTTGCGGGACCAACTTCCATCTCTTGATGCCAAATAGGCATCATTGCGGTCTCAAATGAGCGCTTTGGTTCCGTGTTTTTTTAAGGCACATTTTTTGTGACAGTTTTGCGGCAACGCGCCGCGCGAGGGAGAAAACTGATGGGGCGTTTGTCAACGCAGGTTCAGAACCCAGCCATGGAAAGACCGGCCGGAGGCCTGGTGTTCAATCAGTGGCATTGGGGCGAGGCCCTCGGCCCAATCTCCCCGCACCAGACACACCAGGAAAGCGGCACTGCCATCGCTGCACTGAAGAAATGCAAATGCACTTTCCAATCGATCCTTGCCGCCACTTTGCTTGCCCTTAGGCCTTCTGAGGAAAAAGGAGAGTTCCACCATGCGTGACACGATCCGTTTTCTGAAAGGTGGCGAAGTTGTCGAGCTGGCGAATGTCGGCCCGACTGAAACCCTTCTCGATTATCTGCGCCTGCGCCGACGCGAAACGGGTACGAAGGAAGGCTGCGGCGAGGGCGATTGTGGGGCCTGCACCGTGGCGCTCGGCCGCCTGATTGACGGCAAGCTGGTCTATCAGCCCGTCAACAGTTGCATCCAGTTGCTTGGGATGATCGACGGCGCGGAACTCGTGACCGTGGAAGATCTTACCCAGGACACAAGGCTGCACCCGGTCCAGGCTGCAATGGTCGAAATGCACGGATCCCAATGCGGCTTCTGCACGCCGGGTTTCATCATGACGCTGTTCACGCTGTATCACGATGCGGGAGCGGAAAAATCTCGAAAGACCGTGACCGAGTGGCTTGCGGGAAATCTGTGCCGTTGCACGGGCTACCGGCCGATCATCGATGCAGCGCTCGAGTCGTGTTTTGACGCCGCTGACGACGCGTTTTCGTGGCGCGCCCACGAAACACGGGAGCAGCTGCGGCAGTTGTCCGACAGCAGCGACGTCTTCATTGGCGACAGCGACTGCTTCTTTTCGTCCCCGGCAACGCTGGACGGCCTTGCAGCGCTTTATGGTCAGCATCCGAACGCAACCCTGGTCGCCGGAGCAACCGACGTCGGTCTGTGGATCACCAAGCATCTGCGCGAACTTCCCAAGATGATCTGGCTTGGCCGGATAGAAGGTCTCGACCGTGTGGAAGACAGCCCGTCGGGCGTTCTCATCGGCGCGACAGCAACCTATGCCGCCACAGAAGAAGCGATGACAAGCTTGTCCTCGAACCTGGGTGAACTCTGGCGCCGGATCGGCTCGAAACAGGTTCGCGCCTCAGGAACAGTCGGCGGAAACATTGCCAACGGCTCACCGATCGGCGACACACCGCCCGCCTTGATCGCGCTTGGAACGACGCTGGAACTGCATTCGGCGGAAGGCTCCAGAGCCCTGCCGCTTGAAGACTATTTCATCGACTACGGCAAACAGGACCGCCGGCAGGGTGAATTCGTCACCGGTCTCTTTGTACCCCGTCTTTCCGCCAATCAGGCTTTCCGCTGCTACAAGATCACGAAACGCTTCGATCAGGATATTTCGTCCGTCATGGGCGCTTTCCGCCTGACGCTGGACGGGGAGGGACTGATAACGGATGCCCGGATTGCCTTTGGCGGCATGGCCGGAACGCCGAAACGGGCAAGCGGAGCGGAGGCAGCCTTGAAAGGGGCCTCACTGGACGACCCGTCCACCTGGGGGGCTGCCATGCAGGCGCTCCTGTCTGACTTCACGCCGCTGACGGATATGCGCGCAAGCGCAGAGTACCGCATGGAAACCGCTAGGGCCTTGCTCGCCAAGGCCCTGATGGAGGTCAGCGGCACCGCGCCGGAAGAAGTTCGTGTGCTTGCAAAGCGGGAGGCAGACCATGACCGCGCAGCTTGACCCGAACGATCTGGCGACGCCTCTCAAGCATGTCCGAAAAGCATTGCCGCATGACAGCGCGGCAAAGCATGTTTCCGGAACGGCGACCTATATCGATGACATGGTTGAACCCGTCGGCACGCTTCATCTGGCACCCGGCTGGTCTCGGCAGGCTGTCAGGGGCCGGATCCTGGCGCTGGACCTCGAAGAAGTCAGGTCGGCCCCAGGTGTGGTTGCTGTCCTGACCGCAGACGATATCCCCGGTCGGAACGACTGCTCGTCCGCCTTTGGCGACGACCCGGTGCTCGCCGAAGACGAAATCCTGTTTTACGGTCAGGTCGTTTTTGCCGTCGTTGCCGAAACGAGAGACCAGGCGCGAAAAGCAGCGCTGAAGGCAAAGATAGACGTTGCCCCGATCACGCCCATTCTGACGGCTGAAGACGCGGTCGATGCCGACACGACGGTTCTGCCCGATTATCAGTTCCGGCGCGGGTCCCCTGAAACAGGAATGAATGCGGCAGAGGAAATCCTGTCCGGCAGCATGAAGATCGGCGGACAGGAGCATTTCTATCTGGAAGGCCAGGTTGCCATGGCCCTGCCGCAGGAAGACGGCGGCATGCTGGTCTATTCCTCGACCCAGCACCCGACCGAAATCCAGCACACCGTTGCCAAGGTGCTCGGCGTGCCCGATGCAGCGGTCACAGCTGAGGTGCGGCGCATGGGCGGCGGCTTCGGGGGCAAGGAATCGCAGGCAAACCAATGGGCCGCGCTGGCGTCCATAGCAGCCGCCCACACGGGACGGGCCTGCAAGATCCGCCTGGACCGCGACGACGACATGATCATGACCGGAAAGCGGCACGATTTTAAGGTCAACTGGCAGGTTGGACATGACAGCGAAGGCCGCATCCGCGCCGTCGACATGGAGTTTCTGGCCCGTTGCGGTTATTCGGTCGATCTTTCACTCGGTGTGAACGACCGAACGCTGTTTCATGCCGATTCCAGCTATTTCTACCCGGACGCGCTCATCCGCTCGCGCCGGCTGCGAACAGACACCTGCTCCAACACCGCGTTCCGCGGGTTCGGTGGACCGCAGGGCATGCTTGCTGCCGAACGCATGATCGATGCGATCGCGATCACGCTCGACAAGGACCCGCTGGAAATTCGCAAACTGAATTTCTACGACGGGGAACGCAACCTGACCCCCTTCGGCATGCCGGTGGAAGAGTTTCAGGTTATGCATGACCTGATAGACCAGTTGGAGGAAAGCTCAGACTATTGGGCCCGCCGGGACGATGTTCGCTTCTTTAACGAAAACAACGCCGTTCTGAAGAAGGGTCTTGCCCTGACGCCGGTCAAATTCGGCATTTCCTTCACGCTGAAACATCTGAACCAGGCCGGTGCGCTTGTCCACCTTTACACAGACGGCTCCGTTCATCTGAACCATGGTGGCACCGAGATGGGGCAGGGGCTCTACCAGAAGGTGGCCCAGGTTGTTGCGGAGGAGTTCGGCGTCAGTCTGAACAAGGTGCGCATCACCGCCACCAACACCTCCAAGGTTCCCAATACCGGCCCGACAGCGGCTTCCTCCGGCACAGACCTCAACGCCATGGCAGCAAAACTTGCGGCCAAGGAAATCAAGAACCGCCTGATTACCTTCCTGTGCGAGCAGCACCAGTGCGGACCGGAGGCCATCTTCTTCGGGGACAACAAGGTTGTCGTCGGAGACCAGAGCTTTGCTCTGGCGGATATCGCCAAACAAGCACATATGGCGCGCATCCAGTTGTCTCATGCAGGGTATTACGCGACGCCCGGCATCACCTGGGACAGGGAAAGCGCCACCGGCCGTCCGTTCTACTATTTTGCCTTTGGCGGTGCTTGCGCCGAGGTGACAATCGACACCATGACCGGCGAAATGACCGTCGACCGCGTGGATATTCTGCACGACGTCGGCCATTCGCTGAACCCGGCCATCGACCTTGGCCAGATCGAGGGTGGGTTTGTGCAGGGCATGGGGTGGCTCACCACCGAAGAACTGGTCTGGGACGAAACGGGCCGCCTGCGCACCCATGCGCCGTCCACCTACAAAATCCCGACCGCGTCCGATATTCCCGAGGAATTCAATGTCCGCCTTTATCAAGGCAGCGGAAATCCGCAGGCAACCGTTTACCGGTCCAAGGCTGTCGGCGAACCGCCCGTCATGCTGGCCAATGCGGTGTTTTGTGCCATCAATGATGCCGTCGCGAGCCTTAGTCCCGGCCTGGTGCCTAACCTGAATGCCCCAGCAACGCCTGAGGCGATCATGAAGGCTGTGCAGGATATGCGACGGAGGAAGATCGTCTGATGAAGGTCTGGGGGCACATTGCGGACTGTTTGAAGCGTAGCGGCGCTTGTGCTCTCGTAACCGTTGCCCGTGCCGATGGCTCGACACCTCGCGATGACGGGGCACGAATGGTGGTAACGCCTGACGGTGGTTTTTATGGCACGATAGGTGGCGGCACACTTGAGTTCGAAACAATCCGCCGGGCTGTGACTGCGATCCGCGAAGGCGCAGCGTCCTTCATGCTGCAAAATGTGTCTCTCGGTCCGGATCTCGGCCAGTGCTGCGGTGGCCGCACGCAGATAGCCATCGAGATCCTGACAGCGTCATCGCTTGAAATGGCTGAGGCGCTCTCGCGAAAGGAAGCCGAACGGCATCCGTTTTCAACCGAGGCCCACGTTGTGAACGGCGTCGTCCAGCCGCGGCGTCTGCTTTCAGCTTCTCCAACGAGCAGAATATCTCTTCAGCATGATCAAGGAACAGGCAATCAGTTGCTGATCGAGCAATTCGGGAGCCGGCGGCGCGAGCTTTATCTGTTTGGGGCAGGTCACGTCGGCAAGGCGGTTGTCCTGGCGCTTGCACCCTTGCCTTTCAATGTGACGTGGATTGATAGCAGAGCGGGCCAGTTTCCAGTCGCGGTTCCCGGAAATGTTTGGAAAGTCGCCAATTCGGATCCGGCAGCTATCCTCGATCAGGCTCCCGATGGGGCGTTCGTTTTGGCGATGACCCATTCACACGCACTGGATGAAGACATCATGGCACGTGCCTTGCTTCATCAACGCTTTGACTATTGCGGTGTCATCGGCTCCAAAACCAAACGCGCCCGCTTTCTGAAACGCCTTAAGGCCCGGGGGCTCACCGACACTTTGACGGCAAACATGGTCTGTCCCGTGGGCGTGACGACTGTCAGATCAAAAGAACCGGCTTCGATCGCCGCGGGAATAGCAGTCGACTTGCTGGTTCGGGATGAAGCTCGAAATCATCAACAGGCTGCTGCAGGCGGGGGGCTTGCACAAAAACTAACACTTGGTCAATAAGGCGGCATTCGCTTGGGGGACGGCGTGGCAGAAACGGTAACAACGACAGGGGACGCCGGTGCAGGGCGGCAAGGCAGGTCCGGCAAGGATACATTGCTTGACGCCCGGGGGCTGACCAAACGCTTCGGCGACATATTGGCGAACGACAGGGTCGATCTCGTCATCAACAGGGGCGAGATACACGCGCTTCTGGGCGAAAACGGCGCGGGCAAATCAACCCTGGTCAAGATGTTCTACGGCTCGCTGGAGCCGGATGGCGGCGAAATCCTCTGGCAGGGAAACCGGGTGGACATCGGCAATCCAGCAGCCGCCCGCGATCTCGGCATCGGCATGGTTTTCCAGCACTTTTCGCTGTTCGAAGCCTTGAGTGTCGTTGAGAACATTGCTCTGGCTTTGCCCAATCCGGGACGGATGTCCGAACTTTCCAACCGCATCCAGACCGTGTCGCGCGACTATGGCTTGCCGCTCAACCCGGAGGACATCGTCGCCGATTTGCCGGTTGGCATCCGCCAGCGCATCGAGATCGTGCGGTGTCTGCTTCAAGAGCCGCAGCTCATCATCATGGACGAGCCGACCTCGGTGCTGACACCTCAGGAAGCGGACCTCCTGTTCCTGACCTTGGAACGCCTGGCGAAGGAAGGTTGCGCCGTCCTATACATCAGCCACAGGCTGGAAGAGGTGAAACGCATCTGTCACCACGCGACAATCCTTCGGCATGGCCAGGTGGTGCGCGAATGCGACCCGACAAAGGAAACCCCGGCGTCTCTGGCAAGCATGATGGTGGGGGCGGATGTGGCTTCCGTCAGTGCAAGCGCTCAGAAACCTGTGATCGGTGAACCACGCCTTGCCTTGAAGAACCTCTCCGCAAAAGCCGCAACGCCCTTTGCGACGGCCCTCAACAATGTCTCGCTGGATCTGCGGGCAGGCGAGGTTGTCGCCATCGCAGGTGTGGCCGGCAACGGTCAGGGCGAATTGTTCGACGCCATTTCCGGCGAGATGCCGGTGGCAGCCGATATGGTTGTCCTGGACGGCAAGCCTTGCGGCAACCGGAACATAACTTGGCGCCGTCGGCAGAACGCGGCCTTCGTTCCTGAGGAACGGCTCGGTCACGGTGCCGTGCCGGGCATGAAACTGTCGCAGAATATCGTGCTGACACGCCACAGCACTGGCGACAAGCTGGTGAGCGCTGCATTCGTTTCAACCGCTAACGCCGGCAAGATGGAACAGCGCATCAAGAAGATCTACGACGTGCGCATGTCCCATGACGATCCGGAGGCACGGTCCCTGTCAGGGGGCAATCTGCAGAAATTCGTCGTTGGCCGGGAGCTCGACCGCAAGCCTGGTGTACTGATCGTCAATCAGCCGACCTGGGGTGTTGACGCAGGTGCCGCTGCCCTTATCCGGCAGGCCCTGATCGACCTTGCCCGTTCGGGATCGGCGGTTCTGGTGATCAGTCAGGATCTCGACGAGATCTTTGAAATCGCTGACCGCATTGCGGTGATATCAAGGGGCTATCTGTCTGCTGCAGAACCAACGGATGACATGAACCGCGAGCGGGTCGGACTGCTCATGGCAGGCGGCGCGGAAGCGCAAGGGGAGGTTGCCTGATGCGCGTCGAACTCGTCAAACGCAAAGAACACAGCCGCAAGATGGCGTTGCTGTCGCCGTTGATCGCCGTCGGGCTGACCGCAATCGCAGCCGGAATCATTTTCTCAATATCCGGCCATAACCCATTGTCCGGACTGTACAAGTTCTTCATTGAACCTTTAACTCAGGAATGGTCGTTCAACGCGACGATCGCCAAGGCGACACCGCTCATACTGATCGCCTGTGGCTTGTCTGTCTGCTATCTGTCAAACAACTGGAACATCGGCGCGGAAGGCCAGTTCATCGTTGGGGCGTTGTTCGGGTCTGCCTTGCCCATCCTGATGCCGGATTTCGAAAATGCGGCAACACTGCCGTTGATGATGGTCTTCGGCGTGATCGGGGGCGCCCTCTGGGCTCTGATCCCAGCAGTGTTGAAAACCAGGTTCAACACCAATGAGATCCTGACCAGCCTGATGCTGGTTTATGTCGCAAGCCTGCTTCTGGACTATCTGGTGCGCGGCCCATGGCGAGATCCGGGGGGGTATAATTTCCCGGAATCGGCAATGTTCTCGGACGCCGCCACCTTGTCCACCATCCCCGGAACCTCGCTCAGCTTTGCGGCGCCGATCACCGTGACTGTCGCAATCGTGCTTGCTGTCATTCTCGGCAAGACCCTCAAGGGCTTCGAGATAAGGGTAATGGGGGAAAGCCCGCGCGCAGGCAGCTTTGCCGGATTTTCAGCCAAAAAGCTGACCCTGTTTTCCTTCGCGACCGCCGGGGGCCTTGCGGGCCTCGCCGGAACGATGGAAGTGTCCGGTGCGCTCAATCAGCTCCTGCCGACAATCTCGCCGGGCTATGGCTTCACGGCCATCATCGTTGCCTTTCTCGGCCGGCTGAACCCGTTCGGGATCATCGTCGCGGGCTTCGTGCTGGCCTTGTCCTATATCGGCGGGGAGGCCGTGCAGTCGGCAATGGGGGTCTCCAACAAGATAGCCAGCGTCATTCAGGGGCTGCTTCTGTTCTTCGTGCTCGCCTGTGACACGCTCATCCTCTATCGCATCCGATTTGTCGGCCGGCGCGGCTCGGCTGGGGAGGCCTCCCATGTTTGAAGCCGTTCTTCTGACCGTCATCACCGCGGCAACGCCGCTGTTGATTGCCGCAATCGGCGAACTTGTCGTCGAACGCTCCGGGGTGCTGAACCTCGGTGTCGAAGGCATGATGATCATGGGGGCCGTCGTCGGCTTTGCGGTTGCCAATCAGACAGGGTCCGGCACGCTCGGTGTCATTGCCGCAATTGCCGCCGGCATGGCCATGTCAGCCCTGTTCGGCTTCCTCGTCCTCGTTCTTGTCACCAACCAGGTTGCAACCGGCCTCGCCCTGACCATCCTCGGGGTCGGCTTTTCCGGCCTGATCGGTGAAGCCTTCATCGGCATTCCGGGTTTGAGGCTGCCGGACCTCTACATTCCGGTGCTGTCGGAGATTCCCTTCTTCGGGCCGGTCTTCTTCCAGCAGGATGCACTGGTTTACATCAGTTTCGCACTGGTCATCGCGGTCGCCTACTTCCTGTTCCGGACGCGCCTCGGCCTCGTGCTTCGTTCTGTTGGCGACAACCATGGCTCAGCCCACGCTCTCGGCTATTCGGTAATCCGGATCCGATATGCGGCCGTTCTGTTCGGCGGTGCCTGTGCGGGCCTTGCGGGCGCTTACATGTCGCTTGCCTATACGCCTCAATGGGTTGAGAACATGACGGCAGGCAGAGGCTGGATCGCGCTTGCTCTTGTCGTGTTTTCGTCCTGGCTGCCGCTGCGCGTCGTGATCGGCGCTTATCTGTTTGGCGCAGTCAGCGTTCTGAATCTGCACGCACAGGCCGTTGAACTGGACATTCCGTCCCAGCTTCTGTCCAGCTTGCCGTATCTTGCGACTATTTTGGTGCTTGTGCTCATCTCCGCAAACCGCAGACTGACGCTCGTCAATACGCCAGCCTGTCTCGGCAAGCCATTCGTTCCAGACCGGTAAGCCTCCCAGCCACCGGTCGGCCCGGCCCCGGTGCGATCGGGGGCCTGGCCAGAAACAAGATCGCAACCAAGAGATCGAACAGAGGGGAAAGAACCAGATGAAATCTCTTTTGAAAGCAACCGTTGCCGCCGTTGCCTTTGCCGCGGCCGGCTCTGCCGCAAACGCTGCGGACGTCAAGGCCTGCTACATCTATGTCGGACCGGTAGGCGACTTCGGCTGGTCCTATCAGCATGACCAGGGCCGCCTTGAAGCAGAAAAGCATTTTGGTGACAAGCTGGAGACCGCCTATCTTGAGAGCGTTCCGGAAGGTCCGGACGCAGAACGTGCAATTGAGCGTTTCGCCCGTGAAGGCTGCAACATCATCTTCACCACGTCCTTCGGCTACATGAACCCGACCATCAAGGTCGCCAAGAAGTTTCCGGACGTGAAGTTCGAACACGCCACCGGTTACAAGACCGCCGACAACGTCGCGACTTACAACTCAAAATTCCACGAAGGCCGTTACATTATCGGCCAGATCGCGGCTAAACAGTCCAAGACTGGTGTCGCCGGCTACATCGCCTCTTTCCCGATCCCGGAAGTTGTTTCCGGAATCAATGCGTTCTTGCTCGGTGCTCAATCCGTCAATCCCGATTTCAATCTGAAAGTCGTGTGGGTCAACTCCTGGTTCGATCCGGGCAAGGAAGCTGACGCTGCCAAGGCTCTGATCGACCAGGGTGCAGACGTAATCTCGCAGCACACTGATTCCACCGCTCCCCTTCAGGTGGCACAGGAACGCGGCGCGCACGGTTTCGGACAGGCGTCAGACATGATCCAGTTCGCACCGGAAGCCCAGTACACGGCAATCGTCGACGATTGGGGTCCGTACTACATTGAGCGCATCCAGGAAGTCATGGACGGCACCTGGGAATCCAAAAGCACCTGGGCAGGCCTTTCTGAAGGTCACGTCGTAATGGCTCCCTATACCAACCTGCCGGATGACGTTGTTGCCATGGCCAAGGAAACTGAGGCCAAGATCGCCGGCGGCTGGGAACCGTTTACCGGTCCGATCACCAAGCAGGACGGAACCGTCGCGGCTGAAGAAGGTGTCACCCTCGACGATGGCGCTATCCTTGGCATGAACTGGTACGTCAAGGGCATCGACGACAAGCTGCCGCAATAAAGGCAATAATCACGGCACAAAAGCGGCCCGGACCTTACGGTTCCGGGCCGTTTTTATAGCCAGGACCTGTGGTCAGGACCTGCGACAATCGCACTGGTTGCCGCTGTAAGAGTATGCTTCAATTGATTGAACCGGATTTCCGGCACCTCTACAAAACAGAACAGAGATCTCGTTGCTCATCCAGGTGGACTGATGACATGAAACAGAACAGGACCCGTGAAGTATGATCCACCGCCGCGAACTCATGCTGGCCGCAGCCGCGGCCGGGTCCGGCAGTATCGCCGGCCTGACGTCAGAAAGTCTGTCCGCGCAGTCTGAGGAAGCTCCAAAGCAAATCAGCAAGGAGGATGGGTTCAGACTGGCCCTTGGAGGCGGCGCCGCAAAGGCGTTTGCCCATATCCCCATTCTCGAAGCGATGGACGATCTGGGTGTCAAACCCGTTGAAATAGCCGGTACGTCAATGGGCTCCATCCTGGGCGCGTTTTATGCAAGCGGCATGAGCGGACGCGAAATCAGACAGTTTGCCGTCGATCTGTTCACGCAAAAGACGCAGTTGATTCAAAAACTGTTTCTGACGGATGGCCGCACGTGGTCATCATTGTTCAATGTTGTCCGCCCCGCGATCATCGATCCGCTGGTTCTGTTTGAAACGCTCTTCCCGCCGTCCCTTGCAGAACGGTTCTCGGATTTGAAATTGCCGATGAAAATCATCGCTACGGATTTTTACACCCAGTCACAGGTCATTCTGGAGGAGGGGCCTTTGCTGCCGGCGATCGCTGCCTCTTCCGCTCTTCCAATGCTGCTGACACCGGTCAGGATCGACGGGCAAGTGTTGATCGATGGCGGCTTCGTCAACCCGACGCCCTTTGATGTCTTCCCGGATGACGGTGTCGCGACAGTTGCGGTCGATGTGACGGGAAGTGATTTCGCGGAACGAAAAAGCGGTCTACCGAGTGGGCTGGAAACCTGGATCGGGTCGTTCTCGATTACCCTGCACTCGCTTGTCGCCGCCAAACTGGCCTGTACGCGACCAGATGTGTTGATCGAACCACCGATAGGCCGCTTCAAGACCATGGAATTCTTCAAGATTGCGGACATCGTGAAGGCGGCAGAACCGGCTGGAGAAACCTTCAAACGCGGCTTGGCCAACCTTCTGGAAAACCGGTAGTTCGTCTGGTTGTTCAGGTGTCCTAGATGGCCGGGTCACGGCGCGCGAAGATCGCCTTCAGCGCCGCTGCTTTTTCAGGTGACCATCCTTCCGGATCAACGACGGCTGCCCAACCGTCGATGTAATCCGGGGCGACGTAGTAATGACCGTGCCGGGGCACATCCAGCGCAAACAACGAATCCAGCGCAATCTGAAGCATTGTCACCACAGGAAACCACGACAGCTTTTCGGACACGTCTGGTGCGCGCGGTGCAGCGAGCCAGGCCGGCGGTCTGAACGCCGTGTCAAACGTGAAATTGACAATCGGATCGCTGCCGTAGTTGAGAAACACTGTGCGGATTGGACCCCACGGGGCAAAATTGCCCTCCAGTCCGCCATATTGATCCATCACCCGGACAAGCGAGCCGTTTCCAAAGTCTGGGCGCCAGGCGGGACTACCCGCATTTCGTCGGTCACGCACTTCCGACCAATAACGCGAGAAAAAGGGAGAGCCTGCCCAGAAGGCTCCCTGAATCGGATCTCCCAACATATCGAACAACGGCAGGGTTGCCTGCGAGTTGAACGCGCCCTGGCTTAACCCGTGCACGTAAAGATCCGGCCGGCTATCTTTCGGCAGTTTCGTCCAGTGAGCATAGACTGTGTTGAACAGGGCTCGCGCCTGATCGACGCCGTAGTCCGGATGGGCAGCCAGCGCCAGAAAACTGGTGAGATAGGAATACTGAACAGCCACCGTTGCCACATCGCCGCCAAGCATGAAATCGATCGTATCGTGGGCTCCTGGGTCCATCCAGCCTGTGCCGGGAGGCACCACCACAACAAGAACGGATCTTTCGAAACCGCCCGCGCGGATGAGTTCCTGTAAGGCAAGTTGCGCACGCTCTTCAGCGGTGTCGCCCGATCTGCGCCCAACATAGACCCGCACCGGATCAACGGCATTGCCCGGCGAGAATTCGGCTATCTCTTCGGCTGTAGGAGCGGACGCAACATAGTGCCGGCCCCAACGTCCCATTTCCTCCCATCTGACCAGCGACTGGCTGCTGCCGGTCTTTCCAGGGTCCTCGGGTCTCGCGACATCCGGTTCAAGCATCATGTCTGCTGCCAGGAAGGATGCGTCGGCCGCACGAAATGCATTGCGCACCAACGCGCCATCAACAAGGGCCCAAAGCAGCCAGCCGACCAGAACAACGGACAGGACAACGCCCACACGTTTGGGCAGAACTCTCTCCAAAATGGCGGCGACGGCCCGACGGGCAGCTCCGGCCAACCGGAATACCAGCCAGAACACAAGCGCGATGACTACGCCAACGCAGACAATGAACAGTGGCGCTGCGGTTTCCAGAGGGGGCAGCCCGACGGCTTCCCGGGTGGCGTTTTGCCAACTGGCCGCCTTCGCAAGGCTGTAGATCATGATCGCGAGAGAATTTCCGACAGCAGCGAGCAGCCAGAGCTTCCAGATCCGCCCCTTCGGTTCCGGCAATTCCAGGTAACGCCAGATACTCCGAGTAAAAAGGGTTGCTTCATAGCCCACTGCGGCCGCAACCGCCGCCAACATCGCCTGGACAATTGGTTCCCTCGGCATCATCGACGGCGTCAGTGCGGCACCGAAAAAGCTGGCGGCGACAATCAGACCAGCCGGCGAAATCCCATCTCGGATTGTCTTCAAGACCGGCATTCGCGCGCGCTCCCTGATGCGTTTACGTTGTCATGCTGCAGAATTTCGTGACCGGGACGAGACGTCAAGACAACCTTGGGTAAACAATGGCAACTTTGCAGCAATCTTTTGCCCATCCCCGTTATCCACCATCGAACCGATCAAAATTACGCTGCGTCTTTTAGAGTTTAGACGGTCTTAACCGTTGTCAGGTCTAATTTTCGCAATCGTGGATCGATGGGCAGAAAGATCTATCCACGTAAATGGATCGCACCGGTTTTCGTTCGCAAGTTCCGTGAAAGATTGCAGCGCTAACAATCGAATGTGATCCAATGCCGGTTCAGCATAGCAGGTTGAAGACCTCTCGCTGATAACCGGACATGGCAAGCCGGGGGGCACCGGTTCGTCTGTGGCAGAGACATTGGGCCGGCCAGGACTATTAACATGCTCCATTCGGGAGCTAAGGACTCTGTCATCAGGGCGGTTAAGCCAATGAATTTTGATAAACTATTGCGAATAGGGTTTCCGGCGCTCTGCGCAACTCTTACGCTGTTTCTTGGTGCAAACGCCTATTCTCTTTACAGTGCGCAATCCGACTATCTGCACAAGGTTGAGTTGGAACGCTCTGTCCTCAATGATGCACTGCGCTTCAATACCACGGCTCTTGAAAAGCTGATTGCGCGGTACGGCGCATTCAAGAGCCCGGAAGACGCGACTGAGGCCAGAAAGACCTACGAAATTCTTGTAAACGCCTTCGAAACATGGCCCAGCGATGCCTACAGCGAGATTGTCGGTCCCTCGGACTATATCCAGCAAAAGTTGCTCAACATCATTCGCGCGAGCAACCGGGTTAAGCCGTTCCTGGACACACTTGATGACCAGACATCCCTCAACAATGCTCTCATCATCCTGCAGGGAATAGAAAGTTCTCTTGAGCAGATCAATCGGATGGCGACAGAGGAAGCCGGCACGCAAATGGCGGCGGCCAGAGACAGCTTTCATTTTCAGCAGATCTTGCAGGACCTTCTCATTGTTGCGTTTCTTTTGGCGAGCCTCGGGTGGATATGGTTCACCAACAAGCGCAGCCAGATGCTGCAGCGGCAAGCAGATACCAGCCGCGAACAGATGGAACTTCTGGAGCACCGGCTCAACCATGACAGTGTCACCGGCCTGATAAACTATCGCGTTTTCGCTGAAACCGTACGCGCTACCCATGAAACGCTGGCTGCGGGCCAGACCTTGGCCATTCTCAATATCGATCTGGAATCCCGTCTTCCGGCGATCAACAAATTCAGCCTGGCGACCGAAGAAGCCATCCTGACCTCGACAGCGGACCTGCTGCGCCATGCCGTCGACCGGATGGAGGGTGAAAACTGTCTGGCCCGATCAGCCGGCAAGGGATTTTTGCTGATGACCATCAGCGACGAGGACCTTGGCCTGACCGCGTCTGTGATTGCGAACCGCATCCACGATATTTTCCTGCGTCCAATACCGACGGCGGTTGGCTCATTTTTGATTTCGCCGGCCATCGGCTACGCGGATTCGACTACCGTCGAGCGAGATGCGGCGGACATTATCCGCAATGCGGATCTGGCAGTCAGCAATGCGGTCAACTACAGCCGCCGCCGCGTCGTGACATACGAACCGGCCATGCGTGCAGAAATGGAACGGCGGACAATTGTCGAAAACGCGCTTGCCCGCGCCATTGAGGCCAACGAGTGCCTGCCTCACTTCCAGCCTCAGTTCAACCTCATGACCGGGCGTATCTTCGGCGTGGAGGCCCTGGCCCGCTGGTATCATTCCGAACTGGGCTGGATCTCACCATCGGAATTCATCCCGATTGCCGAACGTAATGGCGATATCGTTTCGCTTGGCTGGAAGATCCTGGAGACGTCCTGCTCGGAAGTTCAGTTGCTGCCATCAGATCTCAGCCTGTCGGTCAACCTGTCCGTCGCTCAAATCCTGAGTGACGATGTCGTCGCGATGCTGGACGAGTGTCTGGGGCGCACCGGTCTTCCGGCTTCCAGACTGAAGCTTGAAGTCACCGAAACAACCCTGATGAGCGATCTGCGCCGCATTCAGACGACACTGTCCGAGTTGCGGTCCCTTGGCATCGGCATATCGCTGGACGACTTTGGCGTTGGCTACTCGGCCCTGTCTTATCTGACGGACTTCGACTGGGACGAAATCAAGATCGACCGTTCGTTTGCCACCAAGGCGGTCAAGGACAAGAAACTGCGTGATATCCTCAAGATGGTTCTCGGCATTGCCGAAACCATGGGCTCGCAGGTCCTGATCGAAGGCATCGAGACCGTCGAGCAGCGGGATGTCCTGGTCGACATCGGCTGCACCATTGGCCAGGGCTATCTCTTCGGTGGCCCGATGGCGATTGACGACATCACGACGCTGTTCTTCTCCGATCACTCCAGAAGCACTCTGGCGGGACTATGATGCCTCCAAGGCGAAGTCCCGCCTGAAGCTATTCGGTTCTCAAGACGCGCGATCGGCGGCTTGCTGTTTCTTTGCTTTTCTCGCTTGCCTGACCAGAGAAAAGATCAGAACGAGACCTCCGATGGCGGCAACGAACATAAGCTGATGGAATGGCGATCCCAGCAGGTGATCACCTGCGCTTTCCAAACCGGTCAGATGATCATGCTCTCCGGGGTGGGCAAGTGCCGGAGTGGATGCCACGGCAAGAAGTGACGTCATCACAAGCTGTTTCATTCTGCGATATCTCCATGGGACAGGCGGGTGGTGAGGATGTCGATCAGATCGATGTCTGACCGTTGCGACAGGGATACGAAGGTGAAGGTCATGGTTTCCCGGGCTTTGACCATCGAACCGGGAAAACTCATGTAGACGAGCTCACGGGAGGCAAAGGCGGGCGAGGCTGTGCCCACCTGCCAATTGCTGACGATCTTCGCGTCGACAAGGTGCTGCACGAGACCATCGGTACCGGGACGGTGAAACGGAACGCCCGCAAGACGCAGGTAACTGGTCTTGTCTTCCGCCGCCCGAAAGCCGTCGATGAAGCTCACTGCCAGAGCCTGCAGTTCCTCCGCCCGGTCAGTGTGGGACGCGCCATGCACATGGGAATGCAGATGGTCCGGACCGTCGTGATTATGCCCCGCGAGGTCTGTGTGGTCGTGGCTGTGGTCGTGTCCGTGCGCATGGGAATGATGATCGTGGTGGTGGTGGTCGTGATGACCATGATGAAACTGGTGGTCGTGGTCGTGCCTGTGCTGGTGCCGCGCCATCGCCTTACTCCACGTCCGGACCGGCCGGAATGGACACCGGCTTGTCGACGATGGATTTGTGGGAGCCCATCTTGCCGTGGGAAACCAGGGTGCCGAGCACATCCACAATCACACGAGTTGCTAAAAGGGCGGTGATGTCGGAGCAATCGTAAGGCGGCGAGACTTCGACAACCTCAAGACCGCAGATGCCTTCCTTGGCGACAAGCGACACAAGCTCCAGTGCTTCTCTCGGCAGGAAGCCGCCCGGTTCCGGCCAGCCAGTGCCAGGCACGAACCCGCAGTCGACGCTGTCGATGTCAAACGAGATATAGACCGCGTCAGCATCCTTCCAGGCGAGTTCCAGCGCGCGCGCGGCCGTTTCCGCCAGACCCAGTTCCTCAACATCGCGCATGGTGAAGATGTTGGTGTTGCGCTCCCGGGCAACTTCCACCCCTTCGCGCGGGACCTGCCAGCCACCGATGCCGATCTGGACCAGATTGACGGCCGGGACATTGACGAGATCGGTTGCATGGAACCACGGCGTCGTGTGCATCCGCTCATCCAGGTCCTTTTCCTGAATGTCGATATGCCGGTCGAAATGCACGATGCCGATACGTTTTGAGGTGCACTGGGCAATCCCGCGCACGCAAGGAAAACCGATTGAGTGATCGCCGCCGATCATGATCGGCAAGGCGCCGGAGGATGCGACGTGGGAAACCGCCCGCGTGATCTGGTCAAAGGTCTTCTCGATATTCGCCGGAATGGTGAAGATGTCGCCGACGTCGCAAAGCGTCATCTGCTCCCGAAGATCCACCCCCATCTCGTAATTGTAGGGCGTGTAGAGGGCAGAAATCTTGCGAACACCCTGCGGCCCGAAGCGTGTACCAGGCCTGTAAGTGGTGCCACCGTCAAAAGGAATGCCGATGACAGCCGCATCATAGGCGCCGACCTTGGTCACGTCCTCGATGTAGGGCGCCTTCAGGAAGGTGTTGATCCCCGCATAATGGGGCAGTTCGCCACGGGCAAAGGTCGGGATCGATTTGTCGGTGAGACTATCCGATCCAGTCAATCCCATCCGCAGGGCCCAGGCTTTTTCCTTTTCCCAGGCAGCTGAGGGCAGGGCACCTTCCTTTTCAGCAGCCTTCCAACCCCGCAATTGCAGTTTGTCGAAGTCAGGATGATGCTGTCGACAGCTTGGTTCTCTGTTCAATTGCCCCGCGCCACGGTGGTGCGTCCTGGGGCCTGAGGTTCGATGGAAACTCATTGGATAATCCTCATTCGTGGTTGTCACTGGCCTGGGTGTCATGAGCCTTGCTGTTTTGGGAGAAAGGCGGGGGTTTGGTTGCCTGGGACGCGCCGATGGCCCCGGCGATGGCTTCCGGCGACCGCAGGGTGCCTCCGGTTGGCGATTTGAGCGGCAGGTCGTAGGTGATGGTCGCGCCGTAGGCGTGCGGTGCTTGCGGATCGTGACGGATCTTGTCGAACACCAGCAACCGCGTGCCCAGTTTGAAGGCTTCATGGATATCGTGCGTCACCATGAACACCGTCATGGACAGCTCTTTCCAGAGCCCCAGAAGCAGTTCATGCATGTCAACGCGGATACCGGGGTCAAGCGCGCCGAAAGGTTCGTCGAGCAGCAGGATACTTGGCTTCTTGACCAGGGCTTGAGCGATCGCCAGACGTTGCTGCATACCGCCGGAGAGTTGGGCCGGGTACTTGTTTGCTGCCGGCTGCAAACCGATCCTGTCAAACAGGTCGTCGATCGACTGAAAGGCCGCCTTGCGAGCAGAGCCAAAGAGGCGTCCCGACCAGCGTGAGGCTTCAAACTCCTGGGCGAGGATGAGGTTTTCAGCCACGGTCAGATGCGAAAACACCGAGTACTTCTGAAAGACGATCCCACGGTCCGGTGTCGGTTCCGGCGGCAAGGGCTTTCCGTCCAGCAGGATCTGGCCCCGGCTTGCATGTTCCTGGGAAAGCAGCATACGCAGGAATGTTGATTTGCCGCAGCCGGATGCTCCAACGATGGTGCAAAAAGACCCGGTTTGGACGTCCAGGTTGACCCGTTCCAGAACGGGTATTCTGTCGTAGAATTTGGCAAGTCCCTGGACCGAGAGTTTGGGCGCAGTGCTCATAGCGCGTCCCCTCCCAGATGGTGCCATCGGAAGGCGCGGCGAGACAGGAGGAGCAAGGCTCTGTCGAGCAGGAACGCCAGCAGCGTGATCCAGACAACGTAAGGCAGGATTACATCCATCGCGAGATAGCGGCGCACCAGAAAAATCCGGTACCCGAGCCCGGACGTGGACGCGATGGCCTCCGCAGAAATCAGAAAGATCCAGGCAGGCACGAGAGAGAGCCGCAGGCTGGTGATCAGGTGAGGCAGAACCTGCGGCAATACTAACCGCGTCACCATTTGCCAGACGCTGGCCCCAAGCGTTTCGGCCTTGATGATCATCTCCCGCGGAATGTCCAGAACGGCCTGGGCCGTTGAACGGATCATCACAGGTGCTGTCCCGATGACGATCAGGGCAATCTTGGCGAGTTCGCCAAGACCGAAGGTGATGAACAGGATCGGCAGAATGGTGATCGGCGGGATCAGCGAGAAGGTTGCCAGATATGGCGCCAGTGCGCTGCGCACATGCGGAATGAAGCCGATGGCGATACCAAAAGAAAGCGCCAGCAGCGTGGAAACCGCCATGCCCGTCCCCAGTCGCCAGAGACTGTCGAAACTGTCCAGCCAAAGCAGCAGATCGCCTGACCGCCGATCCGGCACCGTCGCCATGCGCCAGAAAGCTTCCGCCATGCTGGACAGGGACGGCAACAGCTTGTCGGCCGGGTTGTCGAGCCGGCGATAATGACTGGCAACCGCGTAGGTGACCACTGTCAGCACGAAGGGCAGGAGCCCAAGCGCCAGGGCGGTGACCCGGGAGGGTTTCCGGTTGATGATGCGCATGAAACGGTCCGATCGGTCTCTGGCGGCGGTTCCGGCACAACGGTACCGAAACCGCCGGGTCAGCAGCGGATGCTTAGAGCGTGCCTTCTGCGGCCATTGCCATGAAACTCGGGTCGAATTTCAGTTTCACATTGCCAGTGTCGCCATAGATCGAGCCATCCGGGAACGAGACACCGACAAATTCCGGGCTCGGCGCACCTTCACCCAGAATACCCTTGTCGAACAGAAATTCGGCGACGAACTTCATCGTCTTGGGAAGTTCTGCGGACTTGGTGAACTCGACCGCTTCTGCGGGCGTGTAGAACATCTTGGTGGTCGCGAGCTGCGCGTCGTATCCGGCAAGGTCCGTGCCGGAGGCTTCGGCCATGGCGGTGCGTGCCGCGACGCCCTCGTCGCTATCGGACGACATGATCGCCATCAGCTCGTACCACGCTCCGACAAGGGCCTTACCGAAGGCGGGATTGTCCGCAAGCGTCTCGGTATTGACCATCATGATATCGATGATTTCGCCAGGAATGCCGGAGCTGTCGAACACCTTGGTAGCATTTGCTTCCGCTTCGATTTCAGACAGGAGCGGGTTCCAGGTGACCACCGCCGTGACATCCGGCGTCTGATAGGCGGCGATCATGTCTGCGTCGGATGTATTGACGACCGTCAGATCCTGTTCACTAAGCCCCACCGTGTCGAGCGCCCGTGCGAGCAGGTAGTGAGAGACGGAAAGCTCCACCAGGTTGACGCTTTGTCCCTTGATATCGGCAAGTTCGGTCTTGTCCTTCAGGATGATGCCGTCGTTGCCGTTGGAGTAATCGCCGACGATAAGCGCAGTCGTGTCGACACCGCCGCCAGCCGGGATCGAAAGGGCATCCATATTGGTCATGGAGCAGCCGTCATATTCCCCCGCGGTGTATTGATTGATCGACTCCACATAGTCGTTGATCTGAACGATCTCGACAGAGATGTCGTATTTGTCGGCCCATTTCTTCATGAGGCCGCTGTCCTGCAGATAGCCCCAGGGCATCCAGCCGACATAGATGGACCAGCAGACCTTGAAATCCGTCTTTTCCTCGGCCCTGGCCGAAGTGAGGGAAAGAGGCAGCGTCAGCGCTGCGGCGAGGAGGGAAGCTTTGGCAATCGATTTCAACATCTGTGCGCGTCTCCTGTCTTGGGCCCGGTCATCAGAACCGGGCTTACGTCATGAGGTTTTTGCGCACGGCCGGGAGAAGGTTCGCGCGCGCGAAACCTCGTGCAGTTGTCTCCCGGGTTTTTGTCCCGCCGTGTCACCGGTCTATGTCGGCATGTGCCACTCAACCGGCTTGCACCTCTCGGTCCTGCGTCGTCTTGCGACCGGATCCCTAGGCGCGCTGCACGTCGCTAACAAAGCAAGGGGAATGCCAGAAAGATGAGGAGGGAAATTTCGTCCATTGTTTCAATGTTTTAACAAAAAGCAGTTGGATTGAGTTCGTCGAAACCAATCAACAACAAATGGTATTCTGAGCAGAATATGGGCAGCATGGTGAAGAATGCACCATGCCCAGACCTTAAGCAGGCTTTGCAGGTCTATCGAAAAACAGTCTCAGCCGTCGAAAGAACAGATCTGAACCAACGGCAGGAAATGCTGTGCGGTGATGCCCAGACAACAGGCGTGCGCCACCAGCAAAAATCCGGTCAAGGTCGAACCGGTAACGAGAGCCAGAAGAAGCGATGGATCGCGCACCACCTCGCTTACGCCCCCCAACGTTTGAACTTCGGTATGTGCCATAACAATTCCTCCGGTTTGAATATCTGCAAGAGCCACCCTTGCGGCTCCTGCTGTTGGGATTTAAGCCGCAGGTTCGTCGACCTTCCCCTCGTCTCCAGCCACGTCCTGCTTTTTCTTGCCGGCGAAAAGACCTTTGATCCATCCCTTCTTCTCTTCGCCGCCGGAAGGAGAAGCGTCTTCTGGCGCGGTAGGGGCTTCCGCTTCGTTCGTTGTTGAGGGTGCTCCCGGGGCAACCTGTTCGCCAAAGGCGGTAAAAAACTCGCCGGCAAGACGTTTGGCGGTTGAGTCAATCAGCCTGGAACCAAGCTGCGCCAGCTTGCCCCCAACCTTGGCATCAACGTCGTAGTGAAGGATCGTCGCGTCAGGACCGTCTTCTTCCAGACGAACCTTGGCAGCCCCTCTGGCAAAGCCGGCAACGCCGCCGGAACCTTCGCCTTCGATGGTATAGCCATTCGGCGGGTCAAGATCGTTGAGGGTCACCTTGCCGCCGAACGTTGCTTTTACGGGCCCCACCTTCAGGCGAACCTTGGCCTCCAGATCGGTGTCCGAATGCTTGATCAGCTCCTCGCATCCTGGAATCGAGGCCTTCAGAACCTCCGGATCATTCAACGCCTCCCAGACCTTTTGCTTGGGGGCTCCGATCCGCTGGCTGTCGTTCATTTGCATGTGGCTGTTTCCCTGGTGGATCAAACGTTATGGATGTTGCTCTGGCGATGGCCGCTGCGGCGGATCATCAAGAGTTCTGCCAGAATGGAGAGTGCAATTTCTTCCGGCGCAATGGCTCCCAGATCGAGGCCTGCGGGTCCCTTGATCCGGTCGAGGGTCTGATCCGCTACGCCTTCGTCGCGCAATTTCGCCTTCAGGGCTGCAATCTTCCGGCGGCTCCCGACAAACCCAATGTGGCGCGCATCCGTCAGAAGAGCTGCCTTCAGGGCCGCCAGATCGCTGCGTCCCTGGGTCGAAATGATGGAGTAGATCTGCCCGTTGCTGCGAATGGGACTGTCAAATCCTTCTGCTCTTTTCCCGGTGCCTGAAAAGACGGACAGGTCTTCGGCAGGCGCGCAGAAGGTCAGGTCAAACCCGATGGAAGGCGCCTGGCTCGCAAGAGCAACGGCAACCGGACTGGCGCCGTAGATGACAAGCGTGGGCCGCGGCAGAACCGGTTCTATGAAGATATCCATGGTCCCCTGGCTCGGGCACATGTTCTTGGCAAATTGAATGCCTTCGCGCTCCTCACCGGCTTCTACGCCGATCTCCGCCAGCAGGTCCGCCGGTTGAAGGGAGATCAATCGTGTCTGTCCATCTTCAAAAGCGGACTTTGCCGCCTTGATGACAGCCGATCTTGCGCAGCCACCGCCGATCCAGCCGCCGACAATGTCACCATTCCTGTCGATCACCGCCTTGGCGCCGGCCTTGGCTGCGGTCACCGATATGGTGCGTACAACGGTTGCCAGAACGAAAGGTTCGTTGTCACCCTGCAATCGGTTCATCAGACGCGGCAGGTCCTGCACGACCTCTGGCGAGGCCTCTTTGCCGGACACGGGAACGGAATGCTTCATCTCAACATCTCCCATCGTTCAAAGTCTCGCCAGATAAGGCTCTAGGGCTTCAAGGCTGGCCAGGTTATGAGCTGGCGCGAAGAAATCGACATGGGGCAGGGCGGCGGCCATGCCTCCGGCTGTCGGTTCATACCCCTGCCAGCCGAGCAGCGGATTGAGCCAGACAATGCGCCTGCAGCGCCTTCGCAACCGTGCCATCTCGTCCCCAAGTGCTTCCGGCGTGCCCGTGTCATAGCCATCCGACAGGATCAGGACGCAGGTGCGAGAGTGGACGACCCGGGCAGCGTGCCATTTGTTGAAGTCGGCCAGCGCCGCACCGATCTTCGTGCCGCCGCCGATCCCTTGCGCCATCAGCCCCATGCGATCGAGCGCACGGCCAGCGTCCCGCTCCGAGAGCGCTGAGGAGACATGGACAAGACGGGTATGAAAAAGAAACGCTTCAGCTTCGCGGAAGCTATCGAGCAAACCGTGCACGAACCGAGTGAAGACACCCGTGTAGTTGTTCATCGACCCGGACGCATCGAGCAGGATCACCAGCCGCAACTGTTTCTCGCGGGGGCCTTTGCGCACAAGTTCGATAGGTGTCCCGCCTTGGGCAATGGACCGCCGGATGGTTCTGCGCAGATCCAGCTTCCGGCCTTTTCGTTTCTGACGATCTCTGCGGGTCAGTCTTATGCGCATTGCCCGTGCGAGCCGTTCGGCAAGCTCATGTGCCTGTTTCACCGCCTCCGGATCGCTGAGATGTCGAAAATCCAGCTGGCCGAGGTTTTCGGCAATGCTCGCACCTTCCCGGCGTCCGGAAGGAGTGTCCTCGCTCGCCTCATCCTCTTCACCCGGGAGACGCTCAACATCACCGGCAATTGTTTCCTGACGGTTTCCGCTGGCGTCGATCATCTCGCGAATTGTCTTCATGCCCTTGCGCGTACTCGTCCCGGTGACCTTCACGCCCGACTTGACACCCTTGCCAGTCCAATAGGCGTCGAAGATATCGTCGAAACGCTGCCAGTCGGACAAACGTCCGCAAAACAGACTGCGAAAGGCAGCCCTCAAGCTGCCGGGGCGTTGTATCATCCGAGAACTCAGCAACCGGCTTGCGTCCCGGGTCTCGGCCAATCCGACCTTGAAGCCACTGTCGCGCAGGGAGCGGACGAACCCGGCAAGCCGCAGCCTCAGAACCGGACCGATGTCA
This sequence comes from Roseibium aggregatum IAM 12614, assembly GCF_000168975.1. Taxonomy (GTDB): domain Bacteria; phylum Pseudomonadota; class Alphaproteobacteria; order Rhizobiales; family Stappiaceae; genus Roseibium; species Roseibium aggregatum. Next base: position 41,196 of record NZ_AAUW01000007.1, read on the forward strand.
GCACTGGTTTCAAGGCTAAGGCCGGACATCACTCAGGCCACCTTTCCCAGAAGCCTGTCGGTGACTTCGCGGCTGACGCGGGCAGTGTCCTCGCGGGTTTTCAGAACACAGGAAAGCGTCTCGAAGACAAGTTCCCGGCTGTCTTGCAGGTTTTTGGCTCCAAGGCCCAAAAGAGCCGCCGCCCAATCAATGGTTTCGGCCACGCCGGGAACCTTCACGAGGTCTTCCTTGCGCAGTTTGCCCATAAGGTCGGCGATCTGTTGGGCGAGAGCAGCATCCAGGCCGGGGACACGTGACTGCAATATGCGTGTTTCACGGTCGGGCGAAGGATAATCGACAAAATGATAGAGACAGCGGCGACGCAGCGCGTCGGAGAGTTCACGCGTTCCGTTCGAGGTCAGAACCACGCGCGGGATCGATGTTGCCTGAACCGTGCCGAGTTCCGGGATCGAAACCTGGAAGTCAGACAGGATTTCAAGCAGGAATGCCTCGAATTCCTCATCCGCCCGGTCGATTTCATCGATCAGCAAGACAGGCGGTTCCTCCCGGCGGATGGCTGCCAATAGCGGGCGCTCCAGCAGATACTTTTCAGAGAAGACGGCTTCTTCCACCGCATCGGCGCTGTCGCCCGATCCCTCCCGCGCCTTGATGGCCAGAAGCTGTCGCTGGTAGTTCCACTCGTAGATGGCATCGGACCGGTCGAGGCCTTCATAGCATTGCAGGCGAATGAGATCCGTGTTCTCCAGCCGCGCCAGAGCCTTTGCCACTTCCGTCTTGCCGACACCGGCTTCGCCTTCCAGAAGCAGCGGCCGCCCGAGCATTCCGGTCAAGAGAAGTGCCGTCGCAAGACCTTCGTCCGCGATATAACCGGCGTCCGCGAGCTGAAGCGCTATCTGATCCTTGGTCTGGGTCATGCTGGTCCGTTCGGTGAGAAGGTCGCGTCCATCGTCTTTCAGGCGCTGATCCTGGATCAGGTCACGAGAGGACGACCGGAACGTCACCGCAGTCCGTTTCCCGGAAGAACCGGCCTGCGGTGACGAGCGCTTTACCCGTGCGCGCCCAGTTCCTTGGCTGCCTGCCAGATCCGCCAGGCGTCATGCGGCATCTGGATATGGGTAGACCCTAGGAACTTGAAGGCATCGTTTACCGCGTTGGAGAAGGCCGGCACACCACCGACATTCGGGCTTTCGCCAACGCCCTTTGCTCCGATCGGATGATGCGGGCTGGGGGTGACGGTGAAATCCGTTTCCCAATGGGGTGTTTCGACCGCCGTCGGCAGGAAGAAGTCCATGAAGGACGCACCGAGCACGTTGCCCATTTCGTCGTAGCGGATCTCCTGACCCATTGCGATGGCAAAGGCCTCTGTCAGGCCGCCGTGGACCTGACCCTCGATGATCATCGGATTGATCCGGGTTCCACAGTCATCCAGCGCATAGAAGCGACGTGTCTTGGCAACACCGGTATCGACATCGATATCCATCACACAGAGGTAGGCGCCGAATGGATAGGTCATGTTGGGCGGGTCGTAATAACTGACCGCTTCAAGACCCGGCTCCATGCCCGGAGGCGGGGCGTGATAGGCAGCCCAGGCGATCTCCTTCATGGATTTGCGTGCCTGCGGATTGCCTTTCACCTGGAAGCCGTCCACGTCCCATTCCAGATCGTATTCGGAAACTTCCAGCATGTGGGCCGCGATCATCTGCGCCTTGTTGCGGATCTTGCGAGACGCAAGGGCAATCGCGGCCCCCGCCACAGGCGTAGAGCGCGAGCCATAGGTCCCGAGACCGTAAGGCGCGGTATCCGTGTTGCCTTCCTCCACCATGATGTCGGCGGCGGGAATGCCGATTTCCGTCGCGATGATCTGCGCCCAGGTGGTCTCATGCCCCTGGCCTTGCGACTTGGTCCCCATGCGGGAAATCACCGAGCCGGTCGGGTGCACGCGGATTTCCGCGCTATCGAACATTGCGACACCGAGGATATCGCAATTCTTGGACGGACCGGCGCCGACGATCTCAGTAAAGAACGACACGCCAATGCCCATGATCTCGCGGGTTTCGCCGCGTTTGAAGGCTTCCTGTTTGGCCTTTTGTTCCGCGCGCAGCTCGCGATAGCCGATCGTGTCCATCGCCTTCTGCATGGCGGTATGATAGTCGCCGCTGTCATATTCCCAGCCTAGGGCCGAATGATAGGGAAACTGCTCCGCCTTGACGAAGTTCTTCATCCGCAAGTCCGCCGGATCCATGTCGAGCTTCTGGGCCAGAATATCCATGGCCCGCTCGATGCAATAGGCCGCCTCCGTCACTCGAAACGAGCAACGGTACGCCACCCCACCGGGTGCCTTGTTGGTATAGACCCCGTCGACTTCCAGATGCGCGGCCGGGAAATCATATGACCCGGTCACGATATTGAAGAAACCGGCCGGCCATTTAGATGGGTCGGCACAGGCATCGAAGCCGCCATGGTCAGCCAGAACATGCACCTTGAGACCGGTGACGGTACCGTCATTCTTGGCGGCGATTTCCGCCGTCATGTGATAGTCGCGAGCGAAGGACGTGGTCGAAAGGTTCTCCATCCTGTCCTCGACCCATTTCACCGGCACGCCGGTGACGATGGACGCAACGATGGCGCAGATGTACCCCGGATAAGCACCGACCTTGTTGCCGAAGCCACCGCCGATATCCGGCGCGATCACATGGATCTTCTGCTCCGGAATAGTCGAGAGCAGTGAGGCCACCGTCCGGATGACATGGGGTGCCTGGAACGTTCCCCAGACGGTCAGCTCCCCCTTGATCTTGTCCATCGATGCAACGCACTGGCACGTCTCGAGGGGCGAGGGGTGCGTCCGGTGATAGGAGATCAGCTCCTTGATGGTGACATCGGCCTCCGAAAAGGCTTTGTCGGTTTCCTCCCGGTCGCCCACCTCCCACGTGAAGATGTGGTTGTGGTGTTTGCGCGGACCGTGTGCGCCTTCCATCTTGCCGTCTAGATCAGGCCGCAGAACCGGAGCATCCGCATCCATCGACTTGAAGGGATCGGTCAGGACGGGAAGTTCCTCATATTCGACTTCCACAAGCTGGATGGCATCGTCGGCAATGTAGCGGTTTTCGGCCACCACAAAGGCAACTTCCTGGTTCTGGTAAAGCACCTTGCCGTCCGCCAGCACCATCTGCACGTCACCGGCCAGGGTTGGCATCCATGCGAGGTTGACGCCTTTCAGGTCTTCGGCCGTCAGAACGGCAATCACGCCCGGCAGTTTCAGGGCCTCGGAGGCGTCGATCCTGGTGATCTTCGCGTGGGCATAGGGAGAGCGGACGAAATCGCCGAACACCATGCCGGGCAGTTTCAGATCGTCGACATACTGGCCCTTGCCCTGTGTGAAGCGAATGTCTTCCACGCGCTTGCGCTTGCAGCCCATGCCTTCCAGGGCGGCTTCACGCTGTTCCCGTGTCGGGGTCATGTCGTTCATTCTGCAGCCTCCTGAAATTCAGTACCATTCAGCTTTGCAGCGGCGTACTGGATCGCCTTGACGATGTTCTGGTATCCGGTGCACCGGCAGAGATTTCCCGAGATCCCCATCCGGATTTCCTCTTCCGTCGGGTTCGGGTTTTCCTTCAGCAGCGTGTGCGCGCGCAGGATCATGCCCGGGGTGCAGAAGCCGCATTGCAGCCCGTGCATCTGCCGGAAGCCTTCCTGCAGCGCAGACAGAGTACCATCCGCATTGGCCATGCCTTCGATGGTGGTCAGTTCCGCGCCGTCTGCCTGGACTGCAAACATGGTGCAGGACTTCACGGACATGCCGTTCAGTTCCACTGTGCAGGCACCGCAATGGGACGTCTCGCAGCCGATATGCGGCCCTGTGAGGTTGAGGTCCTCGCGCAGGAAATGGATCAGAAGCGTGCGCGCTTCCACAAAACGCTGCACCTTCTTGCCGTTGACGGTCATGGTGACCGGGATCTGTTCGATATCGCTCATGTGTGTCTCCCTCGGTCCCGGTTCAGCTTGCGGCGCGCGTTGCAGCTCGTGCGAGAGCTCTCTGCAACATCACGCCAGCCATCTTGGTGCGGTATTCCGCCGGTCCACGCCCGTCCGAGGCAGGCTCGGTGATTTCCTCAGCAGCTGCAACTGCACGGGCAACAGTCTCCGCATCCAGCGTCGAGCCGGTCAGGATCTCACCGGCCTCCTGCGCATAAAGCGGCGTATCGGCGACATTGGTGAGCGCGATGGAACAGAAAGAGACGGTGCCACCGTCCAGGGTCAGCACCACGGCGGCGGCGGCCGTCGCATAATCGCCGACCTTGCGCTTCAGCTTTTCGTAGGCATAGCCATGGCCTGCAGGCGGAACAGGAATTCTGACGGCTGTCAGGATCTCGTCCGGTGCAAGGGTGGTGAAATAGGCAGCTTCATAGAAGTCCCGCGCGGGGACCTCGCGGTCACCTTCAGGACCGGTCAGCACGTAGGCCGCATCCAGACACTGCATCAGCGCCGGCATGTCGTTGCCCGGATCGCCATTGGCGACATTGCCGCCAAGCGTACCGACATATCTGATTTGAGGATCGGCAATGAGAAGCGACGTTTCACGAATGATCGGCAGCTTCTGCGCAAGCAGGTCCGAGGCGATCAGTTCGTGCTGCGTGGTCATGGCGCGAATGGTGATCGTATCGCCGTCATCCGTGATGCCCTTGAGATCGGCAATGCCGCCAAGATCGACCAGGTGTTCCGGCGCTGCCATTCGCAGCTTCATCATGGGGATCAGGCTGTGTCCGCCTGACAGGGGCCGCGCTTCGTCGCCATGGCTGACCAGGATCGCAACCGCTTCTGCAACGGACGATGGCCGGTGATAGGTGAATGCACCAGGTATCACGTCTTTCTCCTCCCTCTGCCGGCCGCCCAGGGGCCGGATGCCGGTCCTCTTGAAAAGCAAATGGTTTCGCCTTCCACCGGCAACGTCGTGTCCGGACGCAAGAAGCGGCAGGACAGTTCACGTAGGCAAAGGGTGCGGAAGAGTGCGGCGCACACTCAAGGCTGCTTGCACAAACGGCCCGCTCGACCACACGGACGGCGGTCTGCCTTGCACGAATTGCGACAGTTTTATTGACGCATTCCGGGACGGAAACGGGCATAACCCTGGAAAGAAACTCTTAATTACAGAGACTTATGGCGGCTTTTTCGGATTTGAGCGGAAGTCGACCAAACGGCACTTCAATCATGCAGGTTTGCACGAACGGCGTGTTTTCAGGCCCAGGATGCACTGCAACACGCAGAAGTTGCCGGACCCGGCCCCTTCTTATTGGGCGGCCGCCGGTTGTTCATGCCCTGCATGGCTTTGAGGCCGGCTCTGGCCAATCGCCTTCAGACGCGCTTTCACCCGCCCCCAGCGAGATCGGCTGACAGGAACGCTTTGCGCAGACTGGCCTGCCAGAATAAGAACGCCGCCGTCGCCCGAGCGCTTGTAGCTGACAACGCGGCTGAGATTGACGATGTGACTGCGGTGAACCCGATTGAAGGTTCTCGGATCAAGTTGCTGTTCCGCCTCGCTGATGGACAGCGGGCAAAAGAACTCCCTGCTGCCGTCACATATCCGCGTGTAATGCGCATCCGCGTGGATGGCGTAAATGTCCAGAACGCCAATCTTGGTCTTCTGACCGTCCCGCTCGATCGGCAGCATTCCCTTTGGAACAGGTTGACCTGGACGAACGGCTTGCGCCGCAGCCTGCAAGCCGGACGCGGATTTAACTGTTGCCGTTGTTGCAGGCGGCTCTGACGGAACGTTCTTTTTCTCACTGGTGTCGTGCAGTGTGTTCTCAAACTCAGCTTCGATCTCCCGTGCGGAAACGCTCTGATCTTCGTGTGCGGGAACGAGAGCCAGAAGGAACAGACCCGACACCAGAAACGCAACACAGGAAACAAGAATGGCGAGCATTCCAGGGCTCAAGGCCGGCGCAAGCCCCGCGGACAGCGGCTGCCGCGTTTCGTAGGTCAACCCGGCCATGGCCGTGTAGTGCATGGCGGAAATCGCGAGAGCCAGGACCGCTGCCGAAATGACAAGAGGAGGGCGGCGGCCAAGGCCAAAAAGCAGCCACATGGCGAGACCGGCAGCGTTGAAGGCAATCAGAAAACTGGCAAAGACGTAGGCCGGATCATGGTCCATGCGCAAAGACCCATGCAGAGCATACATACCGAGATAATGCATGGTGCAGATACCGCTTCCCATCACAAATGCGGAAAGGCCGAGCCGAACCGGCGTCAGACGCGCATTGCTGGCGGCAAAAACCGCAATGCCGACAACAAGAACACAAACGAGAAACGACAACAGCGTCGGCAAGACAAGAAAATCGACAGCGACCGGCATTTGCGCTGCCAGCATGCCGACGAAATGCATGGACCAGATGGCGAGCGCTAGCGTCAGCGCGGCACCTGCGAGCAAAAGCCGCCGGCGCGGATCCACTGCGCTTCTCACCTGCACAGCAAGGTTCAAGCCTACAAAACTGCCCTGAAAGGCCATCACCAGGGACAGCGCAACAAGCCAGGGCTCGTGCATCACCGACATGCCGGCTATCTCCTCCCAGTAGCCGCCGCCGCATCGAGCGACGGTTCCTCCAGGTTCCGATGATAGGGGAAAGACAAATCCGCATCAAATTGCGAGTTAAGCCAAAGTCAGCATCGCTTTCGATTTCTAAATTCTCAATTTTTTGGAAAATTGCGGTGGAGTGCGGACAAAATCCACACCCGGAACCAAGCGCTCAAGTGGCTGGAAACATTTAAGGACAAAGAGGGAAATGGCGGTGAGGGTGGGATTCGAACCCACGGTACGCTCTCACGCACGGCGGTTTTCAAGACCGCTGCCTTAAACCACTCGGCCACCTCACCAAACCGGTGCCTTGGCGGCCCGGCTGTTCAAACCGTTTCCTTTTTCTCAATCGGAAAGTCAAGCCGGAATCATCTGCATGAGGTTCAGGCTCGAGAAATCGTGTGGATGCGCGTGGCGGGAGGAGGCTCCTTTGGGATGTTCCGGCGCCGCTTGCTTAGAAGGGGCAGGACGGGCAGCGCGAGCGCAGGAACATCGCCAAAGGGCAGGGGCCGCCGGTCCGGTGTCGTGGGCAGGGTTTTGAACCGGCGGCCTAAGCTGGAGGTGGGGTCCAGCGTTGCTGTGACAGGGCGGTCATCAGCAATGAGGACACCCTAGGCGGAATTGACAGGGCAGAATGTGACCTGGATCACATGTGGAGCGAATGACGATTTCTTCTCACCTGTGTTTTCAGCGCAACAGTAGAGGATCGGCAAATTGACGCAGCTTTTCTCCATATATTTCAGACTGTTACACTCGTCACTCTTTAGGGGATGAGCGAAAAAACGCTCGAAAGCGGTGGAGCGTTGAAATTGGGCAACGGCGCGGCCTCGACGGACAGTTTACTTTGAAGTAATAAAACTACGCTTTAACAAGGGCATATGCGGGATGTATAGCGGGGGCTAGTGCATCTCGCGGGGACTGATCTGAAGATCGGAACAATGCCTTGAAAACCGGCGCGGACCGAACCACGCGCCGGAATGATCGCGTCAGCTGCGGGGCCGCCAGCGCGTAATGAGTAGGACGGCAGTATGCAAGGGACAGGCGGGAAATCTTGCCGGGTGAATAACCAGGTGGCAGGAACGTCTTCAGGGGAACCGGCTGCGACGCTCGAGGGTAACTCGCGTCCGGGCCGCAAACTCAGCGCCCAGTTGCGCACGGGGTTGATCGTTGCGGCCGCTGTTTCGGCCGTCGCAGCCTGTAGCAGCGCTCCACAACAGAAATCGAAATTCAGCCCGGAAAAATATGGCGTCAAAGGCAGCCCGCGCATGGTTGCGGAAGGTCAGCCCGTACCGAAAGGTGGCGGACGCTATATCGTCGGCAAGAAATACAAGATCGCTGGCAAGTGGTATTATCCGAAAGAAGATCCGGATTATAAGAGAACCGGTCTCGCTTCCTGGTACGGACCGACATTCCACGGCCGCAAGACCGCCAATGGCGAAATCTTCGACCGGAACTCCCTCACAGCCGCGCACACCACGATGCCGCTGCCGTCTTATGCCCGCGTAACGAACGTGGAAAACGGCCGCTCGATGATCGTACGTGTGAATGACCGCGGTCCGTTCCATGGCAACCGCGTCATCGACCTGTCAGAACGCGCAGCAACCATGCTTGGCACCAAGAGCGCCGGTATCGGTAAGGTGAAGGTTGAATATGTCGGCCGCGCACCGCTGCACGGCCAGGATGATGCATTCCTGATGGCCTCCTACCGTGGCCCGGGTGCTGTCGAGCCAGGCGCGACCATGCCTGGCACAATGCTGGCTCAAGCTGAACCAACGCAGGTTGCGCCTCAGCAGGCCGCACCGCAGGTCACTTTTGGTGCAGTGCCCGCTCCAAGTAGCCGTCCTTACATGACGACCGCGTCGTCCACGACAGCTTTCCGGGCTCAGCGGACCACAGTAACAGTTGCCTTCGACCCGGCACTGGCATTCGAAGCCGGCCGGCCGACCATCGAAGTTGCGTCGAACAATCGTTTCGAGCCGGTCGAATCGGCTTATTCGCCGTCCGGCCTGGCACCTGCGGAAGGAACGCTCGGTGTGCTGCGCGTCCCGGCTTCGGATACCTCCGCCGCTCTGGTCAACGGCAGTGCGATTTCCTCCTTCGCAGCGAACCGCCGAATTTCCGACGCACATTCGCTTCTCGCAAATGCTTCCGCGACGGGCCTTTCCATGCGGGAGCTGGTGGTCAAACTGGAAAACGGCGGCTAATAGGCCCGAAGCCGCGCCTGTATCGAAAAATAGGGCAAGCGGGTTTATGGCCTCCGCACATTCTGTATCCGGCTTTCTAAAAGCGTCCCATCGTCTGTTGAGGCGAGGGGCGCTTTTTTCGTTCCTGGTCGTCGCATCCATTGCAGGACCCGCGCAGGCGGCCGAAACCATCGTGACCAAAGCTCCGATGGCTTTTCTCTATGAACCCGCGTCTGGCACCATCCTGTTTGCAAAGGAACCGGACCGTCCGTTCTCTCCTGGAGCTCTCGTCAAGGTCATGACAGCAGCGACCGTCTTCAAATCGCTCAAGGACGGTGACCTGAAGCTCGATCAGACCTGCAAGGTCAGCGAGCACGCCTGGCGGACAGGCGGCGCACCGTCAGGACGTGGCGCAACGATGTTCGCCGCCATCAAGTCTGACATTCCGGTTGAAGATTTGCTGAAGGGTCTGCTGGTGCACAACGGCAACGATGCCGCAATCGTGCTGGCCGAATGCCTTGACGGATCAGAAGAAGCCTTTGCGGTGCGCATGACCGAGTTTGCACACGCCATCGGCATGAAGAACAGCCGTTTCGGGAACTCGACCGGATATCCGGAAGTGCCGAGCCAGACGACGGTCCGGGATCAGGCAAGGCTTGCGGAATATATTCTGGAGAGCCACGCCGATCTTTATCCGATGTTCGCAATCCCGGAATTCACCTGGAACAAGATATTCCAGCGCAACAAGAACCCCTTGCTTGGTGAAATCCGGAACCTCGACGGTCTGGGCGGCGGCAACGATGCTGAAGCCGGGTACTCCGGCCTTGGGTCTGTCGACAGGAACGGCCGCAGGGTAATAGCCGCAGTTGCCGGTCTGTCGTCGGACAAGCACCGGCTACAGACGCTCAAGGAAGTCATCGAAGGCGCCTGGGAATATTTCACCGTCCAGACGTTGTTTTCAGCAGGCGATGTTGTTGCCGACGGCCGTGTTTTTGGCGGCATTTCCGCAAGTGTGCCACTGGTTTCCGAAGAGGGTGTCAACGTGCTGCTACCGCTTGGCGGCACACTGGACTACCGGATTCGGGTCATCTACAACGGCCCGCTTGCCGCGCCCGTTCAGGCCGGAGAGAAAGTTGGCGAAATCCGCGTGATAGGCAAGGACGGCATCGTCTATCGTTCTCCCCTTGTAACCGGGGGCACGGTCGCGGAAGGCACCATGATCGGCCGCGCTCTTGACGGCCTGCAGGAACTTCTGTTCGGCTGGATCGGCTAAACGGTCCACAACGATTGCATTTGCTGTTAAAGCCGGTGACAAAGACCAACAAGAACAAGCGGAGCCGGGAACGGGTGTCAGGACATTTCATCACCTTTGAAGGCGGCGAGGGCGCCGGCAAATCGACACAGATCGCCCGCCTGAAAACCTATCTGGAAGGTATGGGCCAGTCTGTCGTTGTCACGCGGGAACCGGGTGGCTCGCCGGGCGCTGAAAAGATCCGGACAATGCTGCTGTCGGGCGGCGCAAAGGATCTCGGGCCGCGTGGGGAGGCAATGCTGTTTGCCGCTGCACGGGCTGACCATGTCGATACAACGATCAAACCGGCGCTGGAGCGCGGTGACTGGGTTCTTTGTGACCGATACGCTGATTCGACCTGGGTCTATCAAGGCGAAGCGGGTGTCGACCGCGAGTATCTGAAGCTGCTGGAAACGGCTGCGGTTGCCGGCGTTTATCCTGACCTGACAATCCTGATCGACGTACCGGTAGAAATCGGACTTGGCCGGGTGGCCGAACGGTCCCGCACGGACAACAGCGGCGGACCGGACCGGTTCGAGGACGAAGACCTGAAGGTTCATCAGCGCAGACGCGAGCTGTTTCTGGAACTCGCAAAAATCGAATCCTTCCGATTTGCGGTCATCGACGGATCGAAGGGTCTTGATGAAGTCGCCGCCGCCATCCGGGAGGCCGTGCAGAAAACCTTCTCCAACGATCTGCCCCAGGCAAAGTCCACAACCAGCATTCCTGCAGAGGCGCATTGATGGCCCGTGCCAATGAACCGATCGACATTCCCGAGGTCGACGCCCTTCCGGGATATCCATTGCCGCACGAACGCGATCGACTGATCGGGCACGCCAAGACCGAACAGGCTCTGCTGGAGGCTTACAGGTCCGAACGGCTTCACCATGCCTGGATCCTCGGCGGGCCGAAGGGCATCGGCAAGGCGACGCTCGCCTTTCGCTTTGCACGTTTCGTAATCGCCAATCCCGACAGGTTCGGGCCGGAAGTCGCCTCAGCGCGGGATCTTGCCGTCATGCAGGACCATCCCGTTGCCCGGCAGCTCAAGGCAGGCGGACATCCGAATGTCCTGCATCTTCGGCGCCCCTGGGACGACAAGTCGAAACGGTTCAAGGCCGACCTGCCAGTGGACGAGGTTCGCAGAACCGTTTCCTTCTTCGGAACCACAGCATCCGCAAAGGCGTGGCGGATATGCATCGTTGACGCCGCGGACGACATGAACATCAGTTCCGCCAACGCTCTTTTGAAGATCCTGGAAGAACCGCCGCAAAGGTGTCTGTTTCTGGTTTTGAGCCATGCGCCCGGGCGTCTTTTGCCGACCATCCGGTCCAGATGCCGGAGGCTCGATCTCGATCCGTTGACCGAAGAGGAAGTCGCCCAGGGCCTGCAGGACCTGTCAGGCGGTTCGGTTGCCTCGTCGGATGACCTTCGCGAACTGGCATTGACGGCAGACGGCAGCCTTCGCTCTGCAATCACTTTGCTCTCCGGCGATGGTCTGGCCATTGCCAAAGGCGTTCGTCAGCTTGCCGACCGGCCGCACCAGCTTGATCTGGCTGCAGTTCATGCACTGGCGGATCTGGTTGCCGCGCGTGGCCAATCCGACAACTGGGAAAGCTTCCAGCACATCATGCAGATCTGGCTGCATGACCGCATGCGCCGGAACCTTGCAAATGGCGTTCGAGATGCACACGGCATCGTCGAACTCTGGGAAAAGATGAACAAGGCGATCCGGGACGCGGACGCACTCAATCTCGACAAGAAACAGGTCGTGCTGGATTTCTTCTTCGCACTGCGCGCCGCCTGACGGCCGCAACGCGTCTCAGGATTGCGCCAGAACAAGACGAAAATCACCGCAACCAGCCGTTCGTGACTTGGGTCAGATCCGATTCTCTTGTTAAAAGGCGGCTGAAGCACCTATATGCGCCTTACCAATCAAAGACATCCGGATCCCAAATGCTCGTCGACAGCCACTGCCATCTCGATTTCCCTGATTTTGACGGCGAACGCGCCGACCTGATCGCCCGGGCCAAAGCAGCCGGTGTGGAGCTGATGGTGACCATCTGCACCCATATCCGCAAATTCGACCAGGTGCGTGCAATCGCAGAAGAGTTCGAGGAAGTCTATTGCTCGGTCGGAACCCATCCCCACAACGCCGGGACGGAACGTGGCATAACAGCCGACGAGATCGTGCAATTGACGAACCACCCCAAAGTGGTGGCGATTGGCGAAGCGGGCCTGGACTATTTCTACGACAAGGCACCGCGAGATGCACAGGCAGAGGGTCTGCGCATCCATATCGAGGCGGCACGGCGCACAGGCTTGCCGCTTGTCATTCATTCACGCGACGCAGATGACGACATGGCCGCCATCTTAAGAGAAGAAACGGGGAAGGGGGCTTTCCCTGCCCTTTTGCACTGCTTCTCGTCCGGCCGCGATCTGGCACTCACGGGTATCGAACTTGGCCTTTATGTTTCCTTTTCCGGAATCCTGACATTCAAGCGCTCTGAAGAGATCCGCGACATCGCTCGCGACCTTCCGGCCGACCGTTTGCTTGTGGAAACAGACGCGCCTTATCTCGCCCCGCAACCGAAACGGGGCAAGCGGAACGAACCGGCCTATACAGCCATGACCGCAGCGGTTCTGGCGGAAACACGCGGTGTCTCAGAAGAAGAGATCGCCCGGCAAACCACAGACAATTTCTTCCGCCTTTTCAACAAGGTGCCCCGTCAGAACCAGCAGACAAAAGCGATTGCTTCATGACATTGACGCTGACCATTCTCGGATGCGGTTCGTCCGGAGGCGTGCCGCGCGTCGGCAACGATTGGGGCGACTGTGATCCTACCGAGCCAAAGAACCGGCGTGGCCGGTGTGCGCTTCTTGTGGAAAAGCGTGTGGATAACAAGTGCACAACGGTGTTGATTGACAGCGGGCCCGACATCAGGTCGCAGTTGCTGGTCGCCAACGTCGAGCACCTGGATGCGGTTCTATACACCCATTCCCATGCCGATCATTTGCACGGCATTGACGACTTGCGGGCCTTCTGGGTCCAGTCCGGCAAAAGAGTTCCGGTCTACATGGATGACGCAACCGCTGCGCGGGCCCTCACGGCATTCAGCTATTGTTTCGAAACGCCGCCAGGGTCCAACTATCCACCCATTCTTGAGCGGCATGATCTTCAGCCGGGCACACCCGTGACGATCAATGGAGACGGTGGCGCAATCACGTTCGAACCCTTCGAGGTCGTCCATGGAGAAATCAATGCCCTCGGGTTTCGAATTGGTGACACTGCCTATATTCCAGATGTTTCAGACATTCCGGAAAACAGCCTCAACCAATTGAAAGACCTTGATATTTTGATCCTGGACTGCCTGCGCCGCAGGCCGCATCCGAGCCATTTTTGCCTGGCGGAAGCGCTCACCTGGACACGTAAAATTGCACCAGCGCGTGCCGTTTTCACCAATCTTCACAACGACTTGGACTACCATGTTCTGTCCGCCGAACTGCCTGAAACCATAGAGCCGGCCTATGATGGAATGATTTTGACTGCAGAAATTGCCGGCACTGGCAAAGAAACCGTTCTGTCGACAGATGGCTGGTAAGCCGCGATACAAACCACCGACCGAAGACCGGCTGATCAAGTCTGCGCTTCATTATCTGGAACGCTATGCAACATCAGCGGCCAATCTCCGCAAGGTTCTCGAACGCAAGGTTATGAAAGCCTGTATGAGCCTTGATCTCGAACCGGCAGACTATTCGGATCAGATCGACGCCGTCGTTGAAAAATGCGTTCAGACAGGTCTCGTCAACGACAAAACCTATGCGGAAACCAAAACCGCCGGTCTGCGGCGGCGGGGTGGATCAACCCGTAAAATCGAAGCGCAGCTCGCTGCCAAGGGTGTCGACAAAACCACAATCCAGACCGTCTTGGAGCAGGACGAAAACAGTGACCAAGACGCTGCACGGATCTTTGCAAGACGCAGACGTCTTGGACCATTCAGAACAACACCAGCACGCGACGACCGCCGCGAAAAAGATCTGGCAGCCTTGTGCCGCGCCGGATTTTCCTACGAGATCGCGCGTAAGGTGATCGACGGATCCGAAGATGACTGAGCTGTGCCACAGAACAGAAGATCGCGCAAAAAAACGATGCGCTTTCTAAAGCTGTCCTCAAGCGTCAACCGAATGCTGCGGCTAACACACTGACAAACCGCGACAAACCTACTCTAGTAAATTTGTTCCATAATATTGATTATGCGAATTACATGTGTAAGCGCCGGACTAAAATGTCTCACATATGCAATTCAAAAATGTCACGCTTCCCGCGTCCTTCAGGTTATCGGGAGCATGGACATGGGATGGGTTTTGATGAGTGAGCGTGATTTGAATCGGGTCGAGATCCTGGCGCAGGTCGAAGATGGCCACGTTGGCGTCACGACGGCGGCCAACCTGATGAACATGTCGAGACGGCACGTCTATCGTCTGCTGGACCGGTTCCGGTCCGAAGGTCCTGGCGGGATCCGTCACCGGGCTCGTGGCCGCCGCCCGAACAACGCCATCCATCCCGCCAAGCGTGAGTATGCGATGACAATGGTGCGAGAGCGCTATGAGGACTTCGGACCGACGCTGGCGGCTGAGATGCTTCTGGAACATCACGGTTTCAAGGTCGGCCGGGAGACGCTGCGCCAGTGGATGATCGAGGACGGCCTGTGGCTGTCCCGCAAGCAACGCCGGCGGTTTCATCAACCACGATTGCGCCGGGAATGTTTCGGCGAGCTGGTACAGATCGATGGTAGTGAGCACCGCTGGTTTGAGGACAGAGGCGATCCCTGCACGCTGCTGGTTTTTATTGATGATGCGACCAGTACCTTGATGGAATTACGCTTTGTGCGATCAGAAAGCGCCTTCAGCTATTTCGAGGCACTGGACTCCTATCTGACCCATCACGGCCGACCTGTTGCGTTCTACTCCGACAAGCATTCGGTGTTCAGGGTCAACAAGTCGGAGGTCAAAGGAGGCCAAGGCATGACCCAGTTCGGCCGGGCCTTGTCGGAGCTCAACATCGAGATTCTGTGCGCCAATTCCAGCCAGGCCAAGGGCCGCGTCGAGCGGGCCAACCGCACCCTTCAGGACCGTTTGGTCAAGGCCCTGAGGCTGGCTGACATCGGCACGATCGAAGATGCAAACGCGTTCCTGCCAACATTCATCGAGCGCTACAACGCGCAGTTTTCCAAGGTTCCGGCACGGTCTGACAATCTTCATCGGGCGCTGAACGTGGAGCCGGACCGGCTTCAGGATATACTGTGCTGGAAGGAAAAACGCTATGTGACCGCACAACTTGCGGTTTCCTACGAGCGCAAGCGGCTGATCCTGGAAGAGAACGAGGTGACCAGCGCCCTGCCCGGCAAATATGTCGAGACGCGCCAATTTGCTGACGGTTGTCTTGAGGTGCTCTGGAACGGAGTTTCGTTGCCGTTCAAGGTGTTCGACAAAGACCAGCGGGTTTCGCATGCGGCAATTACCGAGAACAAGCGTCTCGGCGATGTCCTGTCCTGGGTGAAGGAACAGCAGGATGCCAACCTGCCTCCGCCGAAGGTCAAGTCGTCGAGCGAGAAAGGCGGCTACAAACGTCGGGGAAAGAGGCGTGGACGGCCGAGCCTGTTTGACGATCCGAAGTACATTGCCAAGCGGCAGAAAAAGGGATCGAAGATTGAGCGGCGGAATGAGGAGACGGACCTCGTTTGAGGCATCAACTCAGGCGGCGACTGCCAACCTCGGGGTCGCTTTCAAGGCGCAGCGATGCCTGCCAGAGAGGTGTTTTGTAGTAGGTACCCTCTTCGAAAAGACCAAGGCCGTTGCGGTCATGGCGTAGAAGACCCAGCCAGCACAAGGGTCTGAGAACGTTAAGGCGGATCATATATTTCCTGTCATTGAAGTCGGGGTCGTATTTGTCCGTTTCTTCCCACCCGTACAGCACGTTCAAAAGATTACTCAAGGAGCAGCCGGCTTCGGCCTCGAGATTGAGTACATTGAGAAAAACGTGCCAAAAGTGATGTAGAGTATCCGTTCGCTCTAAATAAGGTGTGTGGTTGAAGCGGTACAGGTAGACAGGTGCGACGAGGTCGAACAGGTCACGTGGACGCTCTGCGAGACTAACGCCGGCTTTGGTGGCCTTGAGAAGCCCCTTTGACCGTCGCAGCAGTTTGAAGTGCTTGAGCAAGGCGTGTATTGGCCACAAGGGTGGCATATCCTGTTCATTCAGGACCTTGTTGACGACATAGAGTTCCTTGACGGTGTACTCTGGCCAGTTGAAGGCGTCTGCAGCCCAGGTGACGAACTTTCGGTTTAAAGCTCCCGACTGCGTCAGGCCGATGCCCTGGTTGTCATGCGCATAGCACAAGCTTAACGCCATACCTCGAATGAGCGGCGAATACTCGGCGAGATCAATATCTGAGCGCAGGGAGATCATTGGGTCCATGGCATCACGCTAGGGTGCCCAGAAGCTCCAATCAATCCCCTGCCCGCAAGGCTTCCCCGACCTGCGATATGTGGGGTCTCCGGGCGGTCAGCCTTGCTCCTGCCCTGCCCGGTTCACCGCCCTGTTTGTGACCGTTCTGCCCGGCACAAATCGTGACCATTCTCGCTAGTGACAACAACATGTATAGCAGCCATTTAGTAATGCGACACTTGGGCCAGTTAGAGATGCGACACTTCCCGTCCGTCTAACGCTGGTCAATGTCAACGTTGGGAGGAAGACTGGCCCCGACACGCCTGAGTGCTGACGGAGCCGCCATGTCTTTGATCACCATGTCGCAACATGAATTGAACCGGCTGGAAGCCATCCAGAAGATCCGCAATCGAAGATTGAGTGTCGTTGACGCTGCCAGGCTGCTGAGCCTCAGTCGAAGCCAGGTTCATCGTCTCTTGCAGGCTTACGAGCGTGACGGTGCCGCTGGTCTTGTTTCCGGCAAGCGTGGTCGACCCAGCAACCGGCGTCACAGTGAAGAGTTTCGCAATGCCGTCCTTGATCTGGTGCGAGAGCGGTATCACGACTTCGGTCCGACTCTGGCCCGTGAGAAGCTGCTCGAGCTTCATCAGATTGCCGTCGGCAAAGAGACCTTGCGCCAATGGATGACCGAAGCCGGTATTTGGACATCGCGGCGCGAACGCAAGCAGCGGCTCTTTCAGCCACGCGGCCGGCGTGATTGCTTCGGCGAGCTGATCCAGATCGATGGTTCGCATCACTGGTGGTTCGAGAA
Organism: Roseibium aggregatum IAM 12614; assembly: GCF_000168975.1. Classification (GTDB taxonomy): domain Bacteria; phylum Pseudomonadota; class Alphaproteobacteria; order Rhizobiales; family Stappiaceae; genus Roseibium; species Roseibium aggregatum. Next base: position 58,494 of record NZ_AAUW01000007.1, read on the forward strand.
CCGCGGTCCCAAATGTGCCTTGCTCGTCTACATCGACGACGCGACCGGCAAGCTGCTACATCTGCGGTTTGCGTTATCCGAGAACACCTTCGACTACCTCCAGGCAACCAAGGCCTATCTGGAACAATGGGGAAAGCCGCTTGCATTCTACAGCGACAAGCATGGGGTTTTCCGGACTACACATGCATCCGAGACGGACCGGACGAGCGGGCTGACGCAATTCGGCCGTGCGCTTTACGAACTCAACATCGACATCATCTGCGCCAATACCCCGCAGGCCAAAGGCCGGGTCGAGCGCGCCAACCGGACCCTTCAGGACCGGCTGGTGAAGGAACTGCGATTGCGCGGTATCAACATGCTTGAAGAGGCCAACGCTTTCGCACCGGAGTTCATTGCGGATTTCAATGGCCGTTTTGGCAAGGAACCGCGCAATCCCAAGGACATGCACCGGCCCTTGGCTGCTCATGAGAACCTGGATGGTGCAATGTGTCGGAAGGAGGTCCGCACGGTGTCGCAGGCCCTGACGCTGCGCTATGAGAAGGTGATTTTCATTCTGGATCCTACGGATTACGCCAAGACGCTGCCCCGCCAGAAGGTGATCGTCTGTGACTATCCCGATGGCCGCCTGGAGATCGTGCACGAAGGCACCCTTCTGCCATACAGAACCTTCGATACCTTGCGCTCCGTTCACAGAACCAGAGTGGTTGAGAACAAGCGATTGGGCGACATCCTGTCGGTCGTGGCGGCGATGCAGGAAGGCCGGGAGCAGAACCGGCGTCGGCACGGCCCTTCTCGTGCCGGTCAGAAGGATCACATGTTCGGCATCCCGGACGGCAGCGTGAGCAACGGATATCAGAAGCGCGGCCGCAAGCCCGGACGCCGAACGGATTTCACCAACGACCCTGAAGTGAACGCAAGACGGCAGAAAGCGCTCGCTAGGATGCAGGCTGCTGAATAATCCGGATGTGGCATAAACCCGCCCCCTCACCTCCCTTGCAACCCGGCCCAGCCGGTCGGATCGGGTGCTGACCGCTTCAGCGAGCGGCAAAGTCTGAGTGTCGCATTTCTATCGGGCCGACGATGTCGCGTCCCTAATCAGCTTTGACAACATGTGAGCAACCGACCGGATCCGTAAGTTCCCTCAGGCTTAGCGTTGGGAACACGACATCTCCGCCGGTTTTCTCAAATCCGGTGACAGGCTATGCCGACAAAAGACCGAACGCCGAATTTGAACCTCTGCAGTCAGCACAAACGTTTCAGAACGAAGTCCGCACGGCTTTTGACGTCAATCTTTGGCAAAATGATTGTGTGATAACCTAACTGCTCGAAAGCCTCGAGCAAGCGCTGATATTCTGCAAGAGCCTCGTCAAAATGATGCTGACGTTCGCTGTCCGTCTCGTAGATCTCCGGCCAAGGCGGAGTAAGAAAAACCTGGCGATGAAACCGGCCCGTTTTGCTCAGACTATCTGATGCGGCTGTCCCGGTTGCGTGCTCCAGCGCGACGGCTGCATCGATAAGGCCACGGTCGAAAAAGACCCAGCGATCCGCACTGGAAAAACGCTCCCTGTCTCGGGATGACATGTCGATAGCTCGCCGCGCGAAAGCCTCAAGATCGATCCACGGAAGCGCCTTGCCTTCGCCGCGCTGTTCTTCCGCGACAATCCTGCGGCCCGGCTCTGGGACAGTCTGAAAGCCGCGGCTGGCAAGTTCCGCCAAAAGCGTCGATTTTCCTCCACCAGAACATCCGGAAAGAACGACGTGCCGGCTGAAAGTGTAACTTTGCATCAAAATTTCCTGTTGGATAAGATCTGCCCCCACGACATCGAATTGCCGCTCAAAACACGCCTACAAGCCCTTGTTGAACAACGATCATTTATGGGGAGCTATGTGTCATTGCAGATTGCCTGCAAGGCTCTGGCTTGCGTCCCATCGGTGTCGGGACTTGAAAGACCAGACAGGCAAACCAGAGCTTTCCAGAGCGCCCACGCTCTCGCCCTCTGCCAGGTCTGCTTGTCTGTTGCGCAAGCATCTCGGAAGGCTTTTCGGCCCTCGTCCCCGAAATAGGTCCAGGCCATAACGAAGTCACAGGCCGGGTCGCCAATGCCGCAGCATCCGAAATCTATGAGCGCTTTAACGGAGTTATCGGCGACGATGACATTGCCAACCGCAACGTCTCCATGAAACCAGACCGGCCTGTCTGTCCAGGCCGATGTCATACCCTGTTGCCAGATGTCGAGGCATCTCGCCTTGTCGACTTTTCCTTCAAGGATGTCCAGGCTCTGTTGCACTTCGTCTCCATAGACGCTTGGGTGGCACCCTCGATAAAACGAGTGCCTCCCCGCAAGCGGGCCATTCCCTGCCTCGATGGCTCTCAATTCACAAAGAACGCGGCCGAGAGACGTCGCAAACGCCTCCTGATCTACGTCTTCGGCGGATTCCAGGGTTTCTCCGACGATCCAACGCCGGATCGACCAAGGCAGGGGAAAAGCGTCGGACGGCGCACCGACAGCAACCACACTCGGCACTTCTGCAGACAGATGATCGCCGAGAACCGCCAAGGCTTCTGCTTCCTTCCTCACGGCAACGGCATAGGACGCATTGCTCGGCAAGCGCACAGAAAGCGCTTCGCCAAGCCTGAAGGTGACATTGTCCCAGCCCTGCTTCCTGACGGGCTCAATCGGTAAATGGCTCAGATGAGGAAACTGCTGATGAAGGAGCTTCGCCACCGTGTTTTCGTCAATTTCCATTTGCGTTTCCAGCACCGGCATTCAAGACGTCACCTCACGGAAAACCTGGCGGTGCTCCAATGCCCTATGACACGTGCCTCGCGAACATCCTCAAGTTATTGTTCTTGAATTGCAGTTGCATCACACAGCTTGGACTTCGGGAAAGTTGCGCGATGTGACGGGCACAAAGCCGTCCTGCATCGGTAATCATATGATATGTAACGTCCATGTCTGAGACTGATCGCTACGCTTTCCGAAAGGTGACTCCAGCCGATTTTGGTCTGCTGACCGGGTGGCAGTCCCAGCCGCATGTGCGGAAATGGTGGGACACGGTTGAGCCCTACACCGAGCAAAAACTCAAAGACCCGCGGGTAAGACGATGGATTGTCTCTATCGCTGAGCGCCCCTTTGCCTACATTCAGGACTACATGGTCCATGGTTGGGAAGATCATCATTTTTACGAGCTTCCAAAAGGCGCTCGTGGCATCGACCAGTATATTGGAGAGCCTGACCTGACCGGCAATGGTCATGGCCCGGCTTTCATTTCGCAGCACTTGAGGACACTGTTTGAAGAAGGCGCCCCGGTCGTTGCAACCGATCCTCACCCGGATAACTCTCGTGCCATCTCGGCGTACAGGAAGGCAGGATTTCGGGAGTTCGGGCAGCCTCAGGAAACACCTTGGGGCCTGATACGCCCCATGATGATAGGTGCGAAACACTCAGCATAGTGTTTTCCAGAGCCCCCCCTCTCCTCCCGGTCCGTTCCAGGTTGAACTGGCGTTACAAAACGCGTCTGTTGTGTCTGCCGGTACACAATCAGTCGGTTCGTGGCATCTGTCCCTTTGCAGCAACCAGACTGTATGTCATGGGCACCTGAGCCTCGCGGTTTTCATAAAGGTCGTATTCCGGCTCACGAATTGAATGCCCGCATTCTTTCAATTCAATGATTTGCAGCCCGGACACTGCGGCGGCACTGACAATTTCACCGAGTGAATGAATGAACCAATAACCGGTTTCCCCCTTGCCGTGGTTCTTGCCATCGTAACTGATGGCGTCGGATACCGGTTGAGGCCGACGGTCGAAATAACTGAATGCAGGTTCGTATGGCGTCTTGCTGTCCGGATCGAACATTTCGAGAAACGGATGCGTCTCGTAGATCACCAGTGCCCCACCAGGTGTCAGGAGATCGGCCAAAATGCGGAAAAAGCCAATTAGATCAGGCATCCAGTTCAATACACCGATGGTGATAAGGGCCAAATCGTAACTGCCAACATCTTCCGGTAAATCGTAGATATCGGCTTCCAGGAAGCGAGGTGCCAAATCGGCTGCGGCAGCGAGCTGGCGGGCTTGCGCCAGAAACTCACCGGATTGATCAATCCCCAGTACCGGCCGAATGCCAAGGGACGCAAGTGACAACAACTCGCGGGCGTTGTTGCAACCAATTTGAACGGCTGTTTTTCCTCTCGGATCCAAACGTTTCAAAGTCGCTGTCAGGTGCTCGTCCAGCAGGTTGAACCCGGGTTTCGAAGCCTTCTCCAGCAAAAGGTTCCAATGCTCTCCACTGCCGTGAAGCGATGCTGAAGCATTCCAGGCCGCCTTGTTTGCTGAGGTATATGTTTTACGAAGATCGGTTTTCATTTCACGAATTTCTTGAGAAGATTTTTGGTGTCAGAAGGTCTGATTCAAAGACCGTGACAGCATGACTATTGAATCGATTCAAAAGCAACGGATGCGAAACAACCAATACCATACGGTCAACATCCGACATTCATTTCCACCGCGAGCAGCATCCAGCCTGGTAAAATCCTTGCATCAGCGGACGTCAGACTTTGCGGCACCATATTATCGCGCTATCGCTGATGAGAAGTTCAATTTTCTTATGCGATTCTACTGGAGACGTTTTTGGCCCCTCAATCTCAGAAGCTCCGTGTTGCCATCCTCTTCGGTGGCCGCTCTGCCGAACACGAAGTCTCGGTTCTTTCCGCCACCAACGTCATGCATGCGCTTGATCCTTCCAAGTACGATGCCGTGCCCATCTATGTCACCCTGGAGGGGCAATGGCTGGTGAGCCGGTTTGAAAATGGAAAGCTGACCCGGCCCTCTACTGGCACTGAAATCTGCCTTGTTCCGGGCGGCATGGGTCGGGTGGTTGCACTGGACGAAGGTGGCCGCTCCCATGATCTTGCAAACCTCGATGCACTGTTTCCGGTTCTCCACGGTCTCCACGGTGAAGATGGCGCGGTTCAAGGGCTTGCTGAGGTGGCACGGGTGCCTCTTGTTGGATGCGGTATTGCCGGGTCGGCGAACGCGCTCGACAAGGATCTGGCCAAACGGCTCCTGATCGAGGCCGGCCTCCCGGCTGCCCGGTCGATAACCATCCACCCGCATGAAGTTCCCGCTTTCGAGACTCTGAAGAAGGACCTTGGCCTGCCGATTTTCATCAAGCCTGCACGGCAGGGCTCCTCGGTGGGTGTCAGCAAGGTTATGACCGCGGCCGACTTTAAGGCCGCCGTACAGGAAGGGTTCAAGCACGACAACAAGCTTCTGGCCGAGGAATTTGTCCTTGGGAGAGAGATCGAGTTTGCGGTTCTGGAAGAATGCGATGGTACGCTGTTTGTCTCCCGGCCTGGAGAAATCGTACCTGCCGAAAGCCACGGCTTTTATACCTACGACGCAAAATATGTCGACGAGGACGGCGCAGCCTTGAAAGTGCCGGCGGAACTGCCCGGCGAGGTAGAGAACCGGATGAAAGATCTCGCGGCAAAAGCCTTTCGGGCGCTCGGTTGCGATGGAATGGCCCGTGTGGATTTTTTCCTGACGCAGGACATGAATGTCCTCATCAACGAACTCAACACCATCCCGGGCTTCACGAATATCAGCATGTACTCCAAAGCGATGGCGGCAAGCGGTATCAACTATCCGGAAATCATCGATCGCCTGATTGCCCATGGCATCGCTCGATCCAGGCGGGATATCTGAGAGACTACCAGCACGCGTTCAAGGCAGAGATAGGCGCTCTATCTTGTCCTAAATGAAATGAAACACGAGCGGATATGAAGCACGTTCAGCAGCGCATATGCATATCTGTTGCAATGAGTGGTGCCGCTGAAGAAGCAATCAGTTCAGGCTTGCTAACCGTCGTAACCCGCTGAACGGCCGCGCATCTTCTTGATCTGGCCACGCTGTTTCTTGGCATCAAGACGGCGTTTTTTGGACCCGAGGGTTGGTTTCGTCGCCTTGCGCGGCTTGGGTTTTTCCGTCGCCTTTCGAAGCAAGTCCAGCAGACGCTCCAGCGCGTCTTCCCGGTTCCGTTCGCGTGTCCGGAACCGGTCTGCCTGCAAGACAATCTCGCCGCCGAGTGTCAACCGGCTTCCGGCAAGCCTTGCAGCCCGCGCCTTGACGTCCTCAGGCAGCGTGTCATTACCAGCAAGGTCAAACCGGAGCTGAACGGCCGTCGACACCTTGTTGACGTTCTGCCCACCTGGCCCGGACGCGCGTATGAAATCTTCGGTGAGATCCTCCTTGAGGATGAACAGCCGTCCGGTCACCGCAATCTTTGATGCAGCATAAGGATCATCAGTCCTGTCGCTCATGCCGCCGAACCGCCTTCAGTTGGCAAACTCAGGCCGACACCGTTCAGGATAAGCGTCGTCACAGCGGTTTCCGTTTCGGCCTGGAAGTCTGCGTCCGAGAGATCCTTTCCGGTCAGCGCCTTTATCTGTACCGAAAAATCGGCGTAATGCTGCGTGGTCGCCCAGATCGTGAAAATGAGATGCACGGGATCGACACTGCGCATCTTGCCCGCCGCAATCCAGTCTTCGATCACCTGGCTTTTCTCGGCAACAAGTCGCTTGAGGTCCGTTTGCAGGATCGGCAAAATCTGTGGTGCACCCTGCATCACCTCGTTGGCGAACAGCCGCGATGCCTCTGGAAATCTCGCCGACATCTCAATCTTCTGACGGATATAGGCAGCCAGTTCCTGCGCCGGCTCTCCGTCCGGATTAAGCGTCTTCAGGGGCGCCAGCCACACTTCCAGAATATGAGCCAGTGTCGCGTTGTAGATCGCTTCCTTGGACGAGAAATAATAAAGCAGATTGGACTTGGACATCCCCGCATCCGCGGCAATCCGCTCAACCGTCGCACCGGAAAATCCCTTCATGGAAAACTCGCCGAGAGCGGCCTCCAGAATCAGGGACCGGTTCTTTTCCTGGATCCGGCTCAGTCCGCCTGATTTAAAAGATGCCTGTGATTGCCCGCCCAAATCCGCCATCTACCGTTCCGCTTCCTGCCCCGAAGGATCCCAGCCCTGTTACCAGTTCATATCGGCATAATTTCTTGAAATTAAGCCGCTTCAACGCTTGGCAAGTGCGGCATCGGAAGGAATGACCAGAAATTAGTCATGACGACCGGATTTGCATCTTGACCATTTGGTCAAATCCCTCCTAGGGTAAATTGACCAGATGGTCAGAAGGCTAGTCGATTGATCCGTCCCTCGCAATGGGGATGTCTTGAACAAACGGCAGCCTCCGGCCACTCCATAAATCCGGGCAAACCCGGACAGGCTGCAAGGCCAGACAGAGGATTACGGCGCACGGGAAAGAGGCAAAAGCCCATCCGGAACGCCAGGGAACAGTGTGGGGAGAGGACCAGCGCAGTCAGCACTGCCGTTGACGCAGTGCGCGTGCTATTCCTTCCATCACAAATTAGCAACAGTCGGCCGCTTCCATCACGAAGGGTCGCAAGGAGGACGTATGTCAGCATCGAGCCAGGCTGCCACCAATAATCTCGAAGCTTTCTGGATGCCGTTCACGGCCAACCGGCAGTTCAAACAGGCCCCGCGCATGTTCGTTTCGGCCAAGGACATGCACTACACCACCGCCGACGGCCGCCAGGTGCTCGACGGCACGGCGGGTCTCTGGTGCTGCAATGCCGGGCACTCTCGGCCCAAGGTGGTTGAAGCGGTCCAGAAGCAGATTGCCGAGCTTGATTATGCGCCCGCTTTTCAGATGGGTCATCCCAAGGCCTTTGAACTGGCAGCCCGTCTCGCGGCGATGATGCCCTCTCCGCTGGATCATGTCTTTTTCACCAACTCCGGGTCGGAAAGTGTCGACACCGCACTGAAGATCGCGCTCGCCTATCAGCGCGCCATCGGTCAGGGCACCCGTACCCGGTTGATTGGCCGCGAGCGCGGGTATCATGGTGTCGGCTTTGGCGGCATCTCGGTCGGCGGCATCGTTTCCAACCGCAAGACCTTCGGCACAATGCTCACCGGCGTTGACCACATGCGCCACACGCACGATCCCGAGCGCAACGCATTCTCCCGCGGCATGCCGGAAAACGGCGCCGAATATGCCGAAGAGCTGATCCGCATCATCCAGCTCCACGACCCGTCGACAATCGCCGCAGTCATCGTCGAACCCGTTGCCGGTTCGACCGGCGTTCTGATTCCGCCGAAGGGGTATCTGGAGCGCCTGCGCGAAATCTGCTCGCAGCACGGCATTCTGCTGATTTTCGATGAGGTCATCACCGGTTTCGGCCGTCTGGGATCGCCATTCGCGACAGATTTCTTCGGCGTCACACCAGATCTCGTCACCACGGCGAAGGGCCTGACCTCCGGCGTCGTTCCCATGGGAGCCGTGTTCTGTACCTCGGACATCTATCATACGTTCATGACCGGTCCGGAACATATTATCGAACTGTTCCACGGCTACACCTACTCCGCGCATCCCCTCGCCTGCGCCGCTGCACTTGCCACGCTCGACACCTATGAGGAAGAAGGCCTGCTGACACGCGCCGCCGACCTTGCACAATACTGGGAAGACGGCCTGCATTCGCTGAAGGATTGTCCGAATGTCATCGACATTCGCAATCTCGGCCTGATTGGCGCAATCGAGCTGACACCGATTGCCGGCGAGCCGACCAAGCGGGCGTTCTCGGCCTTCCTGAAGGCTTATGACGACGGACTGTTGATCCGGACCACCGGCGATATCATCGCCCTGTCCCCGCCCCTGATTATTTCGAAGGAACAGATCGACGAACTGTTCGGCAAGCTGCGCAGCGTGCTGAACGCCATCGACTGATATGCGGGACTGATATCCGGCAAGACCAGAGACAAAGACACGTTTTAGGAGACACAAACATGGCAGCCCCCGGCGAAAACCTGAGGATCAACGCAGAACGCCTCTGGGACAGTCTGATGGAGATGGCCAAGGTCGGCCCGGGTGTTGCCGGCGGTAACAATCGCCAGACCCTGACGGACGCCGACGCCGAGGGCCGCAAGCTGTTCCAGAAATGGTGCGAGGAAGCCGGCATGACCATGGCTGTCGACACCATGGGCAACATGTTCATGACGCGTCCGGGAACAGACCCGGACGCCCTGCCTGTCTATGTCGGCTCCCACCTCGATACACAGCCGACCGGCGGTAAATACGACGGCGTTCTGGGCGTGCTCGGCGGGTTGGAAGTCATCCGCACCATGAATGACCTCGGCATCAAGACAAAGCACCCGATCGTGGTCACCAACTGGACCAACGAGGAAGGCACCCGCTTTGCTCCGGCAATGCTTGCGTCCGGTGTCTTCGCCGGAGTTCACACCCAGGATTGGGCCTATGACCGGACCGACCACGAAGGCCTGAAATTCGGCGATGAACTGAAACGCATCGGCTGGGTTGGTGATGAAGAGGTCGGTGCCCGCAAGACCAAGATGCACGCCATGTTCGAACTGCACATCGAGCAGGGCCCGATCCTGGAAGCCGAAGGCAAGGACATCGGCGTTGTAACCCATGGCCAGGGCCTCTCCTGGACCCAGGTGACGGTTACGGGCAAGGATAGCCATACAGGCTCCACACCTATGCCCATGCGCAAGAATGCCGGCCTCGGCATGGCCCGCATCCTGCAGCTGGTCGACGAGATCGCCTGGTCGCACGCGCCGCATGCGGTTGGCGCTGCCGGTCATATCGACGTTTACCCGAACTCTCGAAACGTGATCCCCGGCAAGGTCGTCTTTACAGTAGATTTCCGCTCTCCCGACATTGCCGTCATCAAGGATATGGAAGACCGCCTGAAGACAGGCGCCCAGAAAATCTGCGACGACATGGGACTGGAGGTCGAGTTCGAAAAAGTCGGAGGGTTCGACCCTGTAGAATTCGACAAGGGGTGCGTCGAAGCCGTCCGCAACGCAGCTGAGCGCCTTGGCTATTCCCACCAGAACATCATTTCCGGTGCCGGACACGACGCCTGCTGGATCAACAAGGTCGCACCGACCGCGATGATCATGTGCCCCTGCGTCGACGGCCTGTCACACAACGAGGCGGAAGAGATCTCCAGGGATTGGGCAAAAGCCGGTGCGGACGTCCTGTTCCATGCGGTCGTCGAGACGGCAGAGATCGTGGAATAACAACAGATCGGCAGACCAGCGTCAGATGACCGCCGATCCTGCCCAGGTACCAAGCTGTCCCGAACAGGTCCCGGGACCAAAACCAAGGAATGGCAAATAGATGCAGGCAAACGGAAAGGCATTGGCAATGTTCTGCGGCCAGTTCTTGGTCGCGGCACCTGCCTGTGCCTTCTCTGTTGGCGACACCTGGGATTGGCAGCTCACCGAACCGGTCGATCTCGACAGACAGGTCAGGGTAATGGACCTGCATCCCGATCTGGTGACATCGGAAGACCTGGCTGCTCTCAGGCAGAGGGGTGTCCGCACCATATGCTACGTCAGCATCGGCACGCTGGAAAAAGGCTCCGCGGATACCAGGGCATTTCCGGACGACGTGCTGGGCAAGACGTATGAGGACTGGCCAGACGAGCGATTTCTGGATGTCCGCCGTCTCGATATCCTGCTTCCGATCATGAAGGCGCGGTTCGAAGCCTGCAAGGACCAGGGTTTCGACGCTATCGAGCCCGACAACATGGACGTTCATGATAACGACAGCGGGTTTCCGATTACCGCGGACGACATCGTTGCCTATGTCGCACGGTTGGCGGCCATCGCACATTCTCTCGATCTCGCCATAGGGCAGAAGAACGTACCCGATCTGACAGCCGACCTGATCGGACACATGGACTTCCTGATCGCCGAAAGCTGTTATCAGGACAAATGGTGCGCGGATGTCGGCGCCTATGTCCGCGAAGACAAACCAATTTTCGATGCTGAGTACACGGACCGGCCAATAGACTTTCCAGAAGCCTGCAAGGCCGCCGCTCAACAGAACATCACCATGATCCTGAAAGACAGGGATCTGACGGCGCCGGTAGAATTTTGTCCGTGAGGCGGGCGACCGCCAAGGTTTCGGGCAATTACCGCCGGGCAAGTGAACAAACCAGAAGGGGACCACAAATGGCCAGCAAAGTGATCAAGGGCGGAACGGTTGTCACCGCCGATCTGTCCTACGAAGCCGATGTGAAAATCGAAGACGGCAGGATTGTCGAAATCGGACCCAACCTGTCCGGCGACGAAACCCTGGATGCGACCGGCTGTTACATCATGCCGGGCGGTATCGATCCGCACACGCACCTGGAAATGCCCTTCATGGGCACCTTCTCTTCAGACAATTTCGACAGCGGTACGCGCGCAGCGCTGGCAGGCGGCACCACCATGGTCGTCGATTTTGCCCTGCCCTCGCCCGGCCAGTCCCTGCTGGAAGCTTTGCAGATGTGGGACAACAAGTCGTCGATGGCCCACTGCGACTATTCCTTCCACATGGCGATCACCTGGTGGGGCGAACAGGTCTTCAATGACATGCAGACCGTCGTCCAGCAAAAGGGCATCAACACCTTCAAGCACTTCATGGCCTACAAGGGCGCGCTGATGGTGAATGATGACGAAATGTTCGCTTCGTTCTCGCGCTGTGCCGAACTCGGCGCTCTGCCGCTGGTACACGCGGAAAACGGCGATGTGGTCGCCACTTTGCAGCAAAAGCTGCTTGCGGAAGGCAACAACGGCCCGGAAGCCCATGCCTATTCCCGTCCGCCGGAAGTGGAAGGCGAAGCCACCAACCGTGCAATCATGATCGCGGACATGGCCGGCGTGCCGGTCTATATCGTTCATACGTCTTCCGAGCAGGCACATGAAGCCATTCGCCGAGCCCGCCAGAATGGCATCCGGGCCTATGGTGAACCGCTTATCCAGCACCTGACGCTCGATGACAGCGAATACAAGCACGCCGATTGGGACCACGCTGCCCGCCGGGTGATGTCGCCTCCCTTCCGCGACAAGAAACACCAGGACAGTCTCTGGGCAGGTCTTGCCTCCGGCTCGCTGCAAGTGGTTGCGACCGACCATTGCGCCTTCACGACTGATCAGAAACGCACCGGTGTCGGCGATTTCACCAAGATCCCGAACGGCACCGGTGGTCTGGAAGACCGCATGCCGATGCTGTGGACCTATGGGGTGAACACTGGCCGGTTGACGCCGAACGAGTTCGTCGCGGTGACTTCAACCAATATCGCAAAGATCCTGAATATCTATCCGAAAAAAGGTGCAATTCTGGTTGGAGCAGATGCGGATCTTGTTGTCTGGGACCCGGAGAAATCCAAAACCATCTCCGCGTCCAGCCAGCAGTCGGCCATCGACTACAACGTCTTCGAAGGCAAGGCCGTCAAAGGGCTGCCGCGCTATACGCTGACCCGTGGCCGCGTGGCCGTGGAAGATGGCACGGTCAATCACAGCCAGGGACACGGCGAGTTCGTCGCGCGCAAACCCTATCAGGCCGTCAACAAGGCGCTTAGCACGTGGAAGGAACTGACGGCACCGCGTAAAGTGGAACGCACCGGCATTCCCGCGAGCGGCGTCTGATCCAATCCGCCCCCGCCCGTCAGACGGGCGGGGGCTTTCAAGAAACGAATGTGTCGAACCGGACGTGACTCGTGCCGCGAGGAACTTGATGACTGCACTTGCCAGCGCAAAGGACACCGAAATGGTGGTAAACAAACAAAGCGCCAGCCCGAACCGGGTGATCGATATCGAGAACCTCTCGCTGACCTTCGAGACCAACGACGGACCGGTTAACGCGCTTTCGGACATCGATCTGAAGATCGAGGAAGGCGATTTCGTTTCCTTCATCGGACCGTCGGGTTGTGGCAAGACCACCTTGCTCAGGGTCATCGCCGATCTTGAAAAACCGACAGCCGGCTCCATCTCGGTCAACGGTGTCTCTCCGGAACAGGCCCGTCTCAACCGGGCTTATGGCTATGTCTTCCAGGCTGCAGCCCTTTACCCCTGGCGAACGATTGCCAAGAATGTCGCGTTGCCACTCGAAATCATGGGGCTTTCGAAAGCCGAGCAGCAACAGCGCATTTCCCGCAACATGGAGCTGGTGAACCTGACCGGCTTTGAAAAGAAGTATCCCTGGCAGCTCTCCGGCGGCATGCAGCAGCGCGCGTCCATCGCCCGTGCCCTTGCGGTCGAGCCGGATCTGCTCCTGATGGACGAGCCATTCGGCGCTCTCGACGAGATCGTCCGTGACCACCTCAACGAGCAACTCCTGCAGCTCTGGGCCAAGACCAACAAGACCGTGGTTTTCGTTACCCACTCGATCCCCGAGGCCGTGTTCCTGTCGACAAAGATCGTCGTGCTGTGTCCTCGCCCCGGGCGTATCTACGACGTGATCGAAAGCGACCTTCCGCGCGAACGCAGTCTTGATATCCGCGAAACGCCAGAGTTCCTCAAGGTCGCACACCGGGTCCGCGAAGGCCTGAAGGCGGGGCACTCCTATGAAGACTAGAAGGAACCGACCTGCGACATTTGTAGACCTCGCGCCCGACCAAGCACTCCATGTCTTTGATGGGTCTCACAGCCAGGTCTGGGCAATGCCTGAGCGCCACAACGGGAAAGGCACGGATACATGACCGACGCCTCTCTATCACAGACCCGTAGCATGAACCCCTTTGCCGGCCTGATGTCCGGCACCATCGGCCCGGTCACCGTGGTGGTGCTGGCCATCATAGCGCTTTGGTACATCTCCGCCGTCGCACTCAACACGCAGTTCCAGCAGGACATATACGCGCGCGCCGGACAAAGCGATGTCAGCTTTTCACAGCTTGTCACGGACACGCTTTTCCAGGAACGCCCGGTCCTGCCTGCACCGCACCAGGTGCTCGTCGAAATCTGGGACACGACGGTCAACAAGAAGATCACATCCAAACGGTCGCTGGTCTACCATACCGGCATCACGCTCTCCTCAACGCTCCTCGGGTTTCTGATCGGCACAACGCTCGGCATTCTCCTGGCGATTGGCATCGTGCATTCACGTGTGCTCGACAAGTCATTGATGCCGTGGGTGATTTCCTCGCAGACCATCCCCATTCTCGCCATCGCCCCCATGATCATCGTGGTCCTGAACGCGGTCGGCATCTCCGGCTTGCTGCCGAAAGCCATGATTTCCACCTACCTGTCCTTTTTCCCCGTCACGGTTGGCATGGTGAAAGGATTGCGGTCGCCGGAAGTCATCCACATGGACCTGATGCACACCTATTCGGCAACGCGCATCCAGGCCTTCTGGAAATTGCGCCTGCCCTATGCGGTCCCCTATCTTTTCACCTCCATGAAAATCGGCATGGCGGCCTCCCTTGTTGGCGCCATCGTCGGTGAATTGCCGACAGGTGCCGTTGCCGGTCTCGGCGCGCGACTGCTTGCCGGGTCCTACTATGGCCAGACCGTGCAGATCTGGTCGGCCCTTCTGATGGCCGCCTTCCTGGCAGGGTCTCTGGTTGCGCTGATTGGCGTGATCGAAAAGCGCACGCTGAAACGCATGGGGATGGCCGGATGAGCACCATGACAGAGAAAAAAAGCCGCCTGGATATGCCGGCTCTGTTGGCCTGGTTCATCGTCGCCATGGTGGTCGTCGGCCTGTTCAGCCCGATCTTTGGCCCTGACTACGGCGTCATGGACGTTCCACGGCTCGCCCTTTGCCTCGTTATCCTGGCGATTGCCGGGGTGCGCTACGAGCTTGGCTTCATGCGCAATCCCCTGGGCGATATTATCCTGGGTATCGTCACCGCGATCGCCGCCTGGCTTCTGATCGCGACCTCTTCCCAACATGCCGGACAAGCCACGCTCGGTTTCTGGGCTCTTGTAGCGGCAACCTGGGCGGCGTCCTGGCTGTTCGTCGAACGGCTTGCCACGTGGCGCCACCTGTCGCCACTCGCGACCAGGCTCATCAATCTCGCCATTCCGGCACTCTTTGGGATTACCCTCCTGGCGCTATGGCAGGTCATCGTGACCGGCGCCGGCATTCCGAAGGTTCTGCTGCCGGCACCTTCCGAAATCTGGGTTCGCCTGACCAATTCCGGTCCAACGCTGTGGGCTGATTTCCGCCAGACGTTCCTGAAGGCCGTTCTGGCCGGCTATGCCATCGGCTGCGGTTCTGCCTTCATCACCGCAATTCTGGTGGACCGGGTGCCGTTCCTGCGCCGGGGCCTGCTGCCGATCGGCAATCTGGTGTCCGCCCTGCCGATCATCGGCGTTGCCCCCATCATGGTGATGTGGTTTGGCTTCGACTGGCCGTCCAAGGCCGCTGTCGTGATCATCATGACCTTCTTCCCGATGCTGGTGAACACCGTCTCTGGTCTCGCCGCGTCAGATGCCATGCAACGCGACCTGATGCGCACCTACGCCTCCAACTACTGGCAGACGCTCTTCAAGCTGCGCTTGCCGATGGCCATGCCCTTCATCTTCAACGCGCTGAAGATCAATTCGACGCTGGCCCTGATCGGGGCCATTGTGGCCGAATTTTTCGGGACGCCAATCGTCGGCATGGGCTTCCGCATTTCCACGGAAGTCGGCCGGATGAACGTTGATATGGTCTGGGCGGAAATCGCCGTCGCGGCCCTCGCCGGCTCGCTCTTCTACGGCCTCGTCGCACTTCTGGAACGCGCAGTCACTTTCTGGCATCCGTCTGTCAGGGGGTGAATTCTCTCTCCACTTGTGATCCTGGATATGCCAAAAGGCGTCATCCAGGATCACAAGAAGACAGGATGCTTTCCCTCCATGACTCCCAGCCGAGATATCTCCCGCCTGATTGAAATCATGGCCGCGCTCAGAACGCCTGTGACCGGTTGCCCCTGGGATCTGGAACAGACCTTCGCAACCATCGCGCCCTATACGCTGGAAGAGGCCTACGAAGTCGCGGATGCCATCGCCAAGAACGATCTGGTGGAGCTTCGCGAGGAGCTCGGCGATCTGCTGCTGCAGGTGGTCTACCATGCACGGATGGCGGAAGAAGAAGACCACTTTGACTTTGGCGATGTGGTGCAAGCCATCACGAAAAAACTGATCCGCCGGCACCCTCATGTTTTTGGTGACGAGAATGGTGAGAAGGCGGAGCATGTCAAAGGGATCTGGGAACGAATCAAGGCCGAAGAACGGGCAGAAAAGCGCGCAGCCAAGCAGGCACTCGGTATTGAGGAAGAACAACAGGGCTTTCTCGATGACATACCAACTGCCTTCCCTGCCCTTCAGGAGGCCGAAAAGCTGCAGCGGCGCGCGTCAAAGGTAGGTTTCGACTGGAACGACGCCAGACTTGTCCTCGACAAGATCCGAGAAGAAACACACGAGTTGGACGAGGAACTCGCCAAGCCCTCCCCAGACAAGGACCGGATCTCCGATGAACTCGGCGATACGTTGTTTGCCCTCGCCAACCTTGCCCGGCACCTGGACATTGATCCGGAAGAAGCTCTTCGCCGCACCAACCGGAAGTTCCGCAAGCGCTTTGCGGCCATTGAAGACCAAGCGGTACAGACGGGCACAACGCTTGCAGCGATGATGCTGGACGAAATGGAAGCGGCCTGGCAAGCCGCGAAGACCAAATAATCCTCCCGGCTCATACCGATTTTGACCGCTTTTGCCTGACGAGAGCATGTCGCATTTTATCGGATTCACTTTTCATCGTCTGAAATCAGAGATTTCAGCGCAAAAACCGATAAAAGATTTATTCACTTAAACGCGACACGCTCTGGCTAAAGATAAGCCGCATAAAGCTCGCGGAACGGGCCGCGCTGCTTGTCGGAAACGCGCACTTCCGCCGTCACGAAGTCCTCGGCATCTGTGCGTTCCAGCACTTCGGCCATCTGATAGAGTTTCGCCAGCAGCGCGCCGTCAGCCACAGGTATCTTCACGGTCAGAATGTCGTCATGCTGCGCCATGAAGGTATCGACACGGGTATAAAGCTGCTCTATGCCCTCGCCCGTCAACGCGGAAAGGGCGATCGGCCCCTCATCGCCCGCGTCCTCCAGCAACTTTTCGCGGTAGGCCGGATCGAGACAATCGATCTTGTTCCACACTTCGATGATCGGCGCGCCCGTCAAGGCATCGACACCAAGATCCGTCAGCGTCTTCTTGACGTCCTCGGCCTGTGCTTCAGTATCTGGATGCGAAATGTCCCGCACATGCAGAATGAGATCCGCTTCCAGAACCTCTTCCAGTGTCGCCCGGAAAGCAGCCACCAGATGGGTCGGAAGGTCAGAAATGAAGCCGACCGTGTCCGACAGGATAATTTCCTTGCCATGGGGCAAGGCGACCTTGCGCAACGTCGGATCGAGCGTCGCAAACAGGAGATCCTTGGCAAAAACGTCGGACTCGGTCATCCGGTTGAACAGCGTCGATTTTCCGGCGTTGGTATAACCAACCAGCGCGACAACCGGCTGCGGGATCTTCTTGCGCTTCTTGCGGTGCAGGTCACGCGTCCGGCGAACCTGTTCAAGCTGCTTCTGCAGCGCAATGATACGATCCTGAATCTGGCGGCGGTCAGCCTCGATCTGAGTTTCGCCGGGACCGCCCATGAACCCTGCCCCGCCACGCTGACGTTCAAGGTGGGTCCAGGACCGCACGAGACGGCTTTTCTGCCAGGTCAGATGCGCGAGATCGACCTGAAGCCGACCTTCCTTGGTGCGCGCCCGGTCACCGAAGATTTCCAGGATCAGACCGGTGCGGTCGATCACTTTCGTCTTGAGACGGCGTTCAAGGTTGCGCTGCTGAACAGGAGTGAGAGGATGGTCGATGACGACGAGATCGAGATCCTCGCTCGCGACGATACCGGCGAGTTCGGCGACCTTGCCGTCTCCGAACAGCGTCGCAGGCTTGGGGCTATTGACCCGGACAACACCGGAATGGGCGATATTGAGATTGATGGCGGCGCTCAGACCGAGCGCTTCTTCCAGACGTGCTTCCGGACTGCGGTTACCACGAAGGTCTGCCTGGCTGGATTCGCCACGCAGTTGTAGAACCGGCTCCAAAATCATTGCACGAAAGGGCTGGGGCAGACGGTCAACCCCAGTATCCTTTATCCGTAGCGATTTCTGGCCAGGTTCTTCGGAACCATTGGATTTAGAAAAATCGTCTGCGCGAGACTTCGGTTTCAATCAGCTTGCCTTTTCAGCGTTTTCCTCTGCCTGATCGAACAGTTGAACAGGTCCGTTTGGCATAATTGTGGAAATCGCATGTTTGTAAACAAGCTGGGAGTGCCCATCACGACGCAGCAGAACGCAGAAGTTGTCGAACCATGTCACGACACCCTGCAACTTCACACCGTTGATCAGAAAAATCGTCAGAGGAGTCTTTTGCTTGCGAACGTGATTTAGAAAAGTGTCTTGAAGATTTTGTGCGCGCTCAGCCATCAGTCTTTTTATCCTATTTGCCCCGGATGCGGCCGAGCATCCGGCGTTTCAGCAGCATACCGTCAAAAGCCGTTCAGTATCAAAGGCTAAGGTTTGACGCACCGCCCGCTTTTCGTGTAGCCCACCAGTCAAGACCGTCTGCCTCGGTCTGAAACAGTTTCGAATTTTCGGCCCAATGAGGCCAATCGACTCATACCGCCTGCAAATCAGTAGCAGTATGGAACAATTCGCGCAATCGGGTTGCAACGTATCCAGGATGACCGTTTCCGATAATCTTGCCATCCAAACGTGTCACCGGCATCACGACAGTAGTGGCCGCCGTAACGAAGGCCTCCTTCGCGTCGAACGCTTCCTCTAGGCTAAACGGCCTTTCCTCAAACGTCAGCCCTTCCTTTTGTATGAGATCCAGAATCACTGCGCGGGTTATTCCCCGAAGGATGCCGCTTTCAGCCGGCCGGGTAACCAGAACGCCCTCCTTGGTGACGATCCAGGCGTTGGTCGATCCGCCCTCGGTGACATTGCCATCGGCGTCCACATACCAGGCTTCCTTGCCACCGTGTTCCTTGGCGTTCTGCTTCGCCAGCACGTTCGGCAAAAGAGCGACCGTCTTGATATCGACGCGCGGCCACCGGTTTTCAGGATAGCTGACAACCGAAATACCCTGTTCCGCCTGCGCTTGCGCAGCGGCTGGGCTGGACGAACGGGCCGTCACGACGATCGACGGCGCCACATGTGCAGGCGGGAAGAAATGATCACGCTTGGAAACACCGCGCGTCACCTGAATATAGACCAGTCCGTTGCGGACAAGGTTCCGACGAACCACCTGATGAAGCACGAACTCCACGGCCTTGCGCGCCATCGGCCAGTCGATACGCAGCTCGCTCAGGGATCTGCCGAGGCGATCCAAATGCCGTGGCACGTCGACAATCTTGCCTTGCCAGACTTCACAGACTTCATAAACGCCATCGGCAAATTGATATCCGCGGTCTTCAACATGCACCGCAGCATCGGCGTGACGAACATATTGGCCGTTGACATAGGCAATCCGGCTCATGGTTCCTCCAGGACAGGACGGTTCGAAACGAACCGATTGGTATTTTTGAAAGTTTTGGCCTTTTGATCACACAAAAGCAAGGTCAGAAAGAAGCCAGTCAGCCTTAAAAGAAGTCAAGACTCACACGGAACATTTGTTCGACCTGACGCACACGGTTCGCAACTGCGAAGATCACGATACGATCCTGTGCCTGGATTTGAAGGTCTCCGTTGGGCGTAAGCACCTCACCACCGCGGAAAACCGCACCAATGCGGATGCCGGACGGAAGATCAATGACCCGAAGCGGCTTGCCGACCAGCGGCGACGTATCAAGCGCCTCCGCCTCTACAATCTCAGCAGCACCGTTCTGAAGCGAATGAACGCCCCGGATGCGGCCACGACGTACGTGTTGCAGAATACGCGAGATTGTAACGGCGCGCGGATTGATGAACGCATCGATCCCCAAGGCATTGGCAAAAGCCGGGTAGCTCGGGTTGTTCAGAAGCGACAAGGACCGCTTGCAGCCAAGTTTCTTCGCCATGACAGACGACAGAATATTGACTTCATCCTCGTTGGTAAGAGCCACGATCGTATCGGCGTCGCCGGCATCGGCTTCATTCAGGATCGTCTGATCCAGCGCACTGCCATGCAGGATGACCGATCGCTTCAGCTCATCGGCAACGGCCATCGCCCGCTCCCGCGACGCTTCGATCAGCTTGATCTTCGTGCCGGATTGACGCTGTTCGAGTGCTTTGGCGACATAAAGCCCGATATTGCCCCCGCCGCAAATCACGACACGGGCCGCTTCCGGCTCCTCGTGCCCGAAAATGCTCAGCGTCCTGCGCACCTGGTCGCGGCGGGCAACCACATAGGCAAGGTCTCCGGTCAGGATGGAATCGCTGCTCTTGGGAACAAACAGTCTGTTGTTGCGGTAAAGGCCGACGACAACGGCGCCGAGGTCCGGAAAGAGCTCGGTAAGCTGCCGCAAGGGCGTGTCCACGACCGGGCAGTCTTCCTCGCACATGATACCGACAACAACGACCTGATCATCGGCAAACCGGACTGTCTCAACGGCGCCCGGAAGAGCCAGACGGCGCAGAACCATCTCACCAACTTCAATTTCCGGGGAAATGATCACGTCGATCGGCATGTGGTCGCGCGAGAACAGATTGCGCCACCGCCCCTGCAGGTAGGACTGCGCCCGGATCCGCGCGACCTTTGTCGGCACGTTGAAAAGCGAATGCGCCACCTGACAGGCCACCATGTTGACCTCGTCATAAAGCGTGACGGCAACGATCATATCGGCTTCTTCGGCACCGGCCTGCGCCAGAACGTCCGGATGCGCACCGTGTCCGACGAAGCCACGCACGTCGAGCTGATCGCCAATCGCGTTGATCAGTTGCGGCGAAGAATCGATCACAGACACGTCGTTCTGTTCCGCAGCGAGTCGCTCGGCAATGCCGTAGCCCACCTGTCCCGCGCCACAAATCACGATTTTCATGGAAAGATCCCTTCCCGCCTTGCCGTTACCTATCGCTTCCCGAAGAGACTCAGGTCATGCCCAGGGTTTTCAACTTCCGGTGAAGCGCAGACCGTTCCATACCGACAAATTCGGCAGTCCGCGAGATGTTACCGTCAAATCTCTTGATCTGTGCCTGCAGATATTCACGTTCGAAGATCTCACGCGCTTCGCGCAACGGCACAGACATCAGGTGTTCACCCGTCCCGGAGCTGGGCAGGCTCGGCAGCGTTTCGCCAATCTCGGCGGGCAGAAGATCCGCGGTGATGGTGCTGTCTGGATCGCCGCGGCTCAGAATCATCAGGCGTTCGACATTGTTGCGCAACTGGCGCACGTTGCCCGGCCAGTCGTGCGTTTGCAGAACTGCCATCGCATCATCGCCAATCGGTCTTTGCGGAATACCCGAAGCGCCGGAGATCTGGGTCATGAAATGCTGCACCAGAACTGGAATGTCTTCCCGCCGTTCGGCAAGCCCCGGCACGCGCAGCGGGACCACGCTCAGCCGGTGATAAAGATCCTGACGGAACAGACCGGAGGCTATGTGTTCTTCGAGGTTCTTGGAGGTCGAGGACAGGATACGAATATCGACCTGAACCTTCTGCGTGCCCCCGACGCGGGCAAAGCTCTGTTCAACGAGTACCCGCAGGATCTTTCCCTGCGTCTCGGCGGGCATATCGGCGACCTCGTCGAGGTAAAGCGTGCCGCCGTGCGCTTCTTCGAGCGCGCCGATCTTGCGCAGATTGCCGCTCTCGTCCTCGATCCCGAAGAGTTCCTCTTCCATGCGTGAGGGCGTAATCGTCGCGGCGTTCAGCACCACAAACGGGCTTTTGGCGCGCGGCGACATGTCGTGGATCATCCGGGCCGCGCGTTCCTTGCCGGCCCCGGAAGGTCCAACGATCAGGATACGGCTGTTCGTCCCGGCAATCTTTTGAATGGTCTGTCGCAGATTGTGCGCAGCAGAGGAGTTGCCGATGATTTCGCTGGTCTCACCGCTGCGCTGCTTCAGGTCGCGAATTTCCCGCTTCATGCTGGAGGCTTCAAGGGCCCTCTCGACGATATGGACCAGGCGATCGGCCTTGAACGGCTTCTCGATGTAATCGTAGGCGCCGCGCTTGATCGCGGAAACAGCCGTTTCGATGTTGCCGTGGCCGGAGATGATCACGACAGGCATTTCAGGATCTGTTTCACGGAAGATATCGAGCAGCGCCAAGCCGTCGAGACGGCTTCCCATCAACCAGATATCCAGGATCACCAGTGAAGGTTTGCGCTCCTTCACTGCGGCCAGGGCGCTGTCGGAATCGTGTGCGGTCCGCGTTCCGTAGCCGTCATCATCAAGGATGCCGGCGATCATCTCGCGAATATCGGTTTCGTCGTCTACGACAAGAATATCATGCGCCATGGGCAGTCACAGTCTGGTGTTGCAGGTCGGTCTCCGCCTCGATCTCGGCATGAGCTGCCAATGTCAGTCGAACGAGCGTGCCCGTGTCCTCAGGTTTGGTTTTGGGGGCATCGAGCAATTCGATGCCACCGCCGTGGTCTTCCAGGATCTTGCGGACGATGGCCAGGCCAAGGCCCGTCCCCTTCTCCCGGGTTGTCATATAGGGTTCCAAAAGCCGGCTGCGATTTTCTTCCGGCAGACCGATGCCATTGTCGATGACGTCTATCACGATCCGGCCGCCTCCTTCGGCTTCGCCGCGCAGATGTACCGTCACCTTGCCCTTGGGCAGATTGTCGCCGGTGCGCGCGCTCACTGCTTCCGCCGCGTTCTTGACCACATTGGTCAGGGCCTGTCCAACCAGACGGGCGTCGAAAACGGCCTTTACGGGGCTGGAGGGCACATCGGCGGAAATGCTGATTTCCGGATTTGCCACCGACTGCATGAAAGCTGCGTCCCGCACAGCCTCTCGCAGGTCACCCGGCATTTTCTTCGGTTTGCGCATCCTGGCAAAAGAAGAAAACTCGTCCACCATCTGACCGATATCGCCAACCTGCCGCACAATCGTATCGATACATTGATCGAAGACCTCCCGGTCCTCCTCGATACGCTTGCCGTATCGGCGGCGAATTCGCTCGGCGGACAACTGGATAGGTGTCAGCGGGTTCTTGATTTCATGGGCAATACGCCGGGCAACGTCAGCCCAGGCCGAATTCCGCTGCGCCGAAACCAGATCGGTAATATCGTCCAGCGTCACCACGAACCCATGCTCGCGCCGGGTCGATTGTTCCCGGGTGATGCGGACGTTGATGGTGCGCAGGCGCCCGCCCCGCGTAATCTCGATCTGCGTTTCGGGAACCCTGTCTGTCTCATTTTTCAGGACATCCGAAATGCACTCGTCAAGTTCCGGCACCACTTCAACCAGCGACTTGTTGAGGATCTGGACCTCGTCAAGCTGCAGCAACTCCAGCGCGGAGCGGTTGATCAGCATGATCGAGGCTTCGTCGTCAACGCCGATAACACCGGTGGAGACGCCCGACAGCACGGCTTCATTGAAGCGGCGGCGGCGGTCGATCTGTTCGTTGGCAGCCAGCAGCGCGTCGCGTTGTCCAAGGAGCTGCCCGGTCATCTTGTTGAAGGTCTCGCCCAGGTTGGCAAGGTCTCCGCCGGACTTCTCTGTTGGCACCTTGACGATGAGATTGCCTCTGGACACCTCGTCTGCCGCCGATATCAGCGTTCGGATCGGGGAGACGAGCCGGTTGGCAAATCCGAACCCGATCCAGATTGCCGACAACAGCAGAACCAGTGCCACCCCCAGATAAACGAGCGCGAAGGCAACCTGAACGCCGAAGCGACTGTTCTCCATCTGCTGGTACTGGGAAGCTCCCGTTTCGGCCAGACGGAGATATTCGACCACACGCGGGTCAATGGCACGCACGGCATAAAGATAGAAATTGTCATAGGCCGACAATTTCATGACCCCACCGACCAGATTCGAACTACCAGGCGCAATCAGGATCGGATCTCCGGATTTTGCCTTGAAGAAACTGTCGGCCGGCGGAAGCGGCACTTCTGCCTTGGGATCGATGACGATACGGGTGACGACCTCACCATTCTCGTTGAGAATGAACGCCGCAAGAATACCGCGAAGCGAAACCTGCGTTGCGAAGAACTGATCGAAACGGGTCGGCTCGAATTCGTAAACTGCCTTTGCCCGGTCAATGTCATTGGTCATGGCGATCAGGTCACCGCGCAGAACCCTGGCATGTTCCTGAAGATAGGCCTGAGCAACGGTCAGCGCATTGTCGATGATCTGGCGGGTCCGATCCTCGAACCAGCGGTCAAGGCCACGATCCAGCGTAATCGCCGCCAGAATGGCCATAAGTACGGCGGGAACCGCCGCAACGACACTGAAAAGAGCCACGACCCGAACGTGAAGACGCGCAGCGGCCCGTCCACGCCGGCGCGCCTGCCAGAGCTTCAGGATCTCGAAGGCAATAACACCCAGTAGGATCGCTGCAAGCGCACCGTTGATCGTCATCGCGACCGTGATGACATCCCGGGTGGGATCGATGGACGTCAAGCCCATCAGGATGACGAAGGTGACCCCGATGGAAACAAGAGCAAGCAGAATGATCGCAAGCCCCACCCGCCGCCAGAACTTTCCTGCGGCGCTTGATTGCGCGACGGGCTCTTGTACAGCTTCCAGTATCATACGGTCTCAATTGCCTTACGCCCGCAAAAAGCGAGCTGTCATGCTTAATTTGCGGCAAACTTATCACACAATGTTGCGAAATTGCGACAGACGCAAAGTGACGTCAGAAAATTGCGGTGGACAGACCATCACTTTATCGTAGAGATCTGATTTCATATGTCTTTTTAAAGCAATATGTCGCCCCTCACCGTTGATCCGCATTGGGGTCCGACAGCAGTTTTGTCCCGTGAGACCGGCAGGTCTTACGGTTTCACCGAAGGTCTCGAACTGATTCACTCAGATGCCAGACGCGGCGTCATCGCTAAAAAAAATTGCGGCCAGACCTTCCGGTCTGACCGCTGTGTCATTCGGTCTTGTCTCGACAGGCTATCGGGTGGACCGCATCACCTGAATGTCGAGATCTCGTATCTTCTTGCGCAGCGTGTTCCGGTTAACGCCGAGAAGTTCCGCCGCCTTGATCTGGTTGCCCCTGGTGGCCGCCAGGGCCGCGCTGATCAGCGGATACTCAACCTCCCGCAGAATGCGGTGATAGAGGCCCGGAGGCGGCAAGGCGTCGCCGAACGTGTCGAAATACCCGGAAAGATAGCGTTCGACCGACCCGCCGAGATTGATCGTCTCCTGGGTCTCCTCTTCCATCGGTGAGACCGACGGCTGGCTCAGTTCCTGCTCCAGCAGGTTTTCGCTGATTACATCCTGCGGATAGAGCGCGGCCAGACGGCGAACGAGGTTTTCAAGCTCGCGTACGTTGCCAGGCCAGCGATACCGGCGCAGCAGATTGAGCGCACCCTGGTCAATCTGTTTGGCCGGCAGGCCTTCCTTTTCCACGAGCGCAAAGAAGTGCCGCACCAGATCCGGAATGTCCTCAACGCGTTCGCGCAGCGGCGGAAGGCGGATAGGAACAACATTCAGGCGGAAATAAAGATCTTCGCGGAAAAGACCCTGATTGATCAGGTGTCTCAAGTCCTTGTTGGTGGCGGCGATGATCCGGACGTCAGTCTTGATCGGCGTACGACCGCCAACGGTGGTATATTCACCCTGCTGCAAGACGCGCAGCAACCGGGTCTGGGCTTCCATCGGCATGTCGCCGATTTCGTCCAGAAACAGCGTGCCGCCGTCGGCCTGTTCGAACCGGCCGGAACTGCGGTTCTGGGCACCGGTAAAGGCCCCTTTCTCATGGCCGAACAACTCGGCCTCAATGAGATCTCTTGGAATGGCTGCCATATTGATCGCCACAAACGGGCCATTGCGCCGCTTGCCGTAGTCATGAAGGGCACGCGCGACAAGCTCCTTGCCCGTACCGGATTCGCCGTTGATCATGACCGTCAGGTCGGTTTGCATAAGCCGCGCGAGAACCCGGTAGATCTCCTGCATGGCGGGAGAACGCCCGACCAGAGGCATGCCCTCGCCGGCATCATCCAGGTCGACCGCCGGCCGTTTCTTCGGCTCTTCCAGGGCGCGCTGGACAATGCTGGTCAACTCCTTCAGGTCGAAGGGCTTGGGCAAATATTCATAAGCCCCCTTCTCCGAGGCCTTGATGGCCGTCATGAAGGTGTTCTGCGCGCTCATGACCAGGACCGGCAACTCCGGCCGCATCTTTTTCATGCGCGGCAGAACATCGAAGATATTCTCATCCGGCATGACCACATCGGTGATCACAAGGTCGCCATCGCCGGAAGAAACCCATCTCCAGAGCGTTGAGGCATTGGAGGTCAGCCGCACCGTATAGCCAGCCCTCGAGAGGGCCTGGTTGAGAACGGTTCGGATGGCTGCGTCGTCGTCTGCAACTAAAATCGTGCCCGTCGGCATGGTTACTCGGTCCCTCTGCTGGTCCGGTCGGACGAAGCCGTGCTGTCGCCCGTGAAAGCGGGCATCAGAATGCGGAAAACGGTCTTCTGGCGTTGGCTGTCACACTCGATGACACCGCCGTGGTCGCCGATGATCTTGGCAACAAGCGCAAGACCCAGGCCCGAGCCGTTGGTCTTGGTCGTGATAAACGGTTCAAACAAATGGGGAAGCAGATCTTCCGGAACCCCCGGTCCATTGTCCTGGACACAGAATTCCAGCGGCAGGCTGACCTTTTCGTCAGTACCGGGTACAGACAACCGAACCCCCGGACGAAACGCTGTCGTGACACGAATTTCGCCGTCAGGATCATCGCCTATTGCTTCACTGGCATTCTTGATGAGATTCAGGAACACCTGAATAAGCTGGTCCTTGTTGGCATAGACAGGCGGCAAGGAAGGATCGTAGATCTCGACGATGCGTTTGCCGCGGGCAAAACCTGAATCCGACAGGCGCTTCACGTGGTCCAGAACCACATGAATATTGACGGGTTCTCTCTCGATCGGCCGCTCGTCGGAAAAAACCTCCATCCGGTCGACGAGTTTCACGATCCGGTCAGTCTCATCCATGATAAGACGTGTCAGCGCCCGGTCTTCGGCAGGAACCGATTGCTCAATCAACTGAGCTGCACCGCGAATGCCGGACAGCGGATTCTTGATCTCGTGCGCAAGCATCGCGGCAAGGCCGGTTACCGTGCGGGCAGCTCCCCGGGAGGTCAGTTGTCGGTCGATCTTCTCGGCCATGGTGCGTTCCTGGAACATCAGCACCACCGCGCCCGGCCGCTCGGCAACCGGAGCTGCGTTGATGTCCACCACCTTGGGCGCTCCGATACGCGGTGAACCGATGTCGACCTTGTATTCATTCACCGGTGCACTGCGCTCGCGCACCTGGTCTATCAGGGTCAACAAAGGGCTGCCGAAGGGAACAAAATCACTGATCGGATGGCGGCGGAGCACAGACACGCTGGACCGCATGAAAATTTCTGCGGCCATGTTGGCCGACTCGATCACACCATCAGGTGCAACCAGAAGCACAGGGTGTGGCAAGGCATCCAGTATTGTCGGCCCGTCACTGGCAAGCGCGGCCGTACGGCCTGTCTGAGACATGGTGTCCTTCAAGCTGCTGTCCGTATGTTCGAGGAAGAAAGCCAATCGTTTGCGAGCCGGATAACTTCCGACGGCTGATTGGACGTCATGAGGGTCTTGCGGACAGGTCCGGGAATATCCGCATTGCCAGCGGTCACCGCCTCGTCCAGATACCAGCCGAGGTGCTTGCGCGCGATGCGAACGCCTTGCCGCTCGCCATAATGGCTCAAGACCGCCTCGTAGTGCTCTGCCACCAGTTCAGCCAGCTCAGCTCCCCTGGGCGCTTCCAACTTTTCGCCAGTTGCGAGAAAGTGACCGATATGACCGGGCAACCACGGGCGCCCATACGCGCCCCGGCCGATCATCACGCCATCTGCACCGGAAAGCTCCAGCATGCGCAAGGCATTTTCAAAACCCTTGCAATCGCCATTTGCGATCAGGGGAACGGAGATTGCTTCCTTCACGGCAGCAATCGCCCGCCAGTCTGCATTGCCCTTGTAGAACTGGCAGCGTGTCCGCCCATGAACGGTGATCAGCTTTATTCCGGCCGCCTCGGCACGGCGCGCCAGTTCCGGCGCGTTGAGGCTCTTGTCATCCCACCCCAAACGCATCTTGAGCGTGACCGGAATGTCGACCGCTGCAACGGTGGCCTCAATCAGCGTCAAGGCATGATCCAGGTCCCGCATCAGTGCAGACCCGGAGTATCCGGACGTGACCTTCTTGGCGGGACAACCCATGTTGATATCGATTACATCAGCACCAAGACCCGCAACAACTTTAGCAGCTTCGCCCATCCATCGAGCCTCGCGGCCGGCGAGCTGAACAACGTGAAGTCCCTTGTCCTGCGCTTCCGCACGCATCTGCGTTTCGGCATCGCCTTTGACAAAGGATTCGCTTGCGACCATTTCACTGACGACCATGCCGGCGCCATATCGGGCAGCAAGCCGGCGGAAAGGAAGATCGGTCACGCCGGACATCGGCGCGAGCATTGCCGGGTTTGCGAGTTGATACCGGCCAATCGTGAGCATTTTCATAGACGGCGACACAGCGTCTCTTTTCTGCTTATTGACTGTGCAGATTCATAATTGCCTATATTGTAGACAAGTTTCGCAATGCAACAAGTCAAAATTTGCGGTTCGAGCAGGTTCATAGGTAAAGACGGTTCAAAGCTGACGGTTTGATGCAGAGCATGAGGAGCCCGTTAATGACAAAAACCGCTGCCGCCCTAGTCGTTGCCGCAGGGCGTGGCACCCGTCTTGCGGGCTCCGGCGATGCGTTACCCAAGCAATACAGGCCGCTGGCTGGCCGTCCGGTGCTGACCCATACACTGAATGCACTTGGGAATCACCCCCGGATCTGCCGTGTCGTAACCGCGATTCACCCCGACGATGTGAGCCATTTTTCTGAAGCGGCCGCAGGTGTTGATCCAGGTTGTGCCCGCAAGATTGGGCCCGCTGTCTTTGGAGGGGCGACCAGACAACAATCGGTTCTGGCCGGATTGAAGGCACTCGCTCTTGAGGGATTTGATTTCGTCCTGATCCACGACGCAGCAAGACCGTTTCTTCCTGCCGCCGTGATCGACCGCTTGCTTGAACGCCTGGATGCCGGAGATGAGGGCGTTCTCGCGGCCTTGCCGGTTGCCGACACTTTGAAAAAGGCGGACCCAACCGGCCGCTCGATTGAAACTGTCGACAGAACAGGGCTCTGGGCAGCACAGACACCCCAGGCATTTTCCCTGCAGCGCATTTTGACGGCACACGAAAAGGCCCTAGCAGCCGGTAAAACCGATTTCACCGACGACACGGGCCTTGCGGAATGGGACGGGATGACCATTGTCCTGACAGAGGGCGATCCAGCCGCGTTCAAAATCACAACCGCCGCTGACCTGCGGCGCGCAGAACAACAAGCCGAGTTACAAATGTTGTCCACCATTTCCGCCTCGCCCTTGCCGCTCTCGGCTCTTGCCGATGTCAGAACCGGGATCGGCTACGACGTTCATGCCTTTGAGGACGGCGACGCCGTCATATTGGGCGGAGTGGCCATTCCGCATACGCAAAAACTCAAAGGCCATTCCGACGCAGATGTTGTTCTGCACGCCATCACCGACGCAACGTTGGGCGCCATCGGTGATGGAGATATCGGTCAGCACTTTCCACCAAGCGATCCGCAATGGAAAGGCGCGTCTTCCGACAGGTTTCAACAGGACGCGATGCGCCGCCTGTCCGAGCGTGGCGGAAGGCTGGCCCACATAGACGTCACCATCGTATGTGAAGAACCGAAGATAGGTCCGCACCGCGAGGAAATCCGCGCATCGATTGCCCGGGTCTGCTCCGTGCCAGTCTCCAGGGTTTCGGTCAAGGCGACGACGTCGGAACGCCTCGGTTTCACAGGCCGCAAGGAAGGCATCGCAGCCCTGGCTAGCGTGACGGTTCGCCTGCCTTTTCAGGATGAGGACTAGACACTAATGACTGAGACATCCCCAAAAAGTCTGGAGGAGCTCGCACCTCTGACAATCGCCGTGCTCGACGGGCTGATAGCGGCCGGAAAAATGGTGGCGACTGCTGAATCCTGTACTGGTGGGCTTATCTGCGGAGCACTCACGGAAATCGCCGGGTCCTCAGCGGCTGTGGACCGAGGCTTCGTGACCTATTCCAATGAAGCAAAGACCGAAATGCTCGGAGTGCCAAAGGTCCTCATCGACACCCACGGTGCCGTCAGCAAGGAAGTCGCCATCGCAATGGCCGAAGGTGCACTTGCCCGCTCCAATGCGGATGTCGCGGTCTCCGTAACCGGCATCGCGGGGCCTGGTGGCGGCAGCGCCCAAAAACCTGTCGGCACAGTTCATGTTGCGGTCGCGGCAAAGGATCGACCGACGGATCATGTCCACTGCTGGTTTGCGGACAATGGCCGGCAATCGATCCGGCTGGCGACGGTCAGGACTGCACTCACATCGATTTTAAATGCAATTTCCTGAGTAAACGCTCATTAACGCTCGCCGAAGTTCGCGCTGGGCAACCAATTGGTCATATGTATATTTCGGGGAACTTGACCTCAACGTAACTCAAGATCCGAACCTATATGTTGAAACCAGCGACCATTCTGGCTGCATTTTTGTGCGCAGGCTCCACCGCATTGGCAGGTGCCATTCCTCAGCCCGGCGATTTCTACCTGATTTCACGTGACCGCGGCGGCCACTTCGTCGGCAGCCACAAGCTTTTTACCGATTACGCCCACGGACTGAACAAGGTCTCTTATTGTGAGCGCAGCTATTTCGTGCGCAGTCACTCCGTCGCCTGGACACAGGTTGAATCGGAACGTGGAAACACCGTTCAGGTGGAATTCAACTTCGGCCGCGGCTGGCGCCCTATCTGCGGCAACCCCGAGCAACAGGTAAAGCTTGAGGATATCGGCATCACGGTTAGCGCACGCGATCTGCTTGCCGAGTCGGACGAACCTTCTGCGCCGCAAAGCCGCCTTTCCGCGATCGGGGCAATGTTCAGCAATACTTCCGAGGAAGGGCACGCCACCTATCACACGCACTGAAACCTGGCCTCTCGGCGCCTTTTTTCAGAAAATTACCTAAAGAAATCAGCAGCTTTCAAATTTTAGTAAAACTCATTTCCTCCACGAAATCTCTTTTATAAACACTTGCCGTATAGTCACCATAAGCAAGAACCAACGCGCGAAATGATTTCGCGGTAAAGGGAACGGGATATGTCAATCCAGCGTGCGCTTCTTGCAGGAGGTGCCTTCGTCCTTGCTTGCGCAACTGCGCAGGCCGGCAGCACGACGCCGAAGCCGGGCGACACTTATATAATTTCACGCGACGGCAACAAGCTGTTCCGCGGTTCCCACCGTATCTATGACCGGATGGCGGACGGATTGGTGCAAGTTCAGTATTGCGGCAGATCCTACTGGGTGCGCTATGCAACCGTTGCCTGGACGCAGCTTGAAGTGCAGCAGGAATACGAAGTTCGCGTGGAGTTCAACCGGGGCAAGGGCTGGCGCCCGATTTGCGATCACCCTGAAGAGCAGGTAACGCTCGAAGACCTCGGCGTACAGGACGATCCGCGGCTTGTCGTTCAAAACGACGGCAGCACCGTTAATCGGGTAAACCGTTTTTCCGTCATCCGCGAAGCCTTCAAGACAACGAGCGGCGACAGCGCTGCCAAGTCGTATCACGGCAACTGATAAAAGCCGGCACCCGGCCGGTAAGGCTCGGGTAAGCTGGTCAGCTTAGACTTTCAACAAGAACAGGTGACAAGACGCGCAGAAAAAAAGGACCCAGACATGAAACGCGCTCTCGCGTTCTTCGCAACTCTGATCGCTGCTGGTAGCACGTTGACCGGCAACGCATACGCTCAGAGTGATTTTTATATCAGGTCCCAATACTCAAATGGCACGTTCACCGGTTTTCATGAAATCCTGACCAAACCCAAAGAAGGCTACTACAAGGCCAGCTATTGCGACCGCACGTTCTGG
This sequence comes from Roseibium aggregatum IAM 12614, assembly GCF_000168975.1. Classification (GTDB taxonomy): domain Bacteria; phylum Pseudomonadota; class Alphaproteobacteria; order Rhizobiales; family Stappiaceae; genus Roseibium; species Roseibium aggregatum. Next base: position 90,440 of record NZ_AAUW01000007.1, read on the forward strand.
GTCTCCTCCAACACGGTCATCTGGACGGAAGAAGAGGCTGCCGCAGGCCGGGACCTTGTCGTGGAAGAGAATGTCGGCTCCAGCCGCACGCCTGTCTGTACCGATTACACCTCCTTCGCAACGCTAGAAAGCCTTGGTCTGAAGAAGAAGGAAATTGAGCAGATCCGCCGCAAGGCGGAACCGCTCGACATGCAGTCCAGCCGTATCCGCATCATTCGCGACGCCTTCAAACAGTTCAAGTAAATCGGCAGGAACCAGACCTCAGGTACCGTAAACCTGATCTGCCCTGGCTTCAAAGGCGCTGGAAAACTTCCTGAAAGCTTTCTCGAACATGACACCCATGAGAGAGCCGAGTGTCTTGCTGCGGAATTCATAGGAAATATAGAAGCCAACGGTGCAGGCGTCCTCACCTGCGTCCTCGAAGGTCCACCTGTTTTCCAGGTGCTTGAACGGCCCATCAAGATATTCCACCAGGATCGTCCGCTCCTGCGGACGCAGTTCAACGCGGCTGGTGAAGGTTTCCTTGAACAGCTTGTAGGCAACCGTCATGTCGGCCACCAGCACCGTTCGCCCGCCATCCAACTCCTTGCGTCCACGAACATGCAGATCCTGGCACAGTGGTACGAATTCGGGATATCGCTCAACGTCGGCAACAAGGCGGAACATTTCCTCCGCCTTGTGGTTGACCTTATGGTCGGATGAAAAACTGGGCATACGGTGTCCAGTGTCCTGTTGCTTTGGCGTTAGTGGCCGAGCTTTGCTTTACGGGCTGCGCGAAGATCCGCGAAATCCTCACCAGCATGGTGTGACGACCGCGTCAACGGGCTGGCCGACACCTTCAGAAAACCTTTCGCATAGGCAATGCGTTCATAGCCCTTGAATTCCTCCGGTGTCACAAAGGACACGACCGGATGGTGCTTTTTCGAAGGTTGCAAATACTGCCCGACCGTCAGGAAATCGACATCGGCGGCTCTCAGGTCGTCCATCAACTGAAGCACTTCGTTCCGCACCTCACCCAGCCCGACCATTATGCCAGACTTGGTGAACATCTCCGGGTCCAGCTCCTTGACCTTCTGAAGAAGGCGGATCGAGTGGAAGTACCGAGCCCCCGGTCGTACAGTCAGATATTTCGACGGTACGGTTTCGAGGTTGTGGTTGAAGACGTCGGGCTTAGCCGCAACGACAATCTCCAGTGCGCCGTCCTTGCGCAGGAAATCGGGCGTCAGAACCTCAATGGTGGTCGACGGCGCAGTCTTGCGAATGGCAGCGATCACATCGGCGAAATGCTGCGCGCCGCCATCGTCCAGATCGTCCCGATCGACAGAGGTGATCACCACATGCTCAAGCCCCATGGCAGCAACGGCATCCGCTACGCCCTGGGCTTCCTTGGGGTCGACAGGACCCGGCATGCCGGTGCGCACGTTGCAAAAGGCGCAGGCGCGAGTGCAGGTATCGCCGAGGATCATGAAGCTGGCGTGTTTCTTGGACCAGCATTCACCGATGTTCGGGCATCCCGCCTCTTCGCAAACCGTGACAAGATTGTTCTCGCGAACGACGTTCTGCGTTTCGCGATACACCGGAGACGTCGGCGCTTTGACGCGAATCCATTGCGGCTTGCGCTGGATCGGATTGTCCGGACGGTGAGCCTTTTCCGGATGGCGCGGGCGCGCTTCGGATTGCTGCTGCGGGCGATTGAGCGTGTCGACGATCGTAACCATGGACCTTAAGTGTCGTTATTCAGGTGAAAGGTCAAGACGGATTAGCGTTAAGCCAGCTATGTGCTGAACGCAGGTCCGGTCAGTTCATGAAGCCGCTTCCTGGCGCGTTCGGAAAGCGGCTGGGACTTGCGCGTCTCCTCGTTCATCTGGACGATGACCGTTACGGCCTGTGCGACCGGTTTTCCATCCTGAAAAACCTTCTGGAACAGCTTGAACGAACTGCGCCCGACGTCAACAACGACAGTGCCGATCTCCACGTCACCCGGCCAGTTGATTTCCGCAAGAAAGTCCAGTTCCAGACGCGCGATCACGAAAGCCGCGTTTTCTTCCGCCAATGCCTCGTTGTAAAGCAACTCGACACGGCCGGTCTCCAGAAATGTTGCGAAAACGGCGTTGTTGACGTGTCCCTGCCGGTCCGTATCACCGTAGCGAAGCTTGTCCCCCGCCGTCAGAGCAAAATCGTCCAGACTATCGAATTTGTCCTGCCCTGCGTTCACTTGAAAACCTTCTTCCAGATGAACAGGAACAGGATAGAGCCCAGAACGGCGATAATCAGCCGATCCAGAATGCCGCCTGTCATATGCAGATTGAAGAGATGCGCCAGCTCACCGCCGACAAGCGCTCCGACGAGACCGACGACAAGACTGCCGATAAAACCACCACGGCTGTTCAGCACCCGGTGAGCAACGGCGCCCGCAATCAGGCCGATGATGATTGTGATGATCCACCCCATCGCGGGCTCCTAGTTCAGAAAATTCGTTTGGTCAGGCGATCAGTCGCGCCAGAAGAACAACGACAATCGCTCCAATGGCAGCCACGACGATTTCATTGACGTAGACATTGCCCAGATTGACGTTGATACCCGCAAGCTTGAACAGGAAACCGCCGACAAACGCGCCGATGAGACCGCTCACGAGGTATCGGATCAGACCACCGCCGCCAACGACGACGCTTGCAAGCCAGCCGGCAATAATGCCGATTGCGACCCAGATCAGAATTGTTTTTACATCCATGACTGACGGCTCCTTTCAGCCTTTACCCAAACGGCCTCACGTTACCCATTTCAGAAGACGCGTCCAGCAATGATGTCTCGATTGGCCTTCAGGCCCGCGAAACCCCTTCGACTGTTTTCTGATTTGGGGGGCAGCAAAAGGAAGATGGCCCCGGCAACTTTTCCGGGGCCGACTGGGATCAGGCGTTCAGCACTCTGCCGTACGCGTCGAGCACCGATTCCTTCATCATTTCCGACAAGGTCGGATGCGGGAAGATCGTGTGCATCAGTTCTTCTTCGGTCGTCTCGAGGTTCATGGCGACAACGAAACCCTGGATGAGTTCGGTAACCTCGGCGCCGCACATGTGCGCGCCGAGAAGTTCACCGGACTTCTTGTCGAAAATGACCTTGATCATGCCATTGTCCTCGCCAAGCGCGATTGCCTTGCCGTTGGCATTGAACATGTAACGCCCGACACGGATTTCGCGGCCCTGTTCCTTGGCTTTTGCTTCGGTGAGACCGACGGAGGCGACCTGCGGGTTGCAGTAGGTACAGCCCGGTATCTTGCGATGATCCATCGCGTGAACGCCCGGAACTTCTGCAATCTTCTCGATGCAGATCACACCTTCATGTTCAGCCTTGTGGGCCAGCATCGGCGGACCGGCGACATCGCCAATGGCATAGATTCCGGGAACGTTGGTACGGCCGTATTCATCGATGACAACACAGCCACGATCGGTCTTCACGCCAAGCGCTTCCAGACCGATGTTTTCGATATTGCCCTGAACGCCGACGGCGGAAATCAGGTGGTCAGCCGTAATCTGGCTCACCTTGCCGTCCTTGGTCTCCACATGGGCGGTAATAGAATTTGCCGCCTTGTCAACCTTCGTCACCTTGGCTTCGGTAATGATCTTCAGGCCGCGTTTCTCAAGAGCCTTACGGGCGAACTTCGAGATTTCCTCGTCCTCGACCGGCATCACGTTGGCCATGAGTTCGACAACGGTCACGTCAACGCCCATGGAACGGTAGAAGGACGCGAACTCGATACCGATCGCGCCGGAGCCCATGACGACCAGCGACTTCGGCATCTTGGCGGGTTTCATGGCCTCGAAATAGGTCCAGATCAGCTTACCATCCGGTTCGATGCCCGGCAGCGAGCGTGGACGGGCACCGGTCGCGACGATAATATGCTTGGCCGTGTAGGTGCCTTCGCCCTTCACGCCTTTCGGGATCGGGTTCTGCGGCTCGACAACAGGCTTGGAAGATTTTCCGACTTTGACTTCGCCCGGTTTGGTGAGCTTGGCTTCCCCCCAGATCACGTCGATCTTGTTTTTCTTCATCAGAAAGCCGACGCCGCCGTTCAGCCGAGCGGACACGCCGCGTGAACGCGCGACGACATCCTTGACGTCGGCCTTCATGGTGCCTTCCAGGGTCAGGCCAAAACTCTTGGCATGGTTGGCATGGTCCAGGATTTCGGCAGAGCGCAGCAGAGCCTTTGTCGGAATGCAGCCCCAGTTGAGGCAGATACCCCCCAGGTGCTCGCGTTCGACAATCGCGGTCTTGAAGCCCAACTGGGCGGAACGGATAGCGGTCACATAACCACCCGGCCCCGAGCCGATGATGATCACGTCGTAATTGGTATCAGCCATGGTGTTGTTCCCCGGCGATTGAAGTCATCGATTGAAAACGGCGCGGCGTTGCCGCCGCGCCTGAGATGAGGCTTAGACAAGCATGCTCATCGGGTTTTCGATGTAGCCCTTGAAGGCGGCGAGCAGTTCGGCGCCGAGCGCACCGTCCACGCAGCGGTGGTCGGTGGAAAGCGTGACGCTCATCACCGTGGCAACCGCCAGTTCGCCGTTCTTCACCACAGGGCGTTTTTCGCCGGCGCCGACGGCCAGAATGGTCGCGTGCGGCGGATTGACGACGGCCGAGAAGTTCTTCACGCCCATCATGCCCATGTTGGAGACCGCAGTGGTGCCACCCTGGTACTCTTCCGGCTTCAGCTTCCGCTCTTTCGCCCGCTTGCCGTAATCCTTCATTTCGTTGGAAATGACGGAAAGCGGCTTTTCTTCCGCGCGGCGAATGATCGGCGTGATCAGGCCGCCCGGGATGGAGACAGCGACACCGACATCGGCATGCTTGTGCATGACCATGTTTTCGTCGGTCCAGGAGACATTCGCGTTTGGAACATCGCGAAGGGCCAGGGCCAGAGCCTTGATCGTCATGTCGTTGACAGACAGCTTGTAGGCCGGCTTGCCTTCCTTGTCCTTCGCGGCAGCATCGTTGAGCTGTGTACGAAGTGCCAGAAGCGCGTCGAGTTCACAGTCCACCGACACATAGAAGTGCGGAATGGTCTGCTTGGACTCGGTGAGACGCTTGGCGATGGTCTTGCGCATGCCATCATGCGGCACGAGTTCGTAGCTGTCCTTGTCGAACAGTTTGAGCACCTGATCCGCAGACGGCCCGGCTGCCGGTGCCGATGCGGCAGCCGCAGCCTTGGGAGCTTCTGCAGCAGCAGGAGCTGCCTTGCCCGTGCCGGCAGCAAGGGCTTCTTCGATGTCGCGCTTGACGATCCGGCCATGAGGACCGGAACCGGAAAGCGCTTTCAGGTCGAGACCATTCAGCTTGGCAAGGCGCCGGGCAAGCGGCGACGAGAAGATGCGGTCGCCATCGGCGTTCTTGGGAGCCGGAACCGGATCCGTGGCTGCCTTGGCTCCAACTTCGATCGCCGACGAGCTTTCCGGAACAGCTGGCACCTTGTCGCCACCGGACTTTTCTGCCGGAGCAGAACCACCCGAAGTGTCGATGGCACTGGCATCCTCACCGTCTTCCAGAAGAACGGCAATCAGCTCATTGACCTTCACGCCTGCGGTTCCCGCAGGCACGACGATCTTGCCGACCGTTCCTTCATCAACGGCTTCCACTTCCATGGTCGCCTTGTCGGTTTCAATCTCGGCGATCACATCGCCTGCCGAAACCTGATCGCCTTCCTTGACCAGCCATTTGGCCAGGTTGCCCTCCTCCATGGTTGGAGAAAGGGCCGGCATGGTAATATTGATTGGCATGTCCGTCTCCCTGGCCTCAGGCGGTGTAGGTTACGGCTTTAACCGCATCGATGACTTCGCCAACATTTGGCAGAGCCAGCTTTTCCAGGTTTGCGGCGTACGGCATTGGAACGTCCTTGCCGGTTACGCGAAGGATCGGGGCGTCGAGATAGTCGAACGCCTTTTCCTGAACCTGGTAGGCGATTTCCGATGAGACAGAGCACATCGGGAAGGCTTCTTCGATCGTCACTATCCGGCCCGTCTTGCGCACGGATGCCAGCACGGTGTCGATGTCCAGCGGACGGATGGTGCGCAGGTTGATGACTTCGGCGGAGATGCCCATGCCGGCCAGCTCTTCCGCCGCCTTCATGGTGTAGGTCATGCCGATGCCCCAGGAAACAAGTGTCACGTCCGTTCCGCCACGTTCCACCTTGGCCTTGCCGATCGGCAGGACGAAGTCGTCCATGTCCGGAACTTCGAACGAATGGCCGTAAAGGATCTCGTTCTCCAGGAAGATAACCGGGTTCGGGTCGCGAATGGCCGCTTTCAACAGACCTTTTGCGTCCGCTGCCGAGTAGGGCTGAATAACCTTCAGGCCAGGCACATGAGCATACCAGGAGGCATAATCCTGTGAGTGCTGAGCTCCGACGCGAGCCGCAGCGCCATTCGGACCACGGAACACGATCGGCGCGCCCATCTGGCCGCCGGACATGTATAGCGTCTTGGCTGCGGAGTTGATGATCTGGTCAATCGCCTGCATGGCGAAGTTGAAGGTCATGAACTCGACAATGGGCTTCAGACCGGCCATCGCAGCGCCAACACCAAGACCGGCAAAGCCATGTTCAGTGATCGGCGTATCGATGACGCGTTTGGCGGAAAACTCGTCAAGCAGGCCCTGGGTGATCTTGTAGGCACCCTGGTACTCGGCAACCTCTTCCCCCATGACGAAGACGTCGGGATCGCGGCGCATTTCCTCTGCCATGGCATCGCGCAGAGCTTCGCGCACGGTGGAGGACTTCATCTTTGTGCCTTCCGGAACTTCCGGATCGTCGGCAGTCTCCGGCGCAGGTGCAGCCGGTGTTGGCGCGGACGCGACAGCCGGAGCGCTCGAGGAACTCGAAGCGCTGAAGCTTCAGCCTCGGCAGGAGCCGGCTTTTCTTCGGCAGGCTTCTCCCCGCTGGCGTTGATGGCACTGGCGTCTTCGCCCTCAGCCAGGAGAACGGCAATCTTGGCGTTCACCTTGACGTTGTCGGTGCCTTCGGCAACCAGAATCTTTCCAAGCGTGCCTTCATCGACCGCCTCGACCTCCATGGTGGCCTTGTCGGTCTCGATTTCGGCGATCACATCGCCTGCGGAGATGGTGTCGCCCTCGGCCTTGAGCCACTTGGCGAGCTTGCCTTCTTCCATTGTCGGCGAAAGCGCCGGCATCAAAATGTCAATCGGCATGTTGTCCCCCGGCCTTAGAGCAGAATGTCGGTGTAAAGTTCAGACGCATCCGGTTCCGGATCGGTCTGGGCAAATTCGGCGGCTTCCGCGACCCGGGCACGCACTTCCTTGTCGATCGCCTTCAGATCGTCTTCGGAAGCCCATCCCTTGTCCATGAGGCGTGCACGCACCTGCTCGATCGGGTCGTGTTCGGTCCGCATCTTCTGGACTTCGTCCTTGGAGCGGTATTTCGCCGGATCCGACATGGAGTGTCCACGGTAGCGGTAGGTGATCATTTCGAGAATGAACGGTCCCTTGCCTTCACGGCACCATTCCAGGGCCTCTTCAGAGGCTGCCTTGACGGCGCGAACATCCATCCCGTCGACCTGTTTGCCCGGAATGTTGAAAGAGGCACCGCGCTGGGAGAGGTCGGTTGTGGCGGATGCGCGGGCAACGCTGGTGCCCATGCCGTACTTGTTGTTCTCGACCACATAAACGACCGGCAGCTTCCACAGTTCGGCCATGTTGAAGCTCTCGTAGACCTGGCCCTGGTTGGACGCACCGTCGCCGAAGAAGGCCATCGCCACGTTTCCGTTCTCACGGTACTTGTTGGCAAAGCCGAGACCGGTGCCGAGGGACACCTGGGCGCCGACGATGCCATGGCCGCCATAGAAATGTTTCTCCTTGGAGAACATGTGCATGGAGCCGCCCTTGCCTTTCGACAAGCCACCGCGACGACCGGTCAATTCCGCCATCACGCCTTTTGGATCGAGGTCCATCGCCAGCATGTGGCCGTGGTCCCGATAGCCGGTGATCATCTGATCGCCGTCTTTCTTGGCCATCTGCATACCGACGACGACAGCTTCCTGTCCAATATACAGATGACAAAATCCACCGATCAGGCCCATACCGTACAATTGTCCGGCTTTTTCCTCAAAACGGCGGATCAGAAGCATTTCGCGGTAAGCGTGAAGTTCTTCGTCCTTATCGAACTCGGCGATTGCAGGCTGCGCCTTCTTGGCGGAGCCGCGTGTCCGGCTGGTGCTCTTCGAGCTAGCGGAAGTGGTCTTTGATGCTGTGGCCATAACCCTCATCTCGGCGTGACGTTTCCCCTAAGATAGGTAGGAGCAACTTATCCGGTTGGGTCTGTCAATCCAATCCATGCATCTCGCACTGCAACAATTGAACGAAGTTCATGTTATTGCAGGAGAATATTTGATTTAACTGATTTATTGTTAATCTGGAAGAATGAACCAAAAATCAGTTCATGCTGTAACGATGTCCCGGACGCAGTACAACCAGCTCGTCAGGATGGACCAGATTGAGATTGAGCCTTGCGCGCTCATCCAGCATGTCCGGATCGAGGCTCTCCGGCCGAAGCAGGCTGACCTTGGCAACCAGCTCCTGACGCTGCGCGGTCAGGACGGCCAATTCCGATTCAAGTTCCGACACCTGTCGCTCGATCATGGCACGACCAACCATGCCAAGTTCGCCGCTCATGGCATGGAAGCCAAAATAGCCGAGCGCCGCAATAGCGATTGCGGGCGTGATCAACCGGCGGAGAAAGGATTGTTTTCGCTGACGGGTAGCTGCTCGGGGCACTCTTTGGACCTTAACGCTGATACACTGGCCTCTTGGTTCTCCCAATATGCGGTCTTAGGTTTAATAGAGTCTTGAGACAGCCAATCAAATGCACGGTAAATTTGTACCCGGCAGGAGCAGCCTTATGGATCAATTCGCGTCCGCGCGCGCAGAAATGATCGAACAACAGCTACGGATTCGCGGTATTCGCGATGAGAGGGTCCTTGCTGCCATGGCCAATGTACCGCGTCACCTGTTCGTTCCCGAGGACCAGAAAAGCCAGGCTTATCGGGATGGCCCGCTCTCAATCGGCCAAGGCCAAACCATTTCCCAACCCTATGTGGTGGCCCTCACCTGTGAACTCCTGGAAATCGCCAAAAACGGCAAGGTTCTTGAAGTTGGAGCGGGGTCGGGCTACGCGGCAGCCGTGCTTGCTCAGTTGGCACAAAAGGTCATCGCGCTCGAGCGCCTTCCGGACCTTGCCCGGCTGGCCCGGAAAAATCTGGCGAAGGCCGGTTGCAGCAATGTCGAGGTCCTGTGCACCGACGGAACTCTAGGCTGCCCCTCCGAAGCGCCTTTTGACGCTATCGCTGTTGCCGCAGGCGCGCCAACGGTTCCAGACTCTCTCAAAAAACAACTCAAGGTTGGTGGGCGACTTGTAATTCCGGTTGGCCGGTCAAGACGGCAACAGGATCTGATACGGGTGCAACGGCTCTCTGAAACAGAGTGGAAAACGGACAATCTCGGTGCAGTCGCCTACGTGCCGCTGGTTGGCGCCGAAGGCTGGTCGACTGGAGATTGACGCGTGGCGGCGTTCTTCCTTCCAGCATTAGCTGCCTCTACCCGCACGTCTTCTCCACATGTCATTCCAGAGAAGTTTGGCTAAGCAGCTTGCTGATCGAGCCCCCTGAGACCAGCATGAGATTTGGAAGGGAACCAAGCACGGCCTCAAGCAGCAGCGAGCCGCGCCAACTTCGTCAGCACCGTTGCGGTGCCTTTCAGACGCGCGTCGGTTTTCTCCCAGTCGCGTGTCAAAACCACCTTCTGATCCGGCCTGATCTTCGCAAGCACACCCTGTTCGGCAATATAGGAAACGAGCCCCGCCGGATTGGAGAATTCGCTGTTGCGGAACGTGATGACGATCCCCTTTGGACCGGCATCGACCTTTTCGACATTGGCCTTGCGGCAAAGCCCCTTGATGAAGACGATCTTGAGGAGATGCTGCACTTCTTCCGGTAGCGGCCCAAAGCGGTCGATCAGCTCTGCACCAAAGGAGTCGATTTCCTCCGACTCGGTGACATCGCCCAAACGGCGATAAAGCTGAAGGCGCAGTTGCAGGTCGGCGACGTAATCCTCCGGGATAAGAACCGGTGTGCCGATGTTGATTTGCGGCGACCATTGCTCGTCGCCGAAATCCGCTCCGCCATCCTTGAGCTGGGCAACCGCCTCTTCCAGCATCTGCTGGTAAAGTTCGAAGCCGACTTCCTTGATGTGGCCGGACTGCTCTTCCCCAAGCAGGTTCCCTGCCCCGCGAATGTCGAGATCGTGGCTTGCCAACTGGAAGCCCGCACCGAGCGTTTCCAGAGACTGCAGAACCTTCAGCCGTCTCTCGGCGGTTGCCGTCAACGTCTTGTTGGCCGGAACCGTGAAGAGCGCATAGGCACGGGTCTTGGACCGGCCGACACGGCCCCGCAACTGATAGAGCTGCGCAAGTCCGAACATATCGGCCCGGTGCACGATCAATGTGTTGGCCGTCGGGATATCCAACCCGGATTCCACGATCGTCGTGGACAGCAGAACGTTATACTTGCCCTCATAAAAGGCATTCATGACGTCTTCCAGCTCGCCCGGAGGCATCTGGCCATGGGCGACCGCTACCTTCAGTTCGGGCACCTGATTTTCCAGGAACTCAAGACGCTCGGCGATATCCGCCAGGCGCGGACACACATAGAAGCTTTGCCCACCACGATAATGCTCACGCAGAAGTGCTTCGCGAACCACCAGCGGGTCGAAGGGTGAGACGAACGTCCGCACCGCCAGACGGTCGACCGGCGGCGTTGCGATCAGCGACAGTTCGCGCACACCTGTCAGTGCAAGCTGCAGTGTCCGCGGAATCGGCGTTGCCGAAAGCGTCAGCACGTGAACGTCCGACTTCAGCTCCTTCAGCCGTTCCTTGTGCTTCACGCCGAAATGCTGTTCCTCGTCGATGATCAGAAGGCCCAGGTCACGAAACTCGATGGACTTGCCCAGCAAGGCATGGGTGCCGACGACAATATCGACGGACCCATCGGCGATGCCCTTCTTGGTGAGGTTCAGTTGCTTGGTCGGCACCAGGCGTGAAGCATGGGCGACATTGATCGGCAGGCCGTGAAAGCGCTCTGAGAAGGTCTTGAAGTGTTGACGCGCCAGAAGGGTCGTGGGAACCACCACCGCCACCTGCCGGCCGGACATGGCGGCAATGAATGCGGCACGCAGCGCAACTTCCGTCTTGCCGAAGCCGACGTCACCACACACAAGCCGGTCCATCGGCCGGCCAGACGACAGGTCCTCGAAAACGGCATCAATGGCCGTGAGCTGATCGTCTGTTTCCTCGTACGGGAACCTTGTTGCGAACTCGTCGTAGACGCCTTCCGGCGTTTCCACCACCGGCGCGGTCTTGAGCGCACGCTGCGCCGCCGTCTTGATCAGCCCGTCGGCAATTTCCAGAATGCGCTTCTTGAGCTTGGCCTTTCGTGCCTGCCAGGCACCGCCACCAAGCTTGTCGAGCTGCGCTTCCTGATCTTCCGAACCATAGCGGGACAGAAGCTCGATGTTTTCGACCGGAAGATAGAGTTTGTCGCCGCCGGCGTATTGCAGTTCAAGGCAGTCGTGCGGCGCACCGACCGCTTCGATGGTCTTGAGGCCGATGAATCGGCCAATACCGTGGTCGACGTGAACGACAAGATCGCCTTCCGAAAGGCCTGTCGCCTCGGTGATGACATTGGCGCCCTTGGCCTTGCGGCGTGACTTGCGCACCAGCCTGTCGCCAAGGATATCCTGCTCGCCAATGAAGACCACGTCTTTGAGCTCGAAACCGTGCTCGATGCCAAGAACGCAAAGCGCTGTCGTTTTTGCTGGAAGGTCCTCAATGTCCTTCAGCGTGTCCGCGTTCTTGACCCCTCCAAGACCATGATCTTCGAGGATCTGACCAAGACGGTCCCGCGAGCCTTCCGACCAGCAGGCAATCACCGTGCGTTTGCCCTGCTTTTGCAGGTCGCGCACATGGGTTGTCAGCGCGTCGAAAATATTGATGTCGCCCGCAGCCCGCTCGGCTGCGAAACTGCGTCCCTGGCGCCCGCCCAGTTCGACAATCTTCTTGCCGGTGCCTGGCGGCGGCGTAAAGGGATCAAGCGCGGCGCTTGCCCTGTCGGCAACAGCTGCCCGCCATTCCTCTTCGGTGAAATAGAGACTGGCGGGCTCCACCGGCATGTAAGGCACCGTTCCGGCGCTTGTCCCCATTTCACGCGCTTCCTGGCGCGCGCGATAATATTCGTTGACCTGATCGACCCGCTCCCGCACCGCATCGCTCATGCTGGTGTCGAGCACGACAGGTGTGTCACCGATGTAATCGAACAGGGTTTCCAGCCGGTCATGGAACAGCGGCAGCCAGTGCTCCATGCCTGCGTACCGGCGGCCGTCGCTGATCGATTGATAGAGCACGTCCTCGCGGCTGGCCGCACCGAAATTCGCCAGGTAGGAACGACGGAAGCGCGAGATCGCTTCCTCTGACAGGACGACCTCGCTCATCGGAACCAGATCGAGCCGCTTGAGCTGCTTGGAGGTCCGTTGCGTTTCTGAATTGAAGGACCGGATCGACTCCAGCGTATCGCCGAAGAAATCGAGCCTCACCGGCTCTTCCGCACCGGGCGCAAACAAATCGACAATGCCGCCACGCACCGCATATTCGCCGGTTTCACGCACCGTTGGAGTGCGCGAAAAGCCGTTCATTTCCAGCCAGGCCGAAATCGCCGCCATGTCCACCCGGTTTCCCGGTGCCATGGAAAAGGTCTGGTCGGCCATGAAGGAGCGCTCGGGAACGCGCTGTAAAGCCGCGTTGAGCGTTGTCATCAGGACGGTTTTCTTGCCGTCCTTGATGCCACGTGCAAGTTGGCCGAGCGCCAGCAGACGGCGCGCGCTGATGGCCGGATTAGGTGAGACGCGGTCGTATGGCAGGCAGTCCCAGGCGGGAAGCTGCAGGATTTCGACTGACGGGTCGAAAAACTGAAGCGCTTCACTGACCATGGCCATGCGCGTGGCATCGCGCGCGACGAACACCAGGGCAAGGCCCTGCGCGCCGGTTTCGGCAAGCAGCCTTGCAAGTGCGTAGCTTTCAGCGCCATCCGGAACGCCGGCAAGCGTCACGTTGGCCTGATCCTTCAGCAGGCTGTCAAACACGGCTGGTGTCCTTGTTGTTATTTAACGAACCCGGCCGGACCGGCCGCTTCGTGGTAGGCGATGATGCGTCGGTAAAGCGGCCCATCCCACTCCTGCGGCAAGGGTTTGCGCCCGGTCATCCAGGCGTAAAGATCCTGGTCATGCGCAGTCAGCAGATGTTCGAGTTCTCGCAGCTCTTCTTCCGACAGGCTGTCGATCTTGGCATCGGCAAAGCCGCCCAACAGCAGGTCCATCTCTTTCATGCCCCGATGCCAGCACCGAAACAGTATTTTCTTGCGCCGGGAATCCCGTTCGCCGCCATTGGTATCGACTTGCGTGCCGGACATTTCGGACATGTGAAACAGACCTATATGAAGTGAACCGGCTTGCGGCGAAGGCAGATCTGCTTTCAGCGGGCAAGCCGGACGTGTGAATTCGTGCCGGTTATATAACGCCAGAGTTCGAGCTTGTCAGCGCCCAGTTCACAGAATGTTCTATTTGTTGCGCAGCGCTCCGCCTTCGTGGCAAAACAGGGGTCCCTGACGCCTGACGTCCTGCCACCTTTCAAAGGTTTACACGCCAAACATGCGCCCGCCGGTCCTCGATCCCCTGTTTGCCCCGGTTTCGACCCTGCCCGGAATCGGGCCGAAGATCGAGAAACTCGTTTCGGGCCTTGTCGGCAGCCAGCCGGACCGCGACGCGACGGTTGCAGACCTGCTCTTTCATATTCCCCACAGCCTGATCGATCGGCGCCACCGCCCGGGCATCGCCTATTCGGAAAATGGCGACATCGTTACACTGGACGTCACCATTGGTCGGCACATGGCACCGCCCCGGCATTCAAAGGCGCCTTACCGGATCAACGCATTCGATGAGACCGGGCAGATCACCTTCGTATTCTTTCACCCGCGCCGCGATTGGCTGGAAAAAACCTTTCCCGAAGGCGAGCGCAGAATCGTTTCCGGCAAGGTTGAATGGTTCAACGAACGACCACAGATGGTGCATCCGGACTATTCGCTGAAACCTGAAGAAGCGGAAGAAATGCCGGCAATCGAGCCGGTCTATCCCCTCACTGCCGGATTGGCCTCCAAAACCCTGCAAAAGGCTGTTCGAGCCGCAGTCGACCGTATTCCGGTTCTTCCGGAATGGTTGAATGAGGCACATCTTCACCAGACAGGCTGGCCGGACTTTGGTGAAGCCCTGAAAACGCTGCACGCCCCCCATGAACGCAGCGACCTCGAGCCTGCCTCACCTTACATGCAGCGCCTCGCCTATGACGAATTGCTCGCCAGCCAACTGGCCCTTGCCATGGTGCGCGCGCATATGCGCACGCTTGGCGGCATTGCCCGCAAACCGAAAGGAGATTTGCAAAAAGCGGTTATCGCGGCCCTTCCCTTTCAATTGACCGGCAGTCAGGCAAAGGCAATTGAGGAAATAAACGAAGACCTCGCCAAACCTGTGCGCATGTTACGGCTCTTGCAAGGCGACGTCGGTGCCGGCAAGACCGTGGTTGCGCTCGCTGCCCTGGCACAGGTGATCGAAACCGGTGCCCAAGGAGCCCTGATGGCACCGACTGAAATCCTCGCCCGCCAGCACTATGCGTCGATGTTGCCGCTATGCCAAAAGGCCGGCATTCGCCTTGCCCTGATGACCGGAAAGGACAGCCAGAAGGAACGTCGCATCCGGCAGGAGCAGCTTGACGCCGGAGAGATTGACCTCGTGGTCGGCACCCACGCCCTTTTCCAGGGGAGTGTAACCTTCCGCAACCTCGCCATGGTCGTCGTCGATGAACAGCATCGCTTCGGTGTCCATCAGAGGCTCGCTCTTTCCGCCAAGGGAAATGGCGTCGATGTTCTGGTAATGACCGCGACCCCGATCCCGCGAACACTGGTGCTGACCGGCTTCGGCGACATGGATGTCTCGCGCCTGACGGACAAGCCGGCGGGCCGAAAGCCGATCACAACCGTCTCGGTCTCATTGGACCGCCTGGACGAAATCATCGGCCGGGTCGGCGCAGCGGTCGCCGACGGGCAGAAGGTCTACTGGGTGTGTCCGCTGGTGGAAGAGTCCGAAAAGATAGATCTCGCCGCTGTCGAAAAACGCCACCGCGTTCTGGAACATGCTCTCAGACAGCGGGTTTCGCTGGTCCACGGACGCATGAATGCCGACGAGAAGGACGCCGCGATGGCGGACTTCAAGTCGGGAGTAACCAAGGTGCTGGTGGCAACCACCGTCATCGAAGTCGGCGTCGATGTGCCTGATGCCACGATCATCGTTATCGAACACGCCGAACGCTTCGGCCTGGCCCAATTGCATCAGTTGCGCGGCCGGGTTGGCCGCGGCGACAAGCCTTCCTCCTGCGTCCTTCTTTACAAGGGACCGCTTGGTGAAACGGCCGGCGCACGGCTCAACATCATGCGTCAGACCAACGACGGCTTCCTGATCGCCGAAGAAGACCTGAAGCTCCGCGGCGGTGGTGAAATTCTCGGCACACGCCAGTCGGGAACACCAGGTTTTCGCATTGCGCGAGCCGATGAACACGCCGACCTTATGGAAGTTGCCCGCGACGATGCCCGGCTGATCCTTGAACTTGATCCCGATCTGAAAACAAAACGCGGCGAAGCCCTGCGGTGCCTGCTGTATCTGTTCGGACGGGACGCTGCCATCAGGCTGCTTCGGGCAGGATGACTGGTTTCAGAATGCTGTAAACCCCGAAACGAGTCCTGGAGAAAACCACCCAGCTTGCATCGGTCAAAACATCGCTCGCGCTGAGTAACGTAGCGCGTCGAACCATTCCCATTCCATTCGGAAAAGGAACCTGTCAACAAGGGGTAAAACTGGCTGATCACGCAGGAAAAAACACTCAGGCGTCTTCGGACGTTCTCACCCGTTCCAGTTGGACGGGATCGACGATATCGTCTGCCAGTATTTCCGGGTATTTCGGATTGACCAGGCCGGCCGAGATCACGAGCTTAGCGGCGTCCTCGACGCTCATGTCCAGCTCGATGATATCTTCCTTCGGCACAAACAGCAGAAATCCCGACGTCGGGTTCGGCGTTGTCGGCAGGAACACGGAAAGCGTATCGGCCTTGTCCTTGAGCCTGCGTTCCACTTCGCCCTTCGTGTCGGTGGAAATGAACACGATTGCCCAAAGGCCGCGACGTGGATATTCGATGAGCGCAGCCGTTGTAAAGCTGCTTCCACGTTCATCAAGAACTGTCTCAAAAATCTGCTTCAAGCCACTGTAAATATTCCGAACAAGCGGCATTCGGCCAACGATCTTCTCGCCAACCGAAATGAAACTGCGGCCAAGAAAGTTGGCCGCTAGAAACCCGACCATCGTCAGCACGAAGACTGCGACGATGAGCCCGAAACCGGGTATCGGAAACGGCAGATAGGTGTCCGGATTGTAGAGTTTGGGCACGAATGGTTTGACCCAACCGTCAACCCATTTGATGAAGGTCCAGGTCAGCCACAGGGTGATGCCGATAGGGCCGGCGATGACCAGGCCCGTCAGGAAGTAGTTACGAATACGCGTTGTGGCACGCGTCCGATGGCCTATCTTGTTGGCCTCTTCTGTTTTATGTTTGTATCGGCTCATGGGTTAAACCAGAAACTTCCCTGTCTGTGCTCGTCTTTTAAACTGACCTGCACTTAGATAAGCATCTTTATCGCAGCGCGGTATCTTTCGCTCGATTTATTTTTCAGCGATATATTCAAATTGTGCCGGATTTGGAGGCAGTGTTGCGGCGGACCACGTTCAAACTTCTGGGAACCGGATGCGTCGGCCTCGGGATTGTCGGCGCATTTTTACCTATCCTGCCAAGCACCATCTTTTTCATTCTGGCCGCAGCCTGCTTTGCCAGGTCATCTCCCGCGCTCGAAGCCCGTATACTCAAGCACCCCATTTTCGGGCCACCCGTAGTCGCTTGGCGTGAGCATGGAGCTATCCCGCCCAAAGCAAAGATCTTCGCCGTTTCCGGCATGACCTTCGGCTACTTCGTCTTCTATCTGTCAGCCCATCCTGGCCTATGGCTTGCGATAGGTGTCGGACTGTTCATGATCGGCTGCGCCGCCTACGTTCTGTCGCGTCCATCCGGACCAGGCAGCACTCCGCCTGACGGCTGCAAGGATCCGTCCTGATCTTTAGGGTGTAGACCCTAGGGCTGGGTGTCCGGAATGAGCCTCTTGCCCAAGGATACGGCTTTTTCTTCCGCATACCCCAGTTGTTCGTAGAACCGCAGAACCTTTTCATTGCCCTGACGCACCATCAGGTTGATCTTCGGGCACCCACGCGCGGTCAGGAAGGCCTCACAGCGGCTCATCAGCATCTTGCCTAGTCCTGCCGTCTGGTAATCAGGATCGACAGAAAGATAGTTAATCGACCCGCGATGGCCGTCATACCCGGCCATGACGGATCCAATCAGCCTGTCTCCGCGCAGCAGCACGAAAAAAGCACCGTTTTCGTCAGTCAACTTGCGGTCGATGTCCTTGTCCGGATCGTTCCAGGGACGCGTCAGACCGCACTTCTCCCAAAGCGCGATCACTTCGCTCCTGAACCGCTCTTCGAACGGCAGAACCCGGTCGTCTCTGCTTGCGCCATCCATGGATCATTCGACCGTTACGGATTTTGCCAGGTTCCGCGGCTGGTCGACATCTGTGCCCATGAACACAGCTGTATGATAGGCAATAAGCTGAACGGGAAGTGCGTAGATGATCGGCGCGACAATGTCGGACATGTCCGGCAGGATGACCGTGTTTTCAGCAGCATTGCCGCATTCCGTCGCGCCGCGTCTGTCGGTGATCAGCACGATCCGTCCGCCGCGTGCGGCCACTTCCTGCATGTTGGAAACGGTCTTCTCGTAAATCGCGTCAAAGGGTGCAATCACGAAAACCGGCATGTTTTCGTCGATCAGCGCAATCGGCCCATGCTTCAGTTCTCCTGCGGCATATCCTTCTGCGTGGATGTAGGAGAGTTCCTTGAGCTTGAGCGCCCCTTCCAGCGCAAGCGGGAAATTGGTTGCCCTGCCAAGATAAAGCGCGTTGCTCGCCTTGGAGAGCGGATGCGCCAGCTTCTCGATGTCGCTCTCGCAGGCCAGAGCCTTGAGTGCGAGGCTCGGAACTTCCGTCAACTCGGCGACCAGCTCCTGTTCCCGCTCGGGCGTCAGGACGCCGCGTTCCCGTCCGGCCTGCAGGGCGAGCGCGGCCAGCACTGCAAGCTGACAGGTGAAAGCCTTGGTCGAGGCAACGCCGATCTCCGGTCCCGCAATAGTCTGGAAAACCCTGTCGGCTTCCCGGGCAATCGTGCTTTCCGGTACGTTGACGATTGCACCGATCGTGGCACCATTCGCCTTGCAATACCGCAGCGAGGCCAGAGTGTCGGCGGTTTCACCGGACTGGGAGATCACCAGCGCCGTGTCCTTGTCGCTGACAGGCGTTTCCCGGTAGCGGAACTCGCTGGCAATGTCGATTTCCACCGGCAGGCGGGCGTATTTCTCGAACCAGTATTTGGACACCAGACCAGCAAGGTAAGCCGTTCCGCAGGCAGTGATGATCAGCCGCGACAGGTCCTTGAACTTCAGCTCTTCGGCCCCTTCGACCCTTGCACGTTTTGTCGTGTAATCGAAATAGCGGGACAGCGTATGGCCAAGAACTTCAGGCTGCTCGTGGATCTCCTTGGCCATGAAATGCTTGTAATTGCCCTTGTCCATCAGGCTGGAAGTGACAGACGACTTGGCCTCAGGGCGGCTGACGGGCTGGTTGTCCTGATCGAAGATCTGAACACCCGACCTCGTGATGACTGCCCAGTCTCCTTCATCGAGATAGGTAATCCGGTCGGTAAACGGCGACAGGGCGATGGCATCCGAGCCGAAGAACATTTCGCCGTCACCATGACCAACCGCAAGCGGTGAACCCTTGCGGGCTCCGATGAGAAGATCGTCTTCACCGGAAAACAGCATTGCGAGTGCGAAAGCGCCCTTCAGGCTCGGCAGAACTTCTGCGACGGCATCCTTCGGTGACAGTCCTTTTGCCATCGCCAGGTTGACCAGATGGGCCACGACTTCAGTATCTGTTTCCGTATCCAGCACCGCGCCGGCGGCAACGATTTCCTCACGCAGTTCCAGATAATTTTCGATGATGCCGTTATGAACGACAGCAACCGAGCCGGCCTGATGCGGATGGGCATTGGCTACCGTCGGCGCACCATGTGTGGCCCACCGCGTGTGCCCGATGCCGGACATGCCCATCAGAGGTGATTTTTCCAGAACCGCTTCCAGGTTGCGGAGCTTGCCTTCAGCCCTGCGGCGCACGATGGCCCCGTCCACCAGAGTGGCAACGCCAGCAGAATCGTAGCCCCGGTATTCCAGACGCTTGAGCGAATCCACAATCCGCGGCGCCGCATCAACCGTTCCCAACACGCCAACAATGCCACACATGCATTAAGCCCTTTAAAAATGGATCTACTGGACCGCACTGCTTTAGACGAGAGTGCCAATCAATCAGAAATCAATCCCTGTTTCAGAAAATGACAGGGGTCAAAAATTGTTTAAACGTCAGGATTTGGCGCTCTTGGCCGCCTGCAGCCGTTCGCGCAACTCCTTTGCCCTGCCTTCCTTCACGGTCTGGCGCGCCCGCCCGAAAGCCATGGAATCCGGTCCCACATTGTCCGTGATGACACTTCCCGCAGCAACAAACGTGCCATCGCCGAGGGTTACTGGCGCAACGAGTGTTGAGTTGGATCCGACAAAGCTGCCGGCTCCGATGTCCGTGCGGTGTTTCAGGTACCCATCGTAATTGCAGGTGATCGTGCCCGCGCCGATGTTCGACTTGGAACCGACGCTGGCATCCCCGATATAGCTGAGATGATTGGCCTTGGCGCCGTCGCCGAACGTTGCGTTTTTCACTTCCACGAAATTGCCGACGCGGGTATCGGCTCCAAGGACCGCGCCAGGCCGCAATCGCGCATAGGGACCAACAACACTGTTTTCACCGACGCTTGCACCTTCCAGGTGACTGAAGGCCCTGATTCTTGCTCCGGCAGCAACCTTCACCCCCGGGCCGAAGACCACGTTTTGCTCAATGACACAATCCGCTTCCAGAACCGTGTCGTGAGAAAAGAAAACCGTGTGCGGCGCCAGCATCGTACAGCCGTTTTCCAACGCAGCTTGGCGCATTCGGTCCTGGAAATCCGCTTCACAAGCAGCCAGTTGCGCACGCGTGTTGATGCCTTGCGTTTCTACTTCCGAAGCGGAAACCGCGACAACTTTCAAACCCCGAATGTTGGCGATTTCAACCGCATCCGTCAGGTAGAATTCGCTCTTGGCATTGGCATTGCCTATCGCATCCAGCAGCGAGAGTGCATGTTTGCCTGAAAAGCCCATGATGCCGGAATTGCAGAATGTGATCTTCCGCTCGTCGTCCGAAGCATCCTTTTCTTCCCGAATGGCAATCAGCCAGCCGTTTTCAGTCACCAGCCGCCCGTAACCGAACGGGTGACGGGCTTCAAACCCGAGCACGGCAACATCCGCGCCTTCTGCCAAAGCGTGGCGGACTTTTCCAATCGTCTCCGAGGTTACCAGCGGTGTATCGCCAAACAGGATCAGAACATCATCGGAGGTCGTATTCAGCGCAAAACGCGCGGCAAGAGCCGCATGTGCCGTCCCCAGCCGCTCGTGTTGAACGTGGCAAGTCGCCTCTGGCGCCAAAACCCGCACCAGCGTTTCAAGCTCAGGCATGTCTGGCCCGGTCACCACTGAGATCCTCTCGGATCCAGCTTGCTTCAACGCCTTGACCACATGCCCGACCAAAGGCAAGCCGCCAATCTCGTGCATGACCTTGGGCAGGTTGGATTTCATCCGGGTGCCGAGCCCGGCGGCCAGAACAATCGAAAGGCAAGAACGGGAAGTCATCAATGGTCCACTGTCAAATATCCGGGCATCGCCCACATGTGTCGGCCTCTATATGCCCCGATCCACAGAACATTGAAAGATCTGACTTCCGGAGTGTTCGAGTTTGCTTTTCATTAACCATAATACACACCTGATGGGGTATCTTCTTTGAGATTCGGTTTCAGGTGCGGAAAGCAGGACTTTTGGCAAAGCGGAAGGCACAAAAATCTGTTCGGGACATTGTCCGGGATACATTCACGCCTTCGCGTGTCGGCCTGCTTTCGTGGGCGTTTGCCGCCGTTAGCATGGGCACTGTCGGACTTGCGTCCTACCAGTTCAGCAACGCTCCGGAGCAGTTCACCCCGAAATTCGACTTTCCTACTGGCTTGCCCCTTCCTCCGATGGGAGGCGTCGGAACGACGGCCTCCATCTCAACGTCTTCAGGCAGAGAATTGCCGATTGAGGTCATGCAGTTGCCTGATGGGGGCAAAGACGCTCCCCTGCCCGACCTGAGCCAAAGCCAGATAGAAGTGCTGCAAAAGGAAATCGTCGGATTGCGCCGGCGCCTTAGCGCATTAGCCGAACAAAATGTCGCGTATTCGCGGCGCATCGCGGCGCTGGAAAAGGAAGCGGCCGTTTCGAACTCGTTCGGATCAGGCACCACAGTCATGAACAGTGGTGAACCGCCAGAACCGGGTCCCGGCATAGTTCGCACTGAATCGGCGACGGCGAACCCGAAGGCGTCAATCCCCGTTCCACCCGCGTCTCCTAAAATGAAAGTTGAAGTAATCAAGCCGGTTCCGGCAGCTCCTGCGGCTCAAGATCAAGCGAGCCGGAAGGATCCATCTCCGGAACGCGAGCCGGAGGCTTCCAGGGTCCCGCCGAGGATGATCAGCATCGTGACCGGAACAGATCCGTCCATTGCACCTTCTGAAGATTTCAATCCGGCCGAACCTGTCCGGATCGTTGAGCTGCCTCGGGTCAACCTGCCAGCCCCGGGTGAGGCACCAGAGGCAACTGGATCCATCCCCCTGACGGCGGAGGAAAACACGCCTTCTCCTCTGCCAACTCCGGATGCGTTCGATGCAACGCCGACTCAAACGACCAGCAGACCGACGGTGGTCATACCTTCAAGACCGGCCGGACGGCTGAGCGGTGGCGGCGACAGCAAACTGAAGCGTAGCGATTTCGGGGCGATCATCGGCCACTACAGCTCCACGGCTGCTGCCGCGAAAGCCTGGGCTGATTTCAAGAATCAAAACGCGGAACGTATGCGCGACCTTCGCCCGCTTCTGATGGAACGGACCACGCCAAAAGGCGGCATCGCCTTGATGGTGGGCCCCTTTGCAAATGCGGCAGATGCCGCCGTTGCATGCCTTCAGCTCCTGGATGTCACGGAACTCTGCCACCCGGCCCTGTTCGCGGGCGACCCGCTTGTGACCGCGGCTGAGTTTCGCGACACGGCGTTTTAAGCCTGCTCAATCCCCGGTGCCTGATTTGACGCGCCAAAGCGCCAAATCTCTTCCGTGCTGTTAGTAAATGACTGCGTTACCCGATCGTCTGAAGCGCGGGAAACGTCTCCAGCAGCCAGTAGGACAAAACTGCCATCTGTCCGGTCAGGAACATGACCCCAGTCAGAACAAGCACTCCGCCCATGGTTTTTTCAACCGCGCCCATATGTTTGCGGAACTTCCGCATGAATTTGAGAAACGGCGACGCGAAAAGCGCAGCAATCAAGAACGGGACACCGAGGCCAAGCGCATAGGCACTCAGGAGAAGAGCCCCCTGCCCGACAGTTTCCTTGCCGCCCGCGACAAACAGAATGGCAGCCAGAATGGGACCGACACATGGCGTCCAGCCAAACCCGAAGGCCAGGCCGATCACATAGGCACCGAGCGGCCCCGCAGGCTTTTTCTCCACATGAACACGCGCTTCCTTGTAGAGCATGCCGATACGGAAAACGCCCAGGAAGTGAAGCCCCATGACGATGATTGCAGCCCCTGCAATGTAGCTCAGATAGTCCAGATAGGCGCGAATGAACTGGCCCAGGAAACTGGCCGTCGCCCCCAACAGGACGAACACCGTTGAAAAACCGAGCACAAAAAACAGCGCGCTGAGAAAAACGCGTCGCGAAGCTGCGTTGCTATCTTCGGCTTCACCAGTCAGTTGCTCCAGCGACACGCCGGCCAGGAAGCCGAGATAGGGCGGCACGAGTGGCAAAACGCATGGCGAGATAAAAGATAGAACGCCGGCAAGCGCAGCGCCTATGATGGTGACTTCCTGGATCATTCGACATTCCGGTTATTTTGGCGGCCCGGCAGGTATTCCGGTGAGGCTTGGGGCGACCTTCTTAGCCGCTTACCAAGGTTGACCAAAGACACAAGTGCTCACCATTTGGAGAGCACGTTCGCCCGGTCAGTCTTCCTGCGCCGGCGCGGTTACGGGCACTAGGCCTTTTTCCTGGAAATAGGTCAATGCGCCAGGATGTAGCGGCGCAGGCATCTTGTAGGCCACCAGGTCCGTTTCGGTCAGGCCACCCAAAGCCGGGTGCAGCCGCTTGAAGCTGTCAAAATTCTCAAACACAGCTTTCACGAGTGTCGTGACGATCTCTTTCGGCATGCGCGCAGATGTCACGAAGGTCGCGACAACACCGAAAGACTCAACTGGTTGAGCAAGGCCATAAAGGCCTGCTGGTATCTCGGCGGGCATATAGTAAGGGGCCTCCACCACAAGCGCATCGATTGCCTTGCCTTCTATTCCGATCAGGCGAATGTCGCAGCGCGCCTGCGTTTCCTCGATCAAGGCCGCCGGATGGCCGATAAGTTCGAAATAGGCATCGATCCTTCCAGAACACAGCGCTTCCGACAGTTCGGAAGTCTTGAGTTCCTGAAGGCCCTCCTGATCGGCCTCCGTCCAGCCCAGCCTGCTGATAAGGGCATTCCAGGAAGCCGCCGATCCGGATCCTTTGCTGCCGATATTTACTCTCGCTTCTTTCAGATCATCGAATTCCCGATAAGAAGAGCCCTCGCGAACGGCAATGGTCGCGACCTCGGCATGGAGGGAGAAAATGGAGCGCAGCTCCTCGAAAGGTCCGTCTTTTTCGAAGGCCGATGTTCCCAGATAGGCATGGTGCTGCCAGTCGGACTGGACATAGCCGAAATCGATTTCACCGGAGTGAATTTTCCCGATATTGGCAATGGAGCCGAGTGTGGTTTCGACAGAGCAACGAACACCGTGCCCAGCTCGGGTCATATTGACAATTTTGCACGTTGCGCCGCCGGACGGATAGTAGACGCCTGTCACGCCGCCGGTGCCGATTGTAATGAAATGCTGTTCGCCTGCCTTGGCAACTCCAAGCGCACCACCAACAAACAGCAAACCTGCGCCAAGGATAGTTGAAAGTCGGGTGTGCATTGGATTG
Organism: Roseibium aggregatum IAM 12614; assembly: GCF_000168975.1. Classification (GTDB taxonomy): domain Bacteria; phylum Pseudomonadota; class Alphaproteobacteria; order Rhizobiales; family Stappiaceae; genus Roseibium; species Roseibium aggregatum. Next base: position 114,922 of record NZ_AAUW01000007.1, read on the forward strand.
AAACCAGGCAACTGGCGCCTCAAACAATTCTTTGAAAAAACGCTCTCCAGTAGCTTTGCCAAATGTTCCGCCCTTCTGCCACTCACCAGAAGCGGCATCCCTCTCCAACTGACCAGCGCAGCGAAAGCTACCAGGGCATTTGGGAACCCGCATCGTGTTTCCAATCAACCTATGGCGCTGTTTACGCACCAAACGCGATATCCAAGGAGTAGCAAAGGTGACAAGGGAACACCAGTTGGCACCAACCGGTTCAAAAACAAGTTACCGGAACAGATGAACAGGACCGGTAATGCCTAATATTTCAAAAGGGAATTCTCTCAGTTCAAACAGGTTTCGTTTCATCATAGCCGCGCAATGAAATATGCCACGGCCCCCTACCCTGGGCCGGCCATATTGCAGCAAAATCAGTTGGTACGCCCTCCCCTGATAACTTCAAAAAGCTTGCCTTTAAGCTCAGCTTCTTCATCTCCGTCGCGGAGCCCCTGGCGCCACTGATCGAGGATCAGACGCAACCCGAGCGTTTCCCGGCTATGCGGCAGATCCCCGATAAACGACGCGAAAAACAGGTCTAGCCGTTCCCGGTCGATCAAGCCCTGGTCGATCAACCCGTGAATCAGCGTCATCGTCGCTGCGATGTGCCCTTTCACGAAATCGAACTCGACGGAGCTCGTATGGGTGTCGATTGTCGTAGTGTGCATGTAACCTCTCATGTATCCGAGAACGTTACCTCACCTGACTTTATTGCGCTACCTGACAGTTTTCGCAGGAGAATGATCGTTATTTTCTTGGAGGCGAAACTCCGCAACTATACTTTTCAGTATTAAATCGTATTACGCAGGATAATACTAACAGGACCGAGTCTAACACTTCCCAAAAGAGGTATCTCAGTTCATCACTATGCGAATTTGGCAGGGTGTATCCAGCAACGGTCAGCCAACAACACCGATTTTTCCTAGCCTGTTGAAAAAATCGATTTTGCCTCTTGCATTGTCCTCAAGCTCGGCCTAAACACACGCCACCAACGCGGTCGCGCTGCAACAACGCACTGAACCGCTTCGGAAATTGGTGAGAGCCGATAGCTCAGCTGGTAGAGCAACTGACTTTTAATCAGTAGGTCCAGGGTTCGAACCCCTGTCGGCTCACCAATATTTCCAAAGTCTTAGCCCTAAAAATTTTAAGCTTGCAATATCTGCTGCTATGCTGAATCAGCAGCGAACTAATTCTGCTGTTTGCATTGACCGCGGAGCACCACTCTGGGTTCTTATCTTCCCCGCCTCTGATCCAAAATATAAAACCGGGCAATCCGTTCGGATCACCCGGCTTCAGTTACCTAACGTAATTTCCAAACAACGCAAACCGCTTTGCGAATTGAAAATATTGTACGATCAGGACGTGACAGGTTCCTGTGTGGCCTGCCCTTTTCCTTTCCCGCCGAACCAGCCTTTGACCGTTTCACGCATGGTCTGCATGTTCACGTATAGAATCGGGATCATCAGAATACCGATGCACGTTGCAAACAGCATTCCGCCGAACACCGCGAAGCCGATGGCTTTCTGACTGGCAGCACCAGCGCTCGAGGCCGTCATGAGCGGCACGACTCCCAGCAGGAACGAAAGAGCCGTCATCATCACGGCCCTGAAGCGAAGATGCGCCGCTTCAACGGCAGCATCCCTGATGGTCTTGCCGTCATCCCGCTGTTCCATCGCGAATTCCACGATCAGGATGGCATTCTTCGCGCCCATCCCCACCAGCATGATCATTCCGATCTGCGTGTAGAGATTGACATCCCCTCCTGTCACGAACACCGCCACAAGCGCACCGAGGATCGCGAATGAAACCGACATCAAGATCGCAATCGGCATTGTCCAGCTTTCGTACTGGGCGACCAGAAACAGATAGGTGAACAGGATCGACAGGAGCAGGATGAAAAGGACAATCTGCCCCGATCCCAGCTGCTGCAAGGCTGTTCCCGTCCATTCGAGCGTATAGCCGGACGGAAGGGCCTGAGCCCCGGCGGCATTGACTTCGTTGATCACCACCCCGGTGGATGCGCCAGGTGCCGGATCCGCCATCACAGCGGCCGCCCTGAACATGTTGTACCGGGTCAGGATCTGAGGCCCGAGCACATTCTGCGTCGTAAGAATGCTGCGCATGGGCACCATGGTACCGTCGCTGGCGCGTACATACAGCGCTCCAATATCCTCCACCCGATCGCGGAACTTGCCCTCTGCCTGGATCATGACCTTGTAGACGCGGCCAAAGATGTTGAAGTCGTTGATGTAATAAGACCCCAGATAGGCCTGCAGCGTGGTGAAGACGTCCGAAACGTTGACGCCAAGCGTCTTGGCTTTTTCGCGATCGAGATCGACGAAAACCTGCGGCACATTGGCCCGGAAGGTCGAATAGGCTCGGCCCACTTCTGCGCTCTGGTTGGCAGAGTAGATCATCGAACCAAGCGCTGATGCCAGATCCTGCGGCGAACCGCCCCCGGTCTGTTGCAACATCACCTGAACACCGCCAGTCGTACCAAGGCCCGGAATCGGCGGGGGATTGAAGGCGATGATATTTGCGCCAGGAATGGTCGAGAATTCCGCCCAGAATTTCGCAAGGATCGCGTTGATACGCAGATCCGGCGCCTGACGGTCTTCCCAGTTCTTCATGGTGGCAATCACCAGCGCCGCATTGGAGGACGTAGCGCCGTTCAGGATCGAGTAGCCGTTCACGATGACAACGTCTTCGACACCCGCCGTCTTGGATGCCAGTTCAACCACCTGTTTGGTGACGGTTTCAGTCCGCTGCAGCGAGGCTCCGTCCGGAAGCTGAACGTCGACCATCAGGTACCCCTGATCTTCCGAAGGCAGAAAGCCTTGCGGCAAAGATCCGCCAAGCGTGACGATCAGAGCAACCGCACCGGCAACAACAACCAAGCCTACGATGGCGAAACGGACGAGACGGCGAATGACGGCGGTATAGCCATTTCGGACCGACGTGATCCCCCGGTCGAACAGCCCCATGATGCCGCGCGGCGGGCCGGAGCGTGCCTTGAGGATCAGTCCGCAAAGTGCCGGCGACAGCGTCAACGCGTTGATCGAGGAAATGAGCACCGAGACCGAGATCGTCACTGCGAACTGCGAATAGAGACGACCCGTGATGCCCGGCATGAAGATTGTCGGAACGAACACCGCCAGAAGCACCAGCGTGGTGGCGATCACCGGGCTGGTGATCTGTTCCATGGCCTTGGTGGTGGCTTCCTTCGGTGACAAACCTTCATCTGAAATGATGCGTTCCACGTTCTCCACGACAACGATCGCATCATCCACCACGATACCGATCGCCAGCACGAGAGCGAACAGCGAAATCGTATTGAGCGTCATGCCGAGTGCGAGCAGCACGGCAAAAGTACCGATCAGCGACACCGGAATAGCGACAGTGGGGATGATCGTTGCCCGCCAGTTCCCAAGGAAGATGAACACCACCGAGACCACCAGAAGGAAGGTCAGGAACAGGGTGGTGATAACGTCGTTGAGGGAGGCTTGAACGAAATCCGTGGTGTTGAAGGGAACGCCGTATTCCATGTCCGGCGGAAAGTTCTTGGCCAGATCGTCGAGACGTGCGAGCACGTTTTGCGAAACCTGAAGCGCGTTTGCGCCAGGGGCCTGATAGATCGCCAGAACGGTGGACGGCTTGCTGTTGTATTCGCCCGAGGCATTGTAAACCTGCGCGCCGAGTTCCACCCGGGCAACGTCGCCAATCGTTACAACGGCGCCATCAGCCCCCGTCCGCAAGACGATCTGCTCGAACTCTTCCGGCGACGACAAGCGCCCTTTCGCCTTGATGGTGTATTGGAACTGCTGCCCGTCCGGGACGGGAGGCGCACCAATCTGACCGGCAGCCACCTGAATGTTCTGGTCGCGCACGGCAGTAATGAAATCGGTCGGCGTCATGCCAAGGCTGGCAAGCCTGTCCGGATCGAGCCAGATGCGCATGCCATAGGAAAAGTCGGTCATCACGTCCGCACGACCGACACCTGGGACGCGGGCAAGCGAGTCCTTCAGGTTGATCGAGGCGTAGTTCGACAGGAAAACCGGATCGTAACTGCCATTTGGCGAAAACAGCGTGATCACCAGCAGCATGTTCGTGCTGGCCTTTTGCACCGTCACACCGTTGTTGGTCACATCGCTCGGCAACTGGCTGTTGGCCTGGCTGACCCTGTTCTGCGTGTTGACCGTGGCAATGTCCGGGTCTGTTCCGACCGCAAAAGTGACGTTGAGAGAATAGTTGCCGCTGTCGTTACTCGTCGACTGCATATAGATCATGTCGTCGACGCCGTTCACCTGCCCCTCGATGGGGGCGGCTACGGTTTCTTCCAGCACTTCAGCGTTTGCGCCGGTGTACGTCGCGGAAACGTTGACGACCGGCGGCGTAATATTCGGAAACTGTTCGACTGGAAGCGACAGATAGCCGAGCACACCGGCAATCGTGATCACAATGGAAATGACCAGCGCGAATTTCGGCCGGTAGATAAAAAAGCGTGAAAACATTTAGCTTTTCTCCGCCGGCTTGGAAGCAAGGACCGGGTTGACGACGACACCGGGGCGCACTTTCTGCAAGCCTTCGACGATGACCTCGTCGCCTTCTTTCAGACCCTTGGAGACAACGAAATTCGTGCCCTCCTGCTGACCCAGTGTCACATAGCGCTGTTCGACTTTTTTGTCCGGTGTGATTGCGAGCGCGAACGCCCCTTCCTGATCCCGCTGAATTGCAGCCTGCGGAACAACAAGAGCGGTTTCTGTCTTCGGGGCTTCAAGGACCACGGTGACATATGTCCCGGAAATCAGCCGGATGTCCTTGTTGGCGAACTGACCGCGGAACGAAATCGTTCCCGTTGCCGTGTCGACCTGATTGTCGATGAAAACGATCTTGCCTTTTTCGTCATAGTTTTGGCCGTTGGGCAGCACCAGCCTGAGATCTGGAGATTCCTCCGGCGTGATATCGGCCGGATTGATGCCGTGGGTCTTGACCGCGTTCAGATATTGCGACTCGCTGACGGAAAAATTGACGTAAACGGGCGCCAGGCTGATCAGGCTACCAAGAGAGCTGGTCCCTGGCCCGACAACCTCGCCAACGCTATAGGTGGTCTTTCCGAGTTGCCCGTCGAACGGGGCGGAAATGTCGGTATAGCTGAGGTTGAGTTCGGCCTCCTGAAGAGACGACTGTGCCGCTTCAACCGATGCTTCCGCCTGTTGCTTCTGAGCCAGGGTCGCTTCATACGCTGCCTCGGAAAGGTGTCCCTTGTCTCTCAGGTCCCTGTCACGCTTTTCATCTGCCGCCTTCAGCGCCGCGTCAGCCTTTGCGCTTGCAAGATCCGCCTTGGCCTTAGTCAAAGCCGCCTGATACTGCGCCTTTTCAATGGTGAACAAGAGGTCGCCCTTCTTGACGACGGAGCCGTCGGCAACGGCCTTCTCTTCCAGGAACCCCTTGACGCGCGCCATCAGATCGACCTTGTCGATGGCAGCAACCTGTCCGACGAAGCGGGCACTTTGACGAATATCCTGAGACTCGATCTTGGCAACGCTTACCGATGGTGGTGGCGCTGCCGGGGCAGCCTTTTGCTTGTCGTCAGAGCAGCCGGCCAACAGCACCGAAGTGGCAGCAACCAGTGCAAGCGTGCGAGGGAGAGAGGCAAAAGGCATAAAAGTCATTCGTGAACTCCGCAGTCCGACCATCAGGTCAAGGCGCATAATTTGGAGATCACTATAAAAGGACTGGTTGATTCAACAAGAGAATAGTGCCCAAACCGTGTGGTCTCGGGGGATTAATTACTCAACGTTTTCAAAGTCGGCGCAGCGTCACGCGTTTAGAGAGCCGGGAATGGCAATCTGGCGTTCAAGGAGCTGGAACGTTTGACGATGCGATAGACCTTGATGCGTCCCATGGCAATGAACGACACCCGATCATGCCTCGCGAGCAACGGCCTTCGGCAGGGATTATTGGGGGGACAGAATCAAGGTCAGCCCGTTCAAATGGTTCGCCGGGACTGTCTTTCGCTCAGCCAGACCCTTGCAGCCTATTTCCAGAGCCACGATTTGCGGCAGCGGTCCGGTAATCTGGGCAGCCGCGTCTGCCCCGACCAGAGACGCATAGGCCGACGGCGTCAGCACAGATATCGTACCGCGAGCTGTTTTCACTTCCAGACCGAGACTGGTTGCGCGCATTTCTCGCTGACCAGTAAACCCGCCAAAAAACTCGTGATGGTCTGACGGATCACCTGCGACGAGATAAACCGCCCTGACCGTCGACGCACCGTTGGCGTGGCTCTGAAAGGCATCTTTCCAGAAGTTCTGCGGAAACCTGTTACGGCACGTGAAGTAGCCTATCTCAGGAGCAAGCGGATCACTGAGGAATGTCAGATCGAAGGCGACCTGCACCTTGCTGCCGTCTGATAAATTGGCGGTGCGCTCAAAGGAAAACGGTTCGTAGAGTTTCAGTCCAGCTTTACGAAAATCGTCCCTGTCCTTCTGTGGATCCGCGCTGTCCAGCACCAGCATGCTGGTCCCTTCCCGCCTGGTCAGAAAATCTCGATTGAAGGCTCCGAACGAAAAAACCTCTTCAGAACCTTCGAAAATGAGATCCTGATCAGCGACACCCAGCAATTCCACGAAGAAACCGTCGAGCTGCACCAACCGGTTGGCAGTTCCCCAGGAATGCCGATTTTCAGGGGTAACCGTGAAACCGAGATCGCTCCAGGCCTGGCCCGCGGACTCCAGATCCTTGACCGCAACAACGATATGATCGAGCCCGCGAACCATGTTTCCTACCCCTTCCCGCTAAGGCCGATCAGACCAGACGGCCCTGATGGATCGCCGCGCTGATGAAGGATGCGAACAGCGGATGCGGATCGAATGGACGCGACTTCAGTTCTGGATGGTACTGAACGCCGACAAACCACGGATGATCCGCGATTTCGACTGTCTCCGGCAGAACACCGTCAGGCGATGTCCCGGCGAAGATCAGCCCGCATTTCTCGAGCTTGTCGCGATAACCGATATTGACTTCATACCGGTGACGATGACGCTCGGAAATGCTGGTCGTTCCGTAGATTTCAGCAATCTTCGAACCAGCCTTGAGCGCTGCGGGATACGCCCCAAGGCGCATCGTTCCGCCCAGATCGCCCTCTGCGTCACGCACTTCCTTGCTGTTGCCCTTTGTCCACTCGGTCATCAGGCCAACAACAGGTTCCTTCGCCGGACCGAACTCGGTTGAATTAGCATCCGCAATACCGGCAAGATTACGGGCAGCTTCGAGAACCGCCATCTGCATGCCGAAACAAATGCCGAAATAAGGGATCTTTCGGGTACGCGCGAAGTGCGCCGCTGCGATCTTGCCCTCGGCACCACGCTCCCCGAAACCTCCGGGAACCAGAATGCCGTGAACGCCTTCCAGATAGGGGCTCGGGTCTTCCTTCTCGAAGGTTTCCGATTCGATCCATTCCAGATTCACTTTGACCCGGTTTGCGATGCCGCCGTGGACCAGTGCCTCGATCAACGACTTGTAGGCATCCTTCAGAACCGTGTACTTGCCGACGATCGCAATCTTGACCTCGCCTTCCGGATTGGCAACCGCCTCCGAAATGCCATTCCAGCGGTCAAGAACCGGCGCCGGTGCGCCCTTTATGCCAAAGGCCGCCAGAACTTCGTCGTCCAGGCCTTCCTTGTGGTAGGCAATCGGCACATCGTAGATGGACTTCACGTCATAAGCCGGAATGACCGCACTTTCACGCACGTTACAGAACAGCGACAGCTTCCGTTTTTCCGTTTCCGGAATCGCGCGGTCGCAGCGGATCATCAGTATATCCGGCTGAATACCAATGGACCGCAGCTCCTTCACCGAGTGCTGTGTCGGCTTGGTCTTCATTTCGCCGGCACTTGGGATGTACGGCATCAAGGTCAGATGCACATAGACGACGTCGCCACGCGGAAGATCGTTGCCAAGCTGGCGGATCGCTTCGAAGAACGGCAGCCCCTCTATGTCGCCGACCGTGCCGCCGATCTCCACGAGGACGAAATCGTAGCCCTCGTTGCCGGTCAGAACGAAATTCTTGATTGCGTCGGTCACATGCGGAATGACCTGGACGGTTCCGCCCAGATAATCGCCGCGCCGTTCCTTGGCAATGATGTCCTGATAGATCCGTCCGGTGGTTATGTTGTCCTGCTGGTTGGCAGGACGGCCGGTGAACCGTTCGTAGTGGCCGAGATCGAGGTCTGTTTCCGCACCGTCATCGGTTACAAAGCATTCGCCATGCTGATACGGGCTCATGGTGCCCGGATCGACGTTCAGGTAGGGATCGAGTTTGCGGAGTCGGACCTTGTATCCACGTGCCTGGAGCAATGCGCCCAGTGCCGCAGAAGCAAGACCTTTTCCAAGCGAGGAGACCACGCCGCCAGTGATGAAAATATATCGCGCCATGGACCAATACCATATCCTTGCCGAGGGCGCCTTGGCCACTCGGGAGTTGCGTTCTCAACACATAAAAATGCCCTGCGAGATAAGCCGCAGGGCATATGTCGGGTGAATGGGCCAAAAGGCCCGTTTGGCCGCCTTACTGTGCGGCCGGGACTTGAGGTCCTGAAGGTTGTTGCTGATTGAGCTGTTTCAGCGAATCGAGAACACCACCTGAACCGCCTTCGGTCGTGCCGTCCGTCGTGGCCGGCACTTCCTGGGTCGCCGTCGGCACGGCATCAAGAATCGAACCAGGGCGGTCCTGATTCTTGGCGATCAGGCTAAGGGTCAGGGAAGTAGCAAAGAAAGCCACTGCCAAAACAGCAGTCGCGCGCGTCAGAATGTTCGCAGTTCCACGGCTGGACATCAGACCACCGCCCCCGCCACCAATGCCAAGCGCGCCGCCTTCGGAACGCTGCAGGAGGACAACAAGCACAAGGGCCAGGACGACCATCAAGTGGATTACGATGACTACGGTTTCCATCGAACGCCATTCTTCATTGAATTCAAGATTGGCGGCCTTCTACACCAGACGCCGCCAGCTTTCCACCCTTCAATTGCGCCTTCGTCACAGAACCTTCAAGGCCGGGCACAATATAAACGGTGCTGTCAAGAATAAGCCGCCAGGATGCCGAGGAAGTCGTCAGCCTTCAAACTGGCCCCGCCAACCAGCGCTCCATCGACATTGGCAACCGCCATCAACTCGCGTGCGTTGGCCGGTTTTACCGAACCGCCGTAGAGAAGACGCACGGATGCTCCTTCAGAGCCGAACCTTGCGGAAAGGTTGTCCCGCATGGCCTTGTGCATTTCTTCCACGTCGCCTGTCGTCGGCGTCAGGCCTGTGCCGATCGCCCAGACAGGTTCGTAAGCAATGACGCAATTTTCGGCGGTCGCTCTGTCCGGCACGGACCCGTTCAACTGACGCTCGACAATTGCGAGCGCCTGCCCTGCCTTCCGTTCAGCTTCCGTTTCCCCGACGCAAATGATGGCGACAAGGCCTGCCCGCCAGGCGGCGCGGGCCTTCTCATTGACATCGACATCGGTTTCGCCGTGATCGGTCCGGCGCTCGGAATGGCCGACGATGACAGCTTTTGCGCCGGCGTCCGCGAGCATTTCAGCGGAAATATCACCTGTATGGGCACCCGAAACGGCAGTATGGCAATCCTGGCCGCCCACTGACAAAACGCCATTTCCCGCCTTCTCGGCAATTGCAGCAATCAGCGTTGCAGGCGCGCAGATCATCGCATCGACCGAATCCGCCAGGTCGTCGCCGATCCCGGCGATCATCTTGTAGATTTCAGCCTGGTTTGCCTTCAGGCCGTTCATTTTCCAGTTACCGGCCACCAGCGGCTTGATCGCTGCGCTCATATTCAGTTTCTCCCGCGGCATGATCCAAGATTTGCCGCCTATAGAGCAGAAGCGCCCAAGCGTTGCAATCACCCTGAGGACGGGAAAACCCAAATCGCTTCCGAAGTTTGTAAAAGGCTGCCTTGCGGCGGCGCCGCCGCGTCTTTATGATCCGCCCGCTCCGGCCAAGGCCGGTCCTGAATTCAGCCGGCAATACCGGCTGCCGGAAAGAAGAAGATTACGGGAGTCGTCATGCTTGACGCGCTGCGCAAGGGCGCTGGCACCTGGGTTGCCAAACTGTTTATTGCTCTGTTGATCATGAGCTTCGCCGTCTGGGGCATTAGCGGTTTTCTGACCGGTGTCGGACAGAACACTGCTGCGAAGGTCGGTGACACGGAAGTCTCCCTGTTCGACTTCGATAGGGCCTACAGGCAAGACTTGGGGCGGCTGGCACAACAATTCGGCCGCCAGTTGACACCGGCAGAAGGTGCAGCTCTCGGTGTGCCGCAACAAACGCTCGGCAAACTTGTTGCCGAAGCGGCCATGAACAACACGGCACAGAACATGAAGCTGGGTGTCTCTGACGAACGTCTGGCGACGATCATCCAGAGCGACCCCGCGTTCCAGGGACCCGGCGGACGGTACGACAAGAACCGGCTGCAACAGGTTCTCAGGGCAAGTGGTTACCGGGAAGACGAATATGTCGTCGAACGCCGCAAGGTTGCCGAGCGTGCACAGCTTGCGGAAGGTATTGCCGGAAGCATGAAGGCACCGATGACCTATCTGGAAGTGCTGGACACCTATCAGGGAGAAACGCGCAGCGCCGATTACCTGATGGTCACACCGGAATTCATCGGAGAGATAGAGGATCCCGCCGAAGACGTTCTGACGACCTACTTCGAAGAGAAGAAGGAAGACTTCCGAGCTCCCGAGTTCCGTGAAATCAAATATGTCACCCTGACACCAGCTTCGCTGGCCCGTCCGGACGACATCTCCGATGACGACGCGCGCGCAGAATACGAACGGCGGTCGGAAGATTTCTTCCAACCCGAACGGCGCAAGATCCGTCAGATGTCATTCCCGTCTCAGCAAGCTGCGGAAGAAGCGGCTCAGGAACTTGCAAACGGCAAGACTTTCGACGAGCTCATGGGCGAACGGAATCTGACCGACAACGACGTCACTCTGGGCGTTATGGCAAAAGCCGATTTTCTGGATGAAGCCATTGGCGACGCGGCGTTCAGCCAGGAAGAAGGCGCAACGAGCGGCGCGGTTGAGGGCCGTTTCTCGACAGTCATTGTCAATGTCGAGGAAATCCTTCCGGAAAGCACCAAACCTTTTGAGGACGTGAAGGACGAGATCGTCCAGAGCCTCGCCAAGGAACAGGCTGAACGGGAAATTCTCGATCTTCTTGATGAAGTCGAGGACGCCCGTGCAGGCGGAGCTCTGCTGGATGAAGTCGGTGAACGCTTCTCGCTGACTGTGGAAACACCGGCCGCTTTTGACGCTTCCGGAAACGGGGAAGACGGAAAGCCCGCTGCCCTGCCCGAAGCCGAAGGCCTGGTGGCTGGCACTTTCGACAGCGATATCGGTATCGAGAACGACGTTCTTCAGTTCGGAGAACAGGGTTTTCTCTGGTACGACGTTGTCAAGGTCATCCCGTCGCGCGAACGCACGCTCGACGAAGTCCGGGCAGACGTGATCGCAGCCTGGAAAAAGGATGAACTTGCAAAACGCTTGAGCGATACCGCAGCGGACCTTCTGGCCAAAACGGAAGGCGGGACGCCGTTCATCGCCCTTTCAGCGGAAACCGGACTTGAAGTGAAATCTGCCACTGAGTTGAAGCGCAACACACCTGCCGGTGACTTTGGCCGGGATGCGGTATCGGCTGTCTTCAGCGGCCCCATCGGAACGACCGCAATCGCCGAAGCCAATGACGGAGAAGGCCGTGTCGTGCTGAAAGTCACCGGTTCGAACGTCCCGGAATTCCAGAAAGATGCGCCGCAGGTTGCGGCCCTCGGGCAGCAGCTTTCCCAGCAGATTCAGGATACGTTGCTCGGCCAGTTCATTTCCGACCGGGAAACCAAGGCAGGCGTTGAGATAAACAATGCTGGGATTGCCCAGATGATCGGGCTGGACCAGAACTGATCCATTTGAAAGTGGAATGACGACATGAGCACATTCAAGGACTTCATAGGCAAGGTTTCTGACGGCCATTCCTTGAGCCCCGAAGAAGCCCGCGAAGCCTTTGAGGTGATCTTGTCGGGCTCTGCAACACCGTCTCAGCTTGGCGGCTTTCTGATGGCGTTGCGTGTGCGCGGCGAAAGCATCGCCGAGGTGACCGGCGCTGTCGCGACCATGCGGTCCAAGATGATCCCGGTGAAGGCCCCGGCCAACGCCATCGATATCGTGGGAACTGGCGGCGACAATTCCGGCAGCTACAACATCTCCACCTGCACCGCACTGGTTGTCGCAGGTTGCGGTGTGCCGGTGGCAAAACACGGCAACAGGTCGCTGTCTTCCAAGTCCGGCGCGGCGGAAGCGCTCGCCGAACTTGGCGTCAACATCGATATCGATGCCAAGAAGATTTCTGACTGCATAAACAGGGCGGGAATCGGTTTCATGTTTGCGCCACTACACCATGCCGCCATGAAGCATGTGGGGCCAACTCGCATGGAACTTGGAACACGCACCATCTTCAATCTGCTCGGCCCGCTGACCAATCCTGCGGGCGTAAAACGCCAGATGGTAGGTGTCTTTGCCCGCAAATGGGTAGAGCCTCTGGCAGAAGCCCTTCGTGAACTTGGCTCGGAAAAAGCCTGGGTGGTCCACGGCTCTGACGGTATGGACGAAATCACCACGACAGGGCCTACATTCGTCAGCGAGCTCAGCAACGAGACGATCCGTTCCTTCGAAATTTCTCCGGAAGACGTTGGTCTTGCCGTTTCCGATCCGAAAGATCTCAAGGGCGGGCTACCTTCCGAAAATGCGAAAGCCCTGCGCGACGTTCTTGCCGGGGCTCAAAACGCCTACCGTGATGTGGTTCTGTTCAATGCGGCAGCTTCGCTGCTGGTGGCAGACAAGGTGCAAACCTTGGAGGACGGTGTAGAGATGGCGGCTCAATCCATTGACAGCGGCTCGGCAGCCGACACACTGGAAAAGCTGGTTGCAGCGTCGAACGGATAAGAAATGGCTGATATTCTTCAAAAAATCGAAGCCTACAAGCGAGAGGAAATCGCCGCAGCCAAGGTCTCTGTGTCGCTTGACGATCTCAAGTCGCGCATAAGTGACGTGAGCGCTCCGCGAGGGTTCCTCAAGGCGATCGAAAGCAAACACGCCGCAGGCGAATACGCCCTTATTGCGGAAATCAAGAAGGCCAGCCCCTCGAAGGGGCTCATCCGCGAGGATTTCGATCCGCCGCTTCTGGCCAAGGCTTATGAAGAAGGCGGCGCAGCTTGTCTCTCCGTGTTGACGGACGCGCCATCCTTTCAGGGAAAACCTGAGTTTCTGACTGCCGCACGTGACGCAGTAGCCCTGCCCGCGCTGCGCAAGGACTTCCTCTATGATCCATACCAGGTGTATGAAGCCAGAGCCTGGGGTGGTGATTGCATCTTGATCATTCTGGCCGCCGTCGATGACGACATGGCCAAAAAGCTGGAAGACACCGCGTTCGAACTCGGAATGGATGTCTTGCTCGAAGTGCATAACGCTGAAGAGCTGGAGCGTGCTCTCAAGTTGTCTTCCCGTCTGCTCGGCATCAACAACCGAAATCTCAAAACCTTCGAGACCAAACTGGAAACCAGTGAAGAACTCGCGCCCGGAATTCCGGACGACAGGATCATTGTCGGAGAAAGCGGACTGTTCACCCCGGCAGATCTCTCCCGCATGAACAAGGTTGGCATTTCGACCTTCCTGATCGGCGAAAGCCTGATGCGCCAGCAAGATGTTGCGTCAGCCACCAGAACGCTTCTCGCCCGCCCGGCACTCTCCGAAGCGGTTTAGGCGGACATGACCGATCAGGACCCAAAACTGACTCATCTGGATGCGGCAGGGTCTGCCAACATGGTGGACGTCTCCGAAAAGTCGGTTACGCATCGGATTGCCGTTGCGCGCGGGACCGTCACCATGCGCCCTGAAACGCTGGATGTCATCCGCTCCGGCAACGCCAAAAAAGGCGACGTCATCGGCACGGCCCGGATAGCCGGTATTCTGGCGGCCAAAAAAACGCACGAGCTGATCCCGCTCTGCCATCCGCTGATGTTGTCAAAGGTCTCCATCGACATTGACCCGGACGACGCTCTGCCCGGCCTGGTGGTCACGGCGACAACCAAGGTCAGCGGACAGACCGGTGTCGAAATGGAAGCCTTGACCGCCTGCTCCCTCGCCTGCCTGACAATCTACGATATGGCCAAGGCCGTCGACAGGGGCATGGTCATCGGCGATATCCGCCTTGTCGAAAAGTCCGGAGGCAAGTCCGGCCACTGGACACTCGACAAAGACGGCAGCTTGGGTGGCACCTGATGAGCCTGATGCCTGTCTCGGAAGCATTGGCGAAGCTGCTTTGCGCGGTGGAGCCCCTGGAAACGGAGTTCGTTTCGCTTGAGAACGCCAACGGCAGGTACCTGTCCGAGCCTCTTGTCTCCACGCGTACGCAACCGCCGTTCGCTGCCTCTGCGATGGACGGATACGCCATTCGTCACGATGACCTGACAGCCGATGGCACCACCTTGACCATTATTGGCGAGGCACCTGCCGGCCATGGATACTCCGGAACGGTTGGTGCGGGCGAAACGGTAAGGATCTTTACCGGGGCACCGGTACCGGCCGGGGCAGACACCATCCTGATACAGGAAGACGCGGCGCGTGACGGCGAGCAGATAACGGTTTTGGAAAACCCTGCCAAAGGCGCATATGTGCGACCTGCCGGGCTGGATTTCGCGGAAGGTGACGTGCTTCTAAAGCCGCCGCTAAAACTTGCCTACAGGCACCTTGCCCTCGCCGCTGCCATGAACCACGCGCTGCTGCCCGTACATCGTCGCCCAAAGGTCGCAATCCTGGCAACCGGTGACGAACTCGTTCGACCGGGGACGGAACCAGGACCAGATCAGATCATCGCTTCGAACCACGCCGGAATCGCGGCTCTGGTCGAAGATTGTGGCGGTGAACCGCTGGATCTTGGAATATCGCCCGACGAGCCGGTAGCGCTCGCAAACCACGTAAGGCGCGCAATCAGGGAAAAGGCAGATATCCTGGTTACTCTCGGCGGCGCATCGGTTGGCGACCATGATCTCGTTCAGGACATTCTTGGACAGGAAGGCATGGATCTGGCGTTCTGGCGAATTGCAATGCGTCCGGGAAAACCGTTGATGGCCGGCCGACTTGGCGGCACCAAGGTGCTCGGTCTGCCGGGAAACCCGGTTTCCAGCCTTGTCTGCGGCCTGCTCTTCCTGAAACCCCTCATTGAGGCGATGCTCGGCCAGACGCAGGAAAGCTCCGCCCCGCAACGCGCCACCCTGGCAGGCCCCCTTCCAGAAAACGACCGCAGGCAGGACTATGTCCGGGCAACGCTTTCGACGGCGGAAGACGGCCAGCTCTTGGTAACGCCCTTTTCCCGGCAGGACAGTTCCATGCTGAACCTCCTGGCGAAATCCGGCGCACTCGTGGTCCGTCCGCCCCATGCACCGGCGCTGGAAGCTGGAGCCGAAGTGCCTATTCTGGTTCTCTGAAAAAACCTCAACCTGCAGAGCGACAGTGCCCGTTCCGGTCCGGATGCAGGAACAGACATCAAGCCACCCCGACAAGCAAAACCCGGCCGAGTGCCGGCCGGGTTTTCATTCTCTGGTCAGATCGACGTCCGTTAAGCCTTCTGGACAGCCCGCTTTGCCATGACGGTTACAAGGTTCGCGCGATACGCCGCGGATCCGTGAATGTCGGACAGAAGATCGTTTGCATCTGGCGCAATACCGGCGACTGCATCTGGTGAGAAATTGCCGGCAAGTGCCGTTTCCATGTCAGACATGCGGAACACGCCGTTCTGCCCGGCCCCTGTCACGGCAACCTTTACAGAACCATCGCTGCCCTTGGCGACGAAAACGCCTGCCATGGCATAACGCGATGCCGGGTTAGGGTACTTGGCATAAGCACTGGCGGCAGCCCCCGGAAACTTGACGGCGACGACGATTTCATCTTCATCGAGCGCGGTTTCGAACATGCCCGTGAAGAAGTCTTCCGCAGCCAGCTCCCGTTTGCTGGTGACAACGGTCGCCCCAAGGGCTACCAGCGCGGCAGGATAGTCTGCGGCAGGATCATTGTTCGCAATCGACCCGCCAATGGTGCCCATGTGACGAACCGCGGGGTCGCCAATACCGCCGGCAAGAGAAGCCAGCCCAGGAAGCTTCTGCTTCACCAGATCGGACGTTGAGACCTCGAAATGGGTCGTCGCTGCGCCGATGGTCACTCCGTCACCGTTGGCGCTGATCCCCTTCATGTCCGCAATCTTGGTGACATCGACCAGATCGCTGGGGGCGGCAAGCCGCTGTTTCATGGTTGGCAGCAATGTCTGGCCGCCACCAAGGAACTTGCCGTCATCGGCATTGGCCATCAGTGAAGCGGCTTCCGATACCGATCCGGCCTTGTGATACGTTGTTTCATACATGCTGGGTCTCCCCGGATTTAAAACGTGTGCAATGGCGGGCGGGTTACCCCGCCCGTAAATCCCGATCTTGGCGTTATTCGGCCGCCTGCTTCAGACCTGCGTGGTAAAGCGCCCAGACCTTTTCCGGAGACGCGGGCATCGACAGGTTGTTGTCCCCGATCGCGTCCGTAATGGCGTTGATGACAGCCGGCGGAGAACCGATGGCACCGGCTTCGCCGCAGCCCTTCATGCCAAGCGGATTGCCCGGGCATGCCGTGACATGTGTCGACAGGTTGTAGGACGGTACGTCATCGGCTCGCGGCATGCAGTAATCCATGTAGGACGCTGTCAGAAGCTGGCCGTTTTCGTCGTAGGACGCATTTTCCAGCAATGCCTGACCGATGCCCTGCGTGATGCCGCCATGCACCTGACCTTCAACGATCATCGGGTTGATGATGTTGCCGAAATCGTCAGCCGCGACGAAGTTGACAACTTCCGTCTTGCCCGTATCCGGATCCACTTCGACTTCGCAGACATAGGTACCTGCCGGGAAGGTGAAGTTGGTCGGATCGTAGAAGGCGCCTTCCTTCAGGCCCGGCTCCATGCCTTCCGGCAGGTTGTGCGCCGTGTAGGCCGCAAGAGCCACCTCGGTGAAAGTCAACTTCTTGTCGGTACCGGCTACTTTCAGCTCGCCGCCCTCGATCTGGATGTCGCCTTCCGAGGCTTCCATCAGGTGAGCTGCGATCTTCTTCGCCTTGGCTTCAACCTTGTCGAGCGCCTTGACGATTGCAGACATGCCGACCGCGCCGGAACGCGAACCGTAAGTCCCCATGCCGAACTGAACCTTGTCGGTATCGCCATGCACGATGGATACCGCATTGGTATCCAGGCCAAAACGTTCGCTGATGAGCTGGGCAAACGTGGTCTCGTGTCCCTGACCATGGCTGTGAGAGCCGGTCAGAACCTCAATCGACCCGACGGGATTGACCCGCACTTCGGCAGATTCCCAAAGACCGACACCGGCCCCAAGCGAACCAACCGCAGCAGACGGTGCAATGCCGCACGCCTCGATGTAGCAGGACAAACCGATACCGCGAAGCTTGCCGCGGGAAGCAGCTTCCGCCTTGCGGGCAGCAAAGCCATCATAATCCGCGGCCTTCAGCGCTGCGTCCAGCGTTGCGTCATAATCACCTGCGTCGTAGCACATGATCACCGGTGTTTGATGAGGGAACGAACGTATGAAGTTCTTGCGGCGGAACTCAGCCGGCGACAAGCCAACTTCACGGGCTGCCGTCTCCATGATCCGCTCCAGAAGATAGGTCGCCTCCGGCCGGCCGGCACCGCGATAGGCGTCCACCGGTGTGGTGTTGGTGTATACCGTCTTCACATTGGCGTGGATCGCCGGAATGTCGTACTGACCCGACAGCAGCGTGGCGTAGAGATAGGTCGGCACGGACGACGAGAACAATGACATGTAAGCGCCGAGATTGGCGACGGTCTTGACCCTGAGGCCAAGGATCTTGTTATCGGCATCAAGCGCGAGTTCCGCTTCCGACCGGTGGTCGCGGCCATGTGCATCCGTCAGAAACGCTTCGGTCCGGTCAGACACCCACTTGATCGGGCGGCCGACACGTTTGGATGCCCACAGGCAGACCATTTCTTCCGGGTAGATGTAGATCTTCGAACCAAAGCCACCGCCGACATCAGGTGCGATCACGCGCAACTTGTTTTCAGGGGCAACGTTGTAGAAGGCCGACAACACCAGCCTGGCCACATGCGGGTTCTGCGAAGTGGTGTAGAGCGTGTAATGCTCCTCAGCCGCATCGTATCCGGCAAGGGCTGCACGCGGCTCCATCGCGTTCGGAACGAGGCGGTTGTTGTGGATTTCCATGCGCGTGACATGGGCCGCCTTTTCAAAGGCTGCGTTTGTGGCAGCCTCATCGCCGATTTCCCAATCGTAGATCAGGTTTCCTTCAGCCTCCGGATGGATCTGGGGTGCACCAGCCTCAAGCGCCGCCAGCGGATCGATGACAGCAGGCAGTTCCTCATAGTCGACGACCACCGCATCGGCCGCATCGCGCGCCTGAGCCTGCGTATCGGCCACGACCACGGCAACTGCCTGGCCAACATGGCGGACGATTTCCGGCTCAAGGGCACGCCAGCCCCCCATCTTCATGGGCGAACCATCCTTGGAATGGATCATCCAGCCGCAGATCAGGTTGCCGATGCCGTTACCGACGAGCTGGTCGCCCGTCAGAACCGCGTCCACACCTGGCATTTCCAGAGCAGCGCTGGCGTCAATGCCCTTGACCTTTGCGTGTGCATGCGGCGAGCGAACGAAGGCGGCATAGCCCATGCCCGGCATGGTCATATCGTCGGTGTATTTGCCTTTGCCGGTAATGAAGCGCTTGTCTTCCTTACGCAGGGCACGAGCGCCAATCCCCTCAACTGCCATTTCTTCTCTCCCGAATATCTGCTCCGGCTCCGCCAGTACCGGACATCCTCCACACGCCGGACAATCCGGCTGCTGCTGTCAGGCAGCTATCTCTCAAGACCCGGCGGTCAATCCGAAGATGCCTGTTCCTCCCGGCATCACGTTCGGTTGATTGGTCTTGTCGTCCTGCTGCGCGAACGGATCCGCGCATCACATTTTGGGAGTTCGGCCCGTGCCGTTACTCGGCAGCTTGAGCCATGCCGGCCATTTGATCGGAGGCGGCTTTGATTGCCTTGACGATGTTGTGGTAGCCAGTGCAGCGGCAGATGTTGCCTTCCAGCTCGTGGCGGATGGTCGCCTCATCGAGGTTGCCTGCACCGTGACGGTTGATCATGTCGACGGCCGTCATGATCATGCCAGGGGTACAGAAACCGCACTGAAGCCCGTGATGTTCACGGAAGGCGGCCTGAACAGGATGCAGGTTGTCAGCCGTGCCGATCCCTTCCAGCGTCACCACGTCCGCGCCATCGGCCTGGGCTGCCAGCATGGTGCAGGATTTAACGGCCTTGCCGTTGACATGCACAACACAGGCCCCGCATTGCGAGGTGTCGCAGCCGACGTGCGTGCCAGTCAACCCGCGCACATCCCGGATAAACGATACGAGCAGCGTCCGGTCTTCGACATCAGCCGAAACCGTCTTGCCGTTCAATACCATCGATACTTTCGACATGAATTCCTCTCCCTCATGAAAATCCCTGAGCCGTGACTCTCGAGACCTCCTATCTGCAAGCAATGACAGACAAGCTCTTCCGAAAGTCCGGTCCAGACCAGCGAATGGAAAAACAATCTGATCGGATTGTTCCTCACTGACCCAATTTCCCGGCTTGTCACCGTGTTTTGTGCTGGGGCTCTGGCGCGTCCTGAATTGTCAGAGCCCGATCATTTCAAGATTTATACGGCCCGGTCAACTTGCAAGTGCAAGCACGACAATCACGGCTGCGAGCAACACGAGCCCCCAGACCATGGGGCCGCCGAAAACGTTGCGTCCTGCGGCTGCTTCAATATTTTGTTCCGCCTGGTGGATTTTTTCCTCAACCGCATGCTCTGCATCCTCGATTGCATGCATGACTTCGCCGGGAGCTTCCTCAATCGCGATCCGCTTGGCTTCTTCCGCCACTCCCGGATCCAGATCGTCACTTGCAGCGGCTGCAGGTTCATCCTGTCCGGCCGGTGACCCCACCATCTCGGAAAACTTCGTGAAGAATTCTTCCGCCATTTTCTTGGCGGTGGAATCGATCAGCCGGCTGCCGAGCTGGGCAAGTTTGCCGCCGACCTGTGCCTTGGCTTCGTAGGTAAGGATTGTCTCGTCACCCTCCTCCGTCAGCTTCACATCCGCGGAGCCTTTGGCGAAACCGGCGACGCCGCCCTTGCCTTCTCCGGTTATCGTATAGCTTTCCGGGGGGTTCATGTTTTCAAGGGTAACTTCCCCTTTGAACTTTGCTTTGACAGGCCCGATTTTCGATGTGACCGCAGCGGTCATTTCGGTGTCCGAGGTCTTTTCGAGGCTTTCGCAGCCAGGAATGCAGGCCCGAAGGACGTCCGGATCGTTCAAGGCTTGCCAGACGGTTTCCCGTTTGGCCGGGATCCGGCGGGAGCCGCTCATATCCATGTGTTTTCTCCCCAAGTCGCGCTTTGGCGCGTTTTTGCAAAGGTCCAGTCGGCATTCAACGCGATTGGAGCGTTCGTCGCAAACACGTTTTCCCGCATGAGAGCGTGTTTCGTACAAATTTTCAATCGCTTATCTGAACAGAATTGCAGAACACAATTCCGGGAAGCTCATGTGTGACCCCGCCAGCATATGAACTGGCCGGCGCAGTCTGCGCCGTTGAAACGTTCTAGTCCTGACAGTTCCGGCCAGATTTGAACAAGCCGTCTGGCAATCCATTTTAACCGAAGGCGACGCCTGGTTCGACGGTTTTCTGGATGAACCCGGTCAGATCACTGGCCGCCAAAGGCTTGGCGTAGAGATATCCTTGCAGGTAGTCACACTGAAGCTCCTGCATGATGTCTCTCTGGGCAACCGTTTCGACACCTTCGGCGGTGACATTCAGATCCAACGCCTGCGCAACGGCGATGATCGATTTCACAACGGCATGCGCGTCGGCGTCCTGATCCATGTTCATGGTGAAGCTTCGATCGATCTTGATACCGTCCACGGGCAGTTTGCGAAGATAACTGAACGAGGAATACCCTGTACCGAAATCGTCAATGACAACACGCGCACCTTTGTCACGGAGCCACGTGAGCAAGGCCAGTGTCACCCGATCATTGCTCAAGAACAGCCCTTCCGTCACCTCGAAAACCAGGCGATCTAGCGGCAACCCGGCGGCAGTCACCGCATCCTCGATATCTTTGTAAAGCCGATTGGCCTGAACCTGCTTGGGAGACAGGTTCACATTCAATCGAACGTCATCGGATATCCCGGTCAAGTTGCTGAATTCGGCAAACGATGTCTTGAACATCCATGCGCCGATTTCGGTAATGAGACCGCTGGCTTCGGCGGCTTCGATCATGCGTGCCGTATTGAGGAAGGTCCCGTTTGGCGTGCGGAAACGCATCAGGGCTTCAAACGACGCCAGACTTTCGTCCCGGGCCCGCATGATGGGCTGATAGCTCAGCGAGAACTTCGTCTGATTGCTGGAACCGGTCAGGAGCGAGGCGAGCCGCAGACGCTCGAAGGCCGCTTCCTGCATCAACGGATGAAAGACAGCGTGATTCGTCACGCCCTTCTGCCTCACGTCGTTGAGTGCGATGGAAGCAAAACGAACGAGTTGTTCCGCGCTCTGAGCTTCCGTATCGGTTGACGCGAAACCCAACCGAAGCCGCAGGCTGATCTGATTGTCCTCCAGCGTGATCGGTTGCTGAAAGGCATCCTCGACGCGAGCAACCACATCCTGAATGGTGTTCCCCTCGCCGCCTTTAAGAAGGATCAGAAACTCGTCCTTTTCCTTCCGGGCAATGGTGAGCGCATCCGGGAACGTCTGCGACAGGCGGTGGCCGGTCCGCTTCAGAACTGCGCCTGCCTTTTCGTCACCAATCCCATCGACAATGACCCGAAAGCGATGGATGTCGCAATGGACGACCAGAAGCTTCGATCCATTGGCCGCGTGCCGCTGAAAGGTTTCGAGAAACCCTGAAAAGGTCGACAGGCCGGTGACGCGATCGACATAGGCCAGGTTACGGATATGCTCCAACAGACCGGTTTTCTCATATCCGAGCGCAACATTGGAAACGAAGAGTTGCACCACTTCGGAGCCAACGAGCTCTTCGAGAAGTTCCTCGGAAATGCCAAGATAGAGCGCGCCTGTCATGCCATTGCGGGTAATGAGCGGCAGCGCCAGTCCTTTGGGCGACGCACACGTCGCCTGGCTTTCGACACATCCTGAGACCGCGTTGCGGATGGCGTCATCACTGATGACTTCCACCGGCAGGTCGATCTTGTCTTCGAAGTTTCCGGTGGCGGCCAATACCCGGATGTTGGACTTGTCGAACGAGCCGTAGTCCGGAAGCGTCTCCAGACCGCACAAAAGACTATCGACAGGCTGACCGACCAGAACCGTAAAATGCTTCAATACGGCGGCGGCAAATTCACTCAGAGCGTTCTTTTCGACAATCGCAGCAAAATGCTCGTTCAACTGCTTGAGCTTCTTGCGATTGGTCTCAAGCGACATGACCAGTTTGTAGCCACGCAGACCGGTAACAATTGCCGTGATCAGCTTAGTTCGAGACAGCTCGGCTTTTTCGGTATAGCCGTCGATATCGAACTTCATGATCACGTCGGTCTGCGGTGCATATCCGGGCTGACCCGTACGCAGGATCAGCCGCGTGAAACGATTGCCGAGTTCCGAACGGATCCAGCTCACGAGCCCAAGACCGGCCGTGTCGCTTTCCATGACAACATCGACAAGCGCCACGGCGATATCCGCGTGCTTTAACAGGATTTGCCGGGCTTCCTGGGCAGAAAGGGCATGCAGCAGTTCAAACGGGCGGTTTTCGAACACGCATCCGCCAACAGCGATCTTGGTGACCTCATGCACATCGGGATCGTCATCGACAATCAGGATCTTCCAGGGCGCCTTGGCAGGCTTCTTCACTTCCGGCGCTGAAGGGGCAAGAAAGTCCATCACCATCTCAATGCACCTTCTGCCCGAGCCGCTTCCGGGTATCCTGAACAGCAACGGCGGAGAACTCGATTGTGAATTCCGTTCCGGAGCCGACATTCGATGACACGGCGATGGTTCCGCTCAGGGCTTCCGTAACCAGTTGGTAGCAAATCGCCATCCCTAAGCCGGATCCTCCTTTGCCGAACTTCGTCGTGAAGAACGGCTCGAAAACTTTTTTCAGATTCTTCTCCGGGATGCCTACACCGAAATCCTGACATTTGAAGATAATCTTGCATTCGTTCGAATTGCCGCGGCCCATGTCACTGGCATGGACTAACTGAGAAGACAATTTGATCAACCCCTCGCTGCGACCTTCGTATCCGTGTTTTATCGCGTTTTCGACCAAATTCGAAACGAGCTGACTGACGGCCCCCGGATAGCTGTCGATAATCTCATCCGCATGGAGATCCAGTTCGATCTTGAAGGGTGTTTTCTTCAGCGTTGGCTGCAACGTCGCCAGGGTCTCGCGAATGATGTGATCAAAATTGAAAGCCCGTTTTTTCTCGCTCTGCCGGTCGACCGCAACCTGGCGGAAATTACCCACCAGTTCGCGCGCCCGGCCAAGTGTTTTCTCGATTATATGGGCGGTATCGGAAATACGCTCGATTTCGTTTTCCAGAGCATCCTTGCTCAGTTTCTGCTCTTCCAGCTCACTGCGCAAGTAACCGGTTGAATCCTTTATGGTGGTCGCCGCCATCAAGGCATTTCCCAAAGGCGTATTCAATTCATGAGACACACCGGCGACAAGCGCGCCGAGTGCAGCAAGATTGTCGGCCTGGATAAGCTCTTCCTGCACCAGCTTGAGCTGTTCCGTCCGATGGGCCACCAAATCCTCAAGGTTGGTCTGATATTCCTGGATTTTCTGCAAATCCAGATGCCGCCGCTGAACCATGGATTGCAGACTGGCCGCAAGAATGCCGATCTCGTCCACACGTCCGGGCATGAGTTCGGCTTTGGGCGGATCCTCGATCAGCCGCGGTGTCGAAAGATAGTGCACGATTGCAGACAACGGCTGCCCGATAAGACGGCGGAAAACGGTCCTGATAACAATTGCCAGCAGCAGCAGATAGACGATGATTGCGGTGACGATAAAACCCACTGTGGAAACAATCTCATAGGAGATCGTATTCCTGTCTATAAGAATGAAGACCTGACCGATTGCATCCTTGTGCAGAATTGTACTTGGCGAATTGAGAGTATAGGTGAGCGCTTCAGCGGCACGAGGCCCGGTGACAGGCTCGCCGAAATTGCCGGTATCGGGTGTCTCGACCCAAACCTTCTCGACAACCTCGAGACTTTCCAACCCTCGGATGAGCTGCAAGGTCGCGTCGGCATTCACCGTCCAGATGGCGCGTTCGAACGGCCGCTTTGTTGCCTGAAAAAAGGCCTCGGTGACACGAATGGCACGGGCGTGAGACGCATCCCAGGTTATCTTGGTGAGAATGCCGATGAAAATGACGCCAAGTACGGCGAACAGACCCAGCGTATAGAGAATGAACGTCCGGGACAGGCTGGCCCGGCCCATCTCCTTGGATGAATTTGGCAACGACGTACCGCCGTTAAGAGTCAAGACGCCCACCTCAATTCATGGTGTCCGTTCCAGCTCATGTAATTCCGGAATAACCCGGCTCACATGGCTCCGCTCAAGAACGAAAACTGAACCGCTTTTGCGGACCGTCTCTTCAATACTTGATTCACAGACACATCGATATTGCCCCTCGCCTGATCAACGCCCCTTATAGTGGACTTCATTTGATCAAAGCGCCAATGTATCGTCTATCTTCGGCAGGTTTTCTAAATTTTCCATAAAAATCAATTGTAAATTGAAACAGCCCTCGTTCCACATCGAAATGGCTAGTCTTGAATCTACAAAATTATGAATTCCAGATATTTGAGCGGCATCGCATCATGCAATTGTTTCCGGCAAAACTCTCATGCCAGTCCGCTCGGTTGTTGCCTTTGCAAACAGCGTGTCGATGCAAGGGCTCCAGATTCTAGAGTTTATCCCACTCAGGCATTGACCACAGACAAGAACGGCTTGTTTGCAGTGCGGGTTTCGACCGGAGCTTCTACTGCGTGGCTTGTTGCCGGCGAAGGCTGAACGTGACGCCGGGTATCCGCAACCTTTTGCTTGGGTGCCGTCGCGTCCTTCAGCATATAGCCGATATAACGTGTCGACTCGATTGCATCGTATCCCAGTTTCTTCTTCAGTTTCTTGCGCAGCTTGGAAATGTGGCTTTCGACGACACACTCATCCACGCCGTCATTCATGACACCGTAAACGGCATTGAAGATTTGTGTCTTGGTGACACGCCGCCCCTTGTTCTTGACGAGATATTCAAGAATACGGCGCTCGCGTCGCGGCAATTCCATGACATCGCCGCCGACCACAGGATCGCGGCCGTCGAAGAAGACCTCGATTGCGCCGGTGCCTGCGGAATTGTTGCGAGACGTGATCCGGCGACGGAAGGCTCCGACGCGGGCGATGATCTCCCGAACATGCACCGGCTTCTTCAGAACGTCGTCCATACCCGCAGAGAACAGATCAAGCGTACTCTCCAGGTTGGCCGTGTCTTCCAGAGCCACGATCTGGGCTTCCGGACACCGGCTGCGGATCGACGCGACGTAACCGCATCTTTCCTCACACTCTCCCAACAGGATGGCGTCAACCGATCCGAGGTCCTGGGCGCATGTGATTTCCAGCCAGTCCAGAAGTTCCGATGGATGAAGTTCCAGGGAGGCGTAGCCTTCCCGGTCGAATGCCGAGGCATAGCCTGCGGTCACTATCTCTCTTGAGTCTACAATTATGAACATATCAGCCCCTTGGATTTTACCAATGTAGAATCCGTAATTTTGGAGCTTCACAAGGTCAACGTTTCTTCCCTATCCGGACAATTATTTCAGAATTTATAGTGGTGGAAGTTCTTATATCCACATAGAAAACTAAATAAAAAATCGCGGACATTACGAATAAACTGAGAGAAAAATTTATTAAAATGATGGATATCGCGTTTTTCCGCGATCCTTAATAAGATGTAACAGTGATATATACAAAAATCGCCGCCAGACAAGGCGGCAATTTCATATTTATACTGGAGATGTGGAAAATAGTTTACGTATCGGCAGCTAGAGCCTGTGCCAGGTCTGCAAATGGATCGGAGGGCGCCACCTGGTCTGAACGCTGTCTCAGCGCCTCGTAAATCCTGGGAACGAGACGGCAGGCCTTTTCGAGTTTTTCGTCCCCCGCAGTCTGAAAGCCGCCCATAAGACGCAGGTCCTTCGTATCTTCATAATAGGAAATCAGTCCCTTGATACGGTGGATCAGATCCTGCTGATCCTGCGTCCAGGCCCGGTCCGCCAAGCGCGAGGTGGATTTCAAAACGCTGACTGGTGGATAGTGGCCGGACTCTGCAATCTGCCGATCCAGGACGATGTGACCGTCCAGCAGGCCTCGTATTGCATCGGAAACCGGATCGTTGTGGTCATCTCCGTCAACAAGAACGGAGAATATTCCTGTAATCGACCCCTCGCCACTACTGCCGGGGCCTGCGCGCTCAATAAGGCGGGCGAGATCGGCAAAGACGCTTGGCGGGAAACCCCGGGCAACCGGTGGTTCTCCGGCTGCCAATGCCACATCCCGCGCGGCATGGGCAAAGCGGGTGGCTGAATCCAGAATGAGCAACACCTTGTGGCCTTGAGCGCGAAAATACTCGGCAACACTCATTGCCGTCTTGGGCGCCAGGCGGCGCTGCATGGCACTTTCGTCGCCGGTCGAAGCGACAACGACGGAATGCGCCAACGTCTCGCCAAGAATGTCGTCGATGAACTCGCGCACTTCACGTCCGCGTTCGCCGACAAGACCGACAACAACCGTGTCGAAATCCCCAAACCCGGCAAGCATGCCGAGAAGAGTGGATTTGCCGACACCGGAACCTGCGAAAACACCGACGCGCTGACCGACACAGAGCGGTGTGAACAGGTCGATCACCCGTACGCCGGTCCGAACGCCTTCGGAAATCTTGCTCCTGTTCATCGCCGGTGGAGGAGCTCGGTCCAGAAGAAAGGCCTCGACACCGTGGGCAAGTGGCCCTGCCCCGTCTATCGGTTCGCCAAGTGCATTTACAATCCGTCCGCGCCAGCTCATGTCCGGATGGATGGCAAGCCCACCCATTACGGATGCAACGCTGCCGATGCCGATGTCGGTCACCCGTTCGAGCGGTTTGATCACCACGTCCTTCTGGTCGAGCCGGATGATTTCGCCCTGTCGCACGCCGGAACGCCCCTCGAACTGCACCAGATCGCCCAGGCAAACTACGCGGGACAGACCGGAGACACGAATGGACTCGGAGGAAACCTGGGTCACTCGTCCGCTGAGTTTGACGGGCCCGATTTCCGTTTCAAGGGCCGCCAGCGACGCGGAGATTTGGTCAAGTGCGTTCAGATGCGGAGCGTTCGGCATGGCGTTCCTGAAGAGCTTTCAAGACATCGAGAGGCAGATGGTTGGATTTGTGCGACGCCAGCCGGTCGAGCCCCTGCTGGTCGGGCAAGACCGGTCCGGATTGCGTCGCACTTTCCGGCAAGTCGACATACGAAACGGATGAAGCGTAACCAGTCGCAGACTTTTCGGAGGATGTAGTCGCTCCTGAAGCCGGCCCCTGCGTTGCGTCAGCGCCATCGATGAAGTCAACGAGAGCTGAAGGCGGCGTATCCCTGCGACCGGTCGATGCCACGGCTTCTCCAAGAACTGCCGAGGCCGCTGCCTGATCTACGCCGGTTGCCGCTGGCGCAACGACTGGCTTGCGGAGGGGCACCGGAACATCGGTGGCAGGTGCCGGTTCAGTGGCCGGTGCCGCTTCGGCAACTTCGACAGGTTGTGAGTTTGGGGTTTCCGAACCACTGTTCAGGCGATCACCAACCTCGTTATAGGCAAGCATGGCCCCAAGCCCTACAGGGCCACCAAGCGCAAACCCGTAAAGAGCATTGCCGGCCTTGCGGGCATTGTCTGAGATTTCGTCGTTCGTGACGGACCTGTAAAGTTCAGCAATCCCAGGGATATGCTGCAACGGATTGATCACGTCGATGAAGTCACCAAAGCTGAAAGCGGAGTTTTCAGTCTTGGACGAAAGACCAGACCGTGTGGCCTTGTTGGGTGAACCATCCATAACCACACCAAGGTCCAGCGGCTTGCCCACCGCCTGTGTTGCGTCCACCGCCGTCATGAGGTTGCCCCCAGTTCGCGAATGGCCTTCTCCTGGCTCTCGTTGCTGGTGTCAATCATCTTCGTCGCACTCTCAAAGGCACGAGAGATCATGATCATTTTGGTCATTTCCCGAACGGGATTGATGTTCGAACCTTCGACATATCCCTGGCGAACCCCGTTCGTGTCATAGGTCTGCACCGGAATAACCGGCTTGTCCGGGATAACGGCCGAATTCTCGGCGCGCGTGAGCTGGGCATCGTCCGGGATCAGAAACAGGCCAACCTGACCGATGATTCCGACATCGTTCTGGGAAATCTCACCAGACTGCGTGATCAAGGGTGTTCCGGCATCCGGGTCAAGCGAAATCGGCTGCCCGCCGGCTCCGAGGATCTGCTGCCCCGTCAAGGTGCGCAAGGTGCCGTCATTACCGATCTGAAGGCGGCCGTCTCTTGTGTAGGACAGGTTGCCGTTGGCGTCGCGGATCGCAAACCAGGCCTCACCTTCGACGGCAAGATCGAGCGGATTGTCGGTCTTGTTCAGACTGCCGTACTGGCGCGAAATGTACTTCTCGCCACCGGTCGAGAAACTGACCTTGTCCTGGCCCGCCTTGGAAACCAGCTCGGCGAACTTGACTTCGTCCGCCCGATAGCCGGCTGTGTTCATGTTGGCGACGTTACGGGCCACCGTTTCCAGACGGTTGGACAGGGCGACCTGCGCGGAGAGCGCTACGTAGAGAGCGGATTCCATGGATCAAAAGCCTCCGAGGCGGAAATTCTGAAGACTGGCCAGCAGCCCCTGCCCCATCTGAATGACACCCGGGCCATTGCCGAACAGCGCCAGTGTCGGCGACATGCTGCCAGTCGGGCCGTTGGAAAGGTCATAAAGGGCCGAGAACCTGTTCAGGAATTTAGCCAGGTAATCCGCATCACCGAACTTGCTGAAATCCAGACGTTCTTCCAGATAGGCTGCCTGCTTGTCGATGTCGGTCATCGCAAATTCCTGCGGCAGGCCGAGCGAGGTATAAACGGCCTCGGCGAGCGCGCGGTCAGCCAGGACGTCGTAAGCGTTGGTGATATCCGGCGCTCTGCGCTCGAAATAGAGCGCCAGACGGACACCCTGGTTCTGTTCGCCCTCACGTACCTCCAGCGTTTGCCGATGGTATTTCTGGACAATCGCTTCCTGCGTGCGGGCAAATGACGTCGTCGTCTCGCCATAGCGCTTGAAATTGAAGGTCTCGGCGAAATTCTTGTACTTGGTATCAGCAAGCTGATTGGCAAATGCCCCGCGATCATCCGTGCCTTCTTCCAGCACCTTTCGAATGAACGCCTTGGCGTAGATCATGTCCTCCAGCCCCATGGCGGTCATCGCGTAGTTGAAGATCCGGTCGTCCCCCAGAAATTCATCGATGGTTTTAATATCGCGGATGTTTTCGCGATAATATTCGGTCTGACGTTCGACCATCGGGTCCGCGGCAACCGTCTTCAGCGAGCGTTCCATGTTGGTTCTGACGAGCTGAACCTGGCTCAATGTATTGATCATGGTTTTATCCCCGTTGCGGGCCCATGGCGGGCAGGCTTTCGGGAAACACTCACCTGCAAAGCTTACGCCAGGCTGACGGTCGGCAATGAATTTCAAAAGCTTTTTCGCGTCAGCTTCAGGCAAGTCTCGGCCGCTAGCGTCCTCCCAATCAGAGTTGCAATCCACACCAGTTGGGAGCTGTTAGGTGACTATTCTTATCGGCCTGATCATAGCGGGCGCGTCCCTTATCGGCGGCTTTGCCGCACTCGGAGGCAAGGTCTCCGTCCTCTGGCAGCCGTGGGAGCTCGTCATTATTCTCGGCGTGGCTATCGGTGCCTTCGTCGTTGCCAATCCAATGAAGGTCATCAAGGGAACGCTGGTTGCCGTTTCGGATGCGCTGCGCAACGCCGTGCCCAACAAGCGGGAATACCTCGATGTTCTGGCACTGCTGTATGGACTGATGCGCGAGTTGCGCGCCAAGGGCCGCAACCAGGTTGAGCCGCACATCGAAGACCCGAATACTTCACCGATTTTCCAGAAGTATCCGTCGGTTCTGCGCAATGCCAGCCTGACCACCTTTATCTGCGACTATTTCCGTCTGATCATCGTCGGCAATGCCCGCGCTCATGAGATCGAAGCTCTGGTCGACGAAGAACTGCAAACGATCCACCGCGACCAGATGAAGCCGTACCATGCCATGAGCAGCATCGCCGACGCGCTTCCCGCCATCGGCATCATCGCGGCCGTCCTCGGTGTCATCAAGGCCATGGGTGCCATCGACCAGTCTCCCCAGTTGCTGGGCAGCCTGATCGGCGCCGCGCTGGTGGGTACATTTGTCGGCATCTTCTTCTCATACTCGCTGTTCGGCCCGATTGCCTCGAAGATCCGCAACGTCCGCGAGAACCGCCTTCGTACCTACATCGTTGTCAAGCAGACCCTGCTTGCCTTCATGAACGGCGCCGATCCTCAGATCGCCCTTGAGCACGGCCGCAAGACCATCTCCGACTACGACCGTCCAACCATCGACGAAGTTGAAAACGAGACCATGAGTGCCGGTGGCGCTGGTGCCGACAACGTCCAGGACCTGCAGGGAGCCGCCTAAGCCATGATCGAAGCAGCGACCGCAAGCTCCAACGCTTCCAGCTCCGAACGCGCGATGATCGCCGACCGTCTGCTGGATGCCGCCGGAATTTCCGTCGACCGCCTGCCGATGCTTCCGGTGGTGTTCGACCGCATGGCCCGCCTGATGGCTGACGCCATGCGCCAGAAGTCCCCCTCTCCGTCCTACATTTCGGTGAGCTACGTTGAAAACAACCGCATTGGCGACGTACTCGACGAATTCGAATCCAACGCCCTCGTGGCCGTGCTCTATTCTCCGGAATGGGACGCCCGTGTCCTCGTCGGCTTTGACCGGGACTTCATCTTCACACTGGTGGACGTTCTGTTCGGTGCTGACGGCACGGAACCGCCCATCGATGACGAACGGCCCTTTTCGAACATCGAAACGCGCATTGCGCGCACCATGTTCGAGGTCGCGGCCAAGGCCCTCGCCGAGAGCTTTGCACCAATCGCCGAGACCACGCTTAAGATCGAGCGGATCGAAAGCCGGATGGACTTTGCGGTAGTCGGTCGGAGGAACAACCCGGCCGTGGTTGCCCGCTTGCTGCAACAGGCCATCGGACGCGGCGGTGAAGTGTTCATCGTCATGCCGCACTCGACACTCAACCCGTTGCGCCAGCGCCTGTCCCAGGTCCTGTCCGGCGAAATGTCGAGCCGCGACAAGCAATGGACACAGCACTTCCACAACGAGATCCAGCGCACAGAAGTCAAGCTGGAAGCCATTCTGGAAGAACGTGAAATGTCGCTCGGCGACCTTGCCAACCTGAGGGTCGGACAGGTGATCGAACTTCAGGCGACAGCGCGCTCTCCCGTCACACTCGCCTGCAACGACCAACCCGTCTTCACCTGCCAGCTTGGGCAGTTGAACGGATCCTACACGTTGCAGATCGATGAACTCATCCATGAGGAAGAAAAGGATCTGTTCGATGATCTCCGCAATCGTTGATGGCGTCCTCCTGCTCGCGCTGGTCGCGACCACGGTCCGGATGCTCACCATGCACCGGGAGCTGCGCCGTCTGGGCAGCTACCACGAAGATTACCAGCGCATCTTCGATCAGACCGCACTCGCGCTCGACGGCATCGAGGTGTCGATCCAGGAGATCAACGTCAAGGGTGCCCAGATCCTGAATGCGCTCGGCAACCGGATGGACGATGCCCGCGAGCTGATCGCGGAAATCGACGGTCTGACCCGTGAGGCGAAACGCCAGCAGTCTGTGCTTCGGGCAGAGCTGAAAGAACTGTCCAAGGCGACCGCTGTCCTGCACGACCCGAAGCGTTTTGCACCTGCCCGCGACGACATCGACATTTTCGCAGAGGACACAGCTGGTGAACGGGCACTTGCCTCAGCCACTCCCACACCTGCTGGCGGGCGCAAGGAAACGACCATTCATCGCGGCCAGGCCGTTCAACCGGCCCCCACCCGCGTCCACCGTATCGACAATTCGCTGCAAAGCCCGTTCCGCACGGTCTCCATGAACCAGAAGGATAAGATGTAATGTCCGAAACCATCGTAGATCACATCGAAGCTGAAAAAGGCCCGAAAACCCGTCCGGCTGACGCCGCGAGTTTCGCCAAGGTCGAAACACCGGAAAGAAACTCAGGTAGCGACACCATCGGTGACGACCGCAATCTCGACACCATCCTGGGAATTCCGGTCAACATCCAGGTGGTTCTCGGATCGGCAACCATGCTGGTTTCCAATCTCCTGAAACTTGGCCGGGGCGCGGTCATCCCGCTCAATCACCGTGTCGGCGAACCGATTGACATCGTCGTCAACGGCCGTGTCATCGCCCGCGGCGAAGTGGTGGTTGTTGAAGACGACAACTCCCGTTTCGGGGTCTCGCTGACGGAGATCATCAGCGCCCAGGCCGGCGGCCTGGAAATCTGAGGCCGGCTCTCTCCGGTCTTGCCTTCTCCGGTCTGCCCAAGGCTGTTTTCTCAGGATTGAAGTGACACATGATGACTTCCGCGAACGCTTCCGCCGCAACCGCTGCCAACCTTGCAAAGCCGCCGGCGCCGCCTGCCCGCCGTATGAACGGAACCCAACGCGTGGCCGCACTGCTGCTGTCCCTGGGCAAGACCAGTTCACAGAAGCTGCTCCGGCATTTCGATCAGGAAGAAATCCGGATGATCACCGTTTCCGCCGCACAGCTCGGCACGGTGGCGTCGGAAGAACTCGACCGGTTGGCGGAGGAATTCATCGAGCAATTCTCTCACGGCACAACGCTTTACGGCTCCGCCAACGAAGTGGAAAAGATGCTGGAAGGCGTTCTGCCGGACGATCAGCTGGCCGACATCATGTCGGACGTGCTCGGCAACTCCAACCGGTCGATCTGGGACCGGTTGACGACGGTTTCAGAAACAGTGTTTGCGAATTATCTCTTGAAAGAGCACCCGCAAACCGCCGCCCTCATCCTTACAAAGATCAAGCCGAGCGCTGCCGCGAAAGTGCTTGGCCAGATCAACAATCAGACGCGCAACTCGCTTGTCCGACGCATGCTGTCCATCAAGGCGGTGGTGCCGGAAATCATGCGCGATGTCGAAAAGACGATGCATGAAGATTTCATGCTCAACCTGTCCGGCACCCTGGAAGCCGACTCCCATGCGCGTATGGCGGATATCCTCAACAAGATGGACCGTGAGCACATGGAGGACGCACTGGAGAACCTCAATGAAGTGAAACCGAAAACGGCCGAACTTCTGAAGGGTCTACTCTTCACCTTCGACGATATCACCAACCTCAACGCCCGCACGCGTATGGCAATATTCGATCAGATCCCGACGGACCGGATCGTGTTGGCACTGAAGGGAACGAATGCCCAGTTCCGCGAAGTGATCCTGTCGTCCCTGACATCACGTGCACGCCGTATCGCCGAACACGAACTGGCGGCCGGCGAACCGGCGGCGCAGCGCGATGTTCTGGACGCGCGCAGTGCGATCACCAACCTCGCGCTGGAAATGGCATCCCGCGGTGAAATCGAGCTCAACCCGAAGCAGGACGAAGGTGCATTCTTTGCATAAGTGTCCTTGCAAGCGGTCCGAAGAGCTCTGAGCCGGAACGGCAGGTGGCTGGATGTCGGAAGAAGACAAGGATTCAAAAACAGAGGAACCGACCGAGAAAAAGATCAGCGATGCCATAGAAAAGGGCAACACCCCGGTCTCACGGGAAGCCCCTGTTCTGGCAACATTCATCGCCACCCTCTTGATCGGCAGTTTCGTAATAACCTCGGCATCGCGTCAGCTCATCCAAATGCTGACGCATCTTCTGGACCTTTCGGGAGGAGTGGATCTTGGAAACAGCGCCGACGCATTGTTGCTCACCCATGCGGTATCGATCGAGGTACTGGTTTTCCTCGCACCGATTGTCGCCCTGCTTGCTGCATCCGGCCTTGCGTCGGCCTTTCTGCAGAACACTCCCAGCATCGTTTTTCACCGCATCAAGCCGGACGCCTCCAAACTGTCGCTTGCGAAGGGCTGGAGCCGCATATTCGGAGCCCAGGGCCTTGTCGAGTTCCTCAAGGCCGTCTTCAAGTTCTCCACGGTCAGCGCCATTGTCTACGGCCAGTTCCGGGCGAATGAAGCGGAACTGATCAACGCCATGTTCACAGATCCAAGCGCATTGCCCGAAGCGATCCTTCAGATTTCAATGAAGCTGATCGCCGGCGTCTGCATCGTTACCATTCTGCTTGTCACGGTCGACATTCTCTGGTCGCGCTCGCACTGGCGCAAGAACCTGCGCATGAGCAAGCAGGAAATCAAGGACGAGCACAAGCAGATGGAGGGCGACCCGATCGTCAAGGCCCGCCAGCGTTCGCTCGCGCGCGACAGGGCACGAAACCGCATGATGTCGGCCGTGCCGCAGGCAACGCTGATTGTTGCCAACCCCACACACTTCGCCGTTGCCTTGCGCTACGATGGGGACCAAAATCCAGCGCCGGTGGTTGTCGCAAAGGGCCAGGATCTGATCGCACTTAAAATCAGGGAGATCGCGGAAGCGAACAATATTCCCGTGATCGAAGACCGGCAACTTGCCCGGTCCCTCTACGCCGCCACAGAAGTTGAAAGGATGATCCCGCCGGAATTCTACAGAGCAGTTGCGGAAATCATTTGCTACGTGTACTCACGCCAGACCAAAACTGCTGTATAATTTAATGTATTTGGAGGTCCGGGGAATGCACGACATGCCTGAAGGCAACGGCAATAAAGTGTCGCCGCTGGAATGCGACCGGCTGCGCCAGCAAGCGATTGCTTCAGCTCTGACCGAGTTCATCGAGGACCTGAAGCTGGTGGATGTGGTCGACTTCATCGCCTATATCCGGACCGATCAGCACGGCAATATCGAAGAATTGATCAAGACATCGGCCGAACTCTTCTTCAAGGAAGGCTCCTTGCGCTATTCCATGGCTGCACAAGCCGAGGTCGAATGGGAAACCACCCCGCGCATCTCGCTCGATCTGGAATTCTTCAACAAGGGTGTCTGGATCTATTTCACGGCCGTACTCGCCTGGCCAGACAATGCCGTCAACGTTTCCTACGTCGAAGTGCCGGATGCCGGCGGAAACAAGGAAAAAGAGACGGAACTGCTGCTTGAAGCCCTGAAGGATGCCCGGTTGCGATAATGAGACCCTGACGTTTCACGGTTTACCATTCAGCTGATACTCGCGGCGATTGTTTCTATGCCAGCGTTCTCGCCTCATTGTGACTTGCCACTTTGAGTACCTTGCCCAGGCGGATTTCCTCACCGAGCTTAAAAACAGTCCTAAACGCACCATATTCGGTTCACCTGGACGCTCGTTTCCGGTCTACCAGCCCGGAAGCCCCTCACCTGAAACCAAAGAAGCAGTGCTTATGAAAAAAATCCAGATCCCGGAGGATCCCGCACACATGGTGACGGCTATCGTCGCCTATGCCGGGATCGCCAAGCGCTTGCATGTCGAACTTTCTAATCGGCCGGAGAATGCGGGTGTTGATCTGGAGGCCATCAAGGCCGATCTGATTGCCGAAGCAAAACGGGCGATCCCCCACGGCGACTTCGCCAAAGATGAAATCGGTGTCTACAAGACCATCTTCCAGGCGATCGACACGATTTTCGAACCGGATGCATGACACAGTGCCCCCGAGGTGATGACGAAACGTCGGCAATCACCAGGAACGTGTGCCGCAGTCAACCTTATGCCAGGTTCACTCTCCCAGAAGGGTCGACAAACGCTCCATAATTTCGTGCAGGCTTTTGCCTGTCAGCCGCATTTCTCTTGCCTGCTCGCCCTCGACAACGTCGGAAAAGAGCAGAACTTCGACGGCATTTTCCAGAACCTGAATATCCTCCGACGTCAGAACGATTGCGCCGTTGTCGCTTGTCACGGTCGCCTTTTTGACGGAACTCTCATCCAGAAACGTATCAGGCATTTGGCTCGCTCCAGGTTGCGGGATGTCCCTCAGGGTTCCTGATTAGCGCCCTTCAGGCAAGGACGGAAAAACCGGTACGTCTTTTTGCGAAAAAAAGCGCCCAGCCGAAGCTGGACGCAAATTGCCTGGGAGGCGGCAAAAGCAGGTTTTCATGACAAGGCTCGGATCCGGTCGCTAGTGCGTGATCACGTCCGCCTTGTCGAAATAGTTAAACTCCTCCACCAGCACGTCATGCACCACGGACCGGCCGAGGCGGGCATTGGTAGATTTCTTGAGCCGCTCGGTGAAGGCTTCGAGGTCGTAGCGTTCCAGGCTACGGAAATCGAGGGTTTCGTCGGAATAAAGAACCCGGAAGGCTTCATCCACCAGGAAGGGGTGTGGCGGCACCGGCAGGCGGCGCAGCGTGTCGCCATCTGCTGTGAAGACCATCTTGATCACCACATAGCCTTGCAGCGTGCCTTCAAACAGGATCGGCACGTTGACCGGGTTCACGGTCTCATAATCCAGCCCGACAAATGCCGGTTCATCGTCGCCGACCCGTTTCTGCGCTGCCAGATACTGCGTGGTTCCGTATCCGGACGCCAGCATGGTGGCAGACATCCACAGACCGGCAACGAGGATCTTGATCATCGTGCCCTCTCCGGAAACGGTGCCTCATAGGTGCCGTCGGATTCATAGTCGATCATGGTCCTGGACATCATGCCGACAACTTCCGACACCGCATTCATGTGAAGTTGCAATAGGCCGATGTTCTCATCAAGCACGTCCTTGAAGTCAGCGAGGTCCTCACGCAGCTCATGCGAATAGAACGCCGGCGGCACGAGCGACCGCGCTCTGGCAAGATCCAGAAGGGCCTGGCTCTTGCCGTATTCGAAAATTTTCAGATCCGCTGTCGGGTTCGCCCGAAGTGCCCGGGTTTCGTCTAGCACCGCCCCAATGGCACGGCGAACCGCAACCACCAGCGGCATCGACCGCACCGGATCGGGCGTGAGTTCCTGAGGTGCGAGATCGGTCACGGCAACGTCCGCAAAGTCGACATCGTTGGCGGCGTCCATCAGGCTTTAACTCCCTTTTCAAGCGTCTCTGAAATCAGGCCCGCGATGCCGACACCGCCACTGGCGGCAAGCTGGTTCGCGACCTGTTCGGCAAGCATCGATTTCCAGATTTCTCCGGCGGTTCCCGAGCCGAACACCGCCTCCGAGTCGTCCGGAAGCATGGTTTCGACAAATTGGCCGAGGATCATCGCTTCGAATTTCTCGGCAGGAGACTTTTCGGAAGGGCCTTCGTAACCGGCGGTCCGGAAAGCGCCTTCCGAAGCCCCTGCCCGGTTCGTTGCACCGGCATAGGCAAGCGCGAAGCCGTCCCCCGACCCGCCCGCGGAAATGGACCTGAGACGGTTCGTGGCCTCTGCAAGGTTCACCGGGTCGGCAGCCCTGGAAACATCCAGGATCAGATCTGAAGGTGGCGAAATCGCCATGCTGGGCTCCTCGAAATACGTAAGGTGCAAACAAGGCCCGGCAGGCGACAGGGCAAGGCAAGCAATTCACTTGAACCGAACCTTGTTTGCGTCCTCAGGTATAGCTCATGCAGCTTGTGGGAGGCTTGCGCCGTGGTGCTTCTCGCCAGCGGGTGTTCTTGCCGTTTGTACCAATCGGTCTTCACCCGTATCTGCGGTCGAGCAGATCCATCAGGTCCCGTTCCTCTTCGGCGCGCTGTTCCTCACCCCGCATTTTGGCGAGACGCTCGGCCATGAGTTTGAGCATCATCCGCTGGCGGTCGTATTCGGAATTCACCTTTGCGCGCGCTTCGCTGAGCCTTGACATCTCCTCGATGATACGTCTCAGCCGCTCTGCTGCGTTGGCGATGAAGCGGTCGTGCTGCGCCAGATCGCCGTTCGACAGGGCCAGCAGAATGCGCCGCTCCTTTTCGTTGAGCTGGTAGACCTGGGCATCAAGTTTCTGCAGCAGCCATGACGAAAACAGGAAAATCTGCTTCTGCATCCGGAACAAACGTTCGATATCCTGACTTTTGCGTGCCATCGAACAGGAACCTTTCACGGTCAGGCGTGCCTAACCTATCTGGAGCCAAGTGAAGTAGCCGTCGAGGAAGATCATGATGGCCTCCGCGATGACGAGATAGAGAAAGTAGAGACCGCCTGCGATCACGAACGGCATGGAGATGAAGTAGACCGGGATCTGCGGTGTCAGCTTGTTGACAAGGCCAACGGCAAAGTTGACCACCACCGTGTAGACGATGAACGGACTGCATACCCGCAGCGCCAGGAGGAAGGTTTTGGCCAACTGTTCTGCGAACTGCTCGAGACCTGTCACTGCCGCCAGCGGCTGTCCGACAGGGATCGCCTCGTAGGAAGCAGCCAGCCCACGTAGAATTTCCCAATGCTGGTTGGTGATGAAGACCATTGCAGTTGCCGTAACCGTGAAAAGGTTTGCCACTGGCGGCAGGGAATCCACACCGTCGATCGGCATGCCCGGCATGTTCGACAGGCCGATTGCCATGGAGACCAGTGTCGTCAGCGTTTCCAGGGCAGCCAGGAAGATCCGCCCAAGAAATCCGATGAAGGCACCGGTCAGCAATTCCGCCCCGATGAACCCGGCAACGGTCCCGAGTTGCTCATCCGGCAAGGACGCCTGTACGCCAGGTGCCAGCAGCGGCGACAAGGCCAACGCGACGGAAAGCGCGATGAACAGACGAACGTGCACCGGCACCCGGTTGCTGCCGAACCCCGGGATCACCATCAGGCACGCCCCTATCCGGCAGAACAGCAGGAAGACCGCCAGAAGCAGCGACGAGCTGAAGGTGCTGAAAAAGAGGCCGCCGGAAATCACGAGACACTTCCGAGCGAGGCAACGTCAACGCCGCGGGCAATTTCAAGATGCGACAGGACCGGCAGGGTCGGGAACATCCGTTCCACGATCATGCGTACATATGGCCGGGCATCCGGCGCTGCCACCACCGCAAAGCGGCTGCCGTCCTTCATGTGCCTCTTGACGGCCTCCGACATCTGCGTGCCGAATTCTTCCACCAGTTGCGGCTCGATATCGAACTCGATGACATCGCCCTTCCCGTCCCGTTTGAGAGCGTTGTGGAAGGCAAGATCCCAGCGGTTGCCCAGACGCAGCACCTTCAAAGGTCCGCCTTCGGCAAGGTCGCCGCAGATCTGCTGGGCGATGCGCATGCGTACGTGCTCCACCACCTGCTCCGATCTGCGCACATGCGGCACGATCTCGGCAACGGCTTCCAGGATCAGGTTGAGGTTCCGGATCGAAACCCGCTCTGCCAGAAGAAGTTTGAGAACAGCCTGCAGGCCCGAGAAGGACGTGTGTGCCGGACAGATATCGTCGAGAAGCTTCTGGTATTCCGGGTCCAGCCTGTCGAACAGCTTGCGCATGTCCTTGTAGGACAGGAGCTGCGGCAGGTTGTTGCGGATCACTTCGCTCAGATGCGTAAGGATGACGGTGATGTTCTCGGCAGGTGTCATGCCGCGGCGTTTGAGTTCGTCCTTGTAGGCTTGCGGAACCCAATAGGCCTGCATCCCGAATGCGGGTTCGCGCGTCTGGTCCGCCGGCACCGGCAATGCCTCGTCATTGTGCGGAATGACCAGAAGCTCTCCGACTTTCAGGTGCTGTGAGGCGATGATCGTGCCGTGGATCTTGATCTGATAGCTCTTCGGATCAAGCGTCAGACTGTCGGTGACACGAATGTCGGGCACGACAAAACCATATTGCTCGGCAAACTTCCGGCGCATCTTGGCAACGCGGCGCGACAGCTCGCCGGTCCGCGTCAACAGTTCTGCCGAGAGCTGCTTGCCGAGAACCAGCTCGACTTCCGCGGACTTGAGCGTTTCCTTGACGGAATCCTTTTCCTCCAGCTTCGCCTGCTCCTCGGCCGCGCGCTTCTTGTCGTCCTCGACCTTTTTCGCCGCTGCAAGACGCCTTGGAATGGCATAGCCGATGAACCCCATCAGGCAGGCAAGCAGCAGGAACGGCAACATGGGCAGCCCGGGCATCAAGGCAAAGATTGCCATCAGGATCGCGGCCACGAACAGCGCGCGCGGATACCCTCCGAGTTGGCCGAGAACCGCCTTGTCGGTCGAACCTCTGGTCCCGCCCTTGGAGACAAGCAGACCCGCCGCCAGAGAAACGATCAGTGCCGGGATCTGGGAGACAAGACCATCGCCGACGGAGAGCTTGGTGAAAACGTCAGCCGCGTTGGACACCGTCATGTCATACCGCGTAACACCGATAACGATGCCACCCAGGATATTGACAGCCGTAATGATGAGGCCGGCGATTGCGTCGCCGCGGACGAATTTGGAGGCACCGTCCATGGCACCGAAAAAGGAGCTTTCCTCTTCTAGCTCCTTGCGCCGGCGTTGCGCTTCCTTGTCGTCGATGAGACCGGCGGATAGATCCGCGTCGATTGCCATCTGCTTGCCCGGGATCGCATCCAGGGTGAAGCGGGCGCCAACTTCCGCGATACGCGTCGCGCCCTTGGTGATGACCATGAAGTTGACGATGACGAGGATCGCAAACACGATCAGACCAATGACGAAGTCACCGCTCATGACGAATTGCGAAAAGCCGTTGATCACGTAGCCTGCCGCATTCAGTCCTTCATGACCGTTGGCGAGGATCATGCGCGTCGTCGAGATGTTGAGCGACAGCCGCAGCATGGTGGCAATCAGCAGAATTGTCGGGAAGGACGAAAAATCCAGCGGCCGCTGAATCCACAGCGAGACCATCAGGATCAGCACCGACAGTGCGATTGACATGGCCAGGCCGATATCGATCAGGAACGTCGGGATCGGCAGAAAAAGAACGGCCAGGATGAGGACGATGCCGATGGCAAAGCCGACGTCGCGGCGGCTGTCCGGCGCACCGCCGGCAGCCGGCGAAAGGGAGGTGTCTGTCATGCCTTCTCTCTGCTGCAGGTCTGATACCTGGCAACCTCGCCCTTGAAGCTTGCGCGAGGCTTTTTCGAAGAAGAAATTCGGACAGCTCGCTCGGGAAACTTCGTGCGCCCCGACCGAAGTTGATTGTTCCGGCATCGGGAGAAAACATTCAGCGCATTTAAAGCAGGACGCGCTTCAAGTCGGCACAGATGCGAAAAATGCATCTTCCTTGTCATCCCGGCGACGGCCGGGATCCAGTGACCACCTGCGCTACCGCTTTCCAGAACACCGACGACTGAGAAAACTGGATCCCGGTCTTGGCGCTAATGCGCCAAACCGGGATGACACAATATTGTCAGTAGGTTGAGTTGTTAGAACCCGGTCTCGATCCGATTGTAGATCAGGGTTGTCAACGAGTAAATCTGGCCGCCGATGAAGGGTCCGGCGACCACGATCATGACAAGGATGGCCACGATCTTCGGAATGAAGGTGAGCGTGATTTCCTGAACCTGGGTCAAAGCCTGCAACAACGCAATGACGATACCGACAATCATAGCCGGTACGATCGCGGGGGCAGATCCGACGAGGATCGTCCAGATGGCAGTCCGGACCAGGTCCAGGGCATCAACTTCATTCATGTCGTTTCATCCGCTCAGGATATGGTTACACCCGGGCCAAGCAGGATGCCTTTACCGTTGTCGAGCGCGAGCACGGTCCCGTCGGAATAGACCTCGACCTTTTCCACGACACCGGTCGTGCCGTTGGCGTCGGTTACAGTCCGCCCGATAAGATCGTCTACCTGACCGAAGGAAAGATTTGTCAGGAGGGTTTCAAGCTTGGCGTTCGTCTGAATAGATTGCTCAACTTGGCTGAAGCTTGCGAGCTGCGCGAGCTGTTCGGACGCATCCATGGGGTTGGTCGGATCCTGGTTCTGCATCTGCGCCATCATCAGATGCAGGAAGGTATCGTAGTCGACAGTTAGCTGCTTTTGTGCGGTTGCCGGCGAGGCAGCTCCCTCGGTGGCGCTGACGCCTTGAACACTGGTCATCTTCTCACTCCTTAAACGACGGCCAGCCGGGGGCCGTAGTGAAAATTTTCCGCTTCCGCCTTCCTCGGGGGAGCTTGGCGGGCTTCCTGCGTGCGCCGGTTCTTTTCAGCGAGCATCAGATTTGCCTCCAGCGGATAGAGCGCCCGCACCACCTTCATCGCTTCAAACCAACGATCCGTCTTCGCAAGTTCCTCGACCTTGTCGAGATGCATCAGCACTTCCTTGTTGGAGAACGCCGACTTCACGGACCCGAGCACAAGATGGAACATGTCCTGAACCGCACCGGCCGCCGCCGGATCGATGATCATGGTCTGGAGAATGAAGTAGAGCTGGCGAAGCGGTGTCGTGGCCTCTTCGGGCTGCAGCACATGGGCTTCGAGCAGGAACACGGCATCGTTCAGGAGTTCGATGTTGGTCTTCCGTTCGGCCCGGATCACCGCACCGTTGATGAACAGGCGTTCGCCCGCTTTCAAACCGATTTTCATGAGTTTAACCGTCCAGGCTGTCGCGGATGATGGAATTGATCTGGATGATGTCCGAGAAGTCTTCCTGCTCCCACTGGCGCAGCGCCTCGACTTCTTTCAGAACCCAGATGCCAACGGATATCAGGTTGGCCCTTGTCTCGATGGGCAACTCGTTGGCCTCGTCCGCCAGGTGTTCAAGGAAGTAGCTCCAAAGGCGCCGTGTGTAGAACAGCGCATCGACGGCTTCGGGAGACTTGACGCCGCGCTCCTTGGCGACGTTGAGCTTGCCGATCACGATCGTCATAGCCTCATGTTCGTTAAGCCGCTGGTCAGAGCAAAGATCGTCCATAACCTCAGCGTAAGACAGATTATACATGGGCCCTCTCAAGGTTGAGTTTTTTGCGAAAAATCAGACATTTGGCTTCGATCAAAGGTAGTTGAGGATGCTGAGACGCTGCATGCGGGAGGTGACCGCATAGGTGGTCTCCAGCTGTGTCAGAGCCGTGTTGAGACGGACGGCCGTTTCCTCCGGATCAACGTTTTCCAGGTCGTTGATGCGCCGGTTCAAGATGTCGGTCTGAACCTTCAACCGCTCACTCGCCAGCTTGACCTGCTCCTGCACATTGCCGAGTTGGCCCATCTGGCTGGTGATCTCGGCAATGCCGGTGCCGAGCTTCTCGATGGCCTTGTTGACCACCACCTTCAAAGTTTCCGGATCAAGGTCCTCGTTCCCGAGATCGGACATCATGGTGTACGCCGCGGCCAGGTCCCGGAACGCCTGCTCATTGGCGCTGACAGAACTTGAAACGGTTTCGCTCGCCGAAATACGGCTCACCATCACGCTGTCGGTTGCACTGGACCAGGAGGTTCCCCAGGCGGGGTCCTGGAACATCAGATCGAAAGCACCGTTGAGATAAGTCGACATTGCCGCCGGCGTGATGCCGGAAACGCCCGGGTTGGTCTGTGCGATCCCGAATTCGGTCAGGAACGCCGCATCTGCGGCCAATTTGTTCGGCGCGCCCGGATCGGAATAATCCACGAAGGGTTCCTGATCCGTGTTTATGCCTGCAAACACGAAGTTGCCGTTGAGCTGCGTGTTCAGGCGTGACGTCAGGAGTTCCAGATTGCCGACGGCATCCGCCTTAACGATGTCGGCGGTGCCGCTGTTCTCGCGCAGAGCCACCAGCGTCGACAGAAAATCCTGCGCATCCTTCAGAACGTCGCCCATCGCCGCCTGGCTGACATCAAGCCGCGACGCGG
This sequence comes from Roseibium aggregatum IAM 12614, assembly GCF_000168975.1. GTDB lineage: Bacteria > Pseudomonadota > Alphaproteobacteria > Rhizobiales > Stappiaceae > Roseibium > Roseibium aggregatum. The sequence goes on from NZ_AAUW01000007.1 coordinate 158,983, forward strand.
TGAGCGCGTTGGTATCGGTAATGCCGTTCAGAAAATGGAACTCGGAGCGAAGCGAAACGCTTTCGCCCGTTTTGGTGCCGAGATCCAGTCCGACATCGTATTTGCGCCCGGACGACACTTCGATGCTCAGTCTCTGAACGAGGCTGGCCTGGTTCTGGATCTGCCGCCGTGAGGCGTCGGCAAGTGTGATCGTAGAGATGTAGGTGGTTTTCATGGCTGTTACCTCGCAGCGGCCAGAAGATCTTCCAGCATGGCGTCGACGGCGCTGATGAGCCGCGTCGCTGCCGAATAGGAGCGCTCGATTTCCAGAAGCAGCGTCATTTCTTCGTCGATGTTGACGCCTGTCTTGTTGTTGAGGTTCTCAGCCGTCCGGCTGAGGATGACTGTCTGCACCTCGACGTTGCTCGTCATCGTCTTTCGGCCGGCTTCCAGCCAGCTTACGGAGGAAGCGGCAAAACCGGACAAGGAGTCGGTCGCATCGAGCTCGACGCCACTATCGAAAACGGTGTCCTTGTCGAAGGCAGATACGAGTTCCTGCAGGCGGTCGGAGAACCCGGCAGCGCCGGACGGGTTGTAGTTGTAATTCGGATCCAAGGGATCGGAGATACCCCCGTCGCGCAACCTGTCCAGATCGCCGCCCTGGTCCGGGTCGGCGTTGGCATTGACGGCGATTTCCGCGGCAAGACCAGTCACCAGAGTACCGGATGCAGGCACTGCCGGAGCGCCGGACCATGTGAACAGACCCGCCTGATCCGGGTTACCGCCCCCGCTTTGATCACTTTCAGCGAAAGCTTCGATCAAGCCGCGAGCGATCTCGTCGAGCTGGCTCTGATAGGTCACCGCAACTTCGTCGCGCAGCTCCGCAAGACCTTGAAGCCTCCCGGACTTGATCTCCATGAGAGCCCCAGGCCCTGCCACGGGAACGTCATCCACCATCACGGAATTGCCCGTGGTCGCAGCACCATAAACAATGGTCGGCTCGAAGGTGACTGATCTGGCCTTGGTTTCAAACAGCGTCACACCACTGTCGGTGTAGACGACGATGTCCCCATTGCTGCGGTTCAGAGTGGTAATGCCGATTTCCTCGGACAGCTTGAGCAGAACCTGGTCACGGCTGTCATGAGCATCGGTTACATCGGCCCCGGACTGCGTACCCCGGACGATGACCGAATTGAGATCCTCCAGTTGCTTCAGGAGCGTGTTGATCTCGCGCACGGAGGTTGCCATGTCCGCATCCGCCTTGGTGCGTACATCCTGAACCAGCTCCGATCCGGACTGGAGCGTGCGCACCATGTCCTTGGACGCTTGCAGCACATCCTGAGCCTGAATCGCGTTGCTGGGGTCGGATGCATAACTTTGAAGCGACAGCTTCAACGCACCAAGTTTTGCCGCAGCAGACATCTGGTTCTGTGTATCACCCGTGGTTTCAGCCAGACGGATCAGACCCGCCAGAACCGCTTCCTGGGACGAACCAGTCGACGTGGAGGACAGGAGCGACGAATACAGCGCACTGTCCGTCACCCGGCCTATACCGTCGACCTTGAGGCCGCCGGCCTGGCCGCTGTCGGTATAGGTCTGGCTCAACAGAACGGATTTTCGCGAGTAGCCGGGGTCCTGCGCTCCGGCAATGTTTCGCGAAACCACGGAGGATTCTGTCTGCCTAGCGGCCAGCGCGGACTGGGCGACTTTGAGGGCTACAGACAAACTCATGACAATAACTTTCCGGTTGGCGGGGAAGCCGCGTTAGCGGACCAGATTCACGAGCTGCTCGAGCAGGTCGGAACCGGCCTTGAACACCTGAGAGTTGGCCGTATAGGTGCGCTGGGATTCGATCATTGAGGTCAGCTCGTTGCCGAGATCGACGTTGGAGTCTTCAAGTCCGCCAACCTTGATGGCGCCCATGCCCCCCTCGCCCGCAAAGCCGACCCGCACATCACCGGAATCGAAGGACGTGCTGTAGACGTTGCCGGACCTGTTGGAGAGCCGGTCCGGGCTTGGCACGTTCGCCAGCGGGATCTTGTAGATCGCCCGGCGGTCACCGTTGGCGTAGACCGCAAACAGGGTGCCATCGTCGGCAAATTCGACGTTCTTCACCGCGCTTGGTGCGTTCCCGTCCGCATCAACATTGGTGACGGTGAAGTCGGCATTCAGGTAGGTCGACTGATCGAGATCCAGATCGAAGGTACCGCCGTTGGGAACGGCAATATTGATCGAGGTCGCGCTGGCGCCGGTAAGATTGCCGGTGGTGACGTCGAAGGTCAGCGTCTGGGTGTTCAACGCAGGTGCGGTATAGGGAAATCCGCCACCGGGCGCTGCATCTGCCGCGTTGTAAATCGTGACTTCCCAGTCGCTATCCGTCCCCGTTTCCGTAACCTTGGAATAGTAGACATCCAGTTTCACCTCGTTGCCGAGGTTGTCGTAAACGATCATCGACGTCTTGTGGGAATAGCTCGCGGTTGCCGCGTTGGCTGATGGCAGATCAGCAGCCGGAACAATCGCCGCATCTTCGCTCACGTTCACACGCAGGAAGGCTTCACTGGTGGGCGTGGCCTCAAGCTGGTTCTGAGTGATGTTGATCCGTTCCAGGCCGCCAAGACCATTGGCAACGGTAGTCGGCGCGGTGTTGCCCGTGATCGGATAACCCTGGAGATAATAACCGGCCGTGTTCAGGAGGTATCCGTCTCCGTCAGGAACGAAATGACCGGCGCGGGTCAGGAAGCTTTCACCTGCCTCGTTACCGACAACGAAAAAGCCATTGCCATCTATCGCGAGGTCGAGCTTTGACGTCGTAAAGCTGAGATTGCCCTTCTTGGTGATCTCATATTGGGTGTGGGCCTCAACGCCGCCCGAGTTGAACGAGCCGGCCCCTTGTGAAACCACCAGTGACGAAAATTCCGACTTGGCCCGCTTATACCCTGTTGTACTCGAGTTCATAATGTTCTCGGCAACTGTGCCAAGCTTGCTCGACTGCGCATTCATGCCGGAAACGCCGGATCGCATAACTCCGAAAAGGCCCATGGCAGGTCTCCTGTGTCCAAATCAACTGGAGACAGTCAAACCGACCTAACTTGCGCGAGGCTGTTGTTGGAAAATAATTATTCTTTCCATTCATATACTTAGTTATCTAAAATTTTAACTTTCAAGCAACGTGAGAGCACCGGACGGGGACGTCCGATGCTTTTAAAAGTTCAAGCGTCGCAGAATTGCTTGGACTTCTTTGTCCAATTGCCGAAACCGGAAGCAACCATGTTGCGGATCACGGTACAGACATACCGCTTTTGTGCAGGATCATTGTTCGGACCTGCATGATAGCGGGCAACGGCCATCGTCCAGGACCCCTGGCGCTGCTTCAGGTTCTTCAGGAATCTTGCGGCATATTGCACATTCGCACGCGGTTCCAGCATCTGGTCCACGGAGCGGAACTGGTCACCATGATAATGATGGTTTATCTGCATGCAGCCGATGTCGATCAGTTTCTTGCCATGCAACCTGGCATCCATCACGTCCTGTTTCGCGGCTTGCCGACTTGGCGGAAACACCGACTTTCCCTCGATATTGAGGGCATAGGGATACAGCGAATTACGCCGCCCGGTTTCCGTCAGGCCGACCGCGTAAAGCACGCCGAGCGGAACGTTGTATTTTCGCGCGGCAGCGATCATCTCGCGTTCGCAAACGTTCTGTGTCTCGGCAGCCGCTGGCAGACTAACGGCGAGCGCACTAAAGATAGATGCCGTCAGAAAGGCTGACGTCAGAACCTTCCTCATGACCTGTTCCTCTTGTAGTTTCGGAAGCCTGATACGCGTCTTCTCTGGAGTTTTGTCCCGGACGCCCGTTCTGCTGTCCGGCACCATTGCCGGAACTCTGCGGTTGGCCGTCAAACGGATTGCCACCGGCAGCACCATTCTGGTTCTGCGCCTGCGGGCCGGAAGCGTTGCCTCCCGCCTGAACCTGGATCCGGTCGTCGCTGGCCTGGATCGTGATGGCATCAGCCTTGAACCCCGTTGCTCTCAGCATCTGATCAAGCATTTGCCTGTCGTGCTTCAGGAGTTCGGCTGTTTGTGCCCTGCTGGTTACAAGCGACACTTCCACCGTATCACCGACCATCCTGAGGGACACTTTCACGGTGCCCAGCTCATGCGGTGTAAGCTGGATATCCAGTGTTTTCAGCACCGGTCCTTCCGCCTTGGCAGATATGCCACCGTCAGGAGATACGGGCCTGGACGCCATGTCCTTCACTGCTGTGGTGATCTGGTCGCCAACCTGCTGAGCAGGAGAGAGGCGCATATTTGGTGCAAAGTGGGTTTCCTGACGCAGAACCTTGACGGTACCGGCGGCTTCCTCCGGCAACATGGACCGGCCAATCACCCCGCGCCCCTCACCTTCGGAAATTGCTTCAGGTTCCACCCCGAACTGCGCGAACAGCGAAGATGTGCCGGTCTGAGCCGGTCCATCGGGATCACCTGCCGGCAATCCGTTAGCCTGCCCTTGCAAGACCGCAGGCATCCGAGCCGCTACGGGTTGTGTCTGTGCCTGCGCCGAAGAAACCTTTCCGGTCTTGCCGGCAAGAACTGCATTCAATGACAGGCCCACATGTGCGGATGCGCTCTGCAACATGGTTTCAGCCTTCGGATCCGTTTGGCCCTCAGACACTCCATCGAAGCCTTCGCCGTCCTTCGCCTTGCGCGACAGAGCATTCTGAGACGCCTGACGCAGAGCGTCGACCAGGTTACTGGTCGAAAACGCCACCGGACCTGGTGTCTGCTCTTTGCCTGCCCCGGTCTTGCCGTTGGCATCGCCGGCAGTTCCATCCACCTGGTCAGCAGTTTCAGACGCTGGTTTTCCAGACGGCTCCTCTGCGGCATCGCCTTTTTTCATGTTCTGCATCACGGCTTGAAACGCGGCCGCGGCATCCTTGGAAGAGGTGTGTCCGCGCTCGCCCGTTCCCGCGTCCGCGGACTTGCCAGCCTTCGGCGCAGTTGGAACGAATGCCTGAGTGTTAACGCTCATCCTGTTCTCCCAATTGAGCGAGGGATTTTCCCGTCCGGCGCAACAGAACATCCGCAAGTTCCATGTCCGCGGTGATCCAGCTCTGGTCTTCCGGAGCGTCCATGTTGCTTGCCACGTTGAATTCGCCGATCACATTCGGCGGCGGCTCCGGAAAATGCCGGACCGAGTTGAGCACGACGTAGACGCCATCGAGCATCGCCAGGTCCTGCGCCGTCAGGATCGACTTGTCGATGGACCACAGGAGATCGCGGTTGGCGGTGATGAATTCCGGATCGAGGCGCGTTGCAGCGAGATAGATCTTCAGGATTTCGTTTTCCTTGGTGCCTTCGACGGTCAGGGTCAACGCTTCTCCCGTTGCCTTTCGCGCGACATTCAGATGACCGGCCAACAGGGCGGACCTGGCCAAGCGCAGATAAAGACCGCGCCTGCTGTCGGCATCGAATTCGTGCAGGACATCATCCAGAAGCGCGAATTTGTCCTCGCTTTTGACGAAACCGAGCGTGTCCAGTGAAAGCGCGAACCGTCTGCGGAAGTCACCCGAATATACTGACGCCCTGAACCGGCGCAGATACCGGATGCTGAGTACGCGAAACCGGTCAACATTGGCTGTCATGCCGGCAAGGAACACTTCCCGGCGAAGAGCCGCTTCCTCGACGAGGGTTCCAGGCATCAACAGACTGGCGACCTGAAGCAATTCCATCGCCTTTTCCGGGTCCGTCCGGATGTAGGGCGCCGCCTTTACCAGCGCGACATGGCCACCAAGGCTGGCCGGCAATTCCAGCGGATCGATATCCGCGAGAAGGACTTGCATTTCCTCCTCACGCCCCTCGACATATGCGAGCGAAGCTTCCATGAGCTTGCGGTCGACTGCAGGCGCCGGATCGAGAGACAAAAGGTACCGCATCACGTCCGGGTGCCCGCCGCTCAGAAGATGGACAACGGCAGCACGAGCATTGCGCGGTTCCTGCCAGACCTCGGCCTGCAGCACCACAAAATGGGCATCCATCTTTGTCAGCAAGGCCCTCTGCGCCTGCAGCGCATGGGTGTTGCCCTGGGAGATCTGTTCCTGCAGCGACTGGAGCGACCGGATCATTTCATAAGGTTGCGGAACCGAAGTCTCTTTGCCGACCTGCTGCGCCCAGCCTGCCGACACGGAGGCGACCGCAGCCACCAAGGCAATCAGCAGACCCGAAAAAGAAGTCTTCTTGAGAAAAAGGCGACGCATTACCGAGCCCCTTCCAGAAGGTAGATCTCGATCCGGCGATTGGAGGCAGCAAAAGGATCGGACGGAACTTTCAGGTCTTTGTCGGCATATCCTTCAACCCGGTTGAACCTGTCCTTGCCGACACCACCACGCGAGAGCATGTAGAGAGCCATGTGAGCGCGGGCAGACGACAAGCGCCAATTGTCATAGGTCTTGCTCCGGAACGGGCGCGCATCCGTGTGGCCCTTGATGACGATCTGACCCGGTGTGTCTGCAACGATCTTTCCAATCCGCTCAAGCAATTTGACCAGTTCCGGCCGCGGCTCAGCGGAACCGATGGCAAACATACCGAAGTTCTGGTCGTCGGTGAGGCTGATCAAGGCGCCCTCGCCTTCTCTCGTCACCGTAATCTGGCTGGCGGTTTCCTCAAGGACGGTCCCCTCAGTTTGAGCGAGGACTTCCGAAAGGCGGGCGACCAGCACCTCAGCGCTGCTTTCTGTGAAATCTTCTTCGTAAGTGCCCTCGCCTTCACCGGCTCCGGTTCCAACGACCGTTTCAGTCTCACTTTCGAAGACAACCTCGCCAGAAGACTGCTCCAGTGATTTGCCGAGAACGTGGGCGACAACTGGATCCGTCGTTTCTCCGTTGTCGGGAAGAGTGCCGGTGCCGACAAATTCAAATGACGTCGTTCCGGCTTTTTCCGCCATGTAGTCGCCTTTCTTCGCCCCTTTGCCAGGAGCAGCGTTTCCGTTCTGCTGTGCAATGCCGGTCTCCGATTGCGTGCCTTCGTCAAATGGAGCGGCATAGGCGAAGTCGCCCGCCATCGCATGAGAGGACGGCGCGGTACCATCGCCCGGCAGGCTCACGTCAGGCGCGGCTTCGGCACTTGCCACACCGCGGCCTGGACGGAATTGCCAGAACATCGGATCGAAAGGATCCCGATAGGCCTGACCACCCTGAACACCTTCATTTTTCTGAAGCCCGGTACCGATACCTTTGGGATTATCTTCACGCACATCAGCGACACGAATTTTCTGCGAAAGGGTGTCGAGAACAGCATAGGGATCCGTGAACAGGATCGATTCCGAATGGGTCTGGGTAAACTGCCCCGAAGCCGGCGCACCGCCCATTTCCGGCGTCTCGATCACTTCCTCCAGCTTATGCCCTTCATCCAGGCCATCGCCGAAATTCTCGTCCTGATCGACCGGCGCATCCGAGCCGCCCAATTTGCCCGTAAACAGTTTGGTGCCTGCCTCGTTGGTTTCGCCGTTGATCTCTGGATCATTCAGCCCCTTACGATTGGGGGCCGTGGAGGCAAGCTTGACCGGGTTGAAATACTGCGCCACGCCGCGGCGTACGCTGTCGTCGGTCACGTTGATCAGCCACATGACCAGAAAGAAGGCCATCAAAGCGGTCATGAAATCGGCATAAGCGATTTTCCAGACGCCATGTGGCGTTTGATCGTCTTCCCAGCTGTTCTTGCGCCGGACAATTACGATTTCATTCGGGACGCCGTCCAACATCAGTCTGCCTCCCCTTTCAAAGCATCAAGCTGGCCCAGCCATTGTCCGAGCCGAGTCTCGATGGTCGTCTCATCCAGCAGAGCCACCAGCTCGACCTGGTCTGCGTGCTGCACATCGATCCGGTCTCGCAAGGTGGGCAACTGTTCCAGCACACGGCTGACCAGCGTCTCCGACCCGCGCAGCCTAATCATCTTGCCCTCTGTTTCCTCGGTCAGTTGCCGAAGATTGCCGGCAAAGGCCTCCACAAGCTGATCGACGATCTTCTCGGTCAGGAAAGGTTGCAGCAGCTTGGCCAGCGAATAGGAAATCCGCTGTTCCATCACATTGAGAAAGCCTTCGATCGAAGCACTGACGTTGGCCGCTTCCCGCATGTCGAAGCGGTCCCGCTCTTCGTTGAGGCGTTTTGCGTGTTCTTCGCGTTCCTGTTCCAGCAAAGCCTGGAAATGGGCCATCGTGCTGTTGCTACCTTCGGCCAGGCCGCGCTCGTATTCGGCCTGAAGCTTTTCTTCCAGGCTCGGCTCGGGCGCAGTTTCCTCGCAAGGTTCCAGAACATCCACGAGCGCGGGATCGAACGCCGCAAAGGATTTGAATCTGGATGCTGACAGGACGGGAATATGGGAAGCGATTGACGTGGGCATTAGATGCGCTCCGATTCATAAAGCCACTGGCGCAGGATCGCGGCGGACTGTTCCTCATTGAATTCCAGCAAGGATTCCAGCTTCCGAAGCGCGGATTTGTTGCGCCTGCTGTTGAGGTCTTGCAGCATGTCGGAATGATCCGGCGGCATCAGGAAGGTCTGTTCTCCATCGACGGCCTCCACAGTTCCTTCCGCCGTTTCGGGCGTCATGCCGAGTTCGGCCATTTCAACCTGTGGCTTGGCTATTTGCGGCACCAGGGCAGCAACGGCAGGCCGCAGACCGAACCAGATCACCAGCATCGATACAGTCAGGATCGCAAGCGCATTGATGATGTTGCCGGACTGGCGCATCAGATATTCGGTGATGCTGATCGGCGGGATTGGCTCCATCGCCCGGCCGCCGTCTACAAAGTCAACGACCGCGACCTTTACCAGGTCCCCGCGCTCCTTCTCGATACCTGCGGAAGAGGCGACCAGCGCTTCGATCTCGGTGAGTTGTTCCTGCATCTGAGCCTGGGTCGGCTCACCTCCGAGAGACTGAGCAAGGCGGGATTTGTCGACCAGAACCGCGATGGACAGCCGGTCGACCCGATACCCGTCCTGCGACGTCTCGATGCGCTTTGAGGAGATCTCGTAGTTGACGGTTTCCTCACGGCGCTCATTTTCTTCGCTGGAACGCTCGCCGTTGTCCGCAGACACGTCCTCTTCGGGAAGGTTCTGCTCCACCGTTGTCGGTGCCGATACGCTGGAGTTCTGCGCGTTCTCGTTTTCGCGAATGGTCCGGATGGATCGTTCGGTCCGCGAGTCCGGATCGAAAATCGTCTCGGCAATCGTCTTGCGGTCGGTGTTGAGCTCCGCCGCGACACTGACCTGGAAATTGTCGAGGCCGAGATAGGGCGTCAGGGTCTTTCGGATATTTTCCTGGATCCGGTTGCTAACGGCCGTTTCAAGGCTGGCGAGCTGGCCTGCAGAAGCCTTTGTCGGGTCCTTTCCGGCCGCCAGAATGCCACCTGACGTGTCGAGCACCGTGACCTTGTCGGCCTGCATGCCTGGAACCCCGGCCGCAACCAGATGACGGATGGCATCGGCGGTTCGTACGTCATCTGGAACGTCGGACCGGATGACGACAGAGGCAGACGGCGGCTGCTGGTCGCGTCGGAATGATCCTTTTTCCGGCAGCACGATATGAACGCGGGCAGCACGAATACCCTTCATGAGCTGAATGGTGCGGGCAAGTTCGCCTTCCAGCGCACGCACCCGAGTCACTTCCTGCATGAAGGAGGTCAGCCCGAGAGACCCCAGCTCGTCAAAGAGCTCGTAGCCAGAGTTTGCGCCTCGAGGCAGGCCTTTTTCAGCAAGAAGCATGCGCGCTTTCGCAGTCTGCGCATGACTGACCATAACGGCAGTGCCTTCCGAATTGATGTCGAAAGGAATACCGGCATCCCGCAACGCGGAGCCGATGCGAGTGACATCTTCACCATCGAGACCCGTGTAAAGGACGGTCTGTTCCGGCCGGCTCAGATAATATGCTCCCGCGCCGACGGTCGCGATTGTAGCGAGCCCGATCAAGGCGAGCGCGACAAGTCTGCGCACTCCCAGTTCCATCAGGTTTGCCCATAGTTTTTCGGCGTGTTCACGGCCCGGCATGCATAACCCCTTCATGCACGTAACGTTCTGTTTGACCCACTATCGGAACTGGACCTTGCGCGAGCCTGTTACCCGGGGCTGCGGACGGAAGATCCGGGCGAAAAAAAACCGCGCCCCGAAGGGCGCGGTCCTCTTGCCTGGTAATCCGGCCAGATAACTGGATGGATTAACGGAACAGGGACAGAATGTTCTGCGAACCCTGGTTGGCGATCGACAGCGCCTGGATACCGAGCTGCTGCTGTGTCTGCAGAGCCTGGAGGCGGGTCGATTCCTTGTTCATGTCAGCATCCACGAGCTGGCCGACACCACGGTCGATCGAGTCGATCAGTGCGGACACGAAGTCCTTCTGCAGGTCAACGCGCTTCTTGGTGGAACCGAGCAGGGTTGCGGAGTCTGTGATGAGGCCGAGAGCTTCGTCGACGTCCGAGATCATGCCTTCCAGAGTGGTCAGGTCGGCTGCGGCATCCGTCAGGCCGGAAATGTCGATGGTATCGACAACGTTACCGTTCGTCAGAGCACGATCAAGGATACCGGAACCACCACCAGTGGTGTCATAGAGCTGGGTAGCGGTGATATCGACCGTGGTCGTCAGAACGGAAACCGCACCACCGACGCGGGTGAAGGAGCTGACGATTTCCTTCGACGTCACCGTGGAGACGTCGGAAGACAGCCAGTTTTCACCGTTGAAGACAGCGGATTCGGCAGTTGACTTAAGCTGGTTCTGCAGTTCGTTGATGTCGGACTGGATCTTGCCGCGGTCAACACCCGGAGTACGGGCGGCAACAAGCTTGGATTTGATCTCGTTCATGACATCAACAGTGCTGTCCATAGCAGTGTACATGACGTCGACGGTCGCAGCACCCAGACCCAGAGAGTCTTCAACGGCGCTGAGAGCCATGTTGTCGGAACGCATGGTGGTTGCGATGGACCAATAGGCAGCGTTGTCTTCCGCGCCGGCAACGCGATAACCGGTAGAGATGCGGTTTTGCGTCTCTGCCAGGTTGGCGCTGGTGTTCCGCAGAGTCTGCAGAGCGGTCATTGCGGAAGCGTTCGTCATCAAGCTAGACATGATATGTCCCTTCAATGTGTCAGTGTGTTACTGGATTGGATTGGGACATGCCGGGTTTTCACCGGCACAGCAGGAGCAGCGTCATGCTTTTGAACCGTGGGTAGGATTGAGGTTCAACCTGCTGTGAAAACGACCCTAGCGGCTCAATCTTGCGCGAAGCTTACGTCGATGCGGGCAATTTGATCTTTTTGGTATTTCGGCGGGACCCAACTCCACGACAAAAAATCTAATCGCTCACGATCATATCGTAGAAAGCAAAAAAGGCGGAGCCTGCCGGCCCCGCCCTTTTGCGCCCCGACGCCCCGTCGGTTACAGGAATGATCGCACAAGACTGCCGACCAGAAGGTTCCATCCATCGATCAACACGAAGAACAAGGCCTTGAAAGGCAATGATATGACCGTTGGCGGCAGCATCATCATGCCCATGGACATGGTGATCGTTGCAACGATCATATCGATCACGAGAAAAGGCAACGCGATCAAAAAGCCGATTTCGAAACCCCGTCGCAATTCGGAAATCATGAAAGCCGGGATCAAGACGCGCAAATCGACTTCTTCCGCCGAGGCAGCCTCGTTATCCGTCACCCGGCCGGCAGCAAGGTCATCGAAAAGAACAAGATCTTCTTCGCGTACCTGGCTCAGCATGAAATCCCGGAATGGAGTCGTGATCCGCACATAGGCCTCTTCCTCGGAAATCTCGTTGTTCATGAGCGGCTGAACACCCTGCTCCCAGGCTTTGTCGAAAGTCGGCGCCATGACGTAGAACGTCATGAAAAGTGCCAGCGAAATGAGGATCAAATTGCCCGGAGTGGTCTGAAGGCCGATACCGGACCTCAGGAACGAGAAAGCAATCACGAAGCGGGTGAAGCTCGTCACCATGATGAGGATGCCCGGCGCCAGAGAGAGCACCGTCAGCAGCGCAATCATCTGGATGATACGGCCGCTGGCACTACCCTCTCCGGCAGGCAGCAATGCTGACAGATCCGGCACCTGGGCAGCAGCAGCCCCCGTCATCGCGACCAGTACGAGGCCAGCAACAAGAAGACGGCTCATTGAATGACCACCGATTCCAGAATGACCTCACTCACCTGACCTCTGGTGCGGGTCTGGGCGCGCTCGGTAAGATCTTCTCGAAGATGCTGCAAACCGATCCCGCCTTCCAGATGAGACAGGGTAAGCGTGCGCATATAGCCGAGAAAATCGTCCTCGACCTTTTTCTTGAGAACACCAGCATCGCCATCCGGGTCGTCTTCGAGGAGAATTGAAGCCTGCACCCGGATCCATGCATCTTGCGGCGATGCCAGGTTTGTCACCAGCGGCTCGAGCCTTTGCAGACGCGTCGAAGGAGAAAACGGCAGCGTGTCGGTGAAGCTCTGCTGCTGGCGGAGCCGCCCGTGAACTTCCTCTTCGGTGTAGTCTGCGACATATTTCGCAAGACCCGCTCCAGCACCGCCGCCAATCAGTGTCAGCAACACCATTGCCGCGACGAAGCCGGAGCTTCGCTGTTGCTCCTGCGCACCTTCAAAGGGAACTTCGATGATATTTGGCATTTCGGTCTTTCCGATATTTTCAGGAAGGGCTCAGAAGGGCGTCACGATGTCGTAGATCTGCTGCCCCCAGGCCGGTTGCTGAACCTCGGTGATCCTGCCGCGGCCGCCATAGGAGACCCGCGCTTCGGCAATCTTGTCGTAAGGAATGGTGTTGTTGGCCTGAATGTCGCGGGGACGTACAATGCCGGCGATCTGCAGAATGCGCATTTCGAAGTTCACACGCATTTCCTGAGATCCGGAGATCACGAGGTTGCCGTTCGGCAGACGATCCGTGACCACAGCAGCAACGGAAAGCTGAATTTCCTCCGACCGGTCGATGGAACCGGAGCCTGCAGAGCCTGAGCCGGAGTCGACACCCAGATTGCCACTTCCGCCATGGCCGATGCCGTCCCAGTCGTAGTCCATCGTGCCGCCCCAGCCGATATCGGAAGTGCGCCGGCGATCCGACTTGTTGTCCATGTTGGCGCGGTCGTTGATCTGGATGGTGACTGTCAGCACATCACCGACTTTCTTCGCCCGTGGATCTGCAAAGAAGTTGTCGCGGCCACTGGCCCACAAGGAGTTGTAGTCCTTGACGGTGCCCTGTCCGAAAGTGCTGAGCGGATAAGCGGCGGGCTGCTGAACGGCAAGACCATACCCGACCGGTGTCATCTCCGGTGCGCGACCAACATCTTCCAACTGTCCGGCACAACCGGTCAGCATCGCAGCTCCGAAGGAGAACATAATAGCGCGCATCAGAAACTCCGTTGTATTTCGGGATGGGTCAGCCCCATCATCGACTGGGTTAGCTGGGCAGCGCGGGAAGGCTCCATCTCATCGAGAATGCTGCTGGCAACGCGGGCTTTCAGTTTCAGAAGAACGCCAACAGCGGCTTCCTCATCGGTTGTCTGAAGCTGTGCCGCAGCGGCCTCCGGGCGCATGCGTCCAATGATGGACACAACCTGATCCTCGACTTCATTGAGCAGGTCTTCCCGCCGCTCGACCCATTTTTCGAATTCGCGTTCCTTGCGCTGCAGCTCCTCAATTCTGTCCCGCAGGCTCGCCTCGAGGCTGATCAGCTTCCAGGTCTGCCACTTGATGCGCGCATCCGAGGCCGCTTCGGCGATGTTCTTGCAATAGAGTTCGCTGTCCTGTGGCGGTACGGGCGCAAGTGCGCTTTCACGCGCTTGCGGCTTCTGGCGCGGCGCCTGGGCAACGGCCGGGCCACCGAGTGTGATCGAAACTGCCGCAACCACCAGAAGCGTGAATGTGCGGCCGCGGTCCAAATGTCGTGGCATAAGGCCTTCCCTTTGCAGAACCTCTTTGGACGCACAATCGGAGATCGAGCTTGCGTGAGGCTGTCGCAAGAAAAACGCCGCTTCGAAAAGCGGCGTTTTTGGAATTGCACTCCCGGAGGAGACGGATTGGGATCATCACGATTTCAGAAGACGGGAACGGCTCCCTTTTCCGGACAGAACCGGCCCTGAGTTATTGCACCACGAGTTCCGCCTGCAGCGCCCCGGCCGTCTTGATCGCCTGGAGGATCGCTATGATGCCGGTTGGACGCAGACCGATCCGGTTGAGACCGCGCACCAGCGTTGGCAGATCCGTTCCACCAACAACGGCAAGCTGGCCACCGCTTTCCTGCGCATCGACATAGGTTCTCGGGACGACGACAGTCTGACCGTTCTGCGAGAACGGAGACGGCTGCGAAACCTCGGGCGCTTCCGAAATTCGGACCGTCAGATTGCCATGTGTAATGGCCACGGTCGAAATCTGCACATCCTTGCCGATAACCACAGTTCCGGTCCGCTCATCGATAACGACTTTCGCTGTCTGATCGGGCGTCACCCGAATGGCTTCGATTTCGGCAATAAACCGTGTAACGCTGATGTTCTGCGGCGGCGTGAGCACGACCGTCCGGTAGTCCCGTTCCTTGGCCACCTTGATCCCGTATCGTTCCCTGGTGAACTGATTGATCGCGTCGGCAATGCGCACCGCCGTCCGGAAATCCGGGTTTGAAAGCTCGAGCACCAGATTGGGAATTTGCGAAAACTTAGCCGGCAAATCTCTTTCGATGAGACCACCATTTGGAACCCGTCCAACGGTCGGAATGCCCTGTGTCAGACTCTCCGCCTGGCCCAGTTCAGCAAAACCGGACACTGCGACCGGGCCCTGCGCAACCGCATAAATCTGCCCATCCGCTCCCAGCAAAGGGGTGGCGATAAGTGTCCCGCCAGCAAGCGACGTGGCATCGCCGAGCGAAGACACACTCACATCGATCGTCGATCCCTGGCCAATAAAGGATGGCATTTCGGCGGTTACGACCACGGCCGCAACGTTCCGCGTCCTCAGCCGCGCATCGCGCACGTTTACCCCCAGGCTGTCGAGCATCGATTGCAGCGACTGTTCCGTGAATGGGGAATTCCGCAACGTGTCGCCAGACCCCTTCAGACCGATGACGAGGCCGTAGCCGACGAGCTGGTTGTCGCGCACCCCTTGCAGACTGGCGATGTCCTTGATCCGGACCATGGACATTGCCGACACCGGCAAGGCCAACAGTGCAGCCAGAACAAAAACGAGTACCCGGATCATAAATTCAGTTCTCCACACGTATGGTGCCGTCTTCTTGAACCCGTCCGGAAACCACCAGACCGCTGTCGACATTGCGCACGCGCACGAAATTGCCGGCTCCGCCGTTTTGAAGCGCTTCCACCTGCATGATGATCATCAGGCCCTGTTCCCGGAAGACCAGCCGCGCCGGTTCACCACGACGAACAAGGACCGGCTTTTCGACAGAGCTGATCGGCACAGGCTGTCCCGGCAGCAACGTGCGCCGTGCAACCATTCCAACCAGTTGGCCCCTGTTGGTTGAAACAGCGAATTGCTGCGCTGTCCGGGTCGGAAACGATCGTTCGATCAGATCCTGATGTGAGATTTCAGTTCCAGCCTGAATTGTCTGGCGCGGCACCGGCAGATCTATGCCGCCGGCAGCACGAGCTGCCGCAGTGCTGAAAACCAGGACCAGCGCCAGGAACAAGGATCGGATCAACATCGCATCAACTCCTGTTAGCGAATACCGTTGGTGACAGTACCTGCCATCTCGTCAGCGGCCTTCATGACCTTGGAGTTCATTTCATACCCGCGCTGGGCGCTGATCAGGGCCGTGATTTCCTTCACGGGATCGACGTTCGAGCTTTCAAGGTAACCCTGACGGATAACGCCGAACCCCGGATCGCCGGCAACACCGGAAACGGGTGAGCCTGAGGCTTCCGTTTCGCGGAACAGGTTACCGCCAACAGGTTCCAGACCGACATCATTGGCGAAGTTGGAAAGCGTCAACTGGCCCAGTTCGCGCGGTGCCATTTCGCCGTCAACCTTGGCGAAAACCTGGCCGGATTCGTTGACAACCACCTCGATGGTTTCCTGCGGAACGATGATTGCAGGTTCAACCGGGTAACCATCGATAGTCACCAGTCTGCCGTCAGCGTTCTTGTTGAAAGAGCCCGCCCGGGTAAACAGCGTTTCGTCGTCCGGCCCGGTGATTTCGAACCAACCCCGGCCGTCAAGCGCGACATCGAACTGGTTACCGGTGTTGGTCAGCGAGCCTTGCGCATGAAGCTTGCGGATGCCGGCAGTACGAACGCCGAGACCAAGCTGCGCGCCCTCCGGCACGGGATCCTCACCGCCCCGGTTTGGCACCCCTTGCAGACGCTCGGCCTGATACAGAAGGTCGGAGAATTCCGCCTGGGATCGTTTGAAGGACGTCGTATTCATATTGGCGATGTTGTTGGCGACAACTTCGACATTCATCTGCTGCGCGCTCATGCCAGTCGCGGCGATAGCAAGGGCTTTCATGGATTTTCTCCTGGTAATTACAATCGCTTATCAAGACCTACGGCTCGATCAGATCGACATGCGGCTGATTTCCTGATAGGCGCTCACGACCTTGTCGCGGATGGCAATCGCGGTCTGGAGGGTGGATTCTGCAGCCATGACCGCCTCGACCACCTGCTGAACTGAAGCCTGGCCGTCGACACCTGCAATGGACGCCGCTTCACCCTGCTTGATCTTGTCGATCGCATCCGTCGAAACTTTCGCCATCGCGTCGGAGAAACTGATTTCTCCCACAGAGCCGGTGCCGCCCAGATCTGGCGTGCTCGCCGTGTACCTCGTGGTGGAGGCAGCCTTCAGGACGCCGTCGGTCGACGAGGTTAGTGCGGAGATTTCATTGATCATGATCAGTTCCTCAACAGGTCGATGTTGCGCATGACCATTTCGCGGGCCTGCGTCATGACTTTCAGATTGGCTTCGTAAGAACGGTTGGTTTCGCGCATGTCGGCCAGCTCAAGCAGCGTGTTGACGTTCGGCATCTTCACGTAGCCGTTCTCGTCCGCCGCCGGATGTCCGGGGTCATATTCCACCGCAAACTCGGCCTTGTCCTCGCCGATGCCCTTCACGGACACCAGGTTGGCCTGAACGGCACGGCTGAACTCGCTTTCGAAAGTGATGGTCTTGCGACGGTAAGGGTCGTCCCCGGCAGCTTCCCCGGTCGAGCGGGCGTTGGCGAGGTTTTCGGACACAACTCTCAAGCGTTCCGACTGCGCCCTCAGGCCGGCGCCAGAAATCTGCAAGGTTGCGGAAAGCGGATCGGACATGATTGTTTTCCTTTAGGATTTCACTGCGGACAGGTACATGCGATGGAAAGACTTCGCGATACTGGCGTTCAACGAATGATCGCGCGCGACCTCTCCTGCCTTCATGAGTTCCTGTTCCAGGCTGACGGAGTTTCCGGAATGGGTAACGGTCCAGCTGTCTGCCTTTTCGACATCGGACTTGCGCGCGGCTTCCATCGTCTGGCCCAGATGGCCGTCATGGGTTGCCGTCATGGCGAGCTGGGTTCTGCTGATCACCGTGGTGAACGGCTCCAGGTCCTTGGACCGGAAGCCCGGCGTATTGGCGTTGGCAATGTTCTCGGCAATGGTCGCCTGGCGGACGGAAAGCCAGTCATTGCTGTTCGAAACGAGTTTGGTCAGGAACACGGGTTCCATGGAAGACCTCCTATCGGCTCAGGTTGCCCCAAGGGATAGTCAGCCAAGCTTGCCCGAAACTGTTCGGCCGAACGTGTTCATCAGTCAGGCCGACAGAGAGCCCTCCAGAACCTTTGCGGCATAAGGTTCGCGCAATCTTCAGTGTGCATACATTGATTGCGCGGGCGCCCCTGCCCGTTCTGAACCCCCTATCTGGGAGAAGCGTATGAAACGGCTGTTGCCGCAGACCTGCGCACAGAAAGCAGACGGACATTCAACCCGCCCAATTGCGCGATGCGCGGCTCTTTCGTCTCGCGTCTTACATGTGCGAAACGGAGTTTTTCCGGCCGCGTTTATGCTCTCCGCTGTCTGCCATTCACCACCGGCATTGGCCCAGTTCACGGACTGCGACGCCTATGCAAAAGCGTATGCAGATGCACATATCAACCCCGATCAGTCAGACCTGCCGATCGTCGATGGAGCAATGGAAGGTGCCGTTGCTGGCGGTGCCTGGCGAGGCCCGGGCGGTGCCCGCAGAGGCGCTTTGACCGGTGGTGCTTTGGCGGTTCTGGACAACCTCGGCAGCACACCTGCCGGCTGGCGAGGCCTTTACGACCTTGCCTATCGCCTGTGCCGAAACGCTCAGTCTCCCGTCACGCACCGGCCCTCAACACTGGGAGATCCCAGCTACCGCCCTGCACTTCCCGGTTCCAGCAGACCAGAGCCTCTAAGGCCAATGGAACCGCTTGCCCCATCAAGACCCAACAACTGAGGTTGTGACATGTTTTCGTTTCTCACCGCAAAACGGGACTCCATTGCCGCTGCCATTCAGCGCCGCCTGCACCCGCGTCAACGCACAAGATTGCGTCCGGCGAAACTCGCGAGCCTGGATAATGAATTTATTTGCGATTGCACGATCCGGGACATCTCTGACGGTGGCATCCGCCTCGTTCTGAACGAGGTTACCGACTTGCCAGAGGAGTTCTATGTATTCGACGCGGTCCCGAAAACTGTCGCCGAAGTTCAGCTCCGCTGGCGAGACGGTCTGTCAGCAGGGGTCGTTTATCTGGTGCCACCGGCAAGTATACGCCACTTCCGCAACACTGGAGTGAGGAAACTTGCGCAAAGACTATACGCCCTCGATGGATAGATCCTCAGTAATTGTCCTACAAATTTGAAAATATCGGCTCCATTTCCTTGCCGATTGGTCAATTATTTAAACGACAGCGACACAGACCGACTACAGAATCGACAGATCAGCTTTTCAAAACGTAGTTCAAGGTTATTAATTCTAGTATTTTAAAAAATTGGCTTGTAAAACATGCTCAGGACGCAACGCCGGTCTCGCCGAACACGATCAGTGTGCGAGACCCGACTGCCCGAGTCTGTTGAATGGATAATAAGAAACGAAATTTCTTCGAACTACCGGACAAAGTCCTCACATCTCTGCCAACCGGGGCAGTCAAGGATACAGTCGAACATCTCGGTAAAAAGATCGCGCATGGTGATTATCCTACCGGCGCGGTTCTTCCGCGCGAGGATGAACTCGTTGACAGTCTCGGGGTTTCACGGACGGTTGTTCGGGAAGCGATCAAGGTTTTGTGCGGCAAGGGATTGATACGAACTGCCCGCAGGTACGGCTCCCGCGTCTGCCCGTTTGACGACTGGAATCTTCTAGATCCGGACGTCATTCGCTGGCATGACCCGAAAAGTCCGCAAACGGCAAGAATTTATGCCGAAGCAACAGATCTCAGATTGATATTCGAGCCGGAAGCGGCCGCACTCGCCGCCGTCAATGCAAGCCGTAGTCAACGCGACACCATTCTGGCAGCCGCGCGGGCCATTCACCCGCTGGACGGTCAATCCAGCATGATTGGCGCCGACTACATGTTCCATGCCACGATCCTTCAGGCCAGTGGCAATCAGATGCTATCCCAGCTCCAGAACTTGATTTACGCAGTCATGCTGTTTTCCTACGCGGCGTCACAGCGAACGCCTCCGGAAGAAAAAGTCGCCCGCCGCAATCATGTAGGCGTGGCTGAAGCCATCGATTCAGGCGATGCCGAACTGGCACGTGGGCGCATGAGAGACATGCTGGTGCTGAACAAGGCGATGGCAGACAAACTGGTTGCATCTACGCTTCAGGAATGATCCTGGCGCCGGAAGCACCGGTTTGAGAGTGCATAAACCCGCGTTTCCACATTTGTTGGACAAGTGAGAATTTTCCCAGCAGATTAGGGAAAACCAACAATGGGCCACACCCCAAGGCCAATCAGGAAACGCCATGAGCTTTTATTCAGAAACCGAAATGTCTTCCGGCACTTATCTGGGCCGTGTCTGGCGGCCCGGCGCCAACGGACCTGCCGTCGTTACACTGCGCGGCAATCGCGTCATCGACATCACCTCGAAGACCGCCCCCACAGTGAGGGACATCTGCGAATTGCAGGATCCGGCAAGTTACGTTGCCAAGGCAGAAGGTGAAGATCTCGGCTCACTCGACACGATTGCTGCAGCTTCCGCCAATAATCCTGCCAATCTGCATTTTCTTGCACCGTGCGATCTGCAGGCGGTGAAAGCCTGTGGCGTGACCTTCGCCAATTCGATGGTGGAACGCGTTATCGAGGAAAAAGCGGCGGGTGACCCTCAAAAGGCGGAAGCAATCCGAGCACGGGTGGGCGCCACCATCGGCGACAGCCTGCGTAATCTGCGCGCCGGATCTGAGGAAGCTGCCAGGGTAAAACAGGCGCTGATTTCCGAAGGGCTGTGGAGCCAGTATCTGGAAGTCGGCATCGGCCCGGATGCCGAAGTCTTTTCCAAAGCTCAGGTTCTTTCCTCGGTCGGGCCCGGTGCTGACGTCGGTCTGCATCCCGTGTCGAGCTGGAACAACCCGGAGCCGGAAGTGGTTCTGACAGTCTCTTCCAAAGGAGTGATTGTCGGCGCGACGCTTGGAAACGATGTCAACCTGCGCGACGTCGAAGGCCGCTCGGCGCTGCTTCTGTCCAAAGCCAAGGACAACAATGCATCCTGCGCCATCGGGCCCATGATTCGACTGTTCGACGACACGTTTTCGCTGGATGACGTACGCCAGGCAGAGCTGGATCTGACCGTCGAGGGAGCGGACGGATTCGTTCTCGAGGGACGGTCTTCGATGAAGGAGATAAGCCGGGATCCTCAGGATCTTGTTCGGCAGACCCTAGGCCGGCACCACCAGTACCCCGACGGGATCATGCTGTTTCTCGGCACGCTCTTTGCCCCTACCCAGGACAGGGATGTCGCCGGTGAGGGCTTTACGCACAAACTGGGTGACGTCGTCACGATCGAGAGCCCGGGCCTGGGCCGCTTGAGCAACACAGTCCGGCTTTCGACGGAATGTCCCGAATGGACTTTCGGCATAAGCTCCCTGATGCGCAATCTTGCAGAGCGCGGCCTTCTCTAGGCGGCGGCTGGTCAGCCCAGCGCTCGGCGCAGACCCACATCAGGAAGCATCCGAGCTCGTCAAAGCGACGGCTGGACCATTTTCGCGGGATCGACAACCCGGTCGAATTCCTCCGCGCTGACAAAGCCAAGGTCAAGGCATGCCTGTTTCAAGGTCAGATCATGCTCAAAAGCATGATGTGCGGCATGACTGGCCTTGTCGTATCCGATAAGCGGACTGAGCGCGGTGACCAGCATCAAGGACTGATCGAGGAACTCCTTGATGCGCTTTTCGTTCGGCTCCATGCCTTCGACCAGGAAACGCGAGAAATTCGTGCAGCCGTCGCCCATGATCTTTACCGATTGCAGAATCGCATTGATCATCAGCGGCTTGTAGACATTCATCTCGAGATAACCGCTGGCACCACCGATCCCGACCACGACGTCATTGCCCATGACCTGCGCCGCGATCATCGCAAGTGCCTCGCACTGTGTCGGATTGACCTTGCCCGGCATGATCGAGGACCCGGGTTCATTGGACGGTATTATCAGTTCGAAAAATCCGCAGCGGGGTCCGCATGATAAAAGACGAATGTCGTTTGAGATCTTGAACAAGGAGACAGCAAGCGTCTTCAAGGCCCCGCTCAGCATGACAAGCGCATCGTGCGCGCCCTGGACAGCGAATTTGTTAGGGGCGGTATAAAACGGCAAACCGGTCAGTTCGGCGATCTTTTTGGCTGACAACTCCGCAAAGCGGGGATGCGCGTTGATCCCCGTCCCCACCGCGGTTCCGCCCAGCGCCAGTCCATAGACGTCGTTGAGCACGAAACCGATACGCTCCATGTCCTGGCGCAGCATCTCGGCATAGCCGGAAAATTCCTGCCCAAGTGTCAGAGGCGTAGCGTCCTGCATGTGGGTTCTGCCGATCTTGATGATACTGTCCCAGGCATCGGCTTTCTCCTTAAGGCTTTTGTGGAGTGTCTGAACCCCAGGCAGCAGGCGGTGCGTCACCTGGAGCGCGGCCGCCATATGCATGGCAGCGGGAAAGCTGTCATTGGACGACTGAGACAGGTTCACGTGATCGTTGGGGTGAACCGGATCCTTTGAACCCAGTACGCCACCTGCAAGCGCGATGGCGCGATTGGAGATCACCTCATTCACGTTCATGTTGGTTTGGGTGCCGCTACCGGTCATCCAGACGTGCAGAGGAAAATGGTCGTCCAGTTTTCCTTCGCTCACTTCGTCCGCTGCCCGGACAATCAGGCTCGCAAGATCTTCAGGCAACAGGCCCAACTCTTCGTTTGAAAGGGCGGCTGCCTTTTTCAGGATGCCATAGGCGTGGACAAGCTCAATCGGCATCAAGTCACTGCCGATTGAAAAATACTTGAGGGAACGCTGTGTCTGCGCGCCCCAGTATTTGTCCTCCGGTACATCTATCTCACCGATGCTGTCGCTTTCAGTACGCATAAGCGTCTCCCTGTGGGTTGGTTCAAGAGGCCAGCAAGGTTTCGATCAACTCGCTATCCGGTTTTTTCAGCCCGTCGATGACGTCGAAATGATGCCGATCCGGATCTTCCCGATAGGTTGCCGTTGGCCAGGCATCGGCAAGGAGTTTCGACTGGCGGAGGAACTCCGGACGCTCCGCCCCTCCAACCCAGGCGACGACCGGGCAGTCAATTGCGGGCTTCATAAGTGCCGCACTCTCGGCAACGGCCTCTTCTTCGCTCAACTGGAGGGACTTGTTCATCACGGTATTTCTGAGCGGGCGAAGGTCGTGCAGACCGCTAATGGATGCGACCCGTTCGATCCGAGCCAGAACGTCTTCTGACAGGCGCGTGTCTTCACATATCATCCGCGTGACAAGATGGCCTCCGGCGGAATGTCCGGCGAGCCGGATCGGCCCGGCAACACGAGCCGCTGCCTTGGTGACCGCTACACTGATCTGCCGTGTGATGTCTGTGATCCTGGCATCTGGAGCCAGCTCATAGGATGGCAAGCACACTGTCCAGCCTTTTGCCAGACATCCGCTTGAGAAATGCGACCAGGAACTCTTGTCGAATCTCAGCCAGTAGCCCCCATGAACAAAGACAACGAGCCCTTTGGATTTTCGCTCCGGCCGGAAAACATCGAACCGTTGACGATCCCCTTCCCCGTAAACGACATCCAGATCCTTTTCGACCCAGCTTTTCCGGAAGGCTTCGGCGTCTTGCGCCCAGCGCACAATAAAATCGTCTGCGCCTGGAATATATGCTGCATTTGAATAGGCATCGTCCCAATCAGTAATCGTCATCTCGCTCATTCGAAATCCTCTAACAACCTTCGAAATCGATCGGCGGCATCCTTGCACGATTTGCCTTCAAAGCGGAACGGCCTGAATGCCAATCGCAACTTGTCAAATAGGTGGCGGTCAACCTAACGTCAGAAAAAACTAGGAACCGGGAGGCAAACTCAGATGGTGGAGCGCTGTTCCAATCGCGTGTCCAATCTTGCACATTTTCTGTCCAGAAACGCCGCACGATGGCCAACTCGGCCGGCAGTTGTCCAGGACGGCTGTACCTGGACATGGTCGCAAATCGATTCGCGTGTCTCGGCTCTTGCGACAGGCCTCAAGTCGGAGTTTGGCGTTTCCAAGGGTGACAGTCTTCTGGTTCAGGCAGAAAACTCGGTTCAGATGATCGAGATCATGCTGGCGGCTTTTCGTCTGGGGGCCGTCTGGGTCCCCTGCAATTTCCGTCAAGCGCCCGGCGAGACAGCCTATGCGGCGGAAAAAGCGAAGGCGAAGGTTTTCCTGTGTGACGCAAATTTCGGCGCTCAAGCCGAAGCTGTGCAGAACGCAAGAGCGCAGCTTAGTGGCTGCGTGACGATCGGTACGAGCGACTTTGGCACCAGCTACGAGGATCTCGTCTCCCGCCACACGGGACAAGCCTTTGCGAATGAGAGCGTAGATTACAACGACCCCTGCTGGTTGTTCTTCACGTCCGGCTCCACAGGACGCCCGAAGGCGGTCGTCCTCAGCCACGGGCAAATCGGCTTCGTCTGCGCCAACTACATGGCGGATCTATTGCCTGGAACCACGGAACAGGATGCGTCGCTGGTGATAGCCCCGCTGTCACACGGCGCAGGGCTTCAACTGGTCGCTCAGCTTGTCGCCGGATCAGCGCATGTGCTTCTGCCACGAGGCGGCTTCAATCCAGCCACCGCTTTCGAGCTGATCGAAAAACACAAGGTCAGCAATCTTTTCACCGTCCCCACAATCGTCAAACGCCTGGTGGAAGATCCCGCGGTCGACCGATTCGATCACTCCAGCCTTCGACACGTCATCTATGCGGGGGCTCCCATGTACCGTGAGGACCAGAAACTGGCGCTCCAGAAACTGGGACACGTTCTCGTTCAATACTACGGACTTGGCGAGGTCACCGGAAACATCACGGTGTTGCGGCCACAGGATCATTTTCTGGAGGACGGTCCGCAGACACGCAGTGGCACCTGCGGCACGGAACGTACCGGCATCGAAGTCTCGATCCAGGACGAAGACGGCAATCTCCTGCCGCCCAACGAAACAGGTGAAGTCTGCGTTATCGGTGCGGCCGTCTGCGCGGGATACCTGGATGACGATGACGCCAACAAAAAATCATTCAGAAATGGCTGGTTCCGGACCGGCGACATTGGCCACATGGATGAACAGCGCTACCTGTTCCTGACCGGCCGTGCCTCGGACATGTATATTTCGGGTGGCTCCAACGTCTATCCGAAGGAAGTCGAGGAAGTCCTTCTTACACATCCGGATATCTCCGAGGTCGCAATTCTCGGCATTCCCGACAGGCAGTGGGGCGAAGTCGGACTTGCCGTTTGCGTGGCGGCCCCGGGCAAGTCCCCCGACCCACAGGCTTTGACGGACTATCTCAACGGCAAGATCGCACGTTACAAGTTGCCGGCACGCTACCTCTTTATTCCGGCGATGCCGACCAGCGCCTATGGCAAGATCACGAAAAAACTGGTGCGTGAGCATCTGACCGAGCAGGGCTTGCTGTGAGACGGCCGCCGCCAAGGACACTTGTCGACATACGGCATCCAGGCCCTCCCGCCGTCAATCGGTTGCCCTATGCCAGATGCCGGGCGGAACCTCTGGAGATAGACTTCACGGTTGAAGCCCCCCTTTTGGACGTGCTGGGTCGCTTTGCAGAGCGGCATGAGTTGACTTCGGCCGTGCTGGATCTTTCCGGTCTGACACTTGGGGCGTTCGACTTCGTAATGCCGGCCTGCGCGATCGATGACCGCCACGCGGCCTGGTACAGCGACACGCATTCCTCCAGGGGTGCCACTCTTGAAACAGCGGTCGCTATTCTTGGCAGGAAGGACGGTGACTGGTTCGCGCATATACACGCCTATTGGCACGAGGGCGGCAGAGAGCATCTCGGTCACCTGCTGCCTCATACGCTTCGGATAGCGCAGGCAGGCGCCATCAGGGGGTACGGTCTGCAAGGCGCCGCGTTTGTGGCTTCGCTGGACCCTGAGACTGAATTCACGCTGTTTCGTGTACATCAGACCGAACCCCACTCCAGGCCCATCAAAAATAACGCACTCATCACGACGCTGGCTCCGTTTGCCGACCTGACAAACAGCATCCGCGAACTTGCTCTTCTCTTGGATGCTTCGACCTACGAAGTCCACGGTCTTGGCAGCCTTGCCGGTGCGGCGTTTCGCGATGCCGACGCAATGACAGGTCTGATTTCCGAAATACTGCTTTCTCCGAACGCCGGTGCAACAGCAAATCAGGAGCTCTGCGTGCCCATACGGGCGATCGACCTGGATTGCGAATTGCATGAAGGCATTCTCACGGCAGGCGGCGCCCCCACACTTGTCACCTGCGAATTGCTGATAAGGGCCCGCTCAACACACGAAGATGAACCCAGACCAGTGACCGATTGATCGCGGGGGTCTGCAAGACGCCAAGAACAGTAAGAGAACATTTACCCTTGCAGAACACAATGAGAACAGGTACCATGTTCTTGATTTGTACCAGATGTTTTCTCGGTCAGGGGACGCCTTCATGCTGACGCGCAAGCAGTACGAACTGCTCATGTTCATTCACGAAAGACTGAAAGAAACCGGTGTGCCGCCGTCTTTCGACGAAATGAAGGATGCGCTCGATCTGCGCTCCAAGTCCGGTATTCACCGCCTGATCACCGCCCTCGAAGAACGCGGCTTCATCCGGCGCTTGCCGAACCGGGCTCGAGCCATGGAGGTTGTTCGCCTTCCGGATTCCATCGCACCGGGCCTGGGTACTCCTCGGCCAAGGGGCAGCTTCTCGCCCGAAGTCATCGAAGGATCACTCGGCAAACCGGAACCGGCGAAAGCAGCGCCAGAACCTGTTATCGGTGTCACGGAAGTTCCTGTCATGGGCCGAATTGCCGCCGGCGTTCCGATCGAGGCCATTCAGACACACAGCCACTCCATCACCGTGCCGCAGGACTTGATTGGTCGCGGAGAACATTACGCACTGGAAGTGCGCGGCGATTCCATGATCGAAGCTGGCATCCTGGATGGTGACACCGTTCTTATCCGCCGGACCGACAGCGCCGACAGCGGCGATATCGTCGTCGCTCTTGTCGATGACGAGGAAGCCACCTTGAAGCGCCTGCGCAAGAAAGGTGCCTCAATCGCGCTTGAGGCAGCCAACCCGGCCTATGAGACCCGGATCTTCGGACCGGGCCGTGTCCGTGTTCAGGGCCGCCTCGTAGCTCTGTTTCGACAGTACTGATCCCTCAGTCGTCAACGGACCCTTTTGCGCCTGAAGCGCGGTCTGCTTGACGCAACCCGTCCCTTGTCACCGTTCCTGGCAGATGCCAGGGACGCGGCGGGTCTGGGATGGCAAACACCAGCTTGTCGATTTTCAGCTTTCCATCAGGCGGATGTCCCTGTGCGCCGGCAAGTCCGTTGGCATCAGCAGCCTTCTGACTGGAGGCGCTTGCCGACAACCAGATCGAAACTGCGCCACGTGCGGAGCGCGTTTCCTGGTCAAGAACAAGCCTTGAGCTGCAGATTTCCGAAGCGATTAGATCGGTCACGATCAAATCGGCGTATCTGCAGTCCATCTGAAATGCTTCGAACGTTTTGGGCTGGGCTATTGCCAAATACGGCAACGACTGCTGCTGCGAGTCTGATCCTTCTCCTATTCTGTATGCTCTGACGACACATCCATCATCATCACACTTTCTCTGAGGCGATTTCATCTTGCGCGATAAAATCGCATCGTCAGGCACACCTTCCGACTGGAGCCAAAGGTCTGTAGCAAAGGACCTGCCTCGAGCAGCCCACCGCAAGGATCCAGTTTCGTCCCGAGCGGCGATGCGAGAGCCGCTCGCGGCGATCTGGATATCCGGAGGTCGGTCGGTGAAGACAATCAGGAGCCCGGCAAGCAGCGGAAATCCGGCAAGCAGACGCTTTCTACCGGGCAACAACAGGCCTGCAAAGAGTGCAGACAGCAGCAGACTTGCAGCCGCTCCGTCGAGCCTGCCCGATGCGCCGCCGCCGGCATCCAGCGCAGCAGTGAAAGAAGCCACCTTCAAAAGCAGCGAAACGCCGAAAGACATTACCGCCAGAGGGAGCGCAGCCAGTCCAAAGGGCATCAGAACGAAAGCCAACACCCCCATTGGCATGACAAGCAGCGAGAACACGGGCATGCCCAGAAGGTTGCCAACAACGCCATAAGGCGCAATCCGGCTGAAATGATGTGCTCCGATGATGCCGGTTGCCAATCCGGCGACCAGCGCCGTAACAAGCAATCCTGCTACCCATTTGCCGAGGAAAACGCACGTCGCCATGCCCCATCCGGATACCCTGTCACCGGGAGACCCAAAGCGATCCCGTTGCCGCCACAAATCATAGACGGCAACCAGACAGATCACGGCTGCGAATGACATCTGAAAGCCCGGGAAAAACAGGCGTTCGGGCGCTATCACGAGAAGCACGAGGCCTGCCAGTGCCACACTGCGCAAAGTCAGACCGCGCCGACCGACCAGAATTCCGATAAAGACGATGGCAATCATCAGAAAAGAACGCTGTGTGGCAACCGCACCGCCGGACAGAAGCAGATAGACGACTGCGGCGCCAAGAGCTGAAAGAGCTGCCCACTTGTGCACGGGCCATCTCAACGTCAAAACCGGCACGAGTGACAAAATCAGCAATACAGCGCCGTAGGCGCCGCCCGCGAAAAGCGCCATATGCAATCCTGAAATTGCCAGGATGTGAGCCAGCCCGGCCGAACGCAAAACCTCTTCCTGCTGTTCAGCAATGCCGCTTCTGTCACCAACCAGCAAAGCGACGATCAATGCGGTTTCGGGCCCATCGGCAAGACTGGCTTTGATCCGCTCTGCGATATTGCTTCGGAGTTTGGCAACGGCGACTGCAGGGCGGAACCCAAGCTCGCTATCTGGAACCTTGATGACTGTAGGCGAACCGAAACTGAAGCCTGTCGCACCTATCTGCTGATAAAAGGCCCGGAAGGAATAGTCATACCCTCCCGGAAAAACGGGACCTGCCGGAGGAAACAGGCGCGCACTGGCCTGAACGGTTTCCCCCACCTCCACCCCGCTGTCAGCAGGAACCCGCAAGCGCACCTTTGCCGGAAACGCCAGCGCCTCGACCGGGTGCCCATTAACGGCTGTTACAGCAAGCACGAGCCGAACACCGGCCGCCCCGGTCTCCATCTCTTCAACAACACCGGTTACATCAGCGTTGATCGGCTCGGCGAGGCGCGGCGTCGATACATAAGCTGTACGAAGGCTGGAGGTCGCCAGTCCGGCAAAAAAAGCCAGGCAGAGAATGGCGGGAACCGCTACTTTGCCGCCTTGCCCGACGCGCCAGACTGCGAGGGCTGCAAGCACCGCCAGACCCGTCATCAGAATCCAGGACGGCTCTTCAGGCAACCAGACGTAAACGCCAATTCCCGCAGCAAACGAGAAGGCGAACCACAAGAGCCCTTGCGCATCCCAAAGACGATCTGCCGCCGAACTGGTCATCGAACCGGCATAGGGATTGCCACCTGATAATCCGAACCGCCGCTTCCAACGTTCATCGAACCCAGACGCAGCAGTGGACAAACTTTGCCCCCGATCATCATCAGGTGCCGTTTGCGACCGGCTGTCAGTCATATCCTGCGGATCGGTCAGTGACGTCACCCCAGCTCCCCGTTTGGTCCAAGAAAGGGCAGAGGCCCCTATTTAGCCTCGCCAAAGCCTGTGGTAAGACCGCGCCACCAATTCGGCGCGCTCCGCGCCGTCATACTGACAGAGACTTTTATAAAGCACCATGGCACAGAACATCGTCACGCGCTTCGCCCCGTCTCCGACCGGGTTCCTGCATATCGGCGGCGCCCGCACCGCGCTCTTCAACTGGCTTTTCGCCCACCATCATGGCGGCAAGATGCTGCTGCGGATCGAAGATACGGATCGGGCCCGCTCCACACAGGAAGCAGTGGACGCGCTGATCGACGGCCTGTCCTGGCTGGGGCTGGACTGGGACGGAGAGCCGATCTCCCAGTTTTCCCGCGTAGAGCGCCACAAGGAAGTGGTCGAACAGATGCTGGCCAACGGCACTGCCTATCGCTGCTATTGTACGCCGGAAGAACTCGACACCATGCGCGAGAAAGCTCGCGCCGAAGGTAAACCGCCTCGCTATGACGGAACATGGCGCGAACGCGACGCCTCCGAAGCCCCTGCCGGCGTCGATCCCGTCATCCGTATCAAGGCCCCGCAGGACGGCGAGACCGTTGTCGACGATCTCGTTCAGGGCCGCGTCGTGATCCCGAACAAGGATCTCGACGACTTCGTTCTGATGCGGTCCGACGGCACTCCGACCTACATGCACGCCGTTGTGGTGGATGATCACGACATGGGCATCACCCACATCATCCGCGGTGTCGATCACCTGACGAACGCCGCCCGCCAGACGCTTATCTTCCAGGCACTTGGCTGGGACGTACCGGCAATGGCGCATATTCCGCTCATTCACGGACCGGACGGTGCAAAGCTGTCGAAGCGGCATGGCGCAACCGGTGCGGAAGCCTATCGCGAGATGGGCTATCTGCCGCAGGCCATGAGAAACTATCTGGCCCGGCTCGGCTGGAGCCATGGCGACGAGGAAATCATCTCTCTCGAAGACATGATCAAGTGGTTTGATTTCGATGCAGTCGGCCAGTCGGCTGCCCGCTTCGATTTCAAGAAACTGGAAAACCTTAACGGGCATTACATGCGTGCCACCGAGGACGCCGAATTGCTGCGCCATTGGAAGGTCTATCTCGCACATGCCGAAGGCGGCGATAAGGTTCTTTCCTGGCTTGCCGACAGCGACAACGAAGCAATTGCTCTCTCTGCTCTTCCCGGTCTGAAGGAACGGGCGAAGACCCTGGTCGAACTGACGGAAAGCGCCTCTTATCTGTGGCGCCAACGCCCGCTCGACACGGACGAAAAGGCCCAGAAGATACTGGACGACGATGCCAGAGCTATCCTGAGAGATCTGCACGGTGTCGTGGCAGGCGTCTCTGACTGGACTGCAGAACCGCTGGAAACAGCGGTCAAAGCATACGCAGAGAGCAAGGAATTGAAACTTGGCAAGGTGGCCCAGCCGTTAAGGGCCGCGCTGACGGGCCGCGGCACGTCGCCCGGCATCTATGACGTTCTGATTGCTCTCGGCCGGGAAGAATCCCTGGCCAGAATTCAGGATCAGGCTGTCTGAGATAAAGCATCGCCGGATGCAATTCTTCGCAAAAACCAAGCTTCCGGCGGCTGCGCTCGCGGGCGAAATACGTCTTTGACCAAAGCGTTATATCGGCCAGCTTGCGGCAGTGCAGTAAATGGGCTACGCAAGACGCGAAAAATTCTCTAGTGCTGGTCCGGCAACCGGAAACGGGACCCATCGCCAGAAGGGTCAAACCAGGACGGCACATCCGTTTAACGTAAAGGGGTTTCTGAATGGCCGACAACAACGCCAAGCTCAGTGTCGGTGGTAACGACCACGCATTCGACGTTCTTGACGGATCCATCGGACCGTCGGTTGTGAACATCTCGTCCTTGTACAAGGACACGGGCATGTTCACCTACGACCCGGGCTTCACCTCCACCGCCTCCTGCGAATCCAAGATCACCTATATCGATGGTGACGAAGGCACCCTGCTCTATCGCGGTTATCCGATCGAGCAGCTTGCCGACCATGGTGACTTCCTGGAGTCCTGCTATCTTCTGCTTTACGGCGAACTGCCGACCAAGTCCCAGAAGGACGACTTCGTCAATCGTGTGACCTACCACACGATGATCCACGAACAGATGAATCGGTTCTTCTCCGGCTTCCGCCGCGACGCCCACCCGATGGCCGTCATGGTCGGCACGGTCGGGGCGCTATCCGCCTTCTATCACGACTCGACTGACATCACCGACCCGCATCAGCGCATGGTCGCGTCGCTGCGCATGATCGCCAAGATGCCGACCATTGCTGCAATGGCCTACAAGTACCATGTCGGTCAGCCGTTCGTTTATCCGCGCAACGACCTGAGCTACGCGGCAAACTTCCTGCACATGTGCTTTGCCGTGCCTTGCGAGGAATACAAGGTGAACCCGGTTCTGGCCCGCGCCATGGACCGCATCTTCATTCTTCATGCCGACCATGAGCAGAACGCTTCGACCTCTACGGTGCGCCTGGCAGGCTCCTCCGGTGCAAATCCGTTTGCCTGCATCGCGGCCGGCATTGCCTGCCTCTGGGGCCCGGCACACGGCGGCGCCAACGAAGCTGCCCTCAACATGCTGTCCGAAATCGGCTCCGTCGACCGCATCCCGGAATATGTCGCTCGCGCCAAGGACAAGAACGATCCGTTCCGCCTGATGGGCTTCGGCCACCGCGTTTACAAGAACTACGACCCGCGTGCCCGCATCATGCAGAAGACCACGCACGAAGTTCTCGGCGAACTCGGCATCAAGGACGATCCGCTTCTGGACGTTGCCATGGAGCTGGAAAAGATCGCGCTGAACGACGAGTATTTCGTCGAGAAGAAACTCTACCCGAATATCGACTTCTATTCCGGTATCACGCTGCGCGCGCTCGGCTTCCCGACCACTATGTTCACCGTTCTGTTCGCTCTGGCCCGTACCGTCGGCTGGATCGCTCAGTGGAAAGAAATGGTGGAAGATCCGTCCCAGCGCATCGGTCGCCCGCGTCAGCTCTACACGGGTGAGAAGCTGCGCGATTACACGCCGATCGACCAGCGCCGCTAAGGCGCACGCAGGCAATCGCCTGCAATAGTCCGCGGTTTCGTCTGCGTGCATTTCAAACAAGAAGACGCCCTGCTTAACTGCCGGGCGTCTTTTTTATTCCCCAGCGGAACCAAAGCAAAGATAAGAAATAATTTTCCTAATAATACGACCGAAACAAAAAAGGCTTTCGCGCAGGATACTTCCATTACTCGTTCGAAAGAGAACTGCTAACACAAAACAAAAGAAGTCAATAAAACAGGTAAAAAGTTAAAAATATTCGAAATAAGTTTTTTCAGTAGAAAATATTAGGCGTCAAATAAAGTAATAACTTCACAAAAATCTTCAAATCCCACGTAAGATTGGAAAATTTACTAATAATAAGGAAACATTGCTTACCTTTCACACCAAAGAGTGCGCATGGAACATGCTGGGGTTTCGAGGGGTTAAGATGGATTTCCTGAAGTTCGCTTCTGACTTGAAGTTTGGGGTAAAAGTGGGCGGCAGCTTTGCCGCTGTGGTTGCCCTTACCGGGATCGTGGGGGCTGTTGGCGCCTACAGCGTCATGACCTTGTCGGAACGCATGGAGATTGCAAAGCAATCGACTTCCGCAATGGCCCAGTTGCAAAGCCTGGCCAGCAAGAAGGAAAGCTTCCTGTCTTCACAGAACCCTCAAGAAGCAGTGGCCACTCTCTCGGATATCGGTGAATTGACCGCCGAGTTGGAGAAACTCCAGAACGAACTTAACGCCGATCCTCAAGCCCAGATACCCGTCGCCGAAGCGGCCGCTGCCGTGAAGGATTTCCGTGCAGCCTTCGAAAAGGTCGTTGGTCTGACGAAGCTACAAGCCCAAAAACAACAGCAGCTCGACAGCGCTGTGCAAGAACTTGAAAAGATATCTTCGGATATTCTTGGCAAGGCGCTGATGGCGCGAGACGGCGTCAGTCAGGACGAGACCAACGCACGCAAAACGCTTGTGCTCGCCAATAAGGTTGGTCAGGCCGCCGCGGGTTTCCAGGAGGAGGCCCTCACCCTTCAGAACCTGTTCAACGCCGCCGCCAACAACGCCAAACAGCTTGCAGATATAAGGGACCGCGTGACCCTGCTTGCGCCATCCGCCAAGCAGATGGCAGCAAACAGTTTTGACGGTGTTGATCCGGGCAAGTTCCAGAAGCTCGCGGCTGAAACGGCTGAACTCGAGCAGACACTTGGCAAGCTCATCGAAACCAAGGACTATATCGCTATTTTCGACCTCACTGATGCCGCAAAGGCCGGGTTCGAACAACTTGTTTCCGACGTCAAGGATATCCGGTCGCAGGCAAATGTCGCCATCGACAATGTCTATGCGCAGGCAGACCAGATCAACCAGCGCTTCTATGTGGTCGACAGCGTCGCGGATACGGTCATGCAGGTCGAAGCTGACGCCAACGCGGTAAAGGCTGCCGCCTTCCACTTCATGCTGTCTCCCAGCGAAGCTTCTCAGCAAGCCGTTACAGGCGGAATTGACGGTCTGAACAAACTGGCTTCCCGGCTTGAATCAAGCGCAAAGGACTTCCCCGCTATCTCGGGCCTCGTTCCGGAGGTTAAAAGCTCCATTGGCAGTTTCGCAGACAGTTTCTCTGAGCTCGCGACAAATCAGTTCCAGCTCGCCGGACAGATCGGTACCATGACGGATTTGTCGCAGACAGTTCAGACTCAGATTTCCACCATCTCCTCCACGCAAAGCGAAGCTGCACAGGCCTCTTCCTCCAGCGCGCTTGGTGTGATCAGCCTCGCGCTTCTGACTGCCGTCCTGGCAGGCGTCGGCATGGCGATTGCGCTCAATTTTGCGGTGACACGCCCCCTGCGCCGGACCACCGAAACCATGTCCCGCCTTGCAGAAGGCGATACAGATGTCCAGATCGATGGCACTGGACGTGGTGACGAAATTGGTGACATGAGCCGCACCATGCAGGTCTTCCGCGATAACGCAGTTGAAAGGTTACGCCTGCAGAGCGAGACGGAACACGATCAGCAGATGCGCGCAGAACGGCAAGCCCGTATTGAAGCGCTGATCGCCGGTTTCCGCGAGAAAGCAACCGAAGTGCTCGGATCGGTTGCAGAAACAGCGCAAACACTCGATGGCACCGCCCAGGACCTCAGCGCGATCGCCAGCCAGAACTCCAGCCTGGCAGACAGCACTTATGGCGTCACCGACGAAGCCACCCAAAACGTTCAGACGGTCGCGAGCGCTGCCGAGGAGCTTGCCGCCTCAATCCAGGAAATTTCACGTCAGGTGAGCCAGACAACGCAGGTCGTTGACCGCGCAACCCAGGGGACGCAGGTCACAAACGAGAAGGTTCAAAGCCTGTCGACAGCGGCCACAAAAATCGGTGAAGTCGTCAGCCTCATTCAGGCAATTGCCGAGCAGACCAACCTCCTGGCCCTTAACGCGACCATCGAAGCCGCTC
Source organism: Roseibium aggregatum IAM 12614 (assembly GCF_000168975.1). GTDB lineage: Bacteria > Pseudomonadota > Alphaproteobacteria > Rhizobiales > Stappiaceae > Roseibium > Roseibium aggregatum. The sequence continues at coordinate 193,733 of NZ_AAUW01000007.1, forward strand.
GCGCCGGTGAAGCCGGCAAGGGCTTCGCGGTCGTGGCTGCAGAAGTGAAGGAACTGGCGACCCAGACCTCCAAGGCCACCGAGGAAATCAGCTCGCAGATTTCCGAAATTCAAAACGCAACCAAGGACGCCGTTGTCGCCATCGAAGCGATCACGCGCACCATGGAAGAGGTCAACGAATACACCTCTACCATTGCAACCGCGGTTGAACAGCAGGGCGCCGCCACCAGCGAAATCTCAGTCAACGTTCAGCGCGCAGCAGAAGGCACCGGCTCGGTCAAAACCAACATGTCCGATCTGTCGCAGGCCGTTGCCCAGACCAGCCAGAACGCCAATCAGGTTCTCGGCGCCTCCAGTGAATTGTCCCAGAAGACCGATATCCTGAAGAATGAAGTCGGGCACTTCCTGGACAACGTGGCCAACGCCTGATCCAAAGGCTTTGCTTGCCTAGTCTTAGTGAGAAACCGGGTGCGGAACGCACCCGGTTTTTTCGCGTCTGTAAGGCAAAGGTAAGGAACGCAGCGCCGGAGAAACGTGTCGTCATTCCACCCGGTTTTCAAACGTGCCTGGAAAACCTGTCAGGCTCCAGCCTTCATTGCGTCAAGCACCACATCTGCTGCAGCGCCTCGTTGGCTATGGCCATCCGGCAACCGCATGACGTCGTCAAGTCTCTGCAGATGCTCGATCTGCTTCTGACGCTCGGGACTGTTCTTCAGCAACTCGACAAGATGGCTGGCCAACACGTCCGGTTGCACTTCCTCGTCGAGGAACTCCGGAATCGCTTTTGTTCCGAGGATGATGTTCGGCAGCACGAAGGAATCGACGCTGGAAAATTTGAAGATCCGGTTGAGGTCCTTGATCCGCCTGAAGAACCAGTCGACCTTATAGGCAACGACCATCGGAACACCGGAAAGGGCAAGTTCAAGCGAGACAGTACCCGACGCAGCCAGTGCTGCATGCGCTTTCCTGAATGCTGCCCGCTTTGCCTCCAGTCCCGTGACGATCTCGACCGGAACAGACCAGCCGGCTGTTTCCCGGCGGATTTTGTCTTCCAGATGCGCAACAGCGGGCAAGACCACCTTGAGGCCAGGCAGCTTCTTTTCAACGAGAGCAACTGTCGCCCCGAAGTCGCCTAAGAGCCTGTCGATCTCGCTTCGCCGGCTGCCCGGAAGCACGAGCAAGACTTTCTCTTCTGCATCCACCGAGGATCTTTCACCCGCCGCCGGGCGCAGCTCGGTTGCATTTTCGCTTAAGGGGTGGCCAACGTAATGCGTGCGCGGTCCACCCAGCTTGCGATGCACATCAGGTTCAAACGGCAACAAAGCCAGGAGCTCGTCTACATAGACGCTCATTTTGCGGGCGCGGCCAGGCCGCCAGGCCCAGACAGACGGCGAAACGTACCCGATGATGGGAATATGCGGTGCCCGTTTGCGCACGCGCTTTGCGACATTGTGGGTGAAATCCGGACTGTCGACGATCACCAGCACATCCGGATTGGCCGCAACAACCGCATCCACGGTCTGGTAAACGCGCTTGATGATCAACGGCAGTCTGGCGAGCACTGCAGTCAGTCCCATGACAGAAACATCCGACATGTCGAAGAAGCTCTTGAGGCCCAGAGACGTCATCCGTTCGCCGCCAACGCCGCAATACCGAACACCAATCCCCAACCGTTCGTTGAGCGCTTTCATCAACTCCGAGCCGAGCTGATCTCCGGATTCCTCACCCGCGACCAGACAGACCGTGGGCATCTTCCCGCTCATCACGAACGCTCGTCCGGTTGCTCGGATAACACGGCATCGATGCTCGAACCGTGTTCTATACCGATAACAAACAGCCCCGCATCATCTGCCTTTTTGAGCGTGACATCCTTTTCGGCGATCAGTGCACCGCTTGCCTCAACAGCGATCCCCGCAAGCCCCGCGGCAACCGCAAGGTCGATGGTTTTCGGGCCGACGGTTGGCAGGTCAACGCGCAAATCCTGATTTGGTTTGGCCGTCTTGACCAGAACACCGGTGTGGCTCTTGGCCCGTATCCGGCCATTGCGCTTCAGGTCGGCACAGCGCTGGAGCATGGCGTCAGTTCCTTCCGCCCCTTCCAGCGCAACAACCCGTCCGCCAACAGCAACGGCAGCCTGACCGATATCGAGCTCGCCGAGCTTTTCACACGCCCTCAAGGCGAGTTCCGCATCCCGCCAATCCGTCTGGCTTGGCTGCACTTTGCCAAGCACTCCGCTTGAAGCCAGCAGTTGCGGCGCCACGTCCTTGATCCCCACGACCCGATACCCCTCTACTTCAAACAGGCGGATCACCTTGGTCAGCAGACTGTCGTCACCACCGGCCAAGGCCCGGATAATCGTCGGCAATCGCTTCAAGGTACCGATATCACCGAGGATCGACGTGAAATCGGGACGTTTGGAAACGCCTCCGATCAGAAGCACGTCCCTGCAGCCCGTTTTCTTCAGGAATTTGTAGAGCCGGCCGATTTCACCCCAGCCAAGCTCCGTGTCGGCCTGAGCGCGCGTCCGTTCATCCGCTTCACCCTTGATGGCGATAATCTTGAACTCACGCCCGGCGTTGCTGAGAGCATCCGCGATCTGGCAGGGCAAACTGCCATTTCCCGCAATCAGGGCAAGGCGTGGTTCCGTTGCCATATCTGCGCGGACCATCTTTGTCAGTCTTCGCTGCGCGGCGTGCAGAACCGGCGGTCTTCCTTTTCAAGGATGAAGTCGGTAACCGTCTTGACAAGGGGTTGATCGGCACTCTCTGCAGCGACGGCTTCAGCCCGACTGCGCAAGGTTCCCTCACCGCTCTCAAACAGCGCACGATAGGCAGCCCGGAGGGCGTGAATCTGTTCCCGAGGAAAGCCCTTGCGCTTGAGGCCAACGAGATTAAGCCCGGCAAGACGGGCACGGTCACCAATCACGGAGCCGAAAGGAATGACGTCGAATTCGACACCCGTCATACCGCCAACGATTGCGCCTGTTCCCACACGCGACCATTGCCGGACAGCACTCAAGCCACCCAGAATGACAAAATCATCGAGCTCGACGTGCCCAGCAAGTGTGGCGTTGTTGGCCAGAATCGCGTGATTGCCAACCTGACAATCGTGGCCGACATGCGAACTCATCATGAATAGACAATTGTCGCCAACTCTCGTATAGCCACCGCCGCCTTCCGTTCCCGGGTTCATGGTCACATGTTCACGGATCTGGTTGTTGGCGCCGATTTCCAGAAAGCTTACTTCACCGGAAAACTTGAGATCTTGCGGTTTGTGGCCAATGCTCGCGAAGGGAAAAATGTGCGTATTGGCTCCCACGCTTGTGTGGCCTGAAACGACGACATGCGATTCCAGGATAACTCCGTCGGCGAGTTTCACATTCGGACCAACGATCGAATAGGCCCCGATACGAACGTCCTCGCCGATCACGGCCCCGTCTTCGACTATGGCCGTTGGATGGATGTCAGTCATATGTCCTCACGCGTCTACCAGCATCGCGCTGACTTCTGCTTCTGCAACCTTGTTGCCGTCGACTTTGGCGACGGCGTCGAATTTCCAGATGTTGGAGCGTTGCTTGATCTTCTTGACGTGGAAATGAACCTGGTCACCAGGCTCCACCGGCCGGCGGAATTTCGCCTTGTCGATGGTCATGAAGTAGACCAATTGCGGTGGCGCGTCGTCACCGCGGGCATGAACGCAAAGCGCTCCGGCCGTCTGAGCCATGGCCTCGATCAGAAGAACGCCCGGGAAAACCGGTCTCTCCGGAAAGTGGCCGGTAAAATGCGGTTCGTTGATGGTGACGTTCTTGATGCCGATACAGCTATCGTCACCGTCCATCTCAATGATCTTGTCGATCAGAAGAAAAGGATACCTGTGCGGCAGAAGCTTCATGATCCTCATGATGTCTGCGCTGCCAAGTGTTTTATTTTCTGCGTCTTCCATATACTACCCCTTGGCGAATGACCGCCGCAAAGTCCTGCTTTTAACCCGTTTACGATCCGTCGCCACGCTCTGCAAGCTTTCTGACGGCCGCGACCTCACGGAACCACTGTTTGACCGGTTTCGCTGGCGTGCCCCCATAGCGCCCACCGGCAGGCAGATCGTCGTTAACGACGCTAACGGCAGCTACCTGCGCCCCCATGCCGATTGTGACGTGACCGCGCACACCGGTTTGCCCGCCAATGGCGACAAAATCCTCTAGAGTGCAGCTTCCGGACAGACCGACCTGAGAAACGATAACGCAGTGTCGTCCGACCACCACATTGTGACCGATCTGAACCTGATTATCGATCTTCGTGCCCTCGCCGATGATCGTATCCCGGTTTGCGCCACGGTCGATTGTCGTATTGGCTCCGATTTCCACGTCATCCTGGATGATAACGCGGCCGACCTGGGGAACCTTGAGATGCCCCATGGGTCCCATGGCATATCCAAAGCCATCCTGGCCGCAGCAAACGCCAGGATGCATGTAGACCCTGTTTCCGATCACAGTGTGCTGAACCGTTGAATTCGGCCCTATGACACAGTCACGGCCGATCTTGACGCCCTGCCCAATGACAGCGTTGGCCCGAATGACCGTGCCTGCCCCGATTTCGGCACCGGCCCCGATCACAACGCCCGCTTCCACCGTGACATTGTCTTCAAGCGAAGCAGCCGGATCGATTACCGCCCGTTCTGAAATCACCGCAGGGCCAGCTTCCACCGGCACCATGGCCGCTGGATAGAGCTTGGCAAGCACCTTCGCCCAGGACCGATAGGCATCAGCACAGACAAGAACGGCAACGCCCGCAGGCACCTTGTCCTTGTGCTTCCTGTTGACCAGGCAAGCTGCTGCCGTGGTGCCATCGAGTTTCTTCAGATAAGCGGTGTTGTCGAAGAAGACCAGAGCGCCGGGCGTGGCATCTTCCAGCGGCGCGACACCCGTTATCATCAGCTCAGGTTCGCCGCGAGCGATCTCCGCATCCGCCCAGGTCGCGATATCTGTCAGAGAGACCGGAGCCGGAGATTCAAAAAAATTTGGCTCGGACATGATGTTATCCTTCTTGCCAGCCAACAAAAACGGCCGCCGAACGGATCGGCGGCCGTTTTCTATCCTATGTGACCGCAGTTTAGAAGCGTGTACCGCCACTCAACCGGAAAATCTGCGTCTTGTCGGAGTCGTCCTTGACGATTGGGTAAGCAAAGTCTGCCCGCAGAGGTCCGAACGGAGAGTTCCAGCGAATACCGGCACCAATCGAAGCACGGACGTTGAAGTCGTTGGAGTCAATCTGACCGCCGTTGTCTTCCACGAGGCTCACCAAGCTGCTGTCTGCATCCCACAAGGAACCAGCATCGGCAAACACCGCACCGCTCAGGCCGAATTCCTTGGGAATGACCGGGAACGGGAACCGGGTTTCTGCAGTCGCGGCAAAGTAGAACCGGCCACCGATCGCATCTTCAGTCGCAGCGTCACGAGGACCGATACCCTGATTTTCGAAACCGCGAACCAGCGTACCACCCAGCATGAACTGCTCGGACACACGCAGGCGCTCGTCTCCAAGGGCCATGATGTTACCACCACGAACCGACAGGCTGCCGACCAGACCGTAGTCAGCCAGGATTTCCTTGTAGGCACGGGCCTGAGCTTCCGTCTTGATGTAGAAGCTGTCACCACCCAGACCCGCAAATTCCTGACCGAAGGAGGCATAGATGCCGTCGGTGGGATCCATGACCCGGTCCAGCGTGTTGTAACGCAGCTCGTAACCGACCAGAGAGGTCAGATATGTACCGAGCGAGTCACAGACCGCCAGGGAAAGGCTTGCAGTGTCGCAGTTGTTGATGTTGGTCGAGTTGTTGTCGGGATCGGAGTTCTGCTCCTGGAAGATGTTATAGAACAGACGGACAGTCAGTTCATCTTCCCGCAGCGGCAACGTGAAGCCAAAGCCACCACCGGTCTTTTCCTGATCGAAGGAGCGGTAGTCGTTGGCATCATCCACCTTACGGTAGAGATCAAGATCCAGAGCAACGCGGCGCCCCATGAAGAACGGTTCGACAAAGCGGAATTCGTAGGACTGCGTGTCCGTGCCGCCGCCAACAGCAAGCTTCACGAACTGGCCACGACCCAGGAAGTTCTTCTCGGTGAGTGAAATGTCACCAATGACACCGTCGACGGTCGAGTAACCAACACCGAAGGAGATTTCACCGGTCGGCTTTTCCTCGACGCGAACGTTCACGACCACGCGGTCGGGCGCGCTGCCCTGCTGTGTTGTGATCGAGACCTTTTCGAAGAAACCGAGGTTGCGCAGACGACGCTCGGCCTTGTCGACGAGCGCACGGTTGAACGCATCACCTTCGGCGATGTCGAATTCACGACGAATAACATACTCACGAGTGCGGTCGTTGCCGATCACGTTGATCCGCTCGATATAGGCGCGAGGACCTTCTTCGATATAGTAGATCAGGGAAATCGTGTTGTTGTCGTAATCGCGCGCACCCCGCGGACGGACACGGGCAAAGGCATAGCCTTCTTCCGAGACACGCAACGTGATGTCTTCGACCGACTGCTCGACGCGCAGCGAATTGAAGGTCTGACCGCTCTTGGTGCGGATCAGGCGGCGAAGATCTTCAGGATCAACGTCGGGGATAGTTGAAACGATCTCAACATCGCCGATCTCGTATTTCTCGCCCTCTTCCACAGTGAAGGTCACGTAGAAGATGTTCTGCTCGCGATCGAGATCCGCGCTGGTGGAAACGATACGGAAATCCGCATAGCCCTTCTTGTTGTAATACTGACGCAGCAATTCCTCATCCGCGGCCAGACGGTCCGGATCATAGGTATCGGTGCTGCGAAGCCAGCTCAGAAGGCCGCTTTCGCGGGTACGAATGACATCGCGCAGACGGCCGTCGCTGAATGCGGAGTTGCCGATGAAGCTGATCCGCTCGACGCCGGTCTTGGCACCTTCGTTGATCTCGAACACCAGATCGACGCGGTTCTGACCACGATCGATGATCTGCGGCTCGACGGACGCGCCATAGCGACCGGAGCGGCGGTAAGCTTCAAGAATGTTCTGAACGTCGGCCTGAACCTTCGCACGGGACAGCATCGAACGCGGCTGCGAGCGAACGGCGGTTTCCAGCGCACTGTCCTTGATCTTCCGGTTACCTTCGAAGGACACCCGGTTAATGATCGGGTTTTCGGTCACCGTCACAACGACAACGCTGCCACGCGGGGTGATATCGACCGTTGCAAAAAGGCCGGTTGCGTAGAGCGCCTTCAGAGACTCATCGACATCGAACGCGCTGTAGGAGCGTCCGGGAACAATGGTCATGTAACTGACAACGGTTTCGTCCTCGACACGGGTATTGCCACGCACGTCAATGCTTCTGGCAACCGCGGCCTGAGCCTGTGAAACCAGGGACACCGGCCCGAAAGCTTTCGGCAGAACCGTCCCGATCGAAAATACGGCCACCGCCAACAGTACGGCCCGTGTAAATCTCTGCAATCGCTGCATTATTGCGCTATGCCTTTATTTTTAATACCCCTCCCGAGAATCCGCACTCACCCCAGCAGATTCTCGGAACCGACGAGTGTTTTATAGGTTTTTACCGATAACGCAACCGCCCTTCCGGGCCGAAAGCGATTTAGTCTGAAGACGTTGCGTCAATGTCACGGGTGTCATGAATTGGTCCCCACAAGCCTCATGATATCTTTCCAGGTGACGAACACCATCAGCATCAGAACGAGCCCCAGGCCGATCCTGAAACCGACGTCCTGCACTCTTTCGCTGAGCGGTTTGCCACGCAGGGCTTCTGCAGCGAAGTAGACCAGGTGTCCGCCATCGAGAATCGGCACCGGTGCCAGATTGATCAGACCGATGCTGACGGAAAGGACCGCCGCCAGGGAAATGAGCGGCATGAAGCCGAGGTCTGCGACCTGACCGGAGATCTGGGCAACGCGGATTGGGCCGCCGAGCTGATCGGCCGATTGCCGCTGAGAGATGATGCCCCAGATATAGCTGACCGTGCTTTCAATGATGCGCCAGGTTTCCGCCGTGCCTTCCAGGGCGGCTTCGCCAAGACCGTACTTGATGTGAACGAGGTGGGACGGATCGGAGACACCACGAAGACTGATATCGCCGGCCACCTGCTTCTCGCCGAAAAAGACTTCTTTCTCTTTGGCGTCAGGCGTAACCGTCAAGGTGACGTCCTTCCCGGCACGCTCGACCTCGAAGACAAGAGGCGTATTGGCGCTCATCAGGACGATCTGCCGCATTTCGCCGAAGGTCTGTATCGGCCTGCCGTCAATTTCTTTCACGACATCGCCGGCCAGCAGTCCGTCGCGTTCAGCAGCCCCACCAGCAAAGACCTGTTCGACAACAGGTTCGTAGCCCTGTTTGCCGGAAGTGACGAAGAGTGCCGTGAAGATCACGATTGCGAGAAGGAAATTGGCGATCGGCCCTGCCGCCACCACGGCCATGCGTTGCCAGACCGGCTTCGCGATAAAGGCCGTTTTCCGCTCCTCCTCACTCATCTGCGCTATGGCTTCCCGGCTTGGAACGCTTGCCGCATTATCGTCACCGGCAAATTTGACGTAGCCGCCAAGCGGAATCCAGCACAGTTTCCAGCGGGTTCCTTTCCGGTCGTTATAACCGAAAAGCTCGCGCCCGAAGCCAACCGAAAAAGCATCTACCTTCACGTTGCACCAGCGAGCCACTGCAAAATGGCCGAGTTCGTGGAAGAAGACGACGATTGTCAGCACGAAAAGAAAGGGAATGATTGTGCCGACTATCAGGGAATAGGCGGAGGCGAGAAGATCCATGAAATGTGTCCGATCCTGCGCAGCTAGGATTGTTTTGAAGCATTGTACTAAAAAGAAAATTACGGCGTGTTAATGGTCGAAGACCAAAATTTCAGAGCCTTCAACACGCCAAACGTCGCGCCTCGATCCATTCTGCGGTTTTCTGCCGCGCTTCGGCGTCGAGTGCAAGAACGTCCTCCACATCGGTGGCCTCCCGCAAGCGTCCTCCTGCCCCCATGGCTTCAAGCACTGTCTCGATGGCACCCGGAATGTCCATGAAACCGATCCGACCCGTCAGGAAAGCTTCAACGGCAATTTCGTCCGCGGCGTTGAGCGCAGCCGGTGCCATCCCCCCTGCCCGCATGGCTTCCAGCGCCAGATGCAACGCCGGGAACCGGTCGAGATCCGCGGCTTCAAAGGTAAGTGTGCCGAGTTCGGCAAGGTCCAGGCGTTTCACCGGAACGTTCATTCGGCGGGGAAAGGCAAGACAATGGGCAATCGGCGTGCGCATATCCGGACTGCCGAGTTGAGCCAGCAGCGAACCGTCCTTGTATTGCACAAGGCCGTGAACAGTCGATTGCGGATGGACGAGCACACCGAGCTGGTCATGAGAAACCGGGAAAAGGTGAGAAGCTTCAATCACCTCGAATCCCTTGTTCATCATGGTCGCGCTATCGATAGTAATGCGCGCGCCCATGTCCCAGTTCGGATGCTTGAGCGCCTGCTGCGGTGTTACCCTTTTCATGTCGGCCTTCGAAAGCGTCCGGAAAGGCCCTCCCGAGGCCGTCAGGATGACCTTCTCGACCATGTCGGCCTTGTCGGTTTCAAATACCTGAAAGACAGCGTTATGTTCGCTGTCGACGGGCAAAAGCTCCGCTCCGGTTGCCCGGATTTTTTCCATGAACAGGTCGCCTGCGCAAACCAGGCATTCCTTGTTGGCAAGTGCGATGCGGCGTCCGGACCGAATAGCGGCCATGGTCGGCTTTAAGCCCGCCGCACCCACGATGGCACCGACGACGATGTCCGTATCCTGGTCGACCGCCTCCAGAACGGCCGCCTCCCCGGCTCCGGTCTTAATCCCGGTGCCGGAAAGCCGGTCCTTGAGCTCCGGATAACAAGCTTCATCGGCAAGGATCGCCGAACCCGCTTTCAGCGTTTTCGCCATATCGGCGAGACCTGCGGCATTCCGGTTCGACACCAGAGCCACTACTTCGTAGAGCTCCGGATTTCTTTCAATAAGGTCCGCCAGGCTCTGGCCGATGGACCCTGTGGCACCAAGGACAGTGATCCGGGTTTTCGCGCCAGGGTCGCGTGCTGCTGAGGCAGCTGCCATGCCTGTTACTCCAATTTTAGATCAGACCGAGACCGGCAAGCGGATCGGCAAGGCTGCCGCCTGCCAGAAGGCCAATCAGCACGGCGAAGATTGCGGCGGCCACCAATCCGTCGATCCGGTCCATGATGCCGCCGTGTCCGGGAATGAGCCGGCTGGAATCCTTGACGTCGAACCGTCGCTTGATGGCCGATTCCAGAAGATCCCCCGCCTGTGAGACAACCGAGAGACCGGCAGCCAGCAATGCCCAAAGCACCAGGTGCTGGGCATTCGCGACAAGGGCGACACCCGTGCCGAATAGCGTGGCAAGAACCAGCCCGCCAATGGCGCCGGACCAGGTTTTTTTGGGCGATACACGTGGCCAGAGCTTGGGTCCGCCCAATGCACGGCCGGTAAAATAGGCAAAGATATCCGTTGCCCAGACCACGAACACCAGGAAAAACGCCACCAGCAGTCCTTCGCTGCCTTCGCGAAGCGCAAGCAGAGAAAACAGGGCAAGCCCGCTATAGGCGATCCCTTCGATTGCCCACCGGCCGGTCTTCGAAAAGCCCCCCACAGCGTAGGCAATGAAAGCGCCCAATACCATTGCCGCTAGACCAAGGCCCGGATGCCCGGTTACGCAAAGGGTTGCGATTGCCAAAAGCGTGACGAAACCGGTCAGGGCACCTGCCGTTTTTGCCGGGGTTCCTGTGATCGAAAACCACTCCCAGAGAAACAGACCGGTTGCAGCCAGCGTCAGCGCGGCAAAGGGAAGACCGCCAAGATATGTTATCAGCAGAACAAGCGGGCCCAGAACGAGAGCCGAAAGAAACCTGAGGCGAAGGTCGGACAGTTTTTTAGGGTGCTGGTCGGGTTCTGCCATTGCTCGAGCCGGAGGTCAGTTTGCCTTGGCGTCAAGGCCGCCATACCGGCGCTCGCGGCTGCAGAAGCAGCTCAAAGCCTTGTCGAAGGCCGCTTCATCAAAGTCCGGCCAATAAAGATCACAAAAATAGAATTCGGAATAGGCTGCCTGCCAAAGAAGGAAATTTGACAGGCGCATTTCGCCACTCGTGCGAATTATGAGATCCGGGTCCGGCAGCCCGGATGTGTCCAGCGCCGCCGTAATCGCGTCTTCGGTGATGTCGGCCGGCTGCATTTTCCCAGCCTGAACCTTTTCTGCCAGCTCCTGTGCCGCCCGAACGATTTCCGAACGTGCACCATAGTTGAAAGCAACCACCAGATTGAGGCCCGTGTTGTGACGGGTCAGGTCTTCAGCCTCGTTGAGAAGCGCCAGGATCCCCGGCTCCAGGTCGCTGCGCCCGCCAATGATACGGATACGCACATTGGCTTCGTGAAGCTCGCTGAGATCGCGCTGCACGAAACGGCGCAGCAGCCCCATCAGGAAGGACACTTCCGCCTGGGGGCGATTCCAGTTTTCAGAGGAGAAGCTGTAGATCGTGATGGTTTCGATACCGACACGGCCAGCATGACGGATGACCTTGCGCAGCGCGGCAAGTCCCTGCCGGTGACCTTCGGTTCGCGGCAAACCGCGCGCGGTTGCCCATCGCCCGTTGCCATCCATGATGAAGGCAACATGGCGGGGCATTTTCGCACCGGTTTCATCCGCAGCAGGTGCATGCAGGTTGCGGTCCGGGCTGACGCTCATTTGCTCCCCCAACTCACACTCCCCAGGTCGATCAGACCTGGGAAATTTCCTGCTCTTTTTTCTCCAGCATGCTGTCGACTTCCGCAATCATCTGATCGGTCAGCTTCTGCACTTCGTCGGAGGCAACCCGGCTGTCGTCCTGGGAAATGTCACCGTCTTTTTCCGCCTTTTTGGCGGCGTCCATGCCATCACGGCGGACATGACGGATAGATACCTTCGCCTGTTCAGCGTATTTGTGAGCCACCTTGATAAGTTCCTGGCGGCGTTCCTGGTTGAGCTCGGGAATCGGCAAACGCAGCAGCATGCCGTCTACAACCGGGTTCAGGCCGAGGTTGGATTCACGTATCGCCTTTTCGACGGCCGATACCATGCTCTTGTCCCAGACCTGAACTGCCAGCATACGAGGTTCGGGCACGGAGACGGTGGCTACCTGGTTGATCGGCATGGACTGGCCATAGGCTTCAACGGTAATCGGATCCATCATGGACGAAGACGCGCGGCCGGTGCGCAGACCGGCAAATTCCGTTTTCAGAACCGACAAGGCTCCCTGCATACGGCGCTTCAGATCATCAAGGTCCACACCTTCTACCGACATTTTATCCTCACTGTTGTTTTGTGCTTGGCTGAATAGAGTCTCGGCGCGCGCCAACATGGCATAAACGCACCGAAACACAAGAGCTTGAACCGGGATTGGTTCTTAAAACTTTCAGTCACCCACGACAGTGTAGGTGCCGGTTTCCTGAAGCACGCTGACGAGGGCGCCGGGCGTATGAATGGAAAACACGATGACAGGAATGGAATTGTCGCGTGCCAGGGCAATGGCCGTGGTGTCCATGACTTTCAGGTTCCGGGTTATGATTTCGTCATAACCGAGCGTCTCGTAGCGCTCTGCGTCCGGGTTTACCTTCGGGTCTTCCGAATAGACGCCATCCACCTGCGTCCCCTTCAGGAAAGCGTCGCATTTCATCTCGGCAGCCCGCAGTGCCGCGCCACTGTCCGTGGTGAAGAATGGGTTGCCGGTACCACCCGCAAAGATGATCACATCGCCGTCTTCCATGTAGCGGTCGGCGACACGCTGAGAGAAGGTCTCGCAGATCGAGGGCACCGAGACAGCGGACAGAACACGGGCGTTGACTTTCAGGCGACGCAGAGCGTCCGCCAGCGTCAGGCTGTTCATGATGGTTGCCAGCATGCCCATGTGGTCGCCGGTCACGCGGTTGCCACCCTTGGCGGCAACGGCGACACCGCGGAAGATGTTGCCACCACCGACGACAACGCCGACCTGGGCTCCAAGAGCCACTGCGTCGGCGATTTCCTTGGCGATCCTTTGCACAATGGCCGGGTCAATTCCAAAAGCCTGCGATCCCATCAGGGCCTCGCCGGAGAGTTTCAGAAGGATCCGTTTCCAGCGCAAGGAATTCGTCATGGGTGCACCCTTTTTAAAATGTCTTTCTAAAAAAAAAGCGCCGGACTTGCCGGCGCTTTTCCTTGAGCTTACTGCCCGGTGGCTGCTGCCACCTCTGCGGCGAAGTCTTGCTCTTCCTTCTCGATCCCCTCGCCGATGGCGAAGCGGACAAAGCCGGTAAGTTTGACTTCGGCGCCGATTTCTTTCGCGAGCGCCTCTACGGCCTGCTCAACCGTCTGATCCGGGTTGATCACGAAGGCCTGCTTCACGAGGGTAACTTCCTCGTAGAATTTGCGCAAACGGCCTTCCACCATTTTTTCAATGATGTTTTCCGGCTTGCCGGATTCGCGTGCCTGTTCGGAGAAGACAGACTTCTCACGCTCGACAACAGTCGGATCCAACTCATCGGTGTTCAGAGCCAGCGGGCTGGTTGCAGCAACGTGCATGGCAATCTGACGGCCGAGACCATTCAGCTTGTCCTTGTCACCAGCAGATTCCAGAGCCACCAGAACGCCGATCTTGCCCAGACCGTCGGAAACGGCACTGTGAACATAGGTCGCAACAACGCCTTCGTTCACGGCCAAAACCGCGGTACGGCGCAGGGTCATGTTTTCGCCGATCGTGGCGATAGCGTCGGTGATCGCCTCTGCAACCGGCTTGCCGTCGAGATTTGCAGCGGAAACGGCTTCAACGGAACCATCGGTGCCGACGGCGACCTTGGCAACGTTGGAAACCAGCTCCTGGAACCCTTCGTTGCGAGCAACGAAGTCGGTTTCGGAGTTCAGTTCGATCACGGCAGCCTTGTTGCCGTCAGCGGCAACACCGACCAGACCTTCAGCAGCCACACGGCCAGCCTTCTTGGCAGCCTTGGCCAGACCTTTGGTACGCAGCCAGTCAACGGCTGCTTCCATATCGCCGCCCGCTTCAGTCAGGGCGGTCTTGCAGTCCATCATGCCAGCGCCGGATTTCTCGCGGAGCTCTTTTACCATCGCAGCGGTAATGCTCATCGATTGCCTCGTGCATGGGGGTTTCAGATGAGACACGGTTTAGCCGATGGCTTTCCGCGCCTTTATGACGGGGCTGCAACAAAGTGCAGCCCGCCTTGCGAATTTCAACAGTATTCTGCCGCGTCCAGCCGCGGCAGGAGAGGCTTAAGCCTCGGCAGCTGCTGCTTCAGCCGGAGCTTCTTCAGAAGCTGCGGCAAGAACTTCTTCAACCGGTGCTTCTTCCGATTCGCCGATGTCCATGCCGGAAGCACCCTGTGCACGGGAGATACCGTCGATGGCAGCACGTGCAATCAGGTCGCAGTAGAGCGACAGGGCGCGGCCAGCATCGTCGTTACCCGGCACCGGATAGGTGATGCCTTCCGGATTGGAGTTGGAATCGAGGATTGCAGCAACCGGGATACCCAGACGACGGGCTTCCTGGATGGCAATGGCTTCACGGTTGGTGTCGATCACGAAGATCAGGTCCGGGATACCGCCCATGTCCTTGATACCGCCAAGGTTCCGCTCGAGCTTTTCACGCTCGCGGTCCATGAACAGACGCTCTTTCTTGGTCAGAGCGTTGGCAGCGTCGGAAGACAGGGTTTCTTCCAGCTTGCGCAGGCGCTGAATGGACTGGGAGATGGTCTTCCAGTTCGTCAGCATGCCGCCGAGCCAACGTGCGTTGACATAGTATTGAGCGGAGTTACGCGCTGCAGAAGCAACGGCTTCCTGTGCCTGGCGCTTGGTACCGACGATCAGAACGCGGCCACCGCCGGAAACCGTGTCGGACACGGCCTTGAGTGCCTGGTGCAGCAGCGGAACGGTCTGGGACAGGTCCATGATGTGAACATCGTTGCGTACACCAAAGATGTACTGACCCATGCGCGGGTTCCAACGGTGCTTCTGGTGACCAAAGTGAACGCCAGCTTCCAGCAGCTGACGCATGGTGAAATCGGGCAATGCCATGGCCCTTATCTCCTGAGTTTTCCGGTTTAACCTCCGCAAGAGGATGTGGACCGGAGAGGATTTCCCTGCGGCCACCGGAAGGATCCCGATAAGCTCGGTTTCCGCCCCTTGCGTGTGGAATGCGCGCCTTATAGTGGGCTAGCAATTTTATTTCAAGGCCTAAGGGCTCGTTTTCTTGCCGGTTTCGCACCTTTGCAGACCTTTGCCCGCATCGCCGGCATACTTGGTGCGGTTCCGCCCTATTTTCCGTCTTCGATCTTTTCAGTAACAGTCCGCGACCACTTTTGCGACCATGCACCGAATGGGGACAGCAGTCCGAACAGCTCCTGCCCTAGATCGGTCAGCAGGTACCCCCTTCCGTCATGATCGACGAGTGCGCATTCTTTCAACTCTTTCAGTCGTTTGTTCAGAACCGTCGGCTGAACACCTGTCATCGCTCTTCCCACACGGGACGACGGAATCACTTCGTCCGTGTATGGATAAACTCCCGCCACTTTTCACGGAGCCTCGTCTTGACCACCAAAGGCATCAACCACCTCGGCCTCAATGTCCGGGATCTGGACCAGACCACCGCCTTCTTCACCGAGTTGCTCGGTTGGAAACTGCAGGCGCGCGACGATGCCTATCCGCGCACCACCGTTTCGGACGGCACGGCCCGTTTTACCCTCTGGCAAGCCGACCGCACGCGGCCCATGACGGAGTTCGACCGTAAGACCAATATCGGCCTGCACCACGTGGCGCTGGAAGTTGAAAGCGAGGAAGAGCTTCTCGATCTTGCGGCCAGGATCCGCACCTGGCCAGGCACTACGATCGAATTCGAGCCGGAACTTCTCGGCGGCGGCCCACGCAAACACATGATGTTCACAGAGCCCGGCGGCATCCGGCTGGAAATCATCTGGCCAGCCGGGGCTTAGATGTAAATCCGCCTAGGCCACCTGAACGTCGGTGACGCCCGGCACCACTGATACAGTCTACGATCGCCATCCGACGGTCCGGTTCCGAACACAGGCAAGTAATTTAAAGCGGAAATCAAAGTGTCAAGAAAAGGCGGTAGTGATGACAGATGAACCGTCACTTGCTCGCCTTTTCTCTTCTCGCTGTAACACAAGTTTTTGGCTGGGGCGCCGTCAGCAGCTTGCCAGTTATCGCCACTCAGGTTTCGAGAGATCTTGGAGTAGATCTGGCGACGGTTTTTCTCGGTACCTCTGTCATGTTCGTCGCGATGGGAATCACTTCTCCCTGGGCGGGTCGTCTCATCGGCCGTTCCGGTCCAAGAAGAACAATGGCTGCCGGCGCGACCTTGATCGGGGCCAGCCTTTGCCTCGTAGCGCGCAGCACCTCGGCAGAGCTTTTTCTGCTCGGTTGGGGAATTGTTGGGGTTGCAGGGGCCATGTTTCTGACCACTGCTGCCTATGCCTACCTTGCAGAACATGGCGATCAAGCTGCCCGAGGCATGATTGGCAGCCTCATGCTTGTTACCGGACTTGCGGGCAGTGTTTTCTGGCCCGTGACGGCTTTTCTGTTTGAAGTTGCAGGCTGGCGAATGACGATCCTGATTTATGCAGGCGGCATGACCTTGCTCGTAGCTCCTGCCCTCTATCTGGGGCTGCCTGACACCGCTAGGGCAATCGCAACGACTGAAACGGGAGACAAGATCAGATACGCTCGCAAACCGATTTTTATACTTGTTGTTGTTGCCATCGCTCTCAACAGTTTCGTCACCTTCGGTATTGATGCCATCGGTATTGAACTGTTTCGTGCGCTCGGCAGCGACCTTGCCTCCGCCGTCGCGGTCGCTTCCCTTCTGGGCATCTTCAAGGTTGGCGGACGTCTGATTGACGTGCTCGGTGGCAGGAACTGGGACGGGCTATCAACCGCGCTCGTCTCCGGCATTGTCCTTCCGCTCGGTTTGTTGGCCATTGCCCTGGGCGGAAAAAACCTGATGACGATCACAGTTTATCTTTGTCTTTTCGGCCTTGGCAGCGGTGCCTTTGCGGTCGCCCGCGCAACCATGCCTCTGGTCTTTTTCAGCAAGGCAGACTATGCGGCCGCGATGTCTGCGATCGCCCTCCCAATGCACCTCATCAACGCGCTTGCCCCGCCCGCTCTCGCCGCGGTGCTGGTCCATACCGGCCCGACGTCTGTCTTGAGCCTTTTGGCGGCCATAAGTGCCGTTGCGCTCCTGACCCTGTGTTACCTGAAAAGGATGCAAGGTCAGAAAACTGCCGGGCAAACCTATTGACTGAAAAACTCATAGGGCTCCACCACTGCAAGCATACCTCACTCTAACTTTAGAAAAGGTGCTTTCAGCCGCTTCAGGCCACCTGAACGTCGGTGACGCCCGGCACCGCCTTCAGTGCCCCGGCAATTTCCGGAGATAGACGGAAACGCCCCGGAAGCTTGACTTCCACTTCCCGTGCACCGTTTTCCAGAAGAACGATCACCGTCACATCGCCTTCCCCCCTCACCTGCAACTGCTTGGCAAGGCTCGGGATTGGGCGCTCGTCGCGAACAAAGACGCGCATGCTTTTCTGCAGGCGGGCTGCCATCTGGTCGATCGGATCGACCTGCTCGATCCTGAGGGACGGCTCATCGTCACGCATGTCGGCACCAACAAGCACCACCACGGACCGCCCCGCCTGCAGGGCATCACGGAACTGTTCGAGTTTCTCCCGGAAGAGCAGCGCTTCATATTGGCCCGTCGCGTCGGAAAGTCGGACGATCCCCATGCGATTTCCGGTCTTGGTCTTGCGTTCCTGCATGGAGACTACAGTCCCTGCAAGGCGGCCATGGGAAGCCCCCTTCTTGACCGCTTCGGAAAACTGGCTCCACGGCTGAACCCGCATCTTCTCCAGGACGGCGGCGTATTCGTCAATCGGGTGGGCAGACAGATAAAAGCCGATGGCGGAATGCTCCCGCTGAAGCTTTTCCTCGTTGGTCCAGCCGTGAACCTCGTCAAGCTGCAAGGGCTCTTCGCTGTCGCAGCCGCCAAAAAGCTCATCCTGGCCGAGCGTCTTGTTTTCTTCCGTGCGCTGCGCCAGACCCATGATCCGGTCCAGGCCTTCAAAGACCCGCGCCCGGTTCGGCTCCAGCTCATCGAAGGCACCGGCCGCCACCAGGTTTTCAAGCGTGCGCTTGTTAAGTGCTTTGGGCGAGATACGCCGGGCAAAATCGCCAAGGCTCTTGAATGGCTTGTCGCCGCGAACCTCGACGATATGTTCGACTGCCTGCTCGCCAACCCCCTTGATGGCGCCCATGGCGTAAAGGATCTTGCCGTCGGCGACATCGAAATAGACCTGCCCCCGGTTGATTGAAGGCGGTTCGATCTCGATCTTCATGCGCCGGGCTTCCTGCCGGTAGTCGCCGAGCTTTTCGGTATTCCCGAGATCCAGCGTCATGGAAGCTGCCATGAACTCGACCGGGTGGTTCGCCTTCAGCCAGGCGGTATGATAAGAAACCAGCGCATAAGCTGCGGCGTGCGACTTGTTGAAGCCGTAGTTGGCGAACTTCGCCACAAGGTCGAAGATCGTTCCGGCATGGCTCTTGTTGATGCCGCGCTCCACTGCACCGTCGACAAAGCGTGCCCGCTGGACTTCCATTTCCGCGGCAATCTTCTTGCCCATGGCGCGGCGCAGAAGGTCAGCTTCTCCGAGAGAGTAGCCGGACAGAACCTGCGCGATCTGCATCACCTGCTCCTGGTAGACGATGATGCCGTTCGTCTCCATCAGGATCGGTTCGAGCAGCGGATGCAGGCAGTCCGGATCCTGTTCGCCGTGCTTCACCGCGTTGTAGACCGGAATGTTCTCCATCGGTCCGGGGCGATACAGCGCCACCAGCGCAATGATGTCTTCAAAGCGGTCCGGTTTCATGCCGGCAATGGCCCGGCGCATGCCCTGACTTTCCAGCTGGAACACGCCGAACGTTTCGCCGCGTGCCAGGAGCTGGTAGGTTTTTTCGTCGTCGATCGGCAAGGCCGCCACGTCGACGTCGATACCGCGCCGCTCGATCAGCTTCACCGCCGTGTCGATAACCGTCAGCGTCTTCAGGCCGAGGAAGTCGAACTTAACAAGCCCGGCTTCTTCCACCATCTTCATGTTGAACTGGGCGACCGGCATGTCCGAACGCGGGTCTCGGTAGAGCGGCACGAGCTGTTCCAGCGGCCTGTCGCCAATGACGACGCCCGCCGCGTGCGTGGACGCGTGCCGATAAAGGCCCTCGAGCTTCTGGGCCATGCCCAGCAGGCGCTCGACGATTTCCTCTTCCTTCGCCGCCTCGCGCAGACGCGGTTCTTCCTCGATCGCCTGACCGAGCGTTACCGGGTTCGCGGGGTTGGCAGGCACGAGCTTGCAGAGCCGGTCGACCTGGCCGTAGGGCATCTGCAGAACGCGCCCGACGTCGCGCAACACCGCGCGGGCCTGAAGCGAACCGAACGTGATGATCTGCGCCACCTGCTGACGGCCGTATTTCTCCTGCACATAGCGAATGACTTCTTCACGCCGGGTCTGGCAGAAGTCGATGTCGAAGTCAGGCATCGACACGCGTTCGGGATTGAGGAAGCGTTCGAAAAGCAGCGAGAACCGCATGGGATCAAGATCGGTAATCGTCAGGGACCAGGCAACAAGGGACCCTGCCCCCGAACCACGACCCGGCCCGACCGGAATGTCCTGCGCCTTGGCCCATTTGATGAAGTCCGCAACGATCAGGAAGTAACCGGGGAACTTCATGCGCTCGATGATACCGGTCTCGTAGTCGAGACGGTCCCAGTAGTCCTTCTCCTCAAGGCCCGGCGCCAATCCATGCACATCTAGACGTGCGCGCAACCCCTCGCGGGCCTGGCGGATCAGCTCTTCCGCCTCTGCCTTTTCAGCCTCTTCCGGATCCGCGTCAGCGCCCGCAAAGCGCGGCAGAATCGGAGCTCGTTTCAGTGGACGGAAGCTGCAGCGACGGGCGATCTCAACCGTTGATTCAAGCGCTTCCGGCAAATCCGCGAAAAGCGCGCACATTTCGGCACGGCTCTTGAAGTAGTGTTCCGGCGTCAGGCGTCTGCGGTCATCCTCGATCAGCACCCTGCCTTCGGAAATGCAGATCAGGGCGTCGTGCGCCTCATAGTCTTCGCGTCTGGGAAAGAAAGCTTCGTTGGTGGCAACCAGCGGCAGCCCGTGTTCATAGGCCAGATCCAGAAAGGCGTCTTCCGTCTTGCGCTCCGCTTCCATGCCGTGGCGCTGGATTTCCACGTAGCAGCGGCCTTGAAAACGATCCGCCAGCGTCTGAAGCCGGCTTTTTGCAAGATCCTTGCGTCCGGCAAGGAGCGCAGCCCCAATCGGCCCGCCGACGCCACCGGTGAGGACGATAACGCCTTCGGATTTGGAAAGAAGATAGCCGGAGGAAACATGCGGCCTCAGGCCGGTTTCCGTATCGAGAAAGGCGCGAGAGCTCAACTCCATCAGATTGCCGTAACCGGCTTCTGTCATGGCAAGCAGCACGACATCCGATAGCGCGGGCTCGCCTCGCCGCCCGCTCTCCAGACCATCGTCG
Source organism: Roseibium aggregatum IAM 12614 (assembly GCF_000168975.1). Taxonomy (GTDB): domain Bacteria; phylum Pseudomonadota; class Alphaproteobacteria; order Rhizobiales; family Stappiaceae; genus Roseibium; species Roseibium aggregatum. The sequence goes on from NZ_AAUW01000007.1 coordinate 214,375, forward strand.
AAAAACACGGAAAGCTGGCAGGCGGCAATTGGCTGAATACCAGCCCCCCAAGCCTTGGTCGCAAATTCCTGCGCCCCGAACAGATTGTTGGTGTCGGCAATGGCCAGCGCCGGCTGATCATCGGCCTTGGCGAGGTCCAGAAGCTTCTTGATCGGCAAGGCGCCTTCCAGAAGCGACAAGGCGGAATGGACCCGAAGATGGACGTAGCCCGGACCACCTGAACCGTCGCCGGCATCTCCTGCCAAACCGGAAGATCGAGAAATATTGGGATCTGTACCAGACATGGCGGCTCTCTTAGCATCTTCCAGAATCAGCGCTCAAGTGAAGCGCGTTCGGAATTGCCTGTCGAGACGCCAAGAGAGTTGTTCCCGCTGTTCTTTGCCCCTCACCTCGCCACCCTTAGGCGGCCCAAGGCCCGGCTCACAAAGAACGCGCACCGGCACTAGCAGCAGGCACGGCACTCATGAAGGAAGAAAGGGTCACCCGACGGAGAGCAGCACATCACCCCAGACGGCGAGCGTCGTACAAAAACAAACCATTGCACCGAAAGCGGCAAAATCACGAGCGATATGGATCATCACACCCTCCAACCTTGGCTCATTGCGTAATTGGATGATGTTCCATCTTTGTTCCTTTTGCAAGCCCTTTTTGTTCCTCTTGCCATCAGACAAATCAAATTTGCTGAAAACTTCGGGTTTTCGCTTTGTTCTCCATCGTGGCTGCAACTGCAGACGACCGTTCAGACAGAGTTGCAGAGGAAATTTTTGACGTCAGTGATCAGATGGGGAAAAGCTAGAGATCCTTGACGAGACCATCGGAGAGCGTGATTGCCCTGTCCATTCGACCTGCCAGTTCAAGATTGTGGGTCGCAAAGAGCGTTGCAACGCCGGACGCCCGCACCAAAGCCTGCAAGGCGTCGAATACATACCCTGCAGTATTGGGATCCAGGTTTCCCGTAGGCTCGTCAAGCAGCAGTATCCGCGGGGCGTTGGCCACCGCGCGGGCAACGGCCACCCGCTGCTGCTCCCCGCCTGAAAGCTCCGACGGGCGATGGCTGCCACGTTCGCCGAGGCGCATGTATTTCAGAAGCTCGTCCGCGCGTTCTGCCGCCACCTTTCGCGAAAGACCACGGATCATCTGCGGCATCATCACGTTTTCCTGCGCAGTAAACTCCGGCAGCAGGTGATGAAACTGATAAACAAACCCGATGTCATTGCGCCGGATGGCAGTCCGCTCCTCATCCGACAGATCTGAACAGTTGACCGGTCCCAGAAACACATCGCCGTCGTCAGGCCGTTCCAGCAGACCGGCGATATGCAAGAGGGTCGATTTGCCGGTTCCGGAGGGGGCGACCAGGGCCACCATCTCACCTGCCTCGATGCGCAAGTTGGCACCGTTCAGAATATGAAGTTCGCGATCCCCCTCATCGAAACTGCGGGTGATGCCCGAAAGATGCAGGGCAGCGGGTGCCAGTCCAGGGGTCTGGTTGGGGTCAACGGCCATGTTCATCTCCCGTCTCCCTATTCATATCTGAGGGCTTCGACAGGATCGAGCCGCGCTGCCCGCCAGGCCGGATAAACCGTCGCCAGAAGCGACAGCACAAGAGCCATGATGAGCACGGTTATTGTCTCGCCTGAGTCTATTTCAGCCGGCAACTGAGACAGAAAGTAAAGCGTCGGATCGAAAAGTTCGGTCCTCGTCATCCAGGATACGAACTGACGGATAGACTCGATATTGAGGCAAACCAGAAGCCCCAGAAAGAAACCGGCGAACGTTCCGACAAAACCGATGCTGGCACCGGTAATCAGGAAAACGCGCATGATCGAGCCGCGCGTCGCCCCCATGGTTCTCAAAATGGCAATGTCCTTGCCCTTGTCCTTCACCAGCATGATCATGCCGGAAATGATGTTGAGCGCGGCCACCAGAACGATCAGCGTCAGGATGATGAACATCACATTGCGCTCGACTTCCAGAGCTGAAAAGAACGTCACATTGCGCTGGCGCCAGTCGGTCACGAACGTCGGGCGGTCCGCAGCTTCCTCGATCATGCTCTTCATGGCACCGACCCTGTCCGGGTCCGCCACATAGACCTCGATACCGGTCGCCTTGCCGTCCATATTGAAATAGGCCTGCGATTCTTCCATCGGCATGAACAGGAAGGTCGCGTCGTATTCGCTCATGCCGATTTCAAAGATGGCGGTAACCGGATAAGCCTTCAACCGCGGGGTCACTCCCATGGGAGTCACGCTGCCACGCGGCGAAATGATCGTAACATTGTCGCCAAGTGAAATGCCCAGCTGCTGCGCCATGCGCGATCCGATGGCAACGCCTTCGCCGGCATCGAAGCCATCCAGTGAGCCCGAGCGGACATTGTTCGCAATCAGCGGCACCCGGCGCAGATCACTTTCGTGAAGACCACGCACGAGAGCCCCGAAATTTCCCGCAGGCCCGGAGACCAGTGCCTGTCCTTCGACGAAAGGAATCGCACTGACAACCTCCGGCACGCCCTGGAGCCGGGCGGAAACCGCATCATAGTCCGTCAGCGGCTGATCGATCGGTTGAACCAACATATGCCCATTGATACCGAGGATCTTGCCGAGAAGCTCGGTCCGGAAGCCGTTCATCACAGCCATCACGATGATCAGCGTCGCCACGCCCAGCATGATGCCGGCGAACGAAAAACCTGCAATGACGGAGATGAACGTCTCACGCCGCCTGGACCGCAGATAGCGGCCTGCGATCATCCATTCAAATGCGGAAAAAGCACGCGTTGGGGCTGCCGGTTTGCGACCGTCGTCAATGTCCGCCGTATCTACCGCTGTCATTGTCCATCCAGTTCAGCACAGCCCCAAATTCAGCGCAGCCTGCGAGCGAAGTTGCCCCGGCAGACCGGCTGGCCGCAGCGGAACGCCACGGCCGAATCCCCACACAGAGGATCACCGGACTTGGTTAGTCCGTCAATGCCGCCGTCAGCTTGTTCAAGGTGGCTTCCGGAGAAAGCATTTCCTTTTCCCCAGTTGCCCGGTCCTTGACCTCCAGCAATCCGTCCTTCAGGCCGCGCGGCCCGGCAACGACCTGGAACGGCAAGCCGATCAGATCCATCGTCGCGAACTTCGCACCGGCCCGCGTGTCCGTATCGTCGTAAAGAACCTCGATGCCCGCGGCTTCGAACTTGGCATAGAGATCTTCACACACCGGATCCGTCAGCTCGTCCCCCGGTTTCAGGTTCACCAGCCCCACATGGAACGGTGCGACGGATTTCGGCCAGACGATTCCGTTCTCGTCATGATTGGCTTCGATCAAGGCGCCAAGAAGGCGCGATACGCCCACACCGTAAGAGCCCATGTGGACCGGCACTTCCGTACCTTCTGCGGTCGCAACCTTGGCACCCATCGCATCGGAATACTTGGTTCCGAAGTAGAAGATGTGCCCCACTTCGATACCCCGTGCCGAAACGCGGGTATCTTCAGGCAGCGCTCCGAATGCGGCTTCGTCGTGCATTTCGTCTGTCGCCGCATAGGGCGTCGTCCACTCGGTCACGATCGGCGTCAGATCGGAGAAGAAATCCGTGTCTTCTGCAGGCGTCGGCAGCTCCAGCAGCGACTTGTCGCAGAACACTTCGCTTTCGCCGGTTTCGGCCAGAATGATGAACTCATGGCTCATGTCGCCGCCGATCGGCCCGGTGTCGGCCTTCATCGGGATCGCCTTCAGCCCCATCCGGGCAAAGGTGCGCAGGTAGGCAACAAACATCCGGTTATAGGCGTGACGGGCCGATTCCTTGTCCAGATCGAAGGAATAGGCATCCTTCATCAGGAATTCCCGGCCACGCATGACACCGAAGCGCGGGCGCACCTCGTCGCGGAACTTCCACTGAATGTGATAGAGGTTCAGCGGCAGGTCCTTGTAGGAACGCACGTACCCACGGAAGATGTCGGTGATCATCTCCTCGTTGGTCGGCCCGAACAGCATATCCCGCTCATGACGGTCGGTGATGCGCAGCATCTCCTTGCCATAGGCATCATAGCGGCCGCTTTCCCGCCACAGGTCCGCAGACTGAATTGTCGGCATCAGCAGTTGAATGGCCCCTGCCCTGGCCTGTTCTTCTTCCACGATCCGTTCAATCTTGCGCAGGACCTTCAACCCCAGCGGCAACCAGGAATAGATTCCGGCGGACTGCTGACGAATCATGCCGGCACGCAGCATCAGCCGGTGGGACACGATTTCCGCTTCCTTGGGTGTTTCTTTCAAGATGGGCAGGAAATAACGGGAAAGACGCATGAATGTTCTCTCAATCTAGGGCATCGCCTGTTTTGTGCGCAGTCAAAGCGCAAGCTGCCACCAAATACAAGTCCTTTGCGCAGACAGGGCTGCCTTATACAGAAATGAGGGCAAAATAGCGCATGAACGCAGGCAATGGCCGCGGTTTGCCGTCTAAATTTTAGCCGGTTTCGGATCCAGGGCCTCGGTACGAATTACCGCTAAGGAAATAGGCAAGCATAAAAAATAGCCTGTGCACGACAAATAGGTGACAAGACTGAATCTATCCGCTAGTTTCCATCTTCATAACAAAAAGATGCCTTGGCAGAAATGCCAAGAGGCTCAAGGACATCGCGGTCTGAGTCTTGGGAGGAAGGACCCTCAGGCGCACCTTTTGGTTAGCAGCCGCCCAGCCATACGGGAATACCGGATGGTAAGGGTACAGGGTCGAATTTAGACGCGGAACTTTTCAAAGGCAGAGCTTGGCTCTGCCTTTTTTCTTTGCAGTCTTGCCACCCTTTTCCTATCGGAAAACTTGAATAGTCAAAGAGCCAGACGCAAAACGGTCCGGCCAGTGCACCCGTCAGTTCGACGGGTGGCTATAGCTGCCTGTGGGCGGGTTCAGGAACGGTATGTCATCGAGCCCATATCCTGAGCTGCGCAAACCGAGATAGGCGGCAAAGACCACCGTTGTCACGACTGTGGTGAGGAAAATGACCCGGCTGAAATGCGGCCGGTCCGGAGCGCTCGGCTCGGAGCCAGGTACAACCTCGCCCGCTTCCTCCTGCGTCCGGCGCAAGCCGAACGGCAGAATGGCGAACAGAATAATCCACCAGAGCATGAAGTAGATGGCCATGCCAAACGCGATGGACATGAGTTAAGCCTCTTCCAGTTCGGTCAACGTGCCAAGAAAGTCCTTGGGATGGAGAAACAGCACAGGCTTGCCGTGCGCCCCGATCTTCGGTTCACCATCGCCAAGTACCCTGGCGCCGTCTGCCAGCAGCTTGTCACGCGCGGCAATGATGTCGTCAACCTCGTAGCAGACGTGGTGAATGCCACCGGACGGATTCTTTTCCAGGAACTTTGCAATGGGAGAATTTTCGCCAAGCGGTTCGAGCAGCTCGATCTTGGTATTCGGCAGGTTGATAAACACCGTGCTGACACCGTGATCCGGCTGCTCTTCCCTGGCTGAAACCTCTGCCCCGAGAGTGTCCCGGTAAACTGCCGTTGCCGCTTCGATATCCGAAACCGCAATGGCGACATGATTGAGCCGTCCGATCATTTGACAAACCTCCGCTGCCGGCGGCCCCCCGGGCCGCCGTGAGGACTATAGTTGGGTCACCATCACCTTGCAGAGCGTCTTTTTGCCCCAGACGTTCTGGATCTCGGATCTAGCCGCACGGCGCGCAGCCTCGGCAACCAGATCCTTGTCCTTGCGCCGGCTCTTCGGGATGCTGGTCACAGCGCCCCTTACGGCCTTGATGACGATATCCTCCATCGGATCGCCTTCATCGTCCGTGTCCGGCAAGCCCAGCAGCGCGACATTGGGGTCGTCGAGCAGTTCCCCTGCCCGGTTGACCACCAGCGCGATCACGGCAGCACCTGCGAAGGACAGCTTGCGCCGTTCCTTGACACCGGTGACTTCCGGATCGTCCAGAATGTCGCCGTCTTTCACCAGAATGCCCGACGGAGCCTCGTCGATGATACCGGCACGGCCTGCACTCAGCCGGATGATGTCCCCGTTCTTGCCGCGCACCACTTCAGGCACTCCAAGGCCCTTCGCAAACGCAGCTTGAGCGGCAAGATGCAACGGTTCACCGTGAACGGGAAGTACGACTTTCGGCTGGAGCAGCTTGTAAAGCTGTTCCAGTTCGCCGCGGCGCGGGTGACCGGAGACATGCACAAGTGCATCCCGGTCGGTGACGATGTCGACATCCTTGTCGGCAAGGTTGTTCAGCACTTCTCCGACGGCTTTTTCATTTCCCGGGATGGTGCGGGATGAGAAGATCACCATATCGCCCTTCGACAGCGCGATATTGCGATGGTCACCGGCCGCGATCCTGGCAAGTGCAGCCCTTGCTTCCCCTTGGGACCCGGTACAAAGCAGCACCGTCTTTTCACGCGGCAGATAGCCATAAGCTTCTTCATCGTGGAAAGGCTTCAATCCGTCCAGATAGCCCAGTTCTCCGGCAACCTCGATCACCCGGTGCATCGAGCGGCCGACAATCACCATGTCGCGATCATTGGCAGCGGCAGCTTCCGCGATGGCCCGGATACGGGCAACGTTGGAAGCAAAGGTGGTGACCGCGATGCGCTTGCTCGCCTTGGCCATCACCTTTCTGAGTTCGACAGCAACATCCGCCTCGCTTGGGCTGACCCCATCGCGGATTGCGTTCGTGCTGTCGCAGACTAGCGCCATCACCCCTTCGCGGCCGAGTTCCGCAAGCCGGTCAAGGTCGATCGGAAGCCCGACGCCCGGTGTCCTGTCGATCTTCCAGTCACCTGTGTGCAGCACCATTCCGGCCGGAGTACGGATCGCCAGAGCGCAAGGCTCGGGAATGGAGTGCGCCATCGCGACAAATTCGACATCGAATGGACCGATCTTGTGGCGCTCGCCCTGCTTGACCACCGTCACGGGAACCTCTTCAGCCCCCGGCTCGCTTTCCGTCTTCGCAGCGAGCAGACCGGCCGTGAAGGCCGTCGCGTAGACAGGAACCTTCAGGAAGGGCCATAGGTGCAGGATGCCACCGTAGTGGTCCTCATGGGCATGGGTGATGACCATGCCGGCGATATTGTCGACTTCATCTTCCAGAAACTTGATATCCGGGACGACTACATCGATGCCCGGAAGTTCCGGACCGGCGAAACTTACACCGCAGTCGACGATGAGCCATGTCCGGTCGTCTTCCGGCCCGTAGCCGTAAAGTCCGAGGTTCATGCCGATTTCGCCAACCCCGCCCAACGGCAGAAATACGATATCGTTGTTGTTGTTCTTGTTCTTGGCCGAAGCCATGAATTGCTCCTTTAAACGTCAGATCGAGCGACGGCCCGGCGCTCAGGCACCAGGCAAAAACACATCGCCCGCATAAATCGTGCGCGCACCGCCACCGTCCTGCTTCAAGACCAGGTGTCCGCGCGCATCCAGATCGGCAAAAGTGCCGGTAATTTCTTCCTGGGCGGTTCGAACCGTTATGGTCTTGCCCAGATGTGCCGCCCGTTTCAGCCAGGCACGGCGAATTCCATCAAACCCATCTGGTTGCTGCCAGCGGGACAGATTGTCCGCAAGCGCCTCCGCCAGACATTCGAACAACCGCTGAGCCGTAACCTGATAGCCCAGGCTCCTCAGATCTGTCGCCTGGTACAGGGACAACGGCGGGTGGGAAACACAATTCACACCGAAACCGAGGACGACTGCCTGGCGTCCATCCGCCAGTGTTTCAGCCTCAAGCAGAATGCCGGACAGTTTCGAACCGTCAACAAGCAGGTCGTTCGGCCACTTAAGGCTTACCAGTTGCAGTGTGCCGGCAGCTTTGTCAACGGCTTCAGCAAGGGCGACGGCCGCAGCAAGCGGCAATTCGCCGATCCGTTCGGCCGGTTTGGGGTCGACCAAGAGCAGGCTTGCGAACAGGTTGCCTTTCGGCGAGGACCAGTCGCGCCCGCGCCGACCACGCCCGGAGGTCTGCTCATCAGCCCGGATCCACAATCGCCCGGCATCGCCTTGCCGCGCCCGGTCGAAACATAGCGAATTTGTGGAGCTGGCAGTTTCAAGCTCCACAAAGCGAAAATCCGGCGCACCGGGCGCCGGACGTTCATATCCATAACTCCTCATACGGTCGGTCAGAAGAGCGACTGTGCAGCAGTGCTTGCCGCGCCGACGATCTGCCCGGGAGCCAGCCAGAAGAAGATCACGAACAGGCTCGACAGACCGAGCACAACCCGCAGCTCCATCGGCATGGCCTCGAAGCCTTCGACCGGCTCGTCAAAGAACATCACCTTGACGATACGCAGGTAATAATAGGCCCCCACAACAGACGCGACCACGCCGATCACGGCCAGCGGGAACAGACCGGCTTCGACAGCTGCGCTGAAGACGTACCACTTGCCGAAGAAACCGACCAGCGGCGGGATACCGGCGAGCGAGAACATCAAGAGGCCCAGCAGGATTGCCATCGGCAGGTTGGTCTGAGACAGGCCGGCAAGATCGCTGACCTCCTCGACCATGCCATCCTTGCGGCGCATGGACAGGATGCAGGCGAAGACGCCAAGCGTCATGCCCATATAGGCGATCATGTAGAAGATGACGCCTTCAACACCCGTCTGGGTGCCAGCAGCCAGACCGACCAGCGCATAACCCATGTGACCGATGGACGAATAGGCCATCAGTCGTTTCAGGTTGTGCTGCCCGATGGCTGCAAAGGCACCGAGCACCATGGACGCAATCGACACGAACACGATGATCTGCTGCCAGTCGTTGGTGACTGGCTGGAACGCTTCGATCACGATCCGGACGAGCATGCCCATCGCAGCGACTTTCGGTGCGGCTGCCAGGAAAGCGGTGACCGGCGTCGGTGCCCCCTCATAGACATCCGGTGTCCACATGTGGAACGGCACCGCAGAGATCTTGAAGGCGAGGCCGGCAAGAATGAAGGTCAGGCCGATCACAAGACCGATGGACGCTCCGTCGTGCGACAGCGCCTCTGCAATACCGTCGAAAGCGATCTGGCCGGAAAAGCCGTAGACCAGCGACATGCCGTAGAGCAGCATGCCCGACGACAGGGCACCCAGCACGAAATACTTCAGGCCGGCCTCTGTCGAGCGCACGCTGTCCCTGTTGATGGCGGCAACAACGTAGAGCGCGAGGCTCTGCAGTTCCAGACCGAGATAAAGCGCGATCATGTCGTTGGCCGACAGCATCAGCATCATGCCGAGCGTCGCCAGAACGATCAGGATCGGATACTCGAAATGGTCGAACGACTGGCTCTTGGCATAGGCCCAGGACATGGCGATGGCGAAGAACGAACCCGCCAGCACCAGCAATTTGAGCAGATAGGCGAAATCATCCAGAATGAAGGAACCGCCGAAGGTTTCGCCAAAGGCCGGCACGAACAGAAGCACCAGGAAGGTACCGCCGAGCAGGCCCATTGCTCCGCCGAAGACGGCATAGCTGACACGCTTGCCGCCGAAGGCGCCGATCATCAGCAGCACCATGGCTCCGAGGGCCAGGATGATCTCCGGCAGAACCGGCTTGAGATCTGGCAATAGGGTCAATTCAGACATAGCTCTGTCTCGTCCTCGAAACCTAGTGGGCCACGGCGGCGGACGCTGCGTGCTGGACAATGCCAGCCGCGTCGAGCGCCGCGGTGTATTGATTGATGAGATTGTCGACTGCCCCCTGGGTCACATCCAGGATCGCCATCGGATAGAAGCCGAAGAAGATGGTCAGGATGATCATGGGGACCAGGATGACCTTTTCCCTGAGGTTCAGGTCGAGGATCGACTTGAGGCTTTCCTTTTCCAGCGCACCGAAAACGACACGGCGGTAGAGGTAAAGCGCATAGGCGGCAGACAGGATAACACCGGTGGTCGCAAAGAAAGCTACCCAGGAGTTGACCTGGAACGCACCCATCAGCGTCAGGATTTCACCGACGAACCCGGACGTACCCGGCAGGCCGACGTTGGCCATGGTGAAGATCAGGAAGGCGACCGCATACTTCGGCATCCGGTTGACCAGGCCGCCATAGGCGGTGATGTCACGCGTATGCATCCGGTCGTAGATGACGCCGACGCAAAGGAAGAGCGCGCCGGAGACAATGCCGTGGGAAAGCATCTGGAAGATACCGCCCTGCACGCCCTGTTCGGTCATCGTGAAGATACCCATGGTAACATAGCCCATGTGCGCAACCGATGAATAGGCGATCAGCTTCTTGATGTCCTCCTGGGCGAGCGCCACCAGAGACGTGTAGATGATCGCCACTACCGACAGCGTGAACACGAAAGGTGCAAACATGTCGGAGGCAAGCGGGAACATCGGCAGCGAGAAGCGCAGGAAGCCGTAACCGCCGAGCTTCAGGAGCACGCCCGCCAGAATGACGGAACCGGCGGTCGGTGCTTCCACGTGTGCGTCCGGCAACCAGGTATGCACCGGCCACATCGGCATCTTCACGGCAAAGCTCGCAAAGAAAGCCAGCCAGAGCCAGGTTTGCATTCCGGCCGGGAACTGATGCACCAGCAACTCTTCGATGTTGGTGGTGCCGGCGTTCCAGTACATCGCCATGATCGCGATCAGCATCAGAACGGAGCCGAGCAGCGTGTAGAGGAAGAACTTGTAGGATGCATAGACCCTGCGCGCGCCGCCCCACACGCCGATGATCAGGAACATCGGAATGAGGCCCGCTTCGAAGAAGACGTAGAACACGACCAGATCCAGCGCACAGAAGACGCCGATCATCAGCGTTTCCAGAACGAGGAAGGCAATCATGTATTCCTTCACCCGCTTCTGTACGCTGTCCCAGGAGGCCAGAATGCAGAACGGCATCAGGAAGGTGGTCAGGATCACGAAGAGGACGGAAATACCGTCGACACCCATGCGGTAGCTGATGTTGCTGCCCAGCCATTCGCGGTGTTCCACGAACTGGAAACCGGAATTGGCGTAGTCGAAATTGCCCCAGATAAACAGCGACAGAAGGAAGGTCACCGAGGTGGTCACCAGAGCGACCATCCGGATGTTCTTCTTGCTGCCCTCGTCATTGCCCGGAACCAGGAGAATGAAGAGCACGCCCAGCAGCGGCAAGAACGTCGTGAGTGACAGAATTGGCCAGTCAATCATTAGTGTGCACCCCCGCCGGTGCCCGCACCGGTGAACATCGACCAGGTGATAAGCGCAGCCACACCGATCAGCATCGCAAATGCATAGTGATAGAGATATCCGGTCTGCAGGCGGACGACCCAAGCGGTCACGTTCTGGACACGGGCGGCAACGCCGTTCGGGCCATAACCGTCAATCACGGTGCCATCGCCCTTCTTCCAGAGGACCCGGCCGAGCCACATGGCAGGACGGATAAAGATGAAGTTATAGAGCTCGTCGAAGTACCACTTGTTGAGCAGGAACTGATAGAGGCCGGAATGGCGCTCTGCGAGCTGCTTCGGCATTTCCGGCGAGCGGATGTAGAACTGGTAGGCCACCAGGAAACCCAGAACCATCATCACGAACGGCGATACCTTCACCCAGCCAGGAACTTCGTGCATGGCATGCAGGATGTGGTTGGTTTCACTGTTGAACAGCGCCCCCTTCCAGAACTCCGCATAGCCTTCGCCGTAGAACGAACCGTAGAAGACCATGCCCGCAAGAACGGCACCGATGGACAGGACGAACAGCGGCACGGTCATCACCAGCGGCGATTCATGCACGTGCTTCATGACATCGACAGGTGCACGCGGCTTGCCGTGGAAGGTCATGAATGTCAGACGCCAGGAGTAGAACGACGTCAGCGCAGCGGCGATCACGGTCATCCAGAAGCCATAAAGGGCCATCGGATTGGCGTGTTCGCCCGTGGAGCCGGCAAAGGCAGCCTCGATGATCGCGTCCTTGGAAATGAAGCCGGCGAAACCGATATGGGTGAACGGAATGCCGACACCCGTCAGGGCCAGCGTGCCGATCATCATCGTCCAGTAGGTAATCGGAATATGCTTCCGAAGGCCCCCCATCTTGCGCATGTCCTGCTCGTCGGAAACGGCGTGGATCACCGAACCGGCGCAAAGGAACAGGAGCGCCTTGAAGAAGGCGTGCGTGAACAGGTGGAAGATACCGATGGAGTATGCCCCGACACCAAGTGCGACGAACATGTAGCCGAGCTGCGAACAGGTCGAATAGGCAATCACGCGCTTGATGTCGTTCTGCACCAGACCGACGGTCGCGGCGAAGAAGGCCGTCGTCGCTCCGAAGAAGACGATGACTGTCAGCGCAGTGTGCGAGAGTTCCATCAGCGGCGACAGGCGCGCCACCATGAAGACACCCGCCGTCACCATGGTCGCCGCGTGGATAAGCGCGGACACCGGTGTCGGGCCTTCCATCGCGTCCGGCAGCCAGGTGTGCAGCAGGAACTGAGCCGACTTGCCCATGGCCCCCATGAAGAGCAGCAGGCAGACGACCGTCATCGCACCATGCGGATCAAGATGATAACCGAGGAAGGTCATCACTTCGCCGTGCTCCTGAATGAAGGACGGCGCATCGTTGAAGATGGTCGTGAATTCGATGCTCTGGAACAGATAGAAGACGCCGAAAATTCCGAGCGCAAAACCGAAGTCACCAACGCGGTTGACGACGAATGCCTTGATCGCGGCGGCGTTTGCGGACGGTTTCTGGTACCAGAAGCCGATCAGAAGGTAAGAGGCAAGGCCCACGCCTTCCCAGCCGAAGAACATCTGCAACAGGTTGTCGGCCGTTACCAGCGACAGCATCGCGAAGGTGAACAGCGACAGATAGGCAAAAAAGCGTGGCCGGTGCGGGTCGTGATGCATGTAGCCGATGGAATAGACATGCACGAGCGCGGAGACCGTGGTGACCACGATCAGCATCACGGCGGTCAGCGTGTCGACCCGGATGGACCAGGAAACCTTCAGGTCACCGGCATCGATCCAGCGGAACAGATCGACAATCTGCATTTCGGAGCCGCCAAGCCAGAACCCGAAGAAGGTGATCCAGGACAGCAGCGCCGCAATGATCAGCAGACCACTGGTAATATATTCACTGGCTTTGGCACCGATGGCGCGGCCGAAAAGACCGGCGATCAGGAAGCCGATCAGCGGCAGGAACAGGATTGCGGAATACATCAGCTCCTACCCTTTCATCACGTTGACGTCTTCCACGGCGATGGAGCCGCGGTTCCGGTGGAAGACCACCAGGATCGCAAGGCCGATGGCGGCCTCAGCGGCAGCCACGGTGAGAACCAGCATGGTGAAGATCTGGCCCATCATGTCGCCGAGGAACGACGAAAAGGCGACAAAGTTGATGTTCACCGACAGCAGCAGCAGTTCGATAGACATCAAGATAACAATCACGTTTTTCCTGTTCAGGAAGATCCCGAAGATCCCGATCGTGAACAGGATCGCCGCGACCGACAGATAGTGCGACAGACCGATTTCCATGGGCGCCTCGCCGTGCTCCCCTCGTTTACCCCAACCGGAAACAGCACGGAGGAGCGTGCCGGTTCCCGGACTTTCTCGAAAACGCAACCTGGTTGCGTCAGATACCCTTGCCCGTTTCCACCTTGCGGACCTCGATGGAGGTTTCGCGATTGCGCGCAACCTGGTCCGGAATGCTTTGACGTTTGACATTTGGCTTGTGGCGCAGGGTCAGGACAATCGCCCCGATCATGGCCACCAGAAGAACCAGGCCAGCAACCTGGAAGAAGTAGATGTATTTGGTGTAGAGCACCGATCCGATCGCCTGGATGTTGCTCACGTCGCTGAGTGCCGGCATTGGCTCGGCTCCGTGCCCGAGAACACCCGGTGCGATGACCCAGGCACCGAGCCCCATCAGCAGCTCGACCAGCAGGATCACACCGACCAGCGCGCCGACGGGCAGATACTGCAGGAAGCCCTGTCGCAATTCGACAAAGTCCACGTCCAGCATCATGACGACGAACAGGAACAGCACCGCCACCGCGCCGACATAGACGACCACCAGCAGCAATGCCAGGTATTCAGCGCCCAGCAGAATGAAAAGACCTGCGGAATTCACAAACGCCAGGATCAGGAACAGAACCGACGTCACCGGATTGCGCGACGCGATCACCATGAATGCTGACGCCAGTGTGACGCCGGCAAACAGGTAGAAAAAGAGGGCTTTCAGGATCATTTCGAAGACCTGCCTGTCGTGTGGCCTTGCGGCCGGAAGTGCGGTGCCCGGCCGGATTGCCGGGCGAGAATCCATTGGTGGGTATGCTCCTAACGGTAAGGAGCATCCATTTCAATGTTGCGGGCAATTTCGCGTTCCCAGCGGTCACCATTCGCAAGCAGCTTTTCCTTGTCGTAGTAAAGCTCTTCGCGGGTTTCCGTGGCGAATTCGAAATTGGGGCCCTCGACGATCGCATCCACCGGGCAGGCTTCCTGACAGAAGCCGCAATAGATGCATTTGACCATGTCGATGTCGTAGCGCGTGGTACGGCGCGTGCCGTCGTTGCGGCGCGGGCCGGCCTCGATGGTGATTGCCTGTGCCGGGCAGATGGCTTCGCACAGCTTGCAGGCAATGCAGCGTTCTTCACCGTTCGGATAACGGCGCAGGGCATGTTCACCCCGGAAACGCGGGCTCACCGGACCCTTCTCAAACGGATAATTGACCGTTGGTTTCGGCTTGAAGAAGTAACGCATCGCCAGAACGAAGGCCGACACGAACTCCTGCAGAAACAGCGATTTGACGGCTTGACTAAGTCCCATCGCTTTTAGCCTCTCTTTCCTCAACCAGCCAGTTGACTGGCGGCCCAATAGCCGATGATCGGGAAACCGAACACCGGAACTCCAAAAACCAGTGCGCCCAAGAGCGCCTTGTGCCTGGCCGCGACACCACCGTCGCCGCCAGCTTGTCTGTTCTTCGTCTCAGCCGCCTGAAGCATGCCCTTCAGGATCTTCCAATCGAGCCAGCCGACATAAAGACCGACGGCGGCACCGATTGCACCGGCGAGCGAGATGGTCACGCCGAACCCGGCGCCCAGCCCATGACCATCAGGACTGCGGCAACAACCACGACCATGGCCAGCGACAGCGGCAGGAAGACTTTCCAGCCCAGGCGCATCAGTTGGTCATAGCGGTAACGCGGAACCATTGCCTTCACCATGGCGAACATGAAGAAGCCTAGGAAACACTTCAGAAGGAACCAGACGATGCCCGGGACCCAGGTGAAGGGTGCGAAGTCGAACGGCGGTAGCCATCCGCCCATGAAGAAGATGCTCATCAAGGCGCACATCAGGCAGATGGCGACATATTCACCGAGCATGAACATCATGTACGGAGTTGAGCCGTATTCCACCATGAAGCCGGCAACCAGTTCCGATTCCGCTTCCGCAAGATCGAACGGCGGACGGTTGGTTTCAGCCAGTGCCGAGATGAAGAACACCACGAACATCGGGAACAGCGGCAACCAGTACCAGTTCAGGAACGACAGCCACGGCACGCCGAGCATATTGGCTAGACCGGTTTGCTGTGCGTGTACGATGCCGGACAGGTTCAACGTTCCGGCACACAGCAGCACGGTTACGATGACGAACCCGATGGAAACTTCATACGAAACCATCTGAGCGGCCGAACGCAGCGCCGACAGGAACGGGTATTTGGAGTTGGACGCCCAACCACCAATAATCACGCCGTAGACTTCCAGCGAAGACACCGCGAAGACGAAGAGAACGCCGAGGTTGATGTTGGCAATCACCCAGCCATCCGCAACCGGGATCACGGCCCAGGCAGCAAGCGCCAGAAGCACGGACACCAGCGGAGCCAGAAGGAACAGAACCTTGTTCGACCCGGACGGGATCACCGGCTCTTTCAGAACGAACTTCAGAAGGTCGGCGAAACTCTGCAGCAAGCCCCATGGGCCAACCACGTTCGGGCCGCGGCGGATCTGAACGGCAGCCCAGATCTTGCGGTCTGCATACAGCACGTAGGCGACAATCACCAGAAGCACGACCATCAGCAGAATGCTCTGGAACGCCATCCAGAGGAACGGCCAACCGTAGGTCGTCATGAACTCAGTCATATCGGTCCCCTACCCCTTATTCTGCTGCTTCTGCCGCTCGCGTCTTGGCGAGCGCCGAACACTCGGCCATCGTCTTCGACGCGCGAGCGATCGGGTTGGTCAGGTAAAAGTCGCGGATCACGTTGGCGAAGCCCGCGCTGTCCATCTTAGCCTTGGCGCTGCCGAGCTTTACGATATCGCCCGCATCGCCAGCCTCGATCGCATCGATGCCCGTCATGTGCGGAACAGCCTCGAACAGCTTGGCGCGCAGTTCTGCAAGAGAGTTGAACTCCAGCGTCTGGCCAAGAACCGCGGACAGCGCCCGCAGGATCGCCCAGTCTTCGCGGGCATCGCCCGGAGGGAACGCGGCCCGGTCAGCCATCTGGACGCGGCCTTCGGTGTTGACGTAGATCGCGGATTTTTCCGTGTAGGCGGCACCCGGCAGGATAACGTCGGCGCGGTGTGCACCGCGGTCGCCATGGGTTCCCTGGTAAACGACGAAAGCTCCTTCCGGAACTTCGACTTCGTCAACGCCGAGCAGGAACAGCACATCAAGCGCGCCCGGCTCCAGCATTGCGCCCGTGTCCTTGCCCCCCTCGCCCGGTACGAACCCGAGATCGAGCGCACCAACCTGCGAAGCTTCGGTGTGCAGGATGTTGAAACCGTTCCAGCCGTCCTTGACGACGCCGAGAGCCTTGGCGGCCTCGGCAAGCGTTGCCAGGATTTCCGCCCCGTCCGGACGGTTCAACGCGCCCTGGCCGATGATGAACATCGGACGTTCGGCCTTGGCCGGAGCGTGCTTCACGAATTCCTTCAGGCTATCCGGACCGGCTCCGAGATAAGTCACCGGATAGGTCAGGTCGGCGTTTTCGCCGATCAGGCCGATGGTCACATCGCCGCGGACCCAGCGCTTGCGGATACGGGCGTTCAGAACCGGTGCTTCCTGGCGCGGATTGGTGCCGATCAGCATGATGGCGTCAGTGTCTTCAATGCCCTGGATGGTGCTGTTGAAGAGATAACTTGCGCGGCCGTTCTTCGGATGCAGCGGAGATCCCGGGAAGCGGCTGTCGATGTTGGCAACACCGAGCTTGTCCATCAGGCTCTTCAGCGCGAACATGTCCTCAACGCCTGCCATCTGGCCGGCCAGCGCACCAATCTTGTCGGCGCTCGTGCCTTTCACCTTGTCGGCGATGATCTGGAACGCTTCACCCCAGGAAACGGGCTGCAGCTTGCCGTCCTTCTTGGCATAAGGCCGGTCGAGGCGCTGGGTCTTCAGACCGTCCCAGATGTAGCGGGACTTGTCGGAGATCCACTCCTCATTCACCTCTTCATTGAGCCGCGGCATCACCCGCATGACTTCCTTGCCGCGCGTATCGACACGGATCGCGGAGCCGACCGCGTCCATCACGTCGATGCTTTCGGTCTTTGTCAGCTCCCACGGACGGGCGTGGAATTCGTACGGCTTGTGCGTCAAGGCGCCGACCGGGCAAAGGTCTGCGACGTTGCCCTGCATTTCGGACGACAGGGCCGCCTCGAGATAGGTGGTAATCTCCGCGTCTTCGCCGCGGCCGATCAGGCCCATATCAGTGACCCCGCACACTTCCGTCGTGAAACGGACACAGCGCGTGCAGTGAATGCAGCGGGTCATGATCGTCTTGATCAGCGGACCGATTTCCTTGTTTTCAACGGCGCGCTTGTTCTCGTGGAACCGGGATCCGTCGACGCCGTAGGCCATCGCCTGATCCTGCAGGTCGCACTCGCCGCCCTGGTCGCAGATCGGGCAGTCCAGCGGATGGTTGATGAGCAGGAACTCCATCACCCCTTCGCGGGCCTTCTTGACCATTTCTGACTTGGTCTCGACCACCGGCGGTTCACCGTTCGGGCCCGGACGCAGGTCCTTCACGCCCATGGCGCAGGAGGCGGTCGGCTTGGGCGGTCCGCCCTTCACTTCCACCAGGCACATGCGGCAGTTGCCGGCAATCGACAGCCGGTCATGGTAACAAAAGCGCGGAACCTCGGCGCCCGCCTCTTCACAGGCCTGAAGCAGCGTGTAGTCCGCCGGGACATCCACTTCCTTGCCATCGATGATGAGCTTCGTCATCCGTTGCTCTCCAAATCCCGTTCCGCTTACTCAGCCGCCACCATGGTCGAAGAAGACTTCGACTTGGCGACATAGTCATCGATGCGTTGCTCGATAACAGGCCGGAAATTCTTGATCAAACCCTGGATCGGCCAGGCGGCCGCGTCCCCGAGTGCACAAATGGTGTGGCCTTCAACCTGCTTGGTCACCTTGAACAGCATGTCGATTTCCTCGTACGAGGATTCGCCCCTGACCATGCGTTCCATCACGCGCCACATCCAGCCCGTACCTTCACGGCACGGCGTGCACTGGCCGCAGCTTTCGTGCTTGTAGAAATAGGACAGGCGGGCAATGGCCTTGATGATGTCCGTCGACTTGTCCATCACGATCACGGCTGCAGTCCCCAGGCCGGAGCCGAGGCCGCGCAGCGTGTCGAAGTCCATCGGTGCGTCCTTGATCTGCTCTGCCGTCAGGCACGGAACAGACGATCCACCCGGAATAACGGCGAGGAGATTATCCCAACCGCCCCGGATGCCGCCGCAATGCTTGTCGATCATCTCGGCAAACGAAATGCCCAGCTCTTCCTCGAAGGTCGACGGCTTGTTGACGTGACCGGAAACGCAGAAAAGCTTGGTGCCGGTGTTGTTCGGACGGCCGAGGGCCGAGAACCAGGCAGCGCCGCGGCGCAGGATGGTCGGCGCAACCGCAATCGATTCCACGTTGTTCACCGTGGTCGGGCAACCATAGAGGCCGACGTTGGCCGGGAACGGCGGCTTCAGGCGCGGTTGGCCCTTCTTGCCTTCCAGGCTCTCCAGCAGCGCGGTTTCCTCACCGCAGATGTAGGCGCCGGCACCGTGGTGGACATAGATGTCGAAGTCGTAGCCGTTCTTGTTGTTCTTGCCGATCAGACCGGCATCATAAGCCTGGTCGATCGCAGCCTGCAGGCGCTCACGCTCGCGAATGAACTCGCCGCGAACGTAGATATAGGCTGCAATGGCGCCCATGGCATAACCGGCGACAAGACACCCCTCGACCAGCGTATGCGGGTCGTGACGCAGAATTTCACGGTCCTTACAGGTGCCCGGTTCGGACTCGTCGGCGTTGACGACGAGATAAGCCGGACGGCCATCGGATTCCTTAGGCATGAACGACCATTTCAGGCCGGTCGGGAAACCCGCACCGCCACGGCCGCGCAGACCCGAATCCTTCATTTCCTGAATGATCCAGTCGCGCCCCTTGTCGATGAGGCCCTTGGTGTTGTCCCACTGGCCGCGCTTCTTGGCACCTTCCAGGCCCCAGTCGTGGAGACCGTAGATATTGGTGAAGATCCGATCCTGATCCTTCAGCATCTCTTCCCCCTAGTCTTCGCTCTTGGAGGAGGCCACTTCACCGGCTTCCACGCGCTTCGAAAATTCCGTTTCCTCGCCGGAAGCGAGGATCTTTGCCTGTTCGATCCAGCCATCGCGCTCGATCCGGCCCTTGAACTTCAGTCGGCTGTCGACCCAGGCAATTTCCTGCGGTCCCCAGCTTGCGACCTGGTCGAAGTGGAAGAACCCGAGCTCGTTGAGCGTCGCTTCCAGCTTCGGTCCGACACCCTTGAGTTTCTTGAGGTCGTCCGCTCTGCCGCCGCGTGCTTCCTTCAGCAGTTCAGGCTCTTTCTCGCCCTCACCGCCCTTGTCAGCAGCGGGTGCATCGTCGCCGCTGGTATCGGCGGTGCGAGCCACCTCAACTTCGGTCCGGTCGTTGGAGTCGGGACGGCCCTTGTTCTCGCTGCGCGCCTTGGGCGTCGCAGGAGATGTCTTGGCATCGTCTCCGCCGGCCTGCGCCTTTTTAGAAGCTGCAGGCTTTGCCTTTTCCGGCGCGGCCACTTTGCCAACAGGTTCTTCGGTCTTTTGCTCGGACTTGGCTGCGTGGGCAGCTTTCACACGAGCAACCGCGTCTTCAGCCGGTGTCGGCACGCCGTCAAAATCGTTTCCGCCTGCGTTGATCGACGCACCGGCAAAGGCATGAGAGGCCTTCTCGGAGCCATCGACCAGATGCGGCACAGGCAACACGCCCTTGGTATCGTCATCGAGCTCGGTGAGGCTTGTCTGACCGCCTTCGGCCATCGCGAACCGGCGGCCATTCTGCGGACCCGGTGTCACTTCCTTGCCGGCGGCAATGTCATCGATAAGCTGGTTGAAGCTGTCCGGCGTCAGGTCTTCATAGGTATCCTTGAAGATCTGTACCATCGGCGCATTCACACAGGCGCCAAGGCATTCGACTTCTTCCCAGGAGAACATGCCGTCCTCGGAAATCTCGTGCATGTGCTTGGCAATACGGCTCTTGCAGATCTTGATCAGGTCTTCCGAGCCGCGCAACTGGCAGGGCGTCGTGCCGCAAACCTGAATATGCGCCTTCTTGCCGACCGGCTGTAGCTGGAACATGGTGTAGAACGTCGCCACTTCCAGAACGCGGATCTTCGGCATGTCCAGCAGTTCCGCGATATAGCGGATCGCCGGCTCACTCACCCAGCCCTCGTTCTGTTCCTGCGCACGCCACAAAAGCGGAATGACCGCGGAGGCCTGACGGCCTGCCGGATAACGGTCGATCAGCTTCTTCGCCCAATCGAGGTTCTTCTCGGTGAACGCGAAGCTTTCTGGTTGTTCCGCGGCAAGTCGGCGAACTGCCATGGTGTTATCCCCGTTCTGTCATAATGACCGGAGCCGGACGGGCGGCTGCCAGGGTCGAAAATTGGTTGTGAACCGCCCGCATCAGCGGTCGACCTCACCGAACACGATGTCCAGAGACCCCAGCACTGCCGAAACGTCGGCAAGCATGTGCCCGCGGCACAGGAAGTCCATGGCCTGAAGGTGGCTGTAGCCCGGAGCCTTGATCTTGCAACGGTACGGCTTGTTGGTACCGTCCGCGACCAGATAGACGCCGAATTCACCCTTCGGCGCTTCGACGGCCGCGTAAACCTCGCCCTCAGGGACGTGATACCCTTCGGTGTAGAGCTTGAAGTGGTGAATGAGCGCTTCCATCGAACGCTTCATTTCACCGCGCTTCGGCGGCACGATCTTGCCGTCGATAGACGAAACCGGACCGGTTTCGACAGTCAGCTTTTCAAGGCACTGCTTCATGATGCGGACTGACTGGCGCATTTCTTCCATGCGGATCAGGTAGCGGTCGTAGCAGTCGCCGTTCTTGCCGATCGGAATATCGAAATCAAGCTCGGAATAACATTCGTAAGGTTGCGACTTGCGCAGATCCCAGGGCGCACCGGAGCCGCGGACCATCACGCCCGAGAAACCCCAGGCCCAGGCATCGTCCAGATCGACGACACCGATGTCGACGTTACGCTGCTTGAAAATGCGGTTATCGGTCAGAAGACCCTCAATATCGTCCAGCGTCTGCAGGAACGGATCGCAGAAGTCCCAGATATCATCGAGCAGTTCGCGCGACAGATCCTGGTGAACGCCACCCGGACGGACGTAAGCGGCGTGCATGCGCGCACCGCAGGCCCGCTCATAAAACACCATCAGCTCTTCGCGAGGTTCGAAGCCCCAGAGCGGCGGTGTCAAGGCGCCAACGTCCATGGCCTGGGTGGTAACGTTCAGAAGATGCGACAGCAGACGGCCGATTTCGGAATAAAGGACTCGGATCAACTGACCGCGCTTGGGCACTTCCACACCGAGCATACGCTCGATGGCAAGGGCAAACGCATGTTCCTGGTTCATCGGCGCCACGTAGTCGAGGCGATCGAAATAAGGAACGGCCTGCAGATAGGTTTTCTGCTCGATCAGCTTTTCGGTCCCGCGGTGCAGGAGGCCGATATGCGGATCCACACGGGTGACCACTTCGCCGTCCAGCTCAAGCACGAGGCGCAACACGCCGTGCGCTGCCGGGTGCTGCGGACCGAAGTTGATATTGAAGTTACGAACCTGAGCCTCAGCCATTTTGAGGTTCCTGCATTTTTTGCGTGAAATAGGCGATGACTTCGGGACCGGTCATTCTGCGGGTTTCATTAGCGAAAGCGTAGTTTGCCGGCTGTTCGTCAACGAAAATCTCGGACGTGAACTTGAAGGCGGCCGGGTTGTCAAAGGCTTGTGCGGAGACACTGACGTGAGATCCGTCAGCCATGCGCCACATCAGCGAAGAGCCGCATTTGCTGCAGAAAACCCGCTCGCCGTAGTCGGATGACTTGTAGACGCCGAGGGCTTCCTTGCCTTGAACGTCAAGACTGTCCATCGATCCGCAGCTGACAGCCATATAGGTACCACCGGTCCAGCGGCGGCACATGGCGCAGTGGCAGACCCCCATTTCGCCGTCTACCGGCGTTGCGGCAAACCGCACCTCGCCGCAAAGACACCCACCTGAAAGCCGTTCAACCATTTTCATACGTCTCCCGGCCAACGTTTAAAGGCCAAGACCCAAAGCAACACTAGATTCAACAGCGGCACTAACATCAGCAAGCTAAGAGCTGCTGGCCATCCCGCACGAGGAAAGATGCGCCAAAAGGGAACGACAAACACTATCACCCAGATCAGCATAATAAGTATTTGCCAGATGCTAATACCCATTGCCCCGCCCCTCAGTTCGTCGTTGCCTTCTCGTCACCGGGCAGCACGTAGTCCGTGCCTTCCCAGGGCGAGAGGAAGTCGAAGGAGCGCATTTCCTGGTTCAGGCGGACAGGTTCATAGACAACACGTTTTTTCTCGTCGTCGTAGCGCACTTCCACAAACCCGGTGACCGGAAAGTCCTTGCGCAGCGGATGGCCGTCGAAACCATAGTCGGTCAGGATACGGCGAAGGTCCGGATGGCCGGAAAACAGGATGCCATACATGTCGTAGGCTTCACGCTCGAACCACTCAGCGCCCGGAAACAGCGGTGTCAGCGAAGCCACCGGCGTGTTCTCGTCGGTGGCGACCTTCACGCGGATGCGCTGGTTCTGAACGGGAGACAGGAAGTGATAGACCACGTCGAAGCGCTTTTCGCGCGACGGATAGTCCACACCGCAAATGTCCGTCAGATTGACAAACTTGCACGAACTGTTGTCGCGCAGAAAGCGGATCGCATCGAGAATGTCGGTCGCGTCTACGGTCAGCGTCAGCTCACCATATTCGACCTTCCAGGACACAAGGGACTCACCCAGACCGAGCTCGATATGCTCAGCGAGTTCCTTCAACGTCTCGTCCATCGTGTTCGACCTCACTCGTAGATCAACAGGCGGTCAACCGGTTCCGATTGAATGCCGACTGCAGATCGATCCAGTTTGCCGGGTTTTTCAGCGCCTGCAGGGCGCGACCCGTATAGTCAGTTTGGCAGGCGCCATGCGCCCGCTTCCTTAAAAATCCGCCGCCTCTCCGGCGGCAGATCCTTATCTTTCGATCGTACCCGTGCGGCGGATCTTCTTTTGAAGCATCAACACGCCGTAGAGCAGAGCCTCGGCTGTCGGAGGACAGCCCGGCACGTAGATATCGACCGGTACGACCCGGTCGCAACCGCGCACCACCGAATAGGAATAGTGGTAGTAGCCGCCGCCATTGGCGCAGGAGCCCATGGAGATCACGTAGCGCGGCTCAGGCATCTGGTCGTAGACCTTGCGAAGAGCCGGCGCCATCTTGTTGGTCAGCGTTCCGGCAACGATCATGACGTCGGACTGGCGCGGAGAAGCACGCGGCGCAAAGCCGAAGCGCTCGGCGTCGTAGCGCGGCATGGACATCTGCATCATTTCCACGGCGCAGCAGGCCAGACCGAAGGTCATCCACATCAAAGAGCCGGTACGAGCCCACTGGATGAGGTTGTCGGTGGAGGTAACAAGAAAGCCCTTGTCGGCCAGCTCATTGTTGACTTCCAGGAAGAATGCGTCATCCGCGCCAACAGGCTTGCCCGTATTCGGGTCGATAATACCCTGCGGCTGCGGTGCGACGAGCGGCTCGGTCGTGGTCAATCCCATTCCAGCGCTCCCTTTTTCCATTCGTAGATGAAGCCGACGGTCAGGACACCGAGGAAGACCATCATGGACCAGAAACCGTACCAGCCAAGGTCACCGAACACGGTTGCCCAGGGGAACAGGAACGCGACTTCCAGATCAAAGATGATGAAAAGGATCGAGACCAGATAAAAGCGCACGTCGAATTTCATGCGCGCATCGTCGAACGCGTTGAAACCGCACTCATAAGCCGACAGCTTTTCCGGATCGGGATTCTTGTAGGCCAGAATGAACGGTGAAATCAGCAACGCAAGGCCGATCACCAGCGCAATGCCGATGAACACGACGATCGGGACATATTCCCGCAAGAGTTCTTCCATGTCTTTCGCGTCCTTGCATATGGAGGCGGATCGGGAGGCGATCCGGTGCCGGGGCTGCGCGCCTCGTTGCCTCATTTTACCGGCAGGTCACGCAGTGCCCGTCGGCATAATGAAACCAACATGCGAGCGCACGCTTAGCTTACGACTTGGTGCAACGCAAGACCCGCATGCGGTCAAACTCTTGCCATGTTTGCACCTGCTTGGCACCTACCCCCGACAAATCCTTAATTTCAGCCAGTTTGCAGGAAGGCAAAAACTTTGCACAACCCTCAAGGAAATATGCCGCACCTGCGTTCGTTTTCCACCCCTCCCGCAGAATCGCGAACTGCGCCAGTCAAACACCAATAGAGCTGAAATTTGAATTGACTGCGCCGCACCTGCCGTACGCGCATGATAGTCATATTGACGTCAATGCCAAGGGGGACAAAAGCGGCACGACAAGACGACCGCTTCAAGCGCGATCTCAAGGTTTTGGCAGAAGTATCTGGAGAAAAACAGGAACCGTGAGTGGCGCGAGTGACGGGGCTCGAACCCGCGACCTCCGGCGTGACAGGCCGGCACTCTAACCAACTGAGCTACACCCGCACATTCACGGTATTTGCGCCATTTCCCTTCTGTACCAGAGTACATCGATGGGAAGTGGCGCGAGTGACGGGGCTCGAACCCGCGACCTCCGGCGTGACAGGCCGGCACTCTAACCAACTGAGCTACACCCGCTTCGTCAGGCAACATGTTGTCGCCCTGAAGTGGCGCTGATGTACGGCGGCTGGTTTTGGAAGTCAAGCACCCTATTCCATCCGAATTGCCGTTTTTTGACAAAGCACCACCCAATCGCAGGTTTTCCCCAAGGCCGCTTTGCCATTCAGTGTGGATAACTTCCTGTTTCGTAACGGAATTATCTACCCCATGTACCGCACTTTTCGATGGGCTTCCCCCTGAAGCCTTTCGCCAACTCACAAGGAGACTCAGGCCCAGGCAGTTCCAGCAGGCTTCCCAGGCCTTTTTATTCCGCTGGCACCAGCCGCGTATCGCGCAGCAGGCCTTCCCTGGCAAGAATGGGCACGGCCGCAGCAGCGAACAGCGAATTGATTTCCTTGAGGCTGCGCATCACCTCCAGATGGGCGTTGCTCGATTCCATGCTCTCAACCGTCTTGGACTTCAATCGTTCAAGATGCCGATTATGGCTTTCCCGCTCCAGCGTGCGCATCTTGTCCTTTTCCGCAATCAGCTCTCGCGCAGAAGCGACATCGGCGGAGACCAGCACATTGAGAGCCAATTCCATGTTCGCCAGAACGCGGTCGTGCATCCAGGTCAGCTCCCTCAGCCCTTCAGGCGAAAAGCTGATCTTGTTTTTCTGCAGTTCAAGCGCAAGTTCCAGCAGGTTCTTTGCCACCAGGTCGCCTGCCCGCTCCAGATTGACCGCGAAACCCACCAGCTCCATGCTGCGTTCGGCCTGTTCTCCAGTCAGCTCACCGCGGTTCACCTCCGCGATATAGAGTTTCACCGAGGAGTGGATCGCGTTGACCTGAGTGTCCAACTGCTGCAGGCGCCTGATCTCCTGCTCACTTCCCTTCTCCAGCATCATGAGAACCGGTCTGGCCATCACCTCGACCAATTCTCCCATGCGCAGAAGTTCGCGCGTCGCACTGGCAAGGGCGAGCCTTGGATTGCCGACCAGTTGCTTGTCGAGGGCGCTTTGCGGCGTCAGCCGGTCCCTCTCCCCTGCTTCCTCACTGTCAGGCACCATGCGCTCAACCAGCCAGGCGACCGGCCGCGTCAGCGGCAGGCAGACGAGAACCAGCAGGAGATTGAAGAGCACATGAACGGCAACGATCTGCTGTGCCGGATCATTGCTGAGCGCAGCCAGAGGCAAATCGTGAATTTTGAGCGCCAGCATCACCAACACAGCGCCGGTGGACCTGAAGACAAAGTTTCCGAGCGGTAGAAGCTTGGCCTTGCGGTCCATTCCGCGTGTCAGCCAGAGCGCGACGAAGCCGGCGCCGACATTCGCCCCCAGAACAAGCGGAATGGCCGCCTCTTGCGGCAGGCCGGTCTTTTGCACGAGCGCTGCGATCATCAGCACGGCCGCCACGCTGGAATGCACCAGAAACGCCAGCAGTGCCCCAACAGCCGTCGCCGTCGGGGTATCCTGCGCCAGGTAGCCAGCAAACTGAGGCATGAACCGCGCTTCCTTCAAAGGCGTTGTCGCCTCGCCAATCATTTGCAGCGCAATCAGGATGAAGGCGATCCCAAGCAGAATGCGTCCGATCTGCTTAGCGGACCGTGCGTCGAGTTTCAGGAACAGCCACGCACCTCCCCCCAACAGCAAAGGCACCAGCCAACTGAGATCGAACACCAGGAACTGCACGACAAGCGCCGAACCGAGATCAGCCCCCAGAAGAACCGCCAGTCCGGCAGCGGTGGAAATGAAACCGGATGTCGCAAAACCGGCCGCCAGAATGGCGACCGCCGTCGCGCTTTGCAGCAATATGGCAACCGCTGTTCCGGACAAAGCACCGGCAACCGGCCCGGAAGACGCCTTGCCGATGGCACGCCTGAGCGACGGCCCGGCAGCTCTTTCGAACCCCGTTCGCACCATCCGTACCGCG
The DNA here is from genome assembly GCF_000168975.1 of Roseibium aggregatum IAM 12614. Classification (GTDB taxonomy): domain Bacteria; phylum Pseudomonadota; class Alphaproteobacteria; order Rhizobiales; family Stappiaceae; genus Roseibium; species Roseibium aggregatum. The sequence continues at coordinate 241,340 of NZ_AAUW01000007.1, forward strand.
TAGAGGAGCAGCATGACCGCCCCGAACATCTTGATGAAAACTAGAATTCCCATCGCGCCAAGTCGCTACCTTCAAATGAGTTTTTTAGTTAGCCGCAGAAGTTTATCGGACAAAAAAGAAAAAGAACACTCACCATTCGAAGGCAAAACGAAATCAAATCTGCGCGACAATCCAAACCGAGAGCAAAAACCCATGCGGCAGTGGGGACTGGAAATTCTCTGTCTGCCCGCCGCTTAGCTTAGTCTGATGGCGGCGAACAAGACAAAAACCCCAGATGCACAGGCACCGCGGTTACAAATGTCAGATTTTAAAAGGAGAATGGTGGGCGATGAGAGACTCGAACTCCCGACATCTTCGGTGTAAACGAAGCGCTCTACCAACTGAGCTAATCGCCCTCAACGAGGTGAGACGCCTTTTAGGGGCTCCCTTGCTACTTGGCAAGAGCAAAATCTCAGATTTCCGTTTCGGGGGCAAAGCCTGTGGATGACGGCTCCAGGGAAAGGCAAACTGGCTGTTCCAGAAGCGAGAGAAAGCCCAACCCATGCTGACGTCCCGCCGGTCGTTTCTGACAGGAGTTTTGTCGCCCCTTTTCAGCCTGCCTCTGTTGAAGGGAGCCAGCTCAGCGCCGTCTGCCGCTGGGCGGAAGGTGTTGGTCATCGGCGCCGGCATCGCCGGTCTGGCTGCCGCAAAAACACTCACAGACAACGGTTTTTCCGTAACCGTGCTTGAGGCTGGCAGCTGGATCGGCGGCCGTTTGCGCACCGACAGGTCACTGGGTGCGCCGCTGGACCTGGGAGCAAGCTGGATCCACGGCACCTGGTCCAACCCGATTACGAAGCTCGCACAGCGCTTCTCTCAGCCATTGTTCGAGTGGGACTATGAAAACGAAGAGGTCTTTGACCTGACCGGAAGTGACGGCCGCTCGGTTGAGCGTTTCGAAGTCTTCTCAGACGCCCTGGACAGTTTCATGGAAGAACATGAAACATCCCTCCTCCGGATGTCCGCTGCCGACGCCGTTGAGAAGATTCGCCAGCAGCGGGCCCTATCAGACCTTACAGATGCCGAAGTCGGATTTCTGGCGCATATCCTGCTGGAACAGGAGTTTGCCGTTTCAACAAGCGACCTGTCTCTGGCAGGCTTGGATGAAGGCACTGCATTTGGTGGGCCCGACGCTGTGCTTCCGGATGGCTACGACAAGATTGCTGAAGGGTTATCTGCAGGGCTCACCATCCTCACCAAAGCCGTGGTGGACCGCATCGAGCATTCCTCGAAAGGGGTCAGCGTCACTGTCTCAGGTGAGGTCCTTGATGCCGATTTTGCGATCTGCGCCGTACCACTCGGTGTCCTGAAGGCTGGTTCGATCGCCTTTTCGCCGCGCCTCCCTGATGCCAAGCGCCACGCCATCGATGCTCTCGGAATGGGCCTGCTCGACAAAATATATCTGTCGTTCCCAGAACCCTTCTGGGACGAAACTGTCCACAATTTTGGCCGGATTTCAGAAACACCCAACGCTTTTGCCTTTTGGCCAAATCTTTTGCCCGTTACCGGAAAACCGATTCTCTGCGCGCTGAATGCCGGAGCATTTGCGCTGGAACTTGAGGAACTCAGTGAAGAGGGGCGCAGACGCGCCGCCTTCGAGGCACTTCAGACCATGTTCGGCCGCGACATCCCGCCACCTGCCGCCAGCGTGAGTTCCACCTGGCAGCAGGACCAAAGAACGCTGGGATCCTACTCGTTCTTGCCGGTCGGAGTGGAGCCAAGAGCAAGACAGGCTCTGGCTGCCGACCTCAATGGCCGTGTCTTCTTTGCCGGAGAAGCAACCGCTTCGGACTATCCGGCAACCGTACACGGCGCCTGGCTTTCCGGCCAACGCGCCGCACACGACGTAATCGCACACGTCCGATAAACTTACTGGAACTTATAGGCAAACTGGAGCATGTCGGTGAGACCGCGTTGAGGGTTGTCCGCGGCAAGTCCATTCTGATTGAAGAACTGCACCAGGCGGGCAATCCCCTGCTGGTCGTTAGGCCCCCTCGGCGGCGGTTGATCCATCAGCTTTGCCGCAATGATCCAGGACATCGTCCGGCGCAGGCGGTTCTGATTGGCGCTGAATTCCGGATTGCTGGCAGCCCTTTCGAACAGGCCGCCCCAGGCCTGATTGACGGCATCGTTGATGGCCTCGATCCGAATGAAACCAGCCTTGTCCGGACTGCGCGCCTTGTTGAGAAGGTGGTCGATGTTATAGCCGGCAAGATCTGACGACGCTGCCTTGATGCCATAGACCTGCTCGACAAAGCGCAGCCAGGCTTTCTGATAGGACGAATAGCCCGCCCTCACCCAGACGCTGGCATTCTCGTCCGGGTTGCCGGGTTTCTGTACGATGGCGACATTCTTCAGGCTGCTTCTGCCGGCCTTGCCGGTTTGCACGTCGTCGTCGAAATCATCGAGGAACACCAGGCGACCGAGGGCTGCGGGGTGTTCCACCTGAACCTGCACCAGAGGGTTGCGGACCCAGGCATCGAATAGCGCGCGCTGGCGCCTGCGGATCAAGGCTTGCAGTGACATTCCAACTCCTGTTGAGCAATTGGCATCACCTCACGACAGACGCACTATACTGCAGACGGGGAAAGTCGCCAGCGCTCAACCCAAAACTCATCTTCCAAACAAAGAAAGCCCCGCATCCGTTTCCGGATACGGGGCTCAGCGAAGAAATCGCAAGTGAGCGCTATTAGGCGTTCACGGCGTCCTTCAGGCCTTTGCCGGCCTTGAACTTCGGCGTCTTAGAAGCCGGGATCTGAATCGTTTCGCCAGTCCGCGGGTTACGGCCTTCGGTTGCTGCACGTTCGGAAACAGTGAAGTTACCAAAACCGATGATGCGGACTTCGTCACCGCTTTTCAGCGTTTGCGTCACAGCATCAAAAGTTGCGTCAACTGCTTCGCCTGCCTGCGCCTTGGTGAGGCCGGTCTTTTCTGCAACAGCTGCGATCAGATCGTTCTTATTCATAGCAGATACCTTTCTAAGAAACGGCAGATTGCCGACGATTCCTGTCAGCGCCGTTGCGCGAAATTCGGTTGAATTGGACTGAAACGCAAGAGGTTTTTTCGCAGAAAACAGCCATTTTGACCGATTATTCAAAAGAAAAGCCCCGGTTTTGCCGGGGCTTTCCAATTTGTGCGCTGCAATGTCGCGATTAGTGGGCAAGAACACCGGAGGCGTCGTCGTCCGTTTCACGCGCTTTGGTTGCAGCCTCGTGGGCTGTTTCATCCCATTCGATAGGCTCTGGCAAACGGACAAGAGCGTTTTTCAGCACTTCTTCCATGCCCGAAACCGGGATGATCTCAAGCGAGTTTTTGACCGAGTCCGGAATGTCCGCCAGGTCCTTGGCGTTGTCTTCCGGGATCATGACCAGCTTGATGCCGCCACGCAGAGCTGCCAGCAGCTTCTCTTTCAGACCACCGATCGGCAGGATGCGACCGCGCAGGGTGATTTCCCCTGTCATGGCTACATCCCGGCGAACCGGAATTCCGGTCATGGTCGAGATCACGGCCGTTGCCATGGCGATACCTGCGGACGGGCCATCCTTGGGAGTGGCACCTTCCGGAACGTGGACGTGAATGTCCTTCTTCTCGAAGGTCGGCGGTTCGATGCCGTAATCGATCGCACGCGAACGGACATAGGACGCCGCCGCGGAAATCGATTCCTTCATCACGTCTTTCAGGTTGCCGGTGACGGTCATCTTGCCCTTGCCGGGCATCATGACGCCTTCGATGGTGAGCAGCTCACCGCCGACTTCGGTCCAGGCAAGGCCTGTCACGACACCGACCTGATCTTCCAGTTCAGCTTCACCGTAGCGATAGCGCGGCACGCCAAGATATTTCTCGACGACTTCACTCGTGACCGTGACGCTTTCCTTGTCGCTCATCAGGATGTCCTTGACCGCCTTACGGGCAAGGGTCGCCATTTCGCGCTCAAGGTTACGCACACCGGCTTCGCGGGTGTAACGGCGCACGATGAAGTGAAGCGCTTCGTCCTCGATGGTGAACTCGCCTTCACGCAGGCCGTGATCCTTCTCGGCTTTCGGGATGAGGTGACGGCGGCAGATTTCCACCTTTTCCTCTTCCGTGTAACCGGCAATGCGGATCACTTCCATACGGTCCATCAGCGGGCCCGGAATGTTCAGCGTATTCGCCGTGGTCACGAACATCACATCCGACAGGTCGTATTCGACCTCCAGATAGTGGTCCATGAAGGACGAGTTCTGTTCCGGATCCAGCACTTCCAGAAGAGCCGAGGACGGATCGCCGCGGAAATCCATGCCCATCTTGTCGATTTCGTCGAGCAGGAAGAGCGGGTTGGACTTCTTTGCCTTCTTCATCGACTGGATGACCTTGCCGGGCATCGAGCCGATGTAAGTCCGGCGGTGACCGCGGATTTCCGCTTCGTCACGCACACCGCCAAGCGACATGCGAACGAATTCACGGCCCGTAGCCTTCGCAATCGACTTGCCGAGCGAGGTCTTGCCGACGCCAGGAGGGCCAACGAGACACAGGATCGGACCACGCAGCTTGTTGGCCCGGCTCTGCACCGCAAGATATTCCACGATCCGTTCCTTGACCTTCTCCAGGCCATAATGATCGGTGTCGAGAACCTTCTCGGAGAAAGCCAGGTCGTGCTTGACCTTGGACTTCTTGTTCCACGGAATGCCGATCAGCCAGTCCAGATAGTTGCGCACGACGGTCGCTTCCGCGGACATCGGGCTCATCTGTTTCAGCTTCTTGATCTCGGCAGCGGCGCGTTCGCGCGCTTCCTTGGTCAGCTTGGTCTTCTTGATCTTGTCTTCGAGTTCGGCAATCTCGTCGCGGCCGTCCTCGCTGTCGCCGAGTTCCTTCTGAATGGCCTTCATCTGCTCATTCAGATAATACTCGCGCTGGGTCTTCTCCATCTGCCGCTTGACGCGGGAGCGGATGCGCTTTTCCACCTGCAGGACAGAGATTTCACTCTCCATCATGCCCAGAACGCGCTCAAGCCGCTCAGCGACGGAAACAACGCCGAGAATTTCCTGCTTTTCCGGAATCTTGATTGCCAGATGAGAGGCAACCGTATCGGCAAGCTTGGAATAATCGTCGATCTGATTGATCGCGCCCAGAACTTCCGGCGAAACCTTCTTGTTCAGCTTCACGTAGTTTTCGAACTCGGACACGACCGAGCGGGCAAGCGCTTCCACTTCGATGTTCTCGCCATCACGCTCCGGCAGAACCGTTGCGGAGGCTTCGAAGTAGTCGGTACGATCGGTGTAATCACCGATTTGCGCACGTGCTCCGCCTTCCACCAGAACCTTGACCGTGTTGTCGGGCAGCTTCAGAAGCTGCAGCACGGTCGCGAGCGTGCCGACATTGTAGATCTGGTCCGGGTTGGGGTCGTCGTCAGCAGCATTCATCTGTGTCGCCAGAAGAATGTGCTTGTCGGTGGTCATCACCTCTTCGAGCGCCTTGATTGACTTCTCGCGGCCGACGAAGAGCGGCACGATCATGTGCGGGAAGACAACAATGTCGCGCAGGGGCAAGACGGGGTAGACAGACGTGCTGTCCTGATCTGTGGCGCGAATTTCTGCGTCGCTCATTTTTTTTCCTTTCTCAGCGTGTCCCGGCCCCACTCGGTAAAAGGCAGCCAAAACACTGGAAAACGGCTTCGGACCGGAAGGTCCTGAAGGCCAGATCACGGCACCCCTGATGGGCGCGCCGACAATCCGCATAAGCCGTCCTTAGGTCTATTAGGTGGACACCAGACCTGCCGGTGTCAAGGCAATCGGTTGCTGCCCACAGGTCTTGTCTGTTGACGACTCGTCGCGCCGGTGGAAAACGCAGCGCCGCGCGGCTTTATCGCCCAAAAACAAAATGCCGCTCGGTTGGAGCGGCATTTCGTCAAAGTCTCTGGGAACAACAGCCTTCAGAGCCTCAGGCGCTGGTAGCCGACGTTTCTTCCCGGTCTTCGTAAATGTAGAGCGGACGAGCCTCGCCCTTCACGACTTCCGGAGAGATCACGACTTCCTTAACGCCCTTCAGGCCCGGCAGCTCGTACATGGTGTCGAGCAGGATGGCTTCGAGGATCGAGCGCAGGCCGCGTGCACCGGTCTTGCGTTCGATGGCCCGGCGAGCGATTGCCTTGAGGGCCTCCTCGTGGAAGGACAGTTCAACCTGTTCCATCTCGAAGAGGCGCTGATATTGCTTGACCAGAGCGTTCTTGGGCTCGGTCAGGATGGTAACCAGGGCTTCCTCGTCGAGGTCTTCCAGGGTCGCGATCACCGGCAGACGACCCACGAATTCCGGAATGAGACCGAATTTCAGCAGATCTTCCGGTTCCAGCTCGGCGAACAGTTCGCCAATGCGGCGATCTTCCGGAGCATGGACCTTTGCCTGGAAACCGATGGAGGTCTGTGTGCCGCGATCGGAGATGATCTTGTCGAGTCCGGCAAAAGCACCACCACAGATAAACAGGATGTTGGTCGTGTCCACCTGCAGGAATTCCTGCTGCGGATGCTTTCGGCCACCCTGAGGCGGCACGGAAGCAACGGTGCCTTCCATGATCTTCAGAAGTGCCTGCTGAACACCTTCGCCCGAAACGTCGCGGGTGATCGACGGATTGTCGGCCTTGCGGCTGATCTTGTCGACCTCATCGATGTACACGATGCCGCGCTGCGCGCGCTCGACGTTGTAGTCGGCGGACTGCAGCAGCTTCAGGATGATGTTCTCAACGTCCTCGCCCACGTAACCGGCTTCGGTCAGCGTGGTGGCGTCTGCCATGGTGAAAGGCACGTCCAGAATGCGGGCAAGGGTCTGCGCGAGCAGCGTCTTGCCGCAACCGGTCGGCCCGACCAGCAGGATGTTGGATTTCGCCAGCTCGACATCGTTGTTTTTCGATGCGTGATTGAGGCGCTTGTAATGGTTGTGAACGGCGACCGACAGAACCTTCTTCGCGCTGCCCTGCCCGATGACATAGTCATCCAGAACGTCGCGAATTTCCTGAGGGGTCGGGATCCCGTCCCGTGATTTCACCAGCGAGGATTTGTTTTCCTCACGAATGATATCCATGCACAGCTCGACACATTCATCGCAAATGAAAACAGTCGGGCCGGCGATCAGCTTGCGAACTTCATGCTGGCTCTTGCCGCAGAAGGAGCAGTAAAGCGTATTCTTGGAATCGCTGCCGCTGGCCTTGGTCATGTAGTCAACCTCGCGTTTACGGGGGAGTGTTTCCCCTTATCTTTCCGGTTGCGGCCAAATTATGACTGAACCGGTTCTGAAGCGGCAACAGTCGCCACTTCACAATGTGATGTCATCATGCTTCGCCAGTAAAAATCAATATAGGTTTAAGGCGAAGATGAAAACCCGGCATCACCTGGGGATTTTCCGGCTTTAAGCGTGGAAATTCAATCCATGCTTAAAGCCGGGTAACTCCCTCACTTCTCTTCGTCGCCGCCGAGCGTATTGCGATCGGTGATCACCTTGTCGACGATCCCGAATTCCTTAGCCTTTTCAGCGGTCATGAAGTTGTCACGTTCCAGCGCCTCCTCGACCTGGTCGAGAGTACGGCCGGTGTGCTTCACGTAGATGTCATTCAGCCGGCGCTTCATCGCCAGGATTTCCTGTGCATGAAGCATGATATCGGCCGCCTGACCGCGGAACCCGCCAGAAGGCTGGTGCACCATCACCCGCGCATTTGGCAGGATGTAGCGCATGCCCTTCTCGCCCGCGGCAAGCAGGAGTGAGCCCATGGAAGCGGCCTGGCCGATGCAGAGCGTCGACACGGCCGGACGAATGAACTGCATGGTATCGTAGATCGCGAGACCGGAGGTGACGAGACCACCCGGCGAGTTGATGTAGATCGCGATCTCTTTGCTCGGGTTTTCAGCTTCCAGATACAGAAGCTGAGCGCTTACCAGGGTTGCCATATGATCCTCGACCGGGCCGGTCAGGAAGATGATGCGCTCCTTCAGCAGGCGCGAATAGATATCGAAGGCCCGCTCTCCCCGGTTGGTCTGCTCGACAACCATCGGCACGAGAGTGTTCATGTAGATATCGACAGGATCCTTCATACCTCATCCATATGCTTGAGATGTTGCCTGGAGAACCTCCAGACAGGAAACAGGCCTTGAAGCGCATCGATTCAGGGCCTGACTCGAAAAAAGCGACACCCCGTATATATGGGATGTCGCCCTCAACGCAAAGTCATGACAGATGCGGCGTGAATGCAAGGTTAAATATGCAGCCACATCTGGGGATAGACGGGAAAACCGGTTGGCCAATCTGGCCGCTTTCGAGAGCAAGCTCCCGAAAGCGGGTCAACCTTAAGCCTCGTCTTCTTCCTCAGCGACCAGCTTCTCCAGCTCTTCCTTGGTCACCGTCTTGTCGGTCACCTTGGCGAGTTCCAGCATGAAGTCGACGACCTTTTCTTCGTAGATCGGCGCACGCAGGGAAGCCAGGGCCTGCTGGTTGTTCTTGTAGAATTCGAACACCTGCTGTTCCTGACCCGGGAACTGGCGGACGCGGTCGTAAAGAGCGCGCTGCAGTTCCTCGTCGGTCACCTGGATGTTGTTCTGCTCACCGATTTCGGACAGAACCAGGCCGAGACGGACGCGGCGTTCAGCGATCTTGCGGTATTCCGCCTTCGCTTCTTCTTCCGTCGTGTCTTCGTCTTCGAAAGTCTTCTCGTTGCGCTTCATGTCTTCTTCGACCTGGCGCCAGACAACATCGAACTCGGAGTTCAGCAGTTTTTCCGGCAGATCGAACGAATAATGTTCGTCCAGCTTGTCGAGAAGCTGACGTTTGACGCGCTGGCGGGTCATCTGACCGAACTGGCCTTCGATCTGGCCCCGGACGATTTCCTTAAGCTTGTCGAGAGACTCAAGGCCGAGGTTCTTTGCGAACTCATCATCGACCTTGGCTTCGCCAGGAGCTGCAACTTCCTTGACGACGATGTCAAAGGTTGCTGCCTTGCCGGCCAGATGTGCTGCCGGATAATCTTCCGGGAAGGACACTTCGATGACCTTCTCGTCGCCGGCTTTCACGCCAACGAGCTGCTCTTCGAAGCCCGGGATAAACTGACCGGAACCGAGAACCAGCATGCCGTTCTCGTCGGCACCGCCTTCGAAAGGCTCGCCGTCGATCTTGCCGAGGTAGGACATGGTCACGCGGTCGCCGTCTGCAGCCGCACCGTCTTTCGCGTCGAACGGCGTGTTGTTCTTGGCAATCTGCGAAACCTGATCGTCGACTTCGTCTTCGGCGATTTCAACGACCGGACGCTCGATTTCGATACCGGAAAAATCGACGATCTCGAAGCTCGGCAGAATGTCGTAGGTCATCTTGAAGGAAAGATCGGCGTCACCGGCCAGGATCTTCTCGGCATCTTCTTCCGGCAGATCGATTTCCGGGGTCAGAGCCGGGCGCTCGGAGCGCTCCTCAACAGCCTTCTGAGTGGTTTCCTGGATGGTGTTCGACAGGATCTCGGCCATGGCCTGGCGGCCATACATCTTTTTCAGATGGGCCAGCGGAACCTTGCCCGGGCGGAAGCCCTTGATGTTGGCCTTGGATTTCAGGTCGGCCATGTAATCGTCGAGCTTGGCGGCGAGATCACCAGCCGGAATGTCGATTTTCAGCTCACGCTTGAGGCCCTCGGAGAGGGTTTCGGTTACCTGCATGGGTTTTGTCGTCCTCGGTCCCGAGCGGCAATCCGCCCCGGAGGTTTCGTTTTTAAAATCCCGTGTGCCGCATTGCCTGCACTCCCCTTTTGCCGGGAGCGTTCAAACGGCAACGCATCGCCTTGAACGCAGTCCAAGACGCACGATGGGAGCGCGATACTGCGTAGGCCCGAAAGTGTCAAGGGGAGAGCGGGGTTTTGCTGGCCTAAATCGCCAGAAATCGGCTCTTTTGGCATGGCGTTTTGATCTTTTCCGACCACCTGGGTCGAAACGCCAGCCCTTGGGCCCACCGGCATTCGGGTAGCGTCCTTCGCAACCGGATACCGCCCCCGCCGCATCGGCCTCACCGCCGCTCCACAACCAAGCGCGCCCCTCTGCACGGATGAAGCGAAAGGGCCTTCAACGCACAACGCGAAGGTCAATCGCACAGGATCACTGCTGCAAACTGACGCTCATTCCGCCCGGATATCGCCAGGCTGGAACATCGTGATTTTGAAAAGAATGGTGCGGATGGAGGGACTTGAACCCCCACGCCTTGCGGCACCAGAACCTAAATCTGGCGTGTCTACCAATTTCACCACATCCGCATCGCTCATGAGTGACGGGGCACCCCGCGATTGAAGCGGGGCCTCTATAACATCGCTGATTTTCCCGTCAAAGGAAAAAGCAGCGCCCTGCCTCACGGGCAATCGGGTTTCTCCACAAGCGCGCGAAGCACAGGCTTGAGGGCGCTCTCCAGATCCTCGGAGGTCAGTCCCGGCCCTGCCTCCCGGCCCGCTTCACCATGGAGCCAGACCGCCATGGCAGCCGCTTCAAAGCCGGGAACACCCTGCGCCAGCAGACCGACAACAATGCCGGCAAGCACATCGCCGGATCCTGCCGTCGCAAGCCACGGCGGCGCATTGCTATTGATCGCCGCACGCCCATCCGGCGCGGCAATAACGCTGTCCGGCCCTTTCAGAATCAGGACAGCACCGGATCTTCGCGCCGCCTCGCGAGCGCGGAACAATTTGTCGCCGGAAAGATCGGGGAAAAGACGGGCAAACTCCCCTTCGTGCGGCGTCAGGACAACCGGCTCGGGATGCGATTTGAGACGGCTGAACAAGCGGCTTGGGTCATCAGCGAAACTCGTCAGAGCATCAGCATCGCAAACAACTGCACGATTGGCATCCAGGATCTCCGCAACTGCCAAGCAGGTCTTTTCGCCGACACCATAACCCGGGCCGATCAGGACCGCGTTCAGGCGCTGATCCGACAGAAGATCGCGAATACCGGTTTCGGGTGCAACCTTCTTCAGCATCACCGCTGTCAGATGGCTTGCGTTGACCAGGAGCGCATCCGGGGGCGAGGCCAGCGTGACAAGGCCTGCCCCTGCCCGCAACGCTGCACCTGCCGACAGCCGCGCCGCGCCAGTTGCTGTGACCGGACCGCCGAAGACAACCGCATGTCCTCGGGAATATTTGTGACCTGTTGGAAGAGCTTGCGGCCAACTGCCCAACCAGAGATCGGGACCGTTGACGAATGTGGCGGGCGCGATTTGATCGAGCACATCCGCCTCGATGCCGATCTGCGCAACGATTGTCCGCCCGCAGTGCTGCCGGCCTGGATAAAGCAGATGTCCCGGCTTCTGACGGAAGAAGGTGACCGTCTGCCGTGCGCTGACTGCCTCCCCTTCAACCGCCCCATTTGCCCCCTGAACTCCGGACGGAAGATCAACGGCCAACACTGGTACGCCGGACTGATTGACGGCTTTTACCAAGGCTTCGGCTGCCCCGCTTAAAGCCCGATCCAATCCGGCACCAAAGAGTGCATCCACAATCAGATCGGCATCTGTCAGAGCGGCGCTTAAATCGTTCGCGACATAATCGCCCTCAACGGCAAGGGAGCTAGTGAGTTCCATACGCTGAAAAGCTTCAAGCGCATCGCCCTTCAAATCATCCGGCGATTTGAGCAGCCTGACGTCAACAGCGTATCCTGCCGATGCCAGGCAACGCGCCGCAATAAAACCGTCGCCGCCATTGTTGCCGGGTCCGCACAGAACGACAATCCGGCCGAATACCGGCACCATATCCGCGGCGGCTCTCGCCACGGCCTGGCCTGCGTGTTCCATCAGATCAATTCCCGGAACCCCGCCCTCGATTGTGAGGTGGTCCGCTCGTCCCATTTCCTGCGGGGTCAGCAATACACATTGCAGGGTCGCATCGTGCCGGCTCATTTGTCAGCCACCTCTTCTGTTTGCAAGCCCCACCTCAGAAAGCACTGAACCGGCTCTTGAGCCCCGTGTCCGGGCTCAGACCAGAGGAACGGAAATGCGAATGGCGACACCTTTGGCGGTGAATTGCCGATCGATCTTGCCGTTCATCTCGCCGGCCACCAAGGCTTCCATAAGCCTGCTGCCGAAGCCGAAACTCTTCGGAGCTTCGACCACGTTGCCCGTCTCCTCAACCCAATCGAGTTCAAGCTGCATGCCTTTTTTCGCCGGCACGACTTTCCAGATAACCTCGAAGCGTCCGTCCTCGGCGAAGACGTCGGAATATTTCATCGCGTTCGTCGCCAGTTCGTGGAACACCAGCCCGAGCGCATGCGTGCCGGTCTCGTTGAGCTGAACCACCGGCCCCGCAAGCTTGATGCCCTTCGCCCCCTCGCCGAAAACCTGTTCAAGCTCTTGCAGAAGCAGCGCCTTCAGATCGGCCTTCGACCACCTGGACCGGGTCAGCAGATCCTGTGCGTTCGCCATCGCCTGCAAGCGCGAGCTGAACGAATCGTTGAATTCCTCAAGGCTTTCGGACGCGCCGGCCGTCTGCCGGGCAATCGCAAGAATGCGGGCAATCGAGTTCTTGATCCTGTGCTTCATTTCCTGAAGCATCAGATCCTTTTCCTGGATTGTCTTTTCAGACATTTCCTTCAGCCGCTGATTGGCTTCCCTCGCCCGCAACCGGGAGCGAATCGAAACCGCGAACGCGGCAGAGAAAAGCAGCGACACAGAGCCAAGCATGAACGTACGCCAATAAAGAAAGGCATAGTCCTTGGGCGCAGCTTCGATGACCGAGATCTCCCAGACCCGTCCGCCAACTTCAATCTGTCGCGTGACGAGATATTCCGCCTCTCCGGCTCGTTCTTCATAGCCTTCAGACGTGTAAAGGTGTTCGGCGGCCCCATCCGAAACATCAGTGGTGTTGACGAGAACAGGAACCGGAGTTGGTGAGGTCAGCGCGGCCTTATGAAGGTCTCCGGCGCGGAAGGGCGCATAAACAAAGCCTTCGATCCGCTCTTCCCCGTTCAGCGGCTCTCCACTGCCCTCCTCCTCAGCCAAAAGAGGCAGATACGCCAGGAAGCCGGTCTGCTTTTCGTTCGTGATTTCCTGAACAAGCATGACAGGGGCAGAGGCTCTCACGGCAAGATTATCCGCGGACGCCATCATCGCTTTTCGCCGTGTTTCATCTGCGAACATATCGAAACCCAGCGCAGCCTTGTTGCGCAGATCCAGCGGCTCAAGCAGAACGATTGGCGTGCGATACGCCTGATCTGTTGCCGGCCAGACCTCACGTTCCAGTTCGTAGTTCCGCTGCAGCAACTGACTGGCTTCCTCCTCGCGGCCGGTCTGCATCAACGCGGCGAAGCCGATTCCCTGCATTCCCGACAGATGACCCTTCAGGAAAAGCCCCAGCGCAAAGCTCTGGAACTTGGGCCGTGATATCGACCCGCGATCGGCTTCAAAAAAGGAATGCGTCGCCGCAATGAGGGAAAAATTCTGTTCGGTCCGCCCGCGAATACGGTCAACCGCCTCTTCGGCGCGTATTTCGAACTCGCGCCGCTCAACAGCCCGTTCCCGCTCCAAAATGATGTAGGTGAGCGACAGGCCAATCGCCGCACTTATCACGAACACAAGAAGGGGAATGTGTCTTTTCATCGCCGCTGGCCTGACCCTTGAAGAACGTTTGGAGGACACAGAATTAGAAAGTTTTCACGAGGGCAGCAACAAAAATCATTTACAGAACCAACAAGAAAACAACAAGAACCATCTTAACATTTGTTAATTTCAATATTCAGAAAAGTATCGGATAAATATCTTTCCAAATTAAATCCTGAATCATCACTTTAAAACAAGTGTTATTGCGCACTCGCAAGAAAATCAACGTAATCCTCAGGCCCAAACCATATCTTCACGCACTTCCCGGCGCACGTTGTAGTCGGTTTTGGGAAATATCAGGCTGTAGGCAATGCCGCCGAAAAAGACACTGAATGTCGCAGACCCGCTCAGGGATTGCGGCAGCACCGTTTCGAGCAACAATGCGGAAAAGGCACTCCTGTGCAGTTCATCATCGCTAGCTGTTGCTGGCTCATCCGCACCCTTGTCAGCGGCGCGACCTGCATTCCAGTTGATAGACAGACACGCCCGCCCGTGATGAATCACTGTCTTGCAAGTAAGTGATATGTCCCCAGCCCCCTCCAGCCCGGCATCGGCGAAGGTTGCAGCAATCAATTCATGAAGACCAAGCCCGACATATAGCGCAGCATTGGGTGTCAGCAGAGGGTTTTCACCGGTCGTAGAGATCGAAACTGCGCGCCTTGCGCCGAACAGCAACATCTGAGATCGCGCAAGGTCGAACAAGCGCACCCCGAACCAGTCAGCTTCCGTCACAAGGTCCTGGGAGTTGGACAACGAAAAGATGCGTCCCTGAAATTCGGCTATGAACTGATCCAGAGACCCTGAATAGCGAGCCGACTGCGTGGCAAGGCTCTGAATGACCGCCAGAAGGTTTTTGGACCTGTGGCTGACCTCAAGAAGAAGATCCTTGAGCGCCTGCTCCCTGCGGCTGCTTTCGGTGATATCGACGATGGTTGTCAGGATCTGTGAAGTGTCTTTGACACCGGCAATCGTTTCGATGTGGATTTCGAAAATCTGACCACCATCGGCCATGACTTCCAGTTTGACGGCCTGCCCGGTCTGCAACACCATTGTCTTGGCCTCGCCAAGCTGCCTGCCAATGCCAGCGCCAAAGATCGACTCGTCCGTCGGAGCGTTGCCGGCAGGCACTGACCAAATATGCGGCAGATTGGTGATGTAGAGGTAATTCAGCAAATCATCTTGCAGCATCACGCAGGCACGCGAACGCAACAGGGCGAGAATGAGGTATTCCCGAAGCTGCTCATCGGACTGGCTGGCATTGTGCCATGTAAGCCTTCGCAAAGATGCCCTCACTAAAATCACAAACCAGACGCTTCATCCGCCAGAAATCTGCGGGGCTGGTGTTTTCGCGTTCATCTTCGTAGCACGCCTGCGATCAGCGACAGTATAAAAACCGCTACAAACAACCCGGCCAGGATTTGGGCAACCGGCGCCGACGCACCCCCCATCCCCATAACACCGAACACACCCGCAACAAGTGCTATGGCCACGAGGGCCAAAGCATAAAAGAGCATAGCCGTCTCCATCCTTCCATTTGTCAGCAACGCGCAGCGGTGCGGATGGTTCCTCACCCGGGAAGTTGCCGCGCCCCCCGACCATTGCCCGCTTCGCCGCCACAAGAAGACCACTCGAGTGACCGGAGATTGTGCAATTTGCTGCAAGCGATGCGGAGCAGCCTTTCGACCAAACGACAACATTCAGCCTATTTTTTAGGCTCTTTGCTTATTTTGTCACCATATGACAAACATCAGATGTGATAGACAACCAACCTGTTGGTTAAATTTGCCGCTTTTAGTGGCGGATTTCCCTGCACGGGTAAAATTTCCGGGCTGTCATCCCCGGTTGGCACACATCGTGCTTTATTGCTGGCAACGGTCCCTTCCGGGCCCGGCCGGGTCGTTTTGACCTGAACCACCGGAAAAGGGCACGCCGAACTTATCCGGCCTTAAAAGTGGAGAGAGACACAAGGTGATGAAAAAGATCGAAGCGATCATCAAACCCTTCAAATTGGACGAGGTCAAAGAAGCTCTGCAAGAGGTCGGTCTCCAGGGCATCACCGTTACAGAAGCCAAGGGTTTTGGCCGCCAGAAGGGCCACACGGAACTTTATCGCGGCGCTGAATATGTCGTGGATTTCCTACCGAAGGTGAAGGTGGAAATCGTGCTTGGCGACGACATGGTTGAGAAAGCCGTTGACGCAATCAGATCCGCCGCGCAAACAGGCCGCATTGGCGACGGCAAGATCTTTGTTTCTAATATCGAAGAAGCAGTCCGTATCCGTACCGGCGAGTCCGGAATAGACGCTATCTGACCCACCCATTCCGGCAACCGCCGGTAATCCGAATTCCGGTCCCACGCAACGGAGCCAAATTTTAGACACTCTGCTGGACCGGAACAGCACCCAACCGTTCACATGAAAAACTAAAGGGATGGACACTATGACCACTGCCGCTGAAATCCTTAAGGAGATTCAGGAAAAAGACGTGAAATTCGTCGACCTGCGCTTTACCGATCCTAAGGGTAAAATGCAGCACGTCACCATGGACGTAGCACTCGTCGACGAAGACATGTTCGCTGAAGGCGTTGCCTTCGACGGCTCGTCCATTGCCGGCTGGAAAGCCATCAACGAGTCCGACATGATGCTGATCCTGGATCCGGAATCCGCACACATCGACCCGTTCTTCGCACAGTCCACAATGGCAATCTTCTGCGACATCGTCGACCCGGTCACCGGTGAAGGCTACAACCGCGACCCGCGCATGACCGCGAAGAAAGCAGAAGCCTACGTCAAGTCCGGCGGCTTCGGCGACACCGTGTTCGTCGGTCCGGAAGCAGAATTCTTCATGTTCGACGACGTCCGCTTCAACGCAGACCCGTACAACACCGGCTTCATTCTCGACAGCTCGGAACTGCCGTCCAACATGGGTTCCGAATACGAAACCGGCAACCTCGGCCACCGTCCGCGCACCAAGGGCGGCTACTTCCCGGTTCCGCCGGTCGACAGCGCACAGGACATCCGTTCCGAAATGCTGTCCGTCATGGCAGAAATGGGCGTTCCGACCGAAAAGCATCACCACGAAGTGGCTGCTGCACAGCACGAACTCGGCATGAAGTTCGATCACCTGACCCGTTGCGCCGACAACATGCAGAAGTACAAGTATGTCGTCCACCAGGTCGCACATGCCTACGGCAAGACGTCCACCTTCATGCCGAAGCCGGTTTTCGGTGACAACGGCACGGGCATGCACTGCCACCTGTCCATCTGGAACAACGGCGAGCCGACCTTTGCCGGCAACCAGTATGCCGACCTGTCGGAAAGCTGCCTGTACTTCATCGGTGGTATCCTGAAGCACGCCAAGGCTCTGAATGCCTTCACCAACCCGTCGACCAACTCCTACAAGCGTCTGGTCCCGGGCTACGAAGCTCCGGTTCTACTGGCATACTCCTCGCGTAACCGTTCGGCTTCTTGCCGTATTCCGTTCACCGCTTCTCCGAAGGCAAAGCGCGTTGAAGTCCGCTTCCCGGATCCGTCCGCGAACCCGTACCTCTGCTTCTCCGCTCTGCTGATGGCCGGCCTCGACGGGATCAAGAACAAGATCCACCCGGGCGATGCAATGGACAAGAACCTCTACGACCTTCCGGCCGAAGAGCTCGCAGAAATCCCGACCGTTTGCGGCTCCCTGCGTGAAGCACTGGAAGCAGCCGATGCGGACCGTGAGTTCCTGAAAGCCGGCGGCGTGTTCGACGACGACCAGATCGACGCTTACATTGAACTGAAGATGGAAGAAGTCGAGCGTTTCGAAATGACCCCGCACCCGGTCGAGTTCGACATGTACTACTCTGTCTGATCCCATCGGGTTCAGATCAACGGAAAGGCCGGGCATTTGCCCGGCCTTTTTGTTTGCTCAGTTTTGCGGTGTCCCTGCTTCCACCGAACGGGTGATCACCGCCTGCACCAGGCAGGAAGTTCAGCTTGAAAAGAATCCCGCTCGAATAAATCGTGAGCGATCTAAGCTTGCACGCGCAACCAATCGGCAAGCGACGCACGTTTGCTGCGGCCACGGCCGCGCATGGCGGGAGACGCGATCATGGCATTGAGAACGGATTCCTGCGTCGTTTCGGCGGTTGCCTGAAACAGGACATCGATCTTGTCCTCCCTGAGAACATCGCGCGCGATAAAGTCGCTTTCCTCGAAATGAGCAGTCCTGCCAGCAGTCGAAAAGGCAAGCGCGATATCGCCGCTTCCATTGCCATAGAAAGCGCCAAGCCGCGCCAGCCCTGCCCCGGCCCGCCGGGCAATCCTTTTCAGTTGCCGGCTCTCAAGCGGCACATCGGTCGCCAGAACCACGATGACCGAACCGCGTTCTTCGCTCTGGCGAGCCTCCTTGGGGTGCGGCCGCCGCCCATCCGGCAGCACCAGATCGCCGGGGCGGCCAAAATTGGCAAGCACCAGGGCGGCAAGCCTGTGCTGACGGCCACCAAGTTCAAAAACGCGGGAGGCGGTGCCTATGCCGCCCTTGAAGCCGAACGCGCTCATGCCCGTCCCGGCCCCTACGCTGCCCTGTTCGACCGTTGAACCGGCAGCATTCAGGGCGGCTTCCGCATCGGCTTCGCTCAAGGCCATTGCCTGAATATCGCTCAGGTAACCGTCGTTGCATTCCATCACCACGGGATTGATGGTGCCTGTTGAGCGGCCAATTTCCGGATTTTCGGCAATCGATCTGCGGATAAGCGCATTCACGCCGGTGCCAACGCCAAAGGTGTTGGTCAGCAGGATTGGTGTTTCCAGCGTTCCCAGTTCGTCGACCTGTATCAGGCCTGCGCTCTTTCCAAAGCCGTTGATGACCTCGACAGCGGCGGGAAGTTTCTCGCGAAAGAGGTTGCCGGGATGCGGCACGATGGCTGTGAAACCGGTTCTGAGATCACCCGTATTCAGCGTCCGATGGCCGACAGAAACACCGCCGATATCCGTGATGGTATTCCGGGGGCCAGGTTCCAGAGTGCCGCATATGAGGCCATGGGCACGGGAGGGAGACTGCGTAAGGTCGGAAGACATGGAACACCGGATGCAAATTTCACTGTTCCGAGTTGAAAAGCAGGCTCAACCAAATCTCAAGACGAAAAAGCCTCCCGAAGGAGGCCATTCGCTGATGCTGTGGATGAGATCAGTAGCAGACGCGCTGATATCCGACGACAATATAGCGTCCGTAATAAGGGCTCCAGCGGGTCACCGGACGGTTCTGACAGCGGACCGGCTGATAGTAGCGCGGCTGCGCCTGGGAAGCGATGATGGCACCGGCGGCAAGGCCGATAATGGCACCAGCGGCAATCGCGCCACCGCGGTTCTTGGCATGGGCTTCATTCGGGGTAATGGTAACTGCAGCGGTGGCCATGGTGGCGACTGCGACGGCGGCTATTGCAAACTTGCGAAACATGACGGCTCCTTTCAATTGTTGAACAGCGGCTTTCCGTGCGCTGCTGATGGTTTCAATTTAGGTGCCACCGGCACGTTTGGCTGTGACCACAATCACGCTGCGTCACTTTCGCCGGAATGAGTTTGAAAGCGCTGGCCCCTTGCGGTCCGCTAAGAAAAAAAGGAGTTTTCCATGTGGGTGATCATGGCCGTATCCATTCAGCTTTTGACTGGCCCGAATGTCTGGGCAGTCGCCGATGAAGGCACCTTTCAGGATGAGGCGGAATGCCAGGCCGCACTGAGCGAAGCCGTTCCGCGGACGCTCTCGGAAGGTATGCGCCTTGCCTGGGAAGGCGGCGAGCTGAAGTTCGTCTGCGTGAAGGTGCGTGCCAACGGCCAGGCCGGCAACTAACCGCCACCTGAAAGCACCAGCGTCCCGATTTTCCGGCAGTCCCAATTTACAAGTCCTGCGGCACGCGCTAGAGCACGACCGCAGGAATGCCGGCAGGCACACAAGACGGACGGACAGGCGAACATGAGCGAGTTCAAATCGGACTTTCTAAACGTTCTTTCAGAACGCGGTTTCATTCATCAGATCTCCGACCCCAAGGGTCTGGATGCACTTTGTGCGAAGGAAACCGTGACAGCCTATATAGGTTTCGACTGCACTGCCCCGAGCCTTCATGCCGGTTCTCTCGTGCCGATCATGATGCTGCACTGGTTCCAGAAGACCGGTCACCGTCCGATTGCCCTGATGGGAGGCGGCACCACGCGTGTTGGAGATCCATCCGGCAAGGACGAATCCCGCAAGATTCTCACAGAAGATGTGATCGAGGAAAACAAGGCCGGCATTCGCAAGGTCTTCGAGAAGCTCCTCACGTTCGGTGAGGGTCCGACCGACGCCATCATGCTGGACAATGCCGATTGGCTGTTGAAACTGAACTATGTCGACTTCCTGCGCGACATCGGGCGGCACTTCTCGGTCAACCAGATGATCCAGCGAGACAGTGTGCGCCTGCGCCTGGAACGTGAGCAGCATCTGTCCTTCCTCGAATTCAATTACATGCTCCTTCAGGGCTACGATTATCTGGAGCTTTACCGGCGCACGGGCTGCCGCCTCCAGATGGGCGGCTCCGACCAGTGGGGCAACATCCTGTCCGGTACCGATCTCGTTCGCCGGTTGGCCGATGTCGAAGCGTTCGCCCTCACCTCTCCGCTTCTGACCACATCGTCGGGTGCAAAAATGGGCAAGACCGCGGCCGGTGCGGTGTGGCTCAACGAAGAGCAGCTTTCCGCCTATGACTATTGGCAGTACTGGCGCAACACGGAAGATGCCGACGTGGAGCGCTTCATGAAGCTCTTCACGGTTCTGCCGATGGACGAAATTGCGCGCCTTGCGGCACTCCGGGGCTCCGAGATCAACGAGGCCAAGAAGATCCTGGCCACGGAAGCAACCGCATTGATCCACGGACGGGAAAACGCCGAAGCGGCTGCAGAGACCGCTCGCAAGGCATTTGAAGAAGGCCAGTCGGCCGAAGGCTTGCCGACGGTGGAAATCGCAAAGGCGGATCTGGAAGCGGGTCTCGGGGTCCTCTCTGCATTCGTGACCGCCGGGCTTTGCGCCTCCAACGGAGACGTTCGCCGCAACATCAAGGGCGGTGCGGTCAAGATCAACGACAAGGGCGAACAGGATGACAAGCGCCAGATCACGCTTGCCGATGTCACCGCTGACGGCATCGTCAAACTGTCGCTGGGCAAGAAGAAGCACGTGCTTCTCAAGCCGGTCTAAGCAACGACGCCATCCTCTGACGGACAGAAGCCGGGCTCTGCCCGGCTTTTTTTGTTCTGCCTGTCTGTCTGGTGAGTTCAGAGTTAGTCTGGCAAAGGTCAGAAACAGGCCTGCAACGTCAGGCCACCCCGCCCCGCATGGAAGAGCTTGTTGGCTCAGTTTGCCTGAAACTCGAACATCTTGCGGAAGATGCCAGGGGCAATCGCCGAAATCGGGTTGACCGAAAGCACCGGATCGGAAACCGACCCCGACAGGCGATAGGTCACGCCGATCAGGCCTTCCCCGGAGTTTCCACCGAGCGCAAATCCCAGCAGCGGGATTTTGGCGAAGAAGTTGTTCAGCGCGTAGATCGGCACGAAAGTGCCGGTCAGGTTCAGCGTTTGTTGCGACAGATCCACCGAGCCGCTGACGGTTCCCCCAAGCGCATTGCCTTGAAGTGCGCCTCGGCTGATGGTCAGCAAATCGCCGTCCCGCGAGAAGTTGATGTCGAGCGTTTCGAAACTCGCGGTGTCCGCCGCTTCACTCACATTGACCGGCCGCCCGTCGGGTATTTGCTTGGCGCGGTTCTGCTCCCGAATGCGCTGGATGGCCGGATCTTCCGTGATCCTCAGAGAACGCACGTTGAAATCGCCAACCCAACTGTCCTCATCGGCCATTGCAACGTTGAGGACACCAGCACCGCCGCGCATCCGCTTGTAAAGATCGAGGAACCGCAGCGTCGCGCCGGTGTTCGCAAACCGGCCGATGGCCGCTTGCGAGCCTCCCTCGTCCGTCACCGTGAATTCGAAATTCGCGCGGCCGTTCACCAGCCCTTTCAGATCCGCCGAAATCAGTCCCTTGGCACCTGTATCGATCTTGCCCGCGAACTTCTCGATGGCCTGATTGTTGAAACCTGTCACCCGGTCGATATTGGCGGCAATTCTCGCGCCACCTGAAAAATCACCGGCGCCCTTGCTGCTGCCTGGGCTGCGCATGCTCTTGATCAGGCCCCGGCCGTCGAACGACGATCCGGCGAAGATGATATCGTAGCGTCCGTCCGCCGCCTTCTGGATGTCGACCTCGACATCGTCACCAGGCCGCAGCTTGAATGTCGTGAAGGCCGCACTGACGAGATCACCGGCCAGCGACAATTGCATGGACCCGGCAACGTCGACCCCTTCGGAGACAAGTTTGAAATCCTTCACCCGGCGCTGCTTGTCTGTCTCAACCAGCTTGAAGGAAGCTGTTGCAGGAACACCCTTGGCTTTCTGCCATCCGAGCGCCTGCAGCCGGACATCCGTCTGCTTCAGGTCGATGACGAATTCCTGTCCGTCGCTCACCTTGGCAACGCTCAACGTCATGTTGCCCTGAAGAAAGGCAGTCAGATCGACACCCTTGTCCTTCAGTTGCTGAGCGTTGAGTGCGACAACAACGTCCTGGCGCGCGGCAACGCCGGATTCGCCCAACGGCACGACCAGGTCGATATCGGCCTGAAGTCCGTCGAGGATGCCCTTTCCGGTGATCGCGACCTGATCCTTGTTGGCTTCCAGTGCAACATCCGACTTGCGGACCGTGTGCCCCATAATCGGATTGCTGTCCGAAAAATTCTTCAGCCGGCCGGTCGCCTGCCAGTCGATATCCACAAGATCGATTTCCTTGCCAAGCGGGAACGACGCGGTAATGTCGAGCTCACCTGATCCTTCAACGCCATCATTCTTGAGGTCAGCCCTGTCCAGCACACGGAAGGGCGCGCTGTTGACCATGGCGCCAAGATCGGCCGCCGAACCTTCCATGCTCGCATAAACGCTTGCCATCTTGCCATCCCGCTGAGGCAGGTTCAGGATCTGGAAGACACCATCGGGCAACACAACCTGACCGCCGCTCGAAGACGTCGCCGTTCCGTTTTTCGCCGTAACGGTCAACGTTTCGTCCTTGATGGTGAGCGTACCTTCGAGGCCATCGATCTGGGGAACATCACCAACCGGTGTCACCGCGGCGTCGGAAAATGTCATGTCGAGGCGCATATCGTTGCCCGCCCAACCCGGATCAGGGTCACGCGGGTCGAAAGCCGGCGGGCGGAGCGCGCCCGTATAGGAGACCGTCTCTATCAGGCCGCCATTCAGGCGCTCGATGATCCACTGGCGTGCCGGCGGCACAAGCGTGATTGGCCAGAGCTGCTTCGCAACGGCAACCGGTATCAGCTCGCCGTCCGCGGCCAGCGCCAGATATGGGCCTTCCGGGGTGATCTGCAGCGAGGCCACCCCATGGACAACCGCCTTGCCGGATCGGGCCGTGAAGCGGTCAACCGTCAGCAGTTTTTCAAGCGGGTCGAACCGGGCGCGGACCTGGACACCGTCCAGCATATGCGGCTCTTCAGGAACATCGGCTGAGCCAAACTGCGGATATTCCGAATTGAGATTGATCTGCCACTCGGGCGTTTCCCCTGCGGTCGGTCTGATGGACCCCGTGAAGAAGAAGCGCGAGTTGCCACGAATGACGTGCGAGCTGGTAATTTCAATCGCGTCCTGTCCCGCCTCGAACAGCAGAGACAGGGCCGCATCGTCGAAGGCCACCAGCGTTTTGCCAAGTTGAAACCAGCCATTTCGAATGCGGGCCACCGCATTGGCGGAAACGAATTTTCCGTCTCCCGTCAGACGGCTTTCGATTTTCGCGGACGCCGGAAGTCCCAGCCCCTTGCCCTGCACCGATTTGGCACTTGGGCCAAGCAATTCGGCAAGTGTGATGCCGTTGACCACTACACCGATGCTTTTGGCATTTGCACCTAAGGGCGCATTGCGGGCCAGTTCCAGGCGCCAGGTCGAGACATTGCCGGCGACACGGGCGAAGGCGCGTATCGAACGGTTTTCGTCGCGCAGAATGTCCGCATCTATGCCCGAGTAGCGCCTGGGGAATGATCCGGCCAATTCGAAAGACGCGTTCCGGATCTTGACGAAGCTGAGGCCCCGGCGGGCAAACTGGTCGTCGACGACCTCGCTCACTCTGTCGACCGCCTCCATGAGCGGTCCCATTTCAGGGAGCTTTGCCGGCCCGCCGTCCAGGACGATCCGCACATGAGGTTTCGTAAGGTTGAGAGAGGAAAAATGAACCTTGCCGGAAAGCAGCGCATCGCGGTTCAGCGGCGCGGTCAGTTCAGGAAAACTGATGCTGACGGGCGATCCGCCGGCTATGTCCACGTTCGCATCGGAAACCAGGATGTTGATGCCGTCCGGAGCGGTAAAATCGACACTCGCACTGCCGATGGAAAGCTGCACCTGTCCGCGCGTACCCTGATAGGCAAGCAGGCTGCCGAGAAGCGGAATGCGCACCGGCCCGGTTGCAAACAGAATGACAAGACCGCCCACGAGACCAATCAGAACGGCGGCGGCAATGTAGCGAAAGCGCTTGCGTTTTGGCCGCTCCACCTTGGCCGATTTCTGAGGTTCGCCGGTTTTTGGCAAATACGTCAATCCAATCTTTCGCCTGCATGCGTAAGACAGGCGCTTCGGTTCGAGTTCGGAGCAAAGCGCCGTGTTATTCCACCGCAGTTCCGGACGAGTCGCTTGGCGATTGATGATACTGCGAAAGCTTTGCTAAAAGCGACCGCAGCCATTGCAGAAGCAGCCGGAAACCGGCATTAACGCACAAACTTTGACAGAAGGAAGGCATGATGAGCGAATTGGCCGTCGGAGATGTCGCACCGGATTTCGAACTGGAAGGGGATGGCGGCAACAAGGTGTCGCTGAGCGCCCTCAAGGGAAAGCCTGTCGTGGTGTATTTTTATCCCAAGGATGACACCCCGGGCTGCACCAAGGAGGCAATCGCATTCACCGAACAGGCCGACGCTTTTGCCAAACTCGGTGTCACCATCATCGGGCTGTCGCCTGATACCGCCGCAAAGCACGACAAGTTCATCGCCAAGCACAATCTGGCGATCAGGCTTGGGGCGGACACGGAGAAGGAAGCTGCCGAAGCTTATGGGGTCTGGGTCGAAAAATCGATGTATGGCAAGACCTACATGGGTGTCGAGCGCTCCACGTTTCTCGTCGGTCCGGACGGCAAGATCGCGCAGATCTGGCGGAAGGTGAAAGTTCCCGGCCACGCGGATGCCGTGCTTGAGGCCGCGCGGGCCCTGTGAGGCCTTCACCGCGATAGCAACCGGCGACCTCGTGAAGCACACTGGAATGGAAACCATGCCCCACAGCCTCGTTGCCGGAGCAAAGGCGATTGTCTGCGCTTCGGACACGGCCGAAAAGGTGCGGCTTGCCTACGCTGTATCAAGGGCCTGGTTTCAACGGGACCTGGCCCTCGGCTCCCCTTCCCTGGACGGAGGGATGCCCGACCGGCCCGGGCGGCCGGACAAGCCGGTTCTGCTGGCCCCACGCGACATGCCCAAACGCAACCTGAAGGGCAAGGCAGGCCGCCTTGCCCTGATCCACTCGCTTGCACACATCGAACTGAACGCCGTGGATTTGACGTGGGACCTGATTGGCCGCTTTGCGCATGTCAGGCTGCCACGATCCTACTACGACGACTGGGTTCGAGTCGGACTGGAGGAAGCCAAGCATTTTGCCATGCTGCAGGAGCGCCTGGCGAAGCTGGATACCGCTTACGGGGATCTTCCCGCCCATGACGGTCTGTGGCAGGCAGCACAGGACACCGGGCACGATCTTGCGGCTCGTCTGGCCATCATCCCTCTGGTCCTGGAAGCAAGAGGCCTCGACATCACGCCACCGATGATCGAAAAAGCCCGCGAAATCGGTGACGAAGACACCGCAAAATGTCTCGACATCATCTATCGCGACGAGAAAAACCATGTCGCCTTCGGCGCAAAATGGTTCCGATTCTTGTGTGACCGGCAGGGAATCAGGCCCGAGCCGGCTTTCCAGGGCTATGTGCGCCGCCATTTCCGGGGAGCCCTGAAGCCGCCTTTCAACGATCGCGCGCGTTCCGAAGCAGGCCTAACCCCTGGTTTTTACAAGCCTCTTGCGCCTCTTGTCGGATAAATTTCACACACATGAAGACGAATTATTAACCTTACCAAATTCTAATCAGGCTCAGATCTCTTGCAGAATGCAGACAGTGACTGAGTGACAATGCAACAGCGCCAAGAAACGACGCGGACCTATCAAGCCCCCCGCACAGAGCCACATCATCCGGTTCTGGAAAAGGGCGCAAAGACGACCACGTACAGCGTGAGGCCGGTCCACCTGATTTGCGGGGCGATCGGCTGCGTGACGGCCACCTTGGCAGTCGCAGGCACGATCGGCTACTACGCCATGCGCAGCGACATGATGGCCGAAGCCAGTGCGGAACGGACAGAGCTGGTGCTGGAATACCAGGACCATATCGACCGCCTGCGCACCGAGATTGCCAATCTGACGAGCCGCCAGATGGTCGATCGGGAGACGGTCGAAATAAAGGTCATGGACGTACTGCGCCGGCAGCAGGATCTCAATCAGCGCCATGCCATCGTAGCCGACCTTGTGGCACGGGCAGAAAGCGTCGGGATCTACCTGAGCGGCGACAAGCCGATGCCGCCGGAAAAACCCTCCCTCGACGAGCGTAATCTCGCTTCCCTCGATGGTAGCGACAAGTCGGCAATCGGCGGTGAAAGTGAACTGATCGAAGAACCGGTCAAGGCTCTCGGCTTGCGAGACGGTTCGACAAGGTCCTTCGATCCGCTGACCATCCTCCAGCAACCGGCATCTGATGCCGCAGCATCCGACGCCGACGTAAAAAAAAACTCTGAGAAGCAGGCTGCGCTTGACGCAGTAAAGGCGGATATCTCCGTCATGGACGAGGAGAGTACGGCCGCCGTTGACGCGATCACCATCGCCACGGAGGGCCGTATCGAGGATATTCTTGGCATCACAAGATCCATAACGCCCGGGCTCAACGCGACCTTGCGTGAAAAGACTTCTCTTGGCGGCCCGTTTCAGCCGCTCAATGAAGAAAACTTCCCCGACCGTCTGGACCGCGCCAATACAGCTCTTGAAACTCTACGCCGCGTGAAGTTCACCGCGCTGCGTCTGCCGATCAAACGGCCGGTACGCAACGGCTCGGTGTCCAGCACCTACGGCCCGCGGGTCGACCCGTTTCTGGGCCGTCTGGCGATGCACACCGGCATCGATTTCAAGGCCCCCTATGGCGCACGTGTCTTGGCAACAGCACCGGGCACCGTGATCAGCGCGGGACGTCACGGCGGTTACGGCAAGATGGTGGAAATCCGTCATGCCAACGGTTTCATTACCCGCTACGCCCATATGAGCCGCATTCAGGTATCAGAAGGCGATCACGTCCTGGCAGGTGATCTTGTCGGCAATGTCGGCTCCACCGGACGGTCCACCGGCCCGCATCTTCATTATGAGATTCGCCGAAACGACAAGCCCAGCAACCCGGCCGCCTTCCTGGCCGCGGGTGACCGCTTTACTGCGCTGGCGCTCTGAGCGACCCTCCCTTCGAAAAACAAAAAACGGGGCCACAACGGCCCCGTTTTCATGTGCTCTGGACGATGTGTCCTTAGTCGATGTCCGCGACTTCGACCGGGTCTCCCCCGAAGACACGCTGAGCCAGCGCAGCTTCCATGAACTCGTCCAGGTCGCCATCGAGAACATCGCCGGGAGACGTGCTTTCAACGCCCGTGCGAAGGTCCTTGACCAACTGATACGGTTGCAGGACGTAGGAGCGGATCTGATGCCCCCAGCCGATATCTGTTTTCGAGGCTGCTTCGGCACTGGCCGCTTCTTCACGCTTTTTCAGTTCCGCCTCGTAAAGACGGGCCTTCAGCATGGACCAGGCGGTTGCCCGGTTCTTGTGCTGTGAGCGCTCGGATTGGCACTGCACCACGATACCGGTTGGCTGGTGCGTGATACGCACGGCGGAGTCGGTGGTGTTGACGTGCTGCCCGCCCGCACCCGAGGCGCGATAGGTATCGATGCGGCAATCGCTCTCGTTGATGTCGATATCAATGGAATCATCGATCACCGGATAGACCCAGGCGCTGGAGAAACTGGTATGACGGCGCGCATTGCTGTCATAGGGCGAAATCCGCACAAGCCGGTGCACGCCCGACTCGGTCTTCAGCCAGCCGTAGGCGTTTTCACCCTTGATCAGCAAGGTCGCGGATTTGATACCCGCTTCTTCACCGTCATGATATTCCAGCACTTCCACCTTGAAGCCGTGTTTTTCCGCCCACCGGCGGTACATCCGCAGCAGCATGGATGCCCAGTCCTGGCTCTCGGTGCCGCCGGCGCCCGAGTTGATTTCCAGGTAGGTATCATTCGCATCCGCCTCGCCGGACAAGAGCGAATTGAGCTGAAGCTGGTTGACCTTGCCTTTCAGACCGCGAAGAGCTTCCTCGGCATCGGCAACGACGGATTTATCGTCTTCCATCTCGCCAAGTTCGATCAGCTCGATATTGTCGGAAAGGTCCTGCTCCAGCGATTTGATGCCACTGATGCTGTCATCAAGCTGCTGACGCTCGCGCATCAGCTTCTGTGCCTTCGTGGGCTCATTCCACAGATTCGGATCTTCGGAAAGGGCGTTCAGCTCTTCCAGACGGACAACGGCCTGATCCCAGTCAAAGATGCCTCCTCAGCAGGCTTATGGCCTGCTTGATTTCATCGACGATCGCTTCCATTTCGGCGCGCATCGGATACCTCGCTTTTGATGTGAAGCGGCCCGGTCTCCACAAAGAAACACCGGGCCGAGAATTGGAGCGGGACATTACCCAAGCCGGGCTGCGCTGTAAACCGTCGAAACGGATCCCCAGCCGACCGGCCGGTCAGGCTGCACCTTGGCCAAGCTCAGATCAGTAAAGACCGCCTGTGCCGACCGTAACAGCCTGCTGCGCTTCCGGAGAGACAGCCGTCGGAACACCCATCGTGTCCTGAAAGCCGATCACGGAATAGCTGTCCGGCGGAGCCATGCCCGGTTTGAAGGCTTCCAGGATGGAGCCCGGGGCACCTGCTGCGGTTCTCAGACCGGTGCGGCGGTTGATCGGAATGAGCTGCAGCCCCTTGGGTACGCGGAACTCCACCGGCGGCTGGTCGGCCAGCGCCGCCTTCACGAAGTTTGTGAAGATAGGCGCCGCCACCTGACCTCCGGTTGCCCCGCGGCCCATCGGTTTCGGGTTGTCATAGCCAACGAACACGCCAACGGCCAGATCCGGGGTGAACCCCATGAACCAGGCGTCTTTTTCGTCGTTGGTGGTACCGGTCTTGCCGGCGACCGGACGTCCGACCGCACGAACGGATGTTGCCGTTCCGCGCTGGACCACGCCTTCCATCATGGACGTGATCTGATAGGCGGTCATCGGGTCGAGGACCTGCTCGCGGTCATCGATGAGGGTCGGCTCGTCCTGCCCTTCCCAGACATCCTGCGTGCAGCCGTCGCAAATGCGGCTGTCGTGCTTGTAGATGGTGCGGCCGTAACGGTCCTGGATACGGTCGATCAGGGTCGGGCGCACTTTCCTACCGCCATTGGCGATGGTCGCATAGGCCGTCGTCAGGCGCAGCACGGTGGTTTCCCCCGCACCGAGCGACATGGACAGGACCGGCAGCATGTTGTCGTAGATCCCGAAACGCTTTGCATATTCGGCAACCAGCGGCATGCCCATGTCCTGCGCGAGCCGGACGGTCATGACGTTCCGCGACAGCTCGATCCCCGTGCGCAAGGTCGACGGGCCGTAGAATTTGCCGCCGTAGTTCTGCGGGCGCCAGGTTCCGAGACCCGGACCCTGGCTGATTTCCAGAGGCGCATCCATGATCACCGACGATGGCGTGTAGCCGTTATCGAGCGCCGCTGCGTAGAGGAACGGTTTGAAGGAGGAACCTGGCTGACGGTAGGCTTGCGTTGCACGGTTGAACTCGCTCTGCGCGAAGCTGAAGCCGCCGACAAGGGCAAGCACACGACCGGTATAGGGGTCCATCGCAACCAGCGCGCCCGAAACCTTCGGGATCTGACGCAGTTCGTAGCTTCCCGGTGCAACCGGGCTCTCTTCCACATAAACCACGTCACCAGGCGTCAGTACGTCGGAGACGGCGCTCGGCGCCCTGCCTTTGATGCGAGCCCATTTCATGGTGCTAAGATACAAGGGACCGGTCTTGCGTTCGTCCGAGAGCTGGCCGCTGACCTTACGCTCCGGCTGGACGCCGATCGTGGCTTCCTCGCCGCCGGCCTCCAGAACCACCGCAAGCTTCCACTCGGGAAGATCGCTCAAGGCTTCCACCTTTGCCAGATCAATGCCCCAATCGGCACCAAGGGTGATTTTGTCGACCGGGCCATTCCAACTGCCGCGCTGGTGATCGAAGGCGATCAGACCATCCATCAGCGACTTGCGGGCGAGCTTCTGCATTTCCGGGTCAAGCGTCGAGCGCACCGAAAGCCCGCCTTCGTAAAGGCGTTTGTCGCCGAAAATGTCAGCCACTTCGCGGCGAACTTCTTCGGTGAAATACTCGGCGGCGAACAGACGGGACCCGGTTTCACGCGGTTTGACGACTATCGGCTTCTGTTTGGCTTCCTCGCCTTCCTCGGCGCTGACGTAACCGTCCGCGACCATACGGTCGATCACATAGTTGCGCCGCGCGATGGCAGCTTCGGTCTTCCTGTAGGGATGATAGTTGCTCGGGCCTTTCGGCAGCGCCGCCATATAGGCGATTTCTTCGAGCGACAACTCATGCACGGACTTGTCGAAATAGATAAGCGACGCAGCCGCGACGCCGTAGGCACCGAAACCGAAATAGATCTCGTTGAGATAAAGCTCGAGAATTTCGTCCTTGGTGTAGGCCTGCTCGATGCGCAGCGACAGGATGGCTTCCTTGACCTTGCGCTCATAGGCGGCAGAACGGCGTTCGCGCTCCTCGCTCACGAGATCCGACAACAGAAAGTTCTTTGCAACCTGCTGCGTAATGGTCGAAGCGCCTTCCGGACGGCGGCCAGAGCCGTAATTCTGGATGAAGCGCACCGCTGCACGGGCAATGCCTTCCGGGTCGACACCGATGTGGGTGTAGAAATTCTTGTCTTCGGCCGCGACAAAAGCCTGCTTGACCTGGTCCGGTATGGCCTGGATCGGCAGGAACATGCGCCGCTGGGTCGCATATTCGGCCATAAGGCTACCATCGGCCGCATGCACGCGGGTCATCACCGGCGGCTCATAGTTCTTCAGGGCCGTATAATCCGGCAGGTCCTTTGTCAGGTCCTGCAGGTACATCCAGACCCCGGCAGCAATCAGCAGCGCAAAGATCGCGCCGATTCCGAACAGGTAGCCAAAAAACTTCACCAAAAATTTCATACCGCGGGCTCGTCTTTCCCCGTTCTTAGCGCTTCCAGCTTTCTAACACGGAAACTTTTGCTCAGCATCACAGATGCAAACAGTCGCACAAACTTGTCTGCCTTCCTCGTGCACCAATATGGCGATGCTGAGGCAATCGCCAGTGCAAAGCTGCCAATTTTAAAGCAATGCAAGGATTTTTACTGGGACGGTGGAGCTTGCTGCCGGGCCAGTCGGGGCCGGAAGAATCCATGGACGGCCTCCGTCACGGCCTTGGACATGCGCTCGCGCCATTCGTCCGAAATCAGAAGCTTCTCGTCATGTTCGTTGGACAGGTAGCCGAGTTCGACCAGAACGGACGGAACATCGTGCGCTTTCAGCACCCGGAAGCCGGCAGAACGATGCGGGTTATTGATCAGCCGGACCGCGCTTTTCAGCTCATCCACCAGCGATCTGGCAAAATAAACCGAAAACGACCTCGTTTCGCGCCGCGCCAGATCGATCAGGATATCGGTGACCTCGGTCGGCTCTTCCGCAAGATCCACACCTGCGATGACATCCGACATGTTTTCCGACTGGGCCAGGTCCTCGGCCAATTGGTCGGATGCTCTGTCGGAAATCGTGTAAACGGTCGCCCCACGTGCAAATTTCTGACCGCGCCGAACAGAATCGGCATGAATGGAAATGAAAAGGTCGGCTTCGAGTTCATGACCGATCTCAACCCGGCGCCCCAGTGGAATGAATGTGTCGTCATCCCGGGTCAGTCGCACATTGTAGAGACCGCTTTCGTCCAGCTTCTCCTTGAGAAGCTTTGCAAAATCGAGCACGATCGCCTTTTCGAGGGTTCCGTGAACGCCAATCGCCCCGGTATCGATGCCGCCGTGGCCCGGATCGAGAACGATCAACGGCTT
Organism: Roseibium aggregatum IAM 12614; assembly: GCF_000168975.1. Classification (GTDB taxonomy): domain Bacteria; phylum Pseudomonadota; class Alphaproteobacteria; order Rhizobiales; family Stappiaceae; genus Roseibium; species Roseibium aggregatum. Next base: position 273,306 of record NZ_AAUW01000007.1, read on the forward strand.
TTCCCTGTTCTTTGGCGCGGTCAACCGGTCACTCTTGGGCGCGGAATTGTCTCTGGCTATGACACGCTTCGGCCTGGAGGTTTCGACAAAGGTCCTGAAATCCTCGGTAGAGGCACTCACCAGATCGACCACAAGCCTGGCCGGCTGGTCGTCGACGGCTGGAAGGAAGAACGTCTTGTCGACCTTGACCGGCCCCGTCAGGTCCATCACCACGCGGGATCTGCCCACCGCGAACAGGCCAAAGCGCCAGTCGGCGACGAGCCCCCGGCCGCTTTCGCCGGAATCGGCCGGTATTGAAAACTCCACTTCCGGGAGATCGATAATCAGCCTGTCCGGATTGGCGAGGCCGGAAATGACCGGCGTCACTTGCCGATTCATATCCAGAACGAATCGCGTGCGCGTTTCATCACCCGCCACGCGTGCTCCGGTCACCTGGGCTTTCTCCGGCTCGGCAGATGCAGTCAAGCTCAACCCGGAGAGCGCGCCGGCACCGAGGCCCAGAACCACGGCAACAGACATCGCCAGTCTCAAAACTGCGCTCAGGGCATGGTTTACTTGCGGTTTCATTCCGTCCTTGAACTCAATTATTTCGGTCACGTTGTTCGAAAACGTCGCGTACAGAGCCCCCCACCAGCCCTGTCATACGCCATACGCTACGCAAGGAAAATGCCATATCCAATTCACATTGCTTGCAATGCGCTGCGTCGGACCGTAAAAGTACCTTACGGATTTCGGTTTGAAACCGATACCGTCCCGGGTAGCGGACATGGGTATCTATCCACAACGCTATCGCATTCCCAGGCCTTCTAACGACAGAACAGAGGCCGTTCTGCCGCTTCAAGACAAGCCCTGGAAGAAAGTGGATCTGGTATCGGCACCTCTTTGAAACCGCCCGCCTCGCAACGTGATGCCCTTACAAAACGGCAGTTTCCCCGGCGAGGTTTTTCGGCGGCCGTTGAGAGCGAACCCATTCCGGAACCGGATGCAGGTCCATTGGCGATGCCAGGCTGCATTCCGGCGCAAGGTACAATGACTTAACTAAAGGGCCTGCGTTGCCTGAAGGACCCGCGCGATGCACATGGTGATCAACATACAGCAAGGTACCGCTTCAGCGGCTGCCTGCGTTGATCATACGACCGCGCCGGGCGCAGACGCTCTTTCTCATCTTAGCAAAACAAATACGGCAGACATCCTCCTACTGGGCGATGCGCGTTTCGCACATGCGCCCATGAGTGCTGCCGTGGAGAAGTTCAATAATGGCAAACAAAATGCTGATCGACGCGGGCCACCCGGAAGAGACCCGGGTCGTCGTCGTGCGTGGCAATCGGGTTGAAGAATTCGACTTTGAAGCAGCTAACCGGAAGCAGCTTCGCGGCAATATCTATCTTGCAAAGGTAACGCGGGTTGAGCCTTCCTTGCAGGCGGCATTCGTCGAATATGGCGGCAACCGCCACGGGTTCCTCGCCTTCAGCGAAATTCACCCGGACTATTACCAGATCCCTGTAGCTGACCGCGAAGCCCTGCTGGCAGCGGAAGCGGCCGACAGGCAGCGCGACGATTCGGACGGCGAAGAAAAGCCGAAGCGCCGTCGCCGCTCCCGTGCAGCCCGAAATGAAGCCACCGATTCCGTTGCAAGCGACAAGGTTGAAGCGGATGCCTCCGACGAAGCCACAGAGGGCGACGAAGAGGCCGTAAAAGCTGCCGACGAAACGGATGGCGAAGCCGTGTCTGCACGTAGCGCAGACGAGGACGTCTCGGACGAAGAAGACGACGAAGCTTCCTCTTCCTCGGAAGAAACTGACGAAGATGAGGAAGAGGCTCCGGTTCGCTCGCGTGGCCGAGGCCGCGGGCGTCGCCGCCAGCGCCAGAACGACGATGACGATGATGCCGATAACGACATCGATGCCGTCGAATCCGTCGGTGCCGAAGATGCGATGGAAGAAGTTCCCGAGCGCATCATCCCGCTGCGCAAGCAATACAAGATCCAGGAAGTCATCAAGCGCCGCCAGATCATTCTGGTGCAGGTGGTCAAGGAAGAACGCGGCAACAAGGGCGCTGCGCTGACCACATATCTGTCGCTGGCAGGCCGCTATTCCGTACTTATGCCGAACACCGCCCGTGGCGGCGGCATTTCGCGCAAGATCACCCAGCCGACCGACCGCAAGCGTCTCAAGAAGATCGCTTCCGAACTGGATGTGCCGGAAGGCATGGGCGTCATCTTGCGCACGGCCGGTGCAAGCCGGACGAAAGCGGAGATCAAGCGCGACTTCGAATATCTGATGCGGCTTTGGGAAAATGTCCGCGAACTGACCTTGAAATCCAGTGCTCCAAGCCTCGTCTACGAGGAAGGCAGTCTGGTCAAGCGGTCGATCCGTGACCTATACAACAAGGACATCAACGAGGTCCTTGTGGCCGGCGAAGAAGGCTACCGCGAGGCCAAGGACTTCATGCGTATGCTCATGCCGAGCCATGCGAAGAACGTCCAGCCTTATCGCGACCCCTCGCCGTTGTTCATCCGCTACGGTGTCGAACCGCAGCTCGATGCCATGTTCTCGCCGCAGGTTACGCTGAAATCCGGCGGTTACATTGTCATCAACCAGACGGAAGCTCTGGTTTCGATCGACGTGAACTCCGGCAAATCGACCCGCGAGCACAATATCGAGGACACTGCGCTCCAGACCAACCTGGAAGCCGCGGAAGAAGTGACCCGCCAGTTGCGCTTGCGCGATCTTGCTGGCCTGATTGTCATCGACTTCATCGATATGGAAGAGTCGAAGAACAACCGGTCCGTCGAGCGCAAGCTGAAGGATTGCCTGAAGAACGACCGCGCCCGCATCCAGGTTGGCCGCATCTCGCACTTCGGTCTTCTGGAAATGTCGCGTCAGCGCATCCGCACCGGCGTTCTGGAAAGCTCGACCACGCCTTGCCCGCACTGCCAGGGCACCGGCATGATCCGGTCGGTGGAATCAGTCGCTCTGCACGTGCTGCGGTCGGTTGAGGACAACCTGCTGAAAGGCGCGTCCCACAATCTGATCATCCGCACCACCACGCAGGTGGCGCTCTACATCCTCAACCAGAAGCGTTCGAACCTGGTCGATCTGGAAACCCGCTTCGCCATCGATGTCGAAGTGCATGCGGACGACATGGTCAACGGTCAGCTTTATGTTCTGGAGCGCGGTGCACCGGTTGATCGCGACCGCGTACCGATGCCTGTTCCGGCGATTGTCCAGCCGGACACGATCGATATCATCGACGAAGACACCGAGCAGCCGGACATCGAGGAATTTGCACAGCAGGAAGACGACAACGACGGCCGCCGTCGCCGCCGTCGCCGCAAGCGCCGGAGAAACGGTTCCGACAACCAGCAGGATGATGGCGAATCGCGTCAGGCCAGCGCCGAGGCGGATGATGCCGATAGCGATGGCGATGACGACCAGCCACAGGAAGCCCGTTCAGGCGAAGAAGACGGCGACGACGAACCGCGCCGCAAGCGCCGTCGGGGACGCCGGGGCGGACGCCGCGGACGCCGCAACGGTGACGAGGCACAGGCTGAAGGTGGCGCCGAAAATGACGGCGAAACCAACGGTGACAATCGCGAGGCAGCCACCTCTGATGAGCAGCAGGACGATCAGGCCGGTTCAGACACCGCAGTCGCGGCTGAAAGCGGCAACGACACAGAGGCCGTTGAAGTTGCTCCGCAGGACGATGCACAGACCGATGAGCTGACAGCCGTCGACGGCGTGGCAGAGTCTGACGCAAGCGGCGATAGCCCGGCAGACGAAACTGCGCAGCAGGACGGCGTTGCCACTCCGGCTCAGGCAGATGCTGCAGAAGAAAGCCCGGCAGCTGCGGAAGCTGAAACCATCGTGGTCGACACGCCGACGTCCGAACAGCCGGTCGCCAGCGAAGCCGACGCTGAAGAAGAAGCTCCGGCACGCAAGGCTCCGGCCGAACCTGTCGTCACCAGCGAAACATCTGGTGACGATACCAAGGAAGACAAGCCGAAGCGTGGCGGCTGGTGGCAGCGCGGCCGTTCATTCTTCTGAACGGCCCTCAACCAGCTTTGAAATAGAAAAAGGCGGCCAATGTGCCGCCTTTTTGCTGCCTGTTGGACCGGCGTGCCTAACGCCCGGCGTCTAGAAAACCGGAAAGCCTTTCCAAAGCGTCCTTCATGTCTTCATGGGCTCCGGCAAAGGAAAATCGCAGAAATTCGTGACCATGCACGGGATCGAAATCAACACCAGGCGTTGCCGCAACGCCTGCCTCGTGCAACATCCGTTTTGCAAACTCGAGGCTGTTCGAGCTGAAGCGGCTTATGTCCGCATAGATGTAAAAGGCTCCGTCCACCGGCAAGAGCCGGTCGAGGCCGATCTTCGGCAGGCCGTCCAGCAACAGGGCGCGATTGGCCGCATAACCTGCCTTGACCGCTTCCAGCTCCTGAACCGAAGTCAGCGCCGCTCCAGCCGCGATCTGCGACAGCTCCGGCGGGGAAATATAAAGGCTCTGGGCGATCCGTTCCGTCGGCCGCACCAGTTGTTCCGGCAACACCAGCCAGCCAATCCGCCAACCGGTCATGCAGTAGTATTTCGAGAAGCTGTTGACGATGATGGCGTTCTGTGAGGTTTCCAGCGCAGTTCGCTCATCGCCATCGTAGGCAAGGCCGTGATAGATCTCGTCGGATATGAACCAGATCCCCGCATCGTCGCAATAGCGGATCAGGTTTTCCAGGGCCTCCGCCGTCATCATCGTGCCGGTCGGATTGGCAGGGCTGGCAACCAGAACACCTTTTACGGGTCCCTCTTTTTGAGCCTCTTCCAGATGGGCCGGCGTCAGGCTCCACCGGGTTTCCGCACCCACTTCGATCTCGACCGGCACAAGACCAAGAGCTTTCAAGATGTTGCGATAGGCCGGGTACCCTGGCGCTGTGAGGACTACGCGGTCACCGGGATCGAACGCGGCGAGAAAGGCGAGATTGAACCCGGCGGATGAGCCCGTGGTTGCCATGATCCGCTCAACGGGAACATCGACGCCATAGGCCTTTCGATAATGCGCTGCCAATGCCTCGCGCAAGGGGCGGATGCCGAGGGCTTCGGTATAGCCGAGACGGCCGTGGTCGAGCGCCTTCCTTGCCATGTCCAATGCCGCTTTCGGGGCGGGCGCCGACGGTTGCCCCACTTCCATATGGATGATCTTGCGGCCCTGTGCTTCCAGGCGCGCAGCTTCGGCAAGAACGTCCATAGCGATGAAGGGTGCAACGTCGCTGCGGCGAGACGGCTGAAAGGGAGACTGATTCATGTGACCTGAAAATCCGGCTGAGAAACTGGCACCACCCTATCGCGGATTTTTCCATTCGATGCAACGCATCGGGTCCTTACCAGTTTTTGCACCGTTCCAAGCCGATGCAAGCTGCGCACCTTACCTTTTTGTCATGCCGGTTTCCTTGACCCGCATCGAACACCTCCATACCTTCGCCACACATTCATGTCCCAGGATGAGATCTGTCTGCAAAGATGAGCCTGGAAAGCGTTCCGATCCGGATTGGAGTTTTGCACCTGTGCCTGGTTCCGCCATTTTGAACATTGGTTTTCCGCGCAACATGGCGCGCAAAGCGGTCGCACTTGCCTGTGCAACTGCCCTCGCCTTGCCCGTTTTTTCTTTTCCTGCAATGGCGCAGGGGCGCAGTCTGCCCCTGGTGCGCGATGCGGAAACGGAACATCTTCTGAAGGACTATGCGACGCCCATTTTCAAGGCTGCCGGTATTTCCAATTCAGAACCGGAAATCATTCTGGTCAACGACAAGAGCTTCAACGCGTTCGTTCCCGACAGTCGCCGCATGTTCATCAACATCGGCGTCATCATGGAATCGGAAACACCTGGCGAAGTGATCGGCGTGATTGCCCATGAAACCGGACACATCGCAGGCCGCCACCTTGTCCGTCTGCGGGCTGCAGCGGCCAACGCCCAGATTATCTCGGTCATCGGCATGATTCTGGGTGCCGGCGCTGCCGCGGCGGGGGCCGCCGCCGGTTCCGGTGAAGTCGCGTCCGGCGGTGGTGCGGTGATCATGGGGTCGGGTTCCGTCGGCCAGCGGTCCTTCCTGTCCTATCAGCGCGGCGAAGAAGCCGCGGCAGACCGGGCCGCTCTGAAATATCTGAGCGCCACAGGACAAAGCCCGCGCGGACTGCTGAAGACCTTCGAGCGCATGTCGGAACAGCAGATGTTCACCCGCAAATATGCCGACCCTTACGCGCAGAGCCACCCGATGGCCCAGGACCGCTACAACAGCCTGGCAACCGACGCGCAGAAATCGAAATACTTCAACCAGCCGGAAGACTATGTGCTGCAATACCGGCACGACATGGTCCGCGCCAAGCTGTTCGCCTTCACCAGCCACCCGTCCGCGACCTTGCGTGCCTATCCGCGCAGCGACAAAAGCCCGCCGGCGCAGTACGCCCGCGCCATTGCCGCGATGAAGAGCCGGGGCAAAGGCGCGATCAAGGAAATCGACGCCCTGATCCGCACCCAGCCGAACAACCCCTATTACTACGAACTCAAGGGGCAGGCTTTGATCGAGGGGGGCGATCCGAAAGGCGCGATTGCCCCGTTCCGCAAAGCCCTGTCGTTCAAGCCGACAGAGCCCCAGTTCCTGACCTGGCTCGGATACGCGCTGGTTGCCTCGAACGACAAATCCAATCTGCCGGAAGCCGAACGGGTCTTGAAAGAGGCAATCCAGCGAGACCAGAACTCGGGCGTAGCCTATAGCCAGCTGGCCATTGCCCATGGCCGCCAGGGCGAGCGCGCGGAGGCTGATCTGGCGACCGCAAAAGGCCTGATGGTGAGCGGAGATTTCCAGGCGGCGAAGCGCTATGCGGCCCGTGCTCAAAAAAGTTTGAAGAGGGGAACGCCAGCATGGCTTCAAGCGGACGACATTGTAGCGTACAACCCACCTAATCTGCCGAACAACGGCCGCTGACATCTGTGACACGTATGGGATGCCGTCCGAACGCAAGAGACGGTCGCCTGAGGAGCCTTGAATGACCCAGATTTTCCCGAAGCCCCTGTTCCTGAAGACCGGGTCGCTCTGCCCGCCGATGCTGCTGCGCATCCTGTCGGCTTGCGCGCTTGCGCTCGCCCTTCTGGCCGGCCCTGTTGCCGCACAGGACCTGAGCCGCACCGAGATCGAAAAGATCGTGCGGGAATACCTGCTGGAGCATCCTGAAGTGGTCGCCGAAGCCTTGACCGAACTTGATCGCCGCGAAAAGGAAGCCGCCGAAGCTGCGCGCGTTCAGGCGCTGACCGACAGCGCCGACATTCTTTTCAACTCGTCCCGCCAGGTCGTGCTCGGCAATCCGGAAGGCTCCGTGACGCTCGTGGAGTTTTTCGACTACAACTGCGGCTACTGCAAGCGTGCGCATGGCGACATGGTCAAGCTGATCGAGGAGAACCCGGACCTGAAAGTGGTCCTGAAGGAATTCCCGGTTCTTGGCCAGGGCTCAGTGGAAGCGGCACAGGTGGCGGTTGCCGTCAACTCCATCGCACCGGAGAAATACGGCGAATTTCATGAAAAACTTCTGCTGAGCCGCGGACAGGCCAACCGTGCCAGTGCCCTGGAAGCAGCGAAATCCGTCGGCATTTCCGAAGACGATCTTCAGGAAGCCATGAAGACCGACGAGGCCGGCCAGACCATTGAAGAGGTCTATTCCCTCGCCAACCGTCTCGGCCTGACGGGCACCCCGTCTTACGTCATCGGCAATGACGTCGTCATGGGCGCAGTCGGTTACCAGGAACTGAGCCAGAAGCTGGACGCGCTGCAGAACTGCGGCCAGACCACCTGCTGACCCGGCGGGCCGAAACATCGTTCCGGCATCCACTTGCCTGTTGGAAACCCCCATTCCTCATGTCAGTGAGAAATCGGGGGTTTTCCTGTTTCAATTGAATCCCTATAAGAAGCGTGGCTCGCCTCCAGGAAGAGACGGGCTAAAGATCTTTGTCCGCCCGAATAAACGGCGGAGCAAGAGCGTGGTTGCGGCCCCGGCCTGACGGCCCCTGATCGAGTTGCAGGGCAGGATAGTCCGGGTCTGACCCCATCCCTGTATGGAGCGGTCGCCCGGAAAGCCGGCCAGCCGCGTGTCTTGCGGACCGAGTATGAGAGCCAAACATGATGCGTAATGATAACAAGAAATTCGACACGGCCCTGATCCGGGACCTCGCCGTTCTCCTGGACGAGACAAATCTCTCGGAAATCGAACTGGAACAGGGCGACACGCGTATTCGCGTTGCCCGTCAGATGTCGATCAGCGCACCGGTGAACGTTGCCGCGCCGATGGCCGCCCCGATGGCGCCGGCAGCAGCACCGTCCCAGGCTGCGGCCGCTCCGGCAGCCGAACCGGCTCACGCCGGCACAACTGTAACCTCTCCCATGGTCGGCACGGCATATCTTGCGGCCGAGCCGGGTGCACCGGCCTTCATTCAGGTTGGTGACAAGGTCGTGGAAGGTCAGACGATCCTGATCATCGAAGCCATGAAAACCATGAACCACATTCCTGCCACCAAGGCGGGCACCGTCAAGCAGATCCTGGTGGAAGATGCGCAGCCGGTGGAATTCGGCGAACCGCTCATTATCGTCGAATAAGGAGCCGCTGTGGCTATGTTCTCCAAGATTCTCATTGCCAACCGCGGCGAGATTGCCCTGCGCATCCTGCGCGCCTGCAAAGAGCTCGGCATCTCCACCGTTGCGGTTCATTCCACAGCCGACGCGGATGCCATGCACGTTCGCCTTGCAGACGAAAGCGTCTGCATTGGCCCGCCTGCAGCGCGCGACAGCTACCTGAACATTCCGCAGCTTCTCGCGGCATGTGAAATCACCGGTGCCGATGCAGTCCACCCGGGCTATGGCTTCCTGTCGGAAAACGCACGATTTGCGGAAATCCTGGAAGCGCACGGCATCGAGTTCATCGGCCCGACCGCCGAACACATCCGCATCATGGGCGACAAGATCCAGGCCAAACAGACGGCCAAGGACCTCGGTATTCCTGTTGTTCCTGGTTCCGACGGCGCCGTGACGGCCGGAGACGACGCGCACGCGATCGCCCGCGAAATCGGCTACCCGGTGCTGGTCAAGGCAGCAGCCGGTGGCGGCGGCCGCGGCATGAAGGTCGCCCGCTCCGAAGCCGAACTCGACACGGCTCTGTCCACGGCGCGCTCCGAAGCCAAGGCAGCCTTTGGCGACGACGCGCTCTACATGGAAAAATATCTCGGCAAGCCCCGGCATATCGAGATCCAGGTTCTGGGCGATGGCAAGGGCAATGCGGTTCACCTCGGTGAACGCGATTGCTCGCTGCAGCGCCGTCACCAGAAAGTGCTCGAAGAAGCTCCCTCCCCGAGCCTCAATGCCAGCCAGCGCAAGGAAATCGGCGAAATCGTCGCCGCCGCCATGCGCAAGCTGAAGTATCGCGGCGTCGGCACGGTGGAATTCCTCTACGAAAACGGCGAGTTCTATTTCATCGAAATGAACACCCGCCTGCAGGTGGAGCACCCCGTTACGGAAATGATCACCGGCATCGACCTCGTCAACGAGCAGATCCGCATCGCGGCTGGCGGCTCGCTGGATATGACCCAGGACGACATCAAGTTCGAAGGCCACGCCATCGAATGCCGCATCAATGCGGAAGATCCGGTCAACTTCACCCCGTCACCGGGCACCATCACCTATTACCACCCGCCGGGCGGTCTGGGCGTTCGCGTCGACAGCGGTGTCTATCAGGGCTACAAGATTCCGCCCTACTACGACAGCCTAATCGGCAAGTTGATCGTGCACGGGCGCAACCGCGTGGAATGCATGATGCGTCTGCGCCGGTGCCTGGATGAATTTGTGGTTGACGAAATCAAGTCAACTATTCCGCTTTTCCGCGATCTGGTGGAAAATCAGGACATAGCGAACGGTCAGTATGACATCCACTGGCTGGAACAATATCTGGCGAAGAAGTCCAGCTGACCAATTTGCGGGAACGGATGCCTGGAGCATCGCGTGTTCGGGTGAACGCGCAACAGATGCTCCGGCACTCCGGTGGCGACCAGAATTGCGTTGTTCGAACTGAGCACCTGCCGGTCTGTCTTTTCCCATCTGGTGAGTGAGGCCTCATGGCTGGTTACAAAGACGACATCGTTCTGGAAATCACGCCGCAGGTGCTTTTGAAAGCCTATGCCTGCGGCCTGTTTCCGATGGCGGAATCCGCCGACGACCCGGGTCTCTTCTGGCTGGAACCGGAACGCCGCGGCATCCTTCCCCTCAACAATTTCCACTTGCCCCGCCGCCTGCGCCGTACGATTCGAAACGACGTCTTCGAGGTTCGGGTCAGCACGGATTTCCAGGGCGTGATAGACGGGTGTGCCCACCCGATGCCGGGTCGGCAGAAAACGTGGATCAACCGCGAAATCAGACGCCTCTACGGTGAGCTCTTCGACATGGGCTATTGCCACACCATAGAGGCCTGGCAAGACGGTGAACTGGTCGGGGGGCTCTACGGCGTCAGCCTGAACGGTGCTTTTTTCGGCGAAAGCATGTTCACCTTTCGCACCGACGCATCGAAGGTGTGCCTGGCGCATCTGGTCGCCCGGCTGATTGCAGGTGGCTATTCCCTGCTCGACACACAATTCGTGACCGATCACCTCAGCAAGTTCGGCACCGAGGAAGTGCCGCAGGCCGCCTATAACGAACGGCTCAGTGAAGCATTGAAACTGGAAACCGACTTCTACGCCCTGTCACCGCAAGCCAGCGGTCAGGAGGTGTTGGCGGTGATTGATAGCTGGCACGAGCGTTAGGTCCTCCCGCTTCCAACAGTAAATCGTCACCGGCAGAGCAGGACCTGGTACGCCAACAACAGACCCGAAACGGTCTGGCGATGCCTTGGCTTTCAGACGCCTGGTCGCCAAGCAGTCCTGGCCTTGAATGGGCGAAAGGAACCTTTTCAGGCTTCATAAACCAGCGTGACGCGCTCAGTTCTTTCCGCCTTTGCCAGTGCCGACCATATCGCGAATTGTCGACCAGGAGGGCGAAAGGAAAGCGCTCATTCTGTGCGTAAAATCTTGCGATTCAAACGTCCTCATGGCGTTCCGGAAAGCCAGTTCGGCTGCCGGTTCCTCCAGGGCGATATAGAACATGTCCGTCGGTGACTGATTTTTTGCCCAGAAATCCCGGGCTATCTTGAGCCAGAATTCATATTCGTAAGAGGGCGTGCCGCTACCCATGAAAACATCGGTGGATTTCGCGTTGTCACGCTTTTTCACCCCGCCCGAATAAGCCCGGTCGAACGCTCCCAGCTCCTTCAGCCTCTTCCACAAGTGGTGACGGTACTTCCCGTCGGACTTTCGAGCCGCACCGCTGGCACTGTGTCGGTCATCCTCCCCCATCGCGCGGGAAACCTGTTCCAGTTTGTGGCTGCTGCTGAGGTTGTTCAGCCATATCGCCCATAACCCGGCTTCGATGTTTTCTTCCAGTTTGTCGTGCTTGAACCATTTGTAGCCTCGCGGCACATGCGCGAATGGCGACCGCTCCAGCGAGCGCCGGAGCTGTTCGATATCAACCGAGCCGCCCGTGCGCGCTGCTTCCTGCATTTTCAGTATCTTCTGAGTGGAATTGATATAGACCAAGTTGTAGTGAAACTTGATGTACTGAAGATATTTCTGAGGATTGGTATCAAACTGCGGCGGCGACGGAAGCGGTTCTTTTTCGCCCTTGACGGCATCGATGATGTAAAAAGTCGCAATTCCTGCCGCCACGGGATTGGTGATTACGGCAGCCAGAGGACCTTTCATGGTGCCCTTTAACGCCGTCCAGGCCCAGCCAGGCTCTGTATCATGTCCTTTCGGCAATAGCTTTCGAACCGCTTCATCAGCGTTCACATAACTGCTGCCTGTCTTGATCAGGATATTTTCCCAGGCCGGTTTGCAGACATTGTTAAGACGATTGCTGAGCTCCTGGAGCTTCATCCATGCCTGGTCCATTTGTCTTCTCCATGACCAATATTAATTCCTTACTCCTTGTATCTTATTTTACCTTGCGTAATGTGTTTCAAATCACTAATAAATATTTCCATTACAAAAATAAATCATATTATATACTATGAATTGCAAAATAAATTTACGTATACCCCTTTTGAAATTCTCAAACTAAACGTGGATAATCTGAGGACACCTCTGCAGACGACACGCAATCGGCCCACGTCTGCAGCAGGGTCGGTTTCTTGAACCTCTGCTCGGCCCGAAACGAAAAAAGCCCCGCAGTTGCGGGGCTTTTCAGTCTTGGTGTCTACAGATTGTGATCAGCCGCCCGGTGTCCAGGCTTCGTAATCGCCGGTCACTTCCGGACGTTTTTCCGGGGTCAGGATTGAGCCATGCGGCCGGTATGCTGCAGGTGTGCCCGTCGGATTGGCCCGGTGGCCCTGCTGCCAGTGCTTGGCGTGATAGGTTTCATCGGATGGCGGCGTGTCGACGCGGTGGTGCATCCAGCCGTGCCAGCCCGGAGGAATGGCGGAAGCTTCTGCTAGACCGTTGTAGATCACCCAGCGCCTTTTGCCCGCGCGTTCCTTGTAATATTTGTTGCCGAACTCATCCTCACCGACAAACTCACCCTTGCGCCACGTAAAGAAGCGGGTGCCCATCGTCTGGCTGTTCCACCAGGTAAACAGTTCAAGCAGCAGAGTTTTCATGGCCCTTTGAAGGTCCCTTGATTGCAAGTCGGAGACATCCTTTGCCCCGCTTTTACAGCGGGACGAATTTCGGCGGACTATGGCGGCATCGGCTGCGTCTGTCCAGACTTGGCAACCAGAAAAGAACGGGTTTTTGCGCCTGCGGGCCGATTGCCGCAGCCGCGCTCGGAGCGCACCTCGCCCTGTTGGTCACAAACAGACCGCCTCAGTGAAGTTTCAAACCCTTGAACGGGGCAAAGCCGGCATTGCGGATATGCTTGGCCGCTGCCGAATGCTGTTTGGGCGGCGCTTCTTTCTTGACCCCGGCGAAGACCTTTGGCGGTTCTTCCTCCTTGGTGTCGAACGCAGCTTCCACAGCCCCTTCCACCTCGGCGCGCTTTTGCGTGGCAACGCGGTGGTGCAACCGGGCCCCGGCAAGCGACTGCATCTTTTCCGCCTGCTCATCCATGGCCTTCTGAATGCCATAGATGTTGTAGAAACCCGAGTTCTCCAGGATCATCGGCCGGTCGTCGGCCAGAAGCCATTTGAGGCGCTTGAAAAGCGTTGACGGCGAAACCGGCTTGACCAGCACATGGTGCGCCCCTGCCCGCAGAGCCTTGTCCACCAGCGGCCGTGTGCCATGCGCAGTGATGAACAGAATCGGCACATAGCAGAGCGGCTCCATATGGCGGTGCCGCACAAGGCGCAGAAACTGGTAACCGGATGTCGGCGCCATGCGCCAGTCGGTGAGAATCACGTTGGGTGGTTCGGCGAGACTCGCCTCGAGTGCCTCGTCGACCGAATCGAACACCCTCACACGCGCGACCTTGAAACTGAGCAGTATCGAACGGAGAATCGTCTGCATCGGTTTGCTGTCTTCCACGACGACAGCATCGATGTCCTCCATCGCTAGTCCGAATGCGGCGTGATGTTTCATGAAATGCGGACCTTTTTCCCTATCCCGTCCGCATGAAACCAGACCCGGCTTAAACCCGGTTGAAGTCGGTCACTGCCATTTTCTTCAAATTGTCATTAAATCCGGTCTATCGTCATCCACAGGGACTTGTGCCTGCCGCGCGGGCACTCCTTCGCCGGGAAAGCAAGCGCTAAATTCCTTGCTAAAACACTGTCCCCGCTCCGGTCCCCATTATCCACACAGCCACACAAGATTTTGCGTTTGCCCACAATCCAGGCACTAGCTGTTGTCACTCCGACCTTGACCTTAAGAATTCGTTTACATTAGTTTCTCATCATTGCGATGTGAGTAGTCGGGAGCCCAACCGGGCGCTCCGGTCATCCAAAACCACCAGTATCAAGCGTACCGCTCCAGGTCTTTGCCCCCAAAGCCGGGAGACGGGTTTTGTTGTGCCGAGTTCCGGGCGCATGTCGTGACAAACCTGTTGATGACCACTATATATAGTGGATAGAAACACAAGATACGCTACATACAGGCTCGAAGCCTGTAACGTGCAGGGCGGCATCCGAACTTAGAGGCAGGCGGCCACGCCACGTCGGATGCGATGCGGTCAAGCCCGGTTCGGGGGAACCGGCGGTAATCTAAAAGGGGACTTGAGAAGATGCGGATCGAGCGGCGCTACACCAAGGAAGGTCAATCGCCTTACGCCAGCGTTGAATTCCGGAACGCTACCAGCGAAATCCGGAATCCGGACGGATCCATTGTGTTCCGTCTTGAGAACATTCAGGTCCCGGCCCAGTTTTCGCAGGTCGCGTCCGACATTCTGGCTCAGAAGTATTTCCGCAAGGCCGGCGTTCCGGCCAAGCTGAAGGCTGTTGAAGAAAACACCGTCCCGTCCTGGCTGTGGCGCCATGAGGCAGATGAGGCCGCACTGGCAGACCTGCCCGAGGACGAGCGTTACGGTTCTGAAATCGACGGCCGCCAGGTCTTCGACCGCCTCGCAGGCACCTGGACCTACTGGGGCTGGAAAGGCGGCTATTTCGACAAGGAATCCGACGCCCAGGCTTTCTACGACGAACTGCGTTACATGCTGGCGACCCAGAAGGTGGCGCCGAACTCCCCGCAGTGGTTCAACACCGGCCTGCATTGGGCCTATGGCATTGACGGCCCGGGCCAGGGTCACTTCTATGTCGACTTCCAGTCCGGCAAGCTCGTCAAATCCAAGAGCGCCTACGAACACCCACAGCCGCATGCCTGCTTCATCCAGTCCGTCGGCGACGACCTGGTGAACGAAGGCGGCATCATGGACCTTTGGGTTCGCGAAGCGCGCCTCTTCAAATACGGCTCCGGCACCGGCTCGAACTTCTCCCATGTCCGCGCTGAAGGCGAGCGTCTTTCCGGTGGTGGCAAATCTTCCGGCCTGATGAGCTTCCTGAAGATCGGCGACCGGGCAGCCGGCGCGATCAAATCCGGCGGCACCACGCGCCGTGCGGCCAAGATGGTCGTGGTCGATGTCGACCACCCGGATATCGAGGAATACATCAACTGGAAGGTCAAGGAAGAGCAGAAGGTGGCAGCCCTCGTCACCGGCTCCAAGATCTGCCAGAAGCACCTTTCCGCGATCATGCGCGCCTGTGTCAACTGCGAAGCGGACAACGGCGACTGCTTCGACCCGGCCAAGAACCCGGCCCTGAAGCGCGAAATCCGTGCCGCCAAGAAGATGATGGTGCCGGAAAACTACATCCAGCGCGTCATTCAGTTCGCCCGCCAGGGTTTCACCAAGATCGAATTCCCGACCTTCAACACGGACTGGGATTCCGAAGCCTATCTGACGGTTGCCGGCCAGAACTCCAACAACTCGGTGCGCGTGACCGACGGCTTCCTGAATGCCGTTGTCGAGGACAGCACCTGGGACCTGACCGCCCGCCGGACCGGCGACGTTCTGAAGACCGTCAAGGCCAAGGAACTGTGGGAACAGATCGGCTACGCCGCCTGGGCCTCCGCAGATCCGGGCCTGCAGTATCACACCACTATCAACGACTGGCACACCTGCCTGGCTGATGGAGAGATCCGCGCGTCCAATCCGTGCTCGGAATACATGTTCCTGGACGATACGGCCTGTAACCTGGCGTCCCTGAACCTGATGCAGTTCCGCCGGGAAGACCGGTCCTTCGACATCGACAACTACGAGCATGCCGTCCGTCTGTGGACCATCGTTCTGGAAATCTCGGTGCTGATGGCCCAGTTCCCGTCCAAGGAAATTGCAGAACTGTCTTACAAGTTCCGCACCCTTGGTCTCGGCTATGCCAACATCGGCGGCCTGCTGATGACCTCCGGCATTCCCTACGACAGCGATGAAGGCCGCGCGCTTTGCGGTGCGCTCACCGCCGTCATGACCGGTGTTGCCTACGCCACTTCGGCGGAAATGGCCGGCGAACTTGGCGCCTTCCCGGGCTACAAGAAAAACGCGAACCACATGCTGCGCGTCATGCGTAACCACCGCCGGGCAGCCTATGGCGAAGCCGAGGGCTACGAGGGCCTGAACACGGCACCGGTCGCGCTCGACCATGCCTCCTGCCCGGACAAGGTCTTGATCGAACGCGCCCAGAAAGCCTGGGACCGCGCACTCGAACTCGGCGAAAAGAACGGCTACCGCAACGCCCAGTCCACCGTGATTGCCCCGACCGGCACCATCGGTCTGGTCATGGACTGCGACACGACCGGTATCGAGCCCGACTTCGCGCTGGTGAAGTTCAAGAAGCTGGCCGGTGGCGGCTACTTCAAGATCATCAACCGCGCCGTTCCCGAAGCCCTGCGCAAGCTTGGCTATTCGGAAAGCGAGATTGGCGAGATCGAAGCCTATGCCGTTGGCCATGGCTCCATCGACCAGGCACCTGGCGTCAACCCGTCCGCACTGAAGACCAAGGGCTTCAGCGACGAAAGCCTGACCAAGCTGAAGGACGGCATGAAGTCGGCCTTCGACATCAAGTTCGTCTTCAACCGCTGGACCCTCGGCGACGAGCAGATGAAGGCGCTCGGTGTTTCCGACGAGCAACTGGAAGATCCGGAATTCGACCTCCTGACCTTCCTCGGCTACTCAAAGGCCGACATCGAAGCCGCCAACACCCATGTCTGCGGTGCAATGACCCTGGAAGGTGCTCCCTTCCTGAAGGAAGAGCATTACCCGGTCTTCGACTGCGCCAACCCGTGCGGCCGTATCGGCAAGCGCTTCCTGTCGGTGGAAAGCCACATCCGCATGATGGCTGCTGCCCAGCCGTTCATCTCCGGCGCGATCTCCAAGACGATCAACATGCCGAACGATGCGACGGTCGAGGACTGCAAGGAAGCCTACATGCTCTCCTGGAAGCTCGCCCTCAAGGCGAACGCCCTTTACCGCGATGGCTCCAAACTGTCCCAGCCGCTCAACTCCCAGCTTCTGGCCGATGAGGACGAAGACGAGGATGACGCCATCGAGGCGCTGGCTGCCAAGCCGCTGGCTGCCAAGGCTGAAGTCGTTGCCGAACGCATTGTCGAGCGGATCGTCGAACGCGTTGTTCGCGAACAGGAAAAACTGCCGACCCGCCGCAAGGGCTACACCCAGAAGGCAAAGATCGGTGGTCACACCATCTTCCTGCGCACCGGCGAATATGATGATGGCCGTCTCGGCGAAATCTTCCTCGACATGAACAAGGAAGGGTCGGCGCTCCGGGCATTCATCAACAACTTCGCGATCTCCGTTTCGCTTGGCCTGCAGTACGGTGTGCCGCTCGAGGAATATGTCGACGCGTTCACCTTCACCAAGTTCGAACCGGCCGGCATGGTCCAGGGCAACGACGCGATCAAGAACGCGACGTCGATCCTCGACTACGTGTTCCGCGAACTGGCGGTCTCCTATCTCGGCCGTCATGACCTTGCCCACGTTCCGCCGGAAGCCTTCAGCGGCCCGGTCAGCGCAGGCGCAGTCAAGACCATGGACAAGGGTAGCTCGGGTGGTGTGGTTTCCCACGGCCTCGTCCGCGGCCAGACCGAGCGCTTCCGCCTCGTCTCCGGCAATGAACCGGCGGGTGAAATCACCGAAGCGGTGAAAGTGGAACTGGGCACAACGATCGCCGCCCAGACCTCCGCCGTCGCAACGGCCTTCGCCCGCGGCTCGGAAGCAGCCGCCGCAGTCGAAGTGACTTCGGCCCCTGCCCCGCAGGTGAAAACCGCAGCTCAGCAGATCGCCCAGGCCCGGATGAAGGGTTACGAAGGCGAGAGCTGCTCGGAATGCGGAAACTTCACCATGGTACGCAACGGCACCTGCCTGAAATGCGACACCTGCGGCTCCACCAGCGGCTGCAGCTGATAATCAACAGACTTCCGGCCTGTCCCGAGTCGCATAGGATGGCCAATTTAGGCCAATAAGCGGCTCAAATAAGAAAACCGGGCGCCAACGGCGCCCGGGAGAACAAAAAAGAACAAAATAGCAACGCGTTATCCTGTGCACGTAACTCGATTGGGTCGAGGGAGGCGATCCAAAAGTCCAGATGAAAAGGAGTTTTTAATGCCCCTCGACAAATCATCGCCAAACTTGGATGCGCTGCTACTTGCAACGCTACTGGAAATCGAACTGAGCGATCGGGATCGCCGGGTAGCAAAAAAGCGATATCACTACATCCCTGAACACTTGCAGAGACCGTCCAGTCCCTTGCGTACTTACATGGACGACGCGGTCGTATACGCGCAAGGATCGAGGGCGATCGGGGCAACGATTGTTCACGGCGCCGATGAAGATCGCTTCGATCTTGATGCTGTTCTTGAATTCCCACGGCCTATGGGCTGGTCGATCTCAAGAGTTCTGGACGAACTCCATGCGGCTTTTGAAGGCTTTCCGGACGTTCAGCATATAGAACGATGCACCCGGTGCGTTCAGCTCCAGTTTGCCTTCATGCATTTGGACGTCACCCCGATGGATCCGGCCACCGAACCGCGCATCGAGCGTGTTGGTGCTATTTATCATAGTCCTGACAACGGCAATGACGAACTGTTTGACGTAAATCCGTATGGATTTGCCACGTGGTTCAACGGCAGCGTTTCGCCGCCGACGCTTGCGTTTCAAAAACAGCTGAAGGATATGCGCGAACAGATTGTGCAGAGGGATCGGTTCATTTCGACCACATTTCGTGCGGACGCCGAGATCGAGGACTTGCCGGTCGAAACACATCCGTTGCGCGATGCTCCACAGGTAATTTCGCTTAAGCTCATGAAGAGGTTTCTCAATCTGCGCTATGCAAAGAGAAAAGAGAAACGTCCGATTTCCGTCTATCTTTCTAAGGTTGCGGCACAGGTTCCATTGAATCTCAACGGCTTATGTTCTCAGTTGGAAGACCTCGCCGCCGCCCTTGCGCAGAGAATGGTGAATGCGATCGAAACCGGTGTATGGCCGGCAGAACGAAATCCGGCTCTGCTGACTGAAAATTTTAATGATCGTTGGCCAACGTCGATCCAGGAAATGGTCATGTTTCGGGATGACCTAGAGCATCTCGTTTATGAGTTGCAGCGCGCTCGGCGGTCAGAATTCGTCGAAATCCGCAACATCTTTCGAGGTCTGTTCGGGGAGACAGTAACGGAAAGTGCCGTCCGCTCGTATTTAAGCCAAGCTTCCAACCCGACCGGTCAAAGCAGATTTCAGCCGGGAAAGGGATTTGTGGCTGCACCTGCATTAATATCACCGGCTCGCACGGGCGCAGCGAATGCTCCCAAAGCGGTACCGCACAGCTTCCACCCGGGAAGGCTAAAAAAATGAAGCGCCGCGCGAAGCCCCGATCCCCCGAAGCACAGCTTTCCCGGATGGAAAGGCGTTGGCCTCTACTCAAGCCAAGAATGATGGGTGGAGGTCAATTCCTGCAATGGTTGGGACCTATCCGTGGCTTTCAGATGGAGTATCGGGTTTCAATCTGTTGGGATTGGCTGACGCCAGACTCGTTCCCGTTGGCCTTTGTTCTCAATCCTGAAATTCGGCCGCGACCAGGCGAAAGATATATCGACATCCCGCACCTAAGGTTTGACAGTCAAGCTCCCGAAAACTCGGCACTTTGTCTTTTTGACCCGGATACTGGGGAATGGGACCACAGCATGTGGATCGCAGACAGCACAGTTCCCTGGACCTCTGAATGGTTGCACCACTACGAACTTTGGCATCTTGACGGACAATGGCGAGGAAAAAGCGCCCCAGGTCCGAACTGTATCGGAGCAACCACTCCGCAGAATCTCGCGACAACAAATGTCTAAAAGCAGAGGAAATACGCGCGAAAAGACGAAGATGATCGTCTGGGGGCGTGCCGGCGGTCGATGCCAGTATAGAAACTGCAATGAACGGCTCGATGGCGACCTTATTTCCGGGAACCTCGACCGAAACGGTGGTTATATCGCGCATATCGTTGCTGCTGACCCCGGAGGGGAGCGCGGGCATCCGGAACTCTCCTATGAGTTGGCGGATGATCCAGAGAACCTGATGCTGATGTGCGATGTCCATCATCGCGAAATCGACGATAGGGAAAAACTTGATATCTACACGGTCCAGGTACTGCGGGAAATGAAACGCGAGCATGAGATGCGCGTGGATCAGCTTCTCTCCATTCGGACGGCAAAGAAGTCAAAGATTCTCCAAGTCAGCGCACCGATCGGTGAAAATGAAACGGCAGTATCCTTCGACGATTGCACTTATGCCGTCGCTTCGGAGTCGATCCTTGCCGACCGCGCTCCGGTCGAAATCAAGATCCGTGGAATGCGCCACAAGGATACCGATCCGAACTACTACAACACTGAAATAAGCAATCTGAGATCTCGCTTTGAGCGAGAAATCCAAGGGCAATATGAAGACGGATTGATTGAACACCTCTCGGTTTTTGGGTTGGCTCCGATCCCGATTCTTATGGAATTGGGACGCTTGATCTCGGATATTTCAGACGCAACCATTTTCATGCGGCACCGGGAACCGAAGCCTCAGTGGGCATGGCCCAACGATGGCCCTGGCCTGTCGTTTTCAAGATCCAAGGGATCGGCAGAAAGTAACAGTGTGGCGCTGAAGCTCTCGGTATCCGCTGACATCAAGGATGAGCGTGTCAAACAGGCGCTCGGCGACGATATTTCCATCTGGGAAATTCGAAGTGAGCGTTTCGGTACGGGCGTACTGCGAAACCAAAGCGATTTGACCGGGTATCGCCTACTCGTTGGTCGTGTATTCGATGAAATCCGCGAGCAACATGGGAAAGACGTCCAACTCTCAGTTTTTCCGGCCATACCGATAGCCTGCGCCATAGATTTTGGACGCGTTTGGCAACCAAAGGCGCATCCTGGTTTTCGCATTTTTGATGAAACCCAAGCTGATGGATTTGTCGAAAGGCATCAGATAGGCCTCATTCCGTCGATACCTATGAGATAATCATCTTTAACGATCTCGTATCAGCGTCTCGGCGAACTGAAATATCCGGACCATCGCGAGAGTATCGAGCTCACAATACGCGAGAAGCGCCTTTCGCAGTTGCGCGCGCTTTTCCGGATCCTCCTCGTTGATCATCTTGTTCCAGCCGTCCATTGCCGCAGTACCGTCGGCAATCTCCATCTCCTCATAACTCAATTCCGGAACGACAACGGGAAGGACCTTCTTGATGGATGTCGATCCGTTGAAACGGATATCGACGTACCCTGTCTTGAACACATCCATCAGATCGACTGTTCGCTCGACCAGTCCTACGAGGAAATCCGCCTTGTCAGGAAAGGCCTCGGCCATCTCCTTGTTGCGTGTGTTCTCAAACGCCTTATTCCAGGCTACGACGGATCCCGTCGCGCCAATGGCCCCTTCGAGGGCTTCAACCAATCGACGCGGCGGCTCCGGCTGATCGACCAGATATTCGAAGTGATTGAGCCTTCCGTCGTTATGCAGAACATGGAGGGAAAACTGAAAGGGCAACTGCTCTTGCGGCCCTGTCCCATCAACGATGGGGATTGCAGAAGCGTAGGTTTCGTAATCGAGAAAATAGAGCGGGTACTCCAATACGCTGATGAAGTTTTCGATATCGGCGAGATCCACGTAGGGAGCTCCGGCATTGTGGGCCTGAATGATCGGCTGCTGGAGAAGCGTAACCTCATCGAGTTCAATCTGGTCCAGGCCAAACCGCCCCTCCGAGACGAAGTTCTCCAGCTTCTTGCCAGACAGCCGCGGAAGCGAATAAATCGAGTACTTAGGGATGCCCGGATTGAAGTAGTCGAAGCTGTCGCAGTGATGAGAACGACTGAGGTTCAGGCAGCTACACGAACTCTCATCAATCGCCGCTTCGTTGAGAAGTCCTAGAGCGTCTGCAATCTGCCGCTCCGTCTCCGCGAGAAGGCCTTTAACACGAGCCGTCTCATCAGCGAAGGTCAGTAGGCCTGCGGGATCTATCGCGCCGTTGCGGACGTAGTCCTTGTTCAAATGCACGATGAAGATGTTTCTGACTTCGCGACCTGTTTCTGTGGCAACGATCGTCTGGAAGGCCGCATCCTTCAGTTGATTATGAGGATTGCTGTCCTTCACGCTCGTCGAGGACTTGATCTCGAATATATCAACCGTCCCGTCTTCGTTTGCTCGGAGCATGTCCGCCCGCGCATAAAGCCCCTCATCCGTCTCGAAAACATCCTGGAACGAATACGCCGCAGCATCTGGCCATCCCTGTACCAACTGGCGCACATAGTCTTCGACCAGATAGCCCTCTGCGGCCAACTTTTTCGCGTATTCGGAAAACTCACCTTCAGGATAGACTTCCGGTTTTCGCTGCATGAGCCAAAGCGACTTTGGACAATTAAGAAACTGAATAAAATCGGTCTTCGATAACATCGCGCTGCCCTCAGGTCCCGCTGAGCCTATTATTCCGGGCAATTGAACAGAATTTCAATTGCTGATTTAATCGAAAGACTACAGGTCGATTCAGATCTTGCGGGGTGCTGGGGAGGAAAGCGTATGGGGAAGAATATCGTCGTATGCTGTGACGGCACCGGAAACCAGATCGAGAAGAACCTATCGAACGTTCTAAAATTGTTTCGCGTGTGCCGGAAAAATGACGAGCAATGCGTCTATTACAACGCAGGGATTGGAACGATTGGCTCAAGCGATGCATGGGCTCGCTATCGTCAAAATACCAAGGCTGTGTTTGAGCTCGCCACAGGGTATGGCCTCGATGGCGATATCCTGGCTCCATATGACTTTATCTGCCGCAACTTTCAGGAAGGCGATGAAATATTCCTGTTTGGGTTTAGCCGCGGTGCCTACACTGTACGGGCTCTAGCAGGGTTCATACACATGATCGGGCTTTTGCCCGTAGACCAGTTGAATATCGCCAACTATGCCTTACGGGCTTACAAACAGGCCAGCTATGAAGGTGATTTCACCGTTCCCTGGCACTTTGCAAAAGTGTCTGGTTCCAAACCCGCACGTATCAAATTCCTCGGTGTCTGGGACACGGTCGCGTCGGTAATTGTTCCTCGTCCGGACCGCTTCATTCCCCAACTCCTGACCCTCCCTTACACACGAAGGAATCCGAGTGTCGAAGTTTTCCGACACGCCATGGCCATCGACGAGAATCGGCGTATGTTTCGGCTCAATCGCTGGGAGGAACCTCAGCCATTCGTCAAGAACCCGTTCGACAGGAAGGCTGAACCTGTTTCCCAGGACATAAAACAAGTTTGGTTTGCTGGATGCCATTCTGATATTGGAGGAGGCTATCCGGAAGAAGAGAGCGGGTTGGCAAAATATCCCCTCGACTGGATGCTTCGAGAGGCAATAGCCCACGGCTTGAATGTCAATCCCGCAACACGAAACTACATCGTTCTTGGCAAAGCGCGAATGGGCTCAAAGGTGCGCTATACAAAGCCGGATCATTTGGCGGATGCACACAACTCCCTCACTGCGGGGTGGCGTCCCCTTGAGTATTTCCCGAAGTCTGCAAAATGGATGGAATGGACTCGGCGAAAGTTTGCAGGGATGTACCTGCCGCAGGCCGAACCACGGGTAATCGGGGGATCGAGTAGGAAGCCAATCATTCATAAGTCCGCTGTAGACCGAAAGAATGGTTCAGACTATGACCCGGAGAACTTCCCGACCGATTTCGATACCGAGTCATAAGTGGTTGGCGAGTTTTCTCCGAAAATTATTATTTTTCATCAACTTAGTCTTTGTAGTAGCCATTCCTAAGTCCACGGAACTATTTCAGGATTGTCGAGATGCCCACGCGATTGCCTTTATGAAACTAAAGTCGAGAGAAGTGCCATCAGATCTAACAACCCAGAAGCCTATCGTCCGGCCACCGTTGGTCCTGTTGATGCGTGTCTCGAAGTAGCTAACGCCCGAGCCAATTTTAGACTCCTCCGCCGGCCAATTGATGTCGTAGAGAGTCAGCAGTGCAAGAAGATCTTCAAATTCCGGTCCCGGACCAATCTTGTTACGTGGTGGAAACTTGTCGCGGATTTCGCGGAAATGCGCTTCTGCATCCTTCTGAGACGCCCAGACTGCTCCGTTGGGGAGCTTCACCGCCTTCTTCGGCATGACTGACCTCCTCGGGATTACGGTGAAGTTGAATCTAGTTCCTTCGGCTCAAGCCCTGAGCATCTCGCCACACGATACGAAGATCCGAAGCTGAAACATACGTCGCGACGGTAGTTCCTTCGATGGCTTCCTGCCAGTCCTCGACACTGCTTTCTTGGAGAAACGACTTGAACTGACCTGATCCTTCCGGTGACAAGTTGCCATTTCTGCGTCTGTAAACTTCGGAAATCCCAGCTGCGGCGTGGCGTGGGACGCCCATAATCGAGGCCACAACTGCTTCTGGAGAATTCACACCGTACTGAATGAAAGCCGGCAGCATCCGATGTTCGTCTTCCGCCGCCTCCCGGGAACTCATGCCGCGACCACGCAAGTACGCGTGCGCGCCCCAAGACATTATTTGGGAAACCCGTTTGAACACATAGTTGCCCGCGTTACGCACCCTGTCGGTCTCTTCTCCTGCGAATAGATCGGCGATTTCGCGAACGGTGGCACCATTCATCCACCTATGCACGACGGAGGCTACCGCCTCGGTGTCGATTTCGCCGTACCCATTGTCGAGGGCAAGCGAAAGCTCTGGTAACTTGGCAAGGGCATCAACCAAATGCTTCAACCCTTCTTGGCCACGTAACGTTTCGGCATCACCATGCCGCAGCACTGGATCCTCAGCGATTGATGCATACAGTTCGTCGAAACTGAAGGATGCTAGGCCAGTTTGGTCGGCGACCTTCATGTAACCCTGATCTTTGCTCGCCACATCTGCAAGATACTTGCGAGCAAGTCTCAATAGCGCAGCACGTGTCTGAGGAGACCGGCCTGCGAGGCTAGCAGTAACGAGACGTTCGAGTTCACTTGCGGTCTGCCTTGCTCCAAGGCTCGCTACAGCATGTCCAAGGTACTGAATGAAGGGCCTGATGCCTTCGTGGGTCTTGTAGGTCCACTTAACTGTATCAGTCTCATTGATCTTTTTTATTGCATCGTTCAGGGCCGAATCCACTCGTTCGGAAAGAAATTGCGTGTAACGCTCCCAGTGAGGTCGATGATCGGGGTTTGCAAATACGATAACCCCTTTTTCAGAAAGACCCACGCGACCTGCGCGGCCAGCGATGTTCCAAAATTCCGCGGGTTTCAAAGCCTTTGCCGGCATGCCCTTAGTCACAGAATGAATCACTACGCTCGACACAGGGAAGTTCATGCCTTGAGCAAGCGTAGTCGTAGCTGCAATGTAATCGAGTGTGCCTAAGCTTGCGAGCCGTTCGACTAGGTAGCGAAGTTCACTGCTCAAAGCGGAGTGATGGAAAGCGACCCCCTTCGAAAGGCATCTGGCCAAATCGTTTTCTTCGCCATACTCACTTTTTGCGAGGGCCAGTGCTACGCGGAACTCGGGAGGCGCAGTGCTTGGATCTATCTCGCTTTTCGATGCAGCCATTTCGAGAGCGGCTTTCTCAGCATCTTTCCGAGATGCGGTGAACATACCTAAGGATGGCCCTAAAGTCCGCAGTCGTTTGCTAAGTGTGATCGCCGTAGTTCGGACATTCCGATTTTCGCGCAAAATCCGGCGTTCATTATCGTCGAGAGCTAGTCTGGTGTTTGAGATCTCTGAGCTATTGCGATGTGGTTCTTTCCATTCGATTTCCAATGTCCGGCCCTTACCACGCCCCGTAAGCTTAGCGAGCCCAATGATCAAACGAGAAGGGCGCCACTGGACATCAACATCGCTTCCTCGCTCCTTGCTCAGCCAGCTCGCAACCTCCTTGGCATTCTGTACGAATGGAGTGAGCAGCAGCAATCGAACATGCGGATGCTCGCGTCGTATGTTGGCAATCAAGAGTTCTAACCGCGCGCCTCGCTCCCCATCAGTAAGGAGGTGAGCTTCGTCTACTATCATCAAGCGAACCTGATCGAACCACTCCGCACGCCCCCGCAGAAGCAGGTCAAGCTTTTCAGGTGTCGATATGACAACGCCGGAAACGCTGTCGAGCAGCGCCATTTCGAAGGGGTCTTCTTCAAATGCGCTGCTCGCAGCTGTGACTTCGATGCCGAGTTCGGCGAAGTCAGTTCCAAGTGTCCTGCGTACTTGCGTAGCGAGTGCTCGGGTAGGCGTGAGGTACACGACCTTCGCCCCACTGTAGCTGGATATGGCCTGCAAAGCGGAAAGTTCTGCCATGAGGGTCTTTCCCGAACTCGTGGGCATCTGAAGGACAACTGCCTCCCGCTGCGCGTCGAGAAGATTACCAGCCAGTGCATCCTGCTGCGACGGTAGCATGCTGTACATGGGGCCGCTACGACCGCTAATTGTGCGTATCAGTGCATCGATCGATTGAGAAATATTGAAGCCGTTCGCCCACACCGTGTCTGCACGCAGCTTGGCAATGATCATGCCAACTGACTTGATCCACGTCATCAATTCGGGATCAGCTGACAGCTCGGCATATTCGTGGGCTCTGGACATAAGAACGGAAAGTTCGGTCTGAACGTTGATCGGCCGCCCTTTGATGCCTCGATATTCACCCGTAAGAACGTAATTGGTGACCACAATTGTTGCCTGTGCCGCGTGATACAACCCAAGCAAGCTCAGCGCGGATTCCTCGGAGCGCTCAGAAGATTGAAGCCAATCCTCTTCGACCGTTCTTTGCAGTTCGCTAAGCTCTTGAACGCGCGCTAAGGCACTTTCGATATCCGGTTTTCCACCCTGACGAGCGACAAGAACGAGCGCACGCGAAACTGTATCTTGAACCCGTCTTGGCCACCTGAGACTCTTCGATGGGCCTTCCAGGACACGAGTCACGCTCTTGGTGTTGAGGAGGTGACGCAACTCAACCTGCCGCCTGGAAGCAAGGCCTGTAACCGTTGCAAGCAGCACATCGCGAATTTCGATCTTGCGTGTTCCTTCGGCGGCGACGATATAGGCGTGCCACTGCTCGAAGACCTGCAATGTTCCATCGTAGGGAGGATGGTTGGACACCGAGAAAACATTGGCAGGAAACGCTAGAGCAGCCACCCAACGTTCGTAGGCTATCTTCGCGCCCAACTTCAGCTCGATTAGTCGACCGGCGTCCTGCGAATCGACTTGATGGAACGCTGACTGAAAGGCGGTATCGTCGAGTTGCTTAACTAGCCGGTCAAGATACATGCCATCGATGATGTTCGCGACTTCAGGCATCGCTTCGAGCCTTCATCATTGCGAGACGGCAAAAGGAGGTCAGCTCGGTTCCGATGGATAAGGACATGCCGAAAGCCTTCGCATGAAGATATGTGTCGCTTCCCGCTTCACGAAGCGACCGCAAGTCTTCAATATCAGCACTTGTTCTACCTCGAATAATTACCGGTGACACAATCGTTCTCTCGACACGTTCGGTGGACTCCAATTCAAGCATCATCTGCATCAGAGCCTGTCCTATCGGTGTAGCTTCGCATCGAATAACGCAAGCGCAAAGATAATCGTTCAGCTTTTCTCCGTCCGATGCGGCTGCGGCACACTCCTTGATAAGCTTCGAAGCTTCCCCTGGTGGGCGGCGTTCGTCGTCAGTGCCTTTGACCTGTATCAGAACTAGGGAGACTTCACCTTGCTCGTTCGCCACCAAGCTCCATCCGTCAAAACCCAACGCCGGTTGGTTTCGATTACCTTTTGTCGCATGAAGAGCGGGCGGTGTGGCGAAGCCGAACACTGCACTCAACGCTTCTCTGGCAATGACCTCTGCGGTTTCCGAACGAAAATTTTTTAGGTGCTCTGGCTTGCGGCCTTCCTTATCAGGATTCGGCAACCCTGCGCGGAACATTTTCATCAATCGTTCGGTTTGGAAGTTGGACTCGACTCCCTCGGCAGGTTCCGGAACCGTTGAAACAGCCGCCGCCAATTCTTTGAATTTTTCCTCCCCGTAAATGCGTCTAATTGCTTTCGCGACATGTTGAAGGAAAGGATCGTCGCCATTTTTTGGGTCGCAAGTTTCATGTACGACCGCCCAACGGTGGACTTCGTCAACCGTTACTTCGTGCTTGGTGTAAATCAATCAACACCCCCAGTATCATCTGAGAGATTTCACATCCTCACATTGCAGTCAATCAACGAGGCGTCCGACAGAACGATTTTGACCGGGGTCAGCAAAATTTGGCCCACACGCGGGGCTTCTGCCACAGGACAAAGCGGAAATCGCCGCGAGAATTCTTATTCAGGTTTGGAATGAGGCATAACCAGAAAAGATTTGGGCTCGGGCTCGTATGTCCGGACGCGCCCAAGCGCCTTAAGACAACCCAATTTGGCGAGATTGATGAAGGAGCGCTGGGTAACAGTGAATAGCCGAGACGTACCCCACCTTGACGAAAAGGTGGCAAATTGCGACCCTTATTTCTAAATGGAGGCCTGCGCGATGGCTCAATCTGTAGAACTTTGCGACGATGTGATGTCGCTCGTGTGCTGCGAGGCGGAATTGCAAAACCGCTCCGTCTCCGAACAGATCACGCTTTGGCTCCGTATCGGCCGCGTCATCGAAAAGTCCGGTGCTTTCGACCAAGCCCGCGTAAGCGCTGCGCTCGCTGGAGAACTCCAGACCACCGACCTCACCGCACTTGAAAAGGCAGTCTGGTCGGAGAGGTTTCTGGAGAAGATGTCGGAACCCGGTCCGCGAGAGCAAGACTTTTTCGCCGAGCTGCGGAAGAACGGCAACGCTTCCGGACTTGATGTTTTCGGCGACACCGTCCGCACGGAAAATCAATCCGAGAGTGAGCCGCGCACTTAATCGGCATCCAAATGGTACCCAGGATCGGCATTCATGCGTCGGAACGCGCGGAGACCACTCAGCGGTCTGGCATCGGTGCCGCGTCGGATCCTCGTCCGTGGTTCGAACGCCGAATAGGAGGGGTACGGTCTACATTCTTAATCGGCGCGACCCGCATTTCCGTACCGCGCATGCGGAACCATGCACTCCGGCCGTAGCCTTGACGCTCGGCGGTCGGCTCAGCCGTGTTTGGGATCATTGTCCGCGAAGAGCTGCACCAGCGACTCGTAGGCGCGATTTCCGACGTCCATCGCGACCTTGCGGCGACCTGGGCCCGTGAACACGTTCGACAATGACATGTAGGGAAAGAACCCCGACTTCAACGTATCGACGGGCCTGCCGTTCTGGAGCACCGTCTCCGTCACGGTCTCGAACAGACCCGTCGGCACGGGATGGAGGGCGTTAGGATTGTGTATCAGCATGGCTTCCTGCCCCCACGTCTCCTCTGGCGTCCCCGGGTCTCCCACGATGTACGCGAAGGGTAGAGGCTGATGGGCGTTGGGATCGGAATCAAACATAGTTCCGAAGCGAAGCACCGTCACGTCCTCGTCGGGGTAGGGTCCGGCCAGGGCAACTCGCGTGAATTTCGGTACTGTTCCGGCGTTCGTCCAGAGCACGGCCGACACGTGTTCCGTTCCCTCCAGGTTGAAGAAGCCAGACGGGATGTCCTTGTCGCCGCTGATGTGGCGGGCAACCTGCTGCTGTTCGATGACGAGCCGCCCGCTACCGTCCCAACTCGGCGATTGCCTGATCCCATATAAATAGAAGGCGGCTGCCGCGCCGCCGAAGCCGAGCGAACCGTGCTCGTGGAACGATTCCACCGCGATCACGAACGGCTGCCCTGCGACGTGGGGCAATTCCCAATAGGCTTTCGGGTCCCTCTTTCTGTTGATCCGATGCAGCAGCTTATTCCGCAGCGCGCCGCCTATGCGCAACGGAATGTCGTTCTCAGATCGGTCGCTGATGTCTTGGATATCCAGATCCCTGTCGTTTGTCGGCTCGTAGGGAACGAGCCTGCTGCCGCCCGTGTCGGTGCGGTTCGTGGTAGTGCATTCGATATGGATTCGAACACCTCCCTTCTCTACGCTGAAGTCCGGATGGGGAGCATCGCTGATCATCGCGAAACCCTCGGAATGGAGAAGTTCGCTGACGTAGAGTTCGAACGTCCTGTTGTCGAAGCCGGTCGTCTGGAACTGTTCCACGAAATTACCATCGCGGTCGGCGAAGCGGGCGAAGGCTTCGTTCATCATCGCCCGGGTCGACCGGTTGCGTGGCGACTCCTTGAGGAACCTGAAGGATGGATGAATCTGCTTCTTGGGCGGGAGCCACCCGAAAAGGCCTCTCGTCGGTTTGAATCCTGCTTTAGCTGGTTTCATCGCTGCTATCGATCCTTCTCATTCCGTTAAACCAGGCCAGCGAGGAGGTGCGGCCGCACAATACCTACGATCGCCTCACCGTCCACTGGCGCGGCGAGTGATCTTGAGCCGGAGGGTTCAGCGAGATCGCGAACCGAGGCGGCTGTTCACGTCAAAAGACCAGTTCAGTTGGGCTCAGTGGGCGTCAGCTTTTAGGCGAGTGTCGGCGGAGCTGCAATGACTGGTATGCGGACGCATAGTTGTCGTTCGTTTTAGGTACAACGAAATTCAGCTTTTAGCCCATTTGAGACGTTCGATTTAGCGCCAAGGGAACATACGACCAATGGTGTAATTGGGAAAAACTCACTGAAGCTGAGGTGGTCCCCTGGCAAAAAATAGTTTGGACCAAGACCACTCGCGATCAGAGCCATGGGATATTGTAGACCGATCTTCCCTAGTTACGATTAAGCACTCTATTATTGCAAATCGGTGAGTACTTACGGGTAGGCTAAGCTCGATAGGAAGGAAGCTGCATGACCCAGAAATCACGCCCTTTCTCCATCTACCTGCTTAAGCAGGGATTCGATGCCGCAAATGCCTTGGTGGATGATCATGGCCTTCTTGCAGCGGATGATGCAGCCCATGTTCCCGAGGGGAGTACACTCTACATTCTTGATGAGAGGGGCAAGCGGCCATGGTGGCGGGAATACTTTGGTGTGCAGGAAGATCTGTGGCAGCAACTCAAGGGAGCCTTGCTGTTTCTTCCAGTGGGCAATCGATGCTTCGCCCTCTCATTCGGGCACGTCCTCCATCACGTCAAAGACGATGCATATGAATATGACTTCGGTCTGCGGGTTACACTAAACAGTCTCGACCCCCAAAAGCTGAAGAGCGCGGACATGATTGAGCCAGGACCGGCTCGCCGCCGGCGCACTCAGGTGCCGATTTCGACCGAACTGACTTATCTCGACTTTGACGGCAACAGTGAGATTATAAAAAGCCTGACTGGTAGGGTGAAGGAGGAATACAAGGAGCTGTTCACAACCGCCACCGGTTCGGCGAGTTTGAAGATCAGCATGAAAATAGCACCAGGGGCTTTGGCTGCGCGTTGCGAGACACTTCTGGCACTCTATGGCAGCGAAGATTACAAGACCACGTTTCCAAACATCCAGAACATCATTCCGGTCAAAGATCCGGTCGAAGTGAGAAGGCTCGATGCATTGCTTTTGGAATCAGTGAAAATGCGTGATGGCAACACGATGCTCACCATTCCTGATATCGTCGACTATCGGGACAACACTTGCTGCATGTTCAACGGGCCCGGCGGTGCAAGTGAGATATATCCTGACATATCGATCGAAGCCTTCTACGATTATTTGGGTGCCGACTTCGATCTGAACACCCTGACTCTCGATCAACTCAAATCCTATCGCATGTTGCTGACCGACGTGGATGGCGCTCCAGGTCGGTCATATGGCCTTTATCGCAGCTTGATTTTTGATACCGAGCCTGCGGACGAGCGTGTCATGTACCACCTCAATGAAGGCGATTGGTACAAGGCGGAAAAGAGCTTCCTTAGGCGCTTAAAGACATATCTCGATGCAAAATGTGAAGTGACCGACCTTTGCCCCTATGATCATGACGGTGAGAAGGACGGGAAGGCCGTCTACAGCGAAGGAAACTACAACGCAGCGATCCCAGTCTGGCAAGGGCGTTTCATCTGCCTTGATCAAGCCGACATCAGCCCCGACGGTAGCACAAACATCGAACCTTGCGACCTTTACAGCGTACTAGCTGATGCCAACTCCATTAGTGGTTTCAGAGCCGCGCTTTACCATCTCAAGATTTCCACGCGGTCATCCCATCTGAGCCACTTGTTCAATCAGGGGGTGAACTCCATTGAGTTAATCGAGTTGGAGGAGACATCGAGGGATAAGTTAAAGCGGCTGGTTGTCGACAGACTAGGTGCCAACAATAGGAATACCTATCTCGCCCCCGTTGATCATTTTGATTTCAAGGTCGTGTTCGGGATCATCACCCACAAAGACCCGGCGATTCAATCTGACAATCTGCCACTGTTTTCTAAAATCAGTTTGATGCGAAACATGCAGCGCCTCGACCTTATGAAGGTGCCAAGCGTTCTTACCTTTATTGAAGATGCGAGCCCTGCAAAGGGTGGTCATGCCAAAAACCCGAAGTACCTCGTCCAGGTATATGACGGCGCGAACGGTCACGAAGTGCGGGCTGTCGGCGGTCAGGGACTAGATACTGTCACTCCGATCAAGAGATGCCCAAAGGCGGTGAGAGACAGCGCACCCGGTACGCGCTACCATCTGACGATTCGCGTAGAGGATGATGGCAGCCTATGTTCACACCATAGCTGGCCCTTCGATCTGGCCGCTTGATGATGCTCCTCAATTGATTCCAAGCTCTCCTCCCTTCTTGCCAATTAGCGGTCTGGGGCGAATGTCTCAAAGGTCCGCATCTCAGCGATTTGCGCTGATCGCAAAAAATGTCTGCTTTCGGGATCTGGTATCAAAGCGGCGAACGACCGGAATGGGCAAAGCGGTCGTTTAAATCAGTTGTTCGAACTGTTCCTTTGGCATCTCGCAAATGCGTGCTTGATCATAATTTTTCACAATAAATTTGAGCTGTTAACTTTTTGTCCGGAAAGTTCCGGAAAAACCGGTTTCACCGAACCGCGGGAGCCGGCAATGACTTAGACAAAAACCACCTACCCCATTGATATTTCGAAGGTAAGTATCCCTTCCAAGGATTCATTCCAATTGTCCGACGGCTTTCCCAAATGATTAAGTTCAGTCGCAGAAACTTAATTTCTCGCCACTTTCGTGTGTCGAGATTGAGGTTCGACATGACACCGTGCCGTGCAGGCACATGAATCCTTCTTAGCCTCTCGGCGAACCATCCGGTTCGTCGATCAGCGAACACTCCCAATCCCCCGAACCCGAACATGTCGAGCACCCCGGCTGTCGAAGCCATGGGTGTCTCAACGTGATGATCTGTGACGCCTAAAAATCAGAAAGATCGAATAATGACTACCCGGACGCCACGCGCGTTTTCCTATGAACCTGAGACCTTTCGGTCCATCGCCCAAGACCTCCAAGCCTACCGAATTACCGGTTTCCCGATGCCCGGATCGCGATCCCCTGCCCCACTTGTCGTGGACTGGAGCCGAACCCTCCTGCCCTTTCCCGGCATTATTGGTTCCTCAGATGCGGCGCCAATACTGGAGCCCGTGTTTGCCTTCAGCGATGACAATTCCAGGGCCCTTTTGGCTCGGGGCTGGGTGCGCCTGGAAAACCACGTCGACGCCCACCTCGACGCCATTCGCCGGATAGCACCATAGTTCGCCAAGGATTAGCCTCCGGCCTCCCCTCACTCTGAGCGCCCGGACCTTCTTTCAAGTCTCCCACATCCAGCGATACGCAACGCGAACGTTCCGAATTCCTGCGGAGCGAACGCGACAGCTTTGCCTGAAAGCACTCGAATGAAACGACCAAACATAATTCATGGGACCGGACACCAACTGGGGCTCCTCATGGCCCGCATGGCTGTTCGCCGCGCACTCCGGCAATGCCTGGGCCTGCATCGCCGTTCGGCCTATATCCTCGGCGTCGAACTCCCCAATGACATCGACACCAAGCTCTATGAAGAGGCGCTGGAGTACGAGTTCCAGAGCGTGGATCCGGACGGCCCGGGAAAACGGGCATGCCCGGAGTTTCACTACTTCATCGATGAAAGAGGGAAGTCGAGGTACAGGCGTAAAGAGCCGTTCGAGTCGTATTCGATCGGGATGAGTATCACCGAACACCAGCGGCTCATCGGCATCGGAACCCCGAAACATCCGATAACCGACGTCTTCCGGAACATTGCGGAAGCAGTCATTGAGGTGCGTCCGACGAGGCGTCACCTGCAAGCCGCCGCTCTAATCGCTCGCGGTTTTCATTTGAGCGATCATATCGCAGACGAGCTTATCGCTCACAATATTGCCTGTCTTTCGATCGCCTTTCGCGGAAACCGACCGCTGAAGGCAGCTCTCGGTATGCTCGAAGCCCTGGCTGCGGCGGAGGCATCCATTACTCCCAAAAGACGCGACGACGCAGAGACTCCGCCGCTCGAAGAGATGTCCGGATACGGCGAAGCGAAGGAATGGGGGCTGGTGCTTGTTCGCGACCTCAAGGATTGGAGCGAAGGAGCGCTCCCCTGGTCGGACGTCGATCAAGGAATTCTCCTGCTTGGCGGGCCCGGAACAGGAAAAACGATTTTCGCGAAAGCCCTTGCAAGGTCCTGCGGAGCCACGTTCGTTGAGTGTTCCTTGTCAAAGACCCAAGCGCTTGGACATCTCGGCGATATGCTGAAAGGCATCAACAAGGCGTTCAGCGAAGCCCGAAGCAACACGCCGGCGATCCTGTTCCTGGATGAGTTTGACGGCGTGGGGAACAGGGAGACGCTTTCACGCCATGCGCCGGAATACGCGACCCAGGTGATCACCGGCTTGCTCGAGTTGATGGATGGGTCTGAAAAGCGCGACGGCGTCGTCATCGTTGCGGCCTGCAACCGCCTG
>NZ_AAUW01000006.1 GCF_000168975.1 Roseibium aggregatum IAM 12614
TTAGGGACCGTACTAGGCGTTGCCGCCTTGCGGGTAATCCTGCCCCCGATCTGTCTGCGTTTTTTATGGTTGAACAATTGCGTTTCCGTTTCACTTGAGAGGTGGAAAGTGTGAACAATGACTGAAAACTCAAGCAATTCCGTACCTGAGACTGTCGGAATTTCGGTTCTTGCGGAAATTCTGGAAGTGACTGACCGGCAGGCTCGTAATCTCCTCAGCGATGCAGGTGTGAAACCTACGTCAAGGGGGAAGTGGCCTTTTGCAATGTCGGTTCGTTCGATCCTTCAGCATGCTCGGAAAAGCCGCGAAGACAGCGAGCTTTCCAAGGCCAAGGCGCGTGAAATTAATGCCCGTGCACGAAGGCATGAGCTGTCAATGGCAAAAGCTGAGCGGGAACTAATCCCGCTCGAAGACTTTGAAGTGGCCTTCGATGAGGTGCTTGCTGCGATGAGGAGCGAATTTGTTGGTCTTCCGGCCCGCCTCACACGTGATCGCACTGAACGCACTCGATTTAACGGAGAGGTTCACGCCTCGATGGCTCGGATCGCGGCCAAGCTTAAGGACCGAGCGGACATGCTGCGAGGAGGAGAGGTTGAGAATGACGACTGAGTGCCCTGCCAGGTTCTCCCCGGAGGAGGAGCGGAAATTGCTCGCGGCCCTGAATGCCGAGATCCCGACAAACGTCTCTGGACCGGCCCCTAGCTTGTCCGACCTGATGAGGTGGGTAAGTGAGATTTACCAGCGCTACGGGCGCTCTGAGCCCATTTCAAAGATCGCTGCATATCTGGCCGTGCTAGAGCCAGATGATGAGGAAGTGAAGCTCCGGCGGATTGTGAAGGGAACCCATATCTCAACCCGCGAGGTAGAAAAGGCACTGGACGTGCTTCTTGCGGACGGGTTTGTGGATATCCGTCCGGCGATCCGGGTTGAGGCAGTCAGATTGAAACTTCTCGTCTAGACACGCCGGAAATAAAATGACAGTATTTGTTTATGCATGTTATCACGGTCCATTACTGGACAACTTCCCTCGCCACAAAATGGCGAGGGATTTTTTTTGTAAAGTGGATTTTGGGAAGAAAAAAACGTGACATTCTGAAATGTCACGCTCTGCAAAGTATGTCACATTTTGATGTTAGGTGACTGAATTGGCTTGTGAAATGGCGACAAATTGAGATGTCACGCTATTTTATCGTTTCTAGATAAGTTTGTTTTTTACTTGGATTTATTCCAGCAAGAAGTGTGGATGCTGGCTTATCCTGCCGCCGATTGGATGTCCGATAGCAGGCTTGCCAGCACGAACGCGAGATAATCCTCGTCTTCGGTAGGGATGGGCCGGTGCGTGATGCCGAAGGTCCAGGCCACTCCCAGCGCCTTCAACGGCAGTTCCTCAACCGAGGTACAAGGCAGTGCCCGAAGGGCGTTGGCCTTTGCATTGAGCACTTCGCACAGATCGTCGCGTTCGTCTCCGGGCGTCATCGAAAGCCACTGAGCATGAAGGTCAGCAAACTCCCGACCGGCGGTCATTGTGGGGGATGTGTTAGAAGCGAGAGCCTCCCAATGCGCGTGCAAGGATACCGGCTTCTGTGCAGTGATGAGATGATAGATTTCATAACTCTTTCTCCAATCAAGCAATATCGGAATTATATTGAATAGAAGTAAGTTTACAATTTGGATTTACTAAAATTGAATAAGGTTTTAATCCAACTAAAATTTAAGAGTGCATAGAATTTTTCTTTATTTTAAGGCTGTGCATGAGCAATTCGTTGGATTTCGAGTTGGATTGGAGTTGGAAAAAATCCAACACAAAATCGTCTGCCGCAATCAAAGGTCTTGCGCGTGGAGGATTGGCTGGGCACGAGTGGAAGTGTGAGCTTCACCAACTTGGGTCGCACAATGGAAAAGACGCACATCAACATAGACTTTGTTGAACTTCAAAACGAAGCTTGCAAATCCGTTCGCAGGGCATCTGTTTTCATGGCTCTAGGGGTGAATGCAGCAACGAACCCAGGTTTCAATGAGTACCAACTTACGGAGACGCCAAAAATTCGTCTCGTTCCTTCGAACGTGACTGAGGAAACACTACGCCACTTTAAAAGCGAATTTCGAAATTGGATTGAAGCGGGGGCACTTCGAGAGCTCGCAGAGGGGTTTGCAACTTTTCTCGACAGGTTGCATTACATATTAAGATTGATCGAAGCCGCGGTTTCTGGGGTGGCCTCGCCACTTGACTATGCCAAAGATAGCCAATCGCGTTTCGAACGTGCTGGGACGCCAAACAAGCTAAATATTTTGCGACAGGTATTTGATGTTGGACCCAAACACGCTCATGAACTTCAATCCATAAGTAAGGCCCGAAACTGTTTATCCCATCGATGGGGGCGAGTTTCCGAAAGTGATGTTGGGCCGGACGGTACTCTCCTCGTTCAATGGCTGGGGATGGATTTTCTTGCCATTGAGCCAAACGGGACAGAACACCTTTTGGCAGATATGCCCGAGGAAGGAATTTTGCTGCCAGACGGTGCAACAATTGCTACTCGGGCCGTCGCGCGCAAGCGCTCGTTCGCACCCCGAAAAGTATTGTCGCTTTCATCGCGCGACTTGGCAGAGATTTGCTGGTTTTATCAGCATGAAATCAACGTGACCATTCAATCTGCAACCGAGTACGCAAGCCGCTCCGGTATTGAGATAAATCCCACTGATGGTTCCGCAGTGACGCCAGAGATCGACTAGAAAAGCTGATTTACGCCAATAGTCAGGCAAAACAGTTCATTTTGCCGGCGCAGGCAACACGAGCCAGTGTATTGGATGAGCAGGCATTTTTTAGATGTTGCTAGGTGTGGTATTAATTGAGTCGTTTCAACAACCTAACGTAGTCTAATGAATTATACTGAAGATCAATTCACAAGGTTCGCGGCTCCTCCGTCTAAGACGGAGCAGGATAAAATGGACAATGCGGAACGCGCTGTAAAAAATGCTATTTCGGGTAGTGACCAGCTTAAAGCGCGTAACATTCGAGTTTTTCCTCAGGGGTCATATCGCAATCGCGTCAATGTTCGGGGAGATAGCGACGTAGATATCGCCGTCGTTTGTAGTGACACCTTCTTTTGGGAGGGGCCTGAGGGAGCGACCCGCGAAACTCTTGGCATCACACCAGCGACATACCACTTTGATGTTTTTCGCAGCGAGCTAGAGACGGCGCTGGTCGATTACTTCGGGAGAGCGGCCGTAGATCCTGGGGACAAGGCATTTGATATCAAGGCCAACAGCTACCGGGTTGATGCGGATGTAGCTCCGTTCTTTGACCATTTCCGACACGCTGGTGACGGCTCCAAGATCAAAGGCGTTGAAATGCGTACGCGTGCCGGTAGGAGCATCATTAATTGGCCCGACCAGCACTATGAAAACGGTGTTTGGAAAAATGATCGCACGTCGCGTTCGTACAAAGGTTGCGTAAGAATTTTGAAGTCGCTGCGTTATGCAATGCTTAGCGACAACATCGCTTCAGCGGAGGGAACGTCAAGTTTCCTGATGGAATGCCTTATTTGGAATGTGCCAGACAAGGACTTAATGCAAGGTACTTGGGTCCAGTCGATGCGTGAGGCTCTTGTCTACTTGTTCAACAACACAATTAGGTTCGAAGATTGTTCTGAGTGGGGTGAGGTCAGTGAGCTGAAATATTTGTTCGGTGGCAATCAAGCTTGGACATGGGAAGGCACACATCGGTTCCTTTCGGATTGCTGGGATTATGTGGGTTACAGTTGATGCTAACGCGATCACAAATTAGCGCATTCCTCGGGCTTTCAGTCGTGTATTGGATTGGGTTACTTGCCTGGAGAGGTGTCCCACTAAGCTGGGAAATGCTGGCGCCATTTGGGTCGGTAGTGGGAGCTGTGTCGCTCACAATTTTTGTTTTCGACGTTTGGGCATGGAAATGGATTATTTTTCGAGGCTGGCTAATCAAGCGTCCAAATTTGCACGGTACTTGGAAAACTGAACTTCAAAGCGACTGGATTAATCCGGAAACAAATGAAGGTATTCCGACGATCCATTGTTTCATGGTGATTAGGCAAACAGCTTCGAAATTGAGCATCCGCTTGATCACGGAAGAGTCCAGATCTCAGACCGTTTCAGCCGGGGTCGAAGCATGCAGTGACGGCACATTCGAGGTTAGTTGCACTTATCGAAATAAGCCGCGGTCTGCCTTTAGATATCGAAGCGAAGTCCACTATGGTGCAATGCTTTTGTTGGCTGAGAGCGCCAATCCTCTAAGAATAGAGGGTGAATATTGGACTGATCGAAAAACGAGCGGGTCAGTTACACTTATGGACAGGAAACCGAAAACGCCTGTGACATTTGAAGAAGCGCAGGCGCTCTATAAGTCCGTTTGTTGATTTCGGTATGCCGCGAGAAGCTAAAGTTAGCTGCCAATTTTCTAAAACGCGCCGATACCCAGGAACTCTTTTTCGTTGTGTTTCACGTAACCGACACGGATAAAAAATGAAAAATATTGAGACGGGACTATTGGTCCTAACATCGGAAATTGCCACGGAAGAGGGACTTCTCCTGCATAAACGTCTGCGGTCAAATATCGATGTTGGAGAGCCTAATTGGTATGTCAGAAAATCGGCTGATCCGAGTGCCGGAGAGCAATTTATTCAACTCATTGGCAGTGCGAAAGTTTGGTTGCCGTTAACGGGGGCGGCAACTGCATTTTTTGCTGCGATTGGGAAACGTGCTGGGGACGCTCTTTGGGATAGAATTGCCGCTGCCTTAAATCAAAAGGAAGCAAGGCCACTTGCGGAAGTAAGCGAAGCACTAGCCAGCGCTGTTGAGAAGCATGGAAATTGTGAGCTTATTGTGGGACTTCCACTTCCGAACGAACATTTCGGAACTGTGTTAATAATATCAGACCATGATCCCAATAAGATCGCGTACAAATTGGGAAAATTTTCGCTCAATGTAGGCGAATTAACTACTGAAATGACGAGAGTAATAGAAATTGGAGAAGCGCCATGGGGGCGCGCGGTTATTTCAATCGAAGGAGACGATCTGGTTGTAAGATGGAAGTCGCAAAGAGATTATTCTGACCGCGAATTCCGAATACAGGGAGATTGACTGCATTCGATCTTGACGGATTTTGATGAATTTTTCAGGGCGTTATTCGAATGCTGACAACTTTTGTCGTCTCGCCTGACAAATACCGTTCCCACTCTTGCATCAGTTGGCGCCGCTTTTCGAGCGCCGTAGATCGGCGGTAGGCTCTTTCAACTTCGTCTCCCACCTTGTGTGCGAGCGCCGCTTCTGCGACCTCGCGTGGGAAGCTCGTCTTGTCACCTGCCCAATCCCGGAACGAAGACCGGAAGCCGTGTGCTGTGATGCCATCGCGGCTCATGCGCTTGAACAGCGATTTAAACACCATGTCCGAAAGCGGGCGACCCTTCTTCACGCCCGGAAACACAAACCCTTTCTTTCCTGACAGCGGGGCGACAGTATCGAGCACCGCGATCATTGCTGCGGTAAGCGGAACCTGATGGGGTTCGCCTGTTTTCATTCGGTCGCCCGGCACTGTCCAGACATTGCTTTTGAAATCGAATTCGGGCCATTCGGCGCCTCTGACCTCGCCCGAGCGCGATGCAGTGAGGATTAGAAATTCCAGCGCACTTGCGCTGACTGCCTCACGTTCCCGAAGTTCTGCCATGAAAGCCGGCAGTTCCTGATACGGAAGGGCAGAATGGTGTCCCCGTTGCAGCTTCTTTCGTTCAGAAAGAAGGTGCTCCAAATGCCCCTTCCATCGGGCGGGGTTTTCACCTCCCCTATGGCCTTTTACCTTGGCTGCATCGAGTACCTGTTCGACGCGTCCACGTAGACGTGATGCCGTCTCTTGCTTGGTAGTCCAAATCGGCTGCAACACCGACAGGATGTCTTCTGTCTCAATCGTATCGATGCGTTTTTTGCGCAATCTCTTGCAGTAGGCGTCTCCCAGGGTTTGCTCCCACTGGTAAAGGTGCTTCGCGTTGCGGAATTGGCTTTTGCGTCTCTCGATGAATTCATCTGCAAACTTGCCGAAGGTAGGGATTTCGTTGGCGGCGGCGTGAGCGGCTTCCGCCGCGCGGCGAACTTCTAATGGATTACGCGGAGGGTGCTCATCAAGCATCCGGCGGAAGTCCAACGCAAGATTGCGGGCGGCGGCGAGGGTAACGTCGTCTTTGTCGCCACCTGCTCGACCCAGGCCCATTTCCACCCGCCGCCCATCCCATCGGTAGACGAAGAGCCACGAACGGGCGTTTCCCTTGACCTGAAGATAGAGCCCACCACCATCTGCATGCCGACCGTCTTTCACCAGCGCCGTCGCCGCTTTGGGAGGAAGCAAATTCGTTGGGTTTTTTCTTCTTGCCACTTCTCTACCCCACCAACTACCCCACCATAACGTGGAGAAAGCCAAAAATACACAGCGACACTAGACGACAGTCGGAGCATTTATATAACTGATTTCAAAGGGTAGTGAAGATGCGCTGCGACACAGAAAGACAGTAGTTCGGTGGACCTTGGCTCCACCATTCCTCTTTCGGACAACTCCAGATAAATCTGCCTTATGCGCCAGAAGCATTGCTTCTGAACGATATGCCTATGCCGAAGCGGGCTTTGTCTGCGAGTGGTGCAAGCCGCTGCAGAGCGAGGCGAAGCTGCCTGAAGAACCGAAAGAGACTTCAAAAAAAAGTCTTGCCCAACATCCACGTCACCGCGACCACGAGTGCGAGTGCCATCGCACGATTGAACAAACGCATCCGGTTGGGCGTGATTTGAGCGCCACCCCAGGCCCACATGGCCAGGGATGTCCAACAGATTGCGCCGAAGAGCGCGGCGAACACCGCCAGTCCCGTGACGCGGTCGGTCAGCGGCAGCACGAAAGCCGAGAGGGACGAGACCACAGCAAGCCACGCTTTCGGGTTTAACCCCTGAACCAGCACCCCCGACCAGAAGCCTGGCGTACGGAGGAAGGTGGGGCGGT
This sequence comes from Roseibium aggregatum IAM 12614, assembly GCF_000168975.1. Taxonomy (GTDB): domain Bacteria; phylum Pseudomonadota; class Alphaproteobacteria; order Rhizobiales; family Stappiaceae; genus Roseibium; species Roseibium aggregatum. The sequence goes on from NZ_AAUW01000006.1 coordinate 7,010, forward strand.
CCGTTACCCCGTCGTCCCGCAAGAGCCCCACTGCCATCCAGACCAGATACGTGCTGCCAATCACGATCATCGGGACTTGCAAAGCCGTGATCCACTCCGCCCCACGCAACAAGCCTGCGCCGAAGGTGATGAGAATGAAGAGAAAACTCGCAGTGGCACCAGTAACAAAGATCAGAGCCTGCCCCATCCCATAGCGTGCGCCGGTCATCGCTCCGATGATGTTGACCGGTCCGGGCGTTGCCGATGCAGCGACCGCAAAGCCTGACATGGCCAGAATTGTTTCCAACGTAGGCATGGGTCAGCGCAGCAGGGGCAGGCGGCCACAAATGCGATCGACCTTCTTTCTGGGCCCTCCAAGCAGGATCGCTTGCGGCGCATGGTCGGAGATTGGCCTCGACGCGATCCGGGCCGTGTAATCGTCATAGTCCTTCGCCTCGAAAGCGTCGCGCATGTAAGCCAACCGGACCGGTAGGTCCTCTGCGGCGAAGAACAGCGCAGGAAGATCGTCGGCAGGCGCCCCCAGGACCGGAAGGGCGGTGTTGGTAATACCGGGAAGGCAGACGCCGTCGTAGGTTGGCGTCTCGGCTCCGATGAGGTCCGGGCGAAGATGCCCAAGGCTCATCCCCAGAACGGCGGCGAAATTGGCTTTCACGCCGAGGGGGAGCTCCTGGGACAAAATAATAACAGGTTTGAATGACATGATCGCGCTCCTTTCGGAACGCTATTGGCATGGACGGGTCCGGGAGCGATTGGACAAAAGTGAACCATCAGTGCCGTCTCAGCGCGCCGGGTGTCACGCCATAATGGCGGCGAAACTGCCGGATCAGATGGGCCTGATCACAGAACCCTGCTTCGTGGGCTGCCTCAGCGGCGGGAACGCCATTCAGTAGCAACCGCTGCGCATGATCTACCCGGGCCTGGACGATCAGGGCGTGCGGCGTCATGCCGGTCGCGCGTCGGACACTTCGGATCAGATAGGACACGCTGAGATTGGCCTCGGCCGCCAAATCATCAAGGGTCAGAGGCTCGCCGGACTCGACCGCCGCCATCGCTCGTGCCCGCATCAGACCGACCGCCGCCGGTTCGCGGCCAGGAGAACGCAAGTCCGCTCTGCCATAGCGAGTGAACGCGACGGAGAGAACATCGTGAACAGCCTCTTCCACTGCCAGGTTCCGGTCAGCCGACGCTGGCATGTTCAGAAAACGGGCAAGGCCACCGAGCGCACGTGCCAGCCGAAGACCGTGATCCCGGGGAGCGACCTGGTTGAAGCCGCGCAGCTCTTTCAGGTCGAGGATGGCGCGCACCGCCTCTTCGGACGCATAGAGCATATGGTAACGCACGTGGTTGGTCGCGGCATGTCCGGTATGGGGCTCTTCGGGATTCATGAGCGACAGCGACCCCGCAGGAAGCGTCATGCTCTCACCGCGGCAGATGTAACCGCCAGCGCCAGCGGCGATGGCGCCTATGGCAAATCCTTCGTGCGCGTGCCGTGTGAAGGTCTGCCGACTGAACGAAGCCTCGAAGAGCTGAACCCCGTGATGCCAGCCGAGATGGTGATAGCGATTGCCCTGCATCACCGGAAAATAGCATCGTGGAATTGTCTTGGTAAGGTCTTGGAAGGGCTCTTTCCACCCGTTTGCCGCGCGCTGTTTGAACGGTAGCTTCGGGTGCAGCCGAAGCCCTTGAAAGGCAAATCTCACTGACAAAAGACGACATCACAGCTCGGCCTTGCAGGCGTGCTGACACCGGCCCGACAGGCCGACCCATTGTCAGATTCGCCGATTAACGGCATTGAAACAATTCAACGCTAGGGTTTCGCAGCGTGAGAGCGGGTCGTTTCGGTCGCTGAGTTCGGCGGAAACGGCTTCTTTGTTTTCAGGATGTGAACAGGTTTTTCCGATGCCGGCCGAGGGCAATTTCAGCACATGGATCGACCGTCATTCCCGTGCTTGCTGACGGTGGCTTCATGAAGCATATCGGGAGCGTATCCAACGTTGCGGAACGTGACGGCAAACAGAAGTCAGGGTCGTCTTCCTTGAACCGTTACAATGCAATCGCAAAGCGCTTCTCGGGGTTTGCCCTGATCTCCGGGATCGGCTGGTGCCTGGATTTCCTGACCATGGCGACGCTCACGCAGAGCGGGCTGCCCGTGTTCTGGGCGAATTTCATCGGTGCCTTCTGCGGTGTGACCTTCGTCTTCTTCGTTGCCGGAAAGCACATTTTCGAAAAGGCCGGCAACAGATCGACGGCAACTCTCCTGGTGCTCTACTGGATCTGGCAGGTTGTTGCCGTGACGGCCGCCTCTGCCCTGACGGCCGCATTGAGCTGGGTGCTGATGTCGCTGCTGGACGCCGCCGGCGGAACCGCTTTTGTGGCCGGGTTCGGTTTGAAGCCGGTGACCCTGTGCGGCATCACCGCCAAGATGCTGGTCACGCCGTTCACCCTTGTCGCGAATTTCTTCTTCATGCGGTTCCTGCTCGAACACCGCAAGTCAGATTGAGGGGCCTTCATGACCGGCCGCGTTCTTGTTTTCATTCCCTGCTACAATTGCGAAGCGCAGATCCCGCGTGTGCTGAAACAGCTTGAGGCACCTGAGGTGAAGGCTGTCGTCGATGGCGTCCTGTGTGTCGACAACCGCTCGACGGACGGCACGCGCGAGGCGGCCGAGGCCGGATTGGCGAAGCTCGGGTATGCCGAAACCGCCCTGCTGCACAACGACGACAACTACGGTCTCGGCGGGTCGCACAAGGTTGCGATCAACTTCGCGATGGTGAACGGCTACGACTATCTGGTCGTGCTGCATGGCGATGACCAGGGCTCGATTGCCGACCTGGTGCCGCATTTGGCGGCAGGCCGTCACAAGGATCTCGATTTCCTGATGGGTGCACGCTTCATGAAAGGCTCGAAGCTGGAGGGGTATTCTCTCCTGCGCACGGCGGCCAATCATGCCTTCAACCTGATCTTCTCGGCCATCAGCGGCCAACGTCTCTTCGACCTCGGCTCCGGGTTGAACCTGTTCCGGGTCGAGGCTTTCAGGTCCGGCTTTCACCTGAAATATGCCGACGACCTGACGTTCAATTATTACCTGATCCTGGGTGTCGTGCGGAACCGGTTCCGGCTGGCGTTCTTTCCGCTGACCTGGCGTGAAGACGACCAGATCTCCAACGCCAAGCTCAGCAAGATGGGGGTCCAGCTCCTGCGTATCGTCGGCTTGCGTCTGTTCCGGCCGACGGCTTTCTTTGCCGCCGATCACCGGCAGACACCGCGTGCCGCCTATCCCTCGACGCGGATTGCCTGAGGTGCGGGCTGTGCGCACATCTGGCCGATTGCGGAATGCCAGGCTGCCAGCGGGCCTTGCCCTGCATTATGCGGTCCTGTTCCTGCCGTTCGGCCTTGCGCTCTGGTGGCTGGTTGAGGAGGGGGTGGCCGAACTTGCCGGCAAACCCTGGCAGGCGCTTGTTCTTGCGGGGGGTATCTATCTCGCCTCCCACTGCGTGCGCGCCGTGCGTCTGGCGATCATGGCTTCGCGGCTGCTCGGCATATCCGGGCGCTCCAGCGCACTCCTGCACATGGTGACCAGCCCGGGCGCCCTTGTCATTCCGTTCAAGCTCGGCGAGATCCTGAGGCTGCATCAGCTCTGGTATCTGGGCAAAAGCTTTCCCGGGGCGCTGATCATCATTCTTCTGGAGCGGTTTTTCGACGGGCTGATGATCCTGGCGCTGCTTGGCATCGTCTATGCCTATCACGGCCCGCTGGCCACCGGCCCGATGGTTCTTCTGGCCGTAACCAGCGTTGCCGTGCTGGCAGGTCTTGTCGTCTTCGTGCTTGGGCCCGGCATCTTGCGGGCCGTGCAGCACTACGTGGTTCTGAACCACCGCAACCCGAATTCGCTGCGGCACCTTGGCCAGCTTGACGGTCTGCGCCAGATCACGACACGTGGGGCCGATCTTTTCCGCGTGCAGGGGCCCGTGCTGCTGGTCATGTCCATGGTCATCTGGGGCCTGGAGGCCCTGGCCGCAACGGTGCTGGCCCTAACCTCGGCCAACTTTGTCGGAACCAGCGGGATCGTGCTTCTGGCGGAGCGGGTGTTCGAAGGGCCCGTCGCCAGCTTCCAGGGGGCCGTCGGCACGTGGAGCAGCCTGTGTCTGCTGTCCCTTGCGCTGGTCTGGCCGCTTGCCATGTGGATCTACCTGCCGCGCGTGCGCAACGAACCGCTGCGTGCCCAGAACAGGACCGGTGTTTTATGACGAAAGCGCTTTCCGTAATTCTCGACGACCGGGATCCGCCGGCCGAAAGCGTGCGGGCCGCGCTTGGCGAAGTCCGGTTTTCCGACATCATGCGCCGCCGCCAGACCCTGGCGAAAGAACTCACGGCCATGTCGCTGGAGGCCGGAGCGGAATCGGTCGAACATCTGACGTCGCCGGACAGCGGTGTCGAACTTGCTGATCGCATCCGCGACCGGGGCGATGCGGCCATCTATCTGCGCGTGCCGCTTTGTCTGCCGCCGCTTGATCCGGAAGGCTTTTCGGTGCTGGTTCGCAAAGCCGGATACGCCCTGAAGACAATGCTGGCCACCCCGGTGATCGAAGACGAGGCCGTCGCCGTCCTGTTCCACACCGAAGCTGCATCGCTTCTGTGTGCGGACACGCCCGAGGCTCGTCGCCTGCTGCTGCTGTCGCTGCGCGATCGCACGGAGATCATCACCGATCACGCCCGGTTCATCGATATTCGCGAACCGCGCAACCTGATGCTGTTTCTGTCCGGCGCAACAGAACTGCGTCATTTCAATTCCGCCCGTGCGGAAGACAACGTCTTTCACAAGCAGTCCAGCGACATTGCAAAAATGCGCGCCGAGCACGGCTTCTTTCATGCTGCACCGCCGGAGTTGCAGCGGTTTCTGTTGCCGACCTTCGGCTTCTGGGAAGATGGCAAGCAGGCCGGCTACCGCATGGAGCATCTGGCGATCCCGGACGCGGCACTGCAATGGGTGCATCACTCCTTCACCGAAGGAGACTTCAGGGTCCTGCTCGATCAGATCTTCAACTATCTGAACGCGAGACCCACGGGAAAGAAAGACCGCGCCCGCGCGGAAACGCAGATACTGGAAAAGCTGGACAAGCGCCTCGCCGCGTTCCTGGAAACCGAGCGCGGCAGGCAGACCAACCAGATCCTGGAACGGGCAGGACCGCGCGGCGGTTTGTCCGATATGCTGGAGCAGGCACGCCCGTTCGTTCGCAAGGCGGTCGCCAGCACGGATCAACTGGTGTTTTCCCACGGCGATCCGTGCTTTTCCAACATCCTGTTCGACAGGCGGATCGGCCTGATGCGGCTGATCGATCCGCGTGGCGCCTTGTCCGCGAACGATGCGATGATGCATCCGCTCTATGACGTGGCCAAGATCAGCCACTCCATTCTGGGCAGCTACGACTATGTCAACAATGGCCTGTTCCGCGTCTATCTGAACAAGGATTTGAGGCTGGAGCTCGACTGGACGATTGCGCCCCCGGCGGATTGGGCCGAACGGCACTTCTGCGACAGGCTGGAGGCGGAAGGCCTCGACGTTGGCCATGTGCGTGCGGTCGAACTGTCGCTGTTCCTGTCCATGCTGCCGCTTCACACAGACCATCCGGACAAGCTTGTCGGCTTTGCGCTGATCGCGGCCTCGATCCTCGACCAGCTCGAAAGCGGGCAGAAACGCCAGAGAAAGGCAAGCTGATGAGCGGCATCGTCGCAATTACCATGGCCGGTCTCGGCAGCCGCTTCACCAAGGCGGGATACGAGCGGCCGAAATACGAGATCGAGGCGCTGGGCCGGCCGTTGTTCGACTGGTCCATGCTCTCTCTGGAGGCTTACCGGGAAGCCGGCTGGTCGTTCCGTTTTGCCGTGCGCAGCGGATTGAACGCGCCGGACTTCCTGACTGCCCGCTGCAAGGCGCTTGGCATCAAGGTCGACGGCATCGTCCAGCTTGACGAACTTACCGACGGCCAGGCGACGACGGCGCTGGAACTGGTGGCAACAGCATCTGAAAATCAGCCGCTCGCCATTTTCAACATCGATACCTATGTGGCGCCGGGAGCGATGGCGCCTGCCGATCCGGCGGAGTGCGCCGGGCATGTGCCGTGTTTCCCCGGACCGGGCAACGGCTGGTCCTTCGCGCGCACCGACGAGACCGGCCGCGTGGTGGAGCTGCGCGAGAAGGAGCGCATCTCCGATCATGCGACCGTCGGTCTCTACTGGTTTGACAGCGTCGCACGCTACCGGGACGTCTACACCCGGTTCTTCCGCGCCGCCGGAGAGGAAAAGGGCGAGCGCTACATCGCGCCGATGTACAACCAGATCATCGCGGACGGAGCGGATGTCACCATCAGCCAGCTTGCGTTCGAGGATGTCGGCATGCTCGGCACGCCGGAACAGCTGGAAGCCTTCATCGCATCCCCGCCGCCTTCCGCGGCAAAGTGGACGATTGCCAAATGATTGCCCTTTCGACCTATGCCTTCGCCATTCTGCTGTTTCCGGCACTCGTTGCGGTCTGGTACCTGCGCAAGGACTATGCCTCCGGCTTTGTCGGGCTGCTTTGCCTGGTCGGTGCCGCCGGACTGATCGTCGTCAGCGCCACGCTGCCGCATCTGTTCTTTGATCACGAACGCTACCTGCACGACCTCTGGACGGCCTTCGACACGGCCAACAAATCCGCCTACGGCCAGGCCTCGAGCGTCGATTATTTCAGCCCGATCGGCCCGGTCTACGACTGGGTCTTCCGGATCGCGACCGGTCTGCGCCAGGTGGATGCGACATCGGTTCCCCTGGCAAACGCCGTTTTCGCGCTGGGCACGCTGGTGCTTGCGCTCCTCACGCTGACGCGCCAGGTCAATTTCGGCACGCTCGGTCTTGTGGTGCTGATCGCCGTTGCCACGGTCGTGACGCCGCGCGAACCGGATATGATCTTCGCCCAGACCAGCATGAGCTGGCTTGCCCCCTACAATCGCTGGGCGGCGGCCCTGGCGGCTGTTGTCACGGTGGCCTTCTGCTGTCCACCCGGACGCAGGGGAATACCGGAAGCTTTTCTGCTTGGTGTCTCGATTGCCGTCATCTGCCTGATCAAGGTCACCTTCGGTGCGGCGCTGGTCGGATTGCTGGTTGCGGCAACAGTGTTCCGGAACGTTTCGATAAAACATGCCGTCATTGTTCTGCTTGGCCTTGCGGCCTCCCTTGCAGCGGCGGAGCTGGTCACCGGTCAGGTCACCGAGAACCTTGCGGACATCAAGACCGTCTCCGGATTTGCGAAGGAAGCCTGGCGCATCATCAAGCTGATCACCCAGCTTGGCGAAGCGGCCGTCTGGGCCATCGGCAGTGCCGTGCTTTATCTGCTGCTATGTGAAAACAGCTCTGAACGAAAACGCTTCACACCTGTCGTTCTGATCCTGGTTGCCGCCGCCATGGCCTGCGTCATTCTCATGCAGAACCACTGGCTGTCGGAAAGTCCGATCTACGCAGTGCTTCCGGTCATCGCCGCGCAGTGGGCCGGGCTGTTCCGCAAGGACGGGCTCGTGGAGCAGTCGGGGCAGGCAGCGTCGCAGGCCCTGACGCTCGACATCCTTTCGGTCCTGACCATCGCACTTGCCCTGATCTATCCGGTGCGCGATGGCGGGGCCATGGTCGCGCAGTTCCTGCAAAGCCGGCAATATCCGGCGGACGAACGGCTGGCCGGCACAGGACAGGCGGGCTTTGTCCTGCATCCGCGCTGGCATGAGCAGCCCGAGGAGGAAGTGACTGTCGACTACAACCGGATGCTGGACGGGTTCAACCTGCTGCGGCAAGCCGGTGCCGCGGAGCCGGAGGCTGGCCCAGTGCTGGCGCTCAACTTCGCCAATCCGTTTCCATCCCTTCTGAACAAGCCTTCGCCCGCCAGGGTGCCGATCTGGTTCCACAACGGCAGAACGTTCTCCAAGGAAATTCACCAGCCGGAAGAAGAGTTCTTCTCCGATGCGGAATTCGTGATCGTGGGCCATGGAGACCCGTCTGGAGAAATGCTCTGGGAAATCTATCAGCCCTATGTGCTGGAGCACTACCGGGAGGTTGCCACGAGCCCCTCGTGGACCGTCTACCGGAAGAAGGGGCCGGACGGCCAAAAGCTTTAACGCCGACCCAGAACCTTTCGCGCCGGCAAGGTGGCAGGGCCCGCAGGTCTCTGGCTGCGGACCCTGTTGAGGCGTCAGTTTTTCGGCGCGTTGCCGAGCAGGGAGTCGATTTCCGGTTTCGACAGGCGGACGAATTCGTCCGGCCGGATGGCGCGGTCGTCGACATAAAACCCCTCGTGCCCGCACCAGGGCTTGCCGACGAAGATCTCGTCATAGGGAATGTCGTGTTTCTGCAGCCATTCGATGATGATCGGCACGGTGTGCGCCGTGATCTTGCCGACGTTGTTTTCGTGCGTCCGCATGTTGCGTGCGGTCTGGATCACGATCTCGAAGCCCTGTTCCTTGTACTCCCGCAGCTTTTCGACAAGGGGCAGGTTCGGTGAGACGTTCCGGTAGTCGGAGGTGTCCGCAAGGGTCAGGGTTCCGTCCAGATCGATAACAAGGCGCTTAATGGGTTCAACTCCCCGCTGGTCCGGCTCCGCAGAGACCGGAGGATCATGAAATTGCCGTTCGGGGTGTTGCTATACCCAAAAATCATCAAGGCCGGGTAAAGCCCGCTCCCCCGTTTTGTCTTGCCCGGACTGTCTCTTCAGGTGGTGTCGGGTATGCTGTCGTCCTGCCGTCGTGATCCGCTTTTACACTCTGGCTGAAACCGGACCTGCCGCATGTCCCGGTCCGGAATTTCCGCAAGGCTGTCACATGCCCGTAATACCCGCCCGCTAGAACGCCGCTTGCACACGTGTGCAAGCGCATTTGTTCTTTCCAAGGCACTTCCGGGAGTGAGGTGCCCCAACACAGACAGCAGGCGAAATACGATGAGCATTCTTGTTTCCAAACTGCGCCAGTCCACAGCGGCTGCCGTCCTGGCACTCACAACCGCGGCTTTTGCCGGAGACGCTCTGGCCAAAGACCTCACCATCACCGTCTGGGCTGGTGGTTCCAACGACAGCGACGTCTACCGTCTCGATGCTATCGAGATGGCGGCCGACATCCTGTCCCGCGAATATGCGATCCGCGGCGAAGAGCTGAACATCAGCGTTGAAAAGAAACGCGACTTTGCCGGCTGGGACGAATTCAGGCAGGCCGTGACCCTGGCCGCCGAAGCAGGCAGCGCCCCGAACATCGTCGTGACCAGCCACCTGGACATCGCGCCCTGGAGCCAGTCGGGCCTGATCGTTCCGGTCGAGGATTATGTCGACATGGACACCTGGCCGATCAACAACATCTACGAAAACCTGCTCGATATCACGACCTATAACGGCGTCGTTTATGGTCTGCCTCAGGATGCGGAAAGCCGTCCGTTCTTCTTCTGGCGCGATACCATGAAGAAGATCGGCTACACCGACGAAGAGATCGACGCGCTCCCGGCAAAGGTGGAAGCTGGCGAATACACACTCCAGAACGTGCTGGAAGATGCCAAGAAAGCCGTCGACATGGAAATCGTCGAGGAAGGTTACGGCTTCTATCCGCGCGTTTCGAACGGTCCGGACTATGCCCAGTTCTACCAGTCGTTCGGCGGTGAGCTGATGGACAAGGAAACCGGTAAGCTGGTTCTGGACAAGCAGGCGATGACCGATTTCTACCAGTTCTTCGTGGACGCGGTGGAAGCAAAGGTGACCCGTAAGAACCACATCGGCACCGAGTGGGACCAGTGGTACGCGGAAGTGGCGTCCGGCAAGGCGGCCCTGTGGCACGGCGGCACCTGGCACTATGCCCGCTACACCGGCAAGGAAGGTCTGGACGATTTCTTCGGCAACATCCAGTTCACGCTCATCCCGGCAGGCAATGAAAACGGCCAGGCCAACACCATCACGCACCCGCTGGCCTACCTGCTCACCAAGCAGGACAACGAAGACGATATCGAGATCGCCGCACAGCTGATCAAGATTGCGTCCGAACCGCGCATCAACACGCTGCATGCCATCAAGTCTGCACACCTGGGCATTGCCAGGGAGCAGTCCAACATCGAGCTTTACGCCAACGACCGTTGGGCAGCCGAAGCAACCCGTCGCCTGCTGCCGTATGCCAATTCCCAGCCGAACAACCCGAACTACGGCAAGTTCTCCGAGATCATGTTCAAGGGTCTGGAAACGGCCTGGACCGGCACGAAATCTCCGGCTGACGCGGTTGCCGAAGTGGAAGCGGAAATGACGGCTGTGCTCGGTGACGACCTGATCGTCCGCTAAGCCATCCATCCTCCATCTGCCTTGCCGGGCGGTTCGCTGCCCGGCTCACCCTTCATGAGGATAAGATGAGACGCGCGCACCTGCTCGGGCTGGGGTTCATGACCCCTGCGCTCTTCATCATTGTGTTTCTGTTCCTGGCGCCGGTGGTGCTGACAATGATGTTCTCCTTCACCAACATGAGTTCCGGAACCGGCATTTCCTCCGGTGGCGCCTACGAGGTGACGGAACGCACGATCCGATTGCTCAAGGATCAGGGCTTTCCGGAGACGACGGCCGACCGTCTGGCCGAGGATACCTACAAGATCGACGCTGCCGGTCTCGCGGCTGTCCAGGCCGACTTCGGCAAGGCCTTCGCGCAGGAGATCGAGGCTGAATTGTCCGGCAAGAGTTTCGCCGGCCGGCGTGACCTGGAGCGTGAGCTGAAGCGGCTGAAGGAACGCCCTCGCTCGACACGGGATCTGAAAAAAGCGGCCGACCTCTTCAAGCGCTCGATCCTCAACACGCGGTTTGAAACCGAACAAGCCTTTCTGACGTCCGTGGACGAACTGGATCTCGGCCTTGGGGAAACCGAAACGGCGGAGCTGACCAGGACCGCCTATACCGGCTGGGTCTGGACGACGGAAAACTATCGTCTGATCGCCTCGCTGCCGTCAACCCTGCGGGCCGCCGGCAACACGTTGATCTATGTGTCCTTCACCCTGGCGTTCAGCATCGGGTTCGGCCTGTTCCTGGCCGTCACCACTTTCTATCTGCCGTCCGGCGTTGCAACCACCTTTCGCACGATCTGGTTTCTGCCGCGCATCCTGCCGCCGGTCATCTACGTGATGATGTGGAAATGGATGGCCTGGGATACCGGGTTCCTGTCCAGCTTTCTGGCCCATTTCGGCGTGCCCCCGCGAAACTGGATGCTGCATTCCGACATCAATGCCTGGGTGGTCGTGGTGCTCATCAACGGGTTCGTCGGCGCTTCGCTCGGCATGATCCTGTTCTCCAGCGCGATCAAGGCAATCCCGGAAACCATGCTTCATGCCAGTGAGGTGGATGGAGCCAACCGTCTCCAGCAGATCCGCTACATCATCATGCCGCAACTCAGATGGCCGATCCTGTTCACCACCGCCTATCAGACTCTCTCGCTGCTGACGTCCTTCGATTACATCTACCTGTCAACGGATGGCGGGCCGGGCAAGGCCACCGAGGTGTGGGCGCTCTACACTTTCCACACCGCGCTGAACAACTACGGCGGCGTCTTGCAATACGGCCTCGGGGCCGCGTTGGCGATGGTCCTGGTGGTCATCGGCATTGCCGCAGCGCTGATCTATCTGCGCCTCTTCAATTTCAACGACCTCGTGGCCAAGCCGCGTATCGAGCAATAGGGGAGAGATGGAGATGAGACCCAACTTCCGTATTTGGCCGATCCTGGTGCTGCTCAGCATCCTGTCGCTGCCGCTGGTGCTGATGTACTTCTACCTGGTGGTGGACACAGTCACCGATACCACGGCAGGCTCGCTCCTGCCGGACAGGTTTACCCTCGAACACTGGAAATTCCTGTTCGAAAAGCCGGAAACCGGCCGCGCAAGCATCTGGCCGGTCACGGCCAACACCTTCCTCTTTGCCAGCTCCACCAGCCTGATCGTCGTGATGATATCGCTGACCGCAGGCTACGCCCTGTCCAGGTTGAACATGCCGTTCCGCAAGTTCTTCCTTGGTGGCATTCTGACCCTGCACGCCTTTCCGACGGTCACCCTCATCATCGCCATCTTCCTGATGCTGCAGATGAGCGGGCTCTACAACACGCTGATCGGCGTGATCCTGGTGAAGACAGCCCTGGAGCTGCCGCTCGGCATCTGGATCATGAAAGGGTTTTACGACACCGTGCCCTGGGAGATCGAGATGGCGGGGATCACCGATGGCGCCAGCCGCTTCACCGTGTGGTGGAAACTGGTCCTGCCGCAGGTTCAACCCGGTATCGCGGCTCTGGCGCTGTTCTCGTTCCTGGAAGCCTGGAAGGAGTTCATCCTGCCTCAGGTTCTGGCCCCCAGCGGGGCGTCGCAGGTTCTGGCAACCTATCTTCAGAACACCATCATGGACGACCGCAAGCCGGACTTTAACCTCTTCAAGTCCATCGGGCTGTTCTACGCCCTGCCGGTCATTCTGATCTACGTGGTTTTCAACCGCAAACTCATGAACATCTATGGCGGAGGCACGAAAGGCTGATGCGTATCGCACTTGAAAATTTCACCAAGACGTTTGGTGAAACCACCGTCATCGACAACATGTCCCTGACGATCGACAGCGGCGAGATGCTGGCCCTGCTCGGGCCGTCCGGCTGCGGCAAATCCACGACGCTGTTCGCTGTCTGCGGCATTCACCGCATGGATGGCGGCCGGCTTCTGTTCGGCGAGCGGGACGTCACGACACTCCCCTCGCAGCAGCGCAATGTCGGCGTCGTTTTCCAGAACTACGCGCTTTATCCGCATATGACTGTTCATGAGAACATCGCCTTCCCACTGAAAGTGCGCCGGGAAAACAGGGCGGATATCGCCCGCAAGGTCGAGAAAATCGCAGGCCTTGTCCAGATCGGCGAGTTGATGGCACGCCGGCCCGCGCAATTGTCCGGCGGACAGCAGCAGCGTGTCGCGCTGGCACGGGCGCTGGTGCGAGAACCGGACATCCTGCTGCTTGATGAGCCGCTGGCCAACCTGGACGCGAAACTGCGTCTGGAAATGCGCTCGGAAATCCGCCGCATCCAGCAGGAAACCGGCATCACCGCGGTGCTTGTCACTCACGATCAGGTGGAAGCCATGTCCATGTGCGACCGCATTGCGATCATGAACAGGGGCGAGATCGTGCAACTGTCCAGCCCGTCCGAAATGTATGACAACCCGTCATCGGATTTCGTCGCGGGCTTTCTCGGCAATCCGCCGATCGCGTTTCTGGACGGGACAACGGAAGAGGGTGGTTTCCGCCTGGCAAATTCCAGAGTTACCCTGCCGATCCCGTCCAATCTCGCCATCGCCGGTTCAGGCGTGCCGATGCGCCTTGGTGTCCGTCCGGAGTTCTTCCAGCCGGGTAATCCGCTGAAGGTGACCGGCAAGGTCAGCTTCGTCGAGATCCAGGGCCGGGAAGAACTTTACGACGTCACTCTGGAGAACGGCGCCGTGCTGCGCTCGATCCAGCCGCATGGCGGCAATCACAAGCTGGGTGACGAAGTGACCTGGGGCATCGCGCAAGACCGCATCCTTGCCTTCGGTCCGGACGGAAGCAGGCTCTGATGGAACCGGTCCCGCAAACCTTCCGGCCCGGCCGGGCCTGGCTCAGCGAGCCGCGCTGCTTTCCGCTTTCCATCGCCCATCGCGGCGCGAGCGCCTATGCCTTCGACAACACGTTGCGGGCCTATGAAATTGCCCATGAGCTTGGTGCCGATATGTGGGAGGTCGATGTCCGGCTGACCGCTGACCGGGTCCCGGTTGCCTTTCACGATGAAGATCTGAAAGCGGTCTGCGGCCTTGACCTCAAGGTGGCGGATCTGACGGCTGCCCGGCTGCAGGCCCTGACGGCCGAAGTCGGACGCGAGGCGCCCCTGTTCTCGCAGATCGCAGCCCTTGCGGCCCGTCTGGGCGCCGGCATTTATCTGGATGCCAAGGAAGGCGAGGCGGCCTCGCTGGCGATCGCGGATCTTCTGGCACAGCGGATCGAGCGGGTTATCGTCGGCGCAAATACACCGGACTATGCAGCGGCACTGATCGCAAACGGCTGTCCCTATCCCGTCTCCATTCTGGTCGGCCTTGGCAAGGATCCCTTTCCGATTGCCGACCGGTGCGGAGCGGAAATCATTCACCCCTGCTGGGAGCGGGCAGCCCAAAGGCCGGACCACTTGCTGGATGAAGCCTTCTTTGCCAAGGCAAAGGACCGTGGCTTGCCGGTCGTGACCTGGCATGAGGAGCGTGCCGATGTCATCGAAGCGCTTGTGAAGATCCCGATCCTCGGCATCTGCTCCGATCAGCCGGAAATGGTGGCAAGGTTCGCCCGCTCCGCAGTCCCGGGGCCGGAGATCGTCTGTCATCGCGGGGCCTGCAAGATCGCGCCTGAAAACACGCTGGCGTCAGCAAAGGCAGCCTGGGCAGCCGGGTTTGCTAACGTTGAGATCGACGTTCAGCAAACGGCGGACGGGCAACTCGTGGTCCATCACGATGCCACGCTTGACCGCACCACGGACGGCTCCGGCGCGATTGAGGAAAAGACAGGCGCTGAGCTGGCGTTGCTGGACGCGGGGGGCAAGTTTGCTCCGTTTTTCAAAGGCGAAGGCCTTCCGTCCCTTGGTGCGGTTCTCGAAACGGCCTTGCAGATGGGTGGCAAGCTCTATGTCGAGCTGAAGGAGGCTGATCCGCATCACACGGTGACCAGTGTTCTGGAAACGCTGGCGACGGAAGAGGTCTTTTTCTGGGCGCAGGATCCCGCGAGGCTTCGGACCATCGAGGAGGCCTTTCCGCAGGCGCGGCTGATGGCGCGGGCGGAGGATTTCGATAGTCTTGAAACCTGCCTGTCATCGCTCCAGGCAGGCATCATCGAATTCAATGCGTTGAATGCCAGCCTTGCGGCCTTTGAGGTGGTCAGGGCTGCCGGGCGCAGGCCGATGATCGCTTACATGGGCAAGGACGTCACCGAGATCGAGCGCCTGCTGGCCTTGAAGCCGGATCTCTTCAACGTGAATGAGCCCTTTCTCGTCGCCCGGATGCTCGGTAAAAGCGTATAAACGGAAGAAACATGTCGGACGCTCCAGGTTTCAAGAAAACGGTGAATTCCTTCGACGTCGCCCGCCTGGCCGGCGTGTCGCGTTCGGCTGTTTCCAGAACCTTCACGGACGGCGCGAGCGTCTCCAAGGAAACCCGGGACAAGGTCATCGCCGCGGCGCGTCAGCTCGGGTACCGGGTCAACGTGCTGGCCCGTTCGCTGCACAAGCAGAAGTCCGATCTGGTCGGCGTCGTCGCGGCCGATCTCGACAATCCGTTCCGCTCCGAACAGATAGACCTTCTGTCGAAAGGGCTGCTGGAATGCGGGTTCAGGCCGATCCTGCTGCGGGGAGAAAAATCGACGGATGTCGCCGACCTGATCGGGTCTCTGCTGCAATACAGCGTTGCCGGTGTCATCGTCACGTCCGACACTCCGCCGGAAGAAATCTGCATCGAATGTCTGGAAAACGGCGTGCCGCTGGTGGTCGTCAACAAGCGCGACCCCGGAGCGCCGGTCGACCGGGTCGTGACCGCCTTCGAGGACGGCGGGCGGATGGCGTGTGAACACTTGATTGCCAGCGGCTGCCGCAAGCTGGCGGTGGTCACGCCGGAACGGTCATCCTTTTCCATCAATGGACGCGCACTTGCGTTCGAACAGGCGGCCAATGACAGAGGCGTGCCGGTCCTCCGCATCGCACGGGGCGCACAGACCTACGACGGCGGACTGGTCGCCGCCGAATTCCTTCACCGGGTAAGGAACGAGGTCGACGGCGTCTTTTGCGCGGCAGATTATCTGGCGCTGGGGGTTCTGGACGGTCTGCGCCACATCCACGGATTGCGTGTGCCGCAGGATATCCAACTGGTTGGCTACGACGACATTCCCCAGGCTGCCTGGAAAGCCTACGACCTGACCACCTTTTCCCAAAGCCGTCAGGATCTGTGCGAGGCAACACTCGACCTTTTGATGCAGCGTCTGGAAAACCCGGACCTGCCACAACAGGTCAGGGTCTGTGACGTGCATCTGGTGCAACGGACGACCACCCTGGGGAAGGCCGAAGGCTGAGCGTGCCATATCCGCCCTTTCTCAAAAGCACAGTCCCGTGCCAAGCTCCGGAGAAATCAGGAGCTGCCGATGAAGAGCATTCTTGCAACGATCGATGTTGAAACCGGGACGGAAACCGTTCTCTACGAGACGGAGCGCCATCTGGAAGCGCCGAACTGGACGCCGGACGGGGCGGCTCTGATCGTGAATGGCGGTGGCCGGCTCTACCGGGTTGCGCTCGACGATCCGGGGCTTCTTGAGATCGATACCGGCTTTGCCACAGCCCTCAACAATGATCACGGTCTGTCGCCGGATGGTTCCATGCTGGTGGTCAGCGATGCGACGGAGGCCGGGGAGAGCTGCATTTACACGCTGCCCGTCACGGGCGGTGAACCACGACGGATCACATCACGGACGCCCTCCTACTGGCACGGCTGGTCGCCGGACGGCGAGACGCTTGCCTATGTCGGCAAACGGCCGGAAACCGGGGGGACCTTTCAGGTTTTCTCGATTGGTCTCGACGGCGGTGAAGAACGGCAGATTACCCGTGAGTTCGATCATTGCGACGGGCCGGACTATACGCCCGATGGCAAGTGGATCTGGTTCAACGGCGAGCGGGCAGGCTCTGTCCAGCTCTGGCGGGTCCGGCCGGATGGCAGCTGCTTGCAGCAGATGACGAAGGACGAGCGGGTCAACTGGTTTCCCCATCCATCTCCCGACGGCAAGTCTGTTGCCTACCTCGCCTATGAGGCAGGCACGACAGGGCATCCTGCCGAAAGGACAGTCGAGCTGCGCCTTATGCCCGCTGAAGGCGGTTCGCCGCGCATTCTGCTGTCGCTGTTCGGCGGTCAGGGAACCCTAAATGTTCCTTCCTGGGCGCCGGACAGCAGGCGTTTTGCGTATATGCGTTACGAGGTGTGATGGCGCGGGGTTGATAGGTGCTAGCGGGAGGAGGACGGCGGTACGAGCTGTGGACCGTCGGTCGAGGCAACGGTCCGAACGCCCCAGCGCAAGGTGACCGCAAGGCTGGCCAGAATGATCAGTCCGAGGCCGGCAAGCTGCAGGAAGCTGATCAGGTGGCCATAGGCAACGGCGTCCACCAGCACGGCGCTGGCTGGATAAAGAAACAAGAGCACGGCGATGACGGGTGTCGTCAGTTTCGGCAGTGCCTTGTAGAGCACGACGTAGACACCGCCGGTATGCACGAGCCCGATGACCGCAAGCCAGCCCCACTGGTCAGCGGTCAAGGTCAAAGGGCTGGCAGGATTGAAGGCTGCCAGCATCACGGTGCCGGTCGCAAATTGAACCGTGGCAAGCTGCGGCGCGGATATCCCGGTCAGTCCCTTGGCGATGATTGTCACGCCGGAATAAAGAAATGCCGCAGCCAGCGTTGACGCGAGCCCGATGAGATAGGACCGGTCTCCTGCCAGCTCCATTCCGCTCAACCCCGTGGCGAGTGCAAGACCGGCCAGGGCAACGCCGATCCAGAGCATCGTGACCGCACGAAGCTTTTCCCGGAAAACGAATGCGCCCAGCAGCACCACGAGAAACGGCTGGATGTGGAACGTGATTGTGGCAACGGCAATGCCCGTTCGCTGAATGCCCTCGAAGAACAGCACCCAGTTGCCCGCCATCAGCATGCCGCTGGCAACAGCCATGGCCAGAATGCGCGGCGAGAGCCTGACAAGCCGCATCAGATCCCCGCGGTACTGGCAATAGAGAGCCAGGGCCAGGCCCCCGATTGCACAGCGATAGAAGGCGACGGTGACCGGATCCGCTCCGCTTTCCAGAACACACAGCCCGATCGTGCCAAGCAGGGTCTGTGCCGTGATGAGGCCGATCATGCCTTCCATCTGTCTGGTCATGGGACGTGTCCTGACTGGCAGCGCTCAGCCGCTGCAAATTGATGCAACATCGGCGTGGGTCCGCCGTCTGGTGGTAAAGTGCGGCCCCTTTTATTGTTTGGTCAAACGATATAATCTGAAGATACTTTTTGAAAATATTGAAGAATTATGCAGCTCGATCACGCCCTTCTGCGCACCTTTCTCGCCTGTGTCGATGCCATGAGCTTTTCGCGCGCGGCAACCCGCGTGCACAAGTCGCCTGCGACGGTGTCCATGCAGATCCAGCGGCTGGAAGACCGCATCGGCAAGCCCTTGTTTGTGCGCGACACGCGCAATCTGGCCCTCACGCGGACGGGGGAGGAACTGGAAGGCTACGCCAGGAGAATTCTGCGCCTGCATGATGAGGCTGTGGAAGCCTTTCGCCAGCCGGAGATGGAAGGGACGGTCACCATCGGAGCGCCGGACGACTACATCGCCGCCATGCTGCCGGATGTTCTCAGGCGGTTCGCCAGTCTGTTTCCGCGTGTCGAGTTAAACGTCGTCTGTGCCCAATCGACCGCGCTGCTGCCGCAGGTCGAGGATGGCCGGATCGACCTTGCCATCGTCACGCGCACAGGCGGAACGGAAGGGCGGCTCATCCGCCGGGAGCCGATGGTCTGGATCAGCTCCCGCGATGGCCAGGCCATGGAACGGGACCCGCTGCCCGTTGCGCTTTATGAACCTGGCAGCCAGGCCCGGACGGTTGCGCTGGCAGCGCTGGGGCGCAGCGGCCTGCGCTACCGCTCCGCCTATTCCAGTTTCAGCCATTCGGCGCTGGTCACGCTTGTCGAGGCAGGCCTTGCCGTTGCCGCCGTCGTACAGATGGCGGTTCCCCCGACGGTCGAACGTGTCGATCACGACAGCGGCCTGCCGCCGCTGGACCCGCTGGACATCATCCTCGTGCGCAGCAAGCACACCCGATCCAGCGCGTGCGAAGCCCTGGCGGACGCACTGCTGGAAGGAGAGGGGTGAGCCTGCCGACAGCCGTCCGGCTTGCCTGAAAAAATGCTCTGCTCAGCCGTCGTCTTTCAAGCCGTCGAAGGCTGCCAGCGCCTCGGCTCCATAGATCATCGAGGGGCCGCCGCCCATGTAGACCGAGACGCCGATCACCTCGAGGATCTCGTCCCTGTTCGCTCCAAGGCGTGCCGCGGCGCGGGCGTGATAGGCAAGACAGCCGTCGCAGCGGGCGGTGATGCCGATCGCCAGCGCGATCAGTTCCTTGGTCTTCGCATCGAGAGCACCCGGCGCGGTCGCGGCTTTCGCCAGAGATCCGAAGCCCTTGGCGACCTCCGGAATGCCTTTACGTACGGCAGCCATGCGTTCATCGGTTTGGGCCACAAAGTCGTTCCAGTCGGAAACAGCCATGCTTCATCTCCATGTTGCGGGAAATACTTCTGGCAGCCTAGGCGTGGACTGAGATGCTGGCGTTGATGTGGCTCAAGAGGGCTGGACGAGGGGGGCTTGCTCCAGCCGCAGGGGACAACGCGCGCTCGGCCTTCGCTTGATGGTGAGGGCCAGCGCGCATCGTCGGTATCGGCGTGAGCGGCCTTAATGCGCCGTCATTTCATGGACGATCTCGTCTCCGCTCAACGCGGCCGGATAATAGGTCGGCCAGTTGGTCAGTTCCTTCAGGATCTCCTGCCGGTCGTCGCCCCAGTAAAGGTGATAATGGTCGGATTTCGAAGGGGCGATCCGGTGATCGCTGAACTGGATGAAGGCCGGGGCCTTGTCATCGCCTGCGGTTTTCTTGAAGATGAAGCGGACGCCGCGATTGCCTTTTTCATAGGTCAGGATCTCGAAGCCATCGGCGGCATATTGCCCTTCGAAGGCGCCGGTTTCCATCTGGAAGGTCACGCTGTCCGCACCAATCACGATCCGGTCGACATCGGTGCGATAGCCCGCCTCGTAATAGGCTTTGTACTCTTCAGCCGTCTTGCTGCCATGGTCGGCCTTGTGCGCCATCACCGGGTCCAGCGTTCCATCCTGCAGGTAGGGATAAACGGACTGCCATTCGCCTTGCCAATCGGTGAGTAGGCGCGGCTGGATCTGGCTGTCCTCGAAATAGCCCTTGTAAATCTGCCGCTCTGCATCGCTTGCGTGATCGTGGGAATGTGCGTGCGAATGGTCGTGTTTCGTCACTGTGTCCTTGGCTTCCTGCGCCTGGGCGGGAGCGGCCACGAGGAACGACGCTACGAGCGCACAAGCGCCCGCCAGACTGCCAAACCGTGATTGCATGGATATGATCCTCTGCTGAAAAGGGAGGGAAAAGGGTCAATTGATTAGTAATGTTATTACATTACTTACGTTGCCTAGCGCATTGCGCGTGCAGAGGCAACGGCCAAGACACGGATTCCACGCTGCGAAGCAGCAGAGGGGGAGGGAGAAACTCGGCAGGGCAAACGAAGTTTGGGGTCGCCAGCTTGCAAACCACGCGAGCTCGGGCCTGCCTGCGGGCAGGAAAGCATGCCCACCGGCTCGCGAGGGCATTGCCAGTCTTGCAACGATGAAGAGGCGGGATCAGGACCCCGGCAGGACCTTTTCGATCGCTGCCGTCATATCCGGGGCGGTCGGGGGCACAGGTGTCGGGAACCAGGCGACAATGCTGCCGTCAGGCCCAATCAGATACTTGTGGAAGTTCCAGTACGGCCGCGCCGTGGGGCCAAGTTCGCGGGCAGCCCAGAGATAAAACGGGTGGGCCTGATCGCCCTTCACCACCGTCTTGGCAGCCAGCGGAAATTCCGCACCGTATTTGGCCTCGCAGAACTTGGCGATGTCACCGTCAGCCCGGGGTTCCTGGCCGCCAAAATCATTGGAAGGCACCCCGAGCACCAGCAAGCCCCGGTCCGAATAGGCTTCATGGAGTTTCTGCAGGCCGGCCAACTGACCGCTAAAGCCGCATTCCGTGGCCGTGTTGACGACCAGCACCGCCTTGCCGGCGTAGTCCTTCAGCGCAAGCGGTTCGCCAAAAGGCATTTCGAATGTGAAGGCATGGGCCGACCGGCCTGCTTCGCTTTGGCCCTCGAGGTCCTTGGCTTGAGCAACAGCGCAAAGAAACGTTGCCGCCAGACACCAGACGAAAGAAAGAAGCCGGTACATTTCAACACCCTCGCGCTTTGGCGATTTTACGTGCCAAGGCTGGCGTCAGATCACCGGACCTGGCCCCGGCAGCTTCAAGGCCCGTGACTGGAGGGGACAGTTACCCGCCCCGGAACCCGGAACTTGACCGGCTGCCGAACCCGCCGCGCGAGGCAACGGAGGTCCGTGTCTGGACCTGTGCAGGCTTGGGCGGCGTTTTGACTGCGTCGTCATAGGTGCGCCAGCTGCCACCGCCGTAGCTGCCGACGTAGTATCCACCGGATGTGTAGTACCGTGTGCTGCCGCGTTCCGAATAGATCGGGCGGACGTTGCTCTGGATCAGCTGGTTGGTGACGGCACCGGTCAGCGCCCCTGCCAGGAAGTACCCGGCCGGAAACGGCGTGTAGTAGGACGTCCCGTCGCTGGCAGTGTCATAGGCGCACGCATTGTTGCCGTGTTGCTCGTTGCAAAGCTGGACATTTTCATAGCGCGGTCCCGAAACCTTGTGGATTGCCTTGCCGGCGGTGATTGCCTCGACACAGACCTCGTCCGGAACATAGCTGTCGGCGACACATTCCGCCTCGGTCTTGTAGACCTTGCCATCCAGCGTCGGTTCGTCCGAACAGCCCGCAATGGTCACGGTTGTCGTCGCCATGACCATCAGCTTGATCGACTTGGAGCGTTTCATGAATTTTCTCCCGACCTTCAAACGGTCTGATGAAATGCTTTGCGTGATGCGGCCGGGGCATCGGTGGAGGACCGTGCCCGATCCGGCCAGGTCAATAGGTGATGCAGGCCGCGTTCAGCAGGCCGACCGTGAGTGAAATGGCAGCAAGATTGGTGCTGATCGCCATTTCGCCGCCCTTGATACGGTCCGTGACCTTCGGGAAGAACCGGCGGAAGACCTGATAGACGACAAGCTGGGCGGCGCAGGCGATAATGCCCCAGACGATGAAGTCGAAGATGCTCACCGAATTGGCGGCGGCGCTGGCCAGTGGCAGCGAAAAGCCGAGAAAGGCCGCACTGAAGACCACCGAAGCGGCAACATTGTTTTCCTTGATCAAGGCCATCTCGTCATGCGGCGTCATCACCGTATAGATTTTCATGAAAACCAGCAGCATGACGATGGCTACTATGAAATAGGCAATAAATGGAACGATGCCTGAAAGGGACGCCTGAAGGTCTGCCATATTGGTCTCCACTATTCAGTTCAGACAGAAAAATTATGACGTTCTAGGGGGAAGCCTAGCATGAACGCGACACTGCGTTCCGCATTTTCCGGCTCTTCCATGTTGACGAGCAGCATTTCGTCCCGCCCATCCTTGAGGGACCGGGCAAAAAGCATCGCCGTCTGGAAGATCTTGCGCCTGCCGCCGCCATTGCGGTCGTCGCAGACTTCCTCCCAGTAGGTCATGGGATCTTCCGGTGAAGTTGATGTGTCGAACCAGGCCCGCTCGAAGCGGAAGTCGCCTTCTTCACCGGGCAGCGAGAAGCTGGTCTGGCGGATGGCGGACTTCACACGGTTCCACTCGGCATCGCCGGACGGATACTGCACGTCATAGAAATACCACAGCATGATCTCGTCGACGCGCTCGTCCTCCTTGCCGTCGCCGCCCTGAAACTGGATCAGGAAACGGTCGTCGTCCGGATAGAAACGATGCATGTGCGATTGCTCGCCGAGGTCGCAATGGCCCTGGGCGGTGATCATCAGCGTTGTGTCCGGCCGCTCGATCAGGCTGTCGGCAGGCAGAAGGCGCAGCGCGATGGGGTCGAAGGAAATGCCCCGCCCGATCGTCAGGCCGAGAATTTCCGGTGGCTGCCAGCCCTTGTCCTTCTTGTTAAACAGTGATCCGAACATCTGTTCCCCCAAGACTGTCCTCGATCTCGCGCGCCGCGAGACGTTTGTTCGCGAGATAATAGATTGAGCCGCCCGGTTTCAACGTCTTGGGGAAGGGCCTGAACAGGAAATCCGGATTGTCCGGCTGGGAAACGGCGATCAGCGTGCCTTCGGATTTGGAAAGGGCCTGTTCCAGAGAGCCGGTATCCGTGCCGCTGCTGCTCTGGACGATGGCCGAATAGATGGTCGCGCCAAGGCCGGCTGTAGACAGCGCCATCAGGATCTGGCCCGCGCCCGGGTCCTGCGCCGCGCGGACCAGCGCCTCGCAGGCGTTCGACACCACCGGCTCGATATGGGCGAGCTTGCCCGCGCGCCGGGCTGTGTCTCGATCCTCGAAATAGGCCGCGATGTGCACGGTGTCGTTCAGTTCCCGAATGGCAAGGCAGGTGTTGAAGGTTTCCGCGTCCGAGCCGGCATAGACAAGCACTTTCTGCGCACCGGGGATGGCCGCGCGCCGCAGCGACTGCAGGGCATCCATGCGTTCGGCCCGGATCAGACGGACCCCTTCCGGCACTTCCACATTCTTGGAATCGGCGAGCAGGATGATCTTGTCGTCGCCGTCCTGGCCGGCAATCAGGTTCTCCACCATCAGCGGTGTCTTGTCCCGGTGGTAGCCGACAATCACAGTGGCGTTCTGCACCCTCTCATAGTTTCCGTTGCCGTCAGCCATACGCCTTACTCCTTCCACAAGGACACCCGTCAACCGGCCCAGCACCGCGGAGAAAATCAGCAGCGCGCCCGGAAAGAACCAGAAGGCAGCCACCATCCGGCCCGCCTCCGTTGCCGGCGACAGGTCGCCGTAACCGACCGTCGAGGCGGTCGTCGCCGCGAAATAGATGAAGGTCAGCGGATTGCCTGTCAGGCCGGTTTCACCAGCGAGGAAAAACAGGATCCATGAAATCACCATATAGGCGCAGATCAGCGTCGCAAGCAGCCAGAGCTTGAGCTCCAGGACATGCTGGTAGAGCCGGGAAATGATGAGTTGCAGGATCGGCACCGCTGAAATTTGCCCCCTGTTTCGGTCGCGGGCTACTCTGACCAGCCGCCGCCGCCTTGTCAATTCAGCATAGCTTCCTGAATAATCGCTTGAAACGGGTAGGCTGCGCTTCTACTTGTTCGGTGCCGGATCCCGGTTCCGGCTTTGAAATGGAGGGCTTTGGATGAGTACGCGGCAATCTCCCTGGACACTTTCGGAGCTCAAGAAAGCTCTGGAGCAATCGGACACCTTCGGCGAAGGTGAAATCGGCTGCGTGATCAGTCCGGACCAACCTGGCGTGCTGGAAGTCCAGCTTCAGTCGGCCGGTGAGATCACCCTGTTCATGGTTGTCGGCGAGACTCAGATTCTGACGTCCACAGTGCTTTGGCCCTGCGAAGCCCAGGACGATCCGGCTTCCTTTGAAGCGATGATGTTGCGCAACCACAAGAAGCTTCTACCGCTCTGCGCCCTGTCGATCGACATGATCGACGGACGTGAATATTACGAGCTTTTTGGCGCCATGTCCGTGCGCTCGACCCTCGATTCTGTCGAGACGGAACTGCGCACCATCGCCAACTGCGCCCTGGAACTGGCCGCCGACGTCGGTCCGACGGCCGTTGCCTGATCCCGCCGCCAATTTGAAGAAGGACATTTGAAGATGAGTGTTTGGGGCAAATTGATCACGGCGTTCAAGGGCCACGCCCACAATGCCGCGGAGTCCGTTCAGGACGCCAACCTGATGACGATCCTGGAACAGGAAATCCGTGAGGCGAAACAGGCGATCGGCGCGGCCAAGGACGAAAAGGCGCGCATGGCGGCCAACCGCAAGCTGAAGGAAAAATCCGTCGCTGAGCTGATGGCAGAGATCGAGCGCCGCACCGAAGCAGCCCGCAGCGCCAAGGCACAGGGTGACGAGCCTCTGGCCATCGAGATTATCGAGAGCGTGCTGAAACTGCGCGACAAGGCGGAAGCCGACCAGGCTCTGTTCGAGCAGTACAAGACCACCGAAGAGCGGATGGACAGCACCATTCGCCAGTCGATGAACAAGATCGAAACCCTGCAGCGCAAGATGGAAAGCGCCAGGGCCAACGAAGCCTTGATCAAGGCGCAGAAGGCAGCCTCCACCAATACCACGGCGTCCGACGGCCGGCTGGCCAGCGCGGTCGACAGCCTTGCCCGGCTGGAGCAGCGCCAGGCCGAACAGCAGGCCATGCTGGAAGCCGCCGAGGAAGATGCCCGCCTTGAAAGTGGTGCGGATCTGGAAGCCAAGATCAAGGCCCTGGAAAATCCGGCTCGCAACGACGTGCAGGCCCTTCTGGCCAAACTCTGACGCGCCGCTCGCATCATGAAGCGGATCGCAGTTCCCGAAAGACCGGGGTGGAAGGAAGAAGCCGAGCAGCTCGGCTTCGGCTTTCACACCATGTATGGCGCGCCATACTGGGACGAGACCCACGCCTATCAGTTCAGCCTGCGCGAGATCGAGGACGACCTGGAAGATCCCTCCCAGGAGCTTTACGGCATGTGCCTCGATCTGGTCGACCGGGCCGTGCGTGACAACGCGCTCATGGACAAGATGGCGATCCCGGAAAAATACCGCTCCTGGATCCGCAACTCCTGGGAGCAGCAGCAACCCTCGCTCTATGGCCGTTTCGACTTCTTTTACGACGGTAGAGGCCCGGCAAAACTTCTCGAATTCAACGCCGATACACCGACAGCGCTTTACGAAACCGGCTTCTTTCAATGGATGTGGCTGGAACAGCAGATGGCGGCGGGTGTTCTGCCGGCGGGCAGCGATCAGTTCAACTCCGTGCAGGACCGCCTGATCGAGCGGTTCGCCGCCATGTTTGCACCCGGCTATCACATCCACTTCGCCTCATCGAAGGATCACGATGAAGACCGCGCCACGGTGCGCTACCTGGAAGACTGCGCCAGGCAGGCGGGGCTGATACCGCATTTTGTTGCCGTGGAAGAAATCGGACTGGACGCAGAAGGCCGTTTTGCCGATGCCGACAGCTTCGTCATCGACGCGCTGTTCAAGCTCTATCCTTATGAGGACATGCTGCGCGAGGATTACGGCCCCTTCCTGCCAGATGCGCCGATCCAGCTTCTGGAGCCGCCCTGGAAGGCTATACTCTCAAACAAGGCAATCCTGCCGGTTCTCTGGGACATGTTTCCTGATCATCCAAACCTTTTGCCGTCTTACTTTGAAGGCGAGGCGGATGAAGCCTTCCTGAAAGGCGCATATGTGCGCAAACCCTTCTTCAGCCGGGAAGGCGCAAACATCACGGTGCGCGGTGCCGGCGGCGAAGACCTCAGTACACCGGGAGGGTATGGCGCGGAAGGCCACATTTTACAGGCCTATTCCGAGCCGCCGAAATTCGGCGACGACTATGTGATGATTGGTTCGTGGATCATTGGCGGTCAGGCATCGGGGATCTGTTTGCGTGAGGATAAAGCGCCCGTCACGCAGGACCTGTCTCGGTTCGTACCGCATTTGATTCTGGAAGGATGATCGTCTTCAAGGCGAGGGCCCGGCTGACGATCTGAAGTGAAACCGACCCGGCGGCGGGCGCCTGGATAGGTCGTTCTTATTATTTTGGGCCTCAGGCCGTCGGTCGGTTCACCGGCAGGCTGGGTCAGCCTGCCGTATATGCCGGATGTGTGTCAGGAGCGACCGGCTGCTACCGATTTCGGCGGCGCCATGCCGTCGTCCGATTCCTGCCCGAAAAACGTACCGCCCAGCTGACCGCCGGCGTTGGTTTTGTCGGCGACCCGTTTGATCTTTTTCGCCTCCGCTTCAGCTTCTTCGCGAAGTTTCGGGCTGAGGTCGTTCATGGAAAGGTCCATCTGGTCCTCCTGTATCTGATGTGGGTCCACTGAAGTAACGGGTGGCAGGCAGAATGGTTCCCTATTCAGCTTCCATGGAACACGGCAAACCGGATCTTCATGAGGAAGACACGCTCTGAAACCCGCAAGAATGTGCGGCCTCCGGACGCCTTGCGGTCACAGGGGGCGTTTTCAGATCTTTTCAGGTACGAGGGGCGGAGAGACGCTTCTTCGGCAATGACCTGCCTTCTCCGCCCGCAGGCTCTCACATCAATGGCTTTGGCCGCCGAGCCCTCACAAGGGATGGAAGGCTCCGTTCCAGTAAACCAGCGCACCCTTTGACTGGTTTTGCCGGATTGCACGCACCTTGCCGATGACAATCGAGTGGGTTGCCCTGTCGATCATCTCCTCGACTTCGCAATCGAAAGCCGCCGGTGCGCCCTCCAGAAGCAGGGCCCCGGTTTCCGCCGTGCGCCAATCGGCCCCGGCATATCGTTCTGCGCCTTTGACCCCACCAAACCCGGAAAAATTCTCGGCAACCTTCCGGTGTTCCGGGCCGAGCGAAGACCACCCGAATTTCGGGTATTTCTTCAACAGAGGCCAACTGGAAGACGCCTTGTTGACACAGGCGAGCACCATCGGCGGATCGGCGCTCAGCGACATGGCCGATGTGACGAGAAGGCCGGAAATGTCCTCTCCCTCACCGACCGTGATCACGGAACAATTGCCCACCAACGCCCGCATGGCGTTGGTGAAGTCTTTGGACGGTACGGGTTCCATTACCGGATACCGGCTTCCGCAAGCAGCGGCAGAACGTTGTCGCGGAAATAGGGGAATTCCTCAACGTAATCGACAAAGGAGAGCGTCGTTCCGGCAAAGCCTGTCTCGTGCAGCTTGAGAATACCGTCGGCAACCTGCCGCGGTGTCCCGACCAGTGGGAAGCCGCCGTGACCCATGGCGAACAGGTTCTTGATCTGGGCCAGCAGATCGTGCGGAAACGACTGAGCGTGCGCAAACTGAAGATTGACCAGATTGTCCACCGCTTCCCAGTCGGCCAGATCGCCCATCAGCCGGTCTCGAAGGGCCGTCGCTTCTTCTTCTGTCTCGCGGCAGATCACGTGGCTGAAGGTCAGAACGCCGACATCGCGGCCTTTCTCAGCCGCCTGCGCCTTCAGTTCCTTGATTTCGTCAACCGAACGGCTGAGATCAATGGCCGGAGTGAACAGGTAGTCGGCGTTGTCGGTGGCAAAGGTGCGTCCGGTTGCCGAGCCTGCCGCGTTCAGGATGGGCGGGCGGCCGTTGACGGGCTTGGGGTCTCCAGCGACATGCTTCAGGTTGAAATACTTGCCCTCCCAGTCGAAATACTCCTGCGAGGTCCAGAGTTTTTCAACCACATCGAACCACTCCTGAGCGTAGCCATAGCGGGTTTCGTGATCGTCAGGCAGGGTCAGACCCAGGGCTTCGTATTCCGGCTTGTTCCAGCCGGCGACAATGTTCAGCCCCGCGCGGCCGTTGCCCACCTGATCCATCGTTGCGATCTGCTTGGCCACGACCACCGGATTGTTTGCAGCCGTATGCACCGTGGCAAACACCGTGATGTTCTTTGTCGAGGCCAGCAGCGCGGTTGCCCAGGTGATCGTCTCCAGAACGCTGCCGTGAAAGTCCGTTTCGCCGCCGTAACCGATCCAGCGAGCAATCGGCAGCATGAAGTCGATGCCGGCCTCGTCCAGCATCTGGCCGAGTTTGAGGTTGTTTTCCCAACTGTTGACCCAACGGGACGGCGATTTGGTCACCGTCATTCCGGACGAGCAGTTGGACGAAAACGTCCCGAGTTTAAAGCCGGTCTTGTCTTTCATCATATTGGTAGGCATGGATCCCCTCCATTTAGGATAGATTTTCAATTGTATTTTTTATTTAAAACTATGTGCAAAAACGCCCTTACGTCAAACGGAATCGCAGCTATATTCGAATCGAAAAACGAAGAGGACCCGATGACCGGCAAGTCGGACGATCAGAAGCTCAATTATCACTGGCACCTTTCAGAGAATGATGCGGAGGTTGTCTGCACCGAGCTGGAATTTGCCTTGATGCGCTGCTTCGAGGCGTTCGGACGCTGGCAGACCGAGTGCCTGGCCTCCGTCAGCGATGTGGGGGCGACCGGCCCGGAAAACGCGCTGCTGCATATCGTGCGCATGAACGACAGGGCCAAAAGCATCAAGGAACTGGCTCGTCTCACCAACCGGGACGACATTCCGAATATCCAGTATTCGATGCGAAAGCTCGTGGCGGCGGGGTTGATTGAAAAGCAGGGCTCGGGCCGCTCGGGTGTGACCTATCAGGCAACGCCGGAAGGCAAGAAGATCACGGATGACTACGGCGCTGTCCGCAAGCGGCTGTTGATCGAGCAGATCGCAAGTCTGCCGGAATTTGAGGCCCGCCTGAAAGAGGCGGGCCAGAGCCTGAATATCCTTGCTGGCATCTACGAAGAGATTTCCCGCATCGCCGCGACGTACCGCCGTTAATACCGGTTGCGGCACACTTCGCCTCACGCTGCGTTCCTGTCAGCTGGACTTATGACCGCCTGAACACGCAGTGTTGATCGTCTGGCAATTGAGTTGTCTTGATCGAAGCCGCAATTTTGGGTGCAAGAGGCGCTGGCCAGTTTCAGGAGACGCCAGCCCATGCCCAGATCAAGTCAGCCGATAATCGAGTTTGTGCGCCTGCCGGACATCGCTCTGGAGGACTTGGTCGCGCATATGTCCGACCCGCGTGTCGGCACCCATATGCCGCTTCTGACCTTCACCTGGGATCATGCCACCGCTGAAAATTTCGTCGCGGCCAAGGAAGCTTGCTGGCAGCGCGACGGGCTTGGACACTGGGCCTTTCTGGCAGATGGCCGCTATGTCGGCTGGGGCGGATTTCAGAAGGAAGGCGAGGATTGGGATTTCGGCCTGGTGCTGCATCCGTCAGCCTTCGGCCTCGGCATGCCGATCACCAGAATGGCGCTGGCCTTTGCCAAGGAAGACCCGCGCATTCCTTTCGTCACCTTCCTGCTGCCACCATCCCGCCGGAACCTCAGTGCACTGCGGCGGATGGGAGCCCATTTCATCGGCGAGACGGATTATGACAGCACCCGCTTCCTGAAATACCGGCTGGAAACATCAAGCCCTTCTGGCGAGGTCAGCCGGACAGCTTGATCGTCTCCACGTTGACGTGGCTCGCCTTTCCGGCAAACCAGCCGTTGATGGCAGCGCCAAGGCCAAGCGCCACGAACAGCACCGCACTCCAGGCAAAGCTTCCCGTCCAGCTCCGGATAAGTCCGACGATCAGCGGCCCGATAGCCGCAAGCGTGTAGCCGACACATTGGGCCATGCCGGAAAGCTGGGCGGCGGAATGGGAATCCTGCGTCCGCAACACGATGACCGTAAGTGCCACAGCAATCAGTCCACCCTGGCCAATACCCTGCAGAACCGCCCAGATCCAGACGGTGGACAGCGGCGCGAATTGCAGGCCGAGCAGGGCGATAACCGCTATGGCGCAAAGCGTGACGTTGATCAGCCGCTGGTCCTTGCCGCGAACAGCAAGATGCGGCGCGATCAGGCAGGCGGCAGCCTGCACCATCACCGACACCGATACGATGGCCCCGGCGGTGACGCCGTCCAGCCCGCGCGCCCGCAGGATCGGCACCAGCCAGCCGAAGACGCAATAGGCAAGGGCGGATTGCAGACCCATGAACAAGGTGACATGCCAGGCCAGCCTGTCGCCCCACATGCCTTCCACACCAAAAGTTGCGCCCCTTGCCCGCTTGCGCGTTGCCATCACCTGCGGAAACCACAGGACAGCCACCACGAGCGCCGGCACGGCCCAGATCGCAAGTGCGCCCTCGATAGAGCCGCCAAGGGCCGCTTCAAACGGAATGGTCAGTCCTGCGCCAGCGGCGGCTCCGGCGCATAGCGCCATCGTGTACCAGCCGGTCACAAGTGCGGCCTTGTCGGGAAAGTCGCGCTTGACGAGCCCGGGCAGCAGAACATTGCCAACCGCAATGCAGGCACCTGCCAGCGCCGTTCCGAGAAACAGCAGCGGCACGGAAGACGTTCCGCGCGCAGCCGTGCCAAGGGCCAGCAAAAGCACAACCGCAAGCAAGGTGCGTTCGGTGCCGATGCGGCGGGCAAGGCGTGGGGCCAGCGGCGAGAACAGGCCGAGACAGACAACGGGCAGCGTTGTCAGAAGGCTTGCACCGGTCGGTGACAGGCCGAAGCTCTCGCGGATTTCCGGCAGCAGCGCCGAGGCGCTGGAAAAGACCGGGCGCAGATTGAAGGCAATCATCACCAGGCTTGCGCCCAGCAGAAACCGCACCAGTCCGCTCTGGGCAGCCGGCTGTGGTTGTTCGGTGGAAACGTCGATGTCTTCGGCATCGATCAGTTCGATCGAGCCCGGATCGATTTCAGATGCCTTGCTCATGAGCCGAGCAGCCGCTCGAGGTCTCTCAGCACCGGGGCCATGAAGCGGCGAACGGCGGCCTCGGCCATCTCCGGATCGCCTGTCTCGATGGCGTCGACAATGGCGGCATGGGCGGCCATGTCCGGTTCCTGCAGGTCTTTTCCGAGTGTCGCCTCGATGGTCTCGCCGATCAGACCGGAGAAGAATTCGTACATGTTGACCAGCACGCTGTTTTGCGAGGCGGCAACAACGGCCCGGTGAAAGGCGAAGTCGCGATCCACGAAGCCGGCCTTGTCCTGACCATCATAGTTGCCTCGCTCAGCCAGCAAGCGGCGCAGTTCGGTGATCACCGTCGGCGTCTGGCGGTGGGCTGCCAGCCGGGCAGCCTCCGCATCCAAAGCCAGTCTGGCCTCGAACTGGTCGCGCAGGGTGGCCCGCCGCGCCATCGTCAATGGCCCGGTGGCATCCACGACCGACAGCACATAGGTTCCCGAGCCCTGCCGGGTTTCCAGATAGCCTTGCGAAACAAGCACGCGCACAGCTTCGCGCACGGTGCCGCGACTGATGGAAAGCTGCGCCGAAAGCTGAGCCTCGTTGGGCAGCTTTTCGCCCACGGACCAGCGATGGCCTACGATTTCCGCCCGGATCGCCTCTGCCGCACTGTCGACAAGGCTGGTTTTTGCCAGAGATTGCATCACAAATTACCAAATCATCAGATGACTTGATCATATGGATGTCGGCGAGGTCTGTCCATCGCTGAAATGCGGTGAGGGGGATGTCCTTCTCCGGTGCCGTCCTGGCCGAACGAAATATGTGCCGGGATCGAAGGCCACAGGATCATCGGTTTTCTCGTACTGGGTGCAGCGCCCCGCTCGAATCTTACCGGTCTAGCCCCATCAATGGGTGTGACGCCGCGCACTGGAACAATGATAAATTGTGTGACGTGGAAGACAGACGCATTCGCCGGGGACGTGGCTATTTGGCTGCACCGGCAAGCCTACGAAAGACGCCGAATACGCATACAGCTTCAGGGGCCATTGAGGGGGCCTAACCATGGGAGAGTGAATGTGGCCGAGTCTTTTTTTCTGCCTTATGAATATGTAGATTATCTCACCAAACCGGGCCTGCCGACCAGCGCCGGCCCGGTCAAGCTTTCACAATATCTGTGCAAGACCCGCTCCAATGGCGGCAACGACAGTGCGACAAGTTTTTTCAAGCAATTTCGCTGGATCAAGGACGCTGACGGCATCTCGCTGAACCAGCATCTCGGCACCAATGCCATCGATCTGGCACTCAAGGGGCAGGGAAACGACAAGACATTCATCAAGATCTGGAACTTCATGCTGAAGAACAAACATCTTCTGGATCAGTATACGGTCGAGGTCTGCGGCCGGGCCAACAAGGACGGCAGCAAGAATGTCGAGCAAAAAGGAAAGATCAAGAAGCTTTATTTTGACAAGATGTCAGACCAGGCAGCACTGCAGCAAATGGTGCAGGACCGGTTTTTCGGAATGGATTGCATCGGTTTCGTCGCCAATTTCCTGATCTATACCGGGGAGTGGGACAAATATTACGGAAACGTTCCCAAAAATTATCCGGAGAAAGTTGCCAAGATCAACATCGATGACATCAACGAGGTCAAACCGCTCGACTTCATGGTCTGGAACGGCCACGTGGCGTTGGTCGACTGGGTCTGGGATGTAATGGACGACAAGCGCGCCCGGATCGACATGTGCCAGAGCTCCAGCGGCGGCCCGCAGTGCAACGAATATGTCACCCTGCGCCGAACCGGAGGCAAGGGCCTCAAAGGCGGGTGCGAATTCACGATCGATGGCGGAACCCCGTACCCGCCTGTGCGTGGCCATTTCACCATTTGGCGGCGGGAAGGGTTCTGGTATTGAGCAGGAAGGTCCACTGGCGCGACAGGTTGATGCAGTCACCTGCCGCGCCGCTCTTCCGTGCTCTTCAGACCAGGGATGGATTGAGCTGTGCGAAAGCGTCCTGCCGCTGATAGGGAAAATGCGGATAGGGCGCAGTCCGCGTGCTTGAGGCATCAAGACGCGCAATCTGCTCGTCCGTCAGCGCCCAGCCAGTCGCCCCCAGATTGTCGCGAAGCTGCGCCTCGTTGCGCGCGCCGATGATGACCGACGCCACGGTAGGACGCTGAAGCAGCCAGTTGATTGCAACCTGCGGGACCGTCTTGCCGGTTTCTTCCGCAATCGCATCCAGGACATCGACTACCGAATAGAGCAGATCGTCCTCGACGGGCGGTCCGAAACTTGCGGTCTCATGCAATCGGCTGCCCTCGGGGATAGGGTTGTTCCTGCGGATCTTGCCTGTAAGCCGCCCCCAGCCAAGCGGGCTCCACACCATGGCGCCGAGGCCCTGGTCCGCGCCGAGAGGCATCAGGTCCCATTCGTAGTCCCGGCCGACGAGCGAATAATAGACCTGGTTGGCGACATAGCGCGGCCAGCCGTATTTCTCAGCAACGGCGAGCGATTTCATGATCTGCCAGCCGGAGAAGTTGGATACCCCGACATAGCGGATCTTCCCGTCGCGGACGAGCTGGTCGAGCGTCGACAGCACCTCCTCCACCGGGGTGAAGGCGTCGAAGGCGTGCAGTTGCAGAAGATCGATATAGTCCGTTCCAAGGCGCTTGAGTGCGGCCTCGACACCCCTGATCAACCTGAAGCGTGAGGACCCGGCCTCATTCGGCCCATCCCCCAGCGGGAGGCTCATTTTTGTCGATAGCAGCACCGCGTCGCGGCGGCCCTTGATCGCTTCGCCGAGCACTTCTTCCGAAGCGCCTTCGGAGTAATTGTCGGCGGTGTCGAACAGGTTGACACCGGCCTCAAGGCAGATGTCGACGAGGCGGCGCGCCTCTGCAACGTCCGTTGTGCCCCAATGACTGAAGAGCGGGCCGGAACCGCCGAATGTGCCGGCACCGAAGCTGAGGGCGGGAACCTTGAGCCCGGAGTTTCCAAGATAATGATAGTCCATTCTGGTGATGTCCTTTCTAGCTGGCAGTCTGGTGAGTGGAGATCGGGGAAGGGGCGTGCAGCCGCTCAATCGCGAAGGAAGCAAGCGCGATCACGATGGCGAGGAGAGGAAAACCCGCAGCGACGAGAGGCAGGTTTTCCAGTCCGGGCCCATGGGAGATGGCAATGCCGCCGGCCCAGGCCCCAAGCGCATTGCCAAGATTGAAAGCGGCGATGTTCAGGCTGGAGGCGAGGCTTTCTCCGGCGCCAACGGCCTTTGACAGAACCCAGGACTGCAGCGGAGGAACCGTTGCGAAACCCGCCACGCCGAGCAGTCCCGTCAGCACCACGGCTGCGGTCTGGTTTCCAAAGGCGGCGGACATGACGGCCAGCACGAGCGCCAGGGCTGCCATGCTGCCGATGAGCGCCGTCTTCAGTCTGATGTCGGCAAGTTTTCCGCCCAGCAGGTTCCCGGCGACCAGGCCGGCGCCAAAGATCAACAGGATGGGAGAGACCGCCGCGTCCGCAAATCCGCTGACCTGCGTCAGCAACGGGGCGATGTAGGTGAACAGGGTGAAGACACCTGCAAACCCCAGAACCGTGGTCAGGAACCCGAGCAGGACGTTTGCGCGCGTCACGGCCTTTAGATCGGCCCGCCAGCCGGATTGTGCTGTGTGCGAACGATCCGCCGGGACGAGTTGAATGAGCACCGCGAGTGCTGCCAGACCGATCAGCGTCACGGCCCAGAAGGTCATGCGCCAGCCGAATTGCTGGCCAAGCCAGGTTCCGGCTGGAACGCCGAGAATGTTGGCGAGCGTCAGCCCCGTGAACATGATGGCAATCGCGGAGGCCTGCTTGTCCTTGGCGACCATGGAGGCGGCGAAGACCGAGCCGACACCAAAGTAGGTTCCGTGAGCGAGGGCCGTGAGGATACGGGCAGCCATCAGCAGGCCGTAACTTGGCGCGAGCGCGCAGGCAGCGTTTCCGACGATGAAGATCACCATCAGGCCGACCAGTACGCGCTTTCTGTTCCAGGTCGCGGTGAAGACGGTCAGGATGGGGGCGCCGACTACCACCCCGAGGGCGTAGCCTGAGATGAGCATACCCGCCGAGGCGACCGAGACACCAAGATCGCGGCTGACCTCAAGCAGAAGACCCATGATGACAAATTCTGTGACGCCGATACCGAAGGCTCCGGCCGCCAGTGCATAAAGGGCAATAGGCATTGTGGATCTCGTCCATGACATTTCGATGGACGGAACCTAGGCAGCAATCATATCATGAACTATACGCCCGGAATGAATAAGATAAGTGAATTGAAATCATATGTCGCGTGCCAGTATTAACCGCAGCGGTGAGATGGAAGTCTTTGTCCAGGTCGTCGAACTGGGCGGGTTTTCCCATGCGGCCAGGCAACTGGCGATGACCCAGTCCGCCGTCAGCAAGCTGATTTCCCGGCTGGAGACCCGGCTCGGCGCACGGCTTTTCAACCGGTCCACACGACGTCTGGATCTGACGGCGGAAGGCTGTGTCTTTTACGAGCGCGCGAGAGAAATTCTCTCAAGTATCGATGAGGCGGAACGGCAGGCAGGGCTGGGCGAGCAGCCTGTCGGGCGCATCCGGCTGAACACGAGCGCCTCCTATGCGACCCACATCCTCGAGCGGGTCCTGCCTCTGTTCCTCGAGCAATATCCGGATATCTCTCTCGAAATCGTTCTGACCGACGCCCTGATCGACCTTCTCGCGGAGCGGACGGACGTTGTGGTGCGGGCCGGGCCGCTCAAGGATTCCAGCCTGGTTGCACGCAAGCTCGGCGAAACGCCGATGCTGATCGTCGCCTCGCCTGATTATCTTCGGCGTGCCGGGGAACCGTCCTGCGTCGCGGATCTGGCGGGACACAGGAAGATCGGGTTCACCTATCCGCGGGAAGTCGACACCTGGCGCTTTCTGCGCAACGACGAGCCGATAGCGGTCTGCCCGCCTGGCCGCGTTCAGGCTAGCGACGGCGAAGCTATCCGCCGGCTGGCAATCCATGGTCTGGGGCTGGCCCGCCTGGCCGCCTTTACCGTGCGGGACGACATCGCCGCGGGACGTCTGAAACCGGTTCTCGAAGAGTGCTACGCAGACGACAACGAAGCCTTCCACGCCGTCTACACCGGTCAGGGTGGCCCTTTGCCCGCACGCGTTCGAGTATTGCTGAACTTCCTCGCCGAACATGGCGCGGTGACCTGACGTTTGTAAGGTACGCCTATGTGGCAGCGATTGACCAAGCTACGACGTTCTAGAGGTGCATTTTCGCGAAAGTCAGCAAGATGTAACGCGCATGGAATGCGAACCGTAAGTCCTTGAAATTTCTAACATGACACAACTAACCTGCTAGACTAATCTGTCAAATATGAGTTTGGATGATTGGTCTGACACGGAGAATGACGCCGTTGTGGCGTCGTATTTCGCGATGCTCAGCGATGAGCTTGCAGGCCAATCTTATGTCAAAGCAGTCCACAATCGCCTGTTGCAAGAGCAAATCGGTCGTACCCGTGGTTCGATAGAGTTTAAGTATTGCAACGTGTCAGCGGCGGCCAAGGGATTTGGGCTCCCAATCATCAAGGGATACCAACCTCGTTTCAATTTTCAGATGGCGCTGGCCGAAGCTATTTCACGATGGTTGGCAAAACATCCAGAGTGGGAAACGGCCCTTCATAATCCTCTACACTCTGAATTGTCTGAAGCGACAACACTGTTTGTTGGAGTCGCGCCCACGCTAAGAAACACTCCTCCTCCGGAAGAAACGGAAAAATTGCAAGCCGTCGCGAGGCGCTTTGATATCGCTGGGCGCGACGAACGTAACAGGAAACTAGGTCGTGCCGGTGAAGAGATTGTTTTTCACCGAGAGCGTGCACAACTGAAAGAACTGGGCCTTGACGACTTGGCAAGACGGGTCCGCTGGACATCGCAAGAAGATGGAGATGGCGCAGGATACGATATCCTCAGTTTTTTGCCGGACGGAAGAGAGCGCCTCATTGAGGTAAAAACGACAAATGGCTGGGAACGCACGCCGTTTCATATTTCCCGGAACGAGTTAGAGGTTGCCAATGCTCGTCGCGACGACTGGTACCTCTTCCGCCTCTACGAATTTGCAAGAGGCCCGAAGGCTTTTGAGATACGGCCGCCTTTAGAGGCGCACGTGGCGCTTACCGCCACGAGTTTTCAGGCCAGCTTCGCGTGATGAAAGCGCATGGGAATTGCGAGTTATCAAATGATATTGGCGTTGCCTATATGATAGAAACCAAAACGGATCTATGAACCTGTAGAACCCGTCACGCCAAATCGTCCCCTACTTGAAACACCCCAGATGAACCTCTTCGAAATCGGTTGAGCACGCAACAAGGCTCATCAGGGATTTCTGGGCATCAGTCAGGCCGGCCGCCAGGACGGGGGCTTCGAGGCGGATGGTGGCGGTTCGGTTGCCGGAGCGGAGGGCGAGCCAGTAGTAGGAGGTGCCGTTTTCGGTGTCCTCGCCAGACCGGACCAGAATGCCCGGCTTGTCCTGACTATAGAGAATGCTGGTTCCTTCCGCCTGCTCGGCCAGCTCTTCAAAGAGCTGTGCCGGGCCGGTCTGTTCGACAATCGTCAGCCCTGCGCCAAGGTAGCTGCGCGACCAGGGTGTGGCGAACAGCGTTTCAGCCGGCCAGGGACGACTGTGGCTCGGCAGGGCAGGATCGGCGATCCTGCCTTTGGCAGTTTCGATTTCTGCCGTGACTGCAGGCGGCAGGTCGTTCAGTTTTTCATCCGGAGCCATCAGCACATGGTTGAGCGGCCCGAGCTTGATGAAGGCATCCGTCGCCCGGCCACCCCGATAGCCGAGGGCCGACCAGCCACCATCCTTTGAAGAATGAAACGATAACAGTGGCTCGAAGATCTCGCCGTCGCTGACAAGCCGGTAGAGCGACATGGTGTCGAGGGGACCGGTCTGTTTGTCATGCGGTACGCCGCAACCCGCAACGTTGAGCGGCCGGTCGGCAAGGTCGTAAAGCCGGATCCTGTCGCCCTCCGGCGTGCGGCCGTTGTTGGTGTCTTGAAGCAGTGTTGCGTCGAGCAGGCTCAACGGCTGCTCGTAGTGCAGCGCGGCAAGGCGGCTGCAGACGTTGAGGATCTGGTCCTCGAACGGGATCTCCAGAAGGGCCGGGTCGAAGCTGGGCAACTGCGCCCTGATGGCAAACAGCGCGGCAGGCGTGTCTATTTCATAAAATCCTTCCGGGCCCATGCTGATGATCCGGTCCAGAACGTGCTGACTGACCGAGTAGCGTGTCAGGTTCTTGACGATGTCGGCAATGGCAAGCCGTGTCAGCTCGAGAAGCTGACCCAACTGGCCGCTGCGGACGGCGGCCACCGCCGTGTCCTCGGTAAAATAGGGCGAGTGGAAACCAACCCGCGCACCCGGTTCGATGGTGCGGTCGACAAAGGTGCCGATGCCGCCGGTCGGCCAGAAGGACGAGCCGCCCAGAAACGCCATGGCACAGGCCGAAACGCAGGTGTCTCCGGCTTCGACCACCGTCGCGATGGTATTGTCTCTGAAAAAATCCGCGAGCTTCACCCCCGCCGAATAGGAGCCTCCCGGGCTCGCCAGCGAGACGACGGCACGCGGTCCGCCAAAGTTGTTGTTGCAGGCCGTTCCCGAACAGCGCGCGAGCTGCACAAAGGCCTCTTGCACCCGCTCGCCGTCATCGGCCCGGATCTCCCCTTCCAGCCGCAGATGCACGACCGGTGCGGCATCGCTGTAACGGAAGGAGACAAGCGTCAACTCGGCGGCGGAAGCACTCCCAACGCAGGACAGAAGCGCCTCAAACGGCAGAAGGAACCAGGCAAGCAAACGGACGGGCATGGCACATCAGGCTTTCGAAAAGGTGTAGCAACTGCACTGGTTCCCAGGACGAAATCCCTGAGGCGAGACAAGAGGCGGGCTGCTCTTTCGTTTGAAACAGAATTCTGGAAAAAACATAGCACGGGAACGGCAGTTTAGACATGGCAGGTGACGCGCTGTTCCGGCGCAAACTTAATGTTAGAATTTGCGGAAAAGCACAGGCGAGCGATGTGCGGCGCTGCCATTTCGAACTGAGTTTTTAGCCCGCGTGAAATGATGAACCTCGACGTATCCTCTCTTCGCCGGAAGCCTTTTCAGCGTGGTTGTCAACGAACTTTTACTTGTTGATTTGCGACAGGCTTCGTGACTATTTTCCTCAACGAGAAGTTTTTCATTGGTTGTATTTGATATTTTTGTTGGGGGTAGAATGGCCGGTAACCAGAATTCAGTCGACGACCCAAACAGCGTGCCCTGGTTTGATTTGTCGTGCAAAGGCCTCGGAGCCACCATTTCCAAAATTCCGCTTGCAGGGTTCGCTGCTGACATCGTTTGCGGACGGATTCAGGCGCGTGATGATTACATGAGGATCCATCCCTTGCTCATGGAGAATGTGGATCTGAAAAATCCGAACGCTCGAACGGTTCTGTATCTTTGCGAACAGATAATACGCACGGCGGAATTCGGTGCGTGCAGGCAGAATTTTCGGCGACATTACATCGATGGAAAGAACAGCGGCCCTCTGACGAACCCGCAAACAGCGTTGATCAAGAAATTGCCACAGGATCCGAAAAACATAACCTTCGGCTACTGGGCAGCGCATTTCTAGGGTTTATGAGCTGGTAAATTGAAGCCTGGCCCGCTTCGCGTGGGAGTTTCAGCTTTCCCCGCGTGAACGCCTTGCCCAGATCCTCAGGTCAACAATCACCTTCACCGTTGCAGCCACTGCCAGCGCGCAAAGTGCGGCTTTGGAGTATGTCTCCATGGTGCCTTCGATCAGCAGCGCATGAACCACGCTGCCGGCAACGATCACCATTGCCAGCAGAGTGTGCAGTCGGCGCCAGAGACGGGGAGAAAGTGCAAGGCTCCACCGGAACGCGGCAAGAAAGGCAGCGGCGAACACGGCCCACATGGCGATGACACCCCAGGCAGAAAACGGAGTCGGCGATCTGAAGAGAAGGGCGTCGATCACGTCTGGCGGACTGGTGATCCAGAGCCCACCGACATGGAGGATGATCG
Organism: Roseibium aggregatum IAM 12614; assembly: GCF_000168975.1. Taxonomy (GTDB): domain Bacteria; phylum Pseudomonadota; class Alphaproteobacteria; order Rhizobiales; family Stappiaceae; genus Roseibium; species Roseibium aggregatum. The sequence continues at coordinate 47,278 of NZ_AAUW01000006.1, forward strand.
CCGACACCAGCAAGATACCGGTCCAGAGATGCAAGCGCCGTCCGCGCAGGCCGGAAACGCCGGGCAGATATCCTCCGGCCAGCAGCGGTTGCAGCAAGAGCAGCACCATCGCGGCGATGCCGGCAAAGCCTGCCGCAATATAGACCGGCTGGCGCCATTGCAGCAGCGGGCTTGCCGCAGCCGCGAGGATCGGCACAACAACGATGGTTGCCAGGCCAGCCCATATCAGGAAAGCACGAAGGCGGCTCATGCCGTCGGGCGGCTCCGGGTCAAGCAGGCTGAAGCACGAAATGTGCTTCCAGGCTGGTGTCGGCGGAGCTTTTCATCACCGGCCGCAGAAACACGGTTTCGAACTCTCCGCTATCATAGGCCAGGTGCCCGTGGGGTTGCCCGAAAGCCGGAACGATCTGGGGCATTTCCAGTCGGAAGACGCCATTGGCATCGGTAAGCGTTGCACCATGGCTGCGCTGGTCGCGCTCGTGACCTTCGGTCGTATGTGCCCATATCTGTATGCGCTGTCCGGCCAGCGGCGCTCCGTCGCCCGCGCGCCGCACGGTGCCGGTCATCCAGAAGCCGCCGCCGCCGATCCTGTCGACAATCGGTGCACCGGGCCGGTAGTTGTTGGACCCGCCTCGCATGGAAGGTGTTGGTGCCAGCCCGTTTGAGCGGGCCGGGACACTCCAGCCGGAGACGCCTGTCACCAGAAAGGCGCTTCCGGTGAGGAGCAGGGTGCGGCGGGTCATGAGGCCGGTTGTCATCATCGATCTCCTGTCGGGCGTTTGGGCCCGGGTTCTTCTGGAAAACCGGGCGCGTCCGATACATCAGTATAGGGTGCTTCCGGGCATTTCCGAGGCGTTCGGCCCGCTCATGCCGCGCGTCGCGCTCACACCTGCGTGAGCGAACTGCGTCATTGTGCGGAGGCCGGACTGTTGTAATTTTTCAATCAACTCAACTTTTCTCGGGATTTCGTGTCCGCATGGGGGTTTTCCGGATTTTCTTCGCCGCCAATGTGACGTAACGTTCGGGTCAGATGCAGAGAGCCGAGAGTTGCCTTGATGTTGGCTCCTGGACGCAGGCATGAAAGCCTGCTCAAGGCGCGGTAAAGCTGCCGCATTGTAAACTGATCCAGGACGCGGCCTTGGCGTTACGGTCAGCAGTCTTGCCCGACCCTTGAACGACCAAAGAGTGAGACATTGAAGACCGGCTTCATTTTCCTCATCGCTGCACTTGTGACTTTTTGTTCATTGGTTCCCTCGCTGGCTGGCAATGCTGCAGGTTTTGCCCCGCTCAAGCTGGAAGGGAACCTCGTGAAATGGGGAAAGGCAGAGCTCGGTACGCCGGCGCACGTGACCTATGCCTTTGTCCAACAGCCCATCGTGCAGGAGAAAGCACGAAATTGCGGGGCGATGGACAGTCTGGCGCGCCTTGCGCGTTTGAGTTCCCTGGGCCTTGAAGACGTCCGGCGTCAGGCATCGCTCGCCTTCCAGCTTTGGCAAAATGTCAGCGGGCTCACCTTCGAAGAGATCGCGGATGTGAACGCGGCAGATATTCTGCTGGGCGTGCAGTCCATTCCAAGGGGATTTGCATTCACCAATGTCAGGTTTCATTCCGACCTTGCAGAGCGTCCGAATTCGGATGTGACAGACGTTTCGGACCGGGGGCTCGGAAAACCCGGTCAGCAATCGGAAGCAAGGACAGGTGTCACGGCGGCGGTCAAGCTTGCCCGGATCACCAGGTCTGCCGTTTGTCTCAATCCGGTCCACAAGTGGAAGATCGGCTTCGATGGTGATTTGAAGACCTACGATTTGCGATACACTTTTGCCCATGAAATCGGTCATGCGATCGGCCTTGATCATTACCTTCGCAAGAGCTCGATCATGCACTTCAAGTACCGGGAAACCTTCGAGGGTCTGCAGCCGAGTGACATTGAGGGAGCGCGGTGGCTGTACGGCGCCCGCATAGATTGAATTCATCATCAAATTGACACGTTTAGCGGGTATGTCCTGCTGGGTGAAATCATTTAACATATTGATATTTAATAGAAAAATTTCTCAGACCTTTGCCCGAAAAGGTCAATTTTGCTTCCTATCTGTTTGTCTACGCATCGGTGAGGGTGAACAAAATGTCTGCTCTGCCGGCGCGACAACAAGGGAGTGAAACATGAACTGCAACATCGTTCCGGCTACATTTGCCGCCCTGGCGCTGTCGCTCAGTCCCGCGCTGGCGCAGGAGACCTCTCAACCCCGCGAAGCAGACCCGATGGTCCAGGACACAATGCCCGAGGGCGATGCGCCTGAGATTTCGTTTGAAGGCGTGACCCCCTTCATTACCCAGCAGGAATTCGGGCATTGGCTTTCCAGCAACCTGATCGGTCAGGAAGTCACCAATCCGGCTGGCGAGACGATCGGCGAGGTGGCTGCACTTGAAATCGATGACGAAGGCAAGGTCGTCGGTGTCGTGATCGAGGCAGGAGGATTTCTGGGCCTCGGCACCAAGCTTATCGGCGTTCCCTATGATGCGGTCGAGCACAGCAAGGTAGAACCGGGTGATCAGAAGCTGGTGATCAAGGCCTCTCTGGATGAGATCGATGCAGCGCCCGAGTTTCTGACCTCGCTGCAGATGCGTCAGGCGGAAGAAGCCGCAAAGGCACGGCAGGAGGCTGAACAGTTGAATGTCCCTGCAGTGGCTGAACCCCAGACGGCGCAATAGCAATAAGCGCATGCGTTCCGCATCGGAGCGCGCCAGGAACAGGCGGACCGGATCCCGCAATGTGGTCCGGTCCGTTTAAGGTGGCAGCCTTCCGGCTCCGTCCTGTCGGATCCACTGCGCATCTATTCCTTGGATTTCGCGCGGCGCCCCTTGCCGGATTATTGCCCGGCCGCTGCATCGAACGTAGGATGCAGCCATGGGGCGCATTCTGGAAACCGAGCTCTACCCGCCGGTCAAAGCTCTTCTTGTTGCACAGGGTTACGAGGTAAAGGCCGAGGTCGGTTCGGCCGATATCGTCGCGTGCCGCGATGGTGCGGACCCGGTGATCGTCGAACTCAAGACCGGGTTCACCTTGAGCCTGTTTCATCAGGCGGTCGTGCGCCAGTCCGTGACCGACGCGGTCTATGTCGCAGTTGCCAGGGGCACGGGCCGGCAGTTCCTCCAGTCCCTGAAGAAAAACCTGCAGCTTGCCCGAAGGCTGGGCCTCGGTGTGATCACGGTCAGATTGCCGGATGGCGTTGTCGAGGTGCACCTGGATCCGGCGCCTTTCACCCCGCGCAAATCCAAGACGAGGAAAGATCGGCTCCTGCGGGAGTTCGCCCGCCGGGTCGGTGATCCGAACACCGGCGGTTCGACGCGCACCACCCTTGTGACAGCCTACCGCCAGGACGCGATCCGCTGCGCCGAACATCTTTCCCTCAACGGCCCCAGCCGCGGCGCGGATGTTGCCAGGGCAACCGGCGTTGCCACGGCAACCCGCATGATGGCCGACGATCACTACGGCTGGTTCGAAAGGGTCGAAAGAGGCATCTACGCCCTGACGCCCAAGGGACTGGCGTCTCTGAGCACCCCGGAAGAAGCCTCCGAGTAGCTGTTCTAGAGCCCGTCGATCGGCGTGTTGAGCGAATAATATTCGAGAATGTTGCCATCCGGGTCGGTGACCTTGAACAGACTGATCGGCCCTTCGCTGATCAGGCCCGGTGCCTTCAGCGCATCGGGGGCGATTGTCTCGACATGCTGAAGGGCCGCCTGAATGTCGTCTACCTTCAGATAGGGCACAGTGTTGCCGCAGAGCTTCGCATCCGGCGCGAAGGTCTGTTTCGAAATGACGGCGAACAGGCCCCCCGCCACATCGAAACCGATCAAGACATCCGTCTCGATTTTCGGCGCTGTGCCGAAGATCGCTCCATAGAACTCCCTGGAGCGTTTCAGGTCGCTGGACAGAACATAGACGCCAAGTCTTTGAACGGTTGCTGCTTGTGAAGTCTTCATGTCTGTCTCCTGCGCATGAAGCGCTGTTCCGCTAGTCAGAAAAAGGATCGCAAGGATCCTCAAGAGGTGTTTTGTCAGGTTTCGGGTCATGGTCTCCGAACGCTTCCAACTCTGGTGTCCGGGTCCTATAAAGGCCCCCTGCTGACACCGTGTTGGCAGCATTGTGCCGGGGAGACGGGCCATGCGGCGCGCAGACAGACTGTTTGAAATCATCCAGATCCTGCGCCGGGTGCGCCGGCCGGTGTCGGCGCAGGCGATCGCGGACGAGCTGGAGGTTTCCAAACGTTCGGTCTATCGCGACATCGCCACCTTGACCGCGCAGCGCGTGCCGATCCGGGGGGAGGCCGGGGTCGGCTATGTTCTGGAAGAGGGCTTCGACATGCCGCCCCTGATGCTGACAGCCGAGGAAATCGATGCTGCGGTTCTGGGCGCCTTGTGGGTTTCCACCCGTGCCGAGCCGGACCTTGCCAGGGCAGCGGAGAACCTGATCGCCAAGATCGAGGCCATCACGCCCAGGCCCTTGCGCCGCCACATTGCGGCCGCCGCGATGAGCGTGCGGCCTGTTGGCCCGGCAACCGAGGACAAGGTTGATGCAGCCATGCTGCGGCAGGCCATTCTGGAAGGCCGAAAGGTGTCGCTGGGGTACCGCGATGGAGACGGTAAGGAAAGCCAGCGGGTGGTCTGGCCCGTGTTGCTGGGCTACCGGGACGAAGGCCGCATCCTTGCCGCCTGGTGCGAGCTGCGCCAGGGCTTCCGCTATTTCCGAACCGACCGCATGACCTTTGCCGAGGCTCTGGATCAACGCTATCCGGAAAGCCGCGGCTCGTTAAAAGAACGTTGGCGGAAGGCCATGGATGCCGAGCGGGAAAGCTATTTCCCGCGCGGCTGATTGCTCCCTTCCTCACGCGTAAACTCCGTCTTTTTCAGGTCTTCGATCGGTTGCCGGAAAAAGACGATGTCGTTCAGTTCTCGGGTCGAAACTTTGATAGATATAAAATGTACTCGGCAGGGAGATAGCACTCTACCATGCCATGGCACGTCGATAGTTTTTGTTCGGTCAGGGTGCCCTTTGGGAAAAGATGACTTAATTCCCGAACGATCGATTTCGAGAGATCTCTTCCTTCTTGTGATTGCGAAAACACATAGAGACGCGATGAACACGAGGCCGCAACTGCCTGGCGGTCGTAGGTGACGTAGACGCAGCTGTCTTCGGTATGCTTCTCCGTTGCTTCGACAGCGGACCGGAGCTCGGCAAAGGCGTCGCTTTCCCAGTTGGACATGACTTGCTGCAAGGAAACGCGTCCTTGTGAGTAGCCGGCCTGATTGACGATAAAGGCTCGTGTCGCCCACCGTTGGGCTGAGACTGAGTCAAGGCAACCGGCCTCCTGGGTGAATTCCGTCTTTTTCAGGTCTTCGATCGGCTGCCGAAAAAAGGCGATGTCGCCCAGGATCTGCTGCTTGCGCTGGGAGCTGGATCCCGCCCATCCACTGTCTTCCTGTTTTTTGACGAATGCGAGGTAGCGATCCAGGGCCTGCTGGTGTTTCTCCAGCGCCGTGTGAACAGCCTCTTGTTCCAGGCGGATTTTTTCGCGGCAAAAGCTAAGGGCATCCTCAGGCTGAGCGAAGGCAGGAAGGCTCGTTAGAAATATTAGTGCGATAAAAATTCTTGCTAGCATATCTCGAGTTTAATCGGCGGTTGAGGTTCAGGCGACAGATCTTTGTCCCGGTGTTGGCGATCATCGATATCTTGTTATCGCGGTGGTGCAGCGTTTCTGTGTTCCAAGAGCGCGTAAGCAACTCACCCCTTGCGCCCCAGATAGACCGCCTGGGTCACCTCGCGCCCGTCCTGCAAGGGGTTTGCAAACACCACCGGCTCGGCCCAGGCCTCGTCAAACGCCTGGCCAAGCAAGGCCGTGATGGCCTCGTCCGGTGCCTCATCAGACCACAGCCCGACGATCCCACCGGGCTTCACGAACCGCTGGACGGAGCGCAGGCCTTCGGGCGTGTAAAAGCCTTTGGATCCGCCATGCAGCAGACGTTCCGGGGTGTGGTCGATGTCGATCAGAAGCGCGTCATACTGGCGGCCGGGCTGGTCTGCATCGAAGCCGTCTTCCGAGGCGGCCATGGCGAAGAAATCGCCCTGCACCAGCCGGCAGCGCGGGTTGTCGGCAAGCTCGGTTTTCATCGGCACGAGACCTTCCTCATGCCAGCGGATCACGGGTGCCAGGAGGTCAACCACGGTAAGGTCGGCAACCCTCTCATGGGCCAGGACGGCCCGCGCGGTATAGCCAAGCCCTAGTCCGCCCACCAGCACGTCCAGCTTGTCGCCGCTGAGGGCCGCAAGCCCCTTGTCCGCCAGCGCGATTTCCGACGCGGTGAACAGGCTCGACATCAGGTGTTCCTCACCAAGGAGGATTTCGAAGACGTCGGTCTTCAGGGCCAGGATATGCCGGCGGCGCAGGGATATCGCGCCGATCGGTGTCGGGGCGTAGTCCAGTTCTTCAAACATAGCACTCATCCGGGCACCGTGACCGGTCGGCGCCGTTTTGGAAAGGGATGATTTCAGCTGAGCCGGCGAAATATTCCACGCCCGCACAACGGCAAGGCGGTAGCGCCTTCAGCCGGCGAAAAATTCGCAGTCCTCCGTCAGGCCGGTGTCAGCTTGCGCCGTGCCTTGCCGAACAGGAACAGGACGAGAATGCAGATGGCCGCCATGCCGGCTCCCGCGATCAACGCGATGCCGGCGTTTCCGGTCCAGTCCGCCAGTTCCCCGGCAACCCGTGGGGCAACCATCATCACCACGTAATAGATCGAGAAAAAGACACCCATCCCGAAGGTTCGGCTCGCCGGAGGCAGAATGGACGACGGCAGGGTCATGATCGGTCCGGCCGCAAGCGCGAACAGTCCGCCGACGATCAGAAAGACCACGGCAACGGCGAAGGGCGGCAAGACCGGGACCAGGGGCATCAGCACGGCAAAGGCGGCGAGGCTGACAATGATGATCGCGTTTGCCCGGCCGGTCTTGTCGGCAAGGATACCGCCAAGCGGCACGGCGACGGAAAAGACGACCATGAAGGCACTGATCACCGAGCCGGCCGCCGCCAGCGTCCAGCCCTGGTCCTTGAGCAGCGCGGGGCCGAAGCTGAACACCATGGCCAGTGCCGCGTTGTAGAGAGCCCAGATCGTGCTGGCGAGCACCAGGGCGTAGACGGGAAGCTGGGCGATCCGCAGGCTTGGTGCCGTCGTGGCGCCCATGGGCGAACGGTAGAACATCAGGAGCAGAACCAGCCCCGCCAGAATGACCGCGGTAACGGCCCACCAGGCCAGAGTGAGATCACCGGAGGCGGCGATCAGCGGCAGCGTGAGCAGGGCGGCGGCAATGCCCACGGGCCAGGAATTGATGAAGATAGCCATCGCGGTGGATATCTCCTTGCCGGCAAACCAGTCGACCAGCATCTTGGTCATGACGACATTGAGGATGACCCCGCCGGCACCGGCCAGAAGCCGGGACGCCACAAGCACGTTTCAGTCCGTCACAAGGGTCGTCAGGGCGCCGCCGGCAAGCATCATCACCATGCCGAGCGCAACCACGCGCTTGTCGCCGAAGCGCACGGCGATGGCGCTGCCGGGAATGGCAATGACGACACCCGGGGCCAGATAGAGCCCGACCAGCAGCCCGATATCGGAAAAGTCCGCCGTGTAAGTCTCGATGATGAGCGGCGACAGGGCGCCGATCGACTGAAACTGGAAGGCCATCGTGAAGCGGGCAAAGAAAAGGACGGCCAGTATCAGCCAGCGGTTCGATATCATGAACGTCCTCCCTTGACTGCTAGCAGTACACGGCTGTCCTTTGAGCGCAAGCTGCGCATTTGTGCGGACGCCGGCAAGGATGCGGGAGCCCGGGTGACGCTATGTCCTCAATGAAACTCCCGGCTCGGGACCAACCGCCCGGCCTGTTCGCGCGGATGCCCGGCCCGGCTCTGCTGCATGGCCCGCCTCTGCTGCACGGCCCGGGCCCGCTGTGCGTCCGATTTCAGATGCACCGGCACGTCGTCGGTCTGGGTGGTCAGCTCAGCAATAGCGCTCCGGCCCGATCCCTTGCGCATCCGAGTAGCGGTCGCCGTGGGCCCAGCCGACGGGCAGCACGGCCTCGATACGCTCCAGATCCGCTGCCGTGAGGGTCAGCGCCGCGCCCGAGATGCATTCACGCAGGTGCTCCACGGAGCGCGTTCCCGGGATCGGGATCACATGCGGTCCGCGGGTCAGCAGCCAGGCATTGGCCAGCCCCGCCGCCGTCGTGCCCATCTCCGCCGCAAGCTTGCGGAAGCCCTCCATGATGCGCAGGTTCTCCGTCAGGTTCGGCTCCATGAACCGCGGGTTGGTGCTGAGGAATGGCAGGTCGGCGATCCGCTCGCGCGGGATCGGGTGGTCCGTCAGCAGCGAGCGGCCCACGGGCGAAAACGCCACCATGGCAACACCAAGCTCGGCGCAGGCCTGCACCAGCCCGAGATCGGGCGCGCGGGTGGAAAGCGAATATTCCGATTGAACGGCCGCGACAGGAAACACCTTCATGGCGCGCCGCAGGGTGGACGGCGCGATTTCCGACAGACCGATGGCGCGGGCCTTGCCTTTTTCGACCAGCCGGCCGAGATTGGCCGCCGTTTCTTCCGGCGTGAAGCGCGGATCGCGGCGATGGGCGTAGAACAGGTCCACGCACTCCAGGCCGAGCCGCTGCAGAGACTTGTCCAGCTCGGCTTCAAGGTGCTCCGCCGAATTGTCGAAGCTGCGGTTGCCGTCCGCATCTTTGGTGATCGTGGCCTTGGTCGCGATCACGAATTCGTCCCGCGCACCCGGATTGGCTTTCAGATAGGTGCCGATGGCGCTTTCCGATTTGCCCATGCCATAGACATTGGCCGTATCCAGATGCGTGACACCCAGATCGCGGCAGGCATTCAGAATCGCGTGGCTTTCCGTTTCGTTCGTCGGCCCGTACATGTCGGAGAAGGACATCGCCCCATAGCCGATGGCACCCACTTCCGGCCCGTTGGCGCCCAATCTGCGTTGTTCCATGTGTCCCCTCTAAGCGCTGGAAAAGCTGAAGAGTTCTTTTCTTAAGCCATTGTCCCGGGCGCTGAAAGGGCGGAAGTGGCAGCTCAGTGGGTGTTGATTTTCTGGTCAGGCGTGGACAGGCCGTCCGAGGCAGTCTCCTGCTTTTGGGCCACAGCCGACGTTCGTTATTCAAGCAACGGATCGCTGCTTCGTCTGTTTCCTTCAATTGGGAACAGACTAACCTCAAAACGAGGAACTTTCAGGGGAGCATGTCAGCCGCAACACCAGCGACAGAATTTAGCCATACAGAATCACAAGGAGTATAATTCCACCCAACTCTTACCGACCCAGGATATGCGCCAGTTCCACGATCTCGGCAGCATCCCCACCACCGAAGACCTGATTCTTAAAAATCTGTCCGATGACTACCTTGAGCTGTTCAATATCATTGCCTTGTATTGCCTCAAAACCCTCGGCGATATGTTGCTCATGTAATAGTGGATCAACCACATTATCAGTCGATTCAGCTAAGTTTCGGAACAATCCGACTAGATAGTCTGGACTTTGAACCATCAACTTCATACGCATACCGCGCATTTCTTGCACGCTATGGCGTGCCGCTTCATAATCTTGCTCCCGAACCAAGCGTCGCGCGTTCGTCACCAGACGTTCGTACCGACCAACTTCTACCTCACTAGCCAAAGACCTTAGCAAATCGAAGTCTTCCTCGGCGACCGCGATCTCCGCATCTAATACCCGCTTCTGGTTCTCTGGAGCCATGCGCAATAGTGCAATTTGCTGCTGCAGCCGACGCGCCTCTTCAGCAACAGATCGATTGGTATCCGCCTCGGTTGATGTAGACAAAGCCAAGTGTTGGCTCTCAATTCGATTGCGAAGCGAACCTGATGGATCTGCGGTTTCTCCAAGAACCTCGTCAATCTCTTCCAAATCTTTTTCAGCTTGCGCTAGCAGCTGTGACGCAATTTCCGAACCAGCTTGACCTTCGAAATTCTTGTGTCCTGCAGGCGCTAAATAGAGGTTGTGAGCGTCAATAATTTTTCCAAGAGTGGGTAACTCCACTGAAAAATTCAAAAGGCCGTTGTCGCTCATTTTCCAGCGGACGATAATGCTATCTCCGCGATTGAGGCGTTCGCCCAAGTCAAGTTCAGTTGCTGCATCCAGTTGAAAATCTCCAATGTAAAGATTACGTTCCGGGTCCTCAATTCCTTCTGCCATTTGATAAAATTGAAAGGAAATAAAGTCGCGATCGCCACCCTTCAGTGTCTTGGCAGCGCGGAATGCTTCTTCCCCTTCAGCTGGTAAGCTCGCTCCTTTGCGCAGAAGCGGAGACAAAACGTTTCGTTCGGCCCCAACGACTCCGGCTTGGGTTTTGACCGCAAGTGTATATGTCTGGGGGATCCCAGCAGCACTTGCCGCTGTACGAACAATCGTAATTTGCCGACTCACATCACCAACTTCGTTACCTGACGGATCCGTCACACGAATTTTGAAGCGGTTTTCACCCTCTTTGCTGAGTCTAAGTGTTAAATTCACAAGGCCATCGATCGGTTTCTTGCCGCTTGTTCCGCCATCTTCATCGAGCACCTCGACCTCAAATCCTGGGATAATCTCGGACGCAGGTTTCAGGCGCAAACGTGTCGTCTCGTCCGATACTCGACTCTTGAAATCCAATGACAAGTTGACGGAACCGGTAACCTTCTCGCTTACGCGTGACTCTTTGCGAGTAGAACCTTCATCTGTCCAGTTTCGACTTTCTGCAAAAATGGCAGCCCCGGTTGCTACCGCGGTCATAGGATCGAGACCCTGCTCAACTTCGATTGCCAGTTCGTCCCTTAGCAATTGCCGAACTATCGGCATTTTTGATGGACCACCGATAGGTACGATCCGAGAAATGTCTTCGTTTGAATAGCCGTTTTCGCGAATAATTTTACGGCATAAATCAATGGTCTCATTCAATCGATCACGAATAAGGCGCTCAATTTCGTCCCGAGAAATGTCAAGCGAGATGTACATTTCCTCACCCTGTCTGTCCGTAGCACGAAGTTCATCCTCGCTCGCAAAAATCGAGGCGGTATTTGCAGCCGACAGCTGGATTTTCGCTCGCTCTATTGAGAACCGAGCGACTTTGGCGATGTGGGCGTATTCGGCTTCCTTTTGGAAATGTTCTGGAATATCGAATTGATCAATGATCCATGGTCGCACGAGCTCGTCAAAAATCATCCGATCAAAATCACGACCGCCCAACATATTGATACCTTCATGGGCGATTACGTTGACTGCGCCTTGTGTGCTCAAAACAAGTGCAACGTCAAACGTGCCACCGCCTAGGTCATACACTAAAAAAACGCCATCTCGCTTTTTGCTATGTGCGATGGAGGCCATTGCAGCAGCTACGGGCTCCTGCAACAAACTGACCCGTTTAAGACCAGCCATTTTAGCAGCTGAAATTGTCGCTTCGTTCTGCATCTGATTGAATGCAGCCGGAATCGTGATCACAGCGCCCGAAACTTCCTGTACCCCTGTTTCCGTTATTGCTTGGCCGACTAACGTCTTAATGATCTCTGCGCTGCATTGTTCGGGCGTCCAAGACTCTCCTGCAAACTTAATTGGAGTTTTTGTCCCCATAAGTCTCTTAAAGCCCGAAGCAACATTTTTGGGGGCTGTGAGCAGGCGATCCTGTGCTGCTTTTCCAACAAACCGATGACCGCGTCGGTCTAAGTAAATCACACTGGGCAAAACGTCCGCTCCGTCAGCTGCCTTAAACAAACGGCCCTGACCATCAAGATACCCAACAACAGCAGAATTCGAAGTTCCTAGATCAATTCCAAGATACACCAGAGCTCTCCTTACGAGTTCTTATGAGCGACGACTACACGGCCTGTCCGAATAACTCGCATGTCGTAGACAATGGCTGGCTCGATCGTTCTTGTGACAACCAGTAATTCCTCATCTTCAAAATCGTCGGCATTGTCAGCTGAAGCGGCCATACCAGGTTCAAATGCTAGTCCATCGAATTCGACAATACGGAATCCATAACGTTCGGCGTACTCGTTCAATTGCCTGGTCGCATATTTTACTTGAGACAAGAGCCTCTTAGAATCGGCTTCCTGTAACAAATCCGCCGCTCGTGCAGAGCCTCGTGCCAACTTCCAATAATCTACAAAAAGCCCCGCCAAATCAGTCGCGAATTCAGCTTCTGTCATTAAATCATTCACTTTCCCAAAATCCTTTGTGCGTCTAGCTGCAAGTCATGGGATCTACCAGCAACTTCATCTTGAATTTTCGACATTATTGCAGGTAAATATCTATAATTTGAACAACGCGCATTCCAATCACCGACCAATCTATTAAAGTGACTTATTTCCGCATTGTCTGAAAGCATATTTCGCATAAAATCTAGTCGTTTATCTTGAAAAATACAGTATCTCACCTGGCTTTCTGTTAGAGATAATCCAGTCCCGACTGGTGGCATTGATTCGGAAGACACGGAAACTGACTGTTGGCTTGACGAATTGGAAGGCGTATATTTGGTTGCACTAGTCCGTTTTTTGCTTTCGCTGTCGATGATCGAGAGCAAAATGAAGAGGCCAATTACAGCGTAAATCGACCACTTAATGTACTTTTTAGTGCTCTGTTTTTTAATATCATTTCTTAATTTTTCGAATTCGTACTTTTCGTTAGGTTTCGCGTAGATTAAAAGGTCATCAAGAGTTCGTAAAATAGCGGTTTTATTTCCTCTATTGGATTCCAATTCTCCCATTTTCCAATTCGTGTGCAATGTCGCCCGATCTTCACTTAGCCTTTCCGACATTTCACTTTCCAACGCATTACCTGCGTAGGTGATCAACCCATCGATAAGTAAGAATGCTGCTTCCGGATCCTCCTTCTCGTTATTCCAGTATAGGCAAAGATTGCGGACAATCATGTATGCGACACGAGTATCATCCAGCTTGGTGCAGGATCGTTGCAACGAACCAGCTATCTCGCCAATCACACCCTTGGAGCGTTCGCTAAACCCCTCTGCACGCAACGTGGCCTTCAACGGGGTTCGAGGAGCATCTTTCGCAGCATTACAGGCCTCAAATAAGGGCTGTAATATTCGATTGTTCTTTTCCTGCTCGACCAAGTCTTCAAGATCAGTGACGTCACCACGCAATATTTCAGCCGCCGACTCAAGCTCCGGGAATGTTCGGAGCAGAGCCTCAGAAAGCTGCAACGAGGCTTCGAAACGATTGTGCTCGTTGGCAAGCTCTACGCTAAGCGCACGCAATTCTTGATAAAGCGCTTTTGAACGTGCCTCTTCATGGCCACGCGATTGGTCATAAAGTTGAACTGGTTGGTTTATTTCATCCCATTGAAATAGATATCCATCTATATCTTGTATATGGAACCCTAGATCATCGCCAGCAGACCTGGCTTTTTCCGCCGCATCGGAAATCTTCTGAGCGATTTCTGCAAGATCTTTTTCACTATTCTTGTCATATTCGCGTACAAGATTTTTTAGAAAAGTACTTTCCGGGTTTCGTGAGAGTTCCTTCTCAACAATAGAATTCATCAAAAAGCCGGGTACTCCAGATCGCCATATGGACGCAGCCGCTGTTATGGCTTGCTTAAGGCAAATATTACTCACGACATCTTCAACCTGAACCAAGCTAACCTGGGGGAAGCCAGCAAGTTTCCGATTGTCGTTAATAAAATTTGTCAAAGCATCTAGGTCGAGGTCATCCCAACAATTGCAGAGCGACAAAATTATTGCTTTGGCACCTTCCATTTCGGAGGCGCAGTAGGCAAGAATGTTAGCTTTGGCTAGATCAGGAAAATGATCTATTTGTTGAGGTACTTGGCTAGTGTCACTTTCTTTAATGACCTGAAGCGCCTTTTCCCTTTGTTGTCGGCTCAACTCAGGTAACCAACAAAGTTCTGCGATTAGCCGATCTTTCGGAGCAACAAGAGTTTGTTGGGCTTTGATTAGCACATCGTCCGAATAAATGCCCTCAAATTCAGCGTCTTCCAAAAGATCCGAAATTTCCTCGGCCGACGATGAGTATTCAGCTTTAAGCACATTGAATTCATTGCGCAAAAGGTTCGAAGCGGTTTTCAATATCAAACTCATTCTTCAGCATTGAGTCACATCTATAAATTGCATAGCGATTATAAGCAGATCAATATCAAATGAGTAAGGTGGAGCTGTTCCACGAATGTAATCAAGTTGAAGGACATAGAGCGAGGACACGGCCCTTTGCAATTGTATTAGGGAAGCTTTCCAAGAGCAATTTCATTGTATTCGGGTTAGCCAATATTGAACGAACAGGGAGCGTTCCCCCCCCTGTTCAATTGAATCATACAGTACAGAAGTTTTGCATCTCTGTTGTTGCGAAGGGTCGATTTGCGGGCATAAAGAACATTGGACCAAACGCCCACTCCCCACCCATCTCACGCACCACCCCTCAATGAAAATCCCGGCTCGGAAACAGCCGCTTGGCCTGCTCGCGTGGATGCATCGCCCGTGTCTTCTGCGCGTCTGATTTCAGATGCACCGGCACGTCGTCGGTCTTGGTGGTCGTCTGGCCCAGAACGTCGTCGTTGGGGTGGCCGAGAAGCGACAGGTCGCGGGAGCGGTCCTCGATGTGGTCGGCGATCAGGTGAACGACCATGCCTTCGCGCTCCAGCCGCCCGGTGACCTTCAGGAGCCGTCCGCCGAGAACGGCGGGCCGGAATTTCTCGTACATCTTCGGCCAGACGACCACGTTGGAAACGCCGGTCTCGTCCTCCAGCGTCAGGAAGATCACGCCCGAGGCCGTGCCCGGGCGCTGGCGGGTGATCACCAGCCCGCAGACGGAAACGCGGCGCGCCTCGCGCGGGGTCAGCGCCGCCAGCCGGTCATGCGGGGTCAGGTGCGGGATATGCGGGCGCAGCAGCTCCATCGGGTGGGCGCGAAGGGTTAGCCGGGTGGACAGGTAATCCTCCACCACTTCCTGCCCCAGATGCATGGTGGGCAGGAGGACATCCGGCTCGAAGATCGCCTCGCCGTCGATGGGGTCGTTGAAGAGCGGCAGCGGTTTGGGGCTGCGGATGGTCTTCACCTGCCAGAGGGCGGCCCGGCGGCTGAGCCCCATGCCGGCAAAGGCATCGGCTTCGGCCAGCCGCTCCAGCGTGGTCGGCATGACGCCGGTGCGCAGCCACAGGGTTTCCGTATCCGGATAGCCGTTGCCGCGGGCCGCGACGATCCAAGCCGCGTCCTCCTCGCGCAGGCCCTTGATCTGGCGAAACCCCAGGCGCAGCGCCAGTGCGCCGTCGCTGCGCCGCTCCAGGGTGTTGTCCCACAGGCTGGTGTTGACGCACACGGGGCGCACCTCCACCTGGTGCTCGCGGGCATCGCGCACGATCTGCGCCGGGGCATAGAAGCCCATCGGCTGGGCATTCAGCAGCGCGCAGGCGAACTCTGCCGGGAAGTGGCATTTCAGGTAGGCCGAGACATAGGCCAGCATGGCAAAGGCGGCCGCATGGCTTTCCGGAAAGCCGTATTCGCCGAACCCCTCGATCTGGCCGAAGCAGTTCTGGGCGAATTCCAGCTCGTAGCCGCGCTCCAGCATGCCGGAGATGAACTTGTCCTTCAGCTGCCCGATGGTGCCCATGCGCCGGAAGGTGGCCATGGAGCGGCGCAGCTTGTCGGCTTCCGACGGTGTGAACCCGGCGGCGACCACGGCGATCTGCATCGCCTGTTCCTGGAACAGCGGCACGCCAAGCGTCTTGCCCAGCACCTCCTCCAGCGCCTTTGAGGGGAAGGTGACCTTCTCCCGGCCCTGGCGGCGGTTGATGTAAGGGTGCACCATGCCGCCCTGGATCGGGCCGGGGCGCACGATCGCCACCTCGATGACGAGGTCGTAGAATTCGCGCGGGCGCATGCGCGGCAGGAAGTTCATCTGCGCCCGGCTTTCCACCTGAAAGACGCCGATGGCATCGGCCACGCACAGCATGTCATAGGTCTTCTTGTCGGCCTGGGGCACGGTGCCGAGTGTCAGTTCCTGGCCATGGTGGGTGTCGATCAGCTCGAAGCACTTGCGGATGCAGGTCAGCATGCCGAGGCTCAGCAGATCCACCTTCAGGATGCCGAGAGCGTCGATATCGTCCTTGTCCCATTCGATCACCGTGCGGTTTTCCATGGCCGCGTTCTCGATCGGGCAGAGGGCATCAAGCCGCCCCTGCGTGATCACGAAACCGCCGACATGCTGGCTGAGATGACGCGGAAAGCCGATGATTTCGCGGATCAGCTCGATGGTCTGGCGAACGCGCGGATTGTCGAGATCGAGCCCGATCTCCCGCATCCGCGTTTCTTCCGGCCCCTTGCTGGAACTGCCCCAGATCTGCCCGGCCAGCGCGGCGGTGACATCCGCATTCAGGCCCATCACCTTGCCGACCTCGCGGATCGCCGCGCGGGTGCGGAAGTGGATCACCGTGGCGCAGAGCCCGGCGCGGTGGCGGCCGTATTTTTCATAGACATACTGGATCACCTCCTCGCGGCGCTCATGCTCGAAATCGACGTCGATGTCCGGCGGCTCGCCCCGATGTTCGGAGATGAAGCGCTCCGACACCATGGTGATGGTTTCCGGCCCCACGTCGGTGATGCCGAGCGCATAGCAGATGATGGAATTGGCCGCCGAACCGCGCCCCTGGCACAGGATGTTCTTGCTGCGGGCAAAGCGGATGATGTCATGCACGGTCAGGAAATAGGCGGCGAAGGCAAGTTTGCGGATCAGCTTCAGTTCCTTTTCCGCCAGCGCCAGCGCGTGGTCCGGCACGCCCGCGGGATACCGCCTCTCCAGCCCCTCGTAGGTCAGCCGTTCCAGCCGCTCCTGGGGCGGTTCGTTGCCCGTGATCTCGTCCGGATATTCGTAGGAAAGTTCGGACAGATCGAAGCTGCAGCGGGTGGCGATTTCAAGCGTCCGGCGAAGGGCTGCCGGATGGTGGCGGAACAGCCTTGCCATATCCTCCGGCGCCTTCAGCCGGCGTTCGCCATTGGGCAGGGCCCGTGTGCCGATGTCGTCAATGGTGCAGCCTTCGCGCAGGCACGTCAGCACATCGGCCAGCCGGCGCCGGCCGGCATGGTGCATCATCACATCGCCGACGGCGACCATCGGCGCGGCAAGCGAATGCGCCGCGCGGGCGCAGGTGCGGAACCAGGCCTGGTCGGTGCCGTCATAGCGGGGCGCCGCGCCCAGAAACACATGTCCCGGCGCTTCCTGGCGCAGGCGGTGAATGTGATCCTTAGCCGTCTCACAAATCGTCTCGCGGGCCATCTCCGGCTGCGGCAGGGCAATCAGGATCATGCCCTTGCAGGCGTTCATCAGGTCGGCAAAGTTCAGGTGGCACTCGCCCTTTTCCGCACGCCGCTTGCCGAGGGTAAGCAACTGGCTCAGCCGCTCATAGGCGGCGCGGTCGGTCGGCAGCGCTACCCAGTGCAGCGGGCTGTCCTGCAGGCAAAGCCGCGCGCCGACAATCAGCCGCGGCAGCTTCAGCGTCTGCGGGGCAGGCAGGGGCGGGCTCGTGTTCGTCTCCTTGCGGGAGGAGGTGTCGATCTGCGAATGCGAGCGGATCTGCACGCCTTCCTCGGCCGCCGCCCGCTTGATCTCCTTCAGCGCCGAATAGGCCCGGACAACCCCGGCCAGCGAATTGCGGTCGGTAATGGCAATCGCATCGAGATTGAGCATGGCGGCACGGGTCACCAGTTCCTCCGGATGGGAGGCTCCCCGCAGGAACGAAAAATTCGACGTCACGGCCAGCTCCGCATAGCGGACCGGCTCGGGCCGGAAATCGTCAGGCGAAGGCAGCACGCTCATCGGCAGGCCTCCCTGTTCTTTCCGGCGCTGTCCTTGCAAGACAGATGCGCGAGATCCCCATATCCCCGCGTACCGCCCTGGCGAAACAAAAGCGCAAAGCCCGGCCTCAACCGCCGGTCCGCTTTCCCTGCCGGCACCGGAAGCCCCTGACGGCACCGCTCTGCAAACGAGTAGGCCCCGGATCTCGCGATGCTCGTCCGGGGTGACACCGAGCAAGGGGCGGGGAGAGCCGGAACGGCAGTGGTCCTCTCCGCCGTCATCCCGGACGCAGCGCAGCGGAGATCCGGGGGCGGGGAGCCCGGGATCGGGGAGTTCAGGGTCGATCTGACCGGCACCGTTTGCAGCTTATGGCGTGTCCTGGGTCCCCGCTTGCGCGGGGATGACAGCGGGGGCAAATCCTGAGCCGCGACAGTTCCAGCCGCTTTCCTCGCAAGGCACAAGAGGGCGCAAAGCCCAGAGGCATTCCGAAGGGCCGCAACAACAACCATCCTCTCCGCCGTCATCCCGGACGCAGCGAAGCGGAGATCCGGGACCGGGGAGCATAGGATCGGGGAATTCAGGGTCGATCTGACCGGCACCGTTTGCAGCCTATGGAATGTCCTGGGTCCCCGCTTGCGCGGGGATGACAGCAGGGGCAAATCCTGAGACACCGCAGTTCCAGCCGCATTCCTTGCAAGGGGCAGGAGGGCGCAAAGCCCAGAGGCATTCCGAAGGGCCGGAACAACAACCGTCCTCTCCGCCGTCATCCCGGACGCAGCGGAGCGGAGATCCGGGACCGGGGAGCCCAGGATCTGGGAGCCCGGACCTGCCGGTTTGGCTGTGTTCGTGCCGCGCCTGGCCGGGAAGGCGATGGAAGCGATGGAGGCGGGGTGTAAACTGCGGAAGCCCATCAGCCGAACTCCCCTTGCACGAACCAGGCCGGGTGCTGGGGCGTGTGGAACAGCCACAGGCGCTGGCCCTGGTGGGTGGCGATGCGCCAGTAGTCGCGCAGGCCCTTGGCCCAGCTGTCGTCCAGGTCCCACCAGGCAGGGGTGATCCGTTCCGGCCCCTCGGCCTCGAACACGGTCAGGGCCCGGCCGCGCCAGCGGAAGCGCCGGGGCGGTTCGAAGCCGGTGCCGGAAATCGGTTCGGGCGCGAACAGGCGGATCGGGCGCGGACGGTTGGCGGGCCAGGCTTGCGCCGGGCGGCTGTAGGCGGCGGGCACCAGCTTGAAGCTACGTTCGGGAATGTGGCTGTCGACCGGCTGGAACCGCAGGATATTGTCGAGGCCCACCCGGTTGCCGAGCTGGGTGATGAGATCGTCGAGCCCGTCCTTCTCCAGGCCTTCGGTGCGGTCCAGCTGGCGCATGCCGAGCGGTTCCACCTCTGTTGCCTCCAGGCGGATCATGTCGATGCCATAGCCCGCATCCACCGCGCTGACCCCGCGCTCGAACAGGGCGAGGATCCGTTCCGGGTCGCGCATCGGCCGGGCGAGCTTCAGTTCCACTGCCTGGTTTTCCTGGTCGACCCGGCGAAAGGTCAGCTTCAGGCTGCGCGCGCCCTTCTGCGCGGTGTCGAGCCGCTGGCACAGATGCGCGGTCAGCCGGCGGGCGGCGGCCATGACATCGTCCAGAAGGCCGATCGGATCGGGCAGGGTCATGCGCACGGCAAAGCCCGGCTCTTCGCCAAGGGGGGAAATCTGCTCGGGCAGCGCCCCCAGAGCCTGGTCGAGGCGGCGCAGGACGTCAGGCTCGTATCGCCGGGCAACGGTGGCGCGCGGCAGATTGTAGAGCTGCGAGACCGTGGCGATGCCGAGCCGTTCCAGACTGGTGCAGGTCTGGTCGGACAGCCGCAGGGCCGACAAGGGCAGCGGGCCGATGCGGGCAAGGGTCTCGCCGGTCTCGGCAATGCCTTCGGCAAACCGGGACAGCGCCCAGGCCGTTCCCGGGGTGTCGGCAAGGCCGAGCCGGGCGGTCAGCCCCGCCCGGGCCAGCCGGGCGCGGATGTCGTCCAGCAGCGGTTCCTCGCCGCCAAGCAGATGGGCCGAGCCGGTGATGTCGAGAAAAAGGCCGTTGCGCCCGTCAAGGCCGACCCAGGGGCAGTAGCGGGTCGCCCACCGGGCCAGCATCCTCAAAAAGCGCTGGTCGGCGGCCGGGTCCGCCGGGCGGGTCAGCAGGCCGGGGCAGAAGCTGCGGGCGTGAACCAGCGTCATGCCGCGGTTGAGGCCGAAGCTTTCGGCACGCGGGCACAGGTCGTAAAGGCGTTCGGAATTGCGGTCGAAAAGGCTCAGCGCAAAGGGCGCGTCGACGGGCCGGGCACGCAGGGAGCGCTCAGCCGCCAGCCTCGGAAACCACAATGACACGATGCGCCGCTGCATCCCAACGTACTACCCATTCCGACAATGTTCCTATTTTGTTCTTTATAAGCGACCAGCGCCAATGAGTCGAGTCGTGACCATTTTGACGAGGCACCGGCGCAAGCCCGGAAGAGGGACCGGACGGGGCGGCAAGACCGGTGCTGCGCCAGCGGGTTTCGGCCGCATTGCTGCCCGCACCTTCCGGGATCAGCAGGATGGCCGTGGTGCGCCCGGCCTCGGCCGCCAGCTGCAGCCGGCGGCCTTCCGTCAGCCCGACAGTGCCGGACAGTTCGGCCACCACCAGCCCGGCGGCGCCGGACCTGAGCGCGGTCTCCGCACTGGCCAGAGCAGTCAGCTGGTTGCCGGCGCGGGTGAGAAGCAGCCGGCCCGGATCGCAATAGGGGGCAAGACCTTCCGGGTTCACCGTCGGCCGCCAGTCTTCCGAAATCCACACGACGGCGCCCTTGGTCATCCCCGCGGCGATCGCGGCAAAGCTCAACGCGCTGTCGCCGCACACTTCATGGGCGCGGGCGTGTTTCAACGGAAAGACGGAGGAGAATTTCAAGGACATGCAAGGATCGTCTGTAGCAATCGGTTGAGCAAAGCCTAACCCATGGAAGCTGTTTGCGGAACCGGATACAGGCCGTATCCATTCCAAACAGCCGTTGCCGGGCAGGAGCCGGGTTGCTATACGCCCGGCACAACAGGCAGGAAAGCACCAATGACCAGCAGCCTTCTGGACGGCCGGAAGATCAGGACGATTTCCATCGTCGGCAACGGACCGATTTCCGAGGCCGATGCGCCGGAAATCGACAAGGCGGACCTGGTGCTGCGCTTCAACAGCGCGCCGGCCCTTGGGGCCGCAGGCCAGCGGGTCGACGTTCTGATGCTCAACCGCGCCCGGGTCTATATGTCGAAGCGGATCAACCCGCTTGCCCTTGAGCGCGCGCCGGAAGTCTGGGTGAACGACATAAAGGAGAACGGCGAGGTCGACTGGCTGTTCGCGCGCGAATGCAAGCCGCGCTATCTGGGTTTCGGCCCAACGAACAAGGCGCGGGAACACCTGAAGAGATTCGATCCGTTCGACCGCAGCAACCCGACATCGGGCGCATCCATCATCGCCGAATTCCTGGATGTTCTGCCGGACGCTGAAATCCACCTCTTCGGCTTCACCCATCAGGGCAAGCAGCACACCCATGACTGGGATGCGGAAAAGCAGTGGGTCCAGCAGCTCTGCGACGAGGGCCGCATTCACAAACATCTGACACCGGGGCCGAAGCCCCGGCGGAGCCTCTTGGGCAGGCTGGAATACGCGTTCCGCTTTCTGGAAAAGCGGGCCAAGCATTATCTCTACAACAAGATCCTGCATTCCTCCGCAAGCACGAAGCGCCGGATCTTCGGACAGGACGCCTGAAGGCGCGGCAAGGCAGGCCGAAGCCACCTGCCGGGTCCGGACCTCCTGTCCCGGGCTGGTAAGCGATTGAAAAAATCCGCACTTTCCACAGGCCGGCGAATGTCACCAGGAGTTCATATGAACGACTGACCAGTTTCATATGAGCCACCTAAATTCAGCGAAAACGCCAGCGTTAACGCGGATTGCAGCATGGGGGAAGCCGTGCGCACAGGCATGCTTTGACGGCCGGACGAGATCGCGGGTTCCTCTGCAACGGCAGCCTTGCATCCACTGAATGGTCAGGATTCTTCAAATTTAATCCGTTCCCTCTTGCGGACGCGGTCAAGGCGTCTTTTAATGTTCATATGAGCGTCATATAACGTTCATATGAAAACAATACGAAACGCAGGCGTTATCGTTTCTGGTGCTGATAAAGCCATTTCGGCACCGAGAGAGAACCAACTGCTGACCGGGGCAAAAACGCCCTGCTAGATGGGAGCAAATAAACATGGCTTATCGCAAGACCGTCGCCAGCCTCGTTGCTGCGGCCGCCCTGTTGGGCACGTCCTCCGCTTCATATGCGGCGACCGACATTTCCTGGTGGCACGCCATGGGCGGCAAGCTCGGCGAAGTCGTTGTCGACATTTCCAACGGCTACAATGAATCCCAGGACGCCTGCCAGATCACGCCGGTCTTCAAGGGCACCTACGAAGAAACCCTGACCTCCGGCATCGCAGCATTCCGCGCTGGCGAACAGCCGAACATCCTGCAGGTGTTCGATGCTGGCGCCGCCACCATCATCGGTGCAAAGGGTGCTGTTGTTCCGGTTGAAGACCTGCTCAAGGACAATGGTGTTGCCTTCGACATCGAAGACTACATCGCCGGTGTTCGCTATTTCTATGCCGACAGCGACGGCAAGATGATCGGCATGCCGTTCAACTCCTCCGCTCCGATCCTCTACATCAACGAAGATGCGATGAAGAAGGCCGGTGTCGAAGCTCCGAAGACCTACGAAGAGTTCGAAGCCATTGCTCCGAAGCTGAAGGAAGCCGGTTACGTGCCGCTCGTTCAGTCGCACCTGCCGTGGGAATTCGTCGAGAACTTCAAGTCCCGTCATAACCTGCAGTTCGCAACCAACAACAACGGTTACGACGGCGCGGAAGGCACCGAGCTGGTTTTCGGCGAGCCGATCAAGAACCACTTCAAGGCTGCCAAGAAGTGGCTCGACGAAGGCCTCTTCGGTTACTACGGCACCGGCTGGGGTGACAACCAGACCCCGTTCAACGAAGGCAAGGTTGCCCTCTGGATCGGGTCTTCAGGCTCCTTCGGCGGTATCGCCGACACGGTCGACTTCCCGTTCTCCGCAACCTTCCTGCCTTACTGGGAAGCTGTTGAAGGCGCCAACAAGGCTTCCTTCATCGGTGGTGCGGCTCTCTTTGCAATGTCCGGCAAGTCGGCTGAAGAGAACAAGTGCGTTGCCTCCTTCTTCGAGTACCTGACCTCTCCGGAAGTCCAGTACATGTGGCACAAGGAAACCGGTTACGTGCCGGTCACCGAAGCTGCCTATGAGCTGGCCAAGAAGGACGGTCACTACGAGCGCACCCCGGCGGCCGAAGTCGGCATCCAGCAGCTTTCCCTGGAAGGCGGCGAGTGGACCAAGGGCTACCGCATGGGCTTCTACGTCCAGATCCGCGACGTCATGAACCGCGAACTCGGCAAGGTCTTCTCTGGTGAAACCAGCGTCGACGACGCGTTCGCAACGATCAAGGCCGACGGCGACAAGCTTCTTGAGCGTTTCGCCAAGACCACCAGCAACTAAGTCTGACTTGGTTGCCAGACCGATAGGGGCGCCTTGCGCCCCTATCGACCTTTGAGCGTGGCTGTATAGGCGTACCCATTCTGCCGAATATGTGCGTTTATGGTCCGGATCGACCGACATTCAGCCGGAGGGGGCGGGGTGGCCGATGTCGATCCGCAGCGAAATGAATGAAATTTCGGGCATTCGAACCAATGCCTGACGTTTCGGGCAGGCCGTCCCACAAGGGGTGGCCGGCACCAATCGTTCCCGGTGGTCGAGAAACGAAATAATGAAAAAAGTCCAGTTTCAGTCTCCGTGGCTGCCGTATCTGCTGCTCCTGCCGCAGCTCGGCATCGTGACGGTTTTCTTCCTGTGGCCGGCCGCGCAAGCGATCCAGTCCTCCTTTTATCTCGAAGACCCGTTCGGCTTCGGCTCGACTACGTCGGTCTCGATAATTTCAAGGACATGGTCACGTCCACCGACTACGGCCGGGTGGCGCGCTTCACGGCAGTCTTCACCTTCTTCGTGACGCTCCTGTCGCTCGGGATAGCCCTTCTGCTGGCGGTCAAGGCGGACAAGGTTCTGCGTGGGGCGTCGTCCTACAAGACCCTGCTGATGTGGGTCTATGCAGTTGCTCCACCCGTCGCCGGCCTGATCGGCGTGCTTCTGTTCGACCAGCATGTCGGCCCCATCGTCGAATTGTTCGCCCTGTTCGGCTGGAAGATGCAGATCGGCGTCAGCTACTTCGACACCAGCTTCGCCATGATCGTCACCGCCGTCTGGAAGCAGATCCCGGTGAACTTCATCTTCTTCCTGTCCGGTCTTCAGGGTATTTCCAAATCCGTTCAGGAGGCTGCCAGCATCGACTGCCGGTCCGGCTTCCGGCGGTTCTGGACCGTTACCTTCCCGCTGCTGGCCCCAACCGGCTTCTTCCTGCTGATCATCAACATCACCTACGCCTTCTTCGACACGTTCGGCATCATCGACGTCATTGTGAAGAACGAGCCCGGCAACAACCCGGTGACCCTGGTCTACAAGGTCTACCTGGATGGTTTCCGCGGCAATGACCTTGGCGGATCGTCGGCCCAGTCCGTCATCCTGATGGTGATGGTGTTCATCCTGACAATCGTCCAGTTCCGCCTTATCGAGCGGCGCGTGCACTACACGTAAGGGAGGCGGCGATGAAAAAACTGCAGATCTCGGATCACATCATTCTTCTTCTGGGCGTCTTCTTCATGGTCACCCCGGTGGTGCTGGCGTTTCTGACCAGCACGCACGATGCGATCACCATCTACAAGGAAGGCATTCAGTTCACCCCGGGCGGCAAGTTCTTCGAGAACTACGAGACGGTCCTGTTCGAGGCCGGCGGCTTTACGAAGGAAGTCAACGGGTTCGTGATGCTCAAGAACTCGATGATCCTCGGCCTTGGCTTTGCCGTCGGCAAGATCGTCATTTCCATGCTGGCGGCCTACGCAATCGTCTACTTCCGCTTTCCGATGGCAACCCTCTGCTTCTGGGTGATTTTCGCAACGCTCCTGCTGCCGCTGGAAGTGCGCATTTTGCCGTCTTACGAAATCGTCCAGTCGCTTGGCATGGTGAACACCTATTCGGGCCTGATCGTGCCGCTGATCGCTTCGGCGACCGGCACCTTCTTCTTCCGTCAGTTCTTCATGTCGGTACCGGACGAGCTTCTGGAAGCCGCCCGCATCGACGGCGCCGGTCCCTGGAAATTCTTCAAGGACATCCTGGTGCCGCTGTCGCAGACGATGATCGCGGCAATCTTCATCATCATGTTCGTCTATGGCTGGAACCAGTACCTCTGGCCGACGCTGATCACCACTGACGAGAGCCTGTTTACCTTGGTTCGCGGCATCAAGCAGATCCTGCAGGTCTGGGTCGGGGCGCAAATCCCGGACTTCAACGAGGCCATGGCGCTGGCGATCCTCGCCATCGTGCCGCCGGTGCTCATCGTGGTGATTTTCCAGAGCTGGTTCGTCAAAGGGCTCGTCGAGAGCGACAAGTGAGGTTTTTAGATAAATGGCAACGATAACTCTCGACACGGTCCGCAAGGTCTATGGCGGCAACGTGGAAGCGGTCAAAGGCGTTTCCATCGACATCGCGGACGGTGAATTCATCGTCCTGGTCGGTCCGTCGGGCTGCGGCAAGTCCACGCTGCTGCGCATGATGGCAGGCCTTGAGGAAATCACCACCGGCGACATCCGCATCGGTGACCGGGTGGTCAACAACGTCGACCCGGCCGACCGTGACATCGCGATGGTGTTCCAGAACTATGCGCTCTATCCGCATATGACGGTCTACAACAACCTTGCCTACGGCCTGAAGAACCGCGGCATGGCCAAGGACGAGATCGACCGCCGGGTGAAGGAAGCCGCGCGCATTCTGGAAATCGGCGATTACCTGGAACGCAAGCCGCGGGCCCTTTCCGGCGGCCAGCGCCAGCGCGTCGCCATGGGCCGTGCCATCGTGCGCGAGCCTGCGGCTTTCCTGTTCGACGAGCCGTTGTCCAACCTCGATGCCAAGCTGCGCGTGCAGATGCGCGTTGAAATCAAGCGCCTGCAGCGCGCGCTCGGCACCACCAGCGTCTATGTCACCCACGATCAGCTGGAAGCCATGACGCTGGCCGATCGGCTCGTGGTTCTGAACGGCGGCAACATCGAGCAGATCGGCGCACCGATTGATGTCTACGACAAGCCGGCCTCCACCTTTGTTGCCAGCTTCATCGGTTCGCCGGCCATGAACCTCCTGAAGGTCAAGGCGGACGGCAACGGCCTTGCGCTTGCAACCGGCACAGGCCTCAAGGGCCCAAATACAAAGGGCCGGGATGCCTACATCATCGGTATCCGTCCGGAGCACCTCGAAGTGGTCAGCGCGCCCGGCGAGGGCGATGGCATCCATCTGGAAGCGAGCGTCAACGTGCTCGAGCCGGTCGGTGCGGAAAGCTATCTCTATTCCAGCTTTGCAGATGGCGGCGACGAGATCCTGGTTCGCGTGTCGAGCCATGCCCGTCATGAACCCGACGAAAAGCTCTATCTGCGCGCGGCTCCGGAAAACATCCATTATTTCGACGCCGAAACCGGACAGCGGATCGACTGATCAGCAAACGTCAGGCGAGGCGGTTTGACGAGGGCCGCCGAACCCGGACAAGCCACCCCGGTTATGCCGGGGTGGCTTTTTGTTTGTCGGACAACCGGCCGGTCAGCCCTTCAACCTGCGAGCCGCATCCACTTCACCACCTCATCCTGAGCCAACCCTGGCGCGCTTCCTCGGGACGTGGTCGTGCAACCCTCCTGACGGTGCTTGTCAGGAGAACGGCACGAGGTGTCTGGAACTCCTGCTGCCGCTCTGGCAAACATCTCGAGAACCGTGTCGGGGAGAGACCTTTGGAACCCTTCAAGAACAACATTTCGCCGGAACTGGTGCGCTGCATCGGCAGTCATGCTGCGCAACATCACGCCGGTTTCGACCGTCTGGGCTTTGAAGCGGACATCCTGGCGGAGCTCGAGGATCTGGAGCTCAAGCAGCGAGCCGGCCTGATCGCAAGGCATCTGGACCGGTATCTGCCACGGGATCTGTCGTCCCGCTTTGCCATCCTGCAGGCCATGCTGCACCCGATGACGGAAATTGCCTTCGACCGGGGCAGTGACGAACGCGGTATCCGCGGTTGGGGCATGATGCCGCTTGGCATGGTTGTCGCGGCCAGCGGCCTGGATGATTTCGATGCTTCGTTTGCACTCTTGAAGGAAATGACCAAACGGGCGACATCCGAATTCGACGTGCGCCCGTTTCTGGCGCAGGATCAGGAACGGGCGCTCGCCATCATGGCCCCCTGGGTGAAGGACGAAAGCGTACACGTGCGCCGTCTGGTCTCTGAAGGAACCCGCCCGCGCTTGCCGTGGGGCATGCGGCTTCAGGCCCTGGTGGTCGACCCCACACCTACCTTGCCGCTTCTGGAAGCCTTGAAAGACGACCCGGAAGACTATGTCCGACGGTCCGTTGCCAATCATCTCAACGACATCGCCAAGGATCATCCTGATCTGGTGGCCGATATCGCCAAAAGCTGGTTGAAGGATGCGGAGAAACCCCGTGAAAAACTTGTGCGCCATGCCTGCCGGTCGCTGATCAAGCAGGGCCACACGGCAACGCTGGAGGCCTTCGGGCTCAATCCGCCGGAGGTCCGGGTCGAGGGCCCGCAGATCCTGACGTCAGAAGTCGCCTATGGAGAGGCGGTCGGTTTCGAGTTCGAACTGGTCTCGACCAGCAGCAACCTGCAGGATCTTGTGCTCGACTATCTGATCCATTTCAAGAAAGCCAACGGCACGCTGGCGCCCAAGGTGTTCAAATGGACCAAGCTGACACTGGCCCCGGGCGAGCGGCTGACCCTGTCCCGCAGCCACGCCATCCGGCCGATCACAACACGTGTCTACTACGGTGGCACACAGGCGGTCAGCCTCAGGATCAACGGTCAGGATTTCGGATTTTCGGAGTTCGAGCTGGTGATGGAAAAACAATAAGTCTTTCGAAAAAATATGAAGTCCTAATATAGTTTGTCCTTGGTTTCGATTTTTCGCATCAAAATAGCCAGAGCAAGAACGGCTGTGTACATCGAGAAAAGAAAAAGTCCGTAAAATAAATGGCTTAAAAACACTAAGTTGCTATTCAATTGTGTCATTAAATATTAAGAAGTCCATCCGACAAAACAAATTACAAACTCGTTGAAGAATGATGGGTCTTCCTGCTTTCTTTTTCTTTTTATGAGCTGCCCGAACAAAACGATTGTAAGAAATGCTAGGGTCCAAAAAAACTTATCGGCACTCCTCGATTTTGCTTCAGCCATCAGGAATAAAAAGTATGCTGGCCAACCCACCGCTAACGCAATTGCCGCAATCTTGAAGTCTCTGTCGCTCACTGAACTTGCCTTATCAAAGCCGTTTGAGCCTGAGCATCCCCATAATCCCGAATGCCGGGCCAATGGCCATCACAGCAAACACGCCGGGCCAGCCGATCAGTTCTGCGCCGAGCGGCGTCAGCTGGACCGTGAAGAAGGTCAGCGCGAAGCCGAGGGCGGTCTGAAGGCTCATCAGGCTGCCGGCCTGATCGGGCGGGGCGTAGTCGGCGACAAGGGCTGAGAACTGGGCTGAATCCGGCAGGATCGCCGCTCCCCAGATGAGGACACACAGGATTGTCAGCCAGACGGGCCCGCCAAAGGCAAGCGCTGAGGCAAGCGCGGCGGTACCGCTGACGACCATTGCCGCGATGGCGATGTTCGCCTTGCCGACACGATCTGCCATGATCCCCGCAACGACGCAGGCAGCACCACCGGCCGCAATGGTCAGGAAGGCGATCAGGCGGGACAGTGGGATTGCGGTCTCTGCGGGCATATGGGCGGAGAACGAAACGGCAAGGGCAACGCCGATCCAGGCCCACATGGCATAAAGCTCCCACATGTGGCCGAGATAGCCTGCATAGGCATAGCGGATCTTCGGGTTTGTCCAGGCGGTGAAGATGGCCTTCATCTTCATGCGGGGCGCCTTGGCGTGGAACGGTCCGAGCCCGGCAAAAAGGCACAGCAAACCGCCTGCAGCAGAGGCAAGCGAGGCAACGCTCAGGCTCCAGCGCCAGTCGGTGCCGCCGAAAAGAGCCAGAAGATGCGGTGCGGCAGAGCCGAAGGTGAGTGCGCCGACAAGCGTGCCGACCAGAAACCCACGATCCTTCTGGCCCCAGCCGACAGCGATCTTCATGCCGACCGGATAGACGCCGGCCAGCAGAACACCGGTGGCAAACCGCGCAAGGATCGACACCAGCCCGCCCGGCTCGACCACCAGCAGGCTGGCATTGAACAGCGCAGCGGTGATCGCGCTGAAAGCGAAGAAACGGCGGGGATCGATCCGGTCAGCGAGGCCCAGCAAGGCCGACGTGACGGCGCCGAACACGAAGCCGATCTGGACAGCACTGGAAAGCGCGGCCTGGGCGAAATCGGATATGGCAAATTCGCGGGTCAGATCGGGCAGGATCGCTGCAGACATGAACCACAGGCTCATGGCGGCGATCTCGGCAAGCATCAGCAGACAAAGCGACCGCCATTTGCCTGCCATCTCACCCGGCAAGACCAAGCTCCTTCTGCTGTTTCCTGGTCAGCTTGGCCGCAATGATCTTGCGGGCGGCTTCGATATAGGCCTTCAGGTCCTCGTCGGAAAGCGCGCCTTCCTCTTCCATCTGCACCCACTTGGCGCGAGCAAGATAGGGCGCCGGGATCATCCCCTCCTGCTGCGTGAGCAAGGAGTAGGAGATATCGGAACACTTGAAACTGAACCGCGGAAAATCGCCTTCGCCCCAACCCGAGCAGATGGCGAAGATCTTGCCCCCGACCTTCCAGACCGATGCATTTCCCCATTGGATCACATGGGTGGTTGCCGGAAGCTTTTTGCAGAAGGCGTCAAACTCGTCGCGGGTCATCGGTGGGCTCGTTAAGTCTTGGGATCGGAAACAGGTCCGGCGGCAGGAGCGGCAGAGTGGCTTTTCCGGCTGGATCGCGCAAGCTGCACGGTGATGAAAAAAATGTGTCACACATTCCAGCCTCGCGCTCTCTAACATAACGAGACAGCAAGAGACGGAACACGACATGACGGCAATCAGCGTGAAAACGGAAACGGTCAGGGCAGCCCAGGAAGGTGACAGGATTGCTCTGGAACGGGTTCTGGAAGGCGTTCAGGACCAGATCCATCATCTGGCCAGGCGCATTCTGGTCAATCCGGAAGACGCCCGTGAGGCGACTCAGGAAATCCTCATCCTGATCCTGACCAAACTCTCGACTTTTAAGGGAGAGAGCCGCTTTTCCACCTGGGTCTACCGTGTGGCCGTGCGCTATCTGGTGAGCGCCAGGAAAGTTCGCGACCGGGATCTGGGGCTGACGTTCGATGCCTTTGCCGCCGACCTGGTAGACGGCCTGGTGGCAGAGCCGCCCAAGGCGCCGGACGACGTTCTGCTGCTGAATGAACTCAGGATCTCCTGCACCATGGCCATGCTGCTTTGCCTGACCATGGAGCTGAGACTGGCCTACGTGCTGGGGGATATTCTGGAACTGGAGCACGGCGAAGCCTCCAGCATCCTGGAAATCGCTCCTGCGGCCTACCGTAAGCGGTTGTCGCGGGCGCGGGACGAGGTGATGGCCTTTACCGCGCGCCACTGCGGCGTCGTCTCGGCAAGTGCCAGATGCAGTTGCCCGAAGCGCCTGCCGGCGGCAATCGCCTCCGGCCGTCTTCAGCCCGGGGCCTATCCCAATTCTGCCGGTGCATCGCAAACCTATGACGACGCCAGGCGGCAGGTGGCATCGGTGATCGACGGCCTGAAGGCCTTTGAACTTCAGAACGCCGTGCCCCGGCAACGCTGCCCCGAAGATATCCGCGTCCAGTTGACCGAAATCCTCTCTCCCCGTCACTGACGCGATCAGATCCGCCAGTAACCGAACGCATCAACCAGCCCGGCAACGGGCGGGACTGGCACCGCCTTGCCGACAGAAAGGAAGACCTCCCGTGACCCAGTTGAAACACATCGCAGCAACGGCAGCCGTACTTGCCGTGATGACCTTTTCCCAACCCAGCTTCGCAGAAGGAACCAAAGACATGAGCCAGGAAGAACTGAACGTCATCACCTTGATCGAAAAAATGACCACCTCTTTCGAAACGGGTGACATCGATACGGTGATGCAGACCTATGAGCCGAGCCAGAGCATCGCATTCGAGCCCGGCAACCCGGTGTCCGACAGCACTCTGGCGCGCGAATTGTTTCACCAGTTCCGCTCCATATCGCCGAAATTCACCTACTCGGGACATGAAGTGATCGTGGAGGGCGATCTTGCCGTTCACATCGCCCCCTGGACGATGACCGGCACCGACCCGGAAGGAAAGCCGGTCTCCGGCGAGGGCCTGTCCATCGCCGTGCTGCGGCGCCAGGCGGATGGCAGCTGGAAGATGGTGATCGACAACCCCTACGGCAGCCGCCTGATCCCGGCCGCAAACTGAGCCGTATCAAGCAGCCGGCACTTCCGGAAACATGGCGACGCCACCCTGGCCGGAAGAGCCGCGGTCTGCCGCGCATCTGACAGATGCATTCCCACAAGAGGCCCCGGAAAAACGCCGGGGCCTTTTCCGTCTGAGGGGGCGGCCAAGGCATATTTTCAGCAGTTTCAACAGGAGAAGCCGCCGGCGTTTACGGGCCAGCCTCCTGCTGAGGTCAAGCAGCCGGACATGCTCCGGCACTTCCTGCGGCCAGAATTCCGCATGATGCGGATAGAGCGATCTGACGGGATCGTTCCAGCTTGGCATGCGGGTGTCACCGCATTTCCTTTGCAAAGGCATCGAATAGGGAATGAGCATCTGCGGCTCCATTCAATTTTGATTTTGTTGAAAGGGTATTTGCAGATAGTCTCACGAGAGGTGCCTATTCCCATGTTTTCTAATTGAAAACGAGATTTCAAAAATGAAACGAAATATCGATTGGGAAGATCTTCGGCTGTTTCTGGCGGTTGCCAAAGCAGGTGGTCTTGCCGGCGCGGCAGACAAGGCCGGCGTCAGTTCTGCAACGCTCGGCCGCCGGGTTGCCGCTCTGGAGAAGAGCCTCGATGTCCGCCTGGTGGAACGCGAAGCGCGAGGCTATCAGCTCACCGCCGCCGCGCATGATCTTCTGCGGTACCTTGAAGACATGGATCAGACCGCCCGCAGCATCGAAGCCTGGAAAGAGGGAGAAGGGCTGCGTCGGAGGATCCGGATTTCCGCCGGAGACTGGACGGCGCGGCTCCTCATCGACAACCTGTCGTCCTTTTGGACGCCTGACGCCGGATGGATGCCGGAAATTCTCGCCGATCTCAGGAACCGGGACATTGCCCGCCGGCAGATCGATATAGGTATCCGCAACAGCCGGCCCAAACAGGCCTGGCTGGCCGGGCAGAAGGTGGGAAGGGTGCAGTACGCCGCCTATCAGGCCGCGAGTGTTCCCAAAGGCGCGGAGCCCGGCTGGATCGGGCTCGTGGAAGACGATGCCCATTCACCGACCGGCCTCTGGTTGACGGAAAACCATGGCGCTGAGGCGGTGATCACCGTCAACAAGGCTTCGCTTGCCCTGTCGCTGGTTCGCAAGGGCAACGCGCGGATGCTTTTGCCGACCTTTGTTGGCGATGCCTTTCCCGATCTGGTGCGCATTGGCGGCCCCTTCGAGGGCATGGAAACCGAGCGGTGGCTTGTAATGCATCAGGATGAACGCCATGAACCAACAGTTCGCCAGGCGGTGTCTGCTCTGACGAAGTTCTTGAAACAGAACCCGATTTTGTCTTCGTTCTGTTGAATAATTCACAGAGAAGCCAAAGCAAAAATCGTGTGAAAGTCTGGCTCCTTGAATCAATTTTAACGAAGCTCCATATTTAATCATGAAAGGAACCGGTTGGTTCCGGTCCGGATGCCTTGAAAGGGTCCGGGCACAAGGTCGCTTCAACAAGGACTTTGAGGATGTCACGCATGTCAGCGTTTTCTAGCCCGTTCATGCTCGGGTTTGACGATATCGAGCGCGTGCTCGATCGCGTCTCCAAGGCCGCCAACGACGGTTATCCGCCCTATAACATCGAGAGACTCCCGAAAACGGAAGATCAGGGCGATGTCATTCGGATCACCCTTGCGGTGGCAGGGTTCACAAGAGAGCAGCTTGAGGTCTCGGTAGAAGAGAGTCAGCTGGTTATCCGGGGTCGTCAGGTCGACGACAAGACCCGGCAGTATCTGCATCGCGGCATTGCCGCCCGTCAGTTCCAGCGGGCCTTTGTCCTGGCCGAGGGGATCGAGATCCTCGGAGCCGACCTGAAAGATGGGCTTCTGTCCATCGACCTGGCACGTCCTGAACCGGAGCGTGTCATCAGAAAAATAGAAATCTCCAGCGGCGAATGAACGCTCGCCGGCCAACATATGGAGAATGACTGATGCAAAACCCCAATAGCCCTTCCTGGGCAGACCGCACGCTCTTTTCCGAGTTCATGTCGGTTGACGAGTTGACCGAACTGGGCACCGGAGATGTTGCCTATATCAAACAGATCAAGGCCCGGGATCTGAAGGAAATGTTTCCCGATGTCCCGCCGCTGCACGACAACATGACGCTTTACGCGCTCCTCAATGCGGACGGTACGCCGATCCTGCTGGCGGATAGCCGGGAAGCAGCCGTTGCCAATGCCTTTGAAGCGGATCTGGAAATGGCGTCCCTGCACTGACGCCACCCGCATGACCTGAACAACCGTTACGACACCGGCCGCTTGGCCGGTGTTTGTGTTTTCAGGGCAGGGGTTTGAAAGGGTTCGTCCAGGACGATCGAACGCTGCGCAGCGCGCCGGAAACCGAAACGCCCGCAGAAGGCATTTTTCCTGCGGGCGCTCAAGTTAGGAGAAGGCGTCGTTCCCTCTGTTAGGTGAGGGCAGGTTCGCGGGTTTCGGCCTTGGCCCTGGCTGTCGGTTCATTGCCATCGGCGGGCGGTGTCTTCGGCCGCTCGGAAGGGCCGGAGGAAGACGTTGCGGGCGGCTTGCGCCAGGGCTGGCTCTTGTACCAGCCGGCCACATAGGCAACGGCAATCAGAGCTAGGAAACCGAGGAGATTGGACAGGATCTGCGGCAACCAGTCACCACGGCCCCAGACCATGTCGCGCAGGATGCCCGCAGCCTGGGCGATGACCAGGCTTGCCATAAACACCGGCAGCGACTGCTGGCCCACTTTCTGGACGACGCGCACGAACTGGCCCCAGATCTCACCGTGCCCCAGCAGGCGCCTGCCGTGTTCGCCCGCGGCGACCCAGGCCAGATAGGCCAATGCCAGAAAGTGCAGATAGCGGAAAAGACCGAATTCGGTCTTGATCCAGAGCGGGGTGATCATTTCGCGGATTTCACGAGCCCAGACCAGGTTCAGGTGCATTTCCTGATAAGCGCGGAAGTAGGCGAAGGGAACAGTTACGATCAGGACCACCGCGCACAGCACCATCAGGGGCTTGCTGACCGGCGGTGCGGGAATCCAGCCGCGCATGAAGGCAAAGCCGGTGAAGAACAGCATTTGCCAGGCGAAGGGGTTGAAGAACCACTCCCGGTCGGACCAGGGTTCGGCCGGCAGGCTCAGAAGATCGAACTGGGCGGCCAGCCACAGGCCGACCGACACCGCGAAAGCACCCGGAACCGAATAGCGGGCGACCAGCATGATTACCGGGACCAGCGACAGGATCACCACATACATCGGCAGAATGTCGAAATAATTCGGCACCCAGGTCATTGTCAGCAGTCCGGGCAGGGCGACCTCGGTCTTGTCGTAAAGATGCTGGAGATTGAGCGAGGCGACGTAGTTTTCCGTCAGATTGCAGCACTCGGTCAGATAGCCGCTGTTCTGCAGCATGGCGAGGCCGACGGCAATGACAAGGAACTGGCCGATGTGCGCCCAGTAAACCTGCCACATGCGATGCAGGATACGGGCTGCCCCCATGCCCCAGCCGTGAATATCGAAGATCTTGCCGAAGGCGAGCGCGGACGCCATGCCGGAGCAGAAGACGAAGATTTCCGTTGCATCGGAAAACCCGAACCGGGCAGGGATCCAGAGCGTCCACCAGTTCCATGGCAGGTGGGCAACGTAGATAATGAACATTCCAAGGCCGCGGAAAAAATCGAGCCGCGGATCGCGTGGTCGTTTCGTTTGTGTGTGAGCGTTCACGATGGGTCCAGAGATAATTGGTCAATCGAGTGCCGGCAGGGGATCAGACCGAGCCGGTAGCCCTGAGTTTTTGGTCTTCCATCACTCGGTGGGCGCGGTGCATTTTATCGCATAGTTCAAGGCGTTGTTCGGCAAATCGATCCAGCGCACCGCGTTTGTGCGTCCGGCTTTTGAGCAGCCGTTCCGCATCCTCTGGCATGCCTGCCCGCAGGGCTGCATCGATCGTGATTCGCTCGAAAACATCGCGCTGGGCGTGCGAGCCGCCGACCATGTTTAGATTGTCTCTTGCCGAGTCCAGCAGGGCAAAGGCGGAGGCGTAATTGCCCTTGCGGTATTGTTCCAGGCCGAGGCCTGTCGGCAGTCCGGCTTCCGCGGTGATGCGGCCAATATCCGTTTCGCTTTGCGCGCGCTCCTTCAGCCCGGTCAGCAGCCGCTCGGCGCCCATGCGGCGGCCACCGTTCAACAGGGCCAGAAGGTAATGCAGGTCGGCAAAGACGTTGCTGCCGTCTTCGGCGCGTTTATCGGACAAAAGCGCCAGCTCGTCCCACCGCGCACCGGTATCGACGCCTTCAATCTCCAGACGGACAAGAAGGGACGCCGCGTTGGAAATGTCGCGGTAGTCGTCTGTCTTGTCCTTTCGGACGTCGTTGTCGTAAAGCGCCAGTGCCTTGTCGGCCTGGCCCCGGTCCAGATACATCAGCGCCAGGTGCCACCACACGTGATAGCCGAAATTGTTGCAATGCGCCCAGCCTTCCGGCTGGGATTCCAGCCAGGCCGTGCCTTCTTCGGAGCGGCCGGTCATGTCATGCACGTGGGCCACGGCGTGAAGGCCCCAGGCATCGTCGCGGGCAAACTCCAGCCCTCTGCGGCCAGCGGTCTCCGCCAGGCGATAGTCGCCTGTCTCTTCCAGCGAAAACGCGCGGCAGCCAAGCAGGTAGCCGTAGGCCGGGTGCGTTTCGTCGTAGGCCGCATGTACCCGTTCGATCGACTTCCGCATGCCGGTGGCGTCACCCAGAACGAAGCGGATGGCGTGAACCAGCTTCATGATCAAGGTGTCTTGCGGAACCGTCACCAGCACGGCATCGAGAAGATCGGCAGAGCGTGTCGGATAGCCCTGCAACCAGTTTCCAAGGGCATCGATGACAGCCTGTTCGCGGGCCGTAACCGGCGTGTTCAGGGCCGAGGTACTGGCGATCGACAGGCATTCCTGTGCCGTTGCGGTCATCTCGCGGCGGCCAAGCAGGAGACAGAAAAGCCCGCGGGTGGCATGACCCAGCGCGAAGTCCGGCTCCAGACCGAGACAGGTCTCGAGATATTGCGGGGTGGTCCTGCCATGCGCCAGAAAGGCTTTCACGGTCTCGTTCCAGGCGGTCAGGGCTTCCTTGCCGGACAGGGTAAGCTCATATCCGAATTGATCAGTTAGACGCATAACAGGCCTTTTTGTTTCTCACTCCGGTCCTCTGAAACCGGGTCCCGCCAACCGCGGCTGCAGAGCTCCGGACGGCTGAATATTTCCATTCAAAATCCGCAGGCTGCACTTGAACTGCAAAACACAAAAAGGTGTTGGCAATGTGTAGGTGAAGAAAAGACACCTTCGTTGCGAAATTAAGGCGGGAAGTGCAAGTCTTCGTATCGGGGTTTGAAAGTCGGATCTGCGCGGGAGCAGCAACACATGGCCTTGGCCGTCGGGAAATCTCAAGCAGCCGTTGTCGCCATCGCGGCCGGCCTTCTGGCCATGGTCGCTCTGGGCGCTTATGGCGAAGCCGGACCACGTCAGGCGGTGGCCGCCCTGATCGGCGGTCTCGCCGGACTGTCGCTCTATCATGCAAGCTTCGGCTTCACAGCCGCATGGCGGCGGATCGTCACGGAAAGACGCGGCGGCGGCCTCAGGGCGCAATTCGTGCTCATTCTTCTGACCAGCGCCGTTTCCTTTCCCCTGATTGCCTGGGGGCATGTGCTTGGCTGGCCGACAGGCGGCTTCGTCTTTCCCTTCGGTCTGGCGGCCGCGTTCGGAGCCTTCCTCTTCGGCATCGGCATGCAACTGGGTGGCGGCTGCGGATCCGGCACGCTGTTCACCGCCGGGGGCGGCTCCACCCGCATGATGATCACCCTGGCAAGCTTCATCCTCGGTTCGGTGGCAGCCACCGCGCATCTGCACCTGTGGGGCCGTCTGCCCAAGCTGCCGCCAATGTCGCTCATTCGGGAGTTCGGGCCTCATGGCGCCTTTCTTCTGACCGCATTTGTGCTCGGCCTGCTGGCAATTGCGACCGTCGTCATCGAACGGCGCGCACATGGCTCGATTGCCGAAGCAAGGCCCACAAAGTCATTTTTCGCCGGTCCCTGGTCACCCATGATGGGCGCTGTGATGCTGGCGATCGTCGGCATTGCCACCCTCATAGTGATCGGT
Organism: Roseibium aggregatum IAM 12614; assembly: GCF_000168975.1. GTDB lineage: Bacteria > Pseudomonadota > Alphaproteobacteria > Rhizobiales > Stappiaceae > Roseibium > Roseibium aggregatum. The sequence continues at coordinate 84,834 of NZ_AAUW01000006.1, forward strand.
CGGCCCTGGGGCATCACCTCTGCCTTTGCGCTCTGGGGTGGCAAGCTGTTTCATACTGCCGGTGTGCCGGTGGAGAGCTGGCCTTACTGGACCTGGCAGCGCGGTGCGCTGGAAAACCCGGTGCTGCGTGACACCACCTCGGTCATGGATTTCGGCATCATCCTGGGCGCGATGGCAGCCGCCGGTCTGGCCGGCCGCTTTGCACCTGTCTGGCGTTTGAGCCGCCGCGACGTGCTGACGGCAGTCGCAGGCGGTCTGATGATGGGTTACGGCGCCCGTCTGGCCTACGGCTGCAACATCGGCGCTTATCTGGGCGGCCTTGTGTCTGGCTCGCTGCATGGCTGGCTCTGGCTGGTTTTCGGCTTCCTCGGCAGTCTTGCCGGAACCCGCGTGCGCCTGCGTCTCGGCATGGACTAAGGCAAGGGGCTGGCCCGCCACACCGCATTGTGAGACGCCCGTGAGGCAGACCTCGCTAGAGTAAGCCGCACTGCAACACCGCTCGCGGGAGAAAGAAGATGCGTCTGTTAGCCCTGGTTTTTATCACCAGCCTGTTGGCCGCCGGACTGGCGAGGGCCGACGGTCTGTCCGGCCGCGAGGGCTGGCAGGTCCTGCCCACGGAAAAGAGCTACACGACACTGGTCGACGATCTGAAAAGCGCGATCACGGACGAAGGCATGCTGGCGGTGACCCAGGCCAGCGCGTCGGATGGTGCCAAGGGCAGGGGAATAACCATTCCGGGTAACCGGGTCATCGGCGTTTACCGCAATGACTATGCCGTCCGGATGCTGGAAGCTTCTGTTGCCGCGGGCATTGAGGCGCCCATACGTTTCTATGTGACCGAAAACGCCGATGGAACGGCAACGCTTTCCTGGAAAACACCCGGTTTTGTCTTTGCGCCCTACATGGAAGAAGGTGGCCCGGCCCTGCAAGAACTGGCAGGGGAACTCGACCAGGTCTTCCTGTCCATCGCCGATAAGGCTGTGGCCTCCCGGTGACAGTTCTGTGAATTGCGTAACGGATTGGCAACCGCGCCTTGAATTTAGGCTTGTGAAACGGGTTTTGCGACCCCACACTCTTACTGTGTTCAACAACTGAAAGGAGGTGTGCCCATGTCTAATGAGTATCGGTGCGTGGCCCAAGTGTCTGGGCGGAATCGAACGGTGCTGGAGCAGCCTCTGGTAGTGCGAGATTTCGCTGGGATCTGATCCGGGACTTGTGTCACGTCGATCTCATGGGAGGGCCGCTAACGCGGCCCTCTTTTGTTTTTGCTGCTTCGTTGGCTTTTTCAGGTCCTCACCTCGTTGAAAAGCCTTCAGACTCAAGCGCTGACAGCAATCAAATCAGACCGACGGACTTGCGCACATCCTCGTCGCGCAGCGAGCAGTCCACACCGCGATAGGCATCGCCGGCAGGCGTGCACAGCCAGCAGATGGCTTCCCCCACCCAACTGGCTGGAATATGCACCGAAGGGTCGAGCTGGCTCACCGGGTTCAGTCCGGAAGACTTGATGTCGACCTGCATCTGCGTTGCCACCGTGCCCGGGCTGAGGCCGACGATGCGCAGGCCCTTGTCGCCGAATTCCTTGTCCGCACAGCGGGTGAGGGAGAGCGCGGCCGCCTTGGACGCGCAATAGTGGCTCCAGCCTTCCAACGCGCTGACCGCAGCACCCGAGCTGATGTTGACCACGGTGCCGGCGCCCTTGGCCAGCATATGTTTGGCCGCGGCATGCAGGCCGTAGTAGACGCCCTTCACATTGATATCGATGACCTTGCCCCACTCTGCCGGATCGCTGTCTTCGATGCGGGCGATGGGTTCGATCACCCCGGCATTGTTGACGAGGATGTCGAGGCCACCATAGGTGTCGACGGCGGTCTGCACCGCCTTGACCACGTCATCGTAATCGGCGACGTCGCAAACCACGGCGGTCGCATCTTGGCCTTCTGCACGGATCTCGCCGGCAATGCGTTCGATATCCTTGTCGGAGCGCGCCGCCAGCACCACCTTGGCACCGTATTTCGCGAGGCTCCGTGCGGCAGCTTCTCCGATGCCCCGGCTCGCGCCCGTCACAAGGGCAACTTGTCCCGTCAAATCAAACATGTAACGCTTCCGTTCTGGATGGGCCTTTCCGGCCTCTGTACCTGCCGGCATTCGCGAGCGGTCGCAGGAACGCCGGAATGCAGACTGGTTCTGAAAAGTTTCGAGCCTCCTGCATTCAGCGGAATTCAGGATGTCACGGTTGATTGACCGCGGACATTAGTGCGGTCGGGCGTGAGAATAAACAGCTTGTTTGCAGCAGCGTCGTGCGTCATCCGCACGAATGATCTATCTAGCGCACAAAGCGTATGCCGGTTAGGCCGGCAAGGAACAGGGGAAGCCGATGGCAGACACGAAGCGGAGTTTGCAGAAAATCCTGCGGCAACTCTATTTTGGCGACACGGTCGCGTCGCGGGCCTTCCGCTATTCGCTTCTTTTGTTCGATCTGGTGACCATCGGCTATTTCATCGTCTCGTCGATGATCGACAGGGATCGCATCCATCATGAACTGGACTATGCGATCGCCGCGGTTCTGGCGCTCGACTATGTTGCCCGCCTGGTCGCCGAAAGCCGGCGGGTAAAATATGTCTTCAGCTTCACCTCGCTTGCCGATTTTGTGGTGATCGTCTCTCTGGTCGCCCCGGCCTTCTTCGAGAATTTCGCCTTCCTGCGCGTTGTGCGGATGTTACGGCTGATGCGCTCCTATCACCTGTTGAAGGAGCTTCGTCAGGCGTCGAAGTGGTTCCGCCGCAACGAAGAGATCTTCCAGTCGGGTATTAACCTGATCGTCTTCATTTTTGTGGTTACGGCTCTGGTGTTCGTGGTCGAGAACGACCGCAACGACAACATCAACAACTATCTCGACGCGCTTTATTTTACCGTGACAACACTGACGACCACCGGTTTCGGCGACATCACCATGACCGACAGCGTCGGCCGGCTGATGACAGTGCTGATCATGATCTTTGGCGTTGCCCTGTTTCTGCGCCTGGTCCAGACGATCTTCCGTCCGGCCAAGGTCAATCTGCCCTGTCCCGATTGCGGCCTCAACCGTCACGACCCGGACGCGGTGCATTGCAAGCATTGCGGCCGACTTCTCAATATTCCGACGGAAGGCGCGTGGGACTGACCGGGTCCCGTCACCGCGCCCCTCTCGCCGATTTGTGAAGACATGCCGCTGGACAAATGCGGTTCGGAGAGCATCCTTACCGGCGCAGCGGGGCAGTGGGTTTTACCATGCAAGGAGCACTTCATGTCATTGGTGACAGTTACCGGTCTTTCCAGACGTTTCAGCCTGATGGCGGGCACCGTGGTTCTGGCCCTGGGTGCGTTCAGCGCGCCGTCTCAAGCGGCGGGAACCGCGGGCTGCGGCGGGGAAAAACCCTGCGACGTCGGGAACGGTGAATATTACATCCATCTGCCGGCCAACCAGCCGACCGACAAGCCAATGGGCGCGATCTTCTTTCTCCATGGCTATAAGGGCAAGGCGATCAATGAGATCCGTAACCAGAGCTTCCTTCAGATGGCGGATGACCTGGGGGTTGCCTTTGTTGCCGTCCAGGGCGTGAACGGCACCTGGTCCTTCCCGACCTCGCCGCGCAACCTGCGCGACGAACCGGCTTTCTTCGACACCGTCCTTCAGGATCTTGCCGACCGCTTCGGCATCGACCGAAGCCGCACGATGCTGTCCGGCTTTTCTGAAGGCGGATTCATGACCTGGTACACGGCCTGCGAGGAGTCGGGGTTGTTTGCCGGATACGCGCCCATCGCCGGTGCCTTCTGGGAGCCTCTGCCGCAATCCTGCGAGGCGGAAACGCCCTATCTGTTCCACGTTCACGGGACCTCGGACACCGTTGTGCCGCTGGAAGGGCGCTGGCTTGGTGAAGGAAAGTGGAAACAGGGTGATGTTTTCAAGAGCTTCGACGTCTGGCGCCGCCAGGATGGTCTCGCGGATACCGAGCCGAAGACCTACACCGACGGTAATCTCACCTGCGAGACCTGGCAGCCGAAAAAAGGCTTCCTGGAACTCTGCCTCCACGACGGCGGCCACAGCGTGCGGGCAAACTGGATCAAGCGCGCCTGGAATGAGCTCGCCGAGATGAAGGGCTGGTCGACGTAGGCAAGAACGAGGTGTGCGCCGTGGCCCAGGTGGATTTCAAGGCATCCAAGGTCAACAAACCTCTCGGGGATGGGGAACATCCATTTGATCTGCAGTCCCCTAAATATCGAGCCCTTCGTCACCCAAATTCTGGATCTCGGCTCCGCCCGGGATGACGACGGAGAGAATTGCGTACTTACACGTCGCCTGCCCACTCCACTTAAAGGAAACTAGAAAGGGCAAGCCGCAAGTCTCTTGCTCCTCTTTCCTCCGTCATTGCCGGACTTGATCCGGCAATCCATGCCGCTTCCTCACATCTCGTAAGGCAGTGAGTGGAGGAAGGGACACGGCATGGATGCCATGGTCAAGCCATGGCATGACGAACTGGCCAAGGGCACAAGAGGTGGTTGGATATTCATAGGGTTAGAAACTGACCTGCCGCAAGAAAACCCTCTCCGTCGTCCTCCCAGGCGAGTCACCGCGAGACCCGGGGCCTACTCGATTCCAGAGTTTCAATTGTCTCGCAACCGCTTCTCCTGGCAATTAGGTGCGTTGATCCCGACACTCCCTTTGCCCGGTCTGCGCCATTCCTCCACCTTTCAGACGTCCTTTTCCGAACGCCCCTTTTCCCAATTCTCTAACGAGAAAGTGAGGTGGCTTGTTCGAGGGGCTGGTGCTGGCTTGTTGACGGCGCCCACCGGCCTGTGGCCTTTACCGGAAAACGTCATTTCGAAGGTGAGCCTTGTCCCAGCTGTCCTCTGCCGCCCCCGGTGCCTTGTCTGGCCTTGTTGTCCTCGACCTTTCCCGCATTCTCGCCGGGCCGACCTGCACGCAGATTCTGGGCGATCTTGGTGCAGAAGTGATCAAGATCGAGCGGCCGGGCCGGGGCGACGACACGCGCGGCTGGGGACCGCCCTTCCTGAAGGACGGCGAGGGCAGGGAGACCGGCGAAAGTGCCTATTACCTTTCCTCCAACCGCAACAAGGCCTCCGTCGCAATCGACCTTGCCAGCCCCGAAGGGCAGCAGTTGATTGCCGATCTGGCGGCAAAGGCCGACATTCTGGTGGAGAATTTCAAGGTCGGCGATCTGAAGCGGCGCGGGCTTGACTACGACACGCTGAAAGCCCGCAACCCGCGCCTGATCTATTGTTCCATCACCGGCTTCGGGCAGACCGGCCCCTACGCACAGAGGGCCGGTTATGATTTCCTGATCCAGGGCATGGGCGGGATCATGTCGCTGACCGGCTTTCCGGATGAGGACGGCGGCACGGAAACCAAATGCGGCGTCGGCATCGCCGATGTCATGTGCGGCATGTATGCGACGGTCTCCATCCTCGCCGCGCTCAACCACCGCAACAGCACCGGCGAAGGCCAGTCCATCGACATTTCGCTGCTGGATGCGCAGGTCTCCTGGCTGATCAACCAGGGCGTCGCCTATCTCACCTCCGGCAAGGTGCCGGGACGGCTCGGCAATGGCCATCCGACCATAGTGCCTTACGAGACGTTTCCGGCCAGCGACCAGTCCTTCATTCTGGCGGTCGGCAACGACAGCCAGTTCGTCAAGTTCTGCAAGGTCGCCGGTGCGCCGGAACTGGCTGATGATCCGCTTTATGCCAAGAATGCCGACAGGGTGCGCAACCGCACGGAGCTGATCCCGAAGATCCGCCGCCTCACGATCAAAAAGACCGCGGCAGCGTGGATCGCCGAGCTTGAGGCCGCGGGCGTTCCCTGCGGCCCGGTGAACGATCTGGAACAGGTCTTTGCCGATCCGCAGGTGATGGCCCGACAAATGCGCATAACCCTGCCGCATCCGCTCGGTGGTGAAGTCGATCTGATCGGCTCGCCCATCAATCTGGAAAAGACGTCGGTTGCCTACCGCAGCGCGCCGCCACTTGTGGGGGCCGACACCACGGACGTTCTGACCCGTCATCTCGGCCTGAGCCAGGCCACCCTTTCCGAACTTGCCGGCAGAGGTGTTCTCGACCTCGGCCCAACCCCGCCAGACGCGGCGACTGAAGGACACAGCAGCAAATGACCACCGGTGCGGATATCATCGCAGGCAAGCTTCACGCGGCAGGCTGCCGTCACGCCTTCGGCATTCCGGGCGGCGAGGTTCTGGCCCTCATGCAGGCGCTGGACGAGGCCGGGCTGAATTTTGTCCTGGTGAAACACGAGAACGCGGGCGGCTTCATGGCCGAAGGCGGCTGGCATGCGGATGGTGCACCGGGCGTGCTTCTGGCAACGCTCGGGCCGGGTGCGGCCAATGCGGTCAACGTCGTTGCCAACGCCTGGCAGGACCGGGTGCCGCTGATCTTCCTTACCGGCTGTGTCGACCAGGGCGAAGCGGAAAGCTACACCCACCAGGTGTTTGATCATCAGCAATTGCTGCGGCCCATCGTCAAGGCCAGCTTCTCTGCCCGCCTCGGTGCACTGGACGTGATGATGGAAAAGGCGCTGGCCATCGCGCTCGACGGTCAGCCAGGCCCGGTGCATATCGACGTGCCGATCCGTGTGGCCGAGGGGGAAACACAGGAAGCCTGGAGCCGGGTGTTCCAGTCGTCTCCCGTTTCGACGGCTCCCGTATCCGGACCGGATCTCGACACCGCGCTGGAGCTTTTCAGGAATGCCGAACGGCCAATTGCGATTGCCGGAGTCGATGCCGTCAACGAAGCAGCCTCGGCGGCAATCACCGATTTCTGCGAAGCATTTCAGATCCCCCTCGTCACCAGCTACAAGGGCAAGGGGCTCCTGGACGAAAACAATCCGCTTGCCCTCGGCGGAGCTGGCCTGTCACCCAAGGCCGATGGGCTGCTGCTGCCACTGATCAACAAGAGCGACTGCATCTTGCTGCTCGGCTACGACCCCATCGAAATGCGCATCAACTGGCGTAATCCGTGGGATGCCGATGCCCCGGTGGTCGACATCACCCCGGTGCTGCGCACCCATGGCATGCACAGCGTGCGGTCAACGCTGCGCAGTGCCGTGCAGCCGGCGCTGGATCTTCTGGGTGCGGCACGCCAGCCGTCAAAACCATCCTGGCCGGCGGGAGAACCCATTACCGTTCGGGCAGAGCTCGACAAGGCCTTCGCACCGGAAGCTTCCGGCTGGGGGCCGGGCACGGTCTTCCACACACTGCGCGCGGCTTTGCCGGCTGACACGGTGGCTACCGCCGACAGCGGTGCTCACCGAATTCTCGTCAGCCAGATCTGGCGCTGCCCGATGCCGCGACAGATGCTGCAGTCCTCAGCCCTCTGCACCATGGGCTGCGCCGTCCCGCTGGCCATGGGCCACCGCGTTGTCGAAGGCGCGTCCCCTGTGATTGCCTTTGTCGGCGACGCAGGTCTGGAAATGTGCCTCGGCGAACTTTCCACCCTGCGTGACCTCAAGATCCCCGTCATCATCTGCGTGCTGGTCGACACCAGCCTGTCGCTGATCGAACTCAAGCAACGCTCCAGCCAGCGCCCGAATGTGGGGGTCGATTTCGGCGAAACCGACTTCCCGGCCGTCGCCAGGGCCTATGGTGGCCACGGGCTGTGGGTGGAGGACGCAGCGACACTGCACCGCGAGGCCGAAGATGCCTTGCACCGCGAAGGCTTCACCCTGCTGGCCTGCCGGATTGAACGGCGGGCGTATGATGGGGCGTTTTAGAACGGGGCAGACTGAAGGAGCTCCAGAAGAAGACATTTGCAGAATTGGCAGCCAGTTTGTGGACGGCACAGGTGGCGCAATTGTCTGATGCATCCATGTGTAGCGACGCTGCCATTACTACCTAGTTTGCGAGCCTCCATGATGGGTCGAAGTTTAATCAGTATGGTAAGAAACTCTTAACCATCGCGCCTGAAACAACCTGCCGCCTCGAGTTTCCCACCATCGGTGGTGGTGAGCGTCACCAAATTCCCCAATTCGCTGTGTCTGATTCATCTCCTGTGGGATGAGGAGTGACCGATGAGAGAAAAACATGCCAGGAGCGGCTACCCCTCTCTGGTGGTGGCCGTTTGCGGTTTTGTTGCCCTTGGAGGTGTGATTGCAGTGCTTACCGCCTGGTCGTTTGTCGGCCAGCGGCTGGAAGAGAGCCGAGATTCGGCACTTGCCGAAGCGGTGTCGGTCAGGGGCAACGGGGTTGCACTCGAATTTGCCCGGGAGCTTTACCAGGATTGGCGCAATCTTCGGGTTATTGCCGTGGATATGACCGGACGGGGGGAGACGGCCATCAGGACCGCCTTGGATATGGTTGTTGCCGGCGAGGAACGAATTTCCTGGGCTGGTCTTGCGTCGGTCGATGGAACGGTCCTGACGGCCTCGGCCAGCATGCTGGAAGGAACGGATGTTTCTTCCAGCCCCTGGTTCCGGAACGGGCTGGGAGGTGATTTCGCCGGGGATGTTCATCAGGCCGATGTGCCACCGGCTTCCGGAAATGATCTGCGGCGCTTTCTCGACATGGCAACACCTGTGACTGATGAGTTCGGGGAGGTCGAAGGGGTGCTGGCGTTCCACATCAATCATCAGTGGGTCGAGCAATATCTGGCAGAATCTGCGCATTCCATGGGACTGGAGGTCTATGTCATCGACCGGACAGGAAGCATCGTCGCAAGAACGGACGGTCTTTCCGACCCTATCGACAAGCTGCAGAGCTTCCGCTCTGCAATGACCGGAGCGTGGCAGACCAGGGCTGAGACATGGCCGGACGGCACAACTTACTTCACGACGGTGATACCAGACCTCGGCTATGCGGATCTGCCTGCATTCGGCTGGAGCATGATCGCGCGCGTCAGCAACACAGCGCATCCGATCGGCGATTTCACGAATGTGTTCATCGCCTACTTCGTAACCCTTGGCATCGTTCTGGCGGCCCTCACGACTTTGTTCATCCTGATTTTTGTTCGCCCTTTCCGCAGATTGGCAAACTCGGCCAGGGCAGTCATGCGCGGCGACGAGATCTACCCCTACGAGGCGAAGACAACGACTGAAGCGAACGTGCTGAGTGCGGCGGTCGCAAGACTGCAAAACGTGTTGCACCCGTGAAAGTGTGCCCCGTCAGCGGTGCGATGCCGACAGTCTTTTGGCCAGATCGCCAAGCAATGCACGGTAACGGGTCTTGGTGACACCCGGAGCCTCTCCCGTTGTATAGAAGCGGCGCAGCAAGGCTTCATGCTGTTCCGGTTTCGGCTCCAGCAGCAGGCGGGCGCCGTCGTCGCTCGGCAGCGTCACCACGGCATCGACGATGCCGACGCCCTCTATTTCGATCTTGACCGGCGCATCGTCATGCATGGCCGGTCCACGGATCCTGACAGAGTTTTGCGTAAGATCGATTATCCAGACACGGGTTCTGCCCTTGTCTGTATGAAGGATGGCTCGTTCGGGCTTGTCCTGGAAATGGATCTCGCGCCTTGGAAGTTCCACGCAGACAATCATCGTCACGCCGAGGACGATCAGGTTGTAGAACGTCCAGAACATGACAACGATCTTGCCGTCACCCGCATCGTTATACGCAAAGTAGTCGGAGATGATTCCGAGCAGCAAGCCGGCAACGGTCAGCCCGAAGAAGGTGCCAAAGAGCGCAATCAAGCGCCACTGGATGACCACACGGCTTCTGTCTCCACCTTTTGCGGTGACGGAAAAGGGATGTCCCTTCGGAAAGAACAGTCCCGTGATGGCAGCTCTGGTGATCGGCACGGCACCGAGGAGCTGGCTGATGTCGTTGACGACCGGAACCACCAGACCACCGGACACGAAGTTCAGGGTAATCAGGATCCAGAGGTAGTAGGTGCCGAAAAACCGCAGGACTTCCTGCAAGGTTGCATCGACAACCATGATGTTGAAGTACCAGTAGAGCAGCGGATAGACGAGGATGGCGATCCGGAACGGAAAGTTCGTTGTCCAGTAGAGAACGCTGTCGATCACGCTCCAGCGGTCGGCAAGGTGCAAACGATTTTGGGAAAAGGGGCCAAGCCGGCTGCGGGCAATCTGCATCATGCCGAGACACCATCTGGCGCGCTGGCTGATGTATTCCTTGAGCCCTTCCGGCGCGAGGCCTTCGGAAAGGGCTTCGTTCAGGTAGACAGAGGTGTAACCGGCGTCCTTCAGGCAGAGTGTCAGAAGGAAGTCTTCGGTGACACTTTCCGTCGAAAACCAGCCGATCTCCTTGAGTGCGCTCCACCGGATGACGGAGGAGGTTCCGCAGCAATAGGCTATGCCCCAGGCATCACGCGAGGGCTGCAGATAGTCGAAGAAAAAGCGCTGTTCGTCCGGATAGGACCGGCTGAGGCCGAGATTGTGCTGGATCGGATCGGCGTTGAAGAAATGTTGCGGTGTCTGAACCAGTCCAACCTTGTCGTCCTTCAGGAGGGCGACCGTTCTTTTTAGGAAATTGCTGTGCGGCACGAAGTCTGCATCGAGAACGGCAATGAAGGCGGGCTCCGGACCTTCCGCGGCCATTTGCCGGAGCGCATGGTTCATGTTGCCGGCCTTGGCTCCCGTGTGCTCGGACCGCCTGACATAGGTAACGCCTCGCGAAGCACAGTAATTCTTCAGCCAGTCGCGCCCGCTGTCATCAAGCACATGAACGCTGAAATCCGGGTAATCGAGGGCAAGTGCCCCTACGATGGTCCGTTCCAGAATGTCCCGCTCTTCGTTGTAGGTGGGAATGAGAACGGCCACCTTCGGTGCGGGCTCCGGTTCCCACCAGTCCTGCTGCCTGCTCGCCTCCTGCCTGCGGTCGCGATGTCTCGACAGGATAAGAAATGCACTGAGCGACGACAGGCATGCGGAGCACTCGATGGCGAAGAACGACCAGCTTGCCAGACAGTCCAGGGTCAGGTCCAACGGCGCAAGCGTGTAAGCGGCGCGCCAATAAAGATATCGCGCGGTCAGCACGGCACAGGCTGCAAAGAGCAATGCCCTGTGCCAGGTCTTCTCCCGGGAGAGCAGCAAAGGCACAAGCATCCCGAATGCCAGCACCAGATTGAGCTGCACGATGCTGGAGATAGTGTCACTGAGATAGACGACCGGGAACATTTCAGAGCCAGAGGTTGCGCAGGAAATCGAGCGGTCTTGCTTCGAAGAAAACTCGGCCCGTTCGCCCGATGGCACAGGCAAGTGCCGGGTCTTCGCGGATCGTGGGCACAAGAAGCGTCACGTCAAAGCGCTGCAGGTGCCGCTCGCTGGGCGCAACCGCAAGGTTCCTGTAAATCGTCTCTGCCCCGGAACCGGCCAGGCGCGTGATCGTACCGTCCAGAACCTTCTGGTCGTTGCTCACGCGAAACTTGGCAAGGTCACCGATCTTGAGACGGTTATAGACAGATTCCGCGACGCTTAAGGTGACGATCGCGGAGGAGCAATTCACCAGGCGCATCAGGGGCTCGCCTCGTTCAACCGTCTCGCCGTTCGCAGCCAGAACTTCCCAGATGGTTCCGTTGACGTTCGAAATGAGCTTCGAGGACGTCATCCGGTTCACTCTGAGCCGCTCGACATTAATGCGATTGTCTAGCGCCTCTGCCTTTGCTTTTTCCGCGGTGAGCAAGGCTTGTTTCTCGGACTGGTCGAGTGTCAGTTCCGAGATGCGTTGTTCGGAATAGGGTGCGTCATTGTACCCATCGCCGAGAAACGTTCCGTTCCGGGCCGCCTGCAGTTCGATTTCGACGACGGCCGCCCTCTGGCGCGCCCCTTCCAGATCCTGAGCTGCAACCCGCTGCGTCGCCCTGATCCGCTCGAAGGACGCCGAAGGTTCCAACCCGCGGTCGGTCAGTTGTTTTGAGCGTTTGAAAGCTGCCTCTGCTTCATCCCCCCTTGCTTCGGCGGCGCCAATTTCGAACGTCAGGGCACGCAGCTCCGCTTCGAGCTGCAGGATCCGCTGCCGCTGGTAGCGTTCCGATTTCGCCTTTAGATCGCTTACGGACTGTTCGATCGCGGCGATCATGTTGGTCAGCCGCTCGACCTCCGCTTTCGCAAAGGCCTTCTGGCGGATCAATTCATAGAGGTGGATGTTGTCGACGAGGGGATCATTGATCGACCCGAGTTGTTCGCCTTCTGTGACGGAAGATCCGAGAAGCCTGTGTTCCAGCGTCAGGCGGCCTGCTGTTGGTGCCCGAACCGTGGTAAGCCTGGCATTGATGACGGCGTCTGCACTTGTGCCTGACAGATGTTCGCCTGCAATGACAAACCCCGCGGTGATGATGACCAGGCCTGCAAGCAACAATCTCAGAATCCGCATCGGACCTCTCAAGTGAGCCTATCGAGAATGAATGCCCCCAAGCGCAGACTCCCGTATCGCGCTCTACGTGTAAAGTCAGCTTTTGGTTTTCATCGGTGAGCCAGAAGTTTTCGACAAAATACCAGCGTATTCAATCAAGAATCATACCTCCTGAAACTCAATCTGTAATTGTATCTTGGGATGTAGCCGGCGCGATCCTGTCCCGGATATTTGTTGATCAGGCCTGGCCTGGTCCGTGACAGACATCTGTGTGCGCCAGACGAGGCGCGTGATGTTGATGCCCCCGCAGCGTTGCAGAGGGCAGCGCATTTCAGACGCTTGTTTATGGCGTTCGCGTTTAGGGACCGTCAGCCGGCCCGGGCAGAATTCCAGGCCGCAAGATCCCGCAGGATGGGCACCAGCGCCAGGCCATCGCGCGACAGGCAATAGGCTGTTGCAACATCGGCCGATCGCGACACCAGTCCGTCCTTTTCAAGTTCGCGCAACGCCCGGACGAGGACACGGCGGCTTGCAAATTCAAGGCGGCGCTGAATATCCGGCAGAGCGCGCGCCCTCTCGGACAGGGCAATCAGGATCGAGGCTTTCCATTGTCCGCTCACCGTCTGGAGGCCAGCAGCAAGATCGCACCAGCCATGAAGGTTACCGCGGTTTCGCTGCTGGATCGTCGACCAGGTCCGGTGGCTTGCTGTGTCAAAATTGTCAGACTGGTTCATGCGCGGGAAGCTCCGATAGATGTCTCCCGAAACATGGAGATCAACCGATGTCAGAACAAGTTTTCACTGGCTTTCACCACTTTGCAATCCGCTCGCCTGACCTGCAGCGGTCCGTCTCGTTTTATGAAGAAATCGGTTTCCGCCAGGTGCACGATTGGACATTGCCGGACTATGGCATTGACCGCGCGGTGATGATGCAGGCACCCGACGGGAAAAGCTGGATCGAACTGTTCGATCTGCAGGCCGGGATCCCGATGCAAGGCGTCGGTGCGCAAAACGGTCAAGAGGTTTCGACGGGTGCACTCGCGCACCTTTGCCTGAGCGTGACTGATCTTGACCAGGCTTGCACTCGGATTGTTGAAGCAGGTGCCAGGCATCTCAACGGTCCCGAAGCACTGACCCTTGGCCAACCCGAAGTCCGGGTTCGAAACGCAATTTTCGAAGGGCCGGCCGGCGAGGTCATTGAACTCTTGCAGACCGTTCGCTTCCCCGGCGACCGCTAGGCTTGGGGGAGATGTCGGGAGATCGCGTGGCCCGTTAATCCCGCCCCATGTCCCAGGCGGTGAGCTGGTCAACAGCGCGTTTGGGGCCAAGGGTCAGGCGGTAGAAGTCGAACAAGCCCGGACGCACCGAAGCGAAAAAATAATTGAAGTGAAGCGCGAAGAAGCGAAAGCGCAGGTGTCGGAACCTGTCTGCGGTCATCCTGTCGGGAATGCACACGCTGAACCGTCTTGGCTCCGGGAGAGCTTCGCTTGGCCCGGCCGGCCGGGCATAACGCGCCACTGGTGGGGTGCGGCCACCGCAGAGCGGGTCGTGGGGGCCGTAAAGATCCGTCCAGTCGACACCGGACCGTGCCACCGCCGTCATGGCCTCTCCAAAACCGCCGTCCGGCCCAAAGCCGCCCAGGCAATCGAACGCAGGTCCCAACGTGACAAAAGCGAAGCCGCCGGGGCGCCGGACGATGTCCGGTTGCCGGCGCAGAACCGCGGCAAGAATATAGATCGCCACGAAGGTGCCACAGCTATGAGACACGAACACCAGGTCCGTGTCGTCGTCCGCTTCGGAGGCTGCGGCAACGATCAGGTCTGCGCTTTCCTCTATGCGGGCAAGCATCTCCGGGTGATCGTTGCGGGCGAGCCGGGCCATGAAGTGCCAGCTGTTGACCAGGTACCGGAAATAGGACTTTGGCTCCAGCCAGGTCATGAGCAGATAAACCGCGACCAGCCACGCCGCGCTGCCTCCCAGCAACACGGACCAGGCGATTTCGTCTGCTTGGTCCTCCCGGACTGCCGCGCCCACATTGCGCAGAATGACCGGCGCCAGAAGAATGGGTGGCAGCAGGCTGGTCAGGAAATAGAGAATAAGACCTACCGGGGGATATAGACAGAAGACCCCGTGCGCCCAGTTGCTTCTCAATGCGGCCCGATATCCGCCTGCCTGCGCGACCAACATGAAAGACCGGAGCGCATCCAAAACCGTCCGCAGCCAGGAGCGTTGAAAATCGGGTTTGATGACATCCCGCCAGCCGATTTGCACGAACCTCGTGTCGACGTGGGCCTCGGGCCAGTCAACATGCCCGCTCCAGCTGGAGGTGGTGCCGCCAGGCTCGAGACCTTCCTTCAGCTCGGACAAGGCTCCGTCCACCAGCCGAACTTTCAGGAAGGTGTTGAACTCCTTTCGGAGCAACGCGAAGCAGTAACGCGCCGGGCGCAAATCATAGCCGGGAAAATAGAGGACGAGCCGCTTCACATGCGTCTTGATAAGTCACTCCCCCAGGTGCCGCGCCTTTGCCTTTGGCCTGTCTTCGAAAGCCGGTTCTTCTTCTGGCGCTGTCGTGGCGCAAGTCTATGTCGTCTTCCTCACGCGGATCTACCTTGTAATAATAGACAGTAACGGGGCCTGCAAACTCTCTGTCCCTTTGTACACTGGACATTCCTCTCACCGTCATTATGCTGCACCCGCGAAAAGAAACCCCGGTCGGGAAACGGGGTCGCGGGAGGATGAGAACGATGATCATCTGCCGGACGAAGGCGGAGATACGCGAAGCCGTGCGAGGCTGGAAACGCGCGGGTGAAACCGTCGGGGTGGTGCCGACAATGGGCTATTTGCATGAGGGCCATCTCGGCCTCGTGCGCATGGCGCGGCAAAAGGCGGAGCGCGTGGTTGCCACCATTTTCGTCAACCCCACCCAGTTTGGCCCCAATGAGGATCTGTCGACCTATCCGCGTGATGAAGCGCGCGATCTTGCGCTGCTGGAGGCGGAAGGCACCGACGCCGTGTTTCTGCCGAGCGTTGAGGAAATGTACGGTGCCGGTGGCGACACCTTTGTCGAGGTTCCGGGCCTCTCCGCCATTTTGCAGGGCGCTCTCAGGCCCGGTCATTTCCGGGGTGTGTCTACGGTCGTCACCAAGCTTTTCAACATCGTCACGCCGGATTTCGCCGTCTTCGGCGAGAAGGATTATCAGCAGCTCACCTTGATCAGGCAGATGGTTCGCGATCTCGACATGCCGCTGGAAATCGTGCCGCACAAGACGGTGCGCGAGGATGACGGGCTGGCAATGTCGTCGCGCAACGTTCGCCTGACGGCGGAGCACCGGGCCGAGGCTGTCCAGCTCAGCCGGTCGCTCAGCGCTGCCGAGGAACTCGCGAAATCGGCCCCTGCAATTTCGGTGCTGGAAGCCGCTGTCCGAAAAAGCCTTGGCGAAGCCCCCTCCGGAAAGGTGGAAAGCGTCGACATCCGCGACGCAGAAACCCTTGAAGAGCTTTCCGGCACCCTCGACCGCCCGGCTGTCGTGCTGCTGGCCGTGCGCTTTGGCACCGTTCTCCTGATCGACCAGCGGGTGATTGCACCCGCCGCCCGATAATCCGTCTCAAGCCCCTTATCGAAAGGACGCCGCATGAGCACCCAGAAACCCGTCCGCCGCATCACGGCCCCGCAGATCACCCGTCGCAAGGGCGGTGATCCCATCGTCTCGCTGACCTCCTATCACGCGCATACGGCGGCCATCGTCGACAAATACGCTGATTTCATCCTGGTGGGTGACAGCCTCGGTATGGTCATGCACGGCATGGAATCCACTGTTGGTGTCTCGCTGGAACTGATGATCATGCACGGCAAGGCCGTGGTACGCGGCACCAGCCGGGCGCTGGTGGTGGTCGACATGCCCTTCGGCACCTATGAGGAAAGCCCGTCGGTGGCCTTCCGCAACGCCGCCCGCGTGATGAAGGAAACCCAATGCGGTGCGGTGAAGCTGGAGGGCGGCGCCCGCATGGCCGAGACCATCCACTTCCTGACCGAACGCGGCATTCCGGTGATGGCCCACATCGGCCTGACGCCGCAATCGGTCAACGTCATGGGCGGGTTCAAGACACAAGGGCGCGACGAGGAGAGCTGGGCGAGCCACGAGGAAGACGCAAAGGCCGTTGCCGAGGCGGGGGCCTTCGCCCTGGTTCTGGAAGGCATGGTCGAGCCGCTGGCGGCAAAAATCACCAGACAGATCGCGATCCCGACCATCGGCATCGGCGCGTCGGCCGAATGCGATGGTCAGATCCTGGTTCTGGAAGACATGCTCGGCCTCAACCCGACGCCACCGAAATTCGTCAAGGTCTATGGCAATCTCGGTGGCCAGATCGAGGCAGCGGTGAAGGCCTATTCGGAAGAGGTCAAGGACCGCAGCTTCCCCGGTGAGAGCGAAGTGTACCGGTAGGGGCCAGTTTCTCACCTCTCGGCTTGTCATCCCGGACGCAGTGAAACGGAGATCCGGGACCGGGGCGCCCGTGCCTTGCCTTTTGAACGCGTGCCCACGCCGTCCGCCGGTGGCTCTCCGATCCCGGCTCGCGCTGACGCTTGGCCGGGATGACGATGGGGAGGGTTTGCCATGGTGTGTCACGAAATATTTGGCCGCGTGACTTCTCACCTCTCGGCTTGTCATCCCGGACGCAGTGAAACGGAGATCCGGGACCGGGGCGCCCGTGCCTTGCCTTTTGAACGCGTGCCCACACCGACCGCCGGTGGCTCTCCGATCCCGGCTCGCGCTGACGCTTGGCCGGGATGACGATGGGGAGGGTTTGCCATGGTGTGTCACGAAATATTTGGCCGCGTGATTTCTCACCTCTCGGCTTGTCATCCCGGACGCAGTGAAACGGAGATCCGGGACCGGAGCGCCCGTGCCTTGCCTTTTGAACGCGTCCCAACGCCGTCCGCCGGTGGCTCTCCGATCCCGGCTCGCGCTGACGCTTGGCCGGGATGACGATGGGGAGGGTTTGCCATGGTGTGTCACGAAATATTTGGCCGCGTGACTTCTCACCTCTTGGCTTGTCATCCCGGACGCAGTGAAACGGAGATCCGGGACCGGAACGCCCGTGCCTTACCTTTTGAACGCGTCCCAACGCCGTCCGCCGGTGGCTCTCCGATCCCGGCTCGCGCTGACGCTTGGCCGGGATGACGATGGGGAGGGTTTGCCATGGTGTGTCACGAAATATTTGGCCGCGTGACTTCTCACCTCTTGGCTTGTCATCCCGGACGCAGTGAAACGGAGATCCGGGACCGGAACGCCCGTGCCTTACCTTTTGAACGCGTCCCAACGCCGTCCGCCGGTGGCTCTCCGATCCCGGTTCGCGCTGACGCTTGGCCGGGATGACGATGGGGAGGGTTTGCCATGGTGTGTCACGAAATATTTGGCCGCGTGACTTCTCACCTCTCGGTTGGTCATCCCGGACGCAGTGAAACGGAGATCCGGGACCGGGGCGCCAGTGCCTTGCCTTTTGAGCGCGTGCCCACGTCGTCCGCTGGTGGCTCTCCGATCCCGGCTCGCGCTGGCGCTTGGCCGGGATGACGATGGAAAGGTCTGTTTTCCGGCGCTATCCGATGGAATGAAATTAACGCCCGATTTCCGGCTGCAATGCACTCACACCGGGCGTAAGGTCGGGTCATGCTGATGACCCGACCCAGTTTCGACACGCTCTATGAAGCGCTTCTGAACCGCGATCCGTCTTATGACGGACGCGTCTTCGTCTGTGTGGCTTCCACCGGCATCTTCTGCCGGCTGACCTGCCCGGCGCGCAAGCCGAAGCGGGAGAACTGCACCTTCTACGACACGGTTGCCGAATGTTTTGACGCGGGCTTCCGACCCTGCAAGCGCTGCCGCCCGACGACACCGGAGGCAAGTGCCGACCCGGTGGTAAAACCGCTGATCGAGGCGCTGGAAAAACGGCCCGGCTACCGCTGGGGCGAACCGGATCTCGTTCGCATGGGGTTTGACCCCTCAACGGTGCGCCGGGCCTTCAAGCGGCATTTCGGCATGACCTTTTTGGAAATGGCGCGTCAACGACGCCTCCAGGAAGGCTTCTCCACGCTTGCAGAAGGCGGCAAGGTGATTGATGCGCAGATCACGGCAGGCTTCGATTCCCCAAGCGCGTTCCGCGAAGCCTTTGCCAGGATCCTCGGCCAGTCTCCCGGGGCCTTTTCCACCAAACCGCTGCTGTTTGCCGACTGGGTGGCATCGCCGCTCGGCCCGCTGATTGCCGTTGCCGACAAGACCCAGTTGCACCTTCTGGAATTCCTCGACCGTAAGGCCTTTCCGGCAGAGTTCAGGAAGCTCCAGACTTATGCGAAGGGCGAGATCGGCTTCGGTCGGACGGATGTCACAGACCAGATCCAGAGCGAACTCGACCGTTTTTTCGCCGGTACCGGTGGCCGGTTTGAAACAAGGCTCGCGCTGCACGGGTCGGCGTTCACGCGGGATGTCTGGCGCGAGCTGTTGACCATTCCACCCGGCGAGACACGAAGTTATTCCGAACTGGCACGGGCCCTGGGTCGGCCGGAAGCTGTGCGGGCAGTTGCCCGGGCCAATGGCGCTAACCAGCTCGCCCTTGTGGTGCCATGCCACCGGGTGATCGGCGCCGACGGCTCTCTCACCGGCTACGGCGGAGGGCTCTGGCGCAAGCAACGCCTGATCGAGCTGGAACAGAGCTACCGGCAGACACCTGCTGCTTGACGGGCACCACGTCAGGCAGCGCAAGTGCCCTCGTCCTAGAGCTGACGTGTTAGCGGTCGAAGCGGACAGGCACCTGCATGTTCATGCGTGCAACGCGAAGTTCGCCCGGAAACTTCGGCATTGGGGCGGCCCTGCGCACCATGTCGAGCGCGGCCTGGTCCAGCACCGGGTGCCCGGAAGACCGGGTGATGCGAATGCCGGAAACAGCACCGTTGGAGGAAATCGTAAAGCCGACGTTCACAGTTCCCACCAGTCTCTGTCGCTTTGCTTCCCGGGGATAGCGTTTTGCCCGGCGCAGTTTCGCCACCACCTTGCCCTGGTAATTGGACGTCGCTTTCGTGCCGCCGTCATTGGTACGGGCATTCGCACGGCCATTGACATTCGATTTCGCGCTTTTGCTGGTGATGCGCTCACCGCCCTTGCGGGCGTTGGTCTCCGCACCCCTGGTCTGCGTTTTCTCAACCTTCTTGGGTGTTTCACGCTCGTCCACCCTGGGAGCTTCTGCCTTGCGGACAGGCGGCTCGGGTTTACGGGTTGGCGTCTGTATAACCTCGGCGAGCGGATCGGCAATGGGCTGTTGCACTTCCGCTTCCAATTCCACCGGCTTAACCGTCTCCATCGGTGCAGCAGGCTCCACCCGTGCAAGTTCGACAGGCTTCTGCTGCGGTGCTGGCTCGACCGGCTTGACCGGTTCCGGTGTAACCCGGCTTTGTGTCGTTACAGGCGCTGTCACCAGCTCCGTTGAGGTAATGCCTGCCGTCGCCGGAACGGACAGGACAGCTTCTGACACCGGCACGTCAGGCACGGCCTTGGCAACGGCCGGGACTGGTTGCACCTCCACCGGTTTGACCGCAGTGTCACGACGCACCTCGGGCGTTGCCGCGCTTACCTGCGCCTCTTCAATTGGCGTCACATCCAGCGGTACGTCTTCAAGCGGCGGGTGATCCGCAACCGCATCCACCTGCGCACCGGCGACAAGATCCTCGATGGATCCGATCACGGAAACGCCGCCGCCTTCCGATGCTGCAATCGAGACTTCGCCAGGATCTTTCGCAAAGAAGGCGGCACCGGTGCCATGAAGCACCAGAGAGAGGATTGCCCCGGCAGCCAGGAAACGCGCGAAACTCACTTCGAGCCTCTTCTAGTTATAAGCAAAATGTCACTGCGCCCGGCGTCCTTCAGGTCGCGCAGCACCTTTTCCAGGGTATCCGCCTTCAGGGTGCCGTCGGCAGCCACCTTGATCGGGCCATCTGAGCCGTCTGCCGCGCCACGTGCTGCCAGCCAGTCGGCGACGCCGATTTCGGTGTCTCCGGCAAAGGTGCGGCCTTGCTGGTCGACGATGAGGGCGCCGGTGGACCGGATGGTCTCGTCCTCAAGTATGTTCAGCGGCGGTTCGATTTTCCGGGCATCGTCCCGGGCAACCGATCCGGCAAACAGGAAAAAGATCAGCATCAGGAAAACGACGTTGATCAGCGGAATGGTGTTTTCCGGCGGTTCGCGGCGTTGTGGCAATTTCAAGCGCATGAGATCACCTATTGTCCCGTCACCAGGACACTCTTCAGCCCGCTCCGGCGGGCCGCCGACATGACGTCGACCACGTCCTGGACATTTGCGTCCGGGCCGGACCAGATCGCGACGATGCTGTTTTGCTTCAGCGCGGAAAAGAGATCCGGCATGTCCGCCTTCAGGATCGGGCGGCCGTTGAGGTCCAGCTTTTCCGGCGCGTGAATGCGCAGGTACGCCGGCCTTTCCGCCGCGCCGCCACCTTCCCCGCCACTGGAGAGATCCAGCGACTGATAGCGCGTGAAGCTGGACGCCAGCATGAAGAACAGCAGCAGCAGGAAGATGACATCGATCAGCGAGGTCAAGCCAACGGGCTTGCGCCGGTTCCTTGCTTTAAACCGCATGCCTCGTCTCCGAAGCCTCCAGCGCCACGATCCGGGCCGCGCCGCGTTCTGCGATGGCGCCGGTGAAGAAGGCCGTGACGAGCGCTTCCATCTCGGACTGCTCCGCCTCGATGCGGCTGTCGAACCAGCCGACAATGGCAGACACGGGGATCGCGACCGAAAGGCCAACAGCGGTCGTCAGCAGCGCCACCCAGATTCCGCCTGCCAGAACGGAAGGATCCACCGCCGCGCCGGCACCCTGCATGGCCTGAAAAGCCTCGATCATGCCGAGCACGGTTCCCAGGAGGCCGATCAGTGGCGCTGTCTGCGCGATCATGTCGAGCGGGCGCAGATAGGCCCTCAGCATGTTGATCCGCTGGATGCAGATCCGCTCGACATCCTCTTTCAGAAGGTCGGTCCTTGTGTCGCTGCGGGCGCTGCCCTGCACCAGTTTCAGCATGATGTCGGCAACCACGGATTTTCCGCTGGCCGCCATCGCCTTTGCTTCCTGCGGCCGTCCGTCCAGCCACAGGTACAGCGCCTTGCGGGCGGTGCCGAAGCGGCCAACCCCGAGATAGAGAAACTGCAGCAGCTTGGCGACGATCAGCGCCGCCGCCGCCAGAGAAAGAACGAGCAGGAACAACACCACCGGGCCGCCCTGTTCGACGAGGCCGGAGAGGGGAGACAGGAAGTGCGGCAGGGCCGCTGGAAGGACATCAGGCATTTTGATCACGCTTGGGTTGTCATCAGAGGATCAGGTCGATTTCCGACCGCGAGTCGATCCGCAGCAGCGGCAGGCAGTCCTGCTGGGCGGCGTCCTGAAGGTCGCAGGCGCGCACCTCGTTCAAAAGGACACGGGAGATGCCGGTGCACTCTCCCTTGGCGACGTCATATTGCCGGACACGTGTCTTGCCGGCGGGCAGGTCACCGAAGTCGATGGCGGCATAGCCGGAAACACCATCGGAGGTGTCGAACATCACCAGATCAAGACCAAGGGCTTTCACGGGCTTTTGCAGGCTATTGCGGATGACAAAGGTCAGCCGGCAGGACCCATTGACAGTCTCCGCGTCATTCAACTGGACGGAAATCTCTTCTGCTGACTTGGCGCTCACCTCGGAGGCTGCCTGCGCAACACTCTGGGCGCTTGCCCCGGCTGCAAGCTGGCAGCTCAGCATCAAGGCAGCCGCACAGGTGCGAACCGGCACCGGAACCAAAGACTTCTTCATCCTTTCGCTCTCCCGCAGGGCTTTGCGGCAGGTATGGCTCCACACTGGACCGTCAGCCGCACACCATTCGAGTTAAAGACATCTCTCCAGCCGCCGCTTTCGTGTCGTCAGCCCGCTGGCAAGACGATCCCTTCGGGACGCATCAACCGCGCGATCGGCTTGCAGAACTGCTGGAGAGTTTGGAGGCTGAGGCGGTCCGCGCGGTCGTCATAAAGACAGGCGCTGCCTTGGCTATCCGATCTTTACACCGAAAGTGGTCGGTGAGGGAACCGGTCGCACTGAAAAAAGTTGAATTTTTTTATCATGTTTTAAAAGGGCTGCGGGATCTGGCGGTTAATTGAGCGAAATGGCCTGACCGGTTCGGTCTATCCGTGAGGTTCGGGTGAATGACCATTTCCGGACGAAGCCGTCATTGCGCTATGAAACAGAGCATGGCTTGATGACTGAGAGCACCAAAGTAGCGGAGCTGCTGCATGATCGACCCTGCCACCCTGATGACCTATATTGCGATCGTCTTCGGATTTGTTTTCATTCCAGGACCGGCAACGATCCTGACTGTTGCCAGGGCGACCAGTTCGGGAACAAGGGTGGGAATTGCGACCGGAGCAGGAATTGCAGCAGGGGATGTCCTCCACACCTTCATAGCGATTGTCGGACTCTCTGCCATCATATCTACATCGGCGCTTCTTTTCAGTGTCATCAAATACACCGGCGCTGCCTATCTCGTGTATCTCGGGATACGGGCAATCTTCGAGAAAGCCCCAAGCGACTTGACGAGAGGAGCGCTTCCGATCACCACAGGCCGCGCTTTTCGCCAGGCGGTTTTGGCTGAAGTTTTGAACCCGAAAACCGCACTCTTCTTCCTGGCTTTTCTGCCACAGTTTGTTCATCCCGAAAACGGATCGGTCGCAATCCAGCTTAGTGTATTGGGAATCGTTTTTGTCTTTCTCGGATTGCTCAGCACGATCGTCTTTGCAGTCAGCGCCGGCGGTCTCGGTAACTTCCTTCGCCGGAATCCCGCCGTTCTGAAATGGCAGGGCAAACTGGTTGGCACCATCTACTGCGCGCTAGGTATCCGTTTGGCATTGCAAGAACGGTAAGCCTGTTTGCAATACGCCTGTGCGAGTTTCGCTCCAGCAGTCGCGTATGCCTGAAATGCCTGCCGATTTCGGACATCGGGAATCCGAGGCGCGGTTCCAACTGAAACCACCAGGGAGATCCCATGCCCCGATTTGACGCCCAGTCAGCTTCAGCGCGCTTGAAGCGCCACGCCATGCTGGCCTCTTCCCCTTTCTCTGCTCCCTCACGTCGCTGATACGTTCATGAACTCCATCTCAAGCATCAGCAAAAGCCGTAAAAGGCGGATGGCCTGTGGCTTGAAAAATTGTCTCGTCCCATTTGGCCAGGACGGTTGCCGTGGAAAACCGGTCCAGCGAGGGTGGGCCGGCCTTGCAGAAAGACCTGCGCAACTCCGGGTCGGTAAGGACCCGAGTGATCGCCGAAGCAAGCGCCTCTTTGCTGCCCATCGGCACGAGCAGACCCGTGGTTCCGTCCTGCACGATCTCGCCGGGACCCCAGGGACAGTCGACGGAAACAACAGCCATTCCGCTCGACATCGCCTCGAGAACGACATTCGCGAAACCTTCGAAGCGTGAACTCAGGGCAAACACGTCGCCAGGTGATACCCATTCGCCCGGTACTCGCGTGACACCCGAAAGACGGACGACTTCCTGCAGCCCGAGGTCGGAAATCTGCTTTTCGAGCGCGGACCGCTCCGGACCTTCACCATAGATTGTCAGCTCCGCATCAGGGACGCGCTCCACAACCTGGGCGAAGCTAGCGATGAGGATATCAAACCCTTTCTGCCGGTCGAGGCGTCCTACCGCGACTACCCTGCGGCCCGCATCGGGCCGCAGCTTGGCGCGCGGCAGCGGCGTGACCGGATTTGGAATAACGATGGTTTTTTTTCGGACGCGGTCGGGTTGTCTTGCCCGCGCGCGCTCCGTCATGACGACGACCCTGGTCGCTGCAAAGGCCGCCATCGGCCGCGACCAGCGCCAGAAGCGGCTCATTTGCTGAACATCGAAATTGTTGCGCTCGGATATGATCGTCGGTGTGCCGGCACCCGCGGTGGCAAGGACGGTGATGACGTTGATCTTGGTCAGGAAGGAGACGACCAAGTCCGGCTTGATCGCTGCCAAGCGCCTGCGCAGATCCCTTGCCCGTTGCACAGTGACAAAATGCCGGGAATAGCGGCCGGTGCGGCTCAGGCCTTCGACCTGAATGTCGGGATCATAGGAAAAATACGAGGTGGAATCGGTCGCATTGAGGGCGATCACATGTACATCGTCGCCAGCGGCAAGGCGGTGGTGGGCCAGCAGGTTGACGACTTTTTCCGCGCCGCCTGCCCCGAGGCCCGCAAGAACAAACACTACACGCATTACGGATCCTTCCTCGCTACCAGGCAGGTGAAGCCGTTCGGCGCCGGTTGCCTATTAATCTCCGACCGTTCAATAAAGGCCAGGGCTCCAGCAAACATCACTGGATGGTCGCCAACGATGACCACACGGATAAGCTTTGGCGTCATTGTAACGCTTCCCTTCGGATCGGCTTTTAGTGATGATTAGAAGGAAGGAAGACAGTAATGTGGGTCCTGTTTTTCTTAACGGGACTTGGGATCTCGAAAGGTTCTTCGATTCCCCGCACGCGCTCACGCTTGCCGGCAACATATTGGCCGGCGTGATCATGCAGATTTCTGGCAATGCGGTGCCGCTTGCGCTTCACGGCCTGCGCCAGGATGAACGAGCCGGCTGCCGAGTGCATATCGCCCGATGTACCGGCTGCTTTCTTCCATCGACTAAAAGGAAAATCGATTGACGACGAAGGTAATTTGGCGTGCGCTCTTCCGTTCGCCTGCGTAAATGTGGTTTGATCTCTTAAGGAAAACGGTTGATCGAGTAATTGACCGATAAAGCTAATATGTACTTTGCTCATTTTGACCCACCCTCTTCGATTAAAACCGAACTTGATTCTAGAGCGAAATATCTGCGGCTATATTTTTTTACAGGGTGTATTACACTGGCGATGGATTTCTCATGCCCTTAACGAGCTGTAAAAATAGAATATCCCTCCGGGGAATACACGCTGAAATATATAGCGTTGCCACCAAAAGTACGGTGGCCTTCATTATCAATCAGAGCGCGACTTGATTTGAGCTCTTTTTTGTTGCCTAAGCTTGATGCTTTTCTATTTTGAAATATAACCCTTAGTGTTCGTATAGGTTTACTTCGGAATTATTTCCGTAATCAAAGTGCGAGAGCTTCCACTACAAGCGCGGTCTTGCGGAGATTGTTACGGGCACTCTTCCTGCTCGCGGGTCGGACCATACCGCCTCCCTTCCCCTGCCGTTCTGTCACCCAGCCCACTACCTGAACTTTTCGCACAGGAGCGAAGAAATAAAGTTTAATCAATCATCAATCCCCACGTTAACAAATACTACACCATTACCACTGCGCAGGGGAAGCTTTGAATGTCGCAAGTTTTCCTACAAGTCGCGAGACCTTTTAGTTGCGAAGTTTGCCTGTGTGATGGATCTGTAAATGGGTAATAGTTTTTTGATGAGATAATATGCGTTGAAAATTAATGTAAGAGAAATTCTCGGATAATATTTGGCGAAGGAAAGAATTTGCGTCAAGTATTACAATGCATAGGTCATTTTAAAGGGGATTTTAAACTACACCAGGCTCGCCCGTCGAAACACGTATTGATAAGTCAGGTTTTAGCGGTTCTTTTAAGATGTAATCGCAACTCGTTCATCGAATACAGACAAAGTGTGCTGGTACCTGTTTTGTATCGGAAAGCGGCCGCAGGCAGCTGACTGAGCAACACCCGGTAAGTCGGGGGCAACTGCGGTTTATGTGTGTTTCGTTGAGTGTGGCACAATTCACACGTGTGTGCCCGCCATTGCCTACCTTCACATTTTCAACTTGATCTGCGCGAAACAAGCGTTAGGGTTGTAATGCCGAATGGCCTGCACATTTTGCGCGGCCGTCGGCTTTCGTGTTCAACAGCAATCACAATTCAAGAGATCCCAATGCGAACCCTCGGTCAAAACTAGACCGGCACGCAGACCAAATTCGGTTCCCGTGTCGGTATCAGCATTTCCTCCGTACCGCCTGCGACCCGAATCTCTGATGAGCATCTCCGTCCCGGTACGATTTTTTTCGTAAATCTCTACCTTTGAACGGAGCACTTGGCCGATGAACACGGTCTTCTCTTATCTCGAAAACATCGTTTCCCCTTTCAAGCACCACGACGGAACGCCGCCCCCTTCCGATCTGGGCGCGTTCTACTGGCATTTCATCCGCCAGATCTGGAAGCCTCTGGCATGGCTCATGGCGTTTGGTTTCGTGGTTTCCATCATTGAGGTCGCGCTCTTCGATTACCTGGGGCGGATCATCGACTATCTGAACACGACCGGTCCCGATCGACTGCTTGCAGAGCACGGCAGCGAACTGATCTGGATGCTGGTGGTGGTCGTGATCCTGCGGCCGTTGTTTGGCTCGGGTCACACGATGATCAAGTTCCAGATCATCGAGCCGGCCATGACCAACCTCGTTCGCTGGCAGACGCACAAGCACGTTCTGGGGCAGTCGCTATCCTACTTCAACAACGATTTTGCCGGGCGGATCGCGAACAAGATCATTCAGACAGGACCGTCCCTGCGCGGCTCCGTCGTGTCACTGATCGATGCGATCTGGTTCGTACTGATTTATGTCGTTTCGGCCATTTATCTGTTTGCCGGTGTCGATGCCTGGCTGATCCTGCCGCTTGCCGGCTGGCTCATCATTTACGTGGGGCTGTTGAGCTACTTCGTTCCCAAGATCAAGGAACGCTCGGCGATCATGTCCGAAGCGCGTTCGAGCCTGACGGGGAGGATCGTCGACAGCTACACCAACATCCTGACTGTCAAACTGTTCGCCGCTGGCCGGAATGAGGAAGCCTATACCCGCGAGTCGCTGGAGGATCACACCAGGAAATTTTACGACATCCTTCGGCCGCTGACGCAGATGGTCATTCTGCTCTGGATCGTCAACGGCATCTTCATAGCGTCCTTGAGTGCGCTTGGGATCAGCCTCTGGCAGAGCGGTCTCGTCACGGTCGGGTCGCTGACGCTGGCCATCACGCTGTCGGTGCGCATCGTCAATATGTCCGCCTGGATCATGTGGATCACGACTGACATTTTCGAAAATGTCGGAACGGTCCAGGAAGGCATGTCAACGATTTCCCAGCCGCATACTCTGGTGGATCGTGAGGGCGCCAAGCCGCTGGCGGTCTCCAGGGGCGAGATCGTCTTCGACCGTATCCGCTTCCACTACGGCAAGGACAAGGGCGTCATCGAGGACCTGTCCCTTCGAATCGAACCCGGCGAGAAGGTGGGTCTGGTCGGGCGGTCCGGTGCCGGCAAGTCGACGCTGGTCAATCTGCTGTTGCGCTTCTACGACCTGGAAGGCGGGCGTATCCTGATCGATGGCCAGGACATCAGCGCCGTTACCCAGGACAGCCTGCGGGCGCAGATCGGCATGGTCACCCAGGACACCTCGCTGCTGCACCGCTCGGTGCTGGAAAACATCGTCTACGGCCGCTCCGGCGCGACCCGGGAAGAGGCAATCGTGGCGGCGGAAAAGGCCCACGCCATGTCCTTCATTCCTGACCTGCAGGATTTCAGGGGACGGCGCGGCCTGGATGCGCATGTCGGCGAGCGCGGCGTCAAGCTCTCAGGCGGCCAGCGTCAGCGGATCGCGATTGCCCGGGTTCTTTTGAAGGATGCACCGATCCTGATCCTGGATGAGGCGACGTCGGCTCTGGACTCGGAAGTCGAGGCCGCAATTCAGGAGAGCCTGTTTGATCTGATGAAGGGCAAAACGGTCATCGCCATTGCCCACCGCCTGTCCACCATCGCGGCGATGGACCGGCTCATCATCATGGATCAGGGTCGGATCATCGAAGAAGGCTCCCACAAGAGGCTTCTGGAAAAGGGCGGGGTCTACGCCCAGCTGTGGAACAGACAATCCGGTGGCTTTCTGGATCCCGCCGAAGTGGCCTAGAAGACGTCCCGCAATCTTCGGATTGCGGGATCTTTCTTGAGCTTTGGATTTGTTGCGTCTCCCAACTGAACCAACCTTCACGGGGGAGGCGAGACAAAAGCTGCGTGCGAGCCGTCGGTCTTGTTGCTTGCAGGCCGCCTGCGATACCGGCAACTGCGCAGCTTCGTCATCTCATGCCTGCCCGTTGCAGGGGGGTATCCTGCCAGCCTTTCGACCTGAAAACGAACACCGCCTCAACCGCGGTGAGAAGCCTTCGGCATGCGTGTGGCAGAGGCTGAATAAGTCAGGCAGGAGACCGTCATTGCCTGCCGCGCGACGCGGCCGATCCATTTTGTCGCGGGAACGGACCCCGCCCTAATCCGTTTAAGGACTGACGGTTGTGCCCGTCTGACACACATCCTTATTGGAGGGAAAGCCGCCTTATGAGGCAATTGGCCGACAATTTCTGGACGTTTCGTGGCGATCTCAAGATCGCCAAGGTCATCAACTTCGGCACCCATATGTCGCTCGTGCGGCGGGCGAACGGAAAGTTCCTGCTTCTCGACAGCTATGACCTGGATGAAGACGACCGGAATGCGCTGTTGTCCTTGACGGACGAGGGACGCGCCATCGAGGCTATCCTGAACGTGCATCCGTTCCATACGCTCCATTGTTCTGCCGTTCACGCGCTTCTGCCCCACGCCCGCCTCATCGGCACGCGCCGCCATGTTCAGCAGGCATCCGACCTGCCGTGGGAGACGGGTCTCATCGAGCAGGAGGCGACCTGGCAAGAGTTTGCCGGGGACCTTCAGTTCTCGGTGCCGCAGGGGGTCGACTTCGTCTCTCCCCACAAGAACGTGCACGTTGCCTCGGTCCTCGTGCGTCATCGGGAAAGCGGCATTGTCCATGTCGATGACACGCTCAATGTGCTGGCGGCACCGGGTTTTCTTGGCAAGCTTTTGCCGCAGTCGATACTGAGGTTCCATCCGCAGCTCGCCAAGGCACTGCAGCAGCGTGCAGGCGCCGCGGATGACTACGACCGATGGGCGCGTGACCTTGCAGAGGCATGGTCCGGAACGCCCTTCGTGTGTGCCGCCCATTCCGCCATCCGCAAGCTGCCACAGGGCGCTTGGCAGAAGGAGGTCATGGGGGCTTTGGCGGATGTCGAAAAGACATTGTCCAGTCATCGCTCCACCCACGGCTGACTGTCTCGCCCCCGTTTCAACGAATACCTGAACCAGAAGGAAATAGTCCCATGTCCAAGTCTCTTACGACGATCAATCCGCTGACCGAGAAGGAAATCAAATCCTATCCCTATATGTCTGACGCGGAAGCCATGGCGGTCGTTGAGGCCAGTCACAAGGCATTCCTCGAATGGCGCCATAAAAGCCTGAAGGAGCGTGCCGAAGTGATCGTGGCGATTGGCGCGGAAATGCGCAAGTCGCAGGACGAGTTTGCCAGGCTGATGACCGACGAAGTGGGCAAGCTGCTCAAGGACAGCCTCGGTGAGGTGAGCCTGTGCGCCGCCATCTGCGATTATACGGCCAAGATCGGTCCGGAAGCTCTGGCTGACGAGGAGCGCGAGGTCGACAGTGGCAAGGGCTACGTCACGCACTCTCCCATTGGCGTGGTCTACGGCATTCAGCCGTGGAACTTTCCGGCCTATCAGGCTGTCCGTTATTCGATCGCCAGCCTGATGGCGGGTAACGGCGTTCTGCTGAAACATGCCGAGGCCTGCACCGGCAGCGGCCTGTTCCTGCGCGATCTTTATGAGCGGGCGGGGCTGCCCAAGGGGCTGTTTGGCGTGCTGCTGATCTCGCACGATCAGTCGGACAAGATCATTGAAGACGACCGCGTGCGCGGCGTGACGCTGACCGGCAGTGACAAGGCTGGCCGTGTTGTCGGGGCAAAGGCTGCCGAACTGGTCAAGAAGACGGTGCTCGAGCTGGGCTCCAACGACGCCTATCTGGTGCTGGACGATGCCGACCTCGACCTGGCTGTCAAAACCTGCGTGCAGGGACGTATCTATAACAACGGCCAGACCTGCGTGAACGCCAAGAGGTTCATCGTTACCGAGAAGAACTACGATGCTTTCGTCAAGGCCTATGCCGAGGCCTTTGAAGAGATCAAGCTCGGCGATCCGTCCGACGAAGACACCCAGTTGGGCCCTATGGTCACCAGGAAGCAGCGCGACGAGCTGCACGATCAGGTTCAAAAAAGCATCGAAAAGGGTGCGCGGCTCGTGGTTGGCGGCAAGATCCCGGACCGCACAGGCTGGTTCTATCCGGCCACCGTGCTGGCGGATGTAAAGCCTGGGCAGCCCGCCTATGAGGACGAGTTGTTCGGCCCGGCCGCTGCCATTATCCGCGCCAAGGACGAAGAGGATGCCACGCGGATCGCCAACAGCAGCCGCTATGGTCTGGGCGGAGGGATCTTCAGCAAGGACACGGAACGTGCCCGCAAGCTGGCGACGGAGCATTTCGACACCGGCATGGTCTTCATCAATACGTTCAACGTCGCCTACCCGACGATGCCCTTTGGCGGCGTGAAGACGTCGGGCTACGGGCGGGAGCATGGCCCGGAAGGGCTGAAGGAGTTCGTCAACGTCAAGTCCATCCGCATCGGTTGACGGCAGAAGCAAGACACGAGGAGGGGCCGGTGTAACCGGCCCTTTTTTGTGTCGGGACATAGAAAGGGACATCGGGGCCTGCCATTGAGATTAGGCCGGTGCAGACACGACCTGACTGATAGCGCTGGTCACAAGACCATATGCCAATCTGCCAAGAAATCGGGAAGTGCGTAGAAACGAGGAGGAGATCCAAACCCGGAGCCAAGCGCTCAAGGTGCCGAAGTCGGCAACGCAAGGATGGAAATGGCGGACAGAGAGGGATTCGAACCCTCGATACGGTTGCCCGTATACACGCGTTCCAGGCGTGCGCCTTCAACCACTCGGCCACCTGTCCGTCGCAAGCGTCACCCGCTTGAGTGGGGCGCAATATACCCATGGCGCGACCAAGTGCAAGCACTTGAACAAGTTTTTTTTATCGTCCCCGGTCGTTGTGGATTGCCGGGGCATTCAGGCAAAGAGTGAACAGGTGAAAAACCGCCGGAATGCGGCGCGAAAAGCGCCAGGACACGGATCCAAAAATCATGTGTGCTACCCTGCCGGCAAGGCTGGGCCGGGTGGGTTCAATGGCATGGCGGCAGGGGTGTGACTGCACAGAATCAGAGTTGAAACCCGGCTGGCGGGACGAGATTTACGGGATAGCGTCCTTGCAAGGCCTCGCTGCTGGCGTGAAGCTGGCAGAACAGGCAAGCGTTCCCTTTCGCGTCCATAGGTGCTTGTCCGAGGGGGCGTGTGCAAGGTGTTTCGTGAGTTGGCGCAATGCAACCTTTAATTTAGGAGCTCTCATGTGCAAGCAAGCGAGAGGAAAAACACTTGCGAAGCCGGGGAACCAAAGTCACAAGAATGTGTTGAATATCAAATCTTGTTCCTCTGCCGGGTGCTATTACCCTAAAGGAATGCTCAACATCCGGCGGCTAATATTTGAAAGCCTCACTGGAGCAGGGCACTCCGTTTTTAATATGCAATGCTGAAAGCAGAACGATGATCAGTGTTTTGAAGTTTTTATTCCGCATCTTTGGCTATGGCTTTGTCGCCGTCGCAATTATCGCCGGCATCTCCGACGCAAGTTCTTCGATTGCTCTTTCGGAAATCCACCTCGCTCAG
This sequence comes from Roseibium aggregatum IAM 12614, assembly GCF_000168975.1. Lineage (GTDB taxonomy): Bacteria > Pseudomonadota > Alphaproteobacteria > Rhizobiales > Stappiaceae > Roseibium > Roseibium aggregatum. The sequence goes on from NZ_AAUW01000006.1 coordinate 116,812, forward strand.
CTTGGCCAGGTCTGGCAGGACCTTTCACCAGCTTCCCTTGCAGTGGCGGAAGCCCACATCGTGGCCACGTTCGATGCGACGGTGTGGCAGACCCTGAAACAGACTGTGCTGACATGGCCGGTCTGGGCCGTGTTCGCCCCCATTGGGCTTGTGTTCCTCTGGCTCGGGGCAAAACGGCGGAGCCAGCGAGCGCTCTACGCCTGATACGACCATTCTCCGGAGGGCAAAGCGGCCCAAAGGTTCACGGCCGGACACTCTTGCGTGACGGGCCTCTTGGAAACCGCGTGCTGCTGCGCCACATTATGCTCCTGAAATCAGCCGGCCCGATCCAGTGACAATCACGGGTAACGTGCCGGCAAACGCGGGAGAGTGCCATGTCGTTCATGACGATGCTGACAAAGAAATTTTCGCTGCCGGCCAAGGACGAGGCCCTGCCGGGGCGTGCCGAAGCCATCCGGCCGGCCGAGCCGCATTTCGTCAACGGACGGCCGCTGGCAGGTCCCTATCCGGACAACATGAAAACCCTTGTCGTCGGCATGGGCTGCTTCTGGGGTGCCGAACGCCTGTTCTGGCAATTGCCCGGTGTCTACGTCACGGCAGTTGGCTATGCGGGCGGCTACACGCCGAACCCGACCTATCATGAAACCTGCACCGGGCGCACGGGCCACACCGAAGTGGTTCTGGTCGTCTACGACCCGGCAGAGATTTCTCTGGGCGAGCTGCTCAAGGTCTTCTGGGAAAATCACGACCCGACCCAGGGCATGCGCCAGGGCAATGATACCGGAACCCAGTATCGGTCTGCGATCTATGTAAAGGATGGCGGTGATCTTGCGCAGGCCGAACAGTCCCGGCAAGCCTATCAGGCGGCTCTGAAGGCCGGTGGTGTGACCAGCAGCATCACGACCGAGATCCGGGAACTGGATAGTTTCTACTTTGCCGAAGACTACCACCAGCAGTACCTGGCCAAGAACCCGGCCGGCTATTGCGGCATAGGCGGCACGGGCGTCTCGTGCCCCGTCGGGTTGGGTCAGACCGCCTGACGGCCGCACCAAATTCCGGCTTCCTGTAGCAAGGGGCAGCGCCTGCGAAGGCGCTGCCCCGTTTTTGTCTGCGTGGTTCAGTCCCGGTCATACAGGGTAGCGTTGGGGCACTCTTGAAAGACCTGGCCACCTTCCGCAGAAGCGCTGGTGCTGCGGCAATAACATCTTCCCGGACTTTGTTGTGTAGCAACTACCATAAGTAGAAATTTCAGAATTTCTTAAAGTTACACTGCGAACGTCGATCCAACGCAGGTGCGTTGAAGGATCGATTCGGTGAGCCGTTCGGCAAAAATTTTCGTGGCGGGATATTTTCTGGCGAGCTGTGTGCTGATGCTGGTCGGCGCACTGGTGCCTGCCCGTGAAGGGCCGGTGGCGGTGTTCGCATGGCCTTGGGGCGACAGCGCGGTCTCCGTCATTGCCAGATCGGGCGGTCCGGTGCTGTTCGTCGGGGACAGAAACTGGGTGGCGCTCACCGAGGCAGGCGAACAGCAGTCCATTGCAAGTCTTTACCGCTCGGGGGCAGGATTTGTGGCCTCATCCTTCATTGCGCAAGCCTGTGCACGACTAAGCGGTGTCTCCCTGGAGCAGATGAAATGAAAATGGTGGAAATGTCTCAAGCGGATCAGCTTTCCGGCCTGGACCAGTTCCGGCAGAAATTTGCCCGGATGTTGATCCACTTTATCTGGATCAACGTCTTCCTCGTCATGGGAACGGCCTGGTGGGTCGGCAACGTTTCGCTTGTGGCGGTCTGCGGCGCAGCACTGCTGTTGGGTGTGGCTGCCACCGGCACCTGGGTGAAATTCGGATCCGGTGTCGAAACGCGCCTGGCCACATCCATGTCACTTGCAGGTCTGGTTGCCCTGTTCGTAGCCGCTCTGGCGGTGCCGGACGGGCAGATTTCCTATCAGCTCGATGCGCATATGTATTTCTTCGCCGTTCTGGCGATCCTGGCAAGCTGGGTCGACTGGCGGGCGCTGGTCGCCTATGCAGCCGTGGTTGCCGTGCATCACCTTGTGCTGAATTTCGCCATGCCCTGGGCCGTTTTCCCCGGCGGAGCCGATTTCAGCCGCGTGGTGTTTCATGCGGTCATCGTGGTTGCGGAAGTCGCTGCCCTGTGGTGGATGACCGACAGCCTGGCACGAGCGTTTGCCACGTCCGACAAGGCGCGTGAGGATGCTGAGGCAGCCCGTTCCCGGTCATTGGCGTTGCAACAGCAGACCGCGCAGCACGACGAAACGGAGCGCGCCAAGCAACAGGCGATCAACGAACGTATCCTCGCTTTTGAAGGCGATATCGCTGCCAAGCTCGATGCAGTCGGTCTGAAGGTGCGCGAAATGCGGGACGCAGCTTCCGAACTTGGAGCGGTGGCCGAGAACACGTCTGCGCGTGCAGGATCCGTTTCGGATGCGTCCGAAACGGCCTCGTCCAACGTCCAGATGGTCGCCTCCGCCGCCGAGGAACTGTCTTCCTCGATTGCCGAAATTTCCCGCCAGGTCGAACAGACCACCAGCATCGTCAACAGGGCGACAGAAAACGCGCAAACCAGCAACAGCAAGGTCGCGGGTCTTGCCAATGCGGCCAACAGGATCGGTGAGGTCGTCACACTGATCCAGGCGATTGCCGAACAGACCAACCTACTGGCGCTCAACGCCACCATCGAGGCAGCCCGTGCAGGCGAAGCGGGCAGGGGCTTTGCCGTTGTCGCGGCCGAGGTCAAGGAACTGGCCACGCAAACGTCCAAGGCAACGGAAGAGATTGGCGCCCAGATCGCGGCGATCCAGGCGGAGACAAAGGATGCGGTAGACTCCATCGGCGTGATTGCAGCGACGATGGACGAGGTCAACAGTTACACGGCCGCCATTGCCGCCGCCGTCGGTGAACAGGGCTCGGCGACGCAGGAAATCTCGCGCAACGTGGCAGAAGCCGCGGATGGAACCGGGCGGGTCGCCAACAACATCGACGGCGTGCGGGAATCGGTCGAGCGCACCAGCCACTCGGTCGGGTCCATGGTCGAGGCGGCCGAAACCCTCGATCTGGAAACCCAGGACATGCGCCGGGCCATTACCGCCTTTCTGAAGGACGTTGCGGCCTGACGGCAGGTCTTTGCCAGGATGTGATTGCCTGAAACCGGCGGCCAGCCCGCCGGTTTTTTCGTGCGTTCCGTCATGTGAAGGCCTGCCGGGTTGACCTGATGCCGCTTGAATGCCATGAGCCGCTGCTAATAGACCAGCGGCGTGGGCGGCAACGCGCCACGCTGACGGCATTCTTCACCCTTGCGGACACTGACGCCTACGATGCCTGCCTCTCCCCTCCGGCCCGGATCGGTCCTTCTGCTGGATCTGTTGAAGCAGCGCTCGGCGCTGCTGTTTCAGGCACCGGAGGAGGTCATCTCCTGCACCCGGCTCGACGAAGTCAGGGGCTGCCTCGAACGGCTGGAGGCGGCCCAAGAAGAAGGGCGCTATGCCGCTGGCTTTCTCGCCTATGAACTGGGGTTTGCCTTCGAGGAAAAGCTGCGTCAGCGGTTTCTGGAAACCGGTGAGCCTTTGCTGTGGTTCGGGCTTTACGATGCGCCTGAGGAACTGGACCTTGCCGAAGCAGGAGCCTTGCTGGCAAGCGCTGCGGATGGGGCCAAGGCTGCCATCGGCAAGCCGGAGTTCGACATGGACAGGGCCGCCTACGACACGGCTTTCGCCCGCGTGCGCGGCCATCTCGCGAAGGGCGACATCTATCAGGTCAACCTGACCATGCGCGCAAGGTTCCGCCACCAGGGAGCGCCTGAACAGATCTTCCAGGATCTTCTACGCCGCCAGCCGGTGGAGTTCGCCGCCTTCCTGCGCCTTGAAGACCGGACGATCCTGTCGCTTTCGCCGGAACTGTTTCTGGAGCGTCAGGGAACGCGCCTGCGAACCAGGCCGATGAAAGGCACCGCGCCCCGGGGGCGCTACGCATCGGAGGACGCCACAATTGCACGTACGCTTTCGAGCGATCCCAAGCAGCGGTCTGAAAACACCATGATCGTGGATCTGATGCGCAACGACCTGTCGCGCATTGCCGAAACCGATTCGGTGAAGGTGACCAAATTGTGCGAGGTAGAGCGCTACCAGAGCCTTCACCAGATGACCTCCACGGTGGAGGTCGAGGTGCCGGGGCACGTCGGGTTTGCCAGCATCACCGAACATCTGTTTCCCTGCGGTTCGATCACCGGAGCGCCGAAGCTCAGTGCCATGCAGATTGCCCACGACCTGGAGACAGGCCCGCGCGGCGTCTACACCGGCTCCATCGGTTACCTTGCGCCCGGTGGCGACTTCCGCCTGAACGTCGCGATCCGGACACTGGTGCTGCGAGAAGATGGCAGCGGCGAAGCGGGAACCGGGTCCGGCGTGATCTTCGACAGCGGTGCGTCTCCCGAATATGACGAATGCGCCCTGAAGCTGCGGTTCATGAGCGAGGAGACGCCTGCCTTTGAGCTGATCGAGACACTGGCCTACCACCCGGGCGACGGTTATCTGCTTCTGGAACGGCACATGCAGCGCCTTGAGGCTTCAGCCGCCTATTTCGGCTTCCGTTTCCAGGCGGACGACATTCGTGCGGAACTCCTGCGGCAGAGCCGCGCCTTTGCCGGCTCCAGACGTGTGCGTCTGTTGTTGTCGGCAGATGGCGGCGTTTCGGTCAGCTCGACGGATCTGCCTCCGGCAGGCGAGGAGGCCGTCTTCAATCTCGTCATCGCGCAAGAAAGCACGCAGTCCTCGGACAGGTTCCTGTTCCACAAGACCACCAACCGTGCCTTTTACGATGACACGCGTCAGCGCTATCAGGCGCAAACCGGTTGCCAGGAGGTGCTGTTCCTGAACGAGAATGGCTATCTCACCGAAGGCAGCTACACGACCCTCTTCGTCAGGAAGAACGGCAGATTGCTGACCCCGGCGCTTCGCCACGGACTGCTGCCCGGCACGTTCCGGGCAGGCCTGTTGGAGCGCGGCCTCGCCAGCGAAGCGGATCTGACACCGCAGGATCTGCAGGAAGCCGAAGACGTCTACGTCGGCAATTCCGTGCGCGGTCTGATACGGGCGCACCTGCTTTCAGAACAGGAGGCGGGGCTCTGGCGCATCGAAGCCGGCCAGCAAAGCCAAGCCGCGCGCAAGGCCGGTTGAAGATCGCAAACGCAGAGGGATCACCAGCGTTTCAGGCGTTGTCCCAGGGAATGACCGTCAGCTCCGGCCACAGCGCTTTCATCCGCTCCGCCTTTTCCCCATAGGTCTCCGGGTTCGGCTGGGTGTAATTGGGCACCAGACGCATGCCGAACAGGTTGGCAAGGCCGAAAGGCGCATGCAGCAGCATGCGCCCGTCCTGTGTCAGCCGCGCCGCCACCGCATGGGTGCGTGAGGCATAGGTCGTCAGGGAATCCATTGCGCAGTCGAGTGGGCGGTAGGGTCTTCCGAAACGCTGCTGATACCACAGGTGTACACGGGCCTGATTTCGCACCTCCAGCAGGCTGACCCACTCCGGCAGAGCTTCGTTGACCTTGCCAATGATGGCGTCTTCGGCTTCGTAGGAGAGATCCTGTCCGTCGAAATAGATGATGTCGAAGTCCTTGATGCCGTGCAGCATGGGACGGTTGGTGAGGACGTTCCAGACGGTCTGGTAGATGCCGCCAGATACGAGCCAGGCATCCGGCAGGTCAAGATCGCGAACTGTCGTCAGAATTTCCATCACATGGGGAATGGATCGGATGATCTGCTCAAGCCTTGCCAGCCGCGTGTCTTCGCTCGCCCCATAGGGATCGCCCAACGTTGCGTCGCGTTCGTTCATCTGCAAATCGGCGCTCATGTGCGGGTCCTCATTTGGCGAGAGGACAACCTATCCGATTCTGAGGTGATCGCGAGCCTTGCGAGGCGACGAACTTTCGCATCAGGACTCGGCGTGGCACGACGGACGTCACAGGTTCGGGGCCGGCACTGACTTGACATGAGCGGCGTCGACGCCATCTCTTTCGAGTGCGCTTTGAGACTTCAGGAATTGCCGATGAACACCTTGCCACGCAAATATGTGATCGCTGCACTGGCCGCTTGCGGGGCGGTTCTCGTGACCGCTCTCCCGTCCGCCGCTCAATCCGGACGGCCGAATTCCACCACCATGTCGTGCGGCCAGGCCCAGTCCATGATCAATCAGCGCGGCGCTGTTGTGATGAGCACCGGACGATATACGTTCGACCGCTATGTGGCCAACCGGAGCTTCTGCCAGCACGGAGAGGTTACGCGCCGGGACTACATCCCGACGAAGGACAATGCGAAATGCTACGTGCTTCGCTGCGTCAATCCCCAGCCCTGGCGGTACGACTGAGCGGCCGCCGGTCAAAGCTCATTGGCCACTTCGTTGCAAACGGCATACGGTGCCGGCTTTGACGCACTCAGGCTCGCGCGGCTTTCCGGCCGGGGGAGGCAGGCCTTAGCGCGTTGCCGGTCACAGGTGGCCATACGCTCGGACGTAGCGTTAAACGAGCGCGCTCCCAAACAGCGAACTGAGGCAGATGTCTTAACCGCCTTGCAGTCTTTTCTTGCTATTTCACAAGCTGACGGGGCAATGCTGTGTTGCAATTCGAAACCGTTCCACAAATATGAAATGCGGATTGCCCACTGCTGGAAAACTCAGACATTTAATACATGACTTCGCCTGAATACTCAGGAAAGGCCTTGCGATGAACGAGAATAATACAAGAAAACCGCTAATAATCGCGAAGTTCGCGCTTCAGGCAGGCCTGTTCATGGGGGCGGCTCTTGTGCCTGTGCTGCAGGCCGAAGCGCAGACCCGGCGCCAGCCGGACACCACTCAACTGACCTGTGCCCAGACCCAGGATCTGATCAAGAGGTTCGGTGGCATCAATCTGAAGTCCGGGCCCTACAAGTTCGACCGCTTCGTGTCTGGCCGGAACCAGTGTTTCTCGGGGCAGACCGTGCGCCCGACGTTCGTGCCGACGAAGGACGAGCCGAAGTGTTCCGTTCTGGTCTGCGCCGAGATGGGGCAGACCCGCCAGTAAAAAAGGCCGCGCGATGGTGTTTCGCGCGGCCTTGTTTCATTCAGTCTTCTGAAAAGCCGATCAGCCTCTCAGCGTGCCGCCGGTTGCCTTTTCGACATTGGCGATGATCTTCTTCGCCACGGCGTCGATTTCCTCGTCCGTCAGGGTTTTCTGGCGCGGTTGCATCGTCACGTCGATCGCGACGGACTTCTGTCCTTCCGGCACGCCCTGACCTTCGTAGATATCGAATAGCGTGACATCGCTGATCAGGGTCTTGTCCGCACCACGCGCGGCTTTCAGCAGCGCCTCGGCCGAAACGTCCTTGCCGAGAAGGAAGGCAAAGTCGCGCTGGACCGGCATCAGACCGCTGACATTGAGCGCGCCCTTGGAACGGCCACCCTTGCCCTTGGGTTCGGGCAAGGCATCCAGGTAGATCTCGAACGCGATCAGCGGGCCTTCGATATCAAGCATCTGCAGCGTGCGCGGATGAATTTCACCGAACACCGCCAGCACGTTTTTCGGGCCGAGCTTGAGGCAGCCCGACCGGCCCGGATGGAATGTTGCCGGTGCGTCTGCCGACACCATCAGTTTGTCCACCGGAGCACCGATGGCAGCCAGCGCCGCTTCGGCATCCGCCTTGGCGTCGAACACGTCAACGGTCTGGGAAACGCCAGACCAGTGCCGGCCGGCACCCTGCAGCTTCGCAGACCCGCGGCGCACGCCGGTTGCGACCATCTTCTGGCCTTCCGGAGTGTCGTTCTCGAACACCTGACCGACCTCGAACAGGGCAACATTGCCGTATCCCCGGTCGGCATTGCGCTGCGCAGCCACGAGCAGGCCCGGAAGCAGGCTCGGGCGCATGTCGGACATCTCGGTGGAAATCGGATTGGCCAGCGCCAGCGCGGCGCTGCCGCCACCGAAGAGTTCGGCGTGATCCTTTGCGATGAACGACCATGTGACCGCTTCATTGAAGCCACGGGCGGCCAGGGCTCGGCGCGCCTTGTTGCGGCGGATCTGGCCGGTGGTCAGCACCTTCTGACCCACGGTGCCGGTGCGCGGCAGTGGCGTGAACGGCACCCGGTCCAGACCGATGATCCGCACCACCTCTTCCACGAGGTCGGCCTTGCCTTCGATATCCGGACGCCAGCTCGGTGCGGCCACCTTGACCGTGTCACCGGAGCCGGAAACCCAGAAGCCGAGCGATTTCAGCGTGACATTGGCCTCCGCAGGCTGAACGTCGACACCGGACAGGCGCTTGATTTCCGAATAGGGGAACTCGATGATCTTGCTGGTTTCCGGCACGGACCCGGCCTGAACCGTTTCCGACGCCTCACCACCGCACAGCTCCAGAACCATACGCGTGGCATATTCCAGGCCCGGCATCATGTAGTCCGGATCGACGCCGCGCTCGAAGCGGTAACGGGCATCCGTGTTGACGCCAAGCTTGCGGCCGGTGGCGGCAATGTCGTCTTCGTCCCACAGAGCGGACTCGATCAGCACATTGACGGTTTCTTCCGTGCAGCCGGAAGGTTCGCCCCCCAGAATGCCGCCGAGGCTTTCCACGCCGTTGTCGTCGGAAATGACGCAGACCGTATCATCGATCTCATAGGTCTTGCCGTTGAGGCCGTCGATCGTCTCGCCCGGCTTGCCACGGCGCACCACAAGATTGCCATGCACCTTGTCCGCGTCGAACACATGCAGCGGTCGGCCCTGGTCGAAGGTGATGTAGTTGGTCATGTCGACAAGGGTGTTGATCGGCCTGAGGCCAATGGCGGTCAGGCGGTCCTGCAGCCACTTCGGCGATGGGCCGTTCTTCACGCCCTTGACCAGGCGCAGGCCGAAAGCCTTGCACATCGGTTTGGTGTGGCCGAAGTCCAGCGTGACGTCGACCGGGCAGGGGAAGGTGCCGCGAACCTGTTCGTTGCTGCGTTCCTTCAGCTTGCCGAGACCGGCAGCGGCAAGGTCGCGAGCAATACCGTAGACGCCGGTGCAATCCGGGCGGTTCGGGGTCAGGCCGATTTCGATGACCGGCTCGTCAAGCCCCGCCCATTCGGCATAGGCCATGCCGACCGGCGCATCCGCCGGCAGGTCGATGATGCCGTCATGTTCGTTGGAAAGTTCCAGCTCCCGTTCCGAGCACATCATGCCGAAGCTTTCCACGTCGCGGATCTTGCCCACCGACAGCGTCACGTCGAGCCCGGGAACATAGTCGCCCGGCTTGCCGAGCACGCCGACAAGACCGGCGCGGGCATTGGGAGCCCCGCAGACGACCTGAACCGGGTCGCCTTCGCCAGTGTCCACCTTCAGAACGCGCAGCCGGTCCGCATTCGGATGCTGCTCGGCTTCCAGAACCTTCGCGATCTTGAACGGCTTCAGGCGGTCGGCACGGTTGGTGACTTCCTCGACTTCCAGGCCGATGAGGGTGAGACGTTCAACGATCTCCTCCAGGCTGGCGTCGGTTTCCAGATGCTCCTTGAGCCAGGAAAGGGTGAATTTCATCTTTCGATCTCTTCAAACTTGGTGCGGTGTCGGAACCGCGAAACGGGATGTGGAGGCGTCAGTTGCCGAGCCGGTCCACTTCGGGAATGATGGTCGCAGCGCCGTAATTCTCGGCAAAACGGCGGCCGATGTCGGAAAAGTCACGGGTCCAGCCGCGCACCATCTCCGGCGTGATCTGCTGTTTTGTGGCAATTGCCTGAGCCGCTTCCGTCTCGATCCGGTCCCGCAGGATGCCTAGCTCGATCTGGGCAGCGTATTCGGCCCGGTATTTGCCGAGCCAGCCCATGGCGACAATGACCACCATCACCAGAAGAGCCGCGGTGCTGGTCAGGCCGGCCCACTTCGCGGTGCCGCCGATCCGGCGGTCGCTGGCGATCAGCACGATCGAAGCGATGGTCAGAAAGGCCACAATATAGATCGCCTGCAGGAAGCTCTGGTACTTCTCGGTCGAGCTTTCCTCATGGCCGGCCCGCAGACGCGTGATCCGGTCCCGAAGATACAGCAGCGCATCGGCTTCGGTGCCCAGTTTTTCGCGGAAATAGGTATCGCAGAAGCGAAGGCGGCCCCGGTTCTCGATCTTTTCGGCGCAAGCCTCCAGGAACGAGGTCGGCGTCGCAACGCGCGTTTCCTTATCGGCGGTCTGAGCTGCTGCCGGCAACAGGGCGGCAACGGTCAGCATGGCGGCAAGGACGATGCGGATCAGCAAAGACATGGTGGCGCCCCCCAATTCAGGCGGTTAACTGGACAGACCACCGAACAGCGTCGGCAGGTCGAGTGGTCGGAAGCCGTAATGCTGGATCCAGCGGACGTCGGCGTCGAAGAAGGCGCGCAGGTCCGGCATGCCGTATTTCAGCATCGCGATACGGTCGATCCCCATGCCCCAGGCAAACCCCTGGTAGACATCCGGATCGAGCCCGCAATTGCGGATGACGTTCGGATGAACCATGCCGCAGCCAAGAATTTCCAGCCAGTCCTCTCCCTGGCCGATCTTCACTTCGCCGCCGGACCGGTCGCACTGGATGTCGAGTTCCATGGACGGTTCGGTGAACGGGAAGAAGCTCGGGCGGAAGCGCATCTTGATGTCGTCGACTTCGAAGAAGGCCTTGCAGAATTCGCGCAGGACCCATTTCAGGTGGCCGAAATGGCTGCCCTTGTCGATCACGAGACCTTCCACCTGGTGGAACATCGGCGTGTGGGTCTGGTCGCTGTCACAGCGGTATGTCCGTCCCGGCGTGATGACGCGGATCGGCGGTTCCTGGCTGCGCATGGTCCGGATCTGGACCGGCGAGGTGTGCGTGCGCAGCAGCAGCCGTTCGCCGTCTTCCTTCGGATTGAAGAAGAACGTGTCGTGCATCTCGCGCGCCGGATGGCCTTCGGGAAAGTTCAGCGCGGTGAAATTCAGTTCATCGGTCTCGATGTCCGGGCCTTCGGCAATGGAAAAGCCCATGTCGGCAAAGATCGCCGTCAGCTCGTCGATGACCTGGCTGACCGGATGAATGCGGCCGGTCTCCACGGGTGTGGGGCGCAGGGGCAGGGTGATATCCACCCGCTCGCTGGCCAGCCGCGCTTCCAGCGCAGCTTCCGCCAGCACGTCCTTGCGGGCGGCGATTGCGTCGGTGATCTTCGCCTTCAGGCCGTTGAGGGCAGGGCCCATCACCTGGCGCTCTTCCGGCGTCATCTTGCCGAGCGTTTTCATCTGCTCGGAGATTGAGCCCTTCTTGCCAAGGGCGGCAACGCGGATGTCTTCCAGGGCGGCTTCGGTCCCGGCGCCTTCGATGGCGGCCAGAAGATCGGTTTCAAGAGTGTCGAGGTTGGACATGCGTACTCGGTCATCGGTTCGCGCGTTGCGCGCGGAGGTGTCGAAACAGAAAGTCGGGGTCTTTTAGCGAATAATCGCAGCGATTGCCACGGCCTCATGCGCATTATTGCGTGAGTTCCCGAAGTGATGAAAAGCGCCGGAATTAAAGCGCGTTAGCGCGTAAATCGCCCGCAGGCGGGGCCCTGCAGCTCAATGAGGCGCACGTCGAACCCGGACAGGGCCTGACAGCCTTCGGGAAGTCCGGAACGGCGGATATGTGCTGTACGATCGCTCATGGGGCGTCAATGTAGCGAAAGGCGGGGCGTTGGCAAGCGGAAAAGGCAGTCCGCCGCGCACTGGGCCGGGGGTCGATTGCCACGCAGAGGAACTCATTTCCCGCACAGGCGTTCACTTGCTGAGTTCCCTGCTGTTTGCCGACGTCCGGGGACAGCCGGGCGTTCGGGTACCAGAGGGGGCATGCATGACACGTGGAAGAGAAGCTGTCAGTCCGGACAAGATCCCGCCGGTGGGATGGCTGGACATCGGCGTGCGCGTCTGGAACGCGGTACAGCGCGACCATATCGACCTGATCGCGGCGGGCGTGGCCTTCTACGGTCTCCTGGCAATCTTCCCCACCATAACCGCTCTCACCGCATTGTCCGGGCTCATCGTCGAGCCGGTCGAGGTGAGCCGTCAGCTTGAGCTGATCGAGAGCGTCCTCCCGCATGAAGCGTCACAGATCATTCTGGCGCAGGCGGCGGATGTCGCCGGCAGCGAGAATGCAGGGCTCAGCTTCGCGTTGATCATTGGTCTGGGCATTGCGATCTATTCTACATCCAGGGGCATGGCCAGCATCATGGAGGGGTTGAACATTGCCTATGACGAGGTCGAGAAGCGCAGCTTCATCGCACTGAAGGTCCGCACTCTGGCGATGGCCTTGCTGCTTGTTCTTGCATTTGTTCTGGGGTTGGTTTCCGCGCTGCTGCTGCCTGTCATCTTCAGTTACCTCGCCCTGCCGGAATGGCTGGAGAGGATCCTGTCCTCGGCGCGCTGGATCATTCTCGGGTTGCTGACAGTGACCGGGCTGTCTTTCGTCTACAGGTTCGGACCGTCCAGAACCGACGCGAAATGGAAATGGATAACGCCCGGTGCCGTTGTCGCCTGCCTGCTGTGGCTCGCCGCGTCCTACGGCTTTTCGGTCTATGTGTCGAACTTTGCCAGCTACAACAAGACCTTCGGCAGCCTTGCGGGCGTCATCATTCTGCTCATGTGGCTCTGGATTTCGGCCTACATCGTCCTGCTCGGCGCCGAGCTGAATGGCGAGATGGAAGCGCAGACGCGCCGGGATAGCACCGTCGGCCCGGAGCGTCCAATGGGTACGCGCGGTGCGGTCAAGGCCGATGTCCTGGGCAAATCCATTGCTGGTGCAGACTAGCCGAGGGCTCTGCCGGAAGTGACCCGCCATCAGCCTGGCTTACGCCACCACCGCGTCCGCCCCCTTCGGTCTGCCGATGGAGCCTTGCAGTTCTTCGCGCAGCCAGTCGCCGAAGGCTTTCTTGGCCCTGGTCTGCGGGGCGTTCTTGCCGCTGATCAGCCAGTAGGCGCTGCCGGTGGCCGGACGCTCCGGGAAGGGCGCGATCACCTGACCGGATTTGACCGCATAAACGGCCAGCGTTTCCCACGCCAGGAACACCCCATGGCCGGCAATTGCCGCATCGAGGCACAGTGAGCCGTCGGAAAAGGTCGGGCCGTCCTGCAGGATGCTCTCGTCGAGGCCAAAGAGATCCAGCCAGGTTTTCCAGGTAAACATTTGGCCGGGGTCGCGGATGATCGGCAGTTTGCCGATGTCCTTCGGCTCCCTGATCTGTTCCGCCAGCGCCGGGCTGCAGACGGGAAACACCCGCTGATGCAACAGTTGTTCTGCCCTGACGCCCGGATAGGGCCCCTTGCCGACGCGGATGCAAAGGTCGACATCGCTCATGTCCGGATCGACCAGATCTACCGTCGCTTCCACCCGAACCCTGATGCCCGGATGCGCCTTGTTGAAATTCTTGAGGTGCCACACCAGCCACTTGCCGGCGAAAACCGGTGCAACGGAGATGGTCAGCGCATCCTCGCGTCCGCGCTGGGTGGTGGCGATGGCGGTCGAGAGTGAGGACATGGCGCTGGTCAGATGCGGCTGCATTGCAAGCACATGTGCGGTCGGCAGCAACAGCCGGTTTTGCCGCTCGAACAGTTGCACCCCAAGCTGCGCCTCCGTCTTGTGAAGTTGCTGGCTGACGGCACCAACCGTGACCCCGAGTTCGTTCGCGGCCGCCTTGACGAGCCCAGCCCGGGCAATGGCTTCTACGGCACGAACGCCGGACAGTGAATGCTGTTGAGGTTTTTCATTTAGTAAAACTAAACTGAAACTCAGAATAAGTCGATTTTTTTAGCGAATGAGAGCGTCTATATAAAGAGCATAGCTAAATTCAAAGAAGGAATTTGGCCATGCAAAAAACAATAATAAGGAGACTGAACCTCATGATGAAACTGTTTATGCGCCGTTACATGACGGCCCGTCCGGCATCCGCTTATGACCGCACCGACCCGTTGTCCCATCCGGCAATCGTGCGTATGTCCCAGCGCGAACTGGCCGATCTGCCGCTCAACCGGCGCTAAGGCTTAAGGCCGGCTGAAAAGCCGGTCTGTGACCCTACCGATCGACCCTCCACGAGGACTGGCCGGTTGGACAAGACTTCCCAACCAGAAAACGGCGCCTGGGCCATAAGCCCGGCGCCGTTTCTGTTTTTGGGCGGGCAAGGCAGTCCTGCTGCTGCCCAACGGACCGGATCAAACCGCGACCGGCTGCCTGTCGGCAAATTGCGCGACGCCGTGTCCGAATGACCAGTTCTCCAGCTTGGTTTCCACCAGATTGATGAAGATGTCTTCGGAACGAATGCCGACTTCGCGAGCAAGGCCTCTGGCGATCCGCGCAAACAGCGCCTTCTTCTGCTCGACACTGCGCGTGTCGCTGACAGTCAGTTGAATGATGATCAGGTCGTCGGACCGGTCGATGTTCATGAAATGACGGCCGAACAGGAAATCCTCGCGCGCATGTTCGGTGATCATCATGAACTTGTCGTCCTGCGGCACACCGAAGGTCTCGCGCATGGCCTGATAGATTTCATCCAGGATCGCGGCTTTCTGGACTGCGGTTTTGGAGCCCTTCAGCAGGGAAACGTTGGTAAGCGGCATCATGTCCTCCGTCTTTCGGGAATGAGCCAACTTTATTGCGTTGCCAAAGATAACAGAAACAAATCTTTGATATTTCAAAAATCATAAATTAGAATGATTGAATGACCGATCTCGATATGGATCTTCTGCGCGCTTTCGTGCGCGTTTCCGAAACAGGCAGCTTTACCCGGGCAGGGCAGATGACGGGGGCAAGCCAGTCTGCTGTCAGCGTAAAGATCAAGAAGCTGGAAGACCGTCTCGGCAACACCCTCCTCAGCCGTTCGCCGCGCTCCGTCCGGCTGACGAGCTTCGGCGCACGGTTTCTGAACGACGCGCGCAGCCTGATCGACCTTCATGACAGTGTGACGGCCCGTATTTCCGGCCCGTCCGTTCAAAAACGGCTGCGCTGCGGCATCAGTGATCATGCCGCCGGCGGCAATCTGCCGGCCATTATCGCCGCGCTCAGCAAGGCTCTGCCGGAGCATCGCCTGCACGTTGCGGTCGGTTATTCCGATACGCTCTATACCGATTTCAAGGCAGGGCTGTTCAGCGCGGTCATGGTGCGCTCCGAGGATGTCGAGGGCACCGGCCGTGTGGCCTTTGAGGAGAACCTTGTCTGGACGGCCTCCCGGGAATTTGCCTGGAAGGCCGGCGCCGCGCTTCCCCTTGTCGCCCTGTCCGAGACATGCGCCCTCAGGCGCCTGGCGGAAGGCACGCTGAAGGACGCCGGGATTTCCTATGAAGACGCCTTTACCGGCACGGGTGTCGGCGCTATCCAGGCAGCGGTCAGTGCCGGCCTCGGCATCGCCTGCCTCGACAGGCGCAACATTCCGGCCGGGTGCCGTGAGGTTGGCGACCTCTTTCAGCTTCCGGTCTTGCCAAAGACAAAGATGACGCTCTTCTGCCGCGAGGACGACATCGCCTCTGCAATTCTAGGTGCCTTCAGGGACCATCTGTGAACCCTTGACCTGGAGTTGCTCCAGGGAGCTAGGGTTCACCTGACCAACAAGAGTGGAACCCATGCTGATCTCGGAAGCCTCCATCAGAAGCGGCCTAAGCGCCGATACGATCCGATATTACGAGAAGTCCGGGATCGTTCCTGCCATCGACCGCGGGGCGGACGGCCTGCGCCGGTTTTCTCCCGAGAATGTGGAGTGGCTCACGTTGCTCTATTGGCTGCGCAAGACCGGCATGTCGATGAAGGACATGCAGTGTTTCGCCGCGCTTTACCGCGAGGGCGGGCGCACCGTGAGCGAGCGCAAGGCCTTGCTGCTCGGCCACGCCGAAACCCTCAAACGCAAACGCGCCGATCTCGACCGCTGCGAAGAGGTTCTTGCCGAGAAGCTTGCCATCTACGACAAACTGGAAGGAAAACACCCATGAGGATCATCGTTGTCGGTGCAGCCGGAGCGATCGGGCAGGCAGCCTGTGCCGAACTTTCCCCCCGTCATGAGATCATCACGGCCGGGCGCTCATCGGGTGATATCAAGGTGGACCTCGCCGATGAGGAAAGCATCGAGGCAATGTATGCGAAAGCCGGTCCCGTGGATGCGGTTATCTGTGCTGCCGGCGAGGTCGCATTTGGCCGGCTGGCGGAGATGACCGGGGAGAAATATCTCTACAGCCTGAAGAACAAGGTGCTTACTCAGATCAATCTCGTTCTGAAGGGCCTGAACGTTGTGAGCGAGGGCGGATCGTTCACGCTGACCAGCGGAATTCTCGACCGGGACCCGATCCGGGTCGGTTCGGGCTCGGCGACCGCCAACGGAGCGCTCGGCGGCTTCGTGAAGGCGGCGGCCATTGACATGCCACGTGGTCTCAGGATCAATGTCGTGAGCCCCGGACTTCTGGAGGTCTCGGCCAGCCGCTACGGTGCCATGTTCCCCGGTCACGAACAGGTCTCGTCCCGGCGTGTCGGCCTTGCCTATGCCAAATGCGTTGAGGGAGGCGCGACGGGGCTGGTCGTGCCTGTGGACTGACATAGGGCTGCCAGAGAACTCAGGATTTCTTCACGAACTCCGTCAGGATGACGATGCGCTGATCGTTCACGCGGCCTTCGATCTGGGAGGCATTGTCCGCAACAAGGGAGATGTTGCGCACGGCGGTGCCGCGTTTGGCGGTGAAGTTGGCGCCCTTGACCTTGAGATCCTTGATCAGGGTCACCGTGTCGCCGGCGGCAAGAACAGCGCCGTGGGTATCCTTGTGGACCACACCGTCGTCTGCATCCGTGCTGGCATCAAGGCCGGCCTTTGCCCAGGCGAGCGTATCCTCTTCCAGATACAGCATGTCCAGAAGATCACGTGCCCAGCTTTCATCCGGCATTCTTGAGAGCATGCGGTAGGCGACAACCTGAACCGGCGGCACCTGGCTCCAGGCGGCGTCATTCAGGCAGAGCCAGTGCTTCGGGTCGATATCGGCAGTGCCCGAAATCTGATCCGCGCATGTCGTGCACGCGAGAACCGCCATCTCCGCCGTGCCGTTGGCGTCCGGGCCAACGTCGAGCGGCTGCAACGCATCGGTGGCACCGCAGAATTCGCAGGCATTGCCGGCGCGGTCGGAAAGGGTCTGTTCGATACTCATGGCAAGGCCTTGCTAGGGGACGCGCTGCAGGTTGGCTGTTTCTGCCGGCCTATGGCGTTTCAGTCAGGAAGGGTAAAGGTTTCCATCATTTGTCACGGCGGTTTGCCGAAGGCAAGGCCTTCACCTGCTAATTGCAGGTGCTGATACCTCTTGTCACGGCTTCATGGGTGCCGCCGGCCGTTCGAAACCGGGCAGAGGTTTACGGGACCTTTGGGTTGGCGCTTTGCGCCAACCGGTCTCTCACTCGTCCATCTTCAGGGCCTGGATGAAGGCTTCCTGCGGGATTTCGACCTTGCCGAACTGGCGCATCTTCTTCTTGCCGGCCTTCTGCTTTTCCAGCAGCTTGCGCTTACGGGTGGCATCACCGCCGTAACACTTGGCGGTCACGTCCTTGCGCAGGGCGGAGATGGTCTCGCGGGCGATCACCCGGCCGCCGATGGCTGCCTGGATCGGGATCTTGAACATGTGCCGCGGGATCAGCTCCTTCAGCTTTTCGCACATGGCGCGACCGCGGCGTTCCGCCTGACTGCGGTGCACGAGCACGGAAAGCGCATCGACAGGTTCTTCGTTGACCAGGATCGACATCCTGACGAGATCGCCGGCCCGATAGTCCGAAATCTGATAGTCGAACGACGCGTAACCCTTGGAGATCGACTTCAGACGGTCGTAGAAGTCGAACACGACTTCGTTGAGCGGCAGGTCGTAGGTCACCATCGCGCGGGAGCCGACGTAGGACAGGTCGATCTGAAGACCGCGCCGTTCCTGGCACAGCTTGAGAATGCCGCCCAGATATTCGTCCGGCGTCATGATGGTTGCGCGGATCCACGGCTCGCGGATCTCGGAAATCTTCACCACGTCCGGCATGTCGGCCGGGTTGTGAAGTTCCACGTCCGAACCGTCCGTCAGGGACATCTGGTAAACCACCGACGGTGCGGTCGCGATCAGGTCGAGGTCGAATTCGCGGTAGAGCCGCTCCTGGATGATTTCCAGGTGCAGCAGGCCGAGGAAGCCGCAGCGGAAACCGAAGCCGAGGGCGGCGGAGGTTTCCATTTCGAAAGAGAACGAGGCATCGTTGAGGCGCAGCTTGCCCATGGCAGCGCGCAGGTCTTCGAAGTCGTTCGCATCGACCGGGAAAAGGCCGCAGAACACGACCGGCTGAGCCGGCTTGAAGCCCGGCAGGGCTTGCGTGCAGGGTTTCTTTTCCAGGGTGATGGTATCGCCGACACGGGTGTCGGCCACTTCCTTGATGGACCCGGTGATGACGCCGATCTCGCCGGCATGAAGCTCATCCACCTGCAGGAATTTAGGCGTCATGACGCCGACACGATCAACGTCATAGGCAGCGCCCGTGCCCATCATCTTGATCTTCTGGCCGCGCTTCAGGGAACCGTCGATGACGCGGACGAGCACCATCACGCCAAGGTAGGTGTCGTACCAGCTATCGACCAGCATCGCCTTCAGCGTGGCGTCCGGATCGCCTTCCGGCGGCGGCAGCTTTTTGACGATCGCCTCCAGCACGTCATCGACGCCAAGACCGGTCTTGGCGGAGATCATGCAGGCTTCCGACGCATCGATGCCGATCACATCCTCGATCTGCTCCTTGATGCGGTCCGGTTCGGCCGCGGGCAGATCGATCTTGTTGAGGACGGTGACGATCTCATGATCGTTGTCGATGGCCTGATAGACGTTGGCGAGTGTCTGTGCTTCCACACCCTGCGAAGCATCGACCACCAGCAGCGAGCCTTCACAGGCCGCAAGCGAGCGGGACACTTCATAGGCAAAGTCCACGTGGCCCGGCGTGTCGATCAGGTTCAGCGTATATTGTTCGCCGTCCTTGGCATTGTAGATCAGGCGCACTGTTTGCGCCTTGATCGTGATGCCGCGCTCGCGTTCGATGTCCATCGAATCGAGCACCTGCTCGGTCATTTCACGGTCGGTCAGCGTGCCGGTCATCTGGATCAGACGGTCGGCCAGGGTCGACTTGCCGTGATCGATATGAGCCACGATGGAAAAGTTGCGGATGTTGGAAAGCTTCTTCGTCGTCATGGCCGCCCCTTTACCACTGCAATTCGATTTCGCCTAGTGGATTGAAGCCTGCGTGCGTTGAATCCCGGTGCTTTTTTGCACCCTCTGCCCTACGCCGGGGTCCCCCATGGCCAACGGGATCTGTCATCCTCGGCAAATGACGTAGTTCGTGGCAGACATTTGTCTTGGCAATTCAATCTTAAAGTGTGATCTAGATTGTATTGGCAGAGATGATTTGAACAGCCCGACAAGAGTTTCCGATGTTGATCCGCAATGCAGAACCGAAGGACGTTCCGGCAATTCTGGCACGTTATAACCAGGCCGTGCGCGAGACGACGGCAGCCTGGACAAGTCGCGAGGAAACGCTGGACGAAAGACTGACCTGGTTTGAGGGGCGGATGAAGCAGGATCTTCCGGTTCTCGTGGCGGTGGACGAAACGGATGCCGTGCTTGGTTTCGCCAGTTTCGGCCCGTTCCGGCCGCGCGAAGGCTATCGCCTGACGGCGGAACACTCGGTCTATGTCGACCCGGCGGCACAGCGCCGCGGCATTGGCCGCGCGCTGCTGGAACGCCTGATGGAGATTGCCAACGCCAAGAACCTGCATGTGCTGGTCGGCGTGATCGACGGCGGCAATGCAGCCTCCATCGCCCTGCACGAGAAACTCGGCTTCCATGTCGCCGGACGCCTGCCGGAAGCCGGCACAAAGTTTGGCTGCTGGCTGGATCTGGTCTTCGTCGCCAAGGTTCTGGGACCGATGCAGTCGCCGGAAGCTTAGGGTGTGGCCTCTGAAAAGAAGATGAAATGGGGCCACACCCTAGGTGTTATCCAGCCCGTCTCAATTTGCCGTCAGCACATTCCGGCAGTCATTCGGCAGGGCGGCCAGCGCCATGGGACGTTTCTTGACGACCTTTGGAGGTTCGCCCGGCTTGGGTGGGTTTTTCGGAACCCAGGGCTCATCCGACAGCCAGTAGGCGAGGTCGGCGCCGCAGCCGTCGCCGGGTGGCGGCGGGTTCTGGTTCTCGCAGCCGGCACTGCCCTTCGGGCAAGATAGGCGTACATGGAAATGATAGTGATGGCCCCACCATGGCCGCACTTTGCGCAGCCAGGAGCGGTCACCGCCCTTCTGGAAATCGCACAAGGCCTTCTTGATCGTCGGACTGACGAAGATACGCGCCACACGCTGGTCTGAAGCAGCGCGCCGGATCAGCCTGGCGTGTTTGTCGGACCATTTCCCGGGGTCCACCCGCCGGTCGGCACCCTTGACGTCCATCGGGCCGATCAGCATCGAAATGGCGGAAATATCTTCCCGCTCCTGTGCAGTCAGACGGCGGTTCGGCATTTCCGTCAGCCAGATATCGGCGTCGAGTCCGATCTGGTGGCTGGCATGACCGGATGTCATCGGCCCACCGCGCGGCTGGGCGATATCGCCGACAAGCAGCCCGTTCCAGCCGACCTTCGGAGTGTCATTCGCCAGGTCCTTCAGATAGTCGATCAGGACAGGATGGCCCCAGTTGCGGTTTCGCGACAGGCGCATCGCCTGCCAGGTGGGGCCATCCGTCGGCAGCTCCGCGCCGCCTGCAAGGCACCCCTTGGCATAGGAACCGATCGAGCGGGCTTTCAGATTGGCAGGGCCGTTGGCGGCACCGAAGTAGTCACGGGCTGGCTGGTCACCATAAAGCACAAGCTTCGGCTTGTTCGCGACATAGCCTTCCGGCACGTCGCGTTTCTTTGCCGGAACCGGCACACCGGCCACGATCTCGAGAGTTGGCGAATAGGCCTCGGAGGCTGGGTCGGCCGGCTTGGCGGAGGGCACCGGTGTGGCTGACGCGACAAGGCAGGAAACCTGCAAGGCTGCTGCAAATGCCATCACGCCGGACACCGAAAGGATCCAGCCGGTTCGCTTGCCTGTTCTCCCCGCTCTCACGTCGAAACCTCGTGCGCCAGTCTGGGTGTCTGGCCGCCGCCATGCGCCGGCCATTTCAATCCTCAGGCAGCATGCACCAAATCGGGCGTCTCCGCATCCGATTCGCTATTATCCACATGCGCGGCGATCATGTCGGCGAAGGAATCCAGGAAAACGGTGTTGTCCCGGATCACCCGGTCCGCGGCACCGTTCAGCGTGATGATGTTGCCGGGCCGAGCGTTGTCGATGTCCTCGGCTTCCGCGGGCAGTTCGCCATCGAGCCGGTGATAGCTCACGTTCGGCAGTTCGGCGAAGAGCTGGCTTGCCTGATCGGAGGTTGTCTGGCTTTGAGCATCGGCCAGGATCGACATCAGCGGCGCCCCCTTGGAAGGCTGCAGCCAACCGAGAGCCCCCCAGCCGACGGCATCCTTGTAAAGGAAAGACCGGCTGGGCGCCCGGCCGGTGCCAAGTGACAGGATGACGATCTCGTCGTCGCCCCATCCGAGATTACGGGCTTCCAGATAAGCCGCCAAGGTCGGGTCCTTCATGAACACCGTTCCATCGATCAGGGCTTCCTCGCGCCGGCGGCTGAGGTTTTCAACGCGGGCCGGTTCGAAATAGGACGGGGTTGCAGTGGTCGCCCGCACCGCCTGCCAGAAGTAATAGTCGTCCGGACGGCTGCCGCTGGATTCAACTCCATTGGTCAGGAACACCGCCTTGCGTTGTTCCAGATCGTAGGCGGTCAGCACGAGATGGGTGAGGCCGCTGGCCATGGAGGTCCAGCCGAAGCGTTCCTTCAGCATCCTTTCCAGCGGGCGAGAATCGTAGGTTTCGTCGAACAGGCCGAGGGAACTGGTGACGGTGCGTGCCAGTCGCGCCGAGATCGAGGACTTGAAGATCTCCCGCGCATCGCGCTCGAAAAAGCTTCGGAGTTCGGTGATCGATGCTGCGGGAGCGCCGGCGGAACCGCCAGGGCGTGGGGCGGAAAGGCCGGCAGCAATCAGGCCGCCGGTGGAAGACCCGGCCATCAGATCGAAAATCTGGTGCAGCGGCGTGCTGACGCCGCGCTGGCTCAATCGGCTTTCAAGGGTTTCAAGCAGGCGAAGCGGAATGAGGCCGCGAATGCCGCCACCGTCAATGGAAAGAATAAAACGTTTTTTCTGGGCCATGGGGTTCCCCGGGGTCGTCGCAATGGAAGGCGATACATCTCTCCGGAAAGACGGGAGACGCTTTTTGCTTACCGCTAGAATGTTGTCATCAAATGCGACACTGCAATGGCAAAGCGAAAAACAGGAGGACGATTTTTCGAAATTGGCGAGCAAGAAGTTAAACCGGCCCGGGCAATCTGCGAAGACTCTGCGCAGATTGCCCGGAAACCACCTCAGGAGGCCTTCGCCAGAAAACCGCAGATTGTTTCGACCAGCACTTCGGGACACTCCCTGTGAGGGACGTGGCCCGTATCCGGCAGCACGACTTTTTGCCCGCCCGTGCTTTTGGCGATGTGTTCCGGGTGGCGCGGTGAGCCGTATTCGTCAAGCGCGCCATGGATGGCGATTGTGCTGCAGCGAACACCGGCAAGGGCGTCGTCGAGCGACCATTCGGCAAAGGCCGGCGAAAGCCATGATTCCGTCCAGGCATTCAGGACCCAGCGCGCTTTCGCGCCGTGATAGCGGGTCAGCCTTTCGAACGCACCCGGATCGGCAAAGGTGGTGCGGGCTTCCCGGACACCTTCCAGCGTGCGGTGCTCGATAAGGGCCTGGGCGGCTATCGTCACCAGGGCCGTGACCTTGTCCGGATGCTGCGCGGCCGTATGCACGGCCATGCCGCCACCCACGCTGTGGCCGCAGGCGACGAACCGGCTGAGCCCCAATTGGTCGCACAAGACGGGCACCACAGTTCTGCCTTCATCCGCAATGAAGCTGGCAGGCAATGTATCGCTGCGCGCCGAGGACTGCCCGAAACCGGGTCTGTCGTAGGCAATCACGACCCGTCCGCTGGCACGGGCAAGGCGTTCGGGAAAATCGCGCCAGAGGGCGATACATCCAAGAGAATCGTGAAACAGCAGCACCGGCACCTTGTCGGGCAAACGGTCTTCAGGTGTCCAGATGCGAACGTGAACGATGCTGCTGCCGACCGAGACGGCGCGTGTTTCAACGTGGACGGTGTCGGACAGGAGAGAGGTCAACGCGAATTGCCTTTCCATAAAAGGGTGGAGCGCATTGCCTTCAGTCGGCGGGACAGAGGGTGTGTCCTGACTGTGCGCGTGCGGTGTTTCGCCGAGGCTTATCGCAGGCTGTGGGCCCGCAACAAGTCTCTCTTTTCGAACTATTCCGTCTTGGCTCTTTATCCCGTGCGGCCTTTCGGACTAGGATCGTGCCGATTTTCCAACCTTCACAGGAAGTTTCATGAATATCGATCTTCTTCGCCGTCTTTGCGAAACGCCGGGTGTTCCGGGCCACGAACACCGGGTCCGAGACCTGATCCGGGCGGAAATCAAGGGCTTGTTCGACGAGGTTACCGTCGACCCGATGGGCTCGCTGCTCTGCCGCCGGGACAGCCGCAAGTCCTCCAAGAAGGGCTCCCCGAAGAAGGTCATGCTCCTGTGCCATATGGATGAGATCGGCTTTCTGGTCTCCCATGTCACGGACAAGGGCTTCGTCCATGTGCAGCCGGTTGGTGGCTTCGATGCCCGTAACCTGTTTTCCCGCCGCGTGCTTGTGTCTACCGATGAAGGTGACTTCAAGGGCGTGATGAACCCGGGCGGCAAGCCGATCCACATTTCTTCGCCGGAAGAGCGCAAGAAGGTGCCGGAACCCAAGGAATTCGTCATCGACATGGGCCTTGGCGAAAAGACCAAGGACATCGTCAAGGTTGGCGACATGGTCACCATGGATGAGCCGCTGATCGAGATCGGCGATAAAGTCGTCTCCAAGGCACTCGACAACCGCATTGCCTGCTGGCTCGGCATCGAGGCGATCAAGGGCCTCGGCAAGGCCAAGCACGAATGCGAGATCCACGTCGCCTTCACCTGCCAGGAAGAAGTCGGCCTGCGCGGCGCGCGCACAGCCTCCTTCGCCATTGCGCCGGACATCGGCCTCGGCATCGACACCACGCTTTCCTGCGACACGCCGGGCGTTCCCGAGCAGGACCGCACCACGGTGCAGGGCGAGGGCTTCGGTCTGCACGTCAAGGATTCCAGCTTTATCGCCGACCGGGACCTGGTGAAGGAATTCGAAGCCATCGCGGTCAAGGAAAAGATCCCGTTCCAGCGCACCATGCTGGCCGCCGGCGGTCAGGATGGCGCCGCTGCCCAGCAGGCGGCTGCCGGTGCCAAGGCAATCGGCATCGTCGTCGGCACCCGCTACATCCACACGGTCACCGAAATGATCGACAAGGGCGACCTTCAGGCCGCGCTCGACATCATCGTTGCCTACCTGAAAAAGGCCTGAGACACTGAGAAAGGGGAGCTTCGGCTCCCCTTTCTGTTTCTGAGCGGGAGTTCCGACGTCGTCTGTCTGGAAACTCTCGACTATGAACAAGAAGTGAGGCCGCCAGAAATTCTGCGCGCACCCAGATGGCCGTCTTCAGAAGCCAATCAGCCGCTCAAGGTGCGGGAGAATGCGCGAGACGGGGTTCCCCTCAGGCCACCAGGCCCAGCAGGTTGGAAACCTGATCGCCTGTGCCTGCGTAAAGTTCGCTGACGGCTGCGCTCTGGTAGCTGAAGGAGCCGTTGTCGAAGTTGCCTTCAATGGAAGAGGCGTTCGCGGAGCGGACGGAAAGACCGGTTTCGCTGTCGTAGGACACCCGCTCGAAGGACACGAACTGAGCGGAGACGGTTTCGCCGTCAATCTCGGCTTCGATCGTGGTCGTTGAAATGGTCGCGCTTTCATAGGCGACATTGGCCGACGGGCCGCTGTCCTCTTCACCAAGAGCCGCCTTCAGTTTGCCGGCGGTCTTCTGGTAGTCCTCGACAGTCGCAAGCGCGCCGTCCTTGTCCTCATCGTCGTCCTTGCCCTTGCCTTTTTCGACCGCATCCTGAAGCGCGGCGATCACGACGGCGTCTTCCTCGGCCTGTTTGCTGGCAGCTTCCAGAACACTGACTGCAGGGGACTTGTCGTGGCCATTGCGCTGGCCGATCTCGTGGCCATAGGCGTTGCCCTTGGGATCGTTCTTCTGGCCTTCAGCACCGCCACTCGAAAAGGACGCCGAAAACAGGCTGGCGCTTTGCGTGGTGGTTTCGATGGAAATCTGCATGGCTTCGGATCCCGTCTTGTCCGGCCCTTCCTGGTCCGGCACAGTTGCAGAAATCATCCTCCAAAACCGTTAACAGGCCATTAACCAATATGGGACCGCCCTCACGTCGTTCTGTCGGGACCAAATGCCTTTTCCAGAAACCGGCCGCCCAGCACCATGCCGCGTTCATCGATGGAATGACCGAGGCCTGACAACAGATGCAGGCTTGAGGAAACACCGGCATCGTCAAGCGCCTGTTGCGCCGCCTCGGCGTGGTAACAGGCAACGACATCGTCTTCCTGGCCATGCACGATCAGCACCGGGCTTTGGGTGTTGATCCCATCAAGCTGGCTTGCTCCCGGCAACAGTCCGGAATAGCCGATCAGTGCTGCCGGAGGAGACGGGCGGCGCAGACCACATTGAAAGGTCATCATGGCACCCTGGCTGAAGCCGACCAGTGCCAGCGAGCTGTCATCGAGAGAAAGACGGGACAGTTCGTCGTCCAGAAACCGGTCGAGCACCGGCTGGACGGCTTGCGCGCCAAGGCGGTATTCGTTGAGGTCGCGCTCCTGGAGCGCAAACCATTGCCGCCCGCCGAGCGCTTCAAAGGGAAGGGGCTCCGGGGCGTTTGGCGCAACGAAGGCAGCGTCGGGAAGCTGTCCCTGCCAGGCACGCCCGAGATCGATCAGGTCCGGGCCATCGGCCCCATAGCCATGGAGGATCACCACCAGTTGGCGGGCGGGATTGCCGGAGGCCGGCGCAAGGCGAGGGCCATCGAGAAGGGAAGAGAAACTGGCTGACACGAGGGGGAAACCTGACTATTCGGCTGGCGTCTTCCGATCGTCCAACTCGGAAGGAGACGGCAATTTTTCCTGGAGACGCATGAAGGGAAGGGCGATCAGCATGGCGGCGAGGATCAACAGACCTGCCAGGGCGAACGGCGCTCCCGGGAAGAAAACCGCCGCGTCGGGTCCTGAAAACATGGCGAAAGCCTGCGTCATCACCAGGGGACTGATGACCATGGAAAGCCCCGCGGCACTCGCGATCAGACCCTGCAATTCGCCTTGCGCATTGTCCGGCACGCGAACGGACATCAGGCCGGTGAAGGCAGGCGTTGCCATCGCGCCGAGCGCTGCAAAGGAAATCAGCAGATAGGCCATCCAGCCCGTATCGGCGACGGCAAGACCCGCGAAGGCTATGAGATTGGCTACCAGGCCGATGAACAGCGTCCGGCCGGGCCCGAGCTTCGGTTCCAGAACCCGGATCAGATACCCCTGAACGAAGGCAAACCCGACGCCGACGGCGGCCAGCGACAGGCCGATATCGCCAGGGCTCCAGGCGAAGACTTCCTCCGCATAGTAGCTCCAGACGGACGGGTAGACCAAATGGGCGATATCGAACAGGAAGATGGCCAGCAACAGCGTGCGCACCGACGGATAAACCGCGATCTGCTTCAACGCGCCGAACGGATTGGCACGTTTCCAGTCGAAGCGTCTCCTGTTTTCGTCCTTCAGTGTTTCCGGCAGCATGAAATAGCCGAAAAGGAAATTGACGAAGGAAAGACCCGCTGCCGCATAAAACGGTGCGCGGGATCCGTATTCGCCGAGAAAACCGCCAATCATTGGCCCGAGCACGAAACCGACGCCAAATCCAGCCCCGACAAGCCCGAAGTTCTTCGCCCTGTCCTCCTTGGACGACACATCGGCGATGAAGGCGGAAGCTGCCGAGAAGGTTGCTCCGGCAATACCCGAAAGCGTTCTGCCGATAAACAGCACGGCCAGATGCCAGGACAGCGCCATGATCAGATAGTCGACAGCCATGGCGAACATGGACACCAACAGCACCGGGCGGCGGCCGAACCTGTCGGACAGGTTGCCGAGCGTCGGTCCGAAGGCGAATTGCATCAAGGCGTAGACGACACTGAGCGCGCCACCCCAGCGGGCGGCTTCGCTCACGGGCAGGGAAGTGAGTTCGGTCAGAAGTGAAGGCATGACCGGCATCATCAGGCCGATGCCCATGGAGTTGAGAACCAGCGTGACCAGGATGAACCCCAGCGCGCTGCGTTTGGAGGTACCGGACCGCAACTCTTTTCCCGCCAATCCTGTCGAGTGAAGGACGGGTGACCTTGTCCGATTACTCGGCGGCCACCAGTGCCGGCTGTTCCCAGTTGCCCTTTTCGATTTCGGCGATCTGCTTGTCGATCTGCGCAATGACGAACCGGGAGAACGGCCCCAGGTGCACGTAGAGCGCCAGCATCATCAACACCGGCTTGATCGCCCTGAAATTGGTGAAGGCGGTCTTGGCCAGGGTTTTCCAGAACGGGCCGCGGTAGGTGGTCTCCTTGAAGGTCATTGCCAGGATCAGGCGGCCGAACATCTTGATGTCGTGAAAGAAACCTGCACCGAAAATCGAGCCGTTGGCGCCGCTCATGTCGAGCATGGCAGCCACTCTCTGGACACGGCCGAAATAGGCTTCCGGTCCGTAGACCCGGTCGATGACCTGCTTGAAGTCTTCCAGGATCTGCGCGCGCGGGCGCACGGTGGTGAAGTTGAGACCGGCGGTACACTGGTCGCCATGCTCCGTGTCCGGATCATCGGTGGCGAAGTCGGCATGCAGGCGGCCTTCCTTGGCGAGCCGGCGGGTCAACTGGGTGTTGGGCAGGGCATAGAGCAGCCCGGTCATGGCAACCGGGATCGCGGCTTCCTCGATCAGCGCGGAGATCTCGTCGGCCACCCTGTCGCTTTCCTCGTCGAAGCCGACGATGAAGCCGGCCAGCACGAAGATGCCGGCATCGTAGATCTTGTGGACGCTCTTGGCGATGTCGCGGCGGGTGTTCTGCTTCTTGCGTGTTGCCACCAGAACTTCGGGATCCGGGCTTTCGATGCCGATGAAGACGGAGAAATACCCGGCTTGCTGCATCATCTTCAAAAGGGCTTCGTCGTCGGCAAGGTTCAGGGACGCTTCGGTCGACATTTCGAACGGATAGTTTCGTTCCTTCTGCCATTTTGCCAGTTCCGGAAGAAAACCCTTCACGGCCTTCTTGTTGCCGATCAGGTTGTCGTCGACGAAGTCGACATGACCCCGGTACCCAAGCTCGTACAGCCGGTCGAGTTCGGCCAGCATCTGCTCATTGGTCTTGGTGCGCGGCACGCGGCCATAAAGCTCGATGATGTCGCAGAATTCGCAGGTGAACGGGCAGCCTCGCGAATATTGCACGCCGATCTGGACATAATCGTTAAATTTCAGAAGATCGAAACGCGGCACGGGGCTGGAAGCAACGTCGGCCTTGAATTTCTCGGCAGAGAAACGGCCGTTGCGTACCCCTTCCTTCCAGGCATCAATAAAGGTGGTGAGAATGCCTTCGGCTTCTCCAAGCACCAGGAAATCGGCTGCCTCGTAAACTTCGGGAGAGGACGTGGCGTCCGGGCCGCCGACAACAACGGGAACATTCTTTGCCTGAGAACGGCGAATGACGGCGAGGCAATCGGCCTGCTGGGGCAACATGCCGCCAGTCATGACCATATCGGCCCAGTCGAGATCGTCATTCGTCAACTCGCCGGTGTTGCGGTCGATCAGACGCACGTTCCAGGTGTCCGGCAGCATTGCGGCAACGGTGATTAGGCCGAGAGGAGGAGCGGGGTATTTGGCCCCCACCATTTCGCAGGTTGCACCATAGTTCCAGAATGAACCGGCATTGAAGCGCGGATACACCAGCAGAACATTGCATTCCGACATTAACGGTCCCTCCAAACGGACACTTGTTCCCAACGGCGACACCGTAACAACTTTACGCTCCGGCACAACCGCTTTGAGTATACTTGAACGAATTCACCTGCTGGCCGCGCGAACAGGCCATCACGTTTGGCTGGCGTCTGGCTTGCGGATGTGAAAAACGAGCCCGTGCACGTCCTTGCCGAGTTCTCGGCGCAGAATATCCCGTTTCTCCCGGGCATAGACAAGGCCCGCGGCCTCTGCGCAGCGCTTGAGATACTCGGGCCTGTGGGCGTAGCGTCCCGTGGTGTCGACGCGGTAATCCGGCCCGTCTGAACTATCGAGATGCTCGACGCTTGCGACGAGTACGCCGCCCGGTGCGAGGGCGCTTTGCAACGCCTGCATGAAGGCCTCCAGATCACCGAGATAGCACAGCGTGTCGACGCAGACAGCCAGATCGAAACGGGCTGGCAGATCCGAGGACAGAAATTCAACGAGTTCACCCTCGACCAGGAAGTCGTAGACCTTCAGTGCGGCTGCCTTGCGCAACATGCCCGGCGACAGGTCGATGCCGGTGAGCCGGGCGCTGTGGTCGCGGATCAGCGGTCCGCACAGGCCGGTGCCGCAGCCGAGGTCGGCCACATGGGCGAACGGGACGTCGCGCCCGCTCGCCAGCTCCGCGACCTCCTCGGCGACCAGCTTCGGTGCCTGGTAACCGAGCCCGTTCAGAACCTGGTCGAAACTTTCCGAGAAGCTGTCGAAATGATCTCGGACATAGTCCACGGGCGCGAGTGACAGGTCTTCGCCGCGGATGGCGGCCAGCTGATAGCTGATGACCGGATCGTCAGGGAAGGTTGCGACGAGCATCTCCATATGCCGGGTGGCGACGTCGGGCCGCCCGAGCGCGCACAGCACGCGGGGATGCCAACCCTTGTCGTTCCAGACGTCCGGCGGAAACTGAAGGCAGCGTTCGAATGCGTCCGCCGCTTCCTCCCTTTGGCCGGCAAGCATCAGCGAGAGGCCGAAGTTGTGCCAGCCGCTGTGGTTGTCCGGGTCGAGGCGCACGACTTCCCGCAGCATTGGCAGAAGCTCGTCGTTGTTGCTGGCTTCCTGGAGCATCATCGAGATGTTGTTCCAGGCTTCCTCATGGCGAACTTCGATCTCTACCGCGCGCAGATAGGCCTTCAGCGCCTCGTCTTTGTTGCCCGAAAGCTTCAGGATATTGCCTAGGTTGTTCCAGGCGGAGAAGTTGCGGGGGTTCTTTTCCAGGGAGGCTTGGATAAGCGCGATCGCATTGTCCGCATGGCCGGCATCGAAATGCAGAAGTCCCAGGAAATGCAGGCCGTCCGCGTGATCGGGATCTTCTGCAAGCACGTCCTTGTAGGCGTTGAGCGCAGCCTCCAGGTCGCCACCCCGGTGGGCGGAGATGCCCTGCTGCAATCTCTCTTCAATCTGCATCTTAAAATATCCAATAAAAAAGGGCGGTCGAACCGCCCTTGTACCCGGTAATGACCTGTAAGGGATCTTACAGGACTTTCAGGTCTTCAGCCACCATCTGACCGCGGCGCCACTCCAGGTCGAATGCCACGAGTTGGCCTTCCGTCAGAGTGTCGATACCGGACCGGCGCAGAGCCGAAATGTCGACAAGGATGTCCTCGCCGTCTTGCGGTTCGATCGTACCGATACCTCGGCGATTATCGAACCATTTCACGTTTCCATGCAGCATGGAGTCTTCTTTCTAATTTTCGTCATCCTTGGCACATGAGCGGCATTCATATCTGCCTTTTTCAACGCCTTGATGACAGTGTTGATGATAATACTAAAGTACTTCTCAGACCCTGCTCGAAACTGGACATCGGCGCGCGCAGTCTTTTCGCGACTGCCTCGCTTCAAGATGCCGTTCCATTTGGCTGAGGTCTGGTTGCCCGGAAAAAACCCCGGGCTTTTCCATAGTGTCTATTAGTATGGTAATGAAATTGTTAATTTCAAGACCTGCTCAGCGATCGAGCTTTCCCAGTATAACATATTTGAGAATATCGACGACTTGTTCGGACGTTTCGGCAACCGCAAGCGCAGCTGCGTCAACTTCCTTCAGCGGGTGCGTCAGCGACGGGTCGTGCACAACGATCAGCGACTTCCCGAGCGCAGCGGCATAGCCCGCATCGAAGGCCGCGTTCCACTGTTTGTATTTGTCGCCAAAGCGGACGACCACGATGTCGGCCTTCTCCAGCAGCGACCGCGTCCGGATCGCGTTCACCTTCGCACCCTTGTGGTCGTACCAGAACTTGTTGTCCTCACCGCCCAGAATGGCAGCACCGCAATCGTCGCTGGCATCGTGGTCGGTGACGGGAGAGGAAAATTCCACCGGCAACTTGAGCGCCGCGGCGCCTTCCATGATCTTGTCCCGCCAGTCGGTATGGATCTCGCCGGACAGGTAGACGCGCCAGGTGGTCATAAGGTTCTCCCATGCAAGTTTTTGAATTATGTGGCGAAAAGTCCCGCCTTATTGTGACTGGAAACTGGGGGCTGAACCGGGCAACGTCAACCCCTGCGTTCATTTGCCCTCGGCCGGAACACGCTGGAAGACTCGACAAGACTGCGCAAAAACTGAAGGGTAAACTGCCGCGAAGCTGACTTTGCGGTCCGTAATTTTAAGGAGCTCATTCATGTCTGCACTATTGCTCGGAGACGAGGCACCGGATTTCGAAGCCGACAGCACGGATGGTCCGATCCGTTTTCATGAAGCGATCGAGGGATCCTGGGCGGTTCTGTTTTCCCACCCGAAGGACTTCACGCCGGTCTGTACCACTGAACTTGGAATGACCGCCAAGCTCAAGGACAAGTTCGAAGCCCGTGGCGTCAAGGTTTTCGGCGTTTCGGTCGATCCTATCGAGGATCATCGCGCCTGGGTCGGTGATATCGCCGATACGCAGGGCGTCGCCCTGAACTTTCCGCTGATTGCCGATCCGGATCGCAAGGTGGCGACTGCCTATGGCATGATCCATCCCAACGCCAACGACACGCTCACTGTCCGGTCGCTTTTCGTCATCGGTCCGGACAAGAAGATCAAGCTGAAGATCGAATACCCGGCGTCCACGGGTCGGAACTTCGATGAAGTCATCCGCGTGATCGACAGCCTGCAGCTCACGTCCGCTCACAAGGTCGCAACGCCGGCCAACTGGGTGTCCGGTGAAGATGTCATCATCGTTCCGGCGGTGAGTGATGAGGAGGCTAAGGAAAAATTCCCCGAAGGCTGGAAAACCCTGAAGCCTTACCTGCGGGTCGTGCCGCAGCCCAAGTAAAACGCCAAAAAGGCAAGCGGCGCCTGAAAAGGACGCCGCTACCTTATGGTCTGATCAAGATCGCAACTTGCGGCGGGATCACACCGTTTTCAGCAAGGCCTTCAAAGCGGTGCGGTAGTCCGGATAGCGGAACGTAAACCCAAGCTCTTCCTTGAGGCGCTGGTTGGAAACCCGCTTGTTCTCGCCGTAAAAGGACCTGGCCATCGGCGAGAGATCGGCGGTCTCGAAAGGGATTTCCGGCGGCGCTTCGACGCCCAGAAGCTGCGCGGCAAAGGCAACCACATCCTGCGGCGGGGCCGGTTCATCGTCCGTCACGTTGAAGACACGCGTCGACGGCTTTGCCATGGCTGCCTTTAACGCACCGGCAATATCGGCCACATGAATGCGGTTGAACACCTGTCCCGGCTTCACCAGGCGCCGAGCGGTGCCTTTCTTGAAGTTCTCGAAAGCATTCCGGCCCGGACCATAAATGCCGGAGAGGCGGAAAATCTGCACCGGAACGTCGTTCTCTTGCGCAAATGCGAGCCAAGATTCTTCCGCCGTAACCCGCTGCACGGAGCGTTTGGAAACCGGGTTCAGCGGCGTGTCCTCATCGACCCAGGCACCATCGTGATTGCCGTAGACCCCGACGGTGGACAGATACCCGATCCATTGCGGTTTCGCGGCTGCAATCTCGCTGGCATATTGGTTCAGTACAGGGTCGCCAGCCTCGTCCGGGGCGATCGACACCAGAACATGCGTCGCGGTTTTCAGGGCGTCGGCAATCCCTTCGCCCTTCGTTTCCCCGTCGAAGATAAACGGCTCGACCCCAAGGTTCCGGAGCGCATCAGCCTTTTCCGGAGAGCGTGTTGTGCCGCCGATCCAGTCGAACTGGTCGCGCACTTCCTCCACGAATGCCTTTGAGGAAAACCCGGTGCCAAAGATAAACAGTCGCATTCGTATTAAAGCTCCAGGTGTTTGCGGCGGATTTCATAAAGCGCGACGCCCGTGGCAACAGCGAGGTTCAGGCTGTCGGCCTGGCCGACCTGCGGAATGCGGATCAGCGTCGGGCAGGCGGCGGCCATATCGTCTTCCAGCCCTTTTTGCTCGTTGCCCATAACCAGCAGAACCGGCTCGGCGTAGTCGGGTGTGCGATAGTCGACCGACCCTTTCAGATGGGTTGCGGCGACAGTGCCAGGCCAGGTTGCGGCCAGCGACTTGAATTCGTCCTTGCCGAGTTTCGCCAGCGGCACATGAAACAGCGAGCCCATGGTGGCGCGCACCGCTTCAACCGCAAAGGGGTCGGTGCAATCGCCAACCAGCATGACACCGGCACCGCCGACGGCATCCACCGTACGGATGATGGTGCCAAGGTTGCCCGGATCGCGGACCCGGTCGAGCGCGACCCAGAGCGTGGTACCGGAGGGCTCGATATCGCGGGGCCCCAGAAGCTGCTGCTCGTAGACGCCGACGACCATCTGCGGATTGTCCTTGCGGGTCATCGCGGACATGACGGCGGTTGACACTTCCAGGATCAGTGCACCGCGCGCCTTGGCGGCAGCAGCGGCCTTTTGCGCAACAGGATTGTCCCGTGCGTCCGGACCAAGAGCCAGATAGCGAATGCCCCAGCCGGCTTCCAGCGCGTCGGTCGCCAGCTTCAGGCCTTCGGCCACGAACAGGCCGGACTGGCTGCGGTGCTTGCGCTGCGCGACAAGCCCCTTGATTTCCTTGACGATCGGATTGGAATGGCTGGTGATCTGTTTCACCGCGCCCTGGCGTTTTTCGATCATCTGCTGCTCCAGCGGGAAAAGAGCGACGTGGACAGCGCGCGTTTGCCATCTTCCTCGCGGATGACCAGTTCTCCGGACTCCAGCAAGCCGCCTTCGGTATCCAGCGTTTCGGCCATCAGTTCGTGAATGGCGACGAAGCTGGAGCGGATCGCATAGGCGGTCAGGATCATGAACAGAGCATCCTTGGCCAGAAGCTGCTTCAGGTCGGCCAGCATGCCTGGCAGGCTGGTGTAGATGTCCCAGACCTCGCCCTTCGGACCACGGCCGTATTTCGGCGGGTCCAGAATGATGCCGTCATAGGTGTTGCCGCGCCGCACTTCGCGGGCGACGAATTTGGAAGCATCCTCGCAGATCCAGCGGATCGGCAGATCTTCGAGACCGGACATCTCCTGGTTCTCGCGGGCGTAGCCGATAGCTTTCTTGGAAGCGTCCACGTGAGTTACCTGGGCCCCCTCGGTCGCCGGCAGCAGGGAGGCAAGGCCGGTGTAGCCGAAGAGGTTGAGGATCTTCAGCGGCTTATCCGGCGCGCGTTCACGCTCGGCGCGGATCTTGCCGTTGACCCAGTCCCAGTGGGCGGCCTGTTCGGGAAAGACGCCGACATGGCGGAAGGACATGAAGCGGCCGTTGTAGCGCACCGGTCCATAGGACATTGGCCAGGTTTCCGGAACGCTGCCGGAAAACTTCCAGCGGCCCGGACCTTCTTCTTCCGTATCGCCGGAAAAGACCGCATCGGCACGGTTCCAGACACTTTCCTTCAGCCGGCGCGACCCCATGGCCTGCGGTTCCGGGCGCACGATGGTGAACCGGCCGTAGCGCTCCAGCTTTTCGCCCTGTCCCATGTCCAGAAGCCGATAATCCTTCCAGCCCTTGGTTTCCAGGATCACCGGCCAGCTCTGGTGTGCAGGCTTGCCGGACGGGGCATAGGTGGAGGCACTGGTCTGATCCGCCACGGGTCTCACTCGTTTTCTGTCTGGTTTGAAGTTTGTTCCGCCATAAAACATCCTGCCTTCATTTGAAAGTAGATTAGATGTCCCGGCAGGGGGGATATGGTGGGGCTCCCGGCCTTCGAACCTGCTCGGTCCGGCGTTTCGCGACCGTGCGCCTGAGCACCTCAAAGGCAAATTTCTGCGGCGGTCAAGGGGCGCTCGCACGCAAACGAAAAAGGGCGGGCAGCCGAAGCTCACCCGCCCCTTTTGAGTTGGAAGTGCGCTATCAGGCCGCGGCAACCTCTGACAGGAACTGCTCGACTTCACGCTTCAGTTCGTGGGTCTTCTGGGTCAGTTCACCGGAGGCCGACAGCACCATGTCGGCAGACGAGGACGTCTGGTCGACAGCCTGGGAAAGCTGCGACATGGACGAGGACACGGCACCGGTTCCTTCCGCCGCGCGCTGCACGTTCTGCGAAATTTCCGCGGTGGCGGCACCCTGTTGTTCGACAGCCGATGCAATGGCCGTGGTGTAGGTGTTCACCTCGGTCATGGTTTCCGCGATCTCGCCAATGGCGACAACGGATTCCTTGGTGGCGTTCTGGATCTCGGTGATCTGGCTGGAGATCTCTTCCGTGGCCTTGGAAGTCTGGGTGGCCAGTTCCTTCACCTCGGCTGCAACAACCGCGAAGCCCCTTCCGGCTTCACCGGCACGTGCCGCCTCGATGGTGGCGTTGAGCGCCAAGAGGTTGGTCTGCTCGGCAATCGCCTGGATGAGGGTCACAACTTCGCCGATCTTGGTGGCGGCTTCCGCCAGGCCTTCGACCTTCTGATTGGTGATCCGCGTTCCAGTGGTGGCCCGGTCGACGATTTCGGTCGTCTGGGCAACCTGGCGGGAAATCTCGCCAATGGAGGCCGCCAGTTCTTCAGCGGCGCTTGCCACAGTCTGAACGTTGTTGGTGGTCTCGTTCGACGAGTTCTGGGTCTCGCTGGCATAGCCTGCGCTGTCCCGAGCGATTTCCGTCAGCGCCTGGGCGGTCGAGTCGAGACCGCCTGCGGTGGTTTCCACCGAGCCGAGCGCTTCTTCCGCCTTGGACCGGAAAGACTGGATCAGGTTGTCGATACGTGCCTGGCGTTCCTGCCGGGCGGCTTCCTCGCGTGCGTTCTGCTCCTGCAACTGGGCGCGTTCGACCGCGTTGTCGCGGAACACCTGCACCGTCCGGCTCATGTCACCGATCTCGTCGCCGCGGTCGATCCCCGGGATCGCCACTTCGTTGTCGCCGTTTGCAAGGCGGTCCATGACGCCGGTTATCGTGCGGATCGGGCGGGTGATCGCCAGATTCAGGATGAAGGCCAGACCGATGCCGCCCATGATGGCGAGCAGGATCGTCACGGCAATCTGAACCTGTGCAGCCGTTGCAGCCGAATTGGCGGCCTGCGACTGTGCGGCGGAGATCGAGGCGATGTCGGCACCGACCTGGCGGGTCAATTCGTCAAGTTCCGCACGTTTTGCGGCCAGGTCCGCCTTGGTGACCAGCATTTCGCGGTAAGACTTGTCGAGCGTTGCAACGGACTCCGGAATGCCATTGATCGCATCGGCCGCGGCCGGCAGGATCATGGCGTATTTGACCATGTCCTTTTCGAGGGCAGTCAGTTTTGCAATCTCTTCTTCCACGAGAGACGCGTCGCTGGAACCGAAAGCACCGAAGAGGTAGAGCGTTTCAGCACGGGCAGCCAGAGCCATCTCGTTCAGGCTGGTGGCTTTCTCGGCAATCGAGCGCACCGTTGCCAGACGGGTTGAAGCGGTCAATGCGTCCGTTTTGGCCTGGGAAACGACTGGGTGGACCTGCCCGAGAATGTCCTCGGTCAGGTTGTTCATCCCTTCGATTGCGTTGCCGACGGCCAGGCGCGCTTCATAAGCTTCGGAAAAACCAAGATCCTTGGTCAGGTTTTCCAGGGCGGCATTCAGTTTGTTTGCCTGCGCCGCCAGCGAACTGACGGTCTTGCGATCGATTCCCTCGATCTGCTTGTATTTCATCTGCTTCGTGGAAGAGACGAGGTTGCGCGCAGTATCAATGGCTGTGGTGAGTTCTTCACCGTCGATGTTGCCGCTGCCCTGCAGGTAGAGCATGTGAACCTGGACGACTTCGTCCTTCAGTTCGAACACGGCCCGCTGAAGCTGGTTGGCATCGTCCAGCCGGCTGTTCGCGGCAAAAGCTTCGGCGCTGATGCGCTTTTCTTCCGTCAGAACGGCGTCGCTGATGTTCGTTGCCAGCAATTCCAGATTGCTTGTGCTTTCCTGCAGCGTGGCAAGGCGTTCTGCCTGCTGCGCAGTTTGCACGGCGACCTGCTCGAACGTTGTCGAGAAGCGCGAGACCGCGTCCTCGGCCTCGGCAACCTGGGCTTCCGCTGCGGTGTCGCCGGCAACCTCGTCTGTCAGGACCTCAAGTTCGCTCTGAAGCGCTGCCACGCCTTCAAGCACCGAAGTGCGGAGGTCTTCTGACGGATTGTTGAGGTAGTCTTCGCGCGTCAGGGACGTCGCCTGCATCTTGCCGGCAATCGTCGCTGCATGATCGGCAACGACGAACCGCGAGGACAGGCCGTGAATGGCCAGGAACCCCACACCGCCGACGACTGCGGTCAAAAGCAGGACAGCCAGAAAACCGCCACCGACCTTGAAGCCGAATCTCAAGTCGGTCAGAACCTTCAATATTCTTTTCATCTTCTCCCCACACAGCCGGAACAACTGCATTGTCGTTGCGTCAGTATCTCGAAGCCCGATGAACATTAGGTAAATCGTGCGTTTTGGGGTTCAGGTAATATTTAGAAGAAGAATCGGCTTCCTTTGAAAATCTGGCCTATATCCGTCAAATAGAAATGCGGGCTTGAAGAAAGACGGGTTGCGTAGTCGACCTATACATGCTGTCCGCCGTTGATGTGGATTTCTGCTCCGCTAACGTAAGAAGACTTTTCCGAGCACAGGTAATAGATCGTGTCAGCGACTTCGTCCGGCAGGCCAAGGCGGCGCAGCGGAATGTCTTCGATCATCTTTTCGGTTCCTGGGGAAAGGATGGATGTATCGATCTCGCCCGGAGCGATGGCGTTGACGCGGATGCCGTGCGGGCCGAAGTCGGCCGCCATTTCCCGGGTCAGCGCTGCAAGCGCTGCCTTGGAGGTGGAGTAGGCGGTACCGGCGAATGGGTGCACGCGCATTCCGGCGATCGACGTGACGTTGACGACGGATCCCTTGGCGTTCTTCAATTCCTTGAAAAGGCCACGGCCCAGCAGAATGGGCGCAAAGAAGTTGACCTGAAAGACGGTGCGCCACTCGTGCATGGGGGTCGTCAGCGAATCAAGCCGTTCCCCGTCAGGCCCTTTTGGGCTGATGCCTGCATTGTTGACCAGAGCGTGAAGTCGCGAACCGTTTGCTTCCAGGCGCTTGCGGATTTCCTGGGTGGCGAAACCGAGGTTCTCCGGATCGGACAGATCCACCTGGATGTGATCCTCCGGCCCCATCGGCCAGGGACACTTGTCTGAAAACGCCTGCCGGGAGCAGGTGATCACCCGCCAGCCTTGGGCGGAAAACCGCTTGACGGTGGCGTGTCCGATGCCGCGGCTCGCGCCTGTCAGCACGAGTGTCGGACGCTCGTCGGGGATACCCTGGCCGGTCATGTTATTTCCCTGCTGGCATGCAAAAGGCGTGGAAAAAGTTGACTCTTGCATTCGAGTTTCGTTATTGCGCTGGAATTCGTCAATGCCAATATGTTCGCATATGAGGACGCGCGCCGGATCCTACAATGATCATTTGCTCCTGTAACGTACTGTCTGACAAGCAACTTCGCGAAGCCGCGAAAGAAATGCGTGCAGACCCGAATGGCAAGGTGCCAACGCCCGGAGCTGTGTTCCGTCATCTGGGATGCCGGCCGCGCTGTGGAAGCTGCTTTCCGTCAGTCATTGACATCATTCACGAAAAAAGTTCTGAAGAGCAACCGCAGCAGGAAGAGTCGCCCGCTCCGTTGAAGCAGGCCGCGAACCGCTAGAAGAGACCGGCAATTGCCTCGCAAAAGGCATGCGCCGGCACACAGATTTCGATCACCTCCGGGCCTGCTCGCTTGATGAGCTGCCCCTGGTTGATCTCATAAGGAGAGGGTCATGAAGGGCGAAGCGCGCGTAATCGAGTATCTCAACAAGGCCCTGCGGCACGAGTTGACAGCGGTCAACCAGTATTGGGTCCATGCCCGGCTTCTGGCCGACTGGGGCTTCGGCAAGCTGGCCGACAAGGAACTGGCGGAAGCTGACGAGGAGCGTCAGCACGCCCAGGACCTGATGGACCGGATCATCTTCCTGGAAGGTCTGCCCAATCTTCAGACCCTCGATCCGCTGCGGATCGGTCAGTCGGTCAAGGAATGCCTGGAAGGCGATCTTGCTGCCGAATACGTTGCGCGCGCCCTTTACCACGAAGCCCGGGAAGTCTGCCGCGAACTCGGCGACTATGTCTCCATGGCGCTGTTTGAACAGCTCCTGAGCGACGAGGAAAGCCACATCGATTTCCTCGAAACCCAGCTCGACCTGATCGAACGGATCGGCATCGACAACTACTCCCTGCTGCAGGCAAAATCCGCGGATACCGCCGAATAAGGGCAGGGCTCGCGAGCCCGATTTTCCTCTGCCGTCGTCGGAGCCAATCCGGCAACGGCAGGGATGTCCTGCCGGTCATCAGAAAATTATTTAGACGGCGCAGTTCTTCTGCTTTTTCTCGTCTGCCCCTGTGTGCGGGGGCAATTGCATCTATGTGACCTACTTGTCTGACACGACGTCCAGATCATCAATCCGGTGTCACCCCGGACTGGCGAAGCGCAGATCCGGAGCCCACTCGCAGGGCCGGATGTCGACGTAAGCTTCGTTTTCCCCAAAGCGTTCCACTTGCCCACGCTCACAGGGCAAGAAGAAAGTAGACTTGGCTGCGTCAGATAGACCGCGGGCCAAACCTCAGACGCAGCCGTTGCCCGGTCCGCTCTCATCGAGAACATGAACCTTGCCGCTGGCCGCAGTCGCGTCTTCCTCGTCGTGCGTGACCAGAAGCACCGGCAATCCCTTTTCTCTCGCCGCATCGAAGACCAGCGCGCGAATGTCGGCACGGCGGGCCTTGTCGAGATTTGAGAAAGGTTCGTCCAGCAGCAGCGCGTGCGGTTCGGCGAGAAGGGTTCGCATAAGCGCGACCCGGGTCTGCTGGCCGCCGGACAGGGTCGCAGGGTCCCGGCTACCGAACCCGGCAAGCCCGGCATCGTCAAGCGCCTGTTGCGCCATCTCCCGCCGGATCGACCTCTTTCGGACGCTTGCGGGAATGGCAAACATCAGGTTCTGCAAGACCGACATATGCGGAAACAAAAGCGGTGACTGGAACATCAGGCCGATGTGCCGCTCTTGCGGGTTAAGGGGCGTGAGGTCTTGCCCGTCCAGCAGGATCTTGCCGCTGGCCTGAAAGTCCGGCCGCAGGAAACCGGCAATGAAGTCGAGCAGGCTGGATTTGCCACTGCCACTTTCCCCCATGACGGTAAGCACTGTTCCGGGCTCTATCCGGCAGTCGATCCTGAGCAGCAGCGTTTCGCCAAGGTGCAGCGCGACGTTCTGAAGAAAAAGTCCTGTTGTCTCACTGTTGGTGTGCATCGGCGATCTCACCTTTCCAGCCGCATTGCAGCCCGGTTGCGGTGAAGCAGGGCCGGCAGCAGTGCAGCCAGCACAAAGCCCGCCAGCGGAACACCAAGCTGCAGCAGGGCCAGCAAGGCGGCGGACTGCCGGCTGCCTCCACTCGCAAGCGCGACGCTTTCGGTGGTCACCGTGACAATCCGGCCCGCGCCAACCATCAGGGTTGGCAGATACTGGCCGACGGAGACCGCGGCTGCCACGGCAAGCGTTACCAGCACGGGCCGCAGCAGCAACGGCAAACGGATCTGCCAGAAGATGCGGCCACGGGATGCGCCGATGGCGGCGGCTGCTTTGGCATAGCGCGGATCGAGCCGGGCCCAGGGATCGCTCAAAGCCAGGAAGGCGTAGGGCAAGACGAAAACCAGGTGGGCCAGCAGAACGGCGGTGAAGGTGCCGCTGAAATCAGCCGACAGGAACAGCAACTGCAATCCGAACAGAAAACTGATCTGTGGCAGCAGCAGCGGCAGGAAGACAAGTGTTTTGAGGCGGCGGGAA
Source organism: Roseibium aggregatum IAM 12614 (assembly GCF_000168975.1). Lineage (GTDB taxonomy): Bacteria > Pseudomonadota > Alphaproteobacteria > Rhizobiales > Stappiaceae > Roseibium > Roseibium aggregatum. The sequence continues at coordinate 158,029 of NZ_AAUW01000006.1, forward strand.
GAGGATGTCTTGCGGTGATCGCGATTTTCCAGCAGCCACAGTGTGAGGGCGGTCGCGACAAGAGCGGAGGCCGATGCCAGAGCGACCGTCGTGCCGAGAAGTCCCAGGCTCATGCCGAGTGTGTCGGCCATTCGCATGACATTCCAGGCCTGCGGAAGAACGGCGGGAAACCACCATGAACGAGCCGCGGACCACAGGCCGAGAAGCATGAGAGACAGGACCATGGCCGCAATTATGGTGACCATCACCAGAAGTCCACCATATCTGGCAGTGCGCTCGCGCAGGTGACGATGTCCGGTGACGAGATGGCGCTTTGAAGTCGCCGCAATCAGTCTTTCGCCTGCCAGATAGGTTCCGAGCGCAACCGCGCTGACGGCAAGTTGCAGCAAGGCCCCGGCCGATGCCATCAGGCGGTAGGCCAGATTCGGATCGTTCATCCAGAGGACGAGGCGCGGGGCGAGCGGGGCCGGTGTCGTCGGCCCGAGGATGGCAGCAACATCCACGACGGATGTGGCATAGGCGATCACCGCCAGAACCGGCAGGCGGATCAGCGGGTAGATCTGCGGCAGCACGATTGTGAAGAAGGTTGCAACACGGCCATAACCAAGACTGGCCCCTGCCTTGAAATACTCCTGGATCCGCGGGCGGTTGAGCGCGGCGAGTGTCATCAGGAACAGAAAAGGCACTTCCTTGGCGACAAGGCCCATGGTCATGGCAATGCCGAGCGGATCGTTGAGGATCAGAACATCCGGCGGCCGGGTCCAGCCGGTCACCCAGGGCGAGACCAGCCGAACCAGAAATCCGGATGGAGCGATTAGAAAGGCAAGGCCGATGGCCGCCGCGGCGTGAGGGACGGAAAGCAGCGGCGACAGAAACCTTGTCAGGCGTCGGAACGTCCTCGTGCCAGACCAGCCCGCCACGAACAGCAGCACGATCGCCAAAGACAGGACGGAGGCCATCAGGCCCGTGGCAAGGCTGAGCCAGACAGAAGTCATCAGGCCCGGTTGTTGGAAAAGATGCCGGATCGGTTCAAGGGAGAACCCGGTGCGGCCCAGCGCCGGCAGGTAGCCGAAGGCAGGCAGGAGGGTACCCGCAAGGCCGGCAAGAACCGGCCCGGCCAGAAAGACCGATACCAGGATAACCGGTACGGCTGGACCCGCTCTCGGCTTCGTCGTCACGTCCTCCGGCTCACTCGGCGCCGTAGCGGGCGGTCCAGGCTTCTTCCAGCGCGCTGACCCAGCTCGGGTGAGGTTCGGGCAGCACCGGGCCGAGCTGCTCGGGTGTCAGCGTTGCCGGTCCAAGGTCGAGCGTGTCGAAGAGAACCTTCTCGGTTTCAGGCAGCCCGGCGACGTTCAGCACGGTCGGATCTCCCCAGATGGCAGGATCCTGTTTGCGGGCCTGTGCCGCAGGCGACAGCAGGAAATTGGCAAAGACCTTGGCCCCCGCCTGGCTGGAACTGTTGAAGGGGATCGCAACAAAGTGGGTGTTGCCGATAGTGCCGCCATCCAGAACGAAGGTGCGGGCGGTGGGCGGCAGTTCGCCGTTGGCAATGGCACTTGAGGCATCGGACGGATTGAAAGAAAAAGCGATGTCCAGTTCCCCGTCGGCCAGCAACTGGCGCATATGCGCGGCATCCTTCGGAAAGGCGCGGCCCTGACGCCAGAGCGCGCCATGCAATTCATCCAGATAGGCAAACAGTGGCGCAGTCATTTCTGCAAAACGCGCCTCGTCCACCGGCTTTGTCAGGGCAGCCTTGTCGGGAACCGTGCTGACGAGAACCTGCTTCAGGAAGGTCGTGCCATAGAAGTTGGGCGGTTGCGGATAGGCGAAGCGGCCCGGATGCGCCTTGGCGTAGCTCAGGAGCCCGTCAAGCGTTGCAGGCGGAGTGTCCAGGCGGGCGCTGTCATACATGAACACGAGCTTGGCCATGCCCCACGGGCTTTCCTGGCCATCCGTCGGAACGGTGAAGTCCTGGACGACAGTCGGCTTGTTCTCCACGTCGACGTAGCGCCAGTTCGGCAAGGATTGCGCCCATCCCGGGGCCGCCAGCAGACCCTGTTCCTTCATGGCCGCAAAGTTCTCGCCGTTGAGCCAGACAAGATCAACGGCGCCGCCACTGCTTTTGCCGACCGATTTTTCGGCAAGAACCTGCGAGACGACCGAGCCCGTGTCGCTGACCTTTACCTGAAGCACCCGAACGTCAAAATTGTTTGCGACTTCCCTTGCGGCCCAGGCGATATAGGCGTTGATACGCGGCTCGCCGCCCCAGGCGTGGAAATAAACGGTCTCGCCTCTGGCATCGTCCAGAACGGCCTGCCACGCCGGATCAGTGGCAGCTTCCTGTGCCGGAGAGGCAACCGGTGCCATGAGTGCTCCGAGAAATCCAAGCGTTGCGGCAAGCGTGCGTTTCATCAGATTGTCCCCTGTTGCGGATCGTGTCCGGTCTCCGTTCCCTCGCGCAAGGCGCATTGCGCGGTCAAGACAAGGCTTTGTGAACGAGGAGTGTTCGGGCTTTTGTGGTCGTGCAGGAAATTACACGGGCAGGATATGCGTGTCCTTGATCTCTTCCATGACGGCATAAGTATGCGTTTCACGCACACCTGGCAGGGCTAGCACGACATCTGACAGAAAGGCCCGATAGGCTTCCATGTCCTTGACGCGGCTCTTCATGAGATAGTCGAAGCCACCCGCCACCATGTGACATTCCATGATGTCGGTCGATCGCTCGACGGCAACCTTGAAGGCGTCGAAAATCTCCGGAGACGTGCGGTCGAGACGGATTTCGACAAAGACCAGCAAGCCCCGGTCCACCATCTTCGGATTGAGGCTGGCCGAGAAGTGTTCGATGTAACCTTCCCGCACCAGCCGCTTCATGCGTTCGGCTGTTGCGGTCGCTGAAAGATGGACGCGCTCGGCGAGGTCCGTGTTGGTGATACGGCCGTCTTGCTGGAGAACCTTCAGAATCCGCCGGTCTGTAGCGTCAAGCATGGGGAATTTCCCTACGAAAAAGAAATTAATAGAGAAATACACGGAGAACGGCCCGAAAAACAGCGAAAAGCGGACTTTGAATCAAGATATTTTAGGGGATCTAGTGACCCGGCCCCGCGGGGCCCCTTTGGGAGGTTCTCATGACCGCAACCGTTGCAGCCATGAAGACAGTCAATTCGACCGAACTCGAGCCGTTTCGCCCGGCATATGCCCCCGATGACAAAACGCTTGTCGAAGCGCTTCTGAAGGAAGCCAACACCGACCCGGTGGTGGAGAAGCTGATCGACCAGCGTGCCCGGGGTTATATTCAGGACATGCGCTCGGTGCAGGTGGGCCTCGGCGGCGTGGAAGACTTCATGCGCGAATTCGGCCTGACAACCCGCGAAGGCCTTGCCATGATGGTGCTGGCAGAAGCGCTGCTGCGCGTTCCGGATGCCAAGACCGCCGACAAGCTGATCGAGGACAAGCTGGCAGCCGCCCGCTTCGACGATCCCTCAGGCCCGAAATCCGACACCTGGCTTGTCTCCGCTTCTTCCTGGGCGCTGGGCGTCACCTCCCGTCTGCTGCACCCGGGCGACACGCCCCAGTCGATCCTGTCCAGCCTCGTCAAGCGCATGGGCATGCCGACCGTGCGTATGGCGACCCGAAAGGCGATGCGCCTGCTCGGTCACCAGTTCGTTCTCGGTGAAACCATCCAGAAGGCTCTGGAGCGCGCCAGGACCCAGGAAGCCAAGGGCTACCGTTATTCCTATGACATGCTGGGTGAAGGCGCGCGTACGCAGAAGGACGCCGAGCGTTACTTCCAGTCCTATGCCAAGGCAATCGCCGCCATCGGCAAGGCCGCAGGCGACAAGCAACTGCCGGACCGACCGGGCATTTCGGTGAAGCTTTCCGCGCTGCATCCGCGCTATCAGGCCGTCAACGGCGAGCGCGTGCGCGACGAGCTTCTGCCAAAGTTGCGCGAACTGGCGCAGATGGCCAAGGACCACAACCTCAACTTCACCGTCGATGCCGAAGAAGCCGACCGGCTTGAGATCTCTCTGGATATCATTGCCGCCATGCTGACCGATCCGGTCACCGAAGGTTGGGACGGTTTCGGCCTTGCGGTTCAGGCCTATCAGAAGCGCGGCATTCACGTGATCGACTGGCTGGTCAACGCAGCCCGCAAGACCAATCGCAAACTGATGGTACGCCTCGTCAAGGGCGCCTATTGGGATACGGAAATCAAGCACGCTCAGGAAGGCGGTGCGGAAGGTTATCCGGTGTTCTCGCGCAAGGCGGCAACGGATCTTTCCTATCTGTGCTGCGCCAAGCGGATGCTGGCGGCGCGTGATGTCCTCTACCCGCAGTTCGCCACCCATAATGCGCTGACGGTTGCCCAGATCATCGAACTGTCCGGCGGCAAGGCGGAGGGCTACGAGTTCCAGCGCCTGCATGGCATGGGTGAGAGCCTCTACAAGTCCGTTGTCGAGCGTGACGGCTTCCCGTGCCGGATCTACGCCCCGGTCGGCGGTCACAAGGACCTCTTGGCCTATCTCGTGCGCCGTCTTCTGGAAAACGGTGCCAACTCCTCCTTCGTCACCATCGTGGGGGATGCTTCCGTACCGGTTGAAAAGATGCTCAAGCGGCCGAAAGAGCTGCTGGACAACGGCCACCATGCCGTCAACCGCTCGATCCCGCTGCCGAAGGACCTTTACGGCGACAGCCGCCGCAATTCCAATGGCGTGGAGTTCGGTCATGCAGCGGAGCGCAACCTGCTGACATCCGGCATGGCCAAGACCACGGCTCCCTTCACTGACGCTGCCACGCTGGGCGCGGGGTTGAAACCGTCGGGCGACGCAAATCCGGTGTTTGCCCCGATGGACGGCACAACCAAGGTTGGCACGGTGCGTTTCGCGGACAGCGAGACGGCCCGCCTTGCTGTCGAAAATGCCCAGAAGGGGTTCGAGAAATGGTCGCGCAGACCGGTTGAAGAGCGGGCGGCCGCCATCGACAAGGTTGGCGACCTGCTGGAGGCCAACCGGGACCGTCTGATGACGATCCTCTCATTGGAAGCCGGCAAGTGCCTGACCGATGGCATTGCTGAAATTCGTGAGGCGGTCGACTTCTGCCGTTACTACGCAGCCGAAGCCAGAAACCTGTTCGGCGAAGGCAGGCTGATGCCAGGACCAACCGGCGAGGAAAACCGCTACCGCTATCGTGGCCGCGGCGTCTTCGTCTGCATTTCTCCCTGGAACTTCCCGCTGGCGATCTTCCTCGGTCAGGTCAGCGCCGCGCTGATGGCGGGCAACGCCGTTGTGGCCAAGCCTGCGGAACAGACACCGCTGATCGCTTATGAAACAGCCAAGCTGATGTATCAGGCCGGTATCCCCGAAGATGTCTTTTACCTGCTCCCGGGCGAAGGTGATGTAGGTGCCGCACTGACCTCCCATCCGGCTGTTGCCGGGGTGGCCTTTACCGGATCGACCGAAACCGCCTGGCTGATCAACGGCACGCTGGCTGCAAAACGCGGCCCGATTGTTCCGCTCGTTGCCGAAACGGGCGGGATCAACGCGATGATCGTCGACGCGACGGCTCTGCCTGAACAGGTCTGCGATGACGTCATGATGTCCGCCTTCCGCTCCGCCGGTCAGCGCTGCTCGGCACTGCGTTTGCTGTATGTGCAGGAGGATGTCGCCGATCACCTGCTGGACATGCTGGAAGGCGCAGCGAAGGAACTCAGCCTGGGCGACCCGCGGCTGCCGTCGACAGACATCGGTCCGGTGATTGATGAGGAAGCACGCGACAACATTCTCTCCCATGTCGACGACATGAAGGAGAGCCAGAAACTGCGCTATGCCGGCAAGACGCCGCACGGCAAGCTGGCCAATGGCTCCTGGGTTGCTCCGCACATCATCGAACTGGACAAGGCCGAGGCCCTGACGCGGGAAGTCTTCGGACCTGTCCTGCATGTGGTTCGATACAAGGCGGGCGACCTGGACAAGGTGCTGAACCAGATTGCCGGTACCGGCTACGGTCTGACACTCGGTGTTCACAGCCGTATTGATGCAACGGTGAAGAAAGTGGTCGATCGCCTCTCTGTCGGCAACGTCTACGTCAACCGCAACACCATCGGCGCGGTTGTCGGCACCCAGCCCTTCGGCGGCTCCGGCCTGTCCGGCACCGGCCCCAAGGCCGGCGGCCCGGCCTACCTGACCCGGTTTGCCCTGGAACAGGTGGTCTCCATCAACACCGCCGCCGCCGGCGGCAATGCCAGCCTGGTGGCAGCCTCGGACGATTGAGGGGAAACGGGCCGTCGCGAAACCGCGTTCAACCTCTCCTGCGTCATGGCCGGAGGTGATCTACTGTTGCCTGGTTCAAAGAGCCGGAAAGGGATTTCAAGTATGGGTCGGTTTTTTGATTGTCATCCTGGACGGAGCGAAGCGGAGATCCGGGATCCAGTATCTTCATGACTTAGCTCAGTTTTTCTATCGCCAGCCACACGGAATCCTGGGTCCCGGTCTTGACGCTACGCGCCAAACCGGGATGACAACCGAGAGAAGGAGGACCGTATCCCAGGCCCCTGAAGAGCGAATGTTTCGGAAAAAAGACAGCGAGTTAGCTCCAATCACTGAACTTAAACCGGACACCAATGGGCTCGACTCTGGCATCCACGACGCTTCATCGAAAATGTGATGGTTTGTCGTTTCAACGAGTCCAGCATGGATTTCCGAATAAAGTTCGGCAATGACAGAGGGTAACGAGTTGGATAGTGAGCTCTCCGAGATAACGTTTGGCGGATAGCACCTGAGTGTCGCCGGTCTATCGGTCAGCCAGAAGGTCTTCGCACTCGTTCATTTCCCCGAGCAGCTTTGACAGGGACCTAGAGTCAAGCAAGGGAGGCTGGTTGAAGAAGATGCTGGCTGTGAACCGGTCGAATAGCCGGTCAAATGACGTCTGCAGGGATTGGCAGGCGCGAAAACGATCGACGATTTTCTGTTTCTCCGGCGAGTAAGGTCTCGGATTGGACATGATCGAATGGAGTTTGTAGAGGGGCCAGCGCTGCCCGATTTGCAGAGTCCAGAACAGTTTCCGCTGCAACAGGACCCACTCTGCCGGATCGGATCTGGCCTCCTTGAAATATACCGGATCGTCGAGTTTTCGCATGTCGAGAAGAGTGTTTTTCAGGCGGTCAAGATACTTTCGGTAAAGATCTGACGGCTGCTTCAGATTTTCAGGAGGATCTTCGCCCATCTGGTACCTGCAATCTTCGCGATTGCTCAAGAAACCGAAATAGGTCCGGGCAAGATACATCGGGTTCTGAATCTGACGATCAACATCCACCAAGGTCTCTGCAAACTTCGAAAGTTGCGAGACCGCATTTTCGCACATCCATAATGGGGCAAGCTGCGATTGTTTTCCTCCGGCAGGATGCATAGTCGCGCCTGACGCAAGGTCTCGTTCCAGCGCTTGTGTGTAGGAAGTCGAGATGGCGGTCAACTTGTTGCCGATCGATATGATTTTCCCCTTGAGGAGAACGTCCTCCAGGGACGGGTCGAGATCGAACAACTCGAGATGTAAAGGCTCGGCTTGCTCCAGCATATCTGAAACGATTAGCTTCGCCTCGTCTTTCGTGACGAGACGTGTCGCTGCCGGTGCACCAGATGCCATAATCAGAAAAAAAACCAGGAAGGGAAGAGTTCTCATGAGGGGAAAATAACTTTAATCAGCAAGGCATTACACCTAGGTAACACCAGTCGACCATCAAGCACAATCAGAAATTGCTGGCTCTATAGTGAAAGGCTTTCTGCCTTAGCTCCCCCGCGGCTTAGCCCGTCTTGTGGCTTCGGCCTCGGTCGGGTCGTCCGGCCAGGGATGCCGCGGATAGCGGCCCTTCATGTCGGCTTTCACATCCGCCCAGGAGCCTTGCCAGAAACCGGGGAGATCCTTGGTGATCTGGATCGGGCGCTGAGCCGGAGAGAGAAGTTCCAGGATCAGCGGCAGTCTGCCGTCACAGACGCTGGGATGATCCTTGAGGCCGAAGAGTTCCTGCACGCGAATGGACAGCGTCGGACCTGCGGCTGCACCATAGTCGATCGGCACCTTGCTGCCTGTCGGGGCCGTGAAGTGCGAGGGGGCAAGGCTGTCCAGCCGTGCAGATGCATCGTAGGGCAGGAGCGCTGCAAGCGCGTTGCCCAGCACAGCGGTATCGATTGCAGCAAGGCTCGTGCAGCCGGCGAGATAGGGCTGCAGCCAGGATTCCAGTGTCTCCGTCAATGTGCCGTCGGAAAGGTCGGGCAGATCCTGCGCGCCGTTCTCAAGGGCATAGGCGACACGTTTCTTCAGGCGTTTCTGATCCTTGCTCCAGGGCAGGCGGGAGACGCCGCGACGGCGGATTTCGGCTATCAGGGCCCGTTCAACGGCTTCCGGATCGGCTGACTGAATCTGGACGGACTTCAGTTCGACCGCCTTGTAGCGGGTGACCCGCCGCGCCTTCAGCGCACCATCGCCTGTCAACTGGACTTCATCCTGCTCGACAATGTCGGCAGCAAACAAATCCTCGATATCGGCCTTGGAGATTGGCGCGCAAAGCTGAATGCGTCCGCTTGCGGCCTTGCCCTGAATATCGGCGACGGTCAGGAACGCTTCCCGGGAAAGGGCATGTTCCGCCTCCAACTCAGCGCCCCGGCCGTTCGCAAGGCGGAAGCGGCCGGTTTGCCCGCGTTGCTGGGCAACCCGGTCGGGATAGGCAAGGGCGAGCAGAAGTCCGGCACTCTCCGGCTCAATCTCCTTGCCCGACCCGTCAGCCTGCTTCAGCCACCGTTCGGCCAACTGGCGGCCGTCTTTTACACGCTGGCTCTTGTCGTGACGCAAGGACTGCAAACGTGCACGCAGGTCCGGGTCCCGGCCGCCGAGGCCCGGTTCGGACAAAACCAGCGCGATCATGGCGGCGGTAAAGCCGAGATCGCGGGCAACGCCTTCGATCACCATATGCGCGAGGCGCGGATGCAGCGGGAGCTTTGCCAGGGCCTTGCCGTCTCCGGTCAGGCGTCCGTGGTCATCCAGTGCGTGCAGATCCTGCAGCAATGCCTTTGCTTCGGTCCAGGCGGCTTGCGGCGGCGGGTCGGCAAAGGCGAGAGCCTGCGGATCGAGCGTCCCCCAGGCAGCAAGGTCCAGCACCAGGCCGGTCAGATCCGCTTCCAGGATCTCCGGCGCCTCAGCCTGGGGCAGGGCCACGGTCTGCGCTTCGTCCCAGAGCCTGTAGCAGACACCGGGCTCGGTACGCCCGGCACGGCCCCGGCGCTGGTCTGCGGATGCGCGGGAAACACGCACGGTTTCCAGCCGGGTCAGCCCGGTCTGTGGCTCGTATTTCGGCACGCGCGCCAGACCGCTGTCGATAACGACACGCACACCTTCGATGGTCAGCGAGGTCTGGGCGATGGCACTCGCCAGCACGATCTTGCGGATTCCGGCATCGGCCGGCCGGATGGCTGCGTCCTGGGCTTTGGCGTCCAATCCGCCGTAAAGCGGTGCCACCTGGCAATTGGCAGGAAGCTTGCCCTCCAGCATCTCGGCGGTGCGGCGGATCTCGCCCTGTCCGGGCAGAAACACCAGTACGGAACCTGTTTCTTCTGCAAGAGCCTGTCGGATGGCCCGCACCGTCTGCGGTTCGATGCGCTCGTTCGGCGTTCGCCCCAGATAGCGCGTTTCGACAAGGTAGCTGCGGCCCGTGCTTTCAATCACCGGCGCGTTGCCGAGCAGCTGCGAAATGCTGGCGGCATCGAGCGTTGCGGACATCGGCAGCAGCCGTAAATCATCTCGCAGCGCCGACTGCACATCCAGCGCCAGCGCCAGGCCAAGGTCGCCATCAAGCGAGCGTTCGTGAAATTCGTCGAAGAGAATGGCAGCAACGCCCGTCAGTTCCGGATCGTCCAGAATGAGCCGGGTGAAAACGCCTTCCGTGATGACCTCGATCCGCGTGCGGGTGCTGACCTTCGTTTCCATGCGCACCCGGTAGCCCACGGTCTCGCCTGGTTTCTCGCCCAGTTCGCCCGCCATCCGGCGCGCAGCGGCACGCGCTGCCAGACGTCTTGGCTCCAGGACCAGGATCTTGCCGTCACCACGCCAGGCTGCATTCAAAAGAGCCAGCGGCACGCGGGTCGTCTTGCCTGCGCCCGGTTCGGCAACCAGAACCGCATTGGGCCCCGCCTCAAGCGTTGCCAGAAGCTCCGGCAGGACACCGTCGATTGGCAGCGAGGTTGCGAAGGCTGGGGCGGAGAACATGGCGCCCGTGTCAGCTCGCGCCCGGTTCGGCACCAGCGATCCATTGTCGGCCCTGCATGTCCACCGCAAAGGCTTCCGGCGCGCGTGCGAAGGAGGCAAGGCCTTCCAGCGCCGGGTCCGGGTGACGGACAATGAAGGTCGGGATCTTGGCCATCAAGGCTTCATGGGGTGCCTTGGCCTCGAATGCGGCGCGGAAACCGCCGTCGGTCAGGAAACGCGTGATCCGCGACGTGACGCCGCCGGTAAGATAGACGCCACCGCGTGCCAGAACCGTGAGTGCGAAATCGCCCGCAACGCGGCCAAGGGCCCGGGCGAAGACCTCCAGCGTTTTCACCGCCACCGGATCGTTGTCTTCTGCGGCCATGGTTATGCTGGCTGCGGTCTCGAAACGCCGGTGCGTACCCATAAAGGCGGCGACGCCGCGGGCAAGACGGGGCAGGCCGGTGCCGCTCAGGATCTGTTCTGCGCCCAGCCGTCCGCCGACAAGTTCGATATGCGGCCAGATGGCAACGTCTTCCGGCGTTACCGGGCCGAGTTCCACATGGCCACCTTCACCGGGAACCGGGATCCAGGTCTGTGCGGCATAGATCATTGCCGCAGCACCGAGACCGGTGCCGGGGCCGAGCACGAACTTGGCGCTCTCACCCCGGATGGTGCCGGAGCCGACCTGTTCAATGTCGCCGCCGCTGTACCCGGGCAGGGCCAGAGCCTGCGCTTCGAAATCATTCAGAACGATGACTTCCTCCAGACCAAGGTCGGCAATCATCTTCAATGGTTCGATGACCCAGGCCGCATTGGTCAGGGGGATCTTGTCGCCTGTGACAGGCCCGGCAACCGCGATGATCGCGGTGCGCGGTTTCGGCGTTGCTTCCGGAAGAACCACGTCGCGGATGGCGGAGGAAATATCAGTGTGATCCGCCGTCGCCGTCTTGCCGCACATGCGGGTGGGCGCCTCTGCGTCGTCAACCAGAGCGAAACGGGCATTGGTGCCGCCGATGTCGGCCACCAGAACCGGATAGGCAAAGGATTTTGTGTTCTTGGAAAAACTCATGAGGACAGGGAGCCAACTTCAGGTGTCGCGGACGTGGTCTTGAGGCCCTGAAGGCGGGCGGAGCGCAGCAGGATATCCGCGGTCGACGGATTGAGGGCCATGGGCATGTCATAGACGACGGCAAGGCGCATCAGGGCCTTCACGTCGACATCATGCGGCATGGGCGACAGCGGGTCGACGAAGAACAGCAGGCCCTGCAGCTTGCCTTCGGCAATCATGGCGCCGATCTGCTGGTCGCCGCCGAGTGGACCGCTTTTCAGCCGCGTGACCTTGAGGGTCGGACAGGCTTCCAGAATACGGCCGCCGGTGGTGCCGGTGCTGACCAGATCGAAGACGGAAAGCTTGTCCTGGTGCCGTCTGGCGAACTCGACCATGGCGTCTTTTTTGGCGTCATGCGCGACAAGCGCAAGAGTGGGCGTGGCAGGCATCGGTGGTCCTCTGGGGTCTAGGCAATCCGGATCGATTGAATAGCCGAAAGCTGATCGAAACCAAAGTCCCGGGAGGTCTGTTCGTGCACTGATGAAAACGGACGAAAAGACACCCTGGCCGGAAGCGACAGCAGCGGGAAAGTGTTTAGCCGTTCAAAGCGCTTTAGGCAAAGGAAGATGACGGGGTTGGCTCAGAAGCTGTTCCCTTCGGGAAGACGGCTGGCCGAAAGGAAAAGAAAATGCCGCGTTCCAGACCGGAACGCGGCAGGTGATAAGGAGAATGGAGACGTGGCGGTCAGTCGAACAGATTGCAGCGGATCGGCTCGCGTCCGGCCACACGCTGGAAATAAGGGTCGGGCTCCTGCAGGTGTAGTCCGGCGATCTCCATCACCAGCTTCATGCGGATCGCATCGGCGAACGCTTCCTGGCTGCGCACTGGAATGGCAAAGGAGCCCGGACCGCCGATGACGCAATCCTCGTAATAGTGGTCGAGGTTGAGCATTGCCTGCCAGGTGTTCTTGTTCGATTTCATCATCAGCGGCAGACCGTTGATGGTGACGCCGGCTGCCACCATGCGGTCGCGCATTGCCGTCACCGAACCGCCCTGGTTGTTCGGGCCGTCACCGGAAATGTCGATCACGCGCCGCAAACCCTCATACTGGTTGTTCTGAACCAGAAAGACGGACTTTTCGAGCGCTGAGGCAATGGAGGTGCGCTGGACCTGCCGGAGCGGCGCTTCCGCGATCTTGGAAGCAAAGTGAGCGGCAGACCCTGCGTCCTGGATCACCGTCCAGTCGGCCACGATGAAATGCTCGTCGACACCGCCCCACTCCATGTAGGTCACGGCAACACGGCCGATCGGACCCACCTGAATGGCGTCAAGGAATTCCCTGGAGGTGAGAGCGGCGACATACCCGGCGCGCTGCACTTCCTGTTCCTCAGTATCCATGGATTGAGAGATATCGACAGCCAGGACGAGCTCGACGTCCACTTCATTGGCCGGATTATAGCTGTATTGCGAAGAAGCCATCAGGGCCGGACGGTAGTCTCGGGCTGAGGCAGGCGCGGCAAAAAGGAATGCCACACAGATCAGTGACAGTAAATTTGTAACCGTCGTTGCACAGTCTAGTTTTGTTATGTCGAGACGCATGGTTCTTCTCCTTAAGTCAGCCTTTCGGCAGGATGGCCACGTCTCCCCTGTTTATTTTGTTGTTTAATTCCTTATCTTTCCGTTCCTCGTGATTCCTAACAAGGCACTGGCTGAATGCCTTGGTTCAGCTTCGAAATTTACTTAGCAAGCTACATGCCAAACGTAGCGTAATATTCCCAAGCTGGCAAAAGTAATGTGCACGCAGTGCATGTTCTATCCACAGGCTCGGGATATGTTCCCGACTTGCTAGGCAAATTTTTCATCCATGGCCGAACGTCTGGCCTTACGTATAAGTAAGGTGGTGTTTTTTCGAGGGAAATCAATCCGCCATGACGGTCACATTTTTGCGCAAACCCGTGAGAAATTCTGGCGAGATTGCAGGTCGGTGTCCCAAAAAAGCAGTCAATTCAGAAGCTTTGACAGGGTCCGGGGCAGTCCGTTTAAACGGCCGTATTCCGGCCGGTCATGCACTGGTGTTTGCTAGATGTGGAAAATCCACCGGCAAATTTTGCCGTGCAGCTAGGCAAAATTTGCCGTGCTCGTCCAAAAAATCCGCAGCCTTGGGCAGAATTTGCCGCCACTCAGAGGTGGTGTTTGACGCATATTGCTGCCCAGAAATGCAGCAATCAGCCAGAAAATTGGCAGTTTTTTTAGTTGACGGCAAAGGCAAGGCTGGTCATGATCTGAAGAAATTCTCACTTGGTGAAGAATTTTTCGGAGAGCCTTCGCGGCCCCGGAAAACAAAAGCTCCGAAAGAGAGCAGGGCACAGCCGGACCGTTGCGGTCAACCGCGTCGCATGGCTGAACGGGCAGGTATTTCATCCAGCGTGGTGCAATGCCGAAAGGCCGGGCGTTTTGAGAGTGGTTGAGCATCCTGTCCGCCGCAAGGCGTGTGCAGTGGCTCTGGAGGGGAAGGTTTCGACGCGGAATGCAGACTCGCGACGACGACTGGACATCGTATATGGCCATCCGGGCAGCGTGGCTGTCCTTTGTGGGCGGCCGTACCCAGGGTGAGATTGCCTCACAGCTTGGCGTGTCGCCTGCCAAGGTGCATCGCCTGATCGCTCATGCGCAAAAAGCCGGATTCGTCAAATTCCAGGTCGATGGTCGCCCGATGGAATGCCTTCAGCTTGAAAAGGAGCTGACGGAGCATTTCGGCCTGACCAATTGCATCATCGCGCCCGATCTTGGCGGCGGTGATGACGACAGCGCTCTCAGGGCCGTGGCGGTGTCTGCGGCACAGTTTCTGTCCGGCCTGCTCGGCGGTAACAATGTCACTCGCCTTGGCGTCGGCATGGGCCGTACGCTGACGGCGGCTGTCGAGGCCTTGCCGAAGGTCACGCGAAACGATCTGGAAATCATGTCGATCTGCGGATCCCTGACACGCACGCTTGCCGCCAACCCCTATGACATCGTTCAGAAGATGCAGGAACGCACAGGTGGCATCGGCTACTATCTGCCGGTTCCCTATTTTGCCGAGAACCAGGACGAAAAGGCGATGTTCCTGACCCAGCGCAGCGTGCAGGACCTGATGGACCGCGCGCGCCAGTCGGATGCCTTCCTGATCGGGATCGGCTCCGTCGAGAACGAGGGGCATCTTGTCCAGCGCGGCATGATTTCCAAAAAAGAACAGGAAGATTTGCTGTCGGGCGGCGCCGTCTGTGATTTGATGGGGCGCTTTCTGACGATCGAGGGAAAATTGGCCCCGGATCCGCTCGGCGATTGCGCCGTGGGTCTGCATTTCGATGAAGTGCGCGGGCGCCGTGTGATTGCGCTGGTAGGTGGGGAGAGCAAGGTGGAAGCCACGCTCGCGGCCCTGCGTACCGGTGTCATTACCGACCTTGTGGCAGACGAGACCCTTGCGAGGGCTCTGACGGCACGGGCCGGATTGCAGCTGGCACAGTCCGCATGATGCGGCTGGGCCACGAGGGGAAACGGGCCGGCCACAAGGCAGGCCCCCGCATGTCGGAGGACATATAAGTGAAAAAGCTTCTTACCATCGGCACCGCGCTTGCCGGCCTGGCCTTTACCGCCGTGGGCGCACTTGCAGCCGATATCAAGCCGGCAGTGCTTTACGATCTGGGCGGTCGTTTCGACAAGTCGTTCAACGAAGGTGCCTACAACGGCGCTGAAAAGTTCAAGGAAGACACCGGCGTCGAATACCGCGACTTCGAAATCCAGAACGATAGCCAGCGCGAACAGGCTCTGCGCAACTTCGCCAAGCGCGGCATGAACCCGATCGTCGCCATCGGCTTCTCCCAGGCCAATGCCGTGGAAAAGGTTGCCAAGGAATTCCCGGACACGCAGTTCGCGATCGTCGACATGGTCGTCGACCTGCCGAACGTGCGCTCCATCCTGTTCAAAGAGCAGGAAGGCTCCTACATCGTCGGCATGCTGGCCGCTATGGCGTCCGAAACCGGCAAGGTCGGCTTCGTCGGCGGCATGGACATTCCGCTGATCCGCAAGTTCTCCTGCGGCTACAAGCAGGGCGTGATGGCCGCCAACCCGAACGCGGAAGTGTTCGAGAACATGACCGGCACCACCGGCGCGGCCTGGAACGATCCCGTCAAGGGTGGCGAACTGGCCAAGTCGCAGTTCGACCGTGGTGCTGACGTCGTCTATCACGCCGCCGGCGGCACCGGCATCGGTGTTCTGCAGGCTGCTGCTGACGCCGGCAAGCTCGGCATCGGCGTGGACAGCAACCAGAACAACCTGCATCCGGGTTCGGTTCTGACTTCCATGCTGAAGCGCGTTGACATCGCCGTCTACCAGGCGTTCGAAGACGCCGCCAACGACAGCTGGTCTTCCGGCTTCGAAGTGCTCGGCCTCAAGGAAGGCGGCGTCGACTGGGCGCTGGACGACAACAATGCCGAACTCGTCAACGACGAGATGAAAGCCAAGGTCGAAGAAGCGACCCAGAAGATCATCTCCGGCGAGATCGAAGTTCACGACTACATGGCCGACCAGTCCTGCCCGATGTAAGGCAGATCTAACGGACCTCCGCGCGGTTTCGCGCGGAGGTCCACCTGTATTTTCTGGCGTGCCCAACCCGTTTTCGGAGGACAGGATGCTCCGTCTCACATCAGGCGTCATTGCTGCGGCCTGCGCTGTCTTCATGACAACAACGGCAAGTCTGGCCGAACCGGCCATCGTTTATTCCGTCGGCGGAAAGTTCGACGGTTCATTCAACGAAAGCGCCTATGCCGGCGTGAAACGGTTTCAGGACCAGGACGGCGGCACCGTTCGGGAATTCGAGTTGGAACGCGATGCGCAGAGCCTGCAGGCCTTGCGGAATTTCGCCAGCCGGGGCGCATCGCCCGTGGTCGCCATCGGCTTCAATCAGGCCAATTCGCTTGGCCAGGTAGCGCCCAATTTTCCCGATACGGATTTTGCCATCGTCGACATGGTGGTCGATCAGCCGAACGTGCGCTCCTACGTCTTCAAGGAACATGAGGGTGCCTATATCGGCGGCCTGCTGGCGGGCATGGCCTCCAGAAGCGGCACCATCGGCTTTGTCGGCGGCATGGATATACCGATCATTCAGCGGTTCCTGTGCGGCTACAAGCAGGGCGCGCAGGCCGCCAGAGCGGACATCCGCGTTCTGTCCAACATGACGGGCGATACGCCGGCCGCCTTTGCCGATCCCGTTCGCGGCAGTGAACTGGCCATTGGCCAGATCAACCAGGGCGCCGATGTGATCATTCAGGCAGCCGGGGGAACCGGCATCGGTGTGCTGCAGGCAGCGGCAGACAAGGGCGTGCTCGGCATGGGCACCGACAGCAACCAGAACGGCCTGCACCCGGGCAAGGTCCTGACCTCCATCCGCAAGCGCGTGGACAATGCCGTCTACGACAGCTTTCAGGCAGCGAAGGACAGAACCTTCGAACCCGGCATCAAGGTGCTGGGCGTCGCGGACGGCGGCATGGACTGGGTGCTGGACGAAAACAACAAGGACCTGATCACGCCGGACATGAAGGCTGCGGCGGACGCTGCCGTTGCCGCTATCTCCGACGGCAGCGTCAAGGTTCACGATGTCGTCACGGACGGAGCGTGTCCTTTCTGATCGGGACACAGCAAGGCAGCGGCGAGGGGCAATAACAATGACAAAGAAAAACAGTCACGCCTGGGGGAACGCATGAGCGATACGCCGGCAATCGAACTGCGCAAGATCAACAAGCGCTTTGGCCCGGTTCATGCCAACAAGGACATCGACCTTGTGGTCAAGAAAGGGTCGATCCACGGCATCATCGGCGAGAACGGGGCAGGCAAATCGACGCTCATGTCCATTCTCTACGGCTTCTATCAGGCCGACGAGGGCGACATCCTGGTGGACGGCAAGAAGGTCACCATCTCGGACTCCAAGGCCGCCATCGGCTTGGGCATCGGCATGGTGCATCAGCACTTCATGCTGGTCGATAATTTCTCGGTGCTTGAAAACGTGGTGCTGGGCGCCGAGGACAGCGCCCTCCTGTCCGGCGGCATCAACCGCGCCCGGACGGAACTCAAGCGGCTGGAAGACGAATATGAGCTGCGTGTCGATCCGGACGCCCTGATCCAGGATCTACCGGTCGGCCTGCAGCAGCGAGTGGAAATCCTGAAAGCGCTCTATCGCAGCGCGGAAGTTCTGATCCTCGACGAACCGACCGGCGTTCTGACACCGCCGGAAGCGGACCATCTCTTCAAGATCCTCGAAGTCCTGAAGAACGAGGGCAAGACGGTTCTGCTGATCACGCACAAGCTGCGCGAGATCATGGCAGCGACGGACACCGTTTCCGTCATGCGCCGCGGCGAGATGGTGGCGACACGCGAAACGGCGAGCACTTCCATGGAAGAACTGGCCGAACTGATGGTCGGCCGAAGTGTTCTGCTGCGCGTCGACAAGAAACCGGCGCAACCCAAGGCACCCGTAATGGAAGTCGAGAACCTGACGGTCACCGACAGCCGCGGCGTTCAGGTGGTCAAGGACGTTTCCTTCATCGTGTGTGCGGGCGAAATCGTCGGCATCGCCGGTGTCTCCGGCAACGGCCAGTCGGAACTCCTGGAAACCCTTGCGGGCATCCGCCGCGCGACCAGAGGCACGCTGAAGATCAACGGCGAGACCATTGATCTGGGAACGAGCACGCTTGATGCCGCAGACATGCGGGCCAAGAGCATGGGCCACGTGCCGGAAGACCGGCACCGGATGGGCCTCATCAATTCCTTCTCCGAATACGAGAATTCCATCCTCGGCTATCACCGCGATCCGGCCTATTCCAGGGGCGTTCTGATGGATCTTGCCGCCATCAAGAAAAACGCTGTGGCGGAGATCGAGAAATACGATATCCGCCCACCCAATCCGATGCTGAAGACCGCCAATTTCTCGGGTGGCAACCAGCAGAAGATCGTGCTGGCGCGCGAGATCGAGCGCGATCCGGAGGTGCTTCTGGTTGGTCAGCCGACGCGCGGTGTCGATATCGGCGCCATCGAATTCATCCACCGCCGCATCGTGGAAATGCGCGATGCCGGCAAGGGCATATTGCTGGTCTCGGTAGAACTTGACGAAATCCGTGCGCTGTCCGACCGGGTGCTGGTGATGTTCGACGGCAAGATCGTCGGCGAACGCGGCAGCGATGCGGACGAAGGCGAACTTGGCCTGCTGATGGCCGGTGTGGAAGATAACAACAAGATGGCTGTTGAAGGAGGCGCGCGATGAGTGCCGGTCAGCTCCCGCGCTGGGTCGATTACGGCCTGATACCGTTCCTGAACCTGGCCGCCGCCTTTCTGGTGTCGGGCCTCGTCGTTGTCCTGATCGGTGAAAACCCGCTGGACGCGGTGCAGCTCCTGGTCTGGGGCTCCGTAGGATATGGAGAAGGCATCGGCTTCACGCTGTTTTACGCCACCAACTTCATCTTCACCGGCCTGGCCGTGGCCGTCGCCTTTCATGCCGGGCTCTTCAACATCGGCGGCGAGGGGCAGGCCTATATCGGCGGTCTCGGGGTTGCCTTTGCCTGTCTGGCGCTGGACCAAATCGTGCCGTGGTACATCACCCTGCCGTTTGCCATCATTGGCTCGTCGCTGATGGGGGCCGCCTGGGCGTTTATTCCGGCCTGGCTGCAGGCGACCCGCGGCAGCCACGTGGTGATCACCACCATCATGTTCAACTTCATCGCCTCGTCGCTGATGGTCTATCTGCTCAACAACGCGTTGAAGAAACCGGGGTCGATGCAGCCCGAAACGCGGACCTTCGAGGCGGGCGGCCGTCTGCCGTTCCTGAACGATATCTTCCCGTCCTTCGGCTTCGGCTATGCCCCGGTCAACCTGTCGCTCTTCGTCGCGCTGGCGGCATGTGTGCTGGTCTGGGTCCTGATCTGGCGCACCAAACTGGGCTTCGAGATCCGGTCCTTCGGCGCCAATGCCACGGCAGCGGTCTATGCCGGTATCTCGCCGGTGCGCACCATTGTCATCACCATGCTCATATCCGGCGGTCTGGCAGGCATGATGGCGATCAACGAGATCATGGGCTCGCAGCACCGGTTGCTGATCGACTTCGTGACCGGCTACGGCTTCGTCGGCATTGCCGTCGCACTCATGGGCCGGGCCCATCCGGTCGGCATCGTTCTGGCGTCGATCCTGTTCGGCATGCTCTATCAGGGCGGCGCGGAGCTTTCGTTCGAAATGCCGAACATCACGCGGGACATGATCATCGTGATCCAGGGCCTCGTGATCCTGTTCGCCGGTGCGCTTGAGCACATGTTCCGTCCGGCCATCGTCAAGCTGTTCACGCCCTCCCGGGCCCTTGCCGCGAAGGAGGCGTGATCATGTTCGAGATCGTGATCCTGACACTCGATTCCACCGTCCGCCTGTCGACACCGCTGCTGCTGGCCTGTCTCGCGGGGCTCTATTCGGAACGCTCCGGCGTGGTCGATATCGGCCTGGAAGGCAAGATGCTCGGTGCCGCCTTTGGGGCCGGTGCCGTGGCGTACCTGACCGGAAATGCCTGGAT
Organism: Roseibium aggregatum IAM 12614; assembly: GCF_000168975.1. GTDB lineage: Bacteria > Pseudomonadota > Alphaproteobacteria > Rhizobiales > Stappiaceae > Roseibium > Roseibium aggregatum. The sequence goes on from NZ_AAUW01000006.1 coordinate 177,891, forward strand.
CGGCCTTCTGGCGGGTATGGCCGTCTCGATCGGCCTGTCCCTGATCCACGGCTTCGCCTCGATCACCAATCGCGGCAACCAGATCGTGTCCGGCGTCGCCATCAACTTCCTGGCCGCGGGCCTGACGGCACTGCTCGGTCAGACCTGGTTCCGTCAGGGCGGCCGTACGCCGTCGCTGCCGGAGGGTGGACGTTTCCGGGACATCATCCTGCCGTACGCGGAGGAACTGCGCGACGTTCCGGTCATCGGTGGGCTCTACAGTGAACTTCTGTCGGGTCATAACATTCTGGTCTATGCGGCCTTCCTGGCCGTCCCGCTGACCTGGTGGGTGCTGTTCCGCACCCGTTTCGGCCTGCGTCTGCGTGCGGTCGGGGAAAACCCGGCGGCCGTCGATACCGCCGGTATTTCGGTCACCTGGCTGCGCTACCGGGCGGTGATCGCCTGCGGTGCCCTGTGCGGTGTTGCCGGAGCCTATCTCTCCATCGCCCAGTCGTCCGGCTTCATCAAGGACATGACGGCAGGCAAGGGCTTTATCGCACTGGCGGCGCTGATTTTCGCCAAGTGGAAACCGGCAAACGCCATGTTCGCCTGCCTGTTGTTCGGCTTCCTCGATGCAGTCGCCATCCGGATGCAGGGCCAGAAATTACCCGGTATCGGCGAAATTCCCGTGCAGTTCTTCCAGGCACTGCCCTATATTCTGACCGTGATCCTGCTTGCAGGCTTCATCGGCAAGGCAATCCCGCCAAAGGCGGCAGGCATTCCGTATCTCAAGGAGCGTTCATGAGCGATCTGGACGCGTTGTTCGAGGCCGCAAAAGCGGTTCGTGAAAACGCATATGCACCCTATTCCAACTTCCTGGTCGGCGCGGCCCTGCGTGCACCGGACGGCACCGTTTTCACCGGCTGTAACGTCGAGAACGCCTCCTATCCGGTGAGCGTCTGTGCGGAAGGTGGGGCGGTCAGCGCCATGATCGCGGCCGGTTATCGCGAAATCGCGGAGGCCGTCGTCATTGGCGATGCGGCCTTGTGTACGCCGTGCGGCATGTGCCGCCAGCGTCTGAAGGAATTCGGCACGGACGAACTGGTTGTCCATGTCGCGGATCTCGACGGCATCCGGCGCAGCTTCACGATGGATGAACTGCTGCCTGCCGCCTTCGAACTGGAATACACGTCAAAATAAGAAGGACTGACCCACAATGAGTGGTTTCGGCCGTGAATGCGCGGATATTGTCCGCGCTGCCCGGGAGGGCTCGTACAAGATTGGCATGATCCTCGGCTCCGGCCTCGGCGCGCTTGCCGAGGAAGTCGAGGATGCTGTCCGCATTCCTTATTCGCACCTGACCGAATTTCCGGTCTCCACCGTCACGTCCCATTCCAGCGAGCTGGTTGCCGGCACGCTGTCCGGAGTGCCGGTGGTCATCCTGTCGGGCCGGGCCCACTATTACGAGGGCGGCGATCCGACGGTCATGCGCACGCCGGTGGAAACGCTGAAGGAGCTCGGTTGCGAGATCCTGCTGGCAACCAATGCGGCCGGTTCCCTGCGCCAGGAAGTTGCTCCCGGCTCGCCGATGCTGATTTCCGACCACATCAACTGGTCGGGCATGAACCCGCTGATCGGCGAAGAGGACGAAAAGCGCTTCCTCGACATGAGCACCGCCTACGATGCGGACCTGCGCGCGGCCATGAAGAAGGTGGCCGAGGAAACCGGCGATCCGGTTGCCGAGGGCGTCTACATGTGGTTCTCCGGCCCGTCTTTCGAGACGCCAGCCGAAATCCGCATGGCCAAGACACTGGGCGCGGACGCGGTGGGCATGTCCACGGTGCCGGAAGTCATCATGGCCCGGTTCCTGGGCATGCGTGTCGCGGCCATGTCGATTATCACCAATTACGGCGCAGGCATGCAGACGCATGCGCTGTCTCACGACGAAACCAAGTCCGTCGCCTTGCAGGGCATGGAACGTATGAAAGAGCTGGTGCGGGCATTCGTGAAGGAGATCGGCCAATGAGCGACATGATCGAAAACGCCAAACGTGCCCTCGGGCTCGTCGACCTGACCAACCTCAATGACGACTGCACGGCAGCCGACATCTCCAAACTGACCGGGCGAACCGTGACGGATCACGGGTCTGTCGCTGCTGTCTGCGTCTGGCCGCGTTTTGTCGCGCAGGCGGCGAAGGAGCTGACCGGCACCGGCGTGAAGGTGGCAACCGTGGTCAACTTCCCTGAAGGCGGTGAAGATACGGAAGCGGTCTTGCTGGAGACGAAGCAGGCGCTGGCCGACGGGGCTGACGAGATCGATCTGGTGATGCCCTACAAGGCTTTCTGCGCCGGCCGCAAGGGCTTTGCGGAAGAACAGATCATCCGCGTGAAGGCTGCCATTCCGGAACCGGCGCTGCTCAAGGTCATCCTGGAAACGGGTGAGATCAAGGACCCGTTGCTGATCCACGCAGCTTCTAACATTGCCATCGGGGCTGGTGCGGATTTCATCAAGACCTCGACCGGCAAGGTGGCCGTCAATGCGACGCTGGAAGCGGCCGAGATAATGCTGACCGCGATCGAGGAAGCCCGGCGCGACAACGCCGAACGTGTCATCGGTTTCAAGCCGGCGGGTGGCATCAAGACGGCCGAGGACGCAGCCGCCTATCTGGCGCTTGCCGACAAGATCATGGGCCAGAACTGGATATCGGCACACACGTTCCGCTTTGGCGCCAGCGGTCTTCTGGATGCCCTGATCTCCACGATCGAGGGCCAGGAAATCGTGGACCATTCCCACCACGGCTATTGAGACGGCTTCAAGAAGGACAACAAATGCTGCCGCAAGAACTCATCAGAAAGAAGCGCGACGGTGGAACGCTGGACGCTGCGGAGATCCAGTTCTTCGTCAAGGGTCTGGCAGACGGCTCGGTCACGGAAGGCCAGGTGGCGGCGCTTGCCATGGCCGTCTTCTTCAAGGGGCTGACCGTTGACGAACGTGTGGCGCTGACACTCGCCATGCGCGACAGCGGCGATGTGATGGACTGGTCCGGCATCGACGCGCCAATCCTCGACAAGCATTCCACCGGTGGTGTCGGCGACAACGTCTCCTTGATGCTCGCACCGGCGCTGGCCGCCTGCGGTGCTGCCGTGCCGATGATTTCCGGCCGCGGCCTCGGCCATACCGGCGGCACGCTGGACAAGTTCGACAGTATCCCGGGCTATCAGACACAGCCGGACAATCTGCTGTTCAAGAAGGTGGTCAAGGAGATCGGTTGCGCCGTCATCGGCCAGACCGGCAACCTGGCTCCCGCAGACAAGCGTTTTTATGCCATTCGTGATGTGACCGGCACGGTCGAGAGCATCGATCTGATTACCGCGTCGATCCTGTCCAAGAAGCTGGCGGCCGGTCTGCAGGGTCTGGTGCTGGACGTGAAGTGGGGCACGGGCGCGTTCATGGCAACGCTGGAAGATGCTCGCGCGCTCGCCGAAAGCCTGGTGCTGGTTGCAAACGGAGCGGGCCTGAAGACCACGGCGCTCCTCACCGACATGAACGAGCCGCTGGCGTCCGCCGCAGGCAATGCGGTTGAAATGCAGAACGCTGTCGACTTCCTGAAAGGCACGGCCATCGACAACCGACTTTGGGATGTCACCGTGGCACAGGGCGGCGAATTGCTTGCCTCCGGCGGTATCGCCGCTGATGCAGAGGCCGGTTCCGACATGATGCGCGACGCATTCCAGAGCGGCAAGGCGGCGGAGAAATTCGCCCAGATGGTTCACGCGCTCGGCGGCCCGGCCGACTTCATGGACAAGCCGGAACTCTATCTCGCCAAGGCTCCGGTGGAAGCGCCGGTCTATGCCGAACATGACGGCGTGGTCACGGGCGTAGATGCCCGGGCAGTCGGCGTTGCGGTCGTCGCGCTTGGCGGTGGACGCCGGGCGGCAGCCGACGTGATCGATCCGTCCGTCGGCCTGACCAGCCTTGCCGGTGTCGGCAACACCGTGGACGCGGATGCGCCTCTGGCCATCGTCCATGCCAGGACCGAGGCGGAGGCCGAAGAGGCCGCCGTCGCAGTGCGCAAGGCCTACACCGTCGGCTCCGCGGCCGATGTCGAGGACAGACCGAGCGTCGTTGAGCGCATCGCTCCCTGACCGGGAAAACGCGTTCCGGGCGAATGGTCGCCCGGAACCTCTCCGGTCGAACCGGCCGGCAATGATAATTTGAGGAGATGTCCATGCCTCGTGCAATTCTGTGCGTTCTGGACAGTTTCGGTATCGGCGGTGCCGCGGATGCGGACGCCTTTGGCGATGCCGGGGCCGATACTTTGGGTCATATCGCGGCGCGGTGCGCTGCCGGTGAAGGCGACAAGGACGGTCTGCGCTCCGGTCCCTTGTCCGTTCCCAACATGGACCGGCTCGGCCTGGGTGCGGCCGGGCGTCTGTCCACCGGCAAGGACGTGCCGGGCCTGGAGTTCGCCGGAGAACCGGACGGCCTGTGGGGCTATGCTGCTGAAGTTTCCAACGGCAAGGACACGCCTTCCGGTCACTGGGAAATTGCCGGTGTGCCGGTGCGTTTTGACTGGGGCTACTTCCCGGAAACCATCCCGACCTTCCCGAAAGAACTGATTGCAAAGATCAGCGAGAAGGCGGGTCTTAACGGCATCCTGGGTGACAAACACGCTTCCGGCACGGTGATCATTGCCGAACTCGGCGAAGAGCACATCCGCACGGGCAAGCCGATCTTCTATACATCGGCGGACTCCGTCATCCAGATCGCCGCCCATGAAGAGCACTACGGACTTGAGAAGCTGTACGAGCTTTGCGAGATCGCACGGGAATTTGCCGATCCCTACAACATCGGCCGGGTGATTGCGCGGCCATTTGTCGGCGAAAGCTCCGACACTTTCCAGCGCACCGCCAACCGACGCGACTATTCGGTGCTGCCGCCGGAGCCGACCTTGCTCGACAGGCTGACAGAGGCCGGTCGCACGGTCTATGGCGTCGGCAAGATATCCGACATCTTTGCGCATCAGGGTGTCGCCAAGGTGCTGAAGGGGGCGGGCAATGATCAGCTCTTCGACAAGACGCTGCAAGCCATGGATGAGGCTTCTGACGGCGACCTGATCTTCTCCAACTTCATCGACTTTGACTCGCTCTACGGTCACCGCCGGGATGTGCCGGGATATGCAGCCGCGCTGGAACATTTCGACCGCCGCCTGCCGGAAATGATTGCGAAGATGAAGGACGGCGACCTTCTGATCCTGACCGCCGATCACGGCTGTGACCCGACCTGGCGCGGCACGGACCATACCCGCGAACATGTTCCGGTGATCGCAACCGGCCCGGGCCTTGAAGGCAGAAGCGTCGGTGGTCGCAAGACCTATGCCGATATCGGCGAAACGGTCGCCGATCATCTGGGCATCGCGGTCGGGCCGAACGGCACGAGTTTTCTCTGACCGCATCCGCATTCCGGCAAGCCGGTGAATCGGGCACAATAGCCGCAGGCCGCCCCTCCGCCTTTCCTTCAGGAAAACGGAGAGGCGGCCGGCACCATACTCGAACGAGGACCAGCGCGACATGAGCGACGCCATCACGGTTCCGAAGGCGGAATTGCACTGTCATATCGAAGGCGCCGCGCCGCCGACCCTGGTCAAGCGACTTGCCGAAAAGCGCGGCGTGGATGTTTCCGCCGTGCTCAACGGCAACGGAAAATACATCTGGTCTGATTTCACCACCTTCCTGAAGGCCTATGACGTTGCCAGTTCGGTGTTCAGGACACCGGCGGACTACGCCCTTCTGGCGGAAACCTATTTCCGTATGCTGGCGGCGGAAGGGGCAATCTATGGCGAGGTCTTCATCTCGCCTGACCATGCCCAGGCTGCGGGCCTGTCATACCGGTCCTATGTCGAGGGACTGGCAGCCGGGATAGAACGTGCCAAGACCGACACCGCCATCGAAGGCCGTATGATCGCGATCGGCGTCCGCCATTTCGGCTCGGCGTCCGTCGAACGGGTCGTCAAGGAAGTGGTCGGTAATCCGCATCCCCTGGTGACCGGCTTCGGTCTTGCCGGCGACGAGCGCTCCGGCCACCCGGCCAATTTTGCGAAGGCCTTCCGCATGGCGACGGAAGCCGGGCTTGGAACGACGGCGCACGCGGGCGAATTCGGCGGACCGGACAGTGTGACCGCGGCCCTCGAATTTCTGCGCGTGAAACGCCTCGGCCACGGTGTGCGGGCGATTGAGGACAAGGACCTGGTCAAGCGCCTTGTCGATGAGGAAATCGTGCTGGAGGTTTGCCCCGGCTCGAACATCGCCCTTGGTGTCTACACCCACTTGCGCTTCCACCCGGTCAACATGCTGCGCAAGGAAGGCGTGAAGATCACGCTCAACTCCGACGACCCGCCCTTTTTCGGCACCACGCTCGGCAAGGAATATTCATCGGTCACCGAAACCTTCGGCTGGAGTTTCGACGATCAGATGGACGTCACCCGCACCGCCATCGAAGCCGCCTTCTGCGATGAGCCGACACGCACAAGGCTTCTGGTGCGACTGGAAAGCGCAAGGCAGGTGCCGACAGGCTGAGGCAGGTTTTCTGCATCATGCCGGATGCGCGGCACGCCAGATTTGTTTCAAGAGAGTTCGCTTCGCTCACGCTGAAATCTGGTTTCCGGATCGGCACACAGCGTTGCTGTGCTTGTCCGGAATGACGTCGGCCATGCGCGGGTGCTTTGCATTTGTTTGATTCAGCGTGAACTTTTGTGTGCCTCTCGCCTCTCGCCTCTCGCCCTCTCATCCCCAAAACCTCATCCTGAGGAGCACCGTCAGGTCCGTCTCGAAGCAACCATGTTTTTAGGTGCTCATCGGCTGCCATTCCTTATTGTCCCTGACCATTGCGTTGAGGATGGTCAGGAGCTTCCTGGAGCAGGCGATGATTGCCTGTTTCTTGCCTGTTCCACCTTTGATGAGGCGTTCGTAGAAGGTTTTGATGATGGGGTTGTGGCGTGCTGCTGACAGGCTTGCCATGAACAGCATCCTGCGCACCTTGGCCCTGCCGCCGGCGATCCTGCGTTGCCCCCGCATCATGCCACTGTCTCTGGCGAAGGGCGCGACGCCAACCAGGGCAGCAATGGCCCGCCGCGAGACCCGCCCCAGTTCGGGCAGGAACGCCAGGAGGCTGACGGCGGCGACCGGCCCGATGCCCGGAACGGCCCTGAGCTGGTCATAGCGCTGGCTCACCTCGGCCTTTTCGCGAATGCAGCTCTGGATCATGCGGTCCAATTCCGCAAGCTTGGCCTCTATCGTCTCCAGTATATCCCGGTGCATGCGCTCCAGATCAGCATCGTCATTGAGGCCGAGCTGATTGCGCAGCCGGGTCTTCTCGGCAACAAAGCTGTCCCGAGCAGAGGCATAGCGCGCAAGCTTCGCCTCGACGTCGCCCGGACGAGGAGCCGACGGCGGATCAAACACCTGCGCATAGTGGGCCAGAACGGCTGCATCCAGCCGGTCGGTCTTGGCCAACCGACTACCGGCCTTGGCAAAGTCCCGGGGGCGGGCCGGATTGACCACACAAACATGGTACCCCTGCTGCTGCAGCGCCTGCACCGCCTTGCGTTCATAGCCACCCGTCGCCTCAAGGACCACGCGCTCGACTGGATGGGATGACAACCATCCCGCAAGAGCCGCATGGCCGTCACCATCATTGGGAAACCGCTGGCTTTTGCCGACTGGCAGAACATGCACATCCAGCGCTGCCTTCGACACGTCAATTCCGACAAAGTGCTTGGTCTCGTCCATCTGTCCCTGCCTTATCTACGCACTCTTGCGCGAGCAACCATTCGGGATAAGTTGGAAAGTGGACCGGGAACCTGGCTTCGAACGGACTTGCCGAGTACCCAGGATGGTACGGTCTCCGGCCCACTTGGGAGGGCAGCAACCGGCCCTCCCAAGACCAATCTAATCAAATCTCAACAGATAAGGATGGGCGGCGCCCCCAGGAACAAGCGGCCCATCCTTCGAGACGGACCTGCGCGCTTCCTCAGGATGAGGTTTTGGGGATATTTGCCAAAGGTAAAGGTGGCGTCAGGCCCCCTCAGATGTCCCCGCCGGTCTCGTCCACTTCGGTGCGTGGATCCAGGCTGACGGTTTCCGGTGTCGTGATCTGCGCGGTCGATACGGCCATGACGAAGTCAGATTTGTCTTCCTGCGAAAGCGAAGCGCGCTGACGCATGCGCCAGAGGGCAAAGAGCATCATGGAAAGGTGTGCCGCGGCCGTCACCTGAAAGAGTGCCCCCGGATAGGTGAAGGTCATCAACCCTGATGCAAGCAGCGGTCCGACCATGGTGCCGGCGCCGAAGATAAGCAGAAGGCCGCCACTGATCCTGAGGAAATCACCTGGTTCGGCATGGTCGCTCGCGTGGGCGACGATCACCGGATACATGGAATAGACCACGCCGCCGAAGCCCGCGATCAGGAGAACCGTGATGGTCGGATCGATACCGCCGAAGAACGACAGGCTGGAGCCGAAGGACATTGCGGTAATGGCAAGGCCGACCAGAACCAGGCGCCGGTCGAGCCTGTCGGAGAGCATGCCGACCGGGATCTGCAACACGGCGCCAGCCAGCAGCGCCAAGCTCATCATGATGGCAATTTCCGGAACATCCAGTCCGATCCGAAGACCGTAAACGGCCCCCAGCGTGCCGAAGGATCCGTTCGAAATACCAACCATGAAAACCGCAACAACTGCAATCGGCGAGTTGCGCCAGAGCTTCTTGGGGTCGAGCCGCGCCTGGGTCAGCGGTTGGGGTGACGCCGCGGTGGAAAGTGCCGTCGGCAGCAGCGACAGCGAGTAGATGATCGAGCCGAGCACAAAGAAGAAAAAGCCGGACGGGTCGCCAAGCGTCAGCAGCATCTGCCCGGCAGTGGTCGCCCCCAGGTTGATCATGGTGTAGATGCCGAAGATCCGCCCGCGTGTTTCGCTGGTCGAACGTTCGTTCAGCCAGCTTTCCACGATCATCGCCGCGCCGGAAAAGCAGAACCCGGTGATTGCCCGCAGCACGATCCACACGGCCGCGTCCATGAACAGGAGATTCAGAAGAACGGAGATCCCCGCCAGCGAGGCAAGCGCACCGAAGGCCCGCACATGTCCGACCCGCTTCACGATGACCGGTACGGCCAGACAACCGCTGACATACCCTGCGGCCCAGCCGGTTCCGAGCAGACCCAGCGAGGCATCGGAAAACCCGTTGGCGAGACCTGCCAGCGGCAACAAGAGGCCGTGCAGGCCTCCGGCAAGCAACAGCAGTCCGGATCCGATGAGGAGGGCGGCAATTGAAACAACGGCAGACATAAAACTTCCGGTTTGGGACGGTTGAAGGACTTGGGTTCAGATCGCGAAGATGATGACCAATGACGAACCGGTTTGACAAGGTTATGGTGTGCAGATAGGCGAGAGCAGCGACTTTTCACACAATCCTTTCCAGTTCCGGCGATCTTCGATGAACGACACCCAACCAGCCTTGTCCCTGTTCCGGCCACAGCACGTTCGGGAAAAAGCCTATGAGCTTTTGAAGCTCGCCTCAGATGGCAAACTCGCCTACGTCGAAGCGGTTCCGGATCAGCTTGAAACTGCCCTGGCAAAAGTGCTTGAAACGACACGGGAAAACTATCCGGACTTTCACATCCCACCTTATGGAATCTGGCGTAATTTCGAAGCGGGCGGCATCGACCGCTGGGGCGCGCTGGCAAATGCGCGCGGGTTTGAAACCGCCGAAGAAATGCTGGCCGCCGCCGCCGACCTTGCCATTCTCGGCACCTACATGAAGACCCGTCACCCCGAAGGCTGGGTTTTCGAAGACCGGATGACCGGGACCAGGGCAACCGGGCAGGAGGCTGCGGCACTCGCAGCCTTTCACATGTTCGCCGCCGGTTCCTTTTCAGGCGAGATGACCGACCCTTATCGTGTCGACGCGCAAACGCTTGTGCAGATGGACCGGATGGAACTTGCCGAAGGCCTGCAATGGGACGCAAGCGATAACGACGGCTTGCTCGAAGCGATGCAGCGCCATCTGAAACGCTTCGGAGAGGCGCTCGCCCTGCGGCCGGATCTCTTTGGCGAAGGCGACGTGACCCGGCCCGGCCTTCTTGCCGTGCAGATGGCGAAGAAAAGCGATGGCGCGGTTTCGGCGCGGGACCTGCTCGACAGGTTGCTGGAATCGTTCTGTCCGCTCTGGGAAGGCGGGGCCGGTGACGGCAACATGGTCTATGGCGACAGCTTCGAACATTCAAGGCAGGGTGGCACACCGGGTCCGTTCATTGTGCCGTTCCACCAGGCTGCCCAGGAGATGGTCTATTCGCTGATCGAACCGCTTGCCTGGGCCGGGTTCGAAGTTTCCGGACTGGAGGCGTTGACGCCGCCGGCCGATCTTGCCCATGCGGCCCTGTTTTATGACGCCGGGGTGCTGAAGGTCCTCGAACCGGACACCGCGCTGTCGCCGGAATCGGCCCGCGACCGGATGATCGAAATCCGGGCGGTCGCTCTTGCCCTGACGGATAGACTGGCCGACTTGCTGCGGCACGAACTCAAGGTCCATCAGGATCAGTTGCCGCTTACCTGCATCCTGGAAGGCGGGACCAGCCGTGCCGGTGGTCTTTATGTGCAAACACATCCGCAGGAAGCGAAAAAACTCGGGCACTTCATGAACCCGGGGTCTGTTTTTTGGTTGCCGTTCGGGGCATAGGTCCCGAACATGGAAAATTACGAGACCGGGCCGGTGTTACGGCCCCATTGAAAAGAGAGGCAGATATGTCCGGAGCCACTGTCATCAGCCACCCGCTGGTTCAGCACAAACTGAGCATCATGCGCGACAAGGGAACGTCCACTCAGGGGTTCCGGAGGCTCCTGCGCGAAATCTCGACGCTGCTCTGCTACGAGGTCACCCGCGATCTACCGCTTGTCTACCAGACCATCGAGACGCCGCTGGCCGAAATGCAGGCACCAACCCTGGCAGGCAAGAAGCTGGTGTTCGCATCGGTCTTGCGCGCCGGGAACGGTCTTCTGGAAGGCATGCTGGATCTGGTTCCGTCCGCGCGCGTCGCGCACATCGGCCTGTACCGTGATCCGCAGACGCTGCAGCCGGTTGAATATTATTTCAAGTCTCCGGAAGACCTGAACGAACGTCTGGTGATCGTGGTCGATCCCATGCTGGCCACCGCCAACTCGGCGATTGCCGCGGTTCAGAAATTGAAAGAGCGCGGTGCCAACAACATCCGCTTCCTCTGCCTGCTCGCAGCACCCGAAGGCGTCAAGAATTTCACCGAGAACCACCCGGACGTGCCGGTCTACACTGCCTCTATCGACGAGAAGCTGAACGAGAAAGGATATATCGTTCCAGGCCTCGGCGACGCCGGCGACCGCATGTACGGCACGAAGTAACCTGCCGACAAACGAACGGAGGAAAGCGCGGGGAAATCTCTCCGCGCTTTTTTGTTGCGCTCGAGCCTGCTGTGTCTAACCTTTCGGTCCAAAAGGGGAAACGGCATGATTACAGTCTTTGGTTCAATCAATCTGGATCTGGTTGTCGCCGTGCCCCGTCTTCCGACCGCCGGCGAAACCGTGAGCGGCCGCGATCATCAGACATTTCCGGGCGGAAAAGGCGCCAACCAGGCGCTGGCCGCCAGGCGGGCAGGGGCCGATGTGCGGTTCATCGGGGCGGTCGGTCAGGACAGTTTTGCAGACCTGGCACTTTTGAACCTGCGCCAGGCCGGCATCGATCTTTCCGGACTGCGCACGATGGCCGGGTCGACGGGCCTTGCCCTGATCGGCATCGATCCGGCGGGGGAAAACCAGATCATCGTCGCCAGCGGTACCAACGCGCGTGTCGAGGCCTCCTGGCTGGAGGGCCGGTTCGGGGCTGGTGACACGCTGCTCGTTCAGGGCGAGGTGCCGCTGGTTGAAGTTGTCGAAGGGGCCCGCCATGCCCGTGATGCCGGAGCTTCCGTCATCTGGAACCCGGCACCTGTTCCGGAGGGGGATTTGAGGGCTTGCCTGGACGTTGCCGGAACCGTGGTGGTCAACCTCAGCGAAGCGGCTGAGATCGGAGAGCGCCTCGCCATTGCCGGTGACCCGGAAACCTTCGCCGAGAAGCTGGCGGCAGACGGCCGGTCTGTCGTCGTCACCCTTGGGGCAGACGGTGTGCTGGCACGCACGCCAACGGCGCGCTACCGCTTTGGCTCGCCTGTCGTGAAGGCTGTCGATTCCACCGGCGCCGGAGATGCCTTTTGCGGTGCTCTGGCTGCCGCGCTCGATCGAAAGGCCCCCTTTGAACGGGCTTTGAAGGAGGGGGCTGCTGCCGGTGCACTGGCCTGCACGGTGACAGGGGCCCAGTCCAGCGCGCCGCATCTGGAAGACATCGCCCGGCTGGCGGATACAATTGACTGATCCCGTTTTACAGGCCGCTAAGGAAACCGTGATATCTGAGGGGTTCACGCAACGTCGGGACCCGGTATGTCGCGGTTTGTCATCATCTTCCTTGCCTGTATCGTGATCGCGCCTCTTGCGGCCTATCTGCTCGAGAACAGGTTTCCGGCGCTGGTGAGCAGTGGCACTTTTGCCGATTATCGCGCCGACGACGAGGACGACAGCGGGGCGAATGAAACTGGCGAGCGGAGCCATCGGATCTCGGCCAACAGGCAAGGGCACTTCGTCGCCGATGCCTATCTGAACGGGCGTGCGGTGGACATGCTGGTCGATACGGGCGCAACCGTCACCGTTTTGCCGGAATCGCTTGCCGAAAACATCGGCATTTTCCTGAATTCATCCGACTACAAATACGCGATCCGGACGGCAAACGGCACGGTGCATGGCGCAAAGGCGACCATTGACAATTTGCGCATTGGAAAGATCCGATTACGCAATATCGACACACTTGTGTTGAAAGATCAAAGCCTTGGGGAACCCCTGCTTGGCATGTCCGTTCTCAATCAACTCAAGCGGTTTGACATCTCCGATGGCACGCTTGTGCTGGTGCAGTGAATTGTCATACCGTCCCTTGGGGTTTTCCTGTTCCGTTCATCTCCATTGCTCCGAGAGGCATTGATGTTTCCGAAACCGCGTCCGAATTTGACTCCCAACACTTTTGAGTATGAGTCCTTTCCCATGGTGAAGCCCACGGGCTTCCGCGAATATGATGCCCGCTGGCTTTTCGAAAAGGAAATCAACCTGATGGGCATGCAGGCGCTCGGTATGGGCATCGGCACGCTCATCCACGAACGCGGTGTGCGCCCGGATATCGTGGTCGGCCATGACTTCCGCAGCTATTCCTCCTCCATCAAGATGGCTGTGGTCAACGGTCTGCTGGCAGCCGGCATCAACGTGCACGACATTGGTCTGGCGCTGTCGCCGATGGCCTATTTCGCGCAGTTCGCGCTCGACGTTCCGGCGGTTGCCATGATCACGGCGTCGCATAACGACAATGGCTGGACTGGCGTCAAGATGGGCATCGACCGCCCGCTGACCTTCGGCCCGGACGAAATGGGCCGGTTGAAGGAGATCGTTCTTGAAGCCGCCTTCGATCTGAAAGGTGGCGGCAGCTATCGCTTCGTCGACGGGTTCCCGGATGTCTATTTCAAGGACCTCACCAACAGGGCCAAACTGAAGCGACCGATCAAGTTGGTCGCGGCTTGCGGCAATGGCACGGCCGGTGCTTTTGCACCGAAGATCCTGGAGGCGCTCGGCGCCGAAGTCATCCCGCTCGATGCCGAGCTGGACCACACTTTCCCGCGCTACAATCCGAACCCGGAAGACATGAAGATGCTTCACGCGCTTCGTGACAAGGTGCTGGAAGTCGGCGCGGAAGTAGGCCTCGGTTTCGATGGCGACGGCGACCGTTGCGGCGTCGTCGACAACGAAGGCGAAGAGATCTTCGCCGACAAGGTCGGCGTGATGCTTGCGCGCGATATCTCCGCGCTTCATCCAGGTGCCCAGTTCGTGGTCGATGTGAAATCCACCGGTCTCTTCCACACGGACCCCGTGCTGAAGGCCAACGGCGCCAAGACCGACTACTTCAAGACCGGCCACTCCTACATCAAGCGCCGCGTCACCGAGCTGAATGCCATGGTCGGGTTCGAAAAATCCGGCCACTATTTCTTCAACAAGCCCATTGGCCGCGGTTATGACGACGGGCTCGTTTCGGCCATCGCAATTCTCGACATGCTCGACCGTAACCCGGACAAGACCATGGCAGACCTGCGCCGGGATCTTCCCAAGACCTGGGGATCGCCGACCATGGCTCCCAAATGCGACGACGAAATCAAATACGACGTCGTCGACCGGGTTGTCGCACGGTTCCAGGACATGAAAGCCAAGGGCGAAACGGTTGCCGGACAGGCGATCACCGACCTGATCACCGTCAACGGGGTTCGCGTCGTCAGTGAAGACGGCACCTGGGGCCTTGTGCGCGCCTCCTCCAACAAGCCGGAGCTGGTGGTCGTGGTGGAAAGCCCGGTTTCCGAAGACCGCCTCCACGCCATGTTCAAGGCGGTTGATGCTGTCCTGCGCGAAAATTCGGAAGTGGGCGACTACAACCAGACGCTCTGAACCACTTGACCGATTGACGGAAGGCGGCGGATAGTTCCGCCGCCTTTTGTGCATTCTGCCGCTTTCTCGCCGGAGACTTTCATGATCAAGGAATTTGGGGTTCTGCCCGACGGGACGCCCGTCCAGGAAATTACGCTGGCAAAAGGACCTCTGGCGGCTTCCATCCTCACTCTCGGCGCCATCATCCGTGACCTCAAGGTCGACGGCGAGACGGTGGTGCTCGGCTTTGAGGATCTCCAGAGCTATCTGGATCATTCACCCTATTTCGGTGTGATCGCCGGACGCTGCGCCAACCGCATCGCCGGTGGCAGGATGACGATAGACGGTGTCGAATGTCAGCTCGATCAGAACGAAGGGGGAAAGAACCACCTTCACGGCGGCTCAGTCGGATTTTCCCGCCGCGTCTGGCAGGTGGAGCAGCACGACAAGGCCAGCGTTCTGTTGAAACTTGTCTCCGAAGACGGTGAGATGGGCTATCCGGGACGGGTGGAAGTGCTCGCCCGCTACACATTGACCGGTGCCGGTGCGCTGCGCCTGAAAATCACCGCAACCACCGACAAGACTACACCGGTGAACCTGACCCAGCATGCCTATTTCAATCTGGATGGCAGCAGCACGATACTCGATCATACGCTGGAAATCGCGGCCGAGACCTATCTGCCCGTGGACGAGGCGCTGATCCCGACAGGCGAGATCCGCAACGTTGCCTGGACACCTTATGACTTCCGGGATGGACGCAAGTTGCGGCGCAAGGCCGGTGAGGAAAAGGTGCTCTATGATCATAATTTCTGCCTGGCGGACGCCCCGCGCGAGAACGTCGAATTCGCTGCCGCCCTGGAAGACAGTTCCGGTGACCGGCGTATGGAGATCTGGACAACCGAACCGGGGCTTCAGCTCTATGACGCCCAGCACATGACAGTGCCGGTTCCAGGCCTGGACGGCAGGACCTATGGGCCGCATGCCGGGCTGTGCCTGGAAGCGCAGCGCTGGCCGGACAGTGTCAACCATGACGGCTTCACCCCCGTTTTGTTACGGCCTTCAGAGACTTATACGCATGTTACGGAATTCCGTTTTTCCTGAAATGGGTTACAGTAGCGCAGCGGTGTGAGACAACAGGGACTTGGGGGCGGCTTGTGAAGACGGTTTTTTCAAACACCCAGCTCGCGCATGCACCAGCGCAGGAAATATCCGACGGCGAACTGAAGCCCGCTGTCGAGATCCCGAGCCGGGCCGAAATCGTGTTCAAGACCGTGCGGCAGCGCAACGTTGGCGAAATCGTCGTGCCGGAAGAATTCCCCGTCCGCCCGCTGCACAGGGTACATGCACCCGATTACGTGTCGTTTCTGGAAAGCTTCTGGGAAAAATGGACGGCTGCGGGACGCACACGGGAGGCCTTTCCTTTTGTCTGGCCCATCCGCAGCCTCCGCCACGATGTTGAGGTCGAACACATCGACGGTCTGCTCGGGCGCTACTCGATGGATGCCGGGACACCGCTTGGCGAGAACACCTACAAGGCTGCACGAGCTTCCGCCGACACCGCGCTGACAGCCGCCCGTCTGCTGCTCGACGGCGAAAAATCAGCTTTCGCGCTGTGCCGGCCACCGGGACATCACGCCGGCTACGACTTCTTCGGCGGCTATTGTTTCTTCAACAACGCCGCCGTCGCAGCCCAGTATCTGCGGGACTACGGTCTGCACCGCATCGCGATACTGGATGTCGACTATCACCATGGCAACGGCACCCAGGCGCTGTTCTATGACCGGCCGGACGTCCTGTTCCTGTCGATCCACGCCGATCCGAAGCACGAGTATCCCTATTTCCTCGGCTTTGCCGACGAGACCGGCGAGCACGCCGGCACCGGCTTCACCCGCAATTGGCCCTTGCCGCTCGGCACGGACTGGGACGCCTACTTGCCGGCCCTTGAGGAAGCGTGCAGGTGGCTGCTGGTCTATAAACCGGACGCGTTGATCGTCTCGCTCGGCATGGATTGCTACGAGAAGGATCCGATCTCCGGTTTCAAGTTCAAGAGCGAAGACTACATCCGGCTTGGACAAAGGCTGGCCAAGGTCGGCGTACCCACCATTTTCCTGATGGAAGGCGGCTACGCCGTCGAGGCACTGGGTACAAATTGCGTCAATGTGCTGGAAGGCTTCGAGGGATAAATCCTCGCCGCTAGGACAGGGCACGCAGCCTGTCCTTCGGCGGGATTATCCGTTCAGCAATCCGAGTTGCTCCAGTTCCGCGCGCAACCCTTCAGCCCCCTTGAAGTGATGCACCGCCATGCCGGCCTTGCGGGCGGCTTCGACGTTGCGCTCGCTGTCATCGATGAACAGGCAGTCATTCGCCTTCAGTCCGTTACGCTCCAGCAGGATTTCGTAGATACGCAGGCCGGGCTTGATCTCCCTTTCAGCGCCTGAGACGACGATGTCGCGGAAGCTTGTCTTTAAAAACGGAAATCGTTCCTGTGCCTGCGCAAACTTGTCTTCCGAGAAATTGGTGATCGCGTAGAGCGGCGTGTCCTGGGACTTGAGCTGTGCGAGCAAGTCGGGCGTGCCGGGAATTTCGCCTGGCACCATGTCGTGCCAGCGGTTGTCGTAGGCTGCAATGAGCTCCGCCTTGTCCGGATGTTGGCGGGACAGAACATCGACGGCCTCGGCCCAGGGCCGGCCGAGATCCTGCTGCAGGTTCCACTCCATTGTGCAGATCGTCGTCAGGAACTCTTCGCGTGCGGCGGCATCCGGAATCAGCTCGCGATATAGATATTCGGGATTCCATTCGATCAGGACATTCCCTATATCGAAGACGACGGTCGTGATAGCATCGCTCATGTGGCCGATCCGGTTTTCTGGCGGAAGTTGTTCAAAAGGCGAGTTATTATTTTGCAAGTTTCATCAGAAGGTTATGTCGGCAATGTGGCACTTGTGAAGCGCCTTTTCCGATGGATCACCCCCTTTCTGGCGGCGGTCTTGTTCACCGCCGCCGCTCATGCAGAAGACGCGCAATCCATGCCTGACCGCTTGCGGCTCGGCGTGGTGGTCGCGACTGACGAGGGGGCGCGCGATCGGGTGGAGCCATTTCGTCTTGCTCTGGAGGAAATCGCCGATTTGCCGGTGGACCTCTTTCTGATGGACACCATGGCGGACGCTGTTGAGGCGCTCTCCACCGGCAAGATCGATTATGCCCGGCTCTCTCCCTCCGCTTATGCCGCTGTGTACCAGCTTTGCAGTTGCGTGGAGCCGCTGGTGACCGCTGCGCCGGACGATTTCCCGGCCCGCTTCTATGCCATTCTGGTCGCCAGACGAGGCGCTGAACAGGTGACCCTGGCTGACCTCAAGGGGACACGCCTTGCCGTCGGTGGTGCGCACACCGTGACCGGTTACCGCGTTCCACTTGCCAATCTGGCGGCGGACGGTATCGATGCGCGCGCGCACTTCCGTGCGCTTGTCGAGGTGAAGGATCCGGTCGAAGGTATCCGTGCCGTTCTGGATGGCCGGGTCGAGGCGGCTCTGGGCTGGTCGACGCTGGCGGGCGAGGCAAAGAACGGCTACACGGCCGGCACGCTCAACGACTTTTACGTTTCAGGTGAACGCGGCTTCAAGGATCTGGAAGTCGTGTGGCGCTCGCCGCCGATCCCTTATTCAGCGCATACCGTGCGCAAGGATTTGCCTGACACGTTGAAACGGCGTCTCAGGGCCGGCTTGATGGACATGCGCCGGGAAGCGCCCGACGCCTATCTGGCCATTGAACCGGACCTTCCGGGCGGGTTCGAGCCTGTGGTGCATGCCGATTACCGGCCGGTTCTGCGCACCTATGAAAACGACTACGCGGCGTTGCTCGATCCGGTGGGCCGCTGAACGGATCGCTGTTCACCGCAACGACGGTCCGCCCTCAGCCGTTGGTGTCCAGCAGCTTTTCGGTGTGATGCCGGATCATGGCTTCTTCATCGGTCGGGATAACCAGAATATTGATGCGGGAGGTTTCGGCCGAGACAACCTCTGCGCCCGCCTCGTTTCTGGCCGGATCGATTTCAAGGCCAAGCCACTCTTGTCCTTCGCAGACTTTCTCGCGGATCAGTGCCGAGTTCTCGCCAATGCCGCCGGTGAAGACAACAGTGTCGAGGCCGCTGAGAACGGCAGCCATGCCGCCCAGTTCCCGTCGGATGCGGAAAACGAAATACTCGATGGCTTCAGCGGCTTTCGGGTCGCTGCTTTGCGTCAGGGTGCGCATGTCCTGGCTGATGCCGGAAAGCCCCTTGAGGCCTGACTGCTTGTAAAGCAGATCCGAAACAGCATCTGGGCTCATGCCCTTGGTCGTCAGCAGGTACAGTACCACACCGGGATCGAGCTGCCCGCAGCGCGTTCCCATCGGCAAGCCGTCGAGTGCGGTAAAGCCCATGGTCGAGCCGATGCTCTTGCCTTCGCGGATGGCGCACATGGAAGCCCCGTTGCCAAGGTGCGCCACGATCAGCCGGCCGGCATAGATCTCCGGATGAGCCTGTTTCAGGTAGGAGCAGATATACTCGTAAGACAGCCCGTGAAAACCGTAGCGACGCACGCCTTCGTCATAAAGGGGCCGGGGCAGGGCGAAAGTATCGTTGACCCACGGGTGGCTGCGATGGAAGGCAGTATCGAAACAGGCGACCTGCATCGCCTCCGGAAAAGCGTCGTTGGCGGCAGCAATCCCGGCCAGATTATGCGGTTGATGCAGGGGGGCGAGCGGTTCGAGTGCTTTGAGATCCGCCAGGACCTCTGCTGTCAGGCGAACCGGTTCGGTGTGAGGCACGCCGCCATGGACTACCCTGTGGCCGACGGCATCGACACTGCGACCGCCGAGTTCCTGTTCCAGGACCGGCAGAAGGGCGGCGAGTGCAGCCACGTGGCTCCGGCCTTCGTCTGCGGTGAGTGCCCTGTCCACTCTTGTATCGGAAACTCGTGAGGCAAGGGCAATACGCGGCGTGGCCCCCAGTCCGGAGATCTGCCCCTTGAGCTGAACGCTTTCTCCCGAATAGAGCGTAAACTTGATAGACGATGAGCCCGAGTTCAGGACAAGAATGACCGGGTCCATTATCCGTCGCCTTCCCTGTCGAAAATGCCTGCCGGATTGCCGGTTGCTTGCCAGTGCGTGTAAAGCAGGGCTAGGGCGCAGGAGGCTAGGCGAGCCCGGCTGTCGTCGGCCCGGCTGGTCAGCATGATGGGAACCTTGGCGCCGATGACCAGGCCGGCTGCTTCCGCATGAGCGATGAAGGTCAGTTCCTTCGCCAGCATGTTGCCCGATTCCAGGTTCGGTACGATCAGGACCTCTGCATGTCCGGCAACCAGGGAGGTGATGCCCTTGGTTCGGGCTGCCTGCACATCGATCGCGTTGTCCATCGCCAGGGGACCGTCGACGATTGCGCCGGTGATCTGGCCGCGTTCGGCCATCTTGGAAAGGACCGCCGCATCGAGGCTGGACGGGATCGCCGGGTTCACGGTTTCAATTGCGGACAGAACGCCCACGCGTGGCATTTCCAGGCCAAGAGACAAGGCGGCGTCAATGGCGTTCTGGGTGATGTCAACCTTGGTGTTGAGGTCGGGTGTGATGTTGATTGCGGCGTCCGAAATCAGGACCGGGGTCTTGCGGCCCGGAATATCCATCACGAAGACATGGCTGATGCGCCGCTTGGTTCTGAGCCCGCCATCGCGTTTGACCACGTGGTGTAGAAGATGATCGGTGTGAAGGTGGCCTTTCATCACGGCCTTGACCCGGCCTTCATGCACCAGCGCGACGGCACGGCCGGCCGCTTCCATTTCATCTTCGATATCGATCAGCTCATAGGGGCTGAGGTCTTCATCAAGTTCTTTGGCTGCAGCTTCAATCCGGTTTTTCGCGCCGATCAGGATGGGTTGGATCAGCCCCTCGCGGGCGGCCATCAGGGCACCTTCCAGCGAGTTGGGATCGTCTGGTGCGGCCACCGCGGTCGGCAGGGCAGGCAGGGTTTTTGCCAGTTCTATCATCCGGTTGAAGTGCCGGTGGCGCTGCACCAGGATCGCAGGAATGTCGCTGGAATCAAACTCGATGAGCTGTGTCGGCGCAGCGACTTCGGCAACGCCTTCAACAAGCCGGGTGCCGTCTCCCCGTGTCACCGACATGTCGAACACGACGATATTGTTCGGCCGTTTTTCGGTTGCCGTGACCCTCACATGCAGCTTGTCGCCGACCGCGGCTCCGCCAAGAAAGCGGAACGACTGGGCCTTGTAGATCGTGCCGGGCCCGGGAAGAATGTTGCCGAGTACCGCGGAGGCAAGCCCTCCGACCCACATGGCCGGTGCAACGGGTTTGTCGATATGACCATCGCCGGTCCAGTCGGTGTCAGGCAGATGTATCGGATTGTGATTGCCGGATGCGTGCGCAAAGACCAGAAGGTCGTTGGAGGAGCATTCCCGCACGATTTCCGCGGTGTCGCCGACTTTGATCTGATCGTAAGTCTTGTTAGTCGCCATCGGTTCAAAAATCCCATACTCAAAAGCGCATATTGCGACGCAGCATTGCGAGGCAGACTAGCCGGATTGTGCGAAGTTAAAAATACGGGAGTTAGCTTAGAGAGGTGTCCCGTCGCTTGAAACAGCGAATGTCAGGTCGCGATGGTAGGTTCTGGCGCCGCCCTTTTCGCCTGGCGGCCCTTACGCTTGTTTCCTCAGCAAGCCGGGCATTTGACAGTGTCTGTCAGCCGCGGGCGCAGGTAATAGGAGTCGCTCAGGTCGATCGAGGATTCCCTGGCAAAATACGTGGTGAACATGCCGGAGAACGTCGGCACGTACTTGAGGTTCGCCTGAGCCAGAACAATTGACGAATTCGGGACAGCTACAGTTTCCGGAAGTTCAATCGGTGGCTTGGACCCCTCCGGCCAGGCAGAGCCACCCTTCGACGAATAACTCCAATCGACAGCCGGAGTGCCCTCGTCATCGAACGTGACACTGGCCACGATCGTTTCCAGGTCTGTGTCAGGATAAGGATCAATGATCTTGCCACCGATATCCAGCATGGCTTTCAGGTCGGCAGGCGTAAGGGTCTGACCTTGAGCGACAAGGTCGGCGACAGAGTTGGCGATACGGCTGACCTTTCGGTCATGGTCCAGGGTTCCGGTAACTTCCTCCATGCCGATCAGCAGGATCAGCATGAAGGGCAGGATCATTGCAAACTCGATCGCGGTAACCGCCCGCTTGTCGGCGCCGATGCTCCGCAATCCGGTCAGGAAACACCGGGGCTGTGGGAAATGACGACGCGTCTTAGTTCCAGGGTTCATTTCGAAACACCATGGTAGAGGTGAGATAGCGCTCGTTGCCGTGATCTGCGAGATTCAGCGCCAGAAGCGATGTGATCATCGGCCATTTATAGATGGCGTTCACAACGACGATTTCGCCTGCTCCGGCATCTTCGTAATTGGACTCTTCTTTCAGATTGCCTTCTTCATCGTAAAGGCTCTCGCTTGCGGACTTTGCCAGGGCAAAGGTTTCAACCTTGTCGACATCGACCACCAGCCTGTCCATGGAGCACAGAAAATCCGGAAGATTGTCGCATATATGTGTCTTGAAGGTCGTGGCGTTAAAGCCGCCCTCATGAGCCTGGCCAGTGCGGATTTCACGGGACGCGGTGATCACCGCATTGTCGAACATCCGGTTGACGAAATGGTAGAGGCCCACTTCAATGATCCCGAACACGACTGTAAAAAACGGAATTGCGATCAGCGCGAATTCGACGGCGGTCGCACCGCTGTCATTCCTGCCAAAGGCGGCACGCCCTCTATTCTGTCTTGATGTGAGAAGCCGCTTCAACACGCGCATTCGGTGACTACTCCGTCAACTGGTCCATTACTGCGGCGCGCCGGCTGCCCTTATCGCCAGGTCGTTGCGCGCGCTTGCCTGGTCGGCGGTTTCCTTGAAGGCCTCGTTCGAGTCTCCCAGACGCAGCACCGGCTCGCACGCCGGATTGCAGGACAGAGATTCCCGTGAGACTTTTCTGTAGACCGACACCACATCGTCATCCGACGCCTTGACCGTGATGGTTTCGTCCACGATCGGCTTGTTGTCGCCATCCAGGATGACAAGGTTGGTGGTTCCGTAGCTCTTGCCCGTAATGACAACGGTGTTCTGATCGAACATCGCCACATCCGCGATAAAGGGATTGCCGACAATCACCGCCGCGGCGCCGTCCTCGATCCTGAAGACCTTGGCGCGATCGACCGTGACGAGCACCGGGCCGTCCTGCGCGACCGCTACGGTCGTGCTCAGGGCAACGGCAAACAGGCCAGTCCATCTGATTAGCTGCGCAAACATGCCTATGGATACTCCAATTGTGCATTTTCTTAGAAGATCATGCGTCAAACGTGGTGAACGATCTGCTAACGGCTGTCCGAAAGAAGTGTGAAGGGATCTTGTGTCGCTATTCCGTCCGGTTATTCGCGCGGTTGGTCTTTATTCCTGCGCTTGAGGACGTTTTTCTGTGCATGCATACTTTTTGCGGCGTCAGACTGGAATATTTCAGAAAGAAATCCTCGTATAAACGGCGCTAAAACTCAAATAAGAACTAAGAAATGAGCGCATTAAATTTCGAATAGTGATAGATATAGGTCGATATATTCAAATTTCGCGAGTTTATATTAAAGTTTTTAGAGCGTATTAATAAATTTTTATTTATACATATTGTTAACTATAGTAATAATTGCCAGCATTCTCTTCATGGAGGGTGGTAAATTTAACTTGTTGGAAAGCTCTCTGTCCTAGGGTGAGCCTATGTCCAATCGGACACAAAAGATCCGACGGACTTGAAGCTGTCAATTCAGTGGTACTTGGAGCAAAACACATGAAATCTCTTATCAACCGTTTCGTAAATGACGAATCTGGCGCGACTGCAATCGAATACGGCCTGATCGCTGGCCTGCTGTCCATCGTGATTGTCGGTGCAGTGGCTGCAACCGGTACGTCCATCAGCGGCATCTTCACGAAGATCCAGGGCGAAATGAACACCGCAGCGACCAAGGTCGGCTCCTAATCGCTCTCGGCGGCGCAAGCCGCCGATGAGGTTGAACAAGAACGGGCGGATTTTCCGCCCGTTTTTTGTTCCTCGAGGTTGGTTTTCTGCGAAATGTTAACTTCTCCCCCCTAACCTTGAGACATTGGTTTTTCGAAGAGACGAAGTTTCCATGGTTCAGGCTGCAATTCTCGTCATTTTTCCGATGCTGGTCGCTTTTGGCGGCGCTTCCGATCTGCTGACAATGACCATCCAGAACCGGGTATCCCTGCTGTTGATCGCGGGCTTTGCCATCCTGGCGGTCGCGACAGGCTTGCCGTTGCAGGCCTGGGGGATGCATGCGCTGGCCTTCGCCGTTGTCTTCGCACCCTGTTTCCTGTTCTTCGCTTTCGGCTGGATGGGGGGAGGCGACGTCAAGTTCATCAGCGCGATTGCTTTATGGATCGGCTTTTCCCAGGAACTGCTGATGTTCGTACTTTTCGTTGCTATCTATGGCATGTTCTTGACGTTCGGTCTTTTGATCATGCGTCAGCAAAGCGTCGTGCCATCTGTGCTCTACCGCCAGGAATGGTTCGCACGCCTTCATGACAGTAAAAGCGGAATTCCCTACGGCATCGCGATCGCGATTGCCGGTCTTCAGGTATATTCTTCCACTTACTGGTTTGATCTTATCCGCTGACGGATTCTCCTGAACGACTTCTGCGGTATGGACCGCTGCCCGCTTTACCGTGCCTGCCGGGTTCTCTCGCCCTTGTCTGACGCGCTCACGTAGCGTGAACTCGCAATCCGTTCTCTGCGCTGAGGCGGAACAGTCGCCTGTAAGGGTAAAGAATGGCCTGTGCAGCGGTTATTGCCGTATTCTGCCTGCCTAACAGTCTTTCGCAACCACATTTCAAGCAAAAAGAAATCACGCCCATGAAGCTGTCTGGCTGCCAGTTGGCGCAGTAAACGTTGCAGAATGCAGTGATTTAAGAAAGTGTTCAGTAAAGTTAACGAATATTAACTGAAAACATCCACGTCTGATTAACCATGTTTTGACCAATTACCCGTCATCCTAGTCAGGAACAGCGCATGTGCGCATAGGAATATTGGGTTTTGGTCATGAAAATCGCGCGAATTTTCGTCCTGGCAATTGCTGTGGCGGCTGGCATCATCGCCTTCCGCATGGTCATGATGTCGGGCAACAAGCCTGCCGAGCCGCAAATCGTACAGGCTCCCGTCGCTGAGCAGACCAAAACGCAGGTTTTGGTAGCCCAGAGGGACATTCCACTAGGCGCCAAGCTGTCGCCTGACGACATGTCCTGGGCGAATTGGCCCGAAGATGCGGTTCCGTTCGGGGCCGTGACGAAGGAGGCCGCGCCGCTGGCGAACGAGGAATATGCAGGCCGAATCGCCCGGGCTCCGATTTTCGCCGGTGAGCCTGTGCGCCCAGAGCGTCTTATCAATACCGACAAGGGTTTCATGGCCGCAATCCTGCCAAAGGGCAAACGCGCGATTGCGGTCAGCGTCGAGGAGGAAACAAGCGCTGGCGGCTTCATCCTTCCTGGCGACAAGGTCGACGTGATCTTGACCCGCAAGTCGGACACCAGCGCAGTCAGCGAAACGATCCTGGAGAACATTCGCGTCCTGGCAATCGACAGCACGACCGCCGGCGAGCAGGAGCAGAAGAACCTGTCTCCCAAACGGACAGCCACTCTGGAGCTGTCGTTGCCCCAGTCGGAGATCATTGCCCAGTCGCAGCAGATCGGCACGATCGCGCTCGCTTTGCGCAGTGCTCAGGACTCCGCCGACGACGCGGAGGATGATGGCGGCCGCCGAAGGGGTGTCAGCTATGTGAAATACGGCGTGACGAGCCAGGCAGGTGCGCAATGAGCCCGTTTGAAAACAGAACGTCCGGCAAGAGGGGCGCGATGAAACAATATCTTTACAAGCTGGCTGCCACAGCGGTTCTGCTGGGGGGGCTGATGGGAGTTTCCGCTCCCGTAGCGCAGGCTGAAGGCAATTTTCCAAGCCAGGTCCACATCGCCGCAGGCGAGCGGGCGACAGGCCGTATCCTGAATGTTGGCGTCGGCCGGTCGGTCGTGATCAATCTCGCCGAAGACGCGGCGGATGTGCTGGTGTCCAATCCGGAGATCGCGGATGCCGTTCTCAGAACGCCGCGCCGCATCTTCGTGATCGGCAACACCGCTGGCCAATCCCGCCTGGTTCTGTTCAGCCGAAGCGGCCGGGAGCTGGCGAGTTTCGACGTCCGGGTTGAAAAGGACACGTCCGACATCACCCGGATCATCCGGAAGCTCATTCCCGGATCGAATATTTTCGCGGAATCGATCAACGGTAGCGTGGTGCTCAGCGGTACGGCCAAAAGCACTCTGGAAGCCCAGCAGGCAGCAGATATCGCTGCCAAGTTTCAAGGGGCCGCCAGTGCAAGCGAAGTCGTCAACCTGATCTCGGTTGCCGGCAAGGACCAGGTTCACCTCAAGGTAACGGTCGCAGAAGTCGAGCGGTCGATCATCAAGCAGCTCGGTGTGCAGTTCCAGGGCACGATCGGCATTGGCAACTTCACGCCCTTCATGTCCAGTCTGCCGAACTTCACCGTGAACCCGACAATCGTGAACCAGGCTGTCGGCGGCACCCAGTTGACCGCCGGCGCAACGAGCATCACCGCCCAGGTGGAAGCCTTGCAGCGGGAAGGCGTCATCCGCACCCTGGCCGAGCCGACCTTGACAGCGATTTCCGGTGAAAATGCGAGCTTTCTGGCAGGTGGCGAATTTCCGATCCCGATTTCGCAGAGGGACGGTGAACTCAGCGTCGAGTTCAAGAAGTTCGGTGTGGGTCTCGACTTTACGCCCGTGGTTCTGTCCGAAGGCCGGATCAGCCTGCGGGTGAAGACCGAGGTCAGCGAACTGAGCAACGACGGTGCGGTGTCGGCCGGTGGTATCACCATTTCCGCCCTGAAGGTGCGCCGGGCGGAATCGACCATGGAACTGCCGTCCGGTGGCACGCTGGTGATGGCGGGCCTCCTGCAGGAATCCTATCAGCAGGCCATCGAAGGTGTCCCTGGCCTGATGCAGATCCCCATCCTCGGTGCGCTCTTCAAGAGCCGTGACTTTCTGCGAGAGCAGACGGAACTGGCGGTTTTCGTGACGCCTTACGTGGTTCAGCCAGTTGCTGTCAGCAAGCTGCAGCGCCCGGACAAGAACCTGATGGCGCCGTCAGATGCCGGAACGATTTTCCTCAATCGGCTGAACAAGATCTACAACCCGACCGGAGCCGCTGCCGAAGGCACTTATCACGGTCAGGTCGGCTTTATCTACAAGTGAGAACGGACGGATGAACATGTCGAAAACAGTCCGCGGAAAGACGCTCTCGCAAACAGCCCTTGTGGTCTTCGGATGCCTGATCGCTGCCGGCTGCCAGAACCAGTCGCAGTCGACGAGCCAGATGCTTGCCTCCCATGACTACAGGCTGATGCACCCGATCGTGATCACCGAGGAGCCGGAAACGCTGGATCTTCCCGTTGGGCGCAACACGCGTAACATCAACGGTCCGATCGAAAGCACCATTGCTGCCTTTGGTCAGCAGTCCCGGCAAAAAGGCAATGGATCCGTCGAGATCCTCGTCCCGTCAGGCGGGGCCAATGAAGCGGCGGTTCATTCGATCACGCCCAAGATCCGTCAGGCGCTGCAGCAAGGGGGTGTTTCCAGGAACCGGATCAGCACACGGACCTATTCTGTCGGCGACCCCGGCGCGGATGCCCCGATCCGCCTGTCCTACGCACGTATGCAGGCAACTGCGGGCGAATGCGGGGCCTGGCCCAGAAACATCGGTGGCGGCTTCGGCGAAAACATCAATTACGAAAACTTCGGTTGTGCCAGCCAGGCGAACCTGGCGGCAATGGTCGACAATCCGTCCGACCTGATCACACCGAGAGCATCCGCCCCATCCGATCAGGGTCGGCGTGCGGTGGTCATAGAAAAATACCGGAAGGGCGAGGTAACTGCGGGTGACTTCAAAGAAGGTGTCGGCGCTGAAGTTGCCAAGGACTAGGGGATAGCGATGAGTGCCAACCCAGACTTCAAAGACATGTCCGGCTATATGGAGCCTGTTTACGAGCCTGCGCCGCACAGCCATGCAGGCAGCGACGAAGGTCTCCATGTCGGTTCCATTCCGCGCATTACCGTGCACGGCTTCTGTCTGACCGACGCCACCATGCGGGTGGCGGAGGCTGCCATGGAAGACCGGCGCATGGCGAAGGCGCATCTGAAACTGGACATGGGCGGTATTCCCGCTGCGATCGAAACCTTCGAGCAGGCCCCGACACCGAACCTGATTGTTGTCGAGACATCCGGCAGGCGCGAAGATCTTCTGCCGAGCCTCGACCATCTGGCCGAGTATTGCGATCCGGGGACCAAGGTGATCGTCATTGGCGATGTCAATGACGTGACGCTCTATCGCGATCTGATCTCCCGTGGTGTCAGCGAATACCTGATCACACCGGTCAACGTGTTCCAGCTCATCGGTTCCATCGCCAATCTTTATGCCGATCCCGATGCCGAACCGCTTGGCCGCACCATTGCGTTCTTCGGCGTCAAGGGGGGCTGCGGCGCCTCGACAATCGCGCACAACGGCGCCTGGGCCCTTGCCCGCGTTTTTCAAAGCGAAGTCGTCGTGGCCGATCTCGATCTGCCATTCGGCACCGCGGGACTGGATTACAATCAGGACCCTTTGCAAGGTGTTTTTGAGGCCGTGTCTTCCCCAGAGCGTCTGGACGAAACCTATCTCGACCGCATTCTGTCCAAGTGCAACGATCACCTGAGCCTGCTGGCCGCACCGGCCACGCTGGAGCGCACTTACGACTATAGCGAGAAGTCCTTCGACCAGTTGGTGGAGACGATGCGGGCCGGGGTGCCGAGCGTCGTGCTGGACGTGCCGCATGCGTGGAATGCCTGGGTCAAGAACACGCTGCTTGGCGTCGACGAGATCGTCCTTGTCGCGGAACCTGACCTGGCCAACCTGCGCAATGCGAAGAACGTTGTCGACATGTTGAAGCAGTTGCGACCGAACGATCGTCCGCCGCATCTCATCATGAACAAGGTCAATGTGCCCAAACGCCCCGAGATCAAGCCGGACGAATTTGCCGGCGCGCTCGGACTGACGGTGCATGCGACCATTCCGTTCGAGCCGCATCTTTTCGGAACTGCGGCCAACAACGGCCAGATGATCGGCGAAATTGACGGCAAACATGCAATTTCGCGTGTGTTTGACGACCTGGCACACACCGTTTCCGGCAAGGCGCAGCCCGTCAGGGCGTCGCGGTCGAGCCTCGGCGGATTGCTTTCAAAATTGAAGCGGAAGGCCGGCTAGACCGGCCTGAGAGCGGAGCAGATAGTTCGTTATGTTTGGTAGACGTGGCAGCTCATCGTCTGGACCCCAGACCCTCCGGCCAGGTAGCGTACCTGGGCTGCAGGACGCACCTGCGCCTGTGGAGCAGGCAACACAGCCGGAACAACCGGCGCCGCAGAAGATCCAGACCGAACCTCCCAAGCCGGCGACGCCTCCGGCCCCTCCGCCGCCGCCCGAGCCTCAACCGGCCGCTCCGGCTGCGCGCAAGAAGAACAACGAGTATTACGAGACCAAGGCCCAGATCTTCAACGCGCTGGTCGAGGCCATCGACCTGTCGCAGCTTGCCCGTCTCGATGCCGAAGATGCTCGCGACGAGATCCGCGATGTCGTGAATGACATCATCGCGTTGAAAAACGTGGTGATGTCGATTTCCGAGCAAGAAGACCTGCTGGAAGACATCTGCAACGACGTTCTGGGCTACGGACCTCTGGAACCGCTGCTGGCCCGCGACGACATTGCCGATATCATGGTGAACGGCGCCCATACGGTCTACATCGAAACCTCGGGCAAGGTCGAACAGACCGGGGTGGCATTCCGCGACAATGCGCAGCTCATGAACATCTGTCAGCGCATCGTGAGCCAGGTCGGCCGCCGTGTGGATGACAGCAGCCCGATCTGTGACGCCCGTCTTCCCGACGGCTCGCGCGTCAACGTCATCGCCCCGCCGCTCGCCATCGACGGCCCAGCACTGACCATTCGTAAGTTCAAACGGGATAAGCTCACCCTCGACCAACTCGTGAAGTTCGGCTCGATCACACCGGAAGGCGCGACGATCCTTCAGGTCATCGGGCGCTCGCGGTGTAACGTCTTGATCTCTGGCGGTACCGGTTCGGGCAAGACGACCCTGCTCAACTGCCTGACCGCCTACATCGAGAACACCGAACGCATCATCACCTGCGAAGACAGTGCCGAATTGCAGTTGCAGCAGCCGCATGTGGTGCGTCTGGAAACGCGCCCGCCGAACCTGGAAGGGGAAGGCGAGATCACCATGCGCGACCTTGTGAAGAACTGTCTGCGTATGCGTCCTGAACGGATTATCGTGGGCGAAGTGCGTGGCCCGGAGGCCTTTGACCTTCTCCAGGCCATGAACACCGGTCACGACGGCTCCATGGGCACGCTGCACGCCAACTCCCCGCGTGAGGCCCTGTCCCGTCTGGAATCCATGATCACCATGGGGGGATTCTCGCTTCCCTCCAGAACCCTGCGCGAGATGATTGTCTCTTCCATCGATGTGGTGGTTCAGGCCGCGCGTCTTCGTGACGGCTCCCGCCGCATTACCCATGTGACCGAAGTCATGGGCATGGAAGGCGACGTGATCACGACCCAGGACGTCTTCCTTTACGACATTGTCGGCGAAGACCCCAACGGCAAGATCATCGGGCGGCATCGCTCAACCGGGATCGGTCGGCCGAAATTCTGGGAACGTGCCAGATATTTCGGCGAAGAAGCCCGTCTGGCACAGGCACTGGATGCTTCCGAGATGCCTGAATACGTAGCTGATTGAGGACCCCATGTCCGGATTTGAAGAGTTTCTTACACCTGAAATCACCGGTCTGGCCGTCGCGCTCCTGGTGATGCTCGCCGTTGGCGGCATCATCTACAGCCTGTTTCAGCCCGCTCTGTCCGGCTCCAAGCGGCGCGATCAGCGTGTCAACGCGGTTGCGGCCCGGCCCCAGAGCGAAAACCAGCGCAAGGCCCTTCGTGATGTCGACCGCCGCAAACGGTCGATCCAGGACCAGCTCAAGGAATTCGAGGAACGGCAAAAGGCCAAGCAGGACAAGCAGCAGAAGGTGCCGCTGAAGGTCAAGATCGAGCAGGCCGGACTGACCTGGGAAACCCATCATTTCGTGATCTTCAGCATCGTCGCGGGCGTTGTCTTCCTGATTCTGGGACTGATCATAGGTGGCGGCAATCTGTACATTGCTGCCGGATTCGGCTTTGCCGGAAGCCTCGGGTTTCCCCGCTGGTATGTTGCCAGCAAACGCAAGCGCCGCTTCAACGCCTTTCTTGAAGAGCTGCCCAACGGCGTCGACATCATCGTGCGCGGCGTCAAGGCCGGTCTGCCGCTCAGCGACTGCATCAAGGTGGTTGCCCGCGAAGCCCGCGATCCGGTCGCAACGGAGTTCCGCAAGATCACTGAAACCCAGATCATGGGGATCTCACTTGCCGATGCGGTCGGCAAGTTGCCCGAACGTGTTCCTCTGCCCGAAGCCAACTTTTTCGCCATTGTGGTTGCCATTCAGCAAAAGGCGGGTGGCGGTCTTGCCGAGGCGCTGAACAACCTGTCCAAAGTGCTGCGCGGCCGCAAGGCCATGAAACGCAAGATCAAGGCACTCAGTGCCGAGGCAAAATCCTCTGCCGGGATCATCGGTTCGCTGCCGTTCTTCGTCGGCGGGATCATGTATCTGATTTCGCCCAAATACATCATGGTCCTGTTCGAAACGACGGCGGGTAACATCATCATCGCCGGCGGCCTGTTCTGGATGTTTTGCGGCATCATGGTGATGCGCGCCATGATCAACTTCGACTTCTAGGAGACGGCATGGACATCGACACCCTCGCATCCAGCCAGTTTCTGGCAGCGGTCCTGGCCATGATCGCGGTTACGGGTACCGTCTTTTCCCTTGTGATGCCGCTCTTGTCCCGGGACACCTTGAAGTCACGGATGAAATCGGTCGCGATCGAACGCGACAAGCTGCGGGCCAAGGAGAGGGCACGACTTCAGGCGACCCACGCGGACGCGAAGGCCTCCTTGCGCAATCAGCCGAAAGCACAGATGAAAAGTCTTGTCGATCGGTTGAACCTCAAGGAAGCGCTGTCCGACCAAACGACGGTCGATAATCTCAGGATGGCAGGTTATCGCGGGGCTGCGCCGCTGTATTATTTCCTGGTCGCGCGTATCGTTATACCTGCCGGTATCTTCACTTTCTCGGTTGCCTATGCGTTTCTCGTCCTGCCTGACGACCTGCCGGCATTGTCGAAGATCTGCTTTTGTCTGGGGCTTGCCGGTCTCGGTGCCTTCATGCCGAACCTTTACCTGAAGAACAAGATCGACAAGCGGAAACTGACCATTCAGCGTGCCTGGCCGGATGCGCTCGATCTCATGCTGATCTGCGTGGAATCCGGCATGTCGATCGAAGAGGGCTTCAGGCGTGTTGCTGAGGAAGTCGGTGTTCAGTCGGTTGAGCTGGCGGAAGAATTGTCGCTCACGACCGCAGAACTTTCCTACCTCAGCGATCGCCGCATCGCCTATGAGAACCTGGCGAAACGAACCGGCGTGGACGGGGTCAAGAACGTCATGATGGCGCTCATCCAGGCCGAGCGCTACGGCACGCCTGTCGGGACCGCCTTGCGCACGATGGCGGACGACACCCGCGAACAGCGCATGCAGATGGCCGAGCAGAAGGCTGCGTCCCTGCCGCCGAAACTGACGGTGCCGATGATCATGTTCTTTCTGCCGGTGCTGTTCTTCATCATCATGGGACCGGCGGTCATCCAGGTGATGGACACCTTCAGGTAAGCTGCGATCTTTGTCTCCGGCGGATAGCTCGCCGGAGACCCCAACTCCTACTACAGACATCGATACCTGGCTGATTTGAAATCGCGGTGAGAATGCGCGCAGGAAAGCTGCGTCTGCAGCACAGGCGCTTATTCATAGCCAGTTTTGCGTCTGAGCCGGCTAGTCGAGCCGTGGGCCAGGTCGGTCAGGAACACAGCTGCTTGATTGATGAGGGAAAGGCGCGTCAGCCCTGCTGGCGTTTCTGCATCATGGTGCGCAGATAGGCGATATTGGCCTGTGCCTGCTGCGGATCGATCTCCGCCTGGGCCACCTGTATGGCTTCGTCGAACTTGCCCTGGATGCCCAGCACAAGGGCCAGGTTCTGGCGAACGCGGCTGTCTGCACCGGGCAGGGCGGCTGCCTTGCGCAGGGTGTATTCGGCGTCAGGCAGATCGTTCGACAATAGATAGGACAGGCCCAGATTGTTCAGAAGGCTGGGGTCGTTCGGGGCAATCATGAGAGCCTGCTTGTAAAGGCTGCGGGCCTTGTCGTGGTTGCCGGTCTGATCGTAGATCGCCGCTTCCGCGGACATCAGCTTCCAGTCCGGTGTATCCGGCCTCTGGGCACCGCGAATGACATTGAGTGCTTCGTCGAACCGGCCGTTCATCGCCAGCACCTTGCCGTAGGCCGAGGCGATTTCCCGGTCCTTCGGGTGAGCGATCACACCGGAGCGCAACACGGCCATGGCCTGGGGCACCTGTCCGTTCTGGCTGAGGGCGCTGGAGTATCCCAGGATGGCGCTGCGGTCCTTGCGGTCGCGCTCATAGGCCTTGGACCATTTGGAGACCTGCGCCAGTGCCTGGGAAGAGCCCGGCGAGGTGTAGCCCGAGGCTGGTGAATGCGTGCCCGTGTTGGCCCGGTTGGATGCACAGCCATTGACAACGACAAGCGCCGACATGGCCAGCAGCGTCGTAGCGATACGGGTGCGACGGCGAACGGAACCGATTCTGGGCGATTGCATTTCCAACATCCTTGTTGTCGGCGGCTTTCATGTTTCCCTATGAGAAATAGATAATTAACCCTAATGCTTGGTTAAGCATCGTTGCGATTTGCGAGAAGCGGTGCGGATCGCTCAGCGCCATATTGCGTCCGGACGCGGGGCGTCCTAGGTCTTGAAGATCGAATCCAATCTCCAACGGAGGTCCCCCGTGCGCGAAAGCCTAGTCCGCAAGAGCGATGTTACCAGCTCCACGCCCATCCACGCCGTTACCGAGGCAAGCCTGCCGCAGGTTCTGGACGGGCTTGGTGCGCCGGCTGCAAACTGGTGCAAGGTCAATGATTTCGCGGGAAAGCCCGCAACGTCTCTGCTCGTTCCCGGAGAGGGCGGTACGGCGGTGCTGTTCGGCGTTGAGGACGACGGCCTGCCGCATCCGCTGGCACTTGGCGGCCTTGTCGCGGGACTGCCGGAAGGGGACTACCATCTTGCCGAAGGATTTCCGGATCCCGAACAGGCAGCACTCGGCTTTGCGCTTTCCACCTATTCCTTCACCCGTTACCTGAAAAGCGAAGGCAAGACCCGTCGTCTGGCTGTTGACGACAGTGTCGATCTCGAGCGTCTCGGAACGATTCTCGACGGCGTGAAGCTGGCGCGTGATCTCATCAACACGCCCGCGAACGATCTTGGACCGGGTGAACTGTCCCAGGCCGTTGTTGCGCTGTTCAAGCAACATGGCGGCACCGGGCGGATCGTTATCGGGGAAGATCTCCTGGAAGAGAATTTTCCGATGGTGCATGCGGTCGGCAGGGCCAGCAGCCGGGCGCCGCGCCTGGCGGATTTCACCTGGGGTGACGAAACGGCGCCCAAGGTCACGCTGGTGGGCAAGGGGGTCATCTTCGACACCGGCGGTCTGAACCTGAAGCCGGGATCCTCAATGGCGCTGATGAAGAAGGACATGGGCGGAGCCGCAAATGTGCTCGGACTTGCGTCCATGATCATGGCAGCAAAGCTTCCGGTGCGCCTGCGGGTCATCGTGCCCTGTGTCGAAAACGCCGTTGCCGGCAACGCCTTCCGTCCGGGCGATATCCTGCCGAGCCGCAAGGGGCTGACCGTCGAAATCGGCAACACCGATGCCGAAGGCCGGTTGATCCTGGCCGATGCGCTGGCGCTTGCCGACGAGGAAAGCCCGGAGATGCTGATCGACATGGCAACGCTGACGGGCGCCGCGCGCGTCGCGCTTGGGCCGGATCTGCCGCCTTATTACACGCATGACGACGAACTTTCCGAGGATATCGCGGTGATGGCCGAGGCCACTGCCGACCCGCTGTGGCGCATGCCGCTCTGGCAGCCCTATCTGAAATATCTCGACAGCAAGGTGGCCGACATCAATCACATCAACACGTCAGGTGCCGGTTTTGCGGGCTCCATCACGGCAGCCCTGTTCCTGTCCCGCTTCGTCGAGAACGCCGGCAGTTGGGTTCACTTCGATATTTTCGGCTGGACCCCGATGGAAAAGCCCGGAAAACCGATGGGCGGCGAAGCCCAGGGCATTCGTGGTCTGTTCGATGTGATCTCCGAGCGTTTTCCAAGCGCACAATAACGGCTCCGAAACGTTTTCGTGCTTCGATGGTCATGGAGATGGATGGGGGAAAAGGATGGGACCCTGTAACTCATGGCCGTCGAACTGCGCGCTTCTCAGGCGCTGAAACTGATGCACGAGGTCAATCTGGCGCTTGTTCGCGACAGCGAGCAGGATCTTTCCGCACGCCAATTGACGATCCTGATGACGGTTTATCTGGAGCCGCCGCCCCACACGGTGCGCGGTTTGGCAGCCAAGTTGAACGTCACCAAACCCGCTATCACCCGGGCGCTTGACACTCTGGGTGGTATGCGGCTTTTGTCGCGCAAGCGCGATGAAGCCGACAAACGCAATGTGATTATCACCCGCACGGTGGAAGGCGCACTTTATCTGGAGCAGCTCGGCGATCTGGTGGTTGAAAAGGCCAGGGAACTGCCGCGCTGACAGCCCACCCCAGTTCGGGATCGACCATGACCGAGACTTTCGACCGCCGCCGCCACCCGGTTCGTGCAGACCTTGCCGCCATCGACTATGAAGGCCGGGCAATCGCCAGCCGGTTTGCCGAAGGCGAAGTGTTTCAGGTCGTTGCCGATCAGTTGCCGATCCGGCCCGAACCGCGCCCGGACAGGCCAATCGACACCGAAGCCCTCAACGGCGAGTGGGTGACGGTCTATGAACAGACACCGGAAGGCTGGGCCTGGGGGCAGCTCGACACGGATGGATATGTCGGCTGGTTTTCCTCCGATGGTCTTGGTCCGGTCAAACCGGCGACACACAGGGTGCGGGCACTGCGCACGTATCGCTACCCGGTTGCCGACCTGAAGTTTCCACCGCTGGGGCTCCTGTCCATCGGCTCTCTTGTCACGGTGACGGGGGAAACGGAAACGCGGGGGCTCAGCTATGCGCTTTTGAGCGACGGTTCGGCGGTCGTCGCAAAACATCTGGTGCCCGTGGACACGATCAAAGACGACTGGGTGGCTGTCGCGGAAGAGTTTGTCGGCACGCCCTACCGCTGGGGCGGACGCTCCAGCCTTGGCCTTGATTGTTCAGCGCTGGTGCAGCTTGCCGCCCAGGCAGGCGGGCACGACCTGCCGCGCGACAGCGACATGCAGGAAGCGGAAGCCGGTGAGGCCATTCCGCATGACGATCCGGCGGCACTGAAGCGCGGAGATCTGCTGTTCTGGAAAGGGCATGTCGGCATCATCACTGGCGACAACCGCCTGCTTCACGCCAATGGCCATACGATGACCGTCGCTTACGAGCCTCTGGACAAGGCGATCGACCGCATCGCGGCAACTGAATGGGGTGCGATCACTGGGGCCCGGCGCCTGCCGGTTCTTTAAGCGGACTGAAAGCGGCGTTACTCCGGGCTTCGCAATACCTGCCCGGAGCCTGCCAGCCTGAAGTCATGCCATTGTGGGGTGTTTGTCGCTGGCTTCCTTGGCTGTTTTATCAGCCCGGGAATGTCTGCACGCCGATGGACTCAAGCGCGCCGGACGTCGGATTTTTCACCAGGCAAAGCTGGCTTTCGGTGCCCTGGATGAAGCAGACCATGGGGCGGTCTTCCTGGCGGGCCCGTTCATAGATCTCCCGTGTCACGCCTTCTTCGGCGTAAAAGGGAAACTCTCCTGCCTGCGGACCTTCAGCGCCTTCCGGCCAAACCGGCAGTTTGGCGGAGGTGGCGACATCGGTGTAGCCGCTGACCCAGTCCAGCAAGGCTGCCTGCATGTCGCTCAGGGTTTCGACGCCGTAAAAACCGAAGAGGTCGTTCTGATCGAAGCTGGCCTGATATTCAATGCCGCCGGACTGATTGAAGACTGCAATGGAGATTTCCGCGGACCCGCATGCGCCCTGTGCATCGGCTTCAACCGAATAGGTGTCCAGCCAGACAGTTTCGACCGATTGGCTGCACTCTTCCGCTGCCGCCTTCTGGCTCAGCGGGAGTGCAAGTGCCCCAAGCGCCAGGCCGGTAAGAGCGATGTTAAGTGTCTTTGAAAAAAGAGAATTCCGGAACGACATACCTGCCTCCAAATCGACTCGGATCGAGCCGGCGGGACTGTAGACCCGGCTTGAAACAGCAGCAACAGAATTGCTGCGTCACCCTTCAGGCGTCAGCGCCAGCTTGGGTTCCGCGCTGGTATCTTCCTTTACGGCGCTTTCCAGTTCACCCAGTTCCAGATCCTCGATGCGGCGGCTGCGCTTGGAGATCTTGTCGGAGGAAATCAGGATCTGGTCGATATCCTTGTTCGCCTGCGCGAAATGGGCCTGAAGCTTGCCGACGCGGTCGTTCAACCGGCTGACATCGGCAATCAGGTGGCCGACTTCGGCCTGGATCAGATGGGCCTGCTCGCGCATCTTGGCATCGCGTAGCACCGACTGGATCACCTGGATCGACAGCATCAGCAGCGACGGTGAGACGATCACCACCCGCGCGCGGTGCGCTTTCTGGATGAGATCCTCGAAGCTCTCGTTGAGCTCGGCAAAGACGCTTTCAGACGGCACGAACAGGAAAGCGGTATCCTGGGTTTCGCCCGGCAACAGATATTTCTCGGCGACATCCTGAATGTGTTTCGTGAAGTCGCGGCGGAACTGGGCCTGCGCATATTTCAGCTGGTCGTCCGTTTCCGCTTCGCGCAGCAGGTTGAAGGCTTCCAGCGGAAATTTGGCGTCGATGGCCAGCGATGGGGCGCCGTTCGGCATGTGGATCAGGCAGTCCGGACGGCTGTTGTTGGAGAGCGTTGCCTGGAAGGAATAGGTGCTGGGGGCCATCTGGTCCTGGACAATCGCCTCCATCCGCCCTTGCCCGAAGGCTCCCCGGGTCTGCTTGTTGGACAGGATCGCCTGCAACTGGCCGACCTGGCCGGAAAGATCGGTAATCGTGCGCTGCGCCCGGTCGATCACCGCCAGCCGCTCGTGCAGATGCCTGAGGCCGTCCTGGGTGCGCTTGCTGGTATCGGCCATCGAAAGGTTCAGCTTGTGGCCCATGCCGTCCAGCCGCTCGTTGACGGCCCGCATCATGTCGGACTGCCGCGAGCCGAACACTTCCGCCATCGTCTGCATGCGGCCGGTCATTTCCCCCTGAGACTTAAGAAGCTGGGAGAGATGGCTTTCCAGCTCGTGTATGCGTTCGCCCGCCACCGCATCCGACTCGGCGCGCAGGCGGATCTCCCGCATGATCTTCAGCACCAGCCAGACAATCAGGGCCAGAAGAAACAGGCCACCGGCAATGGCAGCCTCCAGGACCGTCACCGGACGGCCACTCAACTCGAACAGGATCTCATTCATGAAACAAACATAGAACGATTCGGGGCGAAGGCCCATCCGCGCGGCTGCAGAGGGCTGTGGTCTATTGCAAGTGATCGGTCTGGTCGAAAGCGTTGAAAACGGGAGGTCCCCGCGCTATTTCCGCGTTGACCGCCGCGTCGCGATTTCTTATGTCAGGCAAATGACAATACGCCCGATCATCACCATTCCCGATCCGGTCCTGCGCGAGGTCTGTGCACCTGTCGCGACCGTCGACGACGACGTCCGCAAGCTGGCCGACGATATGCTGGAAACCATGTACGATGCGCCCGGCATCGGTCTTGCCGCCAGCCAGATCGGGCTGTTGCAACGTATCTTTGTGCTTGATGTCGCCAAGGACGACGCTCCGAAGGAGCCGATGGTGTTCATCAATCCGAAGATCGTCTGGTCGAGCGACGATCTGTCCGTCTATCAGGAAGGCTGCCTGTCGATCCCCGACTACTACGAGGAGGTCGAGCGGCCTGCCGAAGTTACGGTTCAGTTTCTCAACAGGGAAGGCGCCGAACAGGAGATCAAGGCCGACGGTCTTCTGGCAACCTGTATTCAACACGAGCTGGACCATCTGAACGGCAAGCTGTTCATCGACTACCTGTCGAAACTGAAGCGCGACCGGGTGGTCAAGAAATTCACCAAGCAGGCGAAGATGGCCGGAAAACTCTGATCCGGCGCCGCCCGCCCGAGAGACGTGGCGGCGGCAAATATGAGGACCGCTCCGTTCCTGCAACACCTCGCGGTTCTCTTTGCTGTCACGAAGCTGGAAGCAAACAAGCAGGACGGGGCGTGGGGTGCCATGACTGTCCCCACTGGCCCACGGTCGGGTTCGAACTCGCAAAATCGGCCTTCAGGGGAGATGGCGCCAATTGGACGCGTGGCAAACAGCGCCCGCGCCCCTTGCAACACCCGGCGTGAAACGCAATAAGGGCGCAGTTCTTCAAAACGCCTCAGGAGCCTCATGTCCTTACGTGTCATCTTCATGGGCACCCCGGATTTCTCGGTGCCGACCCTCATGGAAATCGTCGGCCAGGGCCACGATGTTGTCGCCTGCTATTCACAGCCTCCGCGTCCTGCGGGCCGGGGCATGGATCTGAAGAAATCGCCGGTTCATGAGGCTGCGGAATCCTTCGGCATCCCGGTGTTCACACCGCAGAGCCTGAAAGGGGCGGAAGAACAGGAAGCCTTTTCGGCTCTCGATGCAGATGTCGCTGTGGTGGTTGCCTACGGCCTTCTTTTGCCGAAACCCATCCTGGACGCGCCGAAATACGGCTGTCTCAACCTTCATGCCTCAATGCTGCCGCGCTGGCGGGGTGCGGCGCCGATCAACCGGGCGATCATGGCTGGGGATACGGAAACCGCTGTTCAGGTAATGCGCATGGAAGAAGGGCTCGACACCGGCCCTGTGTGCATGTCGGAAACCGTTGCCATCGGCGAGAACATGACCGCCGGGGACCTTCACGACAAGCTGTCTTCGCTTGGTGGTGATCTGATGGTCCGGGCGCTGGCTGCCTTGTCGCGCGGCGCGCTCGGCGATCAGGCCCAGGCCGCGGAAGGCGTCAGCTACGCGGCCAAGCTCTCCAAGCAGGAAACACGGATCGACTGGTCGAAACCGGCTGCCGAGGTTCACAACCACATTCGCGGCCTGTCGCCTTTCCCGGGCGCCTGGTGCGAAATGCCGCTCGGCGGCAAGGCGGAGCGGGTCAAGGTCTTGCGCAGCACGCTTGGCGAAGCGTCCGGCACGCCGGGGTCCATCCAGACCGGGGCAGATGTGCCGGTGGTGTGTTGCGGAACAGGCGCGGTGCGTCTGGAGCAGGTTCAGCGAGCCGGCAAGAAGCCGATGAGCGGTGCGGAATTCCTGCGCGGCGCATCGCTTTCTGACGGCACGGTTCTGGACTAAGCTGGCGTCTGAGGAGACCGAAATGACCCAAGCCGCCGAAGCTGCCGGCCTTACCATCAGAAATGTGACACCTGACGACGAAGCTGCCGTCAGGGAGCTGGTCATGTCCGCCTTTCCATCCGACATGGAGGCCCGGCTGGTGCACACGCTGCGCCATTGCGGCGCCCTTGTGCTGGAACAGGTCGCGGTCGATGCCGACGGCCGGATCGTCGGACATATTGCCTATAGCCGCGTAACACCGGCAGCCGTCGGGTCTGGGCAGGGCATGCAGGTCGTCTGCCTGGCTCCGATATCCGTCTGGCCGGACCGCCAGAAGACGGGCATCGGCTCGGCCTTGATCAAGGCATCACTGGACTGTCTGAAGGACCTCGGAGAGGACCTTGTTCTCGTGCTCGGCCCGCCGTCCTATTATCCGCGCTTCGGCTTCGATCCCGTGCTGGCGCGCAAGGTGCAGGGGCCTTATGCGGGCGACGCCTTCATGGCGTTGGCGCTGACGGAAGCCGGATCGCGCGACCTGCCCATCGAGGTGGCCTTCGCCACGCCCTTTGAAGAATTCGAGTAATGCCCCGCTACAAACTGACGGTGGAATATGACGGCAGGCCGTTCAGCGGCTGGCAGCGCCAGGCGAACGCGCCATCCGTTCAGGCGGTAATCGAACGTGCCGCCAAGGCATTCTCCGGCGAGGAGGTGACCATCGGCGGCGCCGGTCGCACGGACACCGGCGTCCATGCCACCGGGCAGGTCTGCCATGTGGATCTTTCGAAGGACTGGGACGCAAGAACGGTCATGGGTGCGCTGAATTTCCATTGCCAGCCAGACCCGGTGGTGATCCTCGATGCTGCGGAAATGCACGAGGGCTTCGACGCGCGATTTTCCGCGATTCGCCGCTCTTACCGATACCGCATTCACAATCGGCTGCCGCCGCTCACCCACCAGCTTGGCCTGGCCTGGCATGTGAAGGTGCATCTCGATGCGGATGCCATGCACGCGGCCGCGCAGGAGTTCGTCGGTCATCACGACTTCACCACCTTCCGTCACACGCGCTGCCAGGCAAAAAGCCCGGAAAAGACGCTGGAGGAATTCCGCGTCTATCGCGATGGCGAGTTCGTGATTG
Source organism: Roseibium aggregatum IAM 12614 (assembly GCF_000168975.1). Taxonomy (GTDB): domain Bacteria; phylum Pseudomonadota; class Alphaproteobacteria; order Rhizobiales; family Stappiaceae; genus Roseibium; species Roseibium aggregatum. Next base: position 219,248 of record NZ_AAUW01000006.1, read on the forward strand.
CCGAATGCGCTTCGCGCTCCTTCCTCCACAATCAGGTCCGTTCCATGGTCGGCTCGCTGCGCCTTGTCGGCGAAGGCAAATGGGGCCCGGGAGACATCACGAAGGCGCTTGCCGCTCGTGACCGGAACGCCTGTGGCCCGGTGGCGCCGGCCGACGGTCTTTACCTCACCCGCGTCGACTACCGGACGGCAGAGGAAGATCTTGAGGCAAAGACGATTTGGCGCATGAAAAACAACCCTGAAGAGTGATAAGGCTAAGGTGTGGACTCATAAATGAAGATGAAATGGTTTCACCGCGTGTCGTCAGCCTGCTTGACCGGGCATAAAGCCCGCTCCGCGCACTCTTCCTGACGCGGGTTCGCCATTTCTCCTGCCATTTCGTCTTCATTTCTGAGCCCACACCCTAGAATGGCCGGTTCCGGCCGAGTGAACGCCTTCCTCCGTGAGCGATGGCCACAGCCCTGCGGTTCCAGGCGAACGGGGGAGCGGCAGTCGAGGTTCCCCAGTCCTGAAGCGAGTGAAAATGTCGATCGGTTCCAGAAAACTTGCGATTGTGTTTGCCTGCCTTTCCGCGATTGCGTTTTCTGCGCCGCCAGCTTTTGCCGAAAACGCATTCGACCGGATCGTGCAGAAGCTGCGCGGGAACCTGGGCGACGAGGACATTGCCAGTTCCAATGGCCGCATCGAGGCCCAGAACGTTGATGTTGCGGGAAAATATCCCGGCCGGCTGACGCAAGTGCTTGCACGCGAAGGCCAGACAGTTGAAGCGGGCGACGTGCTGGCAACGCTGGACGACAGGGACATTCAGGCAAAGCTTCTGGCCGCGAAAGCCTCGGTCTTGCAAGGCAAGGCTTCGAAACAGCAGGCGGAAGCTGCCGTCAGTCAGGCCGAAAGCGCCTTGTCGCTCGCGCGCTCCACCTACAAGCGCATCGAGGGGCTGAAGGCGAGTGGGCATGTTTCCCAGGCCGAACTGGATGATGCCACCAACACGCTCAAGGCCGCTGAAGCATCGCTGGCTCAGGCGCGCGCTCAGGTCAGCAGCGGCGATGCGCTGATTGCCGCGGCCGAGGCAAACGTTGAAGAGATCAAGGTTCAGCTCGACGATCTGACCATCCGCTCGCCCATCCGCGGGCGTGTCGAATACCGCCTCCACGAGCCGGGGGAGGTCATCGACGCCGGTACGCCGGTGGTGACGCTGCTGGATCTGACCGATGTCTACATGAACCTTTATTTGCCCGCAGATGTGGTGGGCGTGCTGTCGATCAACGACGAAGCCAGGATGGTGCTGGACCCTGTACCGCAATATGTCATTCCGGCACGCGTCACCTTCATAGAATCGCAGGCTCAGTTCACGCCCAAGAGCGTGGAGACGCATGAGGAGCGCTCGCAACTTGTCTTCCGGGTCAAGCTGACCGTGCCGCGTGATCTGCTGAGCCAGTTCGAGGACAGGGTGAAGGTGGGCATCCGCGGCGTCGGCTTCGTGCGCTCCGACCCTGCGGCTGTCTGGCCGGACGATCTGCAAGTCAAGCTGCCGCAGTGAGTGCGATGGGCTGGGCGTGCGAACTTGAAGGGGTAGGCCATCGCTACGGCCCGGCGGTAGCGCTCGACGACGTGCACCTGCAGATCCCGGCAGGTGTCATGGCCGGCCTGATCGGCCCGGACGGCGTTGGCAAGTCCACCCTTCTTGCGCTCCTGGCCGGTGTACGGCGGCTGCAAGCCGGCCGGATAGTCACCCTCGGTACCGATATCGCCTCCGCCCGTGCCCGCGCGTCGATCATGCCGCGCATCGCCTATATGCCGCAGGGGCTTGGACGCAATCTCTACCCCACGCTGTCTGTGCGCGAGAACCTGGACTTCTTCGGCCGTCTTTTCGGACAACCGGCCAGCGAGCGCGCCGAACGCATTGCCATGCTGCTTGAGGCGACGGGCCTTGATCCGTTTCCTGACCGGCCGGCGGGCAAGCTGTCGGGCGGTATGAAGCAGAAGCTCAGCCTGTGCTGCGCACTCATCCACGATCCCGCTCTTCTGATTCTGGACGAGCCGACGACCGGCGTCGATCCGCTGTCTCGCCGTCAGTTCTGGGAGCTGATCGACCGCATGCGGGTGCGGATGCCTTCCATGAGCGTGATCGTGGCAACGGCCTATATGGAAGAGGCGGAACGCTTCGACTGGCTGGCGGCCGTGAACGGCGGCCGGATCATTTCGTCGGGCTCTCCGCAGGAGTTGAAGAACATTGCCGGCGCCGACACGCTGGAAGAAGCTTTCGTCAATCTCCTGCCGGAGAGCGAACGCGGCCGGCACAGGCCAGTCGAGTTGCGCCCCCGCAAGCAGCGCCCGGAGGCGGACCCGGCGATTTCGGCGACCGGGCTCACGAAACGTTTCGGTGATTTCACCGCGGTGGACAATGTCAGTTTCGAGATCGAGGAAGGGGAGATCTTCGGGTTCCTCGGCTCGAACGGCTGCGGAAAGTCCACAACGATGAAGATGCTCACCGGCCTGCTGGAGCCGACGGAAGGTGAGACGCGTCTCTTCGGAAAACGACTGGCAAATGCGGACATGGAGGCCCGGCTCGGCATCGGTTACATGTCGCAGAGTTTCTCGCTCTATTCGGAACTGACCGTCCGGCAGAACCTGGCACTTCATGCCCGCCTTTACGGGGGCGCGGTAACGCGCGTTGACGACGTGCTGCAGGAATTCGATCTCGCCGACGTTGCGGACCAGCAGCCGGAAAGCCTGCCGCTGGGCATCCGGCAGCGCCTGCAGCTTGCCGTCGCCACCATCCACGAGCCACGGATACTCATCCTGGATGAGCCGACTTCGGGGGTCGACCCGGTGGCCCGCGACAGTTTCTGGCGCAAGCTGATCTCGCTCTCCCGCGACAAGGGGGTGACCATCTTCATCTCCACCCATTTCATGAACGAGGCGGAACGCTGCGACCGCGTCTCGCTCATGCATGCCGGCAAGGTTCTCGCCGTCGGTACGCCCGCCGAGCTGACAGAGAAAAGGGGCAACAGCACGCTGGAAGAGGCCTTTATCGGCTGGCTGGAAGACGAGACCGGCGAGCGCGCCACTGAGCCCGCGGGCGAGGTGGCTTTCACCCCGGACCGCAAGGACAAAAACCGCCCGCTCACCCGGCTCTGGGCCTATGCCTCGCGGGAAACGCTCGAACTCATGCGCGACCCCGTACGCCTGTTCTTTGCCTTCATGGGGCCGGCAATCCTGCTGTTCACCATCGGTTACGGCATATCCTTCGATGTCGACCACATCACCTTTGCGGTCTACGATCAGGACCAGAGCCCGGAGAGCCGCCGTCTGAGTGAGCAATTCACCTCGATCCGCCAGTTCGATGAGGGGCCGCCAATTTCAAGCCCGGCGGAGATCGACACCCGCATGGGCCGCGGCACGCTCACCGTGGCGCTTGAGATCCCGAGCGGCTTCGGACGGGATCTGCATCGCGGACATGTGCCGGAAGTTTCGCTCTGGGTGGATGGATCCATGCCCTTTCGCGCGGAAACGGCGCACGGTTACGTGCTCGGCGTCCTGAACCTGTTCTCGGACCTGCTGGCGAAGGAAAGCGGCAGGGCAGCAGGTGCCGCGGTCAGCATCGAAACGCGATACCGGTTCAATCAGGCCTTCAAGAGCGCCTATGCCATGGTGCCGTCCGTGGTCATGCTCATCCTCATGCTGACCCCCGCGATCATGGCCGCCATCGGCGTGGCCCGGGAGAAGGAAACCGGAACGATCGCCAATTTCCGCTCCACGCCGGTCACCCGGCTGGAGTTCCTGACCGGAAAGCAGCTTCCCTATATCGCCGTGGCAGTGCTGAATTTCTGGACGCTCTACCTGATGGGCCGGCTTCTGTTCGGCGTTCCGTTCACGGGCAATCTCTTCGCGCTCTTCACCGTCTCCGTCATCTACGTGATTGCAACGACCGGTTTGGGACAGCTTGTTTCAAGTTTCACGCGCACACAGGTGTCCGCCGTGTTTGCCACAGCCGTGATCACAATCATTCCGACAGTGAATTTTTCCGGCCTCATCGTGCCGGTCTCCTCGCTGACACCATCCAGTCAGCTTCTGGGAAAGATGTTTCCCGGCGCCTGGTATCAGGAGGTAAGCGTAGGGTCCTTCGTCAAGGCCTACGGCTGGTCCGACATGGGCTGGAGCGCGGCGATGCTCTGCGCGTTCGTGGTCATCTATCTCGCGCTGTCAGTGCTTGCCTTGCGCAAGCAGGAGCGCTGAGCGATGCGTGGGTCCCTTTCGATGATCACCAGTGTCAGACACATCCTCCTGCTCACGGTAAAGGAGTTGCGCGCCATACGCGGCGACAAGCTGATGCTGGCTCTGATCGTCTATGTCTTCACCATTGCGACCTACATGGTCAGCTACGCGGTCTCGACCGACATCAAGGACCTGTCGACGGCCGTGGTCGATGAAGATCACAGCATTTTATCGAGAAGACTGGCCGACGTGGTCCAGCCACCGCTCTTCGCGGCTCCCGTCCAGCTCGATCCAAAAGAAGCAGAGGCGGCCCTGAAGCGTGGCGATCATGTCCTGATCCTGTCGATCCCGCCCAACTTCGAGCGCGATCTGCGCGCCGGGAGAAATGCAACGCTCGAACTCGACATCGACGCCACGGCGGTTGCCCACGCAGGCAACGGCGCGACCTTCATGACCAGTCTGTTGTCCGAGGAAATCTCACGGTATTTCGACCTGCCGGGCAGAGGGGCAGGGCTGGTCGATGTGGTCTTCCGCAACCGATACAACCCGAACCTGACACCGGAATGGTTCACTTCGGTGATGCAGCTCATGAACTCCATCACCATTTTGACCCTGATCCTTTCGGGCGCATCGATGATCCGTGAACGGGAACACGGAACCATCGAACATGTGCTGGTGATGCCGGTCCGCCCGCATGAGATCGTCGTCTCGAAAATCCTGGCAACGGCCCTCGTCATCCTGGCGGCAACGGTGCTGAGCCTCATCTTCGTGGTCGAATTCCTGATCGGGGTGCCTGTTGCGGGATCGCTCGGGCTGTTTGTGGCGGGGTCTGCGATCTATATTGCCGCGATTGCTAGCATCGGCCTGCTTCTGGCCAGCTTCACCCGGTCGATGGGCCAGTTCGGCCTGCTCGTAATCCCCGTCATCATCGTCATGATCCTGTTGTCAGGCGGAATGACGCCGCTGGAGTCGATGCCCGCCTGGCTGCAGGCGGTCATCCTCACCATCAGCCCGTCACCGCATTTTGTGCGCTTTACCCAGTCTGTCCTCTACCGGGGCAGCGGTTTCGGGCTGGTCGGCGGGGAAATGCTGGCGATGAGCGCGATGTCCGCCGCAGCCCTGGCCATCGTGCTGCTGCGTTTCCGCAAGATCCTGTCTGCCTGACGCCTGCAGCTTGATTGCCCGAACGCGCCTTTGCACAGCCGCACCTGCCGCGTTCGCCCGGCCGGTGCTTGCGCGCCTTCTGGAGGCAGGCCTTCACATCATCAGGCCTCAGGCGTCTCCACACACTTCTTGTAGAGATGCCAGGTCGTATGACCAAGGATCGGCAGGGATACGATAAGGCCGAGGAAGGCTGGTGCCATCGACACGATCAGCACGGCCGTCACGACAAAGGCCCAGCCGATCATCGGGACGGGCGAGGCGAAAACGGCCCGCACACTGGTGATCATGGCGGTGATGAAGTCCCGGTCTTCTTCCATCAGCAGCGGAAAAGACACCACGGTCAGCGAAAACAGGATCAGCGACAGGATCGCACCGACCACATGGCCGACGGCCAGGAACATCAGGCCTTCTGGCGTGGTGATGACCTGGGTCAGGAACTCGTCGAACGAGGCAAACGACCGGAAGCCGAGGAACAGCGCCAGCAGCAGGCGCACCTGATACATCCACATGATCTGGATGAACAGAACCACGAAGGCCATCCAGGAAAGCTCGCGGCTTTTCTGCGCCCACATGGTGCCGAAAATGCATGACCAGGACAGCGTCTCGCCGTTCTGAAGACGCCGGCTGACCTCGTAGAGGCCAACCGCGGCAAACGGCCCGATCAGCACGAAGCCGGCTGCTGCCGGATAGGACAGGTAACTCATGTTGAGGGCGGCCGCGCTCAGGATCACGAACAGGCCGCCGAGAGCGAAAAACGCCCCGATGGCAAGGCCGTAGACCGGCGCCCTGCGGAAATCCGCAAGGCCCGCCGCAAACGCATCGATCACATCGTTGACGGTGATCGTGTTGACCTTGGGCATGGGCCGTAGCCCATTGGCAGCAGGTGCCCCGGCGCCGTGCGGGGTCGACGTGTTGTCACTCATCAGGCGGCTTCCTCCCAAAAGCATTTTGCCTGCCCGCCTCCCGCGGACATGCAATCTTAGGCACGGAACGGCGTCCGGCTCAATCGGGAGAAGGGCGTATACGCCGGTTAAATCCGACGTGAAGCACGGGCTGACCTGCGTATCGGCTTATCCGGTCGAAAAAATGGGGAGCTGGAGCTTTGGGCCCATCCTTCGAGACGGCCTGGCGGCCTCCTCAGGATGAGGCTGCGGTTTGCTGAAGCCTTTCCGCCCCCTTGTCGCCTCATCCTGAGGAGCCGCGGTAGCGGCGTCTCGAAGGATGGGCCACAAACGCCGTGCCCACCGCTTATTTTATCAAAGCGGCAGGCCGGCTTTTGCAGCCGGAGCAAGGCAGGGCCTTATTCCGCTGCCGGTTTCTTGTCCATGTCGGCGACCGCGGCAGCGGCGGCTGCGGTGACGGCTTCCTTCTGCTTGTCGTCCAGCTTGGCGGTGTCGGGAATGTTGACCCGCACTTCCTTGCGCGCGAACTGGATGCCGTTTTCGTCAAACGCCTGCTGCACGCGCTTGTAGATTTCCTTGCGGATGCCGAACTGCTTGCCGGGCTTCGTGGTGTATTTGCCGCGCACCACGATGCCGACGTCGTCGACATCGGCGACACCTTGTCCCTTGAACGGCGCCAGAATATCGTCCTTGAACTCATCCATCTCCATGATGTCCTGGCCGATCCGCTTGAAGATCTTGCGAACCTTTTCGACATCCGTATCGAAAGGCACGGTGAACTTCAGCTTCATGATCACCCAGTCGCGGGACAGGTTGGTGAGTTTCGGGATTTCGCCATAGGGGACGATATGAACGGCACCGCGCGTGCCGCGCAGTTGGAGCGATCTGATCGAGATTTTCTCGATGGTACCCTGCGTGCCGCCTGCATCGATGAATTCGCCCAGACGGAAGGCGTCGTCCATAAGGAAGAAGATGCCCGATACGACATCGCGCACCAGGGTCTGCGCGCCGAAGCCGACAGCGAGGCCGACGACACCGGCACCTGCCAGAAGCGGGGTGATGTTGATGCCAAGCTGACTGAGCGCGAGCAGCACGGTCAGGGTGAGGATCGTGATCTGCACGACGACGCGGATCAACGGCAGGATCGTCGCCAGGCGCGATTTGCCGGCCCCACCCATCTCCGCATCTTCATCTTCGTTGGAAGGTGGCGGCGAATCCTTGGCAAGCTGGTGAGCAACCCAGAGATTGGTAATTTCCCAGGCGAGGTAACCGGCGGCCAGAATAAGCAGGAAGATGACCGTATGCCGGGCGACCGATGACCCATCCGCCGCCCCGATCGCAAGCAGGTTGAGACCATAGATCCTGCCGACCATCAGCACCAGGAACGCCAGCAGGGCAACCCGGGCAATGCGGACGTAACTGTGCCTCGTCTGCATGTGTGCGGCCTCGGCAACCGGGCCCTCCCCGCGCATGGGCGGGATGATGTGCGCAACGATGCCACGCACCATCGTGTCGAGGAAGGGTGCGAACACGACCAGGGAAATCACCGCAAGGGACCGTCCCGCCGTCAGCGCTTCGATGCCCATGCTGGTGGTGACCTGAACGAGCAGCCAGTTGAAGGCGATGAAGGCAATCGAGAAATAGGGCCAGAAGCGGGCCATGCGCTCCAGCCCGCTGGTCGGCTGGTGTTCATCGCCCAGAATGATGCTCGTCAGGCCATGCCGGGTGTTCCAGATGACGATGGCGATCCACAGATTGACGCCGAAGCCGATGAAAAAGCGGAAGGTTTCGGCAACATCGCTGTCACCGGCTTCCAGCATCACGTTGCGCAGGAAGAAGGTGATGCCGACAAAAGTGAAAAGGCTGGTGAAGCTGCGGTAAAGCGATTTGGCAGTGGCGTCGTCCGCGGTGACGAGGCGCAACTCGCTGCGATGAGGCGCGAGGGCGAAGCGGAGCAGGGCAGCCACTGTGCGCGGCAGGAAGACGATCCAGTATACCGCCTGGAAGGCAAACGTCCGCGCGACAGGATCGAAGATCGCAATCTTTCCGACCGCAAAGCCCACGATGGCGAAAACGATCAGTCCGCCCAGATCGAGCGCGGCGCGTGTCGAGACCAGTTTGACCGTTTCAAAGAGACTGCCAGGAGCGTGGCTCCGGATCTGGTCGCGGCGGGAGGCGAACAGCCGGTTGACCAGGAATTCGGCGGCGAAACCGGCGGCCAGGATCAGCGCGATCGCGCCAAGAAGGATATGCACCGGCCCGGCGACAGACCCTTCGAAAAGCGCACCGATACTGGCGAACAGGCTGGTGAAGAGCTCCGGCAGGCTTCTGAAGTTGTTGGCAATCATCGTGCCGAATTCATCAGCAGTCTTCTGCACACTTTCGATCAGCTCAACTTCCTCGGACGGGGGCGGGGGCTGTTGGCCCTTGGCTGCGGCACCTTGCTGCAGCAGGGTCATCAGGTCTGTGAGCGCCTTGACCTGTTCCGGATCGAGATCGGAAACCAGCTTTTCCATGGCTTCAGGTTGTAATTGCGTCGGAAGGCTCTTCCCGGTGTCCTGAGCGGTGGCCGGCAGGGAAAAAATCGTCAGAACGCCTAGAAAAAGCGAGAATGTACAAGCCGTTAGCTTTGTCTTCCAGTCACCGGTCATAAGCGAGCCCCCTCGTCGGCAGTCAACCCCTGCGGTTAGGATTGGCACGCCGGACGTGCAAAATCCATTAAAATTACCCAGGGTCATGGCCTGCAATCCCTGCGGCTGGCACAATTCGCAGGATTACGGACTGGCAAAGACCGGTGCGACTGTGTAACAGAGCTTGATCCGGCCCGCGTATGCGTCTACCTCCTTGCCAGATCAATCGAACCAAAGCTGGACGGAATGACAACGCCCCCACAGAGCGCGAACACTGCCCCGGGGCCGATCTGGGCCCTTTTGAGTCCCATCGGCCGTATGGGCCGGGAGCCTTATTGGCTGTGTTTCCTGATCAGCTGGATCATCTTCGGTATCGCACTTCGGATCTGGTGGCTTTCCTCCGCTGAAACGCCGACGCCTGAATCCATGATATCCGGCGACTATATCGGCACAAACCCGCTGTTCCCTGTCTTGTTTTTCGTTCTGCAATGGATTGAGCTGGCGCTGGTCGTCAAGCGCCTGCAGGATATCGGCCAGAGCGGTTTCCTGGCATTGCTGATCTTCGTGCCGATCCTGAACGTGATCATGCTGATCTTCCTGGGCGTTGTGCCCAGCCAGGCTGAGCCGAACCGCCATGGCCCGATGCCCAACAGTTACTGGCGCAAGCGCTGAGCGCGCGTGAGCCACGCGTACGACTAACCTCAAGAGACTGTTTCATGCCCACTTCCGCCGTCGCCATCGCTCAGGACCTGATCCGCTGCCCCTCCGTGACCCCTGCCGAAGGTGGCGCGCTGGCCTCGCTGGAGGCGCTGCTCGGCAAGGTCGGTTTCAATGTCTCGCGGGTCACGTTCCAGGACGAGGACACCCCGGACGTGGAGAACCTGTTTGCCTCCATTGGCAGCGGCGCGCCGCATTTCGTCTTCGCGGGTCATACGGATGTGGTTCCGGCCGGTGCGGAGAGCGACTGGCGTCACGGTCCCTTCGAGGGAGCGATCGACAACGGCATGCTGTTCGGTCGTGGCGCGGTCGACATGAAAGGCGGCATCGCGGCCTTCGCAGCGGCAGCGCTTGATTATGTCGCGGAAAAAGGCCCGGATTTCGGCGGGACGATTTCCTTCCTCATCACCGGTGACGAGGAAGGCCCGGCGGTCAACGGCACAGTGAAACTGCTGCAATGGGCCAAGGACCAGGGCCATGTGTTCGATGCCTGCATCGTCGGCGAGCCGACCAATCCGGACAAGCTCGGCGATGCCATCAAGGTCGGCCGGCGCGGGTCGCTCTCCGGCACGATCACCGTTCGCGGTGTTCAGGGCCATGTCGCTTATCCGCATCTGGCCGAAAATCCGATCCCGGGCCTTGTCCGCCTTCTGGCCGCGCTTGATGCGCTGGAACTGGACCAGGGCAACGAACGCTTTCAGCCCTCCAATCTGGAGATCGTCTCCGTGGATGTCGGTAATCCGGCTTTCAACGTCATCCCGGCCCGCGCAGAGGCCCGCTTCAACATTCGCTACAACGACGAATGGACACTGGAGAGCCTCAAGGCCCGCATCACGCAGACACTGGAGGGCGTGGAATTGGGAAAACTCGCGCTCGCACTGGAATTCAAGCGCGATTCCAGCGAATCCTTCCTGACGCGGGATGAAGTTCTGATCGAAGCTCTGAGTAAGGCGGTGGAAGCGGAAACCGGCCGTGTGCCGGAGCTGTCCACGGGAGGGGGAACCTCCGACGCCCGCTTCATCAAGGACTATTGCCCGGTTGTCGAATTCGGCCTGGTCGGCCAGACAATGCACAAGGTTGACGAATGTGTCGCGGTCGAGGATCTTGACCGGCTCGCGGCAATCTACAAGAAATTCCTCCTCAGCTATTTTTCTGGAGCGGACGGGAATTGATCAGCAAGGTCGAAATTCGCGCGGCACTGGACGGATCCTGGCTGCTTCTGCGCAATCGTCCTGAAGGAATGGCGTTCTTCGACCAGTCCGTCCAGGGCTTCTGGCGCTCGTTTTCCGTCATCTTCCTGCTGTTGCCGGTCTATGTTGTGAGCTGCCTTGCGGAAAAGCGACTCTTTTTCGCCGAGAACCTCTATCATCCGGATGCCTTTCCCAATGGGAGTTACTGGTTCGCCCAGTTCCTCGGCATGGGCATCGACTGGCTGGCACTACCTCTGCTGCTGGCGCTCCTCGCCGCACCGCTCGGGATTTCACATCGCTACGTGCCATTCATCGTCGTGCGCAACTGGACCAGCCTGCTGGCTTCGGTGCCGTATATTTTCACTTACGTCCTGTTTCTTCTGGACATCATCTCGCCCGGCATCGTCGTGCTGTTGTCGCTGACCTGCCTTGTCGTAGTCATCTGGTACCGTTACCAGGTCGCCCGCATCGTGCTTCAGACGACCGTCAGCCTGACCATTGGCGTTGTTGTCCTGGATGTGTTGCTGACGCTTGTGATCTCCCAGGCCGTCGGGTTTTTGTGGGGCGCATGAAAAACCCCGCCGGGTGAGGGCGGGGTTTCGGATTTCAGACGATGGAGCGCTCGAGGCACTCCGATGTTTGCGTCAGTCGCGCAGAAGTTCGTTGATACCGGTCTTCGAACGGGTCTTTTCGTCGACCGTCTTCACGATAACAGCGCAGTAAAGGTTCGGCGCGGCTTCGCCATTGCCCATTACCTTGTTGCCCGGCATGGAACCGGCAACCACCACGGAGTAAGGCGGCACTTCACCATAGGTGATCTCGCCGGTCGCGCGATTGACGATCTTGGTCGACTGGCCGATGAAGACGCCCATGCCGAGCACGGAGCCTTCGCGCACGATGCAGCCTTCCACCACTTCCGACCGTGCGCCGATGAAGCAATTGTCTTCGATGATCACCGGGCCGGCCTGGAGCGGTTCCAGAACGCCACCGATGCCGACGCCACCGGACAGGTGAACGTTCTTGCCGATCTGGGCGCACGAGCCGACGGTTGCCCATGTATCGACCATCGTGCCTTCGTCAACAAAGGCGCCGAGGTTGACGAAGGACGGCATCAGGACAACGCCCTTGCCGATGAAGGCCGAGCGGCGGACGATGCAGTTCGGTACGGCGCGGAACCCGGCCTTTTCGAAATCCATGCCGCGCCAGCCGTCGAACTTGGACGGCACCTTGTCCCACCATGTCGCATCGCCGGGGCCACCTTTGATGATGTCCATCGGGTTCAGGCGGAACGACAGCAGCACGGCTTTCTTGGCCCACTGGTTGACCGTCCAGTCGCCGTCCTTCTTTTCCGCAACACGCAACTGGCCCCGGTCGAGCAGGTTCAGGGTTTCCTCGACCGCGTCCCGGATCTCGCCGGTGGTTGTCGTGTCGATGGCGGCACGGTCTTCGAAGGCAGCGTCGATAATCTTGGACAGGGAAGCGAGATCGTGGGTCATCAGGCAGATGGTCTCCGGGCGTTAACAATTCTGGCGCGGACCTAAGCCGCCCGGCAAGGTGCTGTCAAGCACGGGAGGGTCTGCAGATGTCCTGCTGCCGTCAAACTGAGAGGCGCCCGCCAGGTCGCGCGCGGCTGAAAACGCAAGCGGTTCCTGTGCGTATGTTGAGAAAAGATAAAGAATGGATTGCGGTTACGGCAGTTTAAAGCGGGACGTAAATCTCTAGTGTGAAATCACTTCAATAAATCCTGAAAGAGTGCTTCCCGTGGAATTATGGATCCCGATCACCATTGCGGCGGCGTTTTGCCAAAACCTGCGCACCGCCCTGCAAAAACACCTGAAGGGTCAGCTCGGGACCACCGGGGCGACATTCGTTCGGTTCGGTTACGGTGTGCCTTTCGCGATTGCCTATGCCGTCGTGCTGCACACCGTGTTCGAATTTCCGCTGCCTGCGCTCACGCCGACGCTTCTCGTTGCCGGTGCCCTGGGCGGACTGGCGCAGATCCTTGGAACGTTTCTTCTGATCCATCTGTTCTCCTTCCGCAATTTTGCGGTCGGGACGGCTTATTCCAAGACAGAACCGATCCAGGCTGCCCTCTTCGGTTTTGTGGTTCTGGGTGAACATATTTCCCTGACGGCCGGACTGTTCATTCTTCTCGGGGTCGTTGGCGTGGTGGTCATTTCTCTCGCCCGGGTTCCTTTGACGCTGGCAGCCATCCGCACCTCCCTGGTCGGACGTCCGGCGCTGATCGGCCTTGCCTCGGCAGCCTTCTTTGGTGCCTCCGCCGTGGCCTACCGCACGGCTTCGCTGTCTCTTGAAGGAACCGGTGTTCCGATGCAGGCCGCCTACGCACTGGTCTATGCGACCTCCTTCCAGACAATCGTCATGGCGGTCTGGATGGTGCTGCGCGAGCCAGACCAGTTGCGGGCAAGCGTTCGCGCCTGGCGGGCTGCCGTCTGGGTCGGTGCCTCCGGGGTGGCGGGATCCGTCGGCTGGTTCACCGCCATGACATTGCAAAATGTTGCCTATGTCCGCGCGCTCGCCCAGGTCGAACTGGTCTTCACCTTTCTGGTTTCATGGCTGGTGTTCAAGGAGGCGATTGCTCGTTCTGAAATCTTCGGCTGCTTCCTCATCGTGGCGGCCGTCGTGGGCATAATTCTGCTGCGGTAGAACAGCGTCTGAACAGGCAAAGCAGAAGGGCAAAATTCCTTCAGTCAAACTGTAAAGTGTCCTTTAGGCATTTGTTTCGATTTTAAAGATATTCTGAGATGTAAGCCAAGACTGCGATGTCCCCATCAGTGGCACATTCAGATTTCTCGACCTGACGAGATGAGATGCCGAAGTTATTTTTTCCCAAAATCGGAGCCAGACACTTTCTGACGCGGCCGAGCTTCGCCAGCATCCTGGCGATGGGCATTGCCGTTGCTGTTATCTCTGCGGCGGGAATATTCTGGGAAGTCCAGAACCGGTCGGTTCACCTGCAACGTGCTCGTGCGAATGTCGCCGAGCAACTGGGTGTTGTCCGTGCCCGGCTGGAAGGCAATATCAATAGCAATCTGCAGCTCGTGCGCGGTCTTGTTGCGCTGATCGCAACCCAGCCGGACATCGACCAGGACCAGTTTGGCCGTATCTCCAGCAGCTTCATCGGCAAACACTCGCAGCTTCGCAACGTTGCGGGCGCGCCCGATCTGGTCGTCAGTTTGATGTACCCGATGGAGGGTAACGAAAAGGCCATCGGCCTCGACTACCGGAAAAACAACCAGCAACGCCATACGGCCCTGCGGGCGGTCACATCGGGCGAGATGGTGCTGGCAGGTCCGGTCGACCTGCTGCAGGGCGGGACGGGTTTTATCGCACGCTTTCCCGTGTTCATGAAGACCGAAGATGGCACACGGCACCTGTGGGGACTGGTTGCGGCTGTGGTCGATGCCGACCGGCTCTATGCCGACAGCGGCCTGCTTGATCCGGACCTGCCGATTGAAATAGCAATCCTGGGCAAAGACGCCACTATTACGGACAAGACGGTTTTCTTTGGCGATGAGGCGATCCTGCAGCAGGAGCCTGTGCTTTCGAACGTCGTTCTGCCAACCGGCCGTTGGCAGATCGCGGCGATCCCGCGTGGCGGCTGGTCAGCCGTGCCTGTGAATGCCTGGAAGACCCGGCTTCTGACCGTGGCCGGCGGGCTGCTTGTTCTGCTGCCGATCTTCATCGCAGGACAGCTCTACGACCAGCGGCGCGGGCATATCCGCGAACTCAAACGGCGCCAGCTCCAGATGGAAGGCCTGTCCCAGCGCCTGAAACTGGCGCTCGACACGTCCAAGATCGGCATCTGGGAACTCAATCTGGATACCGGTGTGCTGACGTGGGATAGCCGCATGCTGGAACTCTACGATATCCCGGAAGGCCGCGACACGACGCAATACGACGTCTGGGCCGACTGCCTGCACCCGGACGATCTGGAACGCGCCGAAAGAGAATACTGGGAGGCAATCGAAGCCGGCGGGACCTATCATTCGGACTTCCGGGTTATTCTTCAGGATGGCTCAATCCGCTGGATCCGGGCCATCGGCGCGGTCCATACCAATACCCGTGGCCAGCGATACATTCTGGGCGTCAACTGGGACGTCTCCAGTGACATTCAGCTCAAGACCCGTTTGCTCACGGCCAAGCAGAGTGCCGAGGACCGGAACCGCGAACTGGAGGACGCCCGCGCCCTGATGGAGCACTACTCGCTCCACGACAGTCTGACAGGGCTCCCGAACCGCCGGTTCCTGGACCAGGAGCTTCTGGATGAAGAGGCGCCGCAAAGGCCGACGGCGCTTCTGCACATCGATCTGGACCGTTTCAAGCACATCAACGACACGCTGGGTCACGCGGCCGGCGACGCGATGCTCACCCACGCGGCATCCGTATTGAAGGAAAACGTCAGCGACAGCGACTTTGTCGCCCGCATCGGCGGCGATGAATTCGTTATCGCCATCACCGAACCGGCGGACGAAGCAAGCCTGGCCGCCCGGGCGGACAGGATCATCGCGCAGATGCGACGGCCGGTCCCGTTCGAAAATCACCAGTGCCGCTTCGGCGTGTCCATCGGCATCGCCATGGCCGACACGACACTGAGCGACTACGGCCGGCATTTGCTGGTCGATGCGGACATTGCCCTTTACCGGGCCAAGAGCAACGGCCGCAACCGGTTCGAATTCTTCTCCGACACGCTGAAATCGGAAATCGTTCACAACAAGCAGGTTGCCGATGACATCCTGTTTGCGCTGGAACGTCAGGAGTTCCTGCCGTACTTCCAGCCACAGTTCGACGCCAGGACATTGGCGATCACCGGTGTCGAGGCGCTGGCGCGCTGGAAACACCCGACCGAAGGCATCCTGACGCCGGACAGGTTCCTGAAGACGGCTGACGAACTTAATGTGGTGCATCTGATCGACCGGCTCATCCTCGAGCAGACACTGTGGCAGTCCGCACGCTGGAAAGCGGCCGGGATCCACATTCCGAAAATGTCGGTCAACGTGTCAGCAGGCAGGCTGAATGATGTGCAGCTTGTTCAGAGCCTCGACGGCCTTGTCTTTGAACCGGGATCGCTCTCCTTCGAGCTTCTGGAATCCATCTTCCTGGACGAAAAGAACGATCTCATCGCCGCCAATTTCGATCACTTGCGGGAGATGGGCATCGATATCGAGATCGACGACTTCGGCACCGGCTATGCCTCCATCGTCAGCCTTATTCACCTGCGCCCGAAACGTTTGAAGATCGACCGTCAGCTCGTTATTCCCATCACCCACTCGGAAGGCCAGCGCCGTCTCGTCGCGTCGATCATCGATATTGGCCAGTCGCTTGGCATCAAGGTTGTCGCCGAGGGGGTGGAAACCATGCAGCATGCCAGGATCCTGCGTGATCTCGGCTGCGATGCCCTGCAGGGCTACGCCTTTGCACCGGCAATGCCCTCCGACAGGCTGATGGAGTTTGTCCGCGAAGAGCGGTGGCGCGAGGCGTCCTGAGACGCAACGCCCAGCATCATTCAAGGCCGCTTACGTCACCACTCGGCGAGACTTCCGTCTTCATGACGCCAGACCGGATTGCGCCAGCGATGACCTTCCTTGGCGCGCTCGATGACATAGTCCTCGTTCACCTCGACACCGAGGCCTGGCCCCTGGGGAATGGCGGCAAAACCGTCCGCATAGGCAAAGACATCGGCATTGCTGATGTAGTCCAGCAGGTCGTTGGACTGGTTGTAGTGGATGCCGAGGCTCTGTTCCTGAATGAAGGCATTGTAGGACACCGCATCGACCTGGAGACAGGCGGCAAGGGCGATGGGCCCAAGTGGGCAATGGGGCGCGAGCGCAACGTCATAGGCCTCGGCCATGGCGGCGATCTTCCGGCATTCGGTAATCCCGCCCGCGTGTGACAGATCCGGCTGGATGATGTCCACGTAGCCGTCGGAGAGAACCGACTTGAAGTCCCAGCGAGAATAGAGCCTTTCGCCGAGGGCAATCGGTGTCGAGGTGTGATTGACGATGTCGCGCAGGGCTTCCCGGTTCTCCGAAAGCACAGGTTCCTCGATGAACATCAGCTTGTACGGGTCGAGTTCGCGCGCCAGCACCTTGGCCATGGGCTTGTGCACCCGCCCGTGGAAATCCACTGCAATGCCGATGTCCGGCCCAACCGCCTCGCGCACGCTTGCGATGGCCTCTACCGCCTTTTCCAGCCGCGCATTGCTGTCGACGATCTGCAGCTCGGCGCAGCCGTTCATTTTCAGTGCCTTGAAGCCGCGTTCGACCACCTGTCTGGCATTGTCTGCAAGCTCGGAAGGCCTGTCGCCTCCGATCCAGGAATAGACCTTGATCCTGTCGCGCACCTGTCCGCCGAGGAGAGAGTGGACCGGTTGGCCGAGCGCTTTCCCCTTGATGTCCCACAGGGCCTGGTCGATGCCGGCAAGGGCGCTCATGTGAATGGCGCCGCCCCGGTAGAAACCGCCGCGATACAGCACCGTCCAATGGTCCTCGATGAGGAAGGGATCCTTGCCGATCAGATAGTCGGCAAGCTCATGCACGGCTGCTTCCGTGGTCAGGGCACGGCCCTCCACCACGGGCTCGCCCCAGCCAGTCACGCCCTCATCGGTCTCGATCTTCAGGAACAGCCAGCGGGGTGGCACGATATAGGTCGTGAATTTGGTGATCTTCATTCTGATAAGCTTCCGGCGAAGGGCATTGTCATCGGGACAAGTGGCGCAGCAGAGGTCAGGCCGGGCTGCGTCCGGCAGCCGCCTGGGCGGCCGTCAGGTCATGTTCGGCCAGGTCAAGCATTCGGTGTGAGGCCTTTCGGGCGCGCTCCGCATCGCGCAGGCGCAGGGCGTCCACCAGTTCTCCATGCAGTTCGATGGCAAGGTCCCGGCTTTCGACGGCGGTGTTGGACGCATGCAGCGTATAATGAAGGGCCGTATGAATAGCACTGGACAGGCGCCGGAAGACCTGATTGTGGCTGGCGGCCATCAACACGCTGTGAAAGTCGACATCCGCCTCGGTGAAGGCTTCCGGATCGGAACTTGAATCGCGCATGCGCATCCAGGCAGCTTCCAGTGCAGCGATTTCCTGCAAGGTGGCCCGTTTGGCCGCGAACTCCGCCGCCGCCGGTTCAATTGTCCGGCGGGCTTCCAGGATGCATCCAAGCAGATCGAACTCATGGATGAAGGGGCCGATCCAGTCGAGAACGTCCCCATCCAGAATGTTCCAGTCCTCCCGGTCGGTTACCACGGTTCCGACACGTGGCCTGACCCGAAGCATGCCTTTGGATTCCAGAACCTTGATGGATTCGCGAATAACCGTGCGGCTGACGCCGTAGATTTCGCAAAGATCGTTCTCCCGGGGCAACTGCGCACCGACCGGATATTTTTCCGAACAGATGTCCTCCGCCAGGGCCGCTGTCACATTCTTTCGCACGCGAGGGCGCTTGCCACTGCTTTGATCAGCGGTCGCCGAATCCTCCCTCAACGTCTCCAATGGCCTGCTCCCTGTTTTGGCGGACTTTCATCCCGCATTTTTAGCGGACTTTTTGCTCTGCGCGAACTGCACGTTTTGCTGTCCATCATCGAATGTTGGGCGACATTAGCTGATACATCATACAAAGGCAATTGACTGGTATGATGATTCAAAGTAGGTCTTTTGAAGCGCCGCCGGGAGGCCGGTTGCTCGAATTGGATTGGGAGGATCTGCAATGCGTGTTTTGAAGAAAGCCGTTCTGACCGGAGTGATGGCCCTTGCCATCGCCGGTTCTGCCCATGCCGCTGACGTGAAAATCGGTTTCGTCGTCAAGCAGCCGGAAGAGCCCTGGTTCCAGGACGAATGGAAATTTGCCCAGAAGGCCGCCGAGGAGAAGGGCTTCACCCTTGTTGAGATCGGTGCGCCGGACGGCGAGAAGGTTCAGGCAGCAATCGATAATCTGGGTGCGCAAGGCGCGCAGGGCTTCATCATCTGCGTGCCGGACGTGAAGCTCGGGCCGGGCATCGTGGCCAAGGCGGCCGCAAACGACCTGAAGCTGATGACCGTGGATGACCGTCTTGTCGGTGCTGATGGCGAGCCGATTGAAAGCGTGCCCCACATGGGCATTTCCGCGGTAAAGATCGGCGAAACCGTTGGTCAGTCCATCGCCGCCGAGATCGAGGCGCGTGGCTGGGACATGTCCGAAGTGGGCGCGATCCGCGTTTCCTATGACCAGTTGCCGACCGCTGTCGACCGGGTCGAAGGTGCCATCACAGCCCTGAAAGCCGCAGGGTTTCCTGCGGAAAACATCTATGATGCGCCCCAGGCCAAGACCGACACGGAAGCGGCCCTGAACGCGGCGACCACAGTGCTCAACCAGCACGCCGACGTGAAGAAGTGGATTGCCTTCGGCCTGAACGATGAAGCCGTTCTCGGCGCGGTGCGGGCGACGGAATCGGTCGGCATCCCGGCTGAAAACGTCATCGGTGTCGGCATCGGCGGTGCTGAATCGGCCATCAACGAGTTCAAGAAGCCGAATCCGACCGGTTTCTATGGCACGGTCATCATCTCGCCCAAGCGCCACGGTTATGAAACCGCGCTCAACATGTACGAGTGGATTGCCAACAACAAGGAACCGGAGCCGCTCATCCTGACGTCCGGCTCCCTGGCCCTGCGCGACACCTATGTGGACGTGCGCAAGGACCTTGGCATCGAGTGATCCTTTCCGACTGACACCTGATCCGGCGGCCGGTTTCACGGCCGCCGGGGAACTGTTGCGCGAGCGTCATGTCTTATCTGTCAGTACAAAACATCTCCAAGAGCTACCCGGGGGTCCAGGCCCTGTCGGACATCTCCTTCTCGGTGGAGAAGGGGGCTGTGCACGGGCTCATGGGGGAAAACGGCGCCGGCAAGTCCACCCTGATCCGGGTGTTGTCCGGTGACCAGTCCGCGGACAGCGGAACCATCTCTATCGACGGCATCGAGCAGAACTACGGATCGGTGCGCGATGCCTTCGATGCCGGCGTGATCGTGATCCATCAGGAGCTTCAGCTTGTGCCGGAGCTGACCGTGGCGGAAAATCTCTGGCTGGGCCGGTTTCCGGGCCGCGGCGGCGTTCTCGATGGCCGGCAATTGGTCGAGACGGTGCGCAGCCGCCTGCAAGAGATCGGCGTCGATGTCGATCCCAATGCAAAGGTTACTTCGCTATCCATCGGTGCACGCCAGATGGTGGAAATCGCCAAGGCCGTAATGATGGAAGCCCGGGTTATCGCGCTGGACGAACCGACGTCCTCCCTGTCGTCCAGGGAAAGCGAGATCCTGTTCAAGCTGATCGCCCGGCTGAAGGCCAAGGGCACGGTCATCCTCTATGTTTCTCACCGGCTCGAGGAAATCTTCCATCTTTGCGACAGCCTGACCGTTCTGCGTGATGGCCGTCTGGCAGCCCATCACCCCGATATTGCCAATGTGACCCGGGACCAGATCATCGCCGAGATGGTCGGGCGCGAGATCGGCAACATCTGGGGCTGGCGTGAGCGGTCGTTCGGGCCGGTGCGGCTGGAGGTGTCCGGTATCTGTGGCGAAAAGCTTCCGGGGCCGGCGGAATTTTCGGTTCGGCAGGGTGAAATCCTGGGCTTTTTCGGCCTGATCGGCGCCGGACGCAGCGAGTTGATGCGCCTTGTCTATGGTGCGGACACGCGGCGAGGCGGCACGGTCTCCATCGACGGCATTGAAGTGCCCGCGGACAATCCGCGCGGTGCTATCAATGCGGGGCTGGTGCTGTGTCCGGAAGACAGGAAACACGACGGCATCATCCAGGGCCGGTCGATCGAGGAAAACATCGCCATTTCCTCGCGCAGGCACATGTCACCCTTCGGCATTCTCCAGCCCGGCAAGGAAGCCGCTCTTGCAGATCGCTTCATCGCCCGGCTCAAGGTGCGCACGCCTTCGCGGAAGCAGGACATCGTCAATCTCTCCGGTGGCAACCAGCAAAAGGTCATCCTGG
Source organism: Roseibium aggregatum IAM 12614 (assembly GCF_000168975.1). Classification (GTDB taxonomy): domain Bacteria; phylum Pseudomonadota; class Alphaproteobacteria; order Rhizobiales; family Stappiaceae; genus Roseibium; species Roseibium aggregatum. The sequence continues at coordinate 240,055 of NZ_AAUW01000006.1, forward strand.
GGCGCTGGCTGTCCGAACAGGGCGTGAAGGTACTGATTGTCGACGAGCCGACACGCGGCATAGATGTCGGTGCCAAGTCGGAGATCTACGACATCCTCTACGAGCTTGCGGAAGGCGGTATGGCCATTGTGGTCGTTTCCAGCGAACTGCCCGAGGTGATGGGTATTTCCGACCGCATCTTTGTCATGTGCGAAGGCCGTATGACCGGCGAATTCGCGCGGGAAACCTTCGAAGAGCGCAACATTCTGACCCTGGCCCTGCCGGACAGAAATGCTGCCCACACGGTGTGAACGGGACCGTTTCAGATGAATTCTCTCAAGAAAATTTTGCTCGGAGACCAGGGCCTGGTCGTCATCTTCGCGGTGGCCTTCGCAATCGTTTCCCTGACCGTTCCCAACTTTCTCACCGAGCGCAACATCCTCGGCCTGCTGCAGTCCGTCGTTACCATAGGCATTGTTGCCTGCACGATGATGTTCTGCCTGGCCTCGCGTGACTTTGACCTTTCGGTCGGATCGACGGTGGCCTTTACCGGCATGATCGCCGTCATCGCCTCCAACATGACCGGCTCCATCGTGCTGGGGCTGATCATAGCCTTGCTTAGCGGCACGCTGGTCGGCGCGGTCAACGGCTTCGTCATCGCCTGTTTCCGCATCAATGCGCTGATCACCACGCTGGCGACCATGCAGATCGTCCGGGGACTGGCGCTGATTGTGTCCGACGGCCGGGCCGTCGGCATCAATGATCCTGGTTTCTACCAGCTTGCCCTGTCCCGCTTCCTCGGCATTCCGACGCCGATCTGGGTCATGGGCGCGCTTTTCATTGTCTTCGGCTTTCTGCTGAACCGCACGGTCTTCGGCAAGAACACGCTGGCGATCGGCGGCAATCCGGAAGCGGCCCGCCTTGCCGGGGTGAATGTGGTGTCCATGCGGATCTGGATCTTTGCCTTGCAGGGTCTGATCTGCGCCGTGGCAGGCATCATGCTGGCCTCGCGCATCACGTCCGGCCAACCGAATGCAGCCACCGGCCTTGAACTCTCGGTGATTTCCGCCTGTGTCCTCGGCGGAGTCTCCCTGGCCGGTGGCCGCGCCGCCATGACAGGCGTCATTGTCGGCGTCATGATCATGGGCATCGCCGAAAACGTCATGAACCTTTTGAATATTCAGGCCTTCTACCAGTATGTGGTGCGTGGCCTGATCCTGCTCATCGCGGTTCTTCTCGACAACCTGCGCTCTTCCGCAAGCCGCTGATGTCCGTGGATGCCGCTCAGCAATGGACGCTCTCGCAAGGGGACCTGACGGTGACCGTCAGCCCAAGGGGAGGTTCCATCTTGCAGGCGGTATGGCGGGGCACGCCGATCCTGCTTCCTGCCGGAGGACCGGAGGGCGCAGCGGCCTGTTTTCCAATGGTGCCCTTCGGAAACCGGATCGCAGGCAATCGCTTCTCCTTCGGGGGAGAGAGCTTTTTGCTACAGCCCAACACGGACGAGCTGCTCGTTCTGCACGGCGACGGCTGGCTGGACACCTGGCATTTGGCAGACAGGACCGGCAATGCGATTGAGCTGGACCTGGTCAGGAGACAATCGTCCCGAAGCCCCTATGCCTTTCAGGCGCACCAGAAGGTTCATCTGGAAGAAGACGGCCTGTCCCTGAGCCTTCGCGTGAAAAACCTTGGTGGTGCTGCCCTGCCGTTCGGCATCGGGTTTCATCCGTTTTTTCGGCGAACGCCCGGCATGACCCTGCAGACCGGGGTGCGAGACATGTGGCGCGAGGGGGAAGGACATCTGCCGGACGGCCGACAGGACATTCCGACAGATCTCGATTTTTCCACCCCGCAAGCCATACCGTCGCGCTGGATCAATAACGCCTTCGGCGGCTTTGCCGGGAAAGCCAGCCTCTTCTGGCCGGATATCGATCTGGCCCTTGATCTCAACTGCGATCCGGTGTTCGACGTGATGATGATCTACGTCCCGCAGGCACGAACCGATTTTGTCTGTCTTGAACCCATGAGCCACCTGCCGAACGGTCACAACCTGCCGGATCTCGGCGGCTTTAGCGTTTTGAAGCAGGGGGAGGAACTGGCGGGAACGATTAGAATGACAGTTCGGCAAATGCCGAGGAACGGGGAGAAAAACGATGGCTGATCGGCTTTCAGGCAAACGTATCCTGGTCACCGGCGCCGCACAGGGCATCGGTCTTGCTATCGTTCAGTCCTGCCTGGAGGAAGGCGCTGCCTTGGCTCTGATGGACCGGGACGCGGCGCTGCTTGTCCGTAGCGTTGCGGATCTGGGCGGGGAAGGGGACTGCCTGACCGCTCTTGCCGGAGACATCACCAGCGCGGAGGGCGTTGCCGCTGTGGTCGCGCGCGCGCAGGAGACCATCGGTCCGTTGAACGCGCTCATCAACAATGCCGGGATAAATGTCTTCGACGAGCCTTTGTCCCTGAGCGACGAAGACTGGAACCGTTGCTTCGACGCCAACCTGAAGGGGGCGTGGAACTGCGCCCGCGCCGTGTTGCCGGGCCTGCTTGAGCAGGGGGGCGGGGTCATTCTCAACATTGCCTCCACGCACGCTTTCACCATCATCCCGCACACCTTTCCCTACCCGCTGGCAAAACACGCCCTGCTGGGGCTCACCAAGTCCCTCGCGCTGGAATACGCGGCGCAGAACGTCCGGGTGAATGCGCTTGCGCCGGGCTATGTCCAGACCCAGAAGGTGGTCGATTACTGGAACAGCTTTCCCGATCCCGAGGCAGCCCGGCAGGAGACCTTGAGGCTGCACCCGGGCGGGCGCATCGCCACGCCGGAAGAAATCGCCAGGGCGGCCGTCTTCATGATTTCCGATGAATGCCCCTTCATGAACGCAGCCTGCCTGACGGTCGATGGTGGCCTCAGCGTCCAGCAGCACCCTGCCTGAGGCGGGGACTTTTTCAAAAAATCGGGCTTGACCCTGACACTAACGTCAACCGGCTAACACCGGCCTGGCGCGCATTGCGCAGGTGTTAATTCAGGAAAGCAAGCCAAGATGAATGAACGGACAAACTGGCAGGGCAAGGTTGCCATCGTGACAGGCGGAAGCTCCGGAATTGGAGAGGCCACTGCACTGGCGTTGACCGGGCAGGGCGCGAATGTGGTCATCACGGGGCGTGATGCCGCAAAGCTTGCCGGCGTTGCAGGCAGGAGTGGGGCAATCGAGGCCGTGCAAGCAGATAGCGCCGATCCGGCAGGCAGCCAGCACGCAGTCGAGGCGGCACTGGGCCGATGGGGCCGGCTGGATCTTGTCGTCAACAATGCAGGTGCGGGCAAACCGCTGCCTATCGAGGCCTATGATGCCGAGACGCTTTCGCAAATCTGTTCGGTGAACATCGTTGCGCCGTCTCTTCTGTTGAAGGAGGCCCAATCGGCCTTGCGGGACAGCAAGGGGGCGGTCGTCAACATCGGAACCGCAGTCTCGCAGAATGCGGCACCGGGCCTGGCGCATTATGCGGCCACCAAGGCGGCGCTTGAACATCTGACACGGTCCTGGGCCATCGAGCTGGCCGGCGACGGAGTACGGGTGAACGCCGTCTCTCCCGGTCCCGTGAAGAGCGGTGCTCTCACAGGCATGATGGGTCTGCCGCCGGAAGTCGCGCAAACCATCGAGGAAACCGAAGCAGCTCAGGTTCCCCTGGGCCGGCGCGGACTGACCTCCGATCTTGTGCCGTGGATCCTGCAGCTCGGCAGTTCTGATAATAAGTGGCTCACCGCGCAGGTGATCACGATTGACGGTGGCTGGTCGCTTCGCAGCCAGGCTGTCTGAGCTTCCTTGAGCAAGGGCAAATTCAGGCATCCTCCCCTTGATGGGGAGGGTGCCCTTCGCCACTTGAAGACCTGAAGTGAGCGTTCCCGGGAGAACAGGGCTTGACCCTGACACTAGCGTCAAGGTGCTAGACCGGCGATGAAAGGGGTCGACATGCAGATCAAGGAAGCAGCCGAACGGCTTGGCATTACGGAGCGGATGCTGCGCCACTATGAAAAGTCGGGCCTGATGGAAACCCGCCGCTCGGAAAACGGCTATCGCATCTACAGTGCCGCAGACCTGCGCCGGGCCGGCCGGATCCGCGATTTCATCGCCACGGGTTTTTCAACGCGAGAAGTTCGTGCGATGGCCGCATGTCTTTCCGACGAAGGGTCCGGCCCCTGCGAGGGCGGTATTCCGCAGCTCCTGAAAAAACTCGAGCACATCGACCGGCTCAGCGCCGAGCTTGAAGCCAAACGGGAAGCCATCCTCGACCGTCTGGCCGTATTGGAGGACGTTTTCCCGGTCGGGGCAGAGGAAAAGGACCACGCACAAGCCCTAGGGGACACCCCTTTTTCCGGCCAAGGGGCTAGCGCGTCCGGTGGGCACCATACCGAACTTGAGCCTCATGCAAGCGGGCGCTGACCGGCAATCCTCCTCATTTTTGAAACGCGCCGCATCCACTGGCGAACTTCGCCATTGACATCAATCGGTTTTCGTCACAAATTTCTGTCATGACAGAAATTACCGACAAAGCCGACCCTTCGGCAAAAGAGAAGTTCATCCTCTACTGGGGCGACATGGGCAGCCAGTGGAGCGTCAATCGTTCGGTGGCGCAGATCCATGCGCTGCTGTTCCTGAGCCCGGAGCCGATGAATGCGGAGCAGATTTCCGAGGAACTGGGCATTGCGCGGTCCAATGTCTCCAACTCCCTTAAGGAACTGGTCGGATGGCGACTGATCCAGCGAGTGCCTGTCGCAGGGGATCGCCGGGAGCATTTCGTGGCCGAGACAGACGTCTGGGAAATGGCACTGCTGATTGCGAAAGGCCGCAAGGAACGGGAGATCGATCCGGCAATCCGCGCCATTGATGTCTGTGTGCGCCAGGCGGAAAAGGAGAAGACACTTCACCCCGTCGCGCTGGAGCGCATGCAGGAGATGCATCAGTTTCTGACGACGGCCGACCGTTGGTCGGAGCAGATGCTGAGTGTGCCGAAGTCGAAACTCGCCAGCTTGATGAAGATGGGCGACAAGGTTCTCTCGCTGCTCAAGATCGGCGGCAAGAAAGGCTGAGGAACGAAGGCTGAGCCATCCGTGCGTTCTCCCTCAACCTCAGTCTCGTCTCGACAGGTCAGGCGGGTGCCATGGTCAGCGACATACCGATAGGGTGAGAGGCCTGTAGGCCTGCTGCCCGGTATAAGGTCAAAAAATTTTGAAAAGTAATTTCTCTTTATACAGAAATAACCGACATAACAGGAGGGATTGGAAATGCGAAACGCAAGCGCCACTGTGGAGCAGCCCGAAGCGGGCGACCGCCGTTTCCGCGATCTCCTGGGAGAAGCCGCCTGGCACCGCCTGCCTGCCGCTGTCCGCCGCCGATTCGGCAAGCGCCTGAGCGGCGGGGCAAGCGTCGTCTATCAGGGTCTGGTGATAACCATGCGACTGAACCTTGCCGGAAGCATTCTGGCGCAGCTCGCGCGGCTTGTCGGCGGTCCGCTTCCCTACGACAGATCCTCTCTCAACCAGCCTGCCGTTGTTTCCGTCACCGAAGATATCGCCAGCGACGGCCAGTTCTGGACCCGCCAATACGGCCGTGCCTCGGGCTTTCCGCAGGTGATCCACAGTTCCAAGCGGTTCGAAGGCCCGACCGGCATCGAGGAATACATCGGCGCGGGGATCGGCATGGCGCTGCGGGTGAATGCCCTCGCAGATGGTCTCAGGTTCGAAAGCGATCACTATTTTCTGCAAGCCGGACGGTGGCGGCTGCGGCTGCCCGCCTGGCTCCGGCCCGGAGCACTGACGATCACGCACCGGGATCTCGGCAAGGACCGCTTCCTGTTCACCCTTTCCCTCAAGAGCCGTGTTTTCGGCGAACTGGTTCGCCAGGACGCGCTCTTTCACGACATGGAGACTTGATCATGGATAATCCTCTTCTCTGGACGTTGATCTCCATCCAGATATTCATGGGCGCATTCGATACGCTTGTGCACCATGAAGGCAGCGAGCGCCTGGCTTGGCGTCCGTCGCAGAAAACCGAACTGCGGCTGCACGGCGTGCGCAATTTCTTCTACGCGGTGATCTTCCTCTGTTTCGGCTGGCTGGAACCGCATGGGGTCTACACCATGCTGTTGAGCGCTATCCTTGTCGCCGAGGTGCTGATCACGCTTTGGGATTTTGTCGAGGAAGACATGACCCGCAAGCTGCCTTGGACCGAAAGGATCAACCACACGCTGCTGGCCTTGAACTATGGCGCGATCCTGGCTCTGGCCGCGCCGGTGCTGTGGCAATGGTCGTTCCTGCCAAGCGCGCTGATCCCCGTCAGCTATGGCTGGTGGAGTGTGCTTTCCACCGTCTCGGCACTTGGTGTCGGACTGTTCAGCGCGCGTGATCTGCTTGCGGCCGCGCGCAGCGACAGGCTTCGCGGTGCTGATCCGGCAGGTCTGGTTGCGGCCTTGCCGCCGCGGCGGCGCATCCTCGTGACGGGCGGCACCGGTTTTATCGGTCAGCGCCTGGTGGAAGCGCTGGTGAGAGGCGGCCATTTCGTCACGGTTTTGACCCGCGATCTCCGCAAGGCGGAGGGCCTGGCTCATCCTGTCCGTTTGATCACCTGTCTTGACCAGATCCACGATGCCGAACATTTCGATGCCATCGTCAACCTGGCAGGAGACCCGATTGCCAATGGCTTGTGGACGAGCCGCAAGCGCGCAAGGATCATAGGCTCCCGCGTTGAAATGACCGAAGCATTGCAGGCACTGGTCGGGCGCCTCGACACGAAACCAGCCTGCCTGATCAACGGTTCCGCCATCGGCTGGTACGGTCTGCGCGGCGATGAAACCCTGACCGAAGACGCAAACTTCGAACCTGCCTTCGTCCACGAAGTCTGCGAGCGCTGGGAACAGGCGGCACAAAAGCTGGAGCGGGACGGAGTGCGTGTCGTACTTTTGCGGATCGGTCTGGTCCTCGGTGTCGAGGGCGGCATTCTGGCAAAGCTGCTGACGCCGTTCGAATTCGGTGGCGGCGGCGCGATGGGCTCTGGCCGCCAGTGGATGTCCTGGATCGAGCGGGACGATCTCATCCGCATCATTGCCCGCACGGTGGCCGATGAAACCCTGTCCGGCCCCGTGAATGCCGCCGCACCCGCGCCGGTCCGGAATGCGGAATTCACCGGCGCTCTGGCCAGGGCGCTTCACCGCCCCGCATTCCTGCGCCTGCCTGCCTGTCTTCTGTCGACGGCGCTCGGTGTCATGGGCCGGGAGACGATGCTGGCCGGTCAGCGTGTCGTACCGGCAAAACTGGTCGCCGCAGGCTTCAGGTTCCGCCACCCCGAACTCGCCCCGATGCTGCAGAAGATCACGGGTGCTAGGGAAGGCGCAGCGCGCGGTGAAGAACAAGAGGCCCGGTCATTGGCTTGAGAAAGCACCGCGTCCCCAACTTGATAAAGTCTCCATCGTCATCCCGGCCAAGCGAAGCGCGAGCCGGGATCGGAGAGCCACAGACAGTGCGGAATTGTCCTCTCTTGGAAAGACCTCGCCCTCTCCGTCGTCATCCCGGATCTTCGCTGCGCTGCGTCCGGGATGACGAAGGAGAGGGCGAGGGAGAGTGAGACGGAGACGGGGAAGTGCCAACCTTTGGGGGGCAGTCCGACAGGGAGGGAGACGTTTCACAGGCACACGCACCTGACCCACACTCAAATGCACCTCACGTCAGCAGCGGGCGCAGCTCCGTCTGGATATTCTGCAGGGCGGGGAGGAACTTTGTTTTTGCTGTTTCAGGCCCGGCGGACGTGCTGGCGTAACCGACATTGAGCGCGGCAATCGTGTGGCCGTGGGAATTTTGAACCGGGACCGCGATGGAACACAGTCCGGGTTCAACCTCCTGATCGATCATCGCAAACCCCTGGCTCCGGGTGTTGCCAAGTTCGGCCAGAATGGCGTCCACCCGGGTGAGGGTCTTCGGTGTCAGCGCTGTCAGGGTCATGGCCTCCAGCCGCGCCTTGGCCTCGCTCTCCGGCAGGGCGGCCAGCATGACGCGGCCCATGGACGAGCAATGGGCCGGCAACCGTGAACCCGGCATCAGGGCAATCGACATGACCTTCGTTCGGGCGGCGCGGGCCACATAGACAATCTCGTCGCCGTCGAGGATCGACACTGACGAGCTTTCGCCGATCTGTTCCGACAGGCGATCGAGCAGTGGCTGCACGACACGGGGCAAGGGCATGGTGGCAAGGCAGGCGGTCCCCAGCCGCAGCACCTGCGGGGTCAGCGTGAAGAACTTGCCGTCCCAGTTGGCATATCCCAGATGCGCCAGTGTCAGCAGGCACCGGCGGGAGGTTGCCCGGTCAAGGCCGGATGCGTTGGCAACCTCTGAGATCGACTGACGCGGCCGGTCGGCGGTAAAGGTCTCGATGACCTGTAGCCCCTTGGCGAGGCCCCCCATGATGTCCCGTTCCGCAATCATGTGTTTTGTCTCATGTGATGTCGATTTGTGCGATATGTAAACAAATGGAGCATATCGCACAAATCAATTGGACGAAAGACACCTGCCATCGCTATCTCCTTGGGCACTGCAAAGCCCGTGGGCGGGCTGGCCTTGAGTTCAGGAGACATCCTGTCTTGATGCAAACGCCAGCCGCTTCGGGTGATGCCCGAGAAGGAGACAATGATGGACAAGACGGTTTCCGACCTTGCCACCGCCGTGGCGGGGATTGAGGACGGCATGACGGTGATGATCGGCGGCTTCGGCGGCTCCGGATCTCCCATCGAGCTGATCCATGCGCTGATTGACCGCTATCGCGAGACGGGGCATCCGAAGGACCTCGTCGTCATCAACAACAATGCCGGCAACGGTCATGTGGGCCTGGCCGCACTTATTGAAGCGGGCATGGTGCGCAAGCTGATCTGCTCCTTCCCGCGCTCTGCCGATCCGGTGGTCTTCACCGAGATTTATCTGGCAGGCGGCATCGAGCTGGAACTGGTGCCCCAGGGCACGCTGGCGGAAAGGATCCGCGCGGGCGGTGCGGGTATTCCTGCCTTCTATACACCGTCTTCCTACGGAACGGATCTGGCAAAGGACAAGCCGGTCGCCGAATTCGACGGCCGAATGTATGTGCAGGAACGCTGGCTGAAGGCCGATGTTGCGCTGGTGAAGGCCGAAACGGCGGATACCTTCGGCAATCTGACCTATCGGATGGCGGCCCGGAATTTCAATCCGCTGATGTGCATGGCAGCGGCAGAGGCCATCGTGCAGGCCAGCCGGATTGTTGATGCTGGCGGGATTGATCCTGAAGTCGTCGTCACGCCGGGTATCTTCGTTCAAAAGGTCGTTGAGGTCGCCAATCCGCTGCAGGAAGAAGACCTCAACCGCGCCAACGCCGCCTATCCGCTGGAGGCCTGAGATGGAAAAACTGTCAAACAACCAGATCGCCTGGCGCGCGGCACAGGATATTGCCGATGGTGCCTATGTGAACCTCGGCATCGGTTTTCCCGAGAAGGTCGCCCAGTTTCAGCCGGACGGCCGGGAAGCGATCTTTCACACCGAGAACGGGCTTCTCGGCTTCGGCCAGGCGCCTGAAGCAGGCTCAGAAGACTGGGACCTGATCAACGCCGGCAAGAAAGCCGTCACACTGAAGCCGGGCGCTGCCTTCTTCCACCATGCCGACAGCTTCGCGATGGTGCGCGGCGGGCATCTGGACGTGGCTATTCTGGGCGCTTATGAAGTTGCCGAAAATGGCGACCTTGCCAACTGGTCGACCGGCCCGAAGGGTGTTCCTGCGGTTGGTGGGGCGATGGATCTTGTGCACGGCGCCAAGCGTGTTGCCGTCATCACCGATCACGTGACCAAAAAAGGACAGCCGAAACTGGTCAAGCGCTGCTCGCTGCCGCTCACCGGTGTCGGCTGCGTGACCCGTGTCTATACCAGCCTGGCGGTGATCGATATCGAGAACGGCCGCTTTGTGCTGCGTGAAAAACTGCTCGGCCTGTCGCTTGAAGATCTTCAGGCGGTCACCGGTGCAGAGCTTCTTGTTACCGGCGCTGTCGCCGATCTTGTTGTTCCCGAGGTGTAAAATGGCTGAAGCCTTTATTTGCGATTATATCCGTACGCCCATCGGCCGCTTTGGCGGGGCGCTGTCCTCCGTTCGCGCCGATGACCTTGGCGCCATTCCGCTGAAGGCGCTGATGGAGCGTCATCAGAACATGGACTGGGCAGCGGTCGAGGAAGTGTTTTTCGGCTGCGCCAACCAGGCCGGCGAGGACAACCGCAACGTTGCCCGCATGAGCCTGCTGCTTGCCGGGCTGCCAGAAACCGTGCCTGGCACCACCTTGAACCGCCTGTGCGGTTCGGGCATGGATGCGGTCATCAGCGCAGCCCGGGCTATCAAGGCGGGTGAAATGGAACTGGCGATTGCCGGTGGCGTGGAATCCATGTCCCGCGCACCGTTTGTCATGCCGAAGGCGGAAACCGCTTTCTCGCGTCAGAACGAGATTTTCGACACCACCATCGGCTGGCGCTTCGTCAATCCTCTGATGAAGAAGCAATATGGCATCGATTCCATGCCGGAGACCGGCGAGAACGTTGCCGAAGACTATGCCGTTTCCCGTGAGGATCAGGACGCCTTTGCCCTGCGTTCGCAAGACAAGGCGGCGGCAGCCCAGGAAAACGGCCGACTGGCGCGGGAAATCACACCGGTGACCATTCCCCAGCGCAAGGGCGATCCCATTGTCGTCGACAAGGACGAGCATCCGCGGGCAACCTCGCTGGAAGCCCTGGCCAAGCTGCGCGCGCCCTTCCGCGAAGGCGGCAGCGTCACCGCTGGCAATGCGTCTGGCGTCAACGACGGTGCGGCCGCGCTGATCGTTGCCTCTGAAGCCGCAGCCCGCAAATACGGCCTGACGCCAATCGCCCGCATTTCCGGCGGCGCGACGGCAGGCGTCGAGCCGCGCATCATGGGCATCGGCCCGGCACCGGCAACCAAGAAGCTGTGCGAGCGGCTCGGCATCAAGCCGACCGATTTCGATGTTGTCGAACTCAACGAAGCCTTCGCAAGCCAGGGGATTGCGGTCCTGCGCCAGCTCGGAATTGCCGAAGATGCAGCCCACGTCAATCCCAACGGCGGTGCCATCGCGCTTGGCCACCCGCTCGGCATGTCGGGTGCGCGTATTGCCGGCACGGCGGCTCTGGAAATGCAGCTTCGCGGTGCCAAGCGGGCACTTGCCACCATGTGCATCGGTGTTGGTCAGGGTATCGCGATCGCGCTCGAAAGCGTCTGATCGTCGGCCATCACTCATCAAAACGAACGGCCGGGCATCACGCCCGGCCGTTTCGGTTTTCATCCCTCACGGATTGAGCACGATCACCTTGGTCTGGCCGCCGTTGCAGGTGTAGCAGCAGCTTGAACAGCGGTTGCGGTTCTTGTAGCCGACGCCCCAGTAAAGATTACTGCGATTGCGCACCCAGGCGCCGTAGCAGACCTTCTCGCCGCGCTGGCAGGAGATGTTGATCGTCTTCGTCGAAAAATCGTCGAGCACGTAGATCTTCTTGTTGCCCGGCCAGACATGCCCGCGGCGGGTGTCGGAATAAAGCTCCACATCGACAATGTTCGGATGCTTGCTTTCAAACCGCCAGTGCAGCGTTTCCGCGGATGCCGGTGCTGTGGCACCAGCAAAATAAACGAAAGAGAACGCCAACAAAACGGCGCTCAAAAGCCCCTTACGCATAATACTTCCCCCAAAGTATCCCCCATGAAGAGCTGCCTCAGAGCATTGCCTTGAACGGAAATCCGGCAGCCCGTGCAAACAATGGGGCCTTTTGCAAGAGGAACGCAAGCGTGCGCTGCCAATTCCGGTCTTCACGCAGTGGTTTGCAACCAGTCCCGGAACGCGGCGACAGGCCGGGTCAGCGTGCGGGCTGGCGAGCGCACGAACCAGTATCCGGTCTCCAGCTCAACCAGGTTCCAGTCCGGCATGATCAGATGGCCCGCGTCCAGTTCCTGGGAAACGAAGCGCCTGTCGATCACGATCGCGCCCATGCCAGCAATGGCGGCCTGGATGGCGAGATCCCGGCTCTGCAGCACGGTTCCTGATTTCGTGTCCGAGTGGCTGAGCCCGCTCTCCTCCAGCCAGCGCGTCCAGTCGCCGCGCCGGGAGGCGCTGTGCAGAAGTCTGAGGCCGCCCAGGACGGAGGTATCCGCCGCATCCTTGCCGCGGAGCAGTCCCGGCGCCATCGCCACTGCCAGGTGTTCCTTCCACAAGAGATGGCTCTCAACACTTGGCCAGTTGCCGGTGCCCAGCCGTATCGCGCAGTCGTAGTTCTCGCGGTCGAGATCGACCATCCGGGTGGAGGCGGACAACAGCAGCTCCACATCCGGCTGGTTCGCCTGGAACTGAGGCAGCCGCGGGATCAGCCAGCGGGTGGCAAAGGTGGAAACCGTGCTGATCCTCAATTCCGTACGCCCGCGCCGGCGGAAGCTGTCGACCGCTTCTTCTATCCGGTCGAAGGCATCCCCCATGCTCAGCGCCAGCCGTTGTCCCTCTTCGGTCAGGGTAAGACCACGCCCATCCCGGTTGACCAGGGTCGCTCCCAGCTCGTTTTCCAGCTTGCGCATCAGGTGAGACAAGGCCGACGGCGAAACGCCGAGCTTTTCCGCCGCAAGCGATGCGCGTCCGTGACGGGCCAGCAGGGAAAAGGCATGAAGCGCACGCAGGGACGCCATGGTCGATCTCCGGAAAGTTGAACATTCTTCAATAATGAAGCCCGCAGATCCTGTCGAGATGGATCAGGCCTTTCCGGCGGAACTTTCCCGTTCCGGCCTGTTCACGAGCGTGACCAGCACGAAGGAAATGATCATCAGCAGTACCCAGGCATTCAACTTTGCAATGGAAACCAGCGTCCAGGCATCGGCCTGGTCCGGATACTGCCAGGCGCGGGCGAAGGTGCCGATATTCTCCGCAATCCAGATGAACAGGGCGACCAGAAAAAAGCCGAGCACCAAAGGCATCTTGTGGCGGTAGCGGAACACCGAATAATGAACCCAGGTGCGCCCATAGAGCAGAAAAAGCAGGGCAAACAGACCAAGCCGCAGATCGATGATGAAATGGTGGCTGAAGAAGTTCACATAGATCGCGAGCGCAAACAGCCATGTGGTCCACAAGGGCGGGTAGCCGGTATAGGCGAAGTGGAAGATCCGCGAGACCCGGGCGAGATAGCTGCCGACGGAGGCATACATGAACCCGGTGAACAGGGGCACGCCGCCGATGCGGAAGAGGCTTTCCTCCGGATAGACCCAGGACCCGGCGGACGTCTTGAAGATTTCCATGACCGTGCCGACCACGTGAAAGATCAGGATGATCCTGGCTTCGTCCAGCGATTCCAGACGCGTTGCAAGCATCGCGATCTGAAGACCAACGGCGGCAAGAAACAGGAAGTCGTAGCGGGTGAGAGCAGCATCATCTGGATAGACGAACCGCGTCAGAAGGATGATTGCGAGCAGCAGACCACCGAAGATGCAGGCATAGGCCTGCTTCAGGCCGAAGGCGAGAAACTCCGTCGCCGCCAGGCCGAAGAGGCCGGTTCCAAAGACCGGACGCAGCCCGTGCAGGAGGTGGTTGATAAGCCTCTCCGTTCCGGAGCCGGGACGGGAGGGGGATTGGAGCGGTTGGACGAGCCCGGTGGGTAACATGTGACGCCTCTGCTGAAGAAACCGGCCGGTCCGTAACCGGTCCGGCAGGTCTTCTATGCATCGGGCGATGTGCAGGAACTGTGCAGCACTTTCACAGTTATTGGGAATATCAGGGTTTGCCGTACGGTTGGGCGCTAGCCGATCGCGCCGAGCACGGCCTTCAGGAACCCGGTCAGCTCATCGGTGACGAAATCCACATGCGGATAGGGTTCGCCTTCCATGTCCCAGGTCTCCTGAAACACCTCCCGTGTGCCGGTCGGCAGGATCAGCGTCGTGCACATGCCGAGGGCGTGCGGCACGGTCAGGTTCTTGGCCAGATCCTCGAACATGGCGGCGCGCGCCGGTGCGACGCCCGTATGTGCCAGAAACCGCTCGTAGGTGACCTTGTTGGGCTTGGGCACAAGATCCGCCGAGACGATGTCGAAGATGTCCTCGAAATGATCCGCGATGCCGAGCGCGGCCGCAGTGCGTTCCGCATGCGGGCGGTCGCCATTGGTGAAGATGAATTTTCGCCCCGGCAGGGCCTCGATCGCGGCGGCAAGCTCCGGATCGGGTCTCAGGGTCGAATAATCGATATCGTGGACGAAACGCAGGTAGTCGTCCGGATCGATATCGTGATTGCTCATCAGGCCGCGCAAGGTCGTGCCGAACTCGTGATAGAGCTCCTTCTGATGCGCCATCGCCTCGTCGGGCGGCAGGTTCAATGTCTTCTGTACATAGCGCGAGATCTGTTCGTTGATCTGCGGGAACAGATCGCTCTCGTGCGGGTAGAGCGTATTGTCCAGATCGAAGACCCAGGCTTCAACGCCTTTGAAGATCCTCAGGTCGCGGCGATGAGCCTGCGGGCCCTCGTGGGGCAGGGGGCGTTTTCCGGTCACGGGCGGATCAACGTCCCTGCACCGCCGTCGGTGAACAGTTCCAGCAGCACCGCGTGCGGCACCTTGCCGTTCAGGATGACCACGCCTTCGACACCGCGCTCCAAAGCTTCGATACAGGTTTCGACCTTGGGGATCATGCCGCCGGAAATGGTGCCGTCGGCAATCAGCTCATGCGCCTTGGCAACGGTGAGCTGTTTGATCAGGTTGCCTTCCTTGTCCAGAACGCCGGGCACGTCCGTCAGGAACAACAGCCGTTTGGCGTTGAGCGAGCCCGCAATGGCACCGGCGGCGGTGTCGGCATTGATGTTGTAGGTTTCGCCGTCTTCGCCAGGCGCGACGGGGGCAACAACCGGAATGATGTCTTCCTTCAGCACCAGCTTCAGAACAGTCGGGTCGACCTTGTCCGGTTCGCCGACGAAGCCGAGATCGAGAACGCTTTCGATGTTGCTGTCCGGATCCACTACGGTCCGGGTCAGCTTGCGGGCGGTCACAAGGTTGCCGTCCTTGCCGCACAGGCCAACCGCACGGCCGCCTTCGGCGTTGATCAACTGAACGATTTCCTTGTTGATCGAACCGGCAAGAACCATCTCGACCACTTCCACAGTCGCCCTGTCGGTGACGCGCAGACCACCCTTGAACTCGCTGACGATGTTCAGCCGCTGCAGCATCTTGCCGATCTGGGGACCGCCGCCATGAACCACCACCGGATTGACACCGGACTGGCGCAGCAGCGTGATGTCGCGCGCGAAGGCCTGGCCGAGTTCCGGATCGCCCATGGCATGGCCGCCGTATTTCACGACAACCGTCTTGTTGTCGTAGCGCTGCATATAGGGCAGGGCATGGGCAATGATGTTGGCGCGTGTGGCGGTGTCAGGCGTGGTCATGGAACTGAAATACTCACCGTGGCTGGAAAAAAGTCTCGCGAAAGCCCCCTGCTATAGCCGGTTTGAAGTGGCTTCACAATCGGCGCAGGAAGCAGGCGTCATTGAGTGGCCAGAAGAAACAGCTCCGCCCGCAGTTCATCGACACCGCGGTTCTTTTCCGAGGAGGTGGCCAGGATTTCCGGATGGGCAGCCACCCGTTTGCGCAAGATGGCCTGCGTTTCCTCGATCAGGCGAACGAGCTGCGGCGGCTTGATCTTGTCGGACTTGGTCAGAACGACCTGATAGACGACGGCGGCCTTGTCGAGCAGCTCCATCGCTTCGAGGTCGTTCTTCTTGATGCCGTGGCGGCTGTCGATCAGAAGGATCACCCGGCGCAGGTTCGGCCGACCGCGCAGATAGGAAAACACCAGCTTTGTCCAGGCTTCCACCAGTTCCTTGGGCGCCTGCGCATAGCCGTATCCCGGCATGTCGACGATTGTCAGCGGCGTCTCGGGAGCGATGAAGAAGTTCAACATCTGCGTCCGGCCCGGCGTTGCCGAAGTGCGGGCAAGATCCTTGCGCCCGGTCAGCGCGTTGATCAGGCTAGACTTGCCGACGTTCGACCGGCCCGCAAAGGCGATCTCCGCACCGGCTGCCTCGGGCAGATTGGCCATGTCGGTGACGCTGGTCAGAAAGTCCCATGGCCGGCAGAACATCAGCCGGCCGGCTTCGAGGTCCTCATCGGAATATTTTTGTTCTTCGCTCATAAGCGCCTTCTACCCTGCCTGAAAGCAACCGTCACTAGTTTTGGCGTGCCGCATCGCGATCACTGCTCAACTCTGCTGCGACAGACTCAAGCGCGTTGATATCCGCACCACGGATTGCATCGAGGTTCCGGGAAATCGTTTCGACGGGCCAATTCCACCAGGCGATTTCAAGCAGCCGTTCGATGGTCGCCTCATCGAACCGGAGTTTCACGACCCGCGCTGGATTGCCGACCACCACAGCATAGGGCGGCACGTCGGACGCAACGACCGCGTGCGCACCGATGATTGCCCCCGAACAGATGGTGACACCGGGCATCACCGTCGCATTGGTTCCGAACCAGACATCGTGGCCGACAATGGTATCGCCCTTCAGATGGTCGAAAATGGTCGCAGGGTCGAAGCCCTGTTCCCAGCCATTGTGGAAGATGTTGAACGGAAAGGTGGAAAAACCCGTCATGGCGTGGTTGGCGCCGCTCATGATGAAGGTCGTACCCTGCGCCAGCGCGCAGAACTTTCCGATCTTCAGCCGGTCGCCGACAAAGTCGAAATGGTAGCGTACGTTGCGGTTCTCGAACTCCGCTGCGTGGCTTTCATCATTGTAATAGGTGAAATCTCCGATCTCGATCGTCGGTCGGGTGACGAGGTTCTTGAGAAAAACCGTGTGCGGTTCGCCGTTGAACGGATGGAGCGTATCGGGAGAAGGGCCGTGCATGGGGCCTCCTTGAAAGCAAGAAAACAAGGGAAGTGGAAAACGCGTGTCGGACGCGGTTGACCTGCCGGTGAGCGGCTTCGCCTTGCGGATCAGGTCTTGCTTTATCGGATCATCGGTCCATGCACTCCTTAAGGGGGGGATCCTCACTGATGGCTGAATGAACCATGGCCTCCATAACCGGGTCAAGCCAAGCCTGCCACCCGAACCGGTTTTGCAGTCCGGTTGTGTCTTTCAAGAAACAGAACGCGGCGCGCTTCTTACTTCCTGTGAGGAAGAAGGACACCTTGGCGGCTATTGCAGGTTTTGCTGTGTGCGGCGTCACAAGTGTCAGGCCGCTCCTGCCTCTATCTTGCCGTCAGCGGGCAAGCGCCTGTCTCTAGGTTGAAGAGGGGAAATCACGATGCCGCATTTGCAATGGACTGCCTTCAAAAGGGAAATCGAAGCGCTGCAGGATATCTACCGGTAGGACAACAGATGGGTCGGATGGTGGCGTCATGCTTCCTGGAACAATGAGTGTGTCATGCCCGCCTATATTCGCGCGGCTTACCGGCTCTACGACGCCACGGCCAGGAACGAGCTTGAATTCATCGTACTGGGTGGCACAAGCATCCGTATGGCACGGGATCTGATATTCGCCTTCGGCATTACCGGCCTGAACGGCATCCAGGACGCACCGACCGTTGTCGCGGCCCGCGAGGCACAAGCGGCTCGCGAGGCACCGCGGCCCACAGTAGACCGGAACGGCATGCCGGTTCCCCCACCCGCAAATCCGGACAATCGCGTTGTCCCGGTGAACGGCGTAGGCAGCATCCTCAGCGAAGACCGCTGGACCCCGATCCTGAACGATGCATTGATCGTCGGTTCGGCGACCGCGCAGCATGATTTCGTGATTGCGCTTGACCACTACGAGCAGGGGATCTGGCGTGAATGCGAAGCTTCGCTGAAGCCGGACCTGGCTCGCTTGCATGCCCAATACGCCGGGAGACTTAACGGAAATCCACCGGAGTCCTTTCTGAAAAACACCGAAGAGTACAGGCTTATGGTCTGGCAGCGCTTTTTCAGCTGGAACATGCAGATGTTCTGGGACACAAAACTAAACATTCCCCGTGTACTGACGCGCGAATTGCTCGGGCTCTCGATGTTCGGCTACGAAGTCAAGTTGAGCGACAAGCAGATCGGTTTCAGCCCAAACACGAATGCGCCGGATCCGACCTTCACGGCCTATGTAAATGGATTACGCACCTTGCGCTTTCAGGACAGCGCGGCGCGATCGCGGATCATGCAGACCATCTCCACGTACCTACTAGGCAACAACCACGCCATCGGCTTCACAGCGGACCAGCACACTGTCCGCACGCCACCCATCACAGGCGGCCAGCCAATGCAGTTGGTGTAAATTTAACCGGTGTGATCTGCCCGAAAAAGAAATAGCCCGCCGAATGGCGGGCCTTCTCGTTTTTACCTTGGGCTCGGACTGCCTCAGTTCTTGTCGTCGGGAGCCGCCTTCTTGCGTTTGAACAGGGATCCCAGATTGTCCCAGAGCTCCACCTTGGCTCCCTGACGGCGCATGATCACATATTGCTGCGTCACGGACAGGGTGTTGTTCCACGCCCAGTAGATCACCAGTCCGGCCGGGAAAGAGGCCAGCATGAAGGTGAAGATCACGGGCATCCAGGTGAAGATCATCTGCTGGGTCGGATCGGGCGGAGCCGGGTTCATCTTCATCTGGATGAACATGGTGATACCCATGATCAGCGGCCAGACGCCCAGCATCAGCATCTGCGGCGGATCCCAGGGGATCAGGCCGAACAGGTTGAAGAGGGTGGTCGGGTCCGGCGCCGAAAGGTCCTGGATCCAGCCGAAGAACGGTGCATGCCGCATTTCAATGGTGACGTAGAGCACCTTGTAGAGCGAGAAGAACACCGGGATCTGCACAACGATCGGCAGACAGCCGGCCAGCGGATTGATCTTCTCTTTCTTGTAGAGCTCCATCAGCGCCTGTTGCTGCTTCTGCCGGTCGTCGGAATATTTCTCCCGAATTTCCGTCATCTGCGGCTGCACGAGCTTCATCTTGCTCATGGAGACGTAGGACTTGTTGGCCAGCGGGAAGAAGATCAGCTTGACGATAACGGTGACGACCAGAATGGCGACGCCGAAATTGCCGAACAGGTGGAAGAAATAGTCGATGGCGAAGAACATCGGCTTGGTGAGGAAGTAGAACCAGCCCCAGTCGATCAGAAGCTCGAACCGCTCGATGCTCAGCGCTTCTTCATACCCGTCGAGAAGTTTGGTTTCCTTGGCGCCAGCAAACAGATACGAACTGGTTTCACCGGTCGAACCGCCCGCGACGGTCACACCGTTGCCGAGATAGTCGGCCTGGAACACGTCGGTGGTGGCCGAATGGCTGAAGCCCGGCTGAAATTCCTGACCGGGGGTCGGGATCAGCGTCGCGGCCCAGTACTTGTCGGTAATGCCGAGCCAGCCCTGGTCGACCTTGGACGGCCGAATGGAGCTTTCTTCCACCAGATCGTCGTAATCGACTTCCTTCAGGCCTTCCGCGCCGAACACGCCAAGCAGACCTTCGTGGAGAATGTAGATGCCGTTGGTTTCCGGCATGCCCTTGCGGGCGATCAGGCCGTAAGGATAAAGCGTCACCGCGTCGCTGCCGGTGTTTTCAACCGACTGATTGACCGTGAACATGTAGTTGTCATCGACGGAGAACGTGCGCTTGAAGATGAGACCGGCGCCATTGTCCCAGGACAGCGTCAGAGGCGTTGACGGGGTCAGTGTCGCCTCGCCGTCAACGGACCAGACCGTATCGGGACCGGGCAGGGCAAGGTTCGTGCCCGGGTCACCCACCCAGCCGTAATCCGCGTAATACGGCTTGGGGCTGCCGGACGGGGAGAACAGCACGATGGTCGGGCTGCTCTTGTTGACGGTCTCGTGATAGTCCTTCAGCCGGATGTCGTCGAGACGACCACCCTTCAGATTGACGGAACCTTCCAGACTGGGCGTATCGATGGTCACGCGCTGGGACGCGGCAAGAGCGGCCTCCCGGTTGGCGAAGGCCATCTGCTGTCCAGCCGCCGGCGCGGCAGTATTGGCGCCCTGCGATCCGGTTGGTTGCGGCTTGCTTGGGTTTGCGCTGTCGGTCGCCGTCTGTTGTGCGGCTTCCTGCTGCGCCTGAAGTTCGGCCTGCTGGCGTTCCAACTGAGGCGCGGCAACGAAGTATTGCCAGCCGAGCAGAACAATCAGGGACAGAACGATTGCGAGAATCGTATTGCGGTTTTCAGAAATCAACTGGATTTACCCCTGTTTCCTGCGCTGTGTCGATTGGGCTTGCGAGCCCTGCCGGCGCGGCTTTCCCCGTCCGCGCGGCGTTTGCGGATCCAGCACCTGGCTGAGGCCAGACTTAAGGTCTGCAACGATTTTTTCAAAGGGAAGAGTGAGTGCACTGTCGCGGGCGACGAGCACGAAATCCGCTCTTTGCGGGATATCTTCAGGCACGAGTTCGGCCACGGCGGCTCTAAGCCGCCGCTTTATGCGGCTGCGCACGACCGAATTGCCGGTTTTCTTGGTAACCGTATAGCCTACCCGCGACGCGTCGTCGCTGTCGCGTTTCAAGCCCTGAACGACAAAAGCGCGCCGGCCCAGCCGGCCGCCTTTGGCGACCGCCAGGAATTCGGAGCGCTTTTTCAAAGTGTCCATAGCGGCGGATTGGTGTTGGCAGTGGCCGCCAACCCGGCGCACTGCGGGCTGGTCGCCGATTAGGCGCTGAGGCTCTTGCGACCCTTTGCACGGCGGCGAGCAAGCACCTGACGGCCATTCTTGGTGGCCATACGTGCGCGGAAGCCGTGGCGACGCTTGCGGACAAGACGGCTCGGTTGATACGTACGCTTCATTGTTCTTCCCCGCGCAACTAAGAGCGCGGCCCTTGTTCATTTTATAAATTCTTTGGTGGAAGCACTCGAAGCGCCATGAAGAGCGCGGCTTATACAGCCTTGGGTCCGAATGCATGTCCCGGTCGAGCGCGCTTATACGGGCCATGCCGCCTCAAGTCAACTTTGCAGGTCCAAGATTCTGCGTTTTCCTTTCGATCACACACAGGTGAAGCGCAAAGGGGCGAGCGTCACTTATCAGTGAAGCGCAGTTCTTTTTACGCAGTTTAAGGTACATCTGCCTATCAGGTCAAAAAAGCGGGACGCCCCTGCGACAAAAACAAGCTGATGGAAAAGTGGATGCTGGGTGAAGAGGCCAACAGGATGACGCCGCCTAAGGATACCGGGCCGACCGGCGGGAAGACGCAGGCGCGTACAGGGGCCGCAAGGCTCAAGACGTGGCTTCCGTTGACGGTACTCGCGGCGCTGATGGTGATCGGCTTTGCCCTTGGTCTGCACAAGCAGCTCACCTTGTCCAACCTCATCATGGAGCGGCAGGAACTTGCCGGCTATGTCGACCAGAACCTGGCGCTTGCCGTACTGGTCTATATGTCTGTCTACACGCTGGCCGTCGCCCTGTCGTTTCCAGGCGCATCGTTGCTGACAATCGCGGGCGGCTTTCTTTTCGGCTGGATACTTGGCGGATTTGCAACGGTATTGGGCGCAACCATTGGCGCATGTGCCGTCTTTCTCGTTGCGCGGTCTTCTCTCGGTGAAGTGCTCACCCATCGCGCCGGTCCTTTTCTGGCGCGCCTGGCCGAAGGTTTCCGGAAGGATGCGTTTCATTATCTTCTGTTCCTGCGGCTGACGCCGGTGTTTCCATTCTGGCTGGTCAACATCGCGCCCGCCATTTTCGCAATGCCCTTCTCGTCTTACACGCTCGCCACCTTCATCGGCATCATTCCGGGCACCTTTGCCTTCACCTTTATCGGCTCCGGCCTCGACAGTGTCATTGCCGCGCAGGAGGCTGCGAACCCTGGCTGCGCGGCCTCCGGCACCTGCCAGATCGATGTGGCCGCGCTGGTCACGCCGCAACTGCTTGCAGCGTTCTTCGCGCTGGGGGTGGCCAGCCTCATTCCGGTGATCTTGAAAAAATTCCGTAACCGTTAAACCTGCCGCCATTCGCCTGCGAACCCTGGAGCCTGCCATGGCTGATTTACTGACCCCGGATATTTGCGTTATTGGCGCCGGATCGGCGGGCCTGTCCGTCGCCGCGGCGGCCGCAGCCTTCGGCGTCGACGTGGTGCTGATCGAAAAGGGGCTGATGGGCGGCGACTGCCTTAACTACGGTTGTGTGCCGTCCAAGGCACTGCTGGCCACCGCAAAAGCCGCGCATGCGCAGCAAGTTGAAGAGCGCTTCGGTGTGCATGGCGGGCAGCGGGAGATCGATTTCGCCAGCGCGAACGATCACGTCCGCAAGGTCATCGCCGCCATCGCACCGCATGATTCCCAGGAACGATTCGAGGGTCTTGGCGTCACCGTTCTGCGTGAGGCCGCAAGGTTCACCGGGCCCGACGAGGTGCTTGCCGGGGCATTCCGGATCAAAGCGCGGCGTTTCGTTATCGCAACCGGCTCCTCGGCCTTCATTCCGCCCATCCCCGGTCTGGCAGACGTTCCTTATCTGACCAACGAGACGTTGTTTCAGTTGCGCGAACGTCCGGACCATCTGGCGATCATCGGCGGCGGGCCGATCGGCCTTGAAATGGCGCAGGCCCACCGGCGCCTCGGGTCCAGGGTGACCGTCTTCGAAGCCCAGAAGGCGCTCGGCAAGGACGATCCGGATCTGGGCGCCATCGTGCTGGACACCTTGCGTACCGAGGGCATCAGCATTCTGGAGCAAACGGCCGTCGAGAAGGTGAGCCGATCCGGCACCGGGCTTGTGATCCGCGCAAAGGACGCGGACGGAAAGCCGGTCACGGTCGACGCGTCCCATCTTCTGGTCGCGACGGGCCGTGCGCCCAACGTCGAAGGGCTCGGGCTCGACGAAGCCGGCATCGACCATGACCGCAAGGGCATCGCGGTTGGCAAGGGATTGCGAACGAGCAACCGGCGTGTCTATGCCATCGGCGATGTTGCCGGCGGGCTGCAGTTCACCCATGTGGCGGGCTATCAGGCCGGTCTTGCGATTCGCTCCATCTTGTTCCGCCTGCCGGTCTCCATGAACAACGACATCGTTCCCTGGGTGACCTACACCTCACCCGAACTCGGTCATGTCGGCCTCTCCGAAGCCGAGGCCCGCGCGCGCTACGGCAACAGGGTCAAGGTTCTGACGGCAGACTACGACGGCAATGACCGGGCTCAGGCCGAAGGCCTCACCAAGGGGCGCCTGAAGCTGATCGCGGGGCCGCGCGGCAGGCTGCTTGGCGCGGACATCGTCGGCGCTCAGGCAGGGGAGGTTCTCAATCTTCTGTCGCTCGCCCTGTCGAAGAAGATGACCATGAAGGATCTCACCGGATTCATCGCCCCCTATCCGACATTGGGGGAACTGGTGCGCCGTGCGGCAATTTCTTACTATGCGGAAGCGCCCAAAAATGCTTGGCTGCGCTCAGCGATCGGTTTTCTGCGCCTGTTCGGGTAACCGTCGGCACGGCCGGCTTGAGAGGAGCCGTGGTGCCATCGCTTCTGCGGGGCCGGGGCCTTGGAATTTGGAAAGACGTGACATGAAACATGAGGGCGCGCCGCAAGGGTCGGCTGTCCCGCAGGAACTCGACGCCACGCCCGTGTCACGCGGCGAGGGCTTCGGGCACTATCGGTTCGGCGGCCTGTCGGGCAAGCTTCTGTTGATGACTGTACTTTTCGTCATGCTGGCGGAAGTCCTCATCTATGTGCCCTCGATTGCCAATTATAGAAACACCTGGCTCATGGACCGGCTGACCACCGCCGGTGTGGCAGCTTCCGTGCTGGCGGAAACCAACACCATCGCGCCGCGGCTTCAGGAAGAGTTGCTGCGCGCGACCGGTGCCCTTGCAATTTCGCTCGACGAGGGCGCGCGCCGTAGCCTCATTGCCATGAGCAACGTGCCGTCAGACATGGATTTCGTCTTCGACATGGCCGAGGTCACCCCATGGTCGGCGATCCGGCACAGTTTCGAGATCCTCACCTATCGTGGCGACGGCGCGATGCGGATCATCGGCGTCGGTCAGATGGGGCACACCGAGCATGTGGACGTCGTCCTGCCGGTGCGCCTGCTGCAGCAGGACATGCTTGCGTTTTCCGGCCGTATCCTTGGCTTGTCGCTGGTGATTTCGATCATCACCGCCAGTCTTGTCTATATTACCCTGCGTGCATTGTTCATCCGGCCTCTGCGGCGCCTGACGAGCTCCATGGAACGCTTTGCCGAAAGCCCGGAGGATGCGTCACGCATCATGCCGATCTCCGGCCGCCGGGACGAACTGGGCGACGCGGAAATCCGTCTGGCAGGCATGGAGGAGGCCCTTTCAAGGGCACTCCACCAGAAGCAGAGGCTCGCTGACCTTGGCCTGGCCGTTTCCAAGATCAACCACGACCTGCGCAACCTGCTGGCCTCCGCGCAGCTGTTTCTGGAGCGTCTGGAGCATGTTCCGGACCCGACCGTCAAACGCCTCGCGCCCAAGATCCTGGCAACGCTCGACCGGGCAGTGGGCTATACCCAGGCGGTGATGTCCTACGGCAAGGCCCAGGAGCGGGCGCCGCAACGCCGGTTGCTGGCGCTGCGGCGCGTCGCTGACGATGTCGCGGATGTTCTGGGGCTCGTGGACCACGCGACCGTGCGCTTCGACAACAAGGTGCCGGCGGATATCGAGATCGACGCCGATCCGGAACAGATTTTCCGCGTCCTGCTCAACCTCGTCCGCAATGCCTTCCAGGCGCTGGAAGCGGAAAAGGACGAGTCCCTGGTGCGCCGGATCACCATCGAGGCCGAGCGTGAGGGCGCCTGTGTCCGTGTCCGGGTTTCGGACACCGGGCCAGGCATTCCGGATAATATCCGCAAGGCGCTGTTCAGGGCCTTTCACAGCGGCTCGAAGAACGGCGGTGTCGGTCTGGGGCTGGCGATTGTCGCCGAACTGCTCAAGGCCCATGGCGGTTCGGTGCGACTGGAAGACAATCGGACCGGCACATGTTTCTGTTTCGAGGTTCCCGACCGCAAGCCGTAAGTGGGGGGGCGAACTTATTCACCGCTAAGACTTGCGGAATTTTGCGGCTTTCGGAACTGTGTGACAGTTCCTTGAAAAAAAGTTCAAAAAGGTTCTTGCAATCCCCTCCGGACCGCAGTAGGTAAGCGCCCTGTCCGGGGCACACAACACGCCCCGCAGCGCCAAGACCGGTCATCGGCAGGTTCGCCCGAGATGACAAGATCTTCGCAAGTACGCACCGGTAGCTCAGCTGGATAGAGCACCAGACTACGAATCTGGGGGTCGGGGGTTCGAATCCTCCCCGGTGCGCCATATTTTCCAATGACTTAGCTCCAAAACCTGTCATTCTTAGTCGCGGAAATGGCTTAGTTATGCACAGAGATTTAAACGAACGAGCCGTCGGTCTCAAGCCTATTCCCAAACGGAAAAGAGATCACCCCCCCCCCCCCCCCCCACACACACACACACACACACACTTTTCCAGCAGGTCAACTAAGTGCTTGCCATCCCAAGGTTGTATTCAAAGGGCGGTATGGTGCAAGAATGATCAGACCATGAATTTTCGTTGTTCGGGGGCACGCAAATGCACGTTGTATCAATCATCAACTACAAAGGTGGTGTAGGGAAAACGTCACTTACGGCAAATTTGGGGGCGGAACTAGCGTGGAGGGGAAAACGTGTTCTACTTATCGACCTTGACGCACAAGCTAGTCTGACTTTTTCGTTCATAACGCCGGACGTATGGCGCGAGAATTTCGAGAACAGTGGCACGATCAAGGGTTGGTTTGACGCACATGATAGTGGGAGCCCAATTTCGCTGGAGGAGCTTGTCGCGTCCCCTGCTCGAATTAGTCAACGCTTAGGACCAGAGCGTACGCTCGACATCATTTATAGCCATCTTGGACTTATAAATGTGGACCTTGAGCTTGCAACTAAACTCGGAGGCGCAAATTTATCACAAGCAAAGAAAAACTTCATTAATGTTCATCGGCGATTGGCCGAAGGGTTGAGGAAGTTTTCGGACGGTGATGTGTACGATGTTGTGCTGATAGACTGTCCGCCAAACTTCAATATCGTAACGAAAACGGCGATTATTGCCAGTGATTTTATTCTCGTACCTACTCGTCCGGATGGGTTGTCAACTCTTGGCATCGATTACTTGATGCGAAGTATTCATGGCTTGGTGAAGGATTACAACGACTTTGTTTCGGTTGATCCTATTGACAGTGTGGAGCCAATCGAGCCCGCCGTGGTAGGGGTGGTGTTCACAATGATACAGGAATACGACAGCCAGCCGATTTCGGCGCAACGCAACTACATTGCTCGTGTTAAACGGGACTCTGGGCTTCCTATTTTCAATTCATATATTAAAAGAAATGACACCTTGTTCGCTGATGCACCAGAGTATGGCGTGCCGGTTGTCCTAACCTCACACAAGAACGATAGCCACCAGAGTGTGGTTGACGGCTTGGAAGAGGTGGCAACTGAATTTGCCAAGATGATCGGAATATAAGAATGGCATCACCTGAAATAGTTAAGCTTCTTCGTGCAATAGCCGATGTAATCGAATGCGGTGATGCGGAGAAGATTAAGGCGGTAACCGATAGTTTATCCGGTCAAGCTAAGCTCTCTCGAGCCTACTTAACCGAAAAGGACAAGTCACGTAATAGTATTGACTTCTCGGAGATTACAAAGAAACTCGTCTCTGCTGAGACGAGAGAAGAAGGTATTAAAATTCTTTCTGACTTTCGACTAACAAGAAAAGCCTTAATTCGTCTCGGTCGAGAGAACAACGTGCACATTGTAAGAGAAGATAAAGTTTCGATTATAGAAACAAAAATCGTCGAGGCCTTAGTTGGGTCAAGAATAAATTCCAAAGCGATCCGTGGAGATAAGTGAGGCATTAACTCAAATTTCTACTCTGAGCGGAAAACACTTTTGATTGCTTACTTCCTACCATCAACTTCAAGAACATCTCAAAGTTAGGCAGTTTGGTCAGATCCGCTGGCGTGGGTACGTTGGCACCAAACTGTCTAGAAACAACAGTTGCATCGGAAGCTCCTAAGCGGAATGACAGCAACGTGCCCACGTTGCCGAAGATTGCTTCTCTTATGGGTTCCTCCAAACGGGAGCTGTATTGGGTGGCTAAGGTGAGACCAAGCCGGTATTTGCGCAGCTCTGAAAGCATGTCAGCAATCGCCGTGCTGGTGAAAGACTGAAACTCATCAAGATACAAAAAGTACTGTTTTCTCTTTGTCTCAGGGATACCGGCTCGGCTAAGAGCGGCCTGTGCCAGGCTGGAGACGATCAAACCACCCAGCACATTGGCTGTGTAAGCTCCCAATCGGCCCTTGGCTAGATTTGTCCGACCCGGAGACAAAGGTAACAGTTTGTACCAGAGACATGGGTTACAACCTCGTGCCGAACGGGTTGTCGATTGTCTGTAGTGTTCTCTGCTCCAGGTCGATGTATCCCAGATCATAGCTCATGAAGCTGATGAGCCAAATTCCATCTTCCACTTCCATGATCCCGAGCTTCTGACCGGCCAGCACGGTCGAGACGTTGATCTTCTTTCGATGCATGCAGATCCGTCCGCAGGCGGTGACCAGGGTGTCCCGGTCATGGAAGGGGTAGTCCAACTCCGGCAGGCCCTGATACGGCCTTACAAGGCGAAGTCGACGACCGGCGGCCTGCCAATCCGGCTTCTTCAAAAAGAATTCATTGAAATAAAAATCGGAAAAATATTTTGCTGTTTGATTATGATTGTAATTTGTGTATTCTATTGCAAAGATGAGTAAGCGCATAAAAAAATAAAAATTCACCCATTCGCTTATTTTTTCATGAAAATACAAAGTTCATAAGTGCAATTTGCAACGTTTGTGTGCTTGCTTTGGGCTGCGACGTTCCAAAACATTTGTGGCCGAAAGAAACGGTCATCGCACATTTTATGGCGCTGATATCTGCTGCTTGCCGTCGCGCATGAGGCTTCATCGGATCAAATCAGTTTGCAGAAGCATTGGCCCGCTCTCCGGTTGAGCAGCCGGTCAAACGTATCTGACGATACCGTTGCTTCACATGGCGGATCTCCGCCGACGAATTCTTCAAAACAAAGGATACCTGATTATCATGACCAGAAAGACGGTCACTAACACCAGCACAGACAACGCTTCAGGCGGCTCTCCGGACCACAGTTTCCGGATAGGGCAGGCCGTGCGTCTGAAAAATGTATTCGGCGGCAAGAGCACGTCAGGTCTGACGTACCGCGTGACAGGCAGGTTGCCCGCCCGCGATGGCCTGCCGCAATATCGCATTCAGTCCGATGGGGAAGCGTATGAGCGCATGACCACGCAGGACCAGCTCGAAGCGGTCAGTGCAGCCGCGCCCGGTTCCAACTCGGCCCTTCTTGAAAAAACATTCGGTTCAAGCCGCCGCTAGGGCAAATCGCGTTTTATCGGAATCGCATCGCGCTCCAGGGTGAGATACCGGTTCTGCCTGAGCGCGAGAAGAGGTATTCCTCGCCTGTCATTTGTCCGATGGAGCAGGAACCTGACGTGCTGGAACTGGTTGAGTTTGATTGCAAGAACGGCCAGTCAGTCGGCTTGCCCAGATGGCGCCTGCGGTCCTTTCTTGCGACTTGCTGGCGGGAAACCTACGACGAACAGTTGGGCGGAGATATAACCTCCGCGTTGATCGCGACCCTTGAGGACGATGGTCTTGGCGGCATTCTGCCAGCAACTGATGAGCGGGTGGTTCTCGTGTTTCGGGGGAGGCAGATCGTTGGAAGCTGCGTTTACGCGGCTCGCGGTTCTGTTGCCTATGTCTGGGGGTGTTACATCAGCCAGGCAGTCCAGAGATCGGGGATCGGACGCAGATTGATCCGGCACGTCCTGTGCGCAGGTTTAAGCACCGAGCGTCTTCAGGTCACCGTGCTATGCGCCAGCAAGGGCGCAATCGCTTTTTATCAATCTCTGGGATTTGCAGTTGTGAAGCGGGGCGAATTCGAACTCTTGCCCGGCTGCAACGAGCCTGCGCTGATCATGGAACTCGCGACGGCCTGACAGTGTGCCATGGGATCTGGGCTAGGCCGGAAAGGCGAACATCGATTGGGGCAGCCCATCCATAGCACCCGGTCGCTCACCTTGCCGGCGGTGCCGGCTGGGGTGTCTGGTGACAGAAGAAGGAACGCCCCGCCTGTCATCAGGCCTTGGGGGCAGCGCGTTTGCGCGGCTTTGCCTTGGCCGCTTTGCCCTTGGCCACAGCGGTTGCCGTGCCTTCCTGGGCCTGGTTTGCCAGTCTTGCAGCTTTCAGCCGGGCCGTCTTGGCATCGCGTGCCGATGCTTCAGCCTCGTTGATTTCGCGTGCAATGCGCCGGGTCGTTTCCGCTTTGCTTTCCGCGGTTTCCCGCCGCGTGCGAAGCGGGTTTTCTTTTTCCTTGGACGAAGTCATCTGCGAATCTCCAACCGGTCAATGGTGGTCTAGAGCGTGTCGCGTTTCTTCAAGATCGCTTTTCTTTGACTGAAATCTGAGATTTCAATGCAAGAAGCGATGCAGGATTTTTCCGGTTAAACGCGATTTGCTTAAAATGCAAAAAGGCCGGGAGTTACCCCGGCCTTTTCTATTCATCCTGCCATCCGGTGCCAGTACATCCGTGGTCACCGGACAGAGTTGGATGCGGAATTAGACTTCCTGAAGGTTGTCAGCAGCGGACTTGCCGGAGCGGCGGTCCTGGACAACTTCGAAGCTTACCTTCTGGCCTTCGACCAGGCTGCGCATGCCAGCGCGCTCAACAGCGGAGATGTGCACGAATACGTCAGACGCGCCATCTTCCGGCTGAATGAAGCCGAAGCCTTTGGTGGTGTTGAAGAATTTTACGGTACCTACAGGCATAACGATTTCCTTACAATCGGTCATGGTAGTTTGCGCGCCTCACTTTGTGCGGGGCGGCGCGGTTAGGTCGACGTTGATGGGAAGATCGTTCAGAACGCGGTAAACCGCGCAGTCACAAAGTTCGACAAACAATATCGATTGCCTATACCTAATTTGAAACCGTGTTCAAAACAAGGCGTATTTGCTGTTTCCGTAAAAAGAATCTAAGGGCCGTCCATCTCGGCAACATTCATTCGTTTTGACCCTGCTTCAGGACAGATTTGGTTGGAAGAACAAGCTTTTGCCGGCGAGCGCCTGTGCGAACTGGTCTCCGGCAGCACGGCATTGGATACGGGCGGGAAGGGGAGCATTCCGGCGAGGCAAGGCTGAAAGACACGTTTCGTGCTGTGCCTGCCTCACCCGGAAATGCGTCCTGTCCCGCCGTGCGTCAGCGGCTGATGAAAGGCGAGGAACATTGCAGACGGGCACCCTGACCCGACTGGAACGTGTTGTCGGACGCGCGATAGGAATTGTAGTGGCCCAGGCACCAGTCGATGTGACGCGTCACGGCCGCATCACGCGCGCCGAAAGCCCACGGATGCTGATAGTCGCGGCCATGATTTTTGCCATGGCCTCCGGCAAAGGCTGCCGGAGCGAAGGTTGTGGTTGCCAGAGCTGCAGCAGCAACGACGGTAAAGAGGGTTTTCCTGAACATTGGGGGCTTCCTTTGCCTGGTGATGGCGAAGCGGTGTTCGCCGGTACCCCCTACGTAGGAGAGATCGTGGGCTGGAACCTGTGACAAGAGACACAGCCCTCGCAGGACCTGTCTGACGACTGGGCGGGGACTGTGTCTGCAGGTGTGGCAGCGTGCTGGAAAGGCTCAGACGAAGTCGGCGACATCCTCCAGACCATCCCGATCGAGGATGATCAGCCAGCCGTCCTTCAGGTCGATCAGGTTCGCTTTCTGGAACTTGCGCAGGCACCGGTTCACGGTCTCGCGCGTATTGCCGATCATTTCGGCAATCTCCGATTGGGAAAGCGACAGTTTGGTCAGCGGCTTCGCCTCGCTGCCAGGCGCCGTCACGGTGATGCGAAGCAACAGGCGGGCAAGGCGTTCGGGCAGGCCGAGAAAACCGATTTCCATCATCCTCTCGTCCGACCGGCGCACCCGTTTGCAAAGCAATTCGATCAGGCGGATGGAAAGGGCCGGATCGCGGTTGAGAACTTCAAGAAGCGATCGTCGTTCAAGCACCACCAGCTTGCAGTTGGTCAGGGCCCTGACATTCGCGGACCGTTCGCCGCCATCAAGCAGGGCGATTTCACCAAAGATATCTCCCGGATGCAGTTCCGACAAAGTGACATCGCGGGCACTGGGTGTCGGCATGGTGATGCGCACCGAGCCTTCCGCAATCGCCATCATGCTCTGCCCAGGCGTTCCCATTTCGAAGATGGCGTCCCCGGCGGTGTAGCGCTTGACATGGGCGAAAGCGGCCAGATCCTTTCGGCTCTGCGCGTCCAGGGCTTCAAAAATAAAGCTCTGTCCAAGGAGCTTTTCTTTGTTCAAACTCTCGTCGGCGGCCATGGTCTCTCTTTCTCGCGTGATAAGCGCAACAACAGAACGTTGGTTACAACGGTTGCCATGTCATACCAAGGTGATATTTGACAATGAAACCCTACCCGAACCTGACAAGCCTATCGGAAATGCAATGTCAAAAAGACGACTGAAACTGGCCGTAACCCTGGTCGGGTTGATGTTCGCAGCATCGGCCTCGGCCATGGCGCAAGATGTGACCGGCTGCGAGCGGACGCAAGTCCAGGATCCGCCAAGGATCGTCTTTCAGTGCGAGAACGGCCTCGTGATCGAAGCCGAAGCCGCCTCTGCCTTCAATATCGACACCGCCGCCGGTGCCGCCCGCCCGGACGAGGTCGATCTTGAAGCCGATGCGATGCTGATCGAGGTCGAACCCGGCAGTGGGCCATTCCAGGTGCGCACACCCCACGCCATCGCCGCCGTGCGTGGCACGATCTATGCGGTCGACGTCGGACCGGAACGGACCTCTGTCTTCGTTGTGCGCGGCCACGTGTCCGTGTCCCGACCTGACGGCTCCGATACGGTGCTGCTCGCCGCTGGCGAAGGTGCGGACGTTGCCCCGGGGCTACCTTTTGCACCAGTCACCTGGTCGGCGGAAAGGGCTGCTGGGCTGTTGTCCCGTTTCGGTCAATGAAACTGAAGCTCTACGCCTGTCTCGTGGCCCTGGTGATGCTGGCAGGTGCCATCTGGGCGGGCGGGCTGGCGCAGAGCCATATCGCCGGACGGGCAAGCGTACTCGACCGTCTGGAAACGGTGCTTCTGGATCTTCGCATTCTGATAAAGGGTCCGCGTGAAGCGCCGCGGGACGTGGTCATCGTGGCCATTGACGACAAGACCGTCACGGCTGTGGGGCAATATCCAGTCGGCAGAAATTTTCTGACAGCGCTTGTTGAAGGGATACGGGACGCCGGTGCGAAGGCCCTGGCCGTCGACATCCTGCTGATTGGCAAAGCGGATGAGGCTGCCGACGCCGGTCTGGCAAAAGCACTCGCCTCGCTGCCCACGGTCATTGCGGCCGGGGGTCAGTTTCCGCTTGAACAAGCCGCCGAGGTTCTGGTGCCCGCCCCAGAAGCCGAACTGCGCCCCTATGAGGCTTTTTCTGAAGTTGCCAGCGTGGGGCTTGTCAACGTCGCGACCGATGCCGGTGGCACACCGCGCCATATTCCTCTCATTTTCAAGACTGGACAGGGCCTTGCCCCGTCATTTGGCATGCTGGCTGTCGGCAAGTTCCTGGGGGCGCCTCCGTCGGTTACGGCCGATGGTATCCGGATCGCCGGACGGGTGCAGCCGCTGGATCTGCACTGGCAGCAGCCGCTAAACTATTACGGCAAGGGCGGTGCGATCAGAACCATCAGCGCACAATCGCTTCTTGACGACTCCGTTGCCGCCAAGGCCGCCCTTGAAGGGCATCTGGTGCTGCTCGGCGTGACGGCGTCGGCAGTAGGCGACCGGTTTTCCACACCGTTCGACCCGATCCTGCCCGGAGTGGAGGTGCTGTCGACGGGGGTTGCCAACCTGCTGGACGGTTCGGTGCTGCTGCGCGACAGCCGGGTCCGCCTCTGCGATGCAATTGCCGCCGTCTCCATCACGCTGCTTGGTATGGCCGTCGTCGTTTTTCTGCCCTTGGCCAGCGCAACCATTGTCTATCTGCTTCTTCTTCTGGGCTGGCTGACGGCCGCGGTCATCGCGTTCAACCAGGACATCTGGCTGAACGCGGCGTTGCCGATTGCAGCAAGCGTGCCACCGGTCATCGCCCTGGCTGTGCTGCGCGAGGGCTTCGACTGGTTTCGGGTGCGCCGGCTGGTGGCCGCCCGTGAGGCCCTTAGCCGGTTTCAGGCCCCCGATCTTGCCCGGCGCATCGCCGATGATCCCGATTTTCTGCAGGTCCCGCGAGAGCAGCCCGTCGCGATCCTGTTCATCGATCTGGCCGGATACACCACGCTTTCGGAAAAACTGGGCCCGGCGCGCACCCGCGATGTCTTGAAGGCCTTTCACACGCTGGTGGTCAACGAGGCGGCTCGCAACAGGGGGCTGGTTCTGGATTTCATGGGCGACGGCGCCATGATCGGCTTCGGCATTCCGGACGCCGCCCCCCGGGACGCGGAGGACGCCTGCCGCTGTGCCTTCGATCTTGTTGGCGCGGTGCACGACTGGATAATGGCATCCGGCCTCAATGCAGATATTCGCGAGGTGCGTCTTGGCGGCCATTACGGTCCGGTGGTGCTGTCGCGCCTCGGCCATGAAAACCAGCAGCAGATCGCCGCCACCGGCGATTGCGTCAACGTCGCCAGCAGGCTGATGGAGGTCGGCAAGGCACGCGGCGCTTCGATGGTTCTTTCCTCGGCCCTGACGTCGGCAGCTCGGAGTGCAACGGGCAACATTCTCCGGGAGGCGCTGGCAAGGCCGCCGCGTCTGGAGGCGGTTGCCATCAGGGGCCGTGTGCAGGAACTGGAGGTAGCGCTCTGGACGGCGGACGAAGCGGTGCGGGAGCGGAGCGGGATTTCCGCGACGAACTGAATGTGCTTTGCGCAATCAATCACCTGGAAAAGGCGTACGGGCGGAAGCTTTCTGCTCCCGCCCGACGTGCGCACCGGCCACCTGCTTGTGGCGAGCTTCGGCCGGTGATGCGTCCGTTTCAGCGGACCGACGGTCAATAGCTCGGCCACGTCCCGCAGACATGTGACGAGCCGTACACATAAAGAAGCGTTCTGCGGCTGATCGGATGCCTTGACGATTGAGACAGGCGCCCACCGTTTTGCGTTCCATCCGCAGGGAAATTCCTCAAAGCAATCTCTTCAATTTTGTCAGGCTATGGCCTACCGTGAGCCGCACTGCGCAGGAGCTTTCGAGTCGCCTGCGGCCCGATCTTTCCAACCGCATTTGAGACGAGACCCTCCATGGCACAGTTGCCGAATTCCCTTGAAGCCCGCGATATCGCATTTCAGCTCCATTCCTACGCCGACGCCCGTCGTCAGGAAGAAACGGGCGCACTGGTGATCGACAAGGGCGATGGCATTTATGTCGAGGATATCAACGGCAAGCGCTACATCGAAGGCATGGCCGGTCTGTGGAGCGTTGCCGTCGGCTTTGGCGAAAAGCGCCTGGTGGAGGCCGCTGTCCGGCAGATGGAGAAGCTGCCCTACTACCACACCTTCACCTACAAGACCCACGGACCCTCCATCGAACTGGCGGAAAAGCTGGTCGAGATGGCGCCCGTGCCGATGTCGAAAGTCTATTTCACCAATTCCGGATCCGAAGCCAACGACACGGCAATCAAGCTGATCTGGTACCGGTCGAACGCCCTTGGTCAGCCGGAACGCAAGAAGATCATCTCGCGTATGCGCGGCTACCATGGTGTGACGATCGCTTCCGCCAGTCTCACGGGTCTGCCCAACAACCACCGCTCGTTCGATCTGCCGCTGCCGCAGATCCTGCACACCACCTCTCCGCACTACCGCACCATGAAAAAGAATGGTGAGAGCGAGGCGGAATTCGCAAAGCGCTGTGCGCAGGACCTCGAAGACCTGATTCTGGCGGAAGGCCCGGAAACGATCGCGGCCTTCTTCGCCGAACCGGTCATGGGTGCTGGCGGCGTTGTCGTACCGCCGGACGGATATTGGGAAGCGGTTCAGCCGGTCCTGAAGAAATATGACATTCTGTTCGTCGCCGATGAGGTCATCTGCGGGTTCGGCCGGACCGGCAACATGTTCGGCACGCAAACCTACAACCTTCAGCCGGACATGATGACGCTCTCCAAAGCCCTGTCGTCTTCCTACCAGCCGATTTCCGCGCTGCTGATCAACGACAAGGTGTATCAGCCGATTGCGGACGAAAGCCACAAGATCGGCGTGCTCGGCCACGGCTACACCGCCAGCGGGCACCCGGTTGCCGCTGCCGTTGCGCTGGAGAACCTGAAGATCATCGAAGAGCGCGATCTGGTCGGCCACGTCAAAGCCATTGCGCCGACCTTCCAGAAGCGTCTTGCCGGTCTTGCGGAAAACCCGCTGGTGATCGAAACCCGCGGGATCGGTCTGATCGGTGCGGCGGAACTCACGCATGAAGCGCTGGCGGCAACGCCCGGAGCGCTGGGTGCAAAGACCAATGCAATGTTCCACGAAAAGGGTCTGATTTCGCGCAACATGCTGGATGCCATGGCGTTCTGTCCGCCGCTGATCATTACCGAAGCCCAGGTGAACGAGATGTTCGACATTGCTGAAGCCGGTCTGAAGGCAGTTCAGGACAGCATGTGAGCGGCGCCTACTCCATTCTGGGAACCATCTCCGGCACGTCCGCCGACGGCATCGATCTGGCCTGGATCGAGACCGACGGCCGGACGGTCGCCCGCTTCGGCCCGGCGGAGACCGTCAGCTACCGGCCCGATACAAGGCGCCGGGTGCTGGACGCGGCTGCGCGCAAGGGAACCGGGCGGGAGACCTGGCCGGAGATAACCGCAGCCGTTACCCGCGATCATGCCGAGGCGATCCTGGCTTTTCTGGCTCAGCATGGCCTGTCGCCCGACGCTGTGGTGTTTCATGGTCAGACCGTGTGGCATGACCCGGCAAAGGGTGAAACGGTGCAACTGGGCGATCCGCAGTCGCTGGCAACCGATCTCAACGTGCCGGTGATCGGAGACGTGCGTCTGGCCGATATGGCCGCCGGAGGGCAGGGGGCACCGCTGGTGCCGGTCTATCATCAGGCCCTCGCCAAGACATTGGTCGGAGAAAACCTGGAGCCGCTTTGTTTCCTGAATATCGGCGGTGTTTCCAACCTCACCTATATCGAGGGCGACAAGCTGCTCGCCTTCGACATTGGCCCGGGCAACGCGTTTCTGGATGACTGGATCCACAAGCATGGCGCGGGTGACTACGATGCAGGCGGCGAGATTTCGGCCAGGGGAACGGTCGATGAAGACCGCCTGCGCACGGCATTGACCCATCCGTTTCTGACCGAGCCTGGCCCGAAGTCTCTCGACCGCTACAGCTTCTCCGGTGCGTTCGCAGAAGGCCTCAGCCTTGAGGACGGTGCAGCAACGCTGCTTGCTTTCACCGCAGAAGCGATTGCCGCATCGGAACAGCTATTGCCGCAGGCTCCGAAGCTCTGGCTGGTCTGCGGTGGCGGTCGACACAATCCGGTTCTGATGAAGGCCCTGTCGGAACGACTTGGCGGACAGGTCGTTTCAGCGGACGAATACCGCATCGACGGAGACGCCCTGGAAGCCCAGGCAATGGCGTTTCTGGGCGCCCGTCTGAAGGCCTCTTTGCCGACCACCTTTCCGGGAACGACCGGCGTCCGCCGGCCTGTCGTCGGCGGCAAACTCTATCAGCCCGGCAAATGAACAGTGACCAAGGATCGAGCATGAGGCGCGCGTACGGCACCTGCATTTGCTTGCACCCGCCCGTGCTTGCCGCTAACCAGACATCATGAACGGATCTGAAATCTACCAGCGGCTGATCGGCCTCATCGAGGAGCGGGTCTTGAAACCCGGTGACCGCTTGCGCGAGGCGGACCTGGCGGAAGAGTTCGGCGTGTCCAGAACGCCGATCCGTGAAGGGTTGAAACGGCTGGAGGCGCAGGGCCTTGCCGTACATGAACCCAACCGCGGCATGGTCGTGCCGACACTGGATCATGGCCAGATCAACGAAGTCTATTTCATGCGGGAAATTCTGGAAGGAACCGCAGCCGGGCTTGCCGCCAAACATGCGTCCAAGCCGGAGGTGGAGATCCTGCAGGATCTCGTCACCGCGGACCGCAAGCGCATTGCCGACAAGGACAGTCTGGTGCGCTCCAACCGCGAGTTTCACCGTCGTCTGTGCCTGGCGTCGCACAACCGATATCTGGTCGACCAGATCGACCACCTGCGTCTGTCGCTCATCCTGATGGCGGGCACCACGCTGGACACGCCCGAACGGCGCGAGACGGCGGTCGAAGAACATGCCGCCATTGTCGATGCGATTTCCCGGGGGGACTGTGCGGCCGCGGAAGCCGCTGCCCGGCTTCACATTGCCCATGCGCACAAGACACGGCTGCAGCAGATCTGATCAGACGTTCAAGATCCAGCCTGCCGATTGCAGCACCAGTATCAGCGCCGCAGCGGTGAGAACGGTGAACGTCAATCCCATTCCCGCGATCCGGAACTTAAGCGGCTCCGGCTCCTGGCTGACACTGTAGGCGTGCAGGGCCCGGCCGATGAGCAAGGCGAGACCGAGGGCCCAGAGCAGCCACGGTGTGGTGCCCGTCAGCTCCAGCATCAACATCAGGAGCAGGGCGAGCGGAGTATATTCGGCAAAGTTGCCATGGGCACGCATGCGCCTTTGCAGTCCGCCATGGCCACCATCACCCAGACCGATGCGTTCGCTCTTGCGCACACCGATCACCCGGATGCTCAGCGCAATATAGAAGAGTGTCAGAAGGCCCGCGAAAAACGGTGTGATGTAAACTGTCATGTCGGCCCTTTGAAGGAGAGGTCCGGCGGACGGCAAGTGGCGCCGGGCATGCCTCAGGCAGTCCCCGGGTTTACGCTTTGCCGAAACCTGCGGATCAGCATTCGACTATGTTGACGGCCAGTCCGCCTTTGGACGTTTCCTTGTATTGCTCCATCATGTCCATGCCGGTCTGGCGCATTGTCTCGATGCAGCCATCCAGCGGCACGAAATGAGAGCCATCGCCACGAAGCGCGAGGGAGGCGGCCGTGACAGCCTTGACCGCGCCGAGGGCATTGCGCTCGATGCAGGGAACCTGCACGAGGCCTGCGATCGGATCGCAGGTCATGCCGAGGTGGTGTTCCAGGGCGATTTCCGCCGCATTCTCGATCTGCTCGTTCGTGCCGCCAAGCGCCGCGCAAAGACCGGCGGCGGCCATGGCGGAGGCCGAACCGACTTCCCCCTGGCAGCCGACTTCAGCTCCCGAGATCGAGGCATTTGCCTTGATGATGCCGCCAACGGCGGCCGCCGTCAGCAGGAAGGTGCGGATGCCGGCCTGGTCGGCTCCGGGGCAGTGGTCGAGATAATAGCGGGTCACGGCGGGGATAACCCCGGCCGCGCCGTTGGTCGGTGCCGTCACGACACGGCCCCCGGCCGCGTTTTCCTCGTTCACGGCCATGGCGTAAACGCCGAGCCAGTCGACGACGTTATGCTCGAAAGGTGGGTTGGTGCGGCCTTCGCGGATGAGCTTTTGGTAGATGTCGGCGGCTCGGCGTTTCACCTTCAGGCCACCTGGCAGGATGCCGGTCTGCGAGATACCCCGGTTGATGCAGGAATCCATGGCCGACCACAGCCGGTCGATACCCTCTTCCACTTCAGCCTGGGGTTTGTCACTGCATTCGTTGCGCAGCTTCATCTCGGCAATGGAGAGCTCCGCTTCCCGCCCCATCTCCAGCATCTGCTTCGCGCTGGCAAAGGGAAACGGCACGTCCTGCTTGGCAAGTTCGTTGACCGGTTCGTTGCTGGTCTTGCGCAACTCGGATTCGCTGACCACAAACCCGCCGCCGATGGAATAATAGACGAAGGTGTCGATGACAGAGCCGGCCGCATCCAGCAGGTGAAAGGTCATGCCGTTGGCGTGAAGGTCCAGCGGCGGGCCATAGTCGAAAATGACGTCCCGCGACGGTTCGAAATGCAGCTCGGGCAGCCCGTCTATCTTCAGCCTTTTGGTCTGCTCCAGCTCTTCCAGCATCGGCTCGACCTTGTCCGGGTCGATGGAATCGGGCCGGGCCCCCAGCAGTCCAAGACACACGGCCTTGTCCGTCGCGTGACCCTTGCCCGTAAAGGCCAGTGATCCGTGCAAGGTCACGGTCAGGCGTATCGCGCGGCTTTCCGCACCGGACAGGCCCCGCAACCGGTCAAGGTAGCGGTGAACGGCAACCATCGGCCCGACCGTGTGAGAACTGGACGGCCCGATGCCGATTTTGAAAATGTCGAAGACGCTGATGAACATCTCTTGAACCGCAGTTATGAAGATGCGCCGGCTCTACCGGTGCTTTGAGGTCACGCTAACAGATAACGCCCGGTTGGCCTTCATTCAAACGGGCATTTTTGTGTTATTTGCGACATGTCGCCGAAACAGACGTTTTCGGCTGCCGCTTTCAACCGGATCAAACGGTTCGCTGAAACAGTTGTTTGCGAAATCCCGCTTTGATAGCTTGCGGCTTCCTTTCAAATGCAACTATCCGACAAAAGAGCTACTCATGACCTCGCAGCACCCGGCCGACATCGCAGATGGTCTGGCTTCCAAAAAGCAAGCGTTTCAGATCCCGGACGGGGTAATCTATCTGGATGGCAATTCGCTCGGTGTGCTGCCGAAGCACGTGCCTGCCCGTATCGCGAAGGTGATCAGTGAAGAGTGGGGCAACAGCCTGATCAGGGCCTGGAACACCCATAGCTGGATCGATCTGCCCACCCGCACGGGGGACCGGATCGGCAAGCTGATTGGCGCTCCGGCCGGAACGGTCGTTGCCTGTGACAGCACCTCGATCAATGTGTTCAAGGTGCTGTTCGCGGCCCTGTCGCTGCGGCCGGACCGGAAGGTGATCCTGTCCGACAACGGCAATTTCCCGACCGATCTTTATGTTGCTTCCGGGCTGACCAGGTTGCTCGACAAGGGATACGAGCTGAAGGTCGTCGATCCGGAAGCGGTCAAGGATGCCATCGGCAAGGACGTTGCGGCGGTGATGCTCACCCAGGTGGACTATCGCACCGGCCGGCTTCACGACATGAAGGACCTTACCCGCACGGCTCATGATGCCGGCGCTCTTGCCATCTGGGATCTTGCCCACTCGGCCGGTGCGGTCCCGGTTGACCTCAGCGGTGCCGGTGCGGATTTCGCCGTCGGTTGCGGATACAAATACCTGAACGGTGGCCCGGGAGCGCCGGCGTTCCTCTATGTTGCTCCCGAACATCAGGACAAGGTGACGTCGCCGATGACCGGCTGGATGGGGCATGAAGCACCGTTCGCGTTCGATCTCGACTACCGTCCCGTTGCCGGCATTAACCGGATGACGGTCGGCACCCCGGCCATACTCGCGCTTTCAAGTCTTCATTCGGCCCTCGACGTGTTCGAAGACGTCGACATGGTGGAGATCCGCCGCAAGTCCGTGTCGCTCAGCGAATTATTCATCGCCGAAGTCGAGGACAAATGTCCGCAGTTGACGCTCGCCAGCCCACGTGACCCGGAGGCCCGCGGCAGTCAGGTGTCGTTCCGTTTTGCGGAAGGCTACGCCGTCATGCAGGCGCTGATCAGCCGAGGTGTAATCGGCGACTTCCGAGCGCCGGACGTCATGCGCTTCGGCTTCACACCGCTTTACCTGTCGCATCAGGACATTGTCGATGCGGTCGGAATTCTGAAGGACATTCTGGAGACGGAAAGCTGGAACCGGCCGGAGTTCAAGACCCGCGCGAAGGTTACATAGCCGCGGCGCGGATCTGGGCCTGAAGCATGTCGACGAACTGTTCTTCGGGTACCGGTTTGGAATAGAGGAAGCCCTGGAAACGGTTGCAGCCGTTTTCCGACAGCCAGCTCCGTTGTTCGACGGTTTCCACGCCTTCGGCAACGACTGTGGCATCAAGTGCGGTGGCCAGCGACAGGATCAGCCTGACGATGGCGCCGCCCGTGGCGATGTCGTTCATGAACATCCGGTCGATCTTGATGCCGTCGATCGGATAGTTGTGCAGATAGGCCAGGTTCGAATAGCCGGTGCCGAAATCATCGATGACGATCCGGTAGCCTGCCGCCTTGAGCTTCATCAGGGTCTCATAGGCGTGCGGAATGTCACCGAGCAGCACACTTTCGGTGATTTCCAGCGAGATCTCGTTCGCGTTGCAGGCCGTTTCCTTTGGCAGGTTCTCCATGCGGGACAGGAACTTCGGATCAGATAACTGCTTCGGTGACACATTCATCGACAGCGGAACGGACACATCCAGCAACTTGAGCCGGGACTGCATGTCGGCAACGTTACGGCTGACCCAGGTTCCGATTTCGTTGATGAGTCCCGTTTCCTCGGCAACCGGTACGAAGTCGTCAGGACTGACCAGTCCCCTTTCGGGGTGCTGCCAGCGCAGCAGGGCTTCGGCACCGACGATCCGCTGGCTGCGGGTGCAGGCAATCGGCTGATAATAAAGCAGGAACTCATTTGCGCGGATCGCGCGTTCGAGATCCTTCTTCAGGGACAGGTGCTTGTCCCGAATCTTGCGCATGAATTCCTTGTAGCGGACGCATTTGTTCTTGCGTTCCGACTTTGCCTGGTAAAGCGCAAGGTCCGCATGACGCATGAGCTCATCGATATCGCTGCCGTCCATCGGATAATGGACGTAGCCGATGCTCAGCCCGACATGGCGGGGCTTGCCTTCGATCATCTGCGGCGTTGCAAAGGCCTGCAGAAGGGCCTGTCCGAACCAGTCCGGCCGCGGGCTTTCGGGCGAAGACAGGTGGCAGATCAGAAACTCGTCACCGCCAAGGCGTGCCACGATGTCGTTGTTGCCCGCCAATTCCTTCAGTCTGGAGGCGACAAGTTGCAGGAGATGGTCGCCTGCAGCATGGCCAAGCGTATCGTTGACCATCTTGAAGTCGTCCAGATCCACAAGGTACAGCGTTGCGATCAGATCGTTTTCCTGCGCCGTCTGTCTGACCTGCAGCAGACGCTCTTTCAGGTAGGTCCTGTTCGACAGGCCCGTCAGCGCGTCGTGACTGGCAAGGTATTGCGCCCGTTCCTTGGTCTGATGAAGCTCGGTGACGTCGATCTCGCTCAACAGGAAGGCCGGCTTTCCTGTCACGGCGTCGTGGCAGCGGCGGATGGTGATTTCATGCCAGCGCAAGCCGTCGCATGTGAGCACTTCAGCCACGAACTTGGTGGTGGCCTTTTCACTCAGGACACCCATCACCTTCCTGGCCAGCGCCTTGTCGATGAAATGGTCCCACAAGGTGCATTCAAGATCGGTGCTGGCGGCCCGGGCGGCCGTGTTGCGATAAAGCGGGTTTCCGTCTTCGGAGAAAAGCGAAATCATCACCGTGGTGTGCATCAGCGCTTCGGCGCTTCGCAGCGTCTCCGGCTGTTGCTCATGATGCGGCCGGCCTTCGCACAAAAGCGCCATGCGCCCGTCATTCAGCCGGATGCCGCTCATGACGACCTGCAGAACCTCCGCCTTGCCCTTTGGGTAGAGGGTCCAGATCTCCGAAAAGCTCACGTCATGTTTGGTGAAGTCCTGCTGGTACTGGCGCAGGCGCTGTTCCACGGAGTGTGACATGTCAGATCCCATGTCGCGCGACCGTAATTCTTCCAGCGAATCGGCATCGGTAATCTCGAGCGCCTTGCGATTGGCCCACAGCATACGTTTCTCATCGAAATCGAAAATCCAGACGCCGGTGTCGAGACGGTCGTAAATGGAAAAGATCAAATCCTGATCAATCTTGCCGTCAGCGGGTACAAAAGCCGGGGCCGCCTTCTTTTTTTCGGTTGCCCGCTGCGACAGGGATAGGTCGGACATATGTGACAGGGTCGTTCTCCAGGATGAACGCAATCAACATCAAAACTTATGACGGGCGGGGCCGTCTGTTCGTGTCCGGCAACGCGACTTCGTGACTCTGCACAAGTGTATGGAACACGAATATATCATTCAATTTAAAATCCAGAAAACCGCTGACAAACTTAACGGGACAAGGTGATACTTTCTGTTTGTGGTTGTAGACTGCCGTCGATTGAACACAGTCACAGCAAGTTCACGAACTATTTTTTGCGAGAACTTACATACCCTTGCTGGCGTTTCCGGTGCCGGGAAAGGTCGCTTCCCGACCAGGTTGTGACAGGCGTCAGTCGCTCGCAAACGTGTTAATTCAATTGTAGAACACTTGAAGACCATGGTTGTTTCTCAACGTTTGAAACGCTGCAAATGCCTTTCAGAAGGATGGTTGACGTGACGGACCTCTTTGACATCACGCCTCCGGTCCGACCGGGGATAGCTGTCTACCCGGGCGATGCGCCTTATCGTGCCTCCTGGACGGCGAGGATCTCGGCGGAGTGTCCGGTAAATGTTGGCGAGTTCTCCATGTCGAGCCATTGCGGTGCCCATGCCGATGCACCGCTGCACTACGATGCGAACGGACGCCCGATCGACCAGCTCGACCTGCATGATTTCATAGGCCCGGCGCGCCTTCTTGATGCGCGGGGACCCGGTCCGCTCTGCCTGCCCGAAGAAGTGGAAGCTTCCCTGGAGGACTGTCCGCCGCGCGTGCTGGTGCGGCTGGCCGATGAGCGGGATGTGACCGTCTGGCCTCAGGGTTTCAGGGCTCTGGCGCCCGAAACGATGACCCTGCTGGCGGACAGAGGGGTGAAGCTGATTGGCGTAGATGTGCCCTCTGTCGACCCGGATACTTCGGAAATCTTGCCCAGTCACGGGATTGCGTGTTCCCGCGACATGCTCATTTTGGAAAATCTTGCTCTTTCTGCAGTGGAACCCGGTGATTATGAGTTGATTGCGCTGCCAATGAAGTTAGAAGGGCTGGACGCTGCGCCGGTTCGGGCCATTTTGCGCCCGCTCCGCTAATCCCGGAAAACGGGAACGCGCAGAGGAAATAAGAAAAAGGCTGACCGTGGGGAGCGGCAAGGAGCGTGAATGCTGGAGCTTGATCAGCTCGTAATGGATTTCAGCGGATTCAGGGCGGTGAATGGCTGCTCGTTCCGCGTCGAGGAAGGCAGTATCACCGGATTGATCGGCCCGAACGGAGCGGGCAAGACAACGCTTTTCAACCTGATCGCAGGGGCGTTGCAGCCGACGAGCGGCCGGATCCGGTTTCTGGGCGAGGACGTCACCAGCCTGGCCAGCCATGAGCTGTTCCACAAAGGACTGGTGCGGACCTTTCAGATCCCGCATGAGTTTCACAAGCTGACGGTCCTGGAAAACCTGATGATGGTGCCGCCGTCGCAGCCGGGTGAAAGCCTGTTTTCGAATTGGCTTGCCTGGGGGCGGGTGAAGGCGGCGGAAGCCGAGGTTGAGAAAAAGGCCTATGAGACCCTGGCGTTTCTGGAGCTGACTCACGTGGCGCAC
Source organism: Roseibium aggregatum IAM 12614 (assembly GCF_000168975.1). Classification (GTDB taxonomy): domain Bacteria; phylum Pseudomonadota; class Alphaproteobacteria; order Rhizobiales; family Stappiaceae; genus Roseibium; species Roseibium aggregatum. The sequence continues at coordinate 284,480 of NZ_AAUW01000006.1, forward strand.
GAGCCCGCCGGTAATCTGTCCGGCGGCCAGAAAAAGCTTCTGGAACTGGGCCGCACCATGATGACCGATGCCAGGCTCGTGCTGCTGGACGAACCGGCGGCGGGCGTCAACCGCACGCTTCTGCGCAAGCTCGAAACCAAGATCGAGATCCTGAACAAGGAGCGCGGCTACACGTTCATCCTGATCGAGCACGATATGGAAATGATCGAGAAACTCTGCGATCCCGTTGTGTGCATGGCCGAGGGTCGGGTGCTGATCCAGGGCGATTTCCAGATAGTGCGTTCCAATCCGCAGGTGCTGGAAGCCTATCTGGGCGAGACCACGGGAGATGCAGCATGACAGCTCTTCTTTCCATGGACCGCATCACCGGAGGCTACGGCGATGCGGACATCCTTCAGGACGTCTCCATGCATGTGGACGAGAACGAGATTGTCGTCATCGTCGGCCCGAATGGCGCCGGCAAGTCCACCGCCATGAAATCCGTCTTCGGTCTTCTGACAATCCGCGGCGGCCGCATGCTGTTTGATGGCGACGACATCACCGGCTGGGCGCCCAACCGCATCGTCCAGCGCGGCATCTGCTACGTGCCGCAGGTCGACAACATCTTCCGCGAGATGTCGATCCACGAGAACCTGGAAATGGGTGGTTTTCTGAAGAAAGGCGACCTCAGCGCCGCCTACGACCGGGTCTACACCCTGTTTCCGGACCTGAAGGAACGCCGCAAGACGCTTGCCGGTGCCCTGTCGGGCGGGCAGCGCCAGATGGTGGCCATGGGCCGTGCCTTGATGCTCGACCCGAAGCTTCTTCTTCTTGATGAGCCGACCGCCGGGCTTTCGCCCAGATACATGGAACAGATCTTCCAGATCAGCCGGGATGTGCGCGACACCGGTGTCGCCATTCTCCTGGTTGAGCAGCATGCCAAGCAGGCGCTTGCCTTTGCCGACCGGGGCTATGTCCTGGCCGCCGGCAAGAACCGCCACGAAGGCAGCGGGGCCGATCTTCTGGCCGACCGTGAAGTCGCTGAAATGTTCCTGGGGGGCTGAGCGGTATGGATTTTCTTGAGCTCATCAATTTCTACGTCATTCCGGGCATCGTGCTCGGGTCGATCTATGCGCTTGGCGCGGTTGGCATCACGCTGGTCTTCGCCATTCTGCGCTATGCCCATCTGGCGCACGGCGATCTGGCGACGCTGGGCGCTTTCATCGCGTTGGCGGTCGTCACGGGCCTTGGCGTTTCGCCGCTGGTGGCTCTGCCGATTGCCATCATCGCAACCGCCGCCGTTGCCGTCGGCATCGACAAGGTGTTCTACGAACATCTGCGCGAGCGGCCGAAAATCGTCACCGTGATGGCTTCGCTCGGCATTGCCCTGATGATCCGCGCCGTGGTGCAGGTGGTCTGGGGTGTCGATACCGAAACCTATTCGCGCGGGATTGTCCGTCCGGAAAACTATTTCGGCCTGCGCATCCGCGACCGCGAAATCCTGACGGTCATCGCCATGATCGCGCTTGTCGGCGGGCTGCAACTCTTCCTGACGCGCTCCAAATGGGGCAAGGCCATGCGGGCCATGTCGGACAATCCCAATCTGGCTTTGCTGTCGGGCATCGACAATAAGAAGGTCGTGATGCTGACCTGGGTGATCGTCGGCGGTCTTTGTGCCGCCTCGGGCGTCTTTCTCGGGCTCAACACCGAGCTGAAATCGATGATGGGCTGGCAGATGCTGCTGCCGATGTTCGCCGCCGCCATCCTGGGCGGCGTCGGCCGGATCGAGGGAGCCGTGCTTGGCGGGCTTGTTGTCGGCATCGCCGAAGAGCTGTCGGTTCTGGTGATCCCGAGCGAATACAAGGCCGCGATGGCCTTCGCCATCCTGTTGTTCATGCTGCTTGTGCGCCCGACCGGGCTGCTCAAGGGCAAAGTGCTGTAAGGGGGGAGGAGAAAATGGAATATCTCGGTCTTCTCAACTACGCCCTCTTCATGGCGATCTTCATCGGCATCTACGCGCTGCTGGCGCTGGGGCTCAACATCCAGTGGGGTTTCGCGGGCCTTTTCAACGCGGGCATTGCCGGATTTTTCGCGGTTGGCGCCTACACGTCCGCGATCCTGACGACGGAACATGCCGATGGCCGCATCGGCGGCTTCGACATGCCGTTCTTCGTCGGCTGGATCGGCGCGATGATTGCCGCCGCTCTGGTGGCCTGGCCCATCGGCAAGATCTGTCTGCGGTTCCGCTCCGACTATCTGGCGATTGCGTCCATCGGCATTGCCGAAATCATCCGTCTGGTGGTCAAGTCCGAAGCCGTTCTGACCAACGGAGCCAGGGGCATTTCCGGCATTCCGCGTCCGGCGGCAGAATTTCCGTCCATGGCGCAGGAAACCGCCTACCTGGCATCACAGGCAGCTTATCTTGCCATCGTGGTCGTCGTGCTGGTTGCGGCCTATCTGCTGGTGGAACGTCAGTTCAATGCTCCCTGGGGCCGGATGATGCGCGCCATTCGCGACAATGAAGGCGCGGCCAAGGCGATGGGCAAGGACGTCGAGTTCCGCCGCCTGCAGGCCTTCATCTTCGGTTCGGCCCTGATGGGGCTGGGCGGAGCGCTGTTCGCGCATTTCAACCGCTCTATCACCCCGGAAGCCATCGACCCGATGGTGGCAACCTTCCTGGTCTGGATCATGCTGATCCTGGGAGGCAGCGGCAACAACCGGGGGGCCATTCTGGGCGCCGCGGTGGTCTGGATCATCTGGTCCATGTCGGAAATCGCGACCGACCGCCTGCCCACGGAATATGCCATACAGGCGAAATACATTCGCCTGTTCCTGATCGGCCTGATGCTGCAGCTCGTGCTGCGCTTCCGTCCCGAAGGCCTGCTGCCGGAACCTCTGAGAGGCGACCGGCGGGCACCAAAATCCGGTGCGGATCACACTTAGATCCGTCCCTCAGGCTAGCTTTCCCGTTTCGGAAGGCAGGGCCTTGAAAAACCAAAGTCCCGGCGAAGACCGGAATATTGAGGAGGTACTTTGATGAAAACCAAGATTCTCGCACTTGCTGCAGGTCTGATGACCGCAACCGCGCTGGCATCCGTACCGGCCAAGGCCGATGTCAAGATCGGCTTGCTCGGCGGCATTTCCGGCCCGATCGCAGCCATGGCTCCGGCCATGATCGATGCGGCACAGCTCGCTTTCCAGCAGGTCAACGAGCAAGGCGGCATCGGCGATGGCGAAAAGCTGGTTGGCGTTGTCGGCGACAGCGCCTGTAACCCGCAGAACGGCACCGACGCCGCCACCAAGGCCGTCAACATCGAAGGCGTCATCGGCGTCGTCGGCCCGCATTGCTCGGGTGCGGTTCTGGCTGCTGCCGGTTCCGTCACCATTCCGGCCGGTATCACCATGATCACGCCGTCCGGCACCTCGCCGGAAATCTCCACGCTCGACGACAAGGGCACCGTGTTCCGCACCGTGCCGTCTGACGACTATCAGGGCCGCGCTCTGGCACGTACCCTGAAGGAGCAGGGCTACGAGAAGGTCGCCGTCGCCTACCTCAACAACGACTACGGCACCGGTCTCGCCAATGCGTTCAAGGCGGAATTCGTCGATGAACTCAGCGGTGAAATCACGCAGTTCGCAGCGCATGAGGAAGGCAAGGCCTCCTATCGTTCCAACCTTGCCGAACTCGCCAAGGGTGGTGCGGACACGCTGGTGATCTTCGACTACGGCGACGGCACCGGCCTCACCATCCTGCGTCAGGCTCTCGAAAACGGCTTCTTCGACAAGTTCGTCGGCGGCGATGGCATGAAGTCCGAAGCGGTGATCAACGAACTGGGTGCCGAAAACCTCGCCACCTTCGTGTCGTCCTCGCCGGTTGGCGAACAGTCCGAATCCCTCGACATCTTCAACGAAGCCTTCAAGGGCATCGGCGGCGATCCGGATGCGATCTTTGCCACCACGTCCTATGACGCGGCGTTCCTGCTGGCTCTCGCGGTCGAAAAGGCCGGCGGCAAGAAGGAAGACGTTGCAGCGGCCATGGCCGAAGTCTCCAACGGCGAAGGTGAAACGATCCGTCCGGGCGAGTGGAAGAAGGCCAAGGAACTGATCGCAGCCGGCAAGGCCATCGATTACAAGGGCGCAGCCGGCGACCACAACTTCGATGAAAAGGGCGACGTCCCGGGCACCTATGCCCTTTGGGAAGTCGGTGCAAATGGCTTCGAAGTCCTGACCGAAATGAAGTAAGCGACTTCACACGAAGCGTTTGCAGGAAACCGACGGCTCGAAAGGGCCGCCGGTTTTTCTGTTTCTATTGCTTTGCATGCCGCCGTCATTCCGGACAAGCGAGGCGCAGCCGAACGCAGATCCGGAAACCAGACATATTTCGCGCTGAAAGCGCGGCTGCTTCTCTTTCTGTGGAAGAAGTGTTCGCTCATGCTCACGCTTATGCGCTGGGTTCCGGATCGGCGCGCAGCTTTGGCTGCGCTTGTCCGGAATGACGAAGGGGCAGAGAAAACAAACTCATGTCTCCCTTACCCCATCCCGATTTTCCCGCTATACACCCCGCCATGCGTGATCTGGATGTTCTTGTGCTTGGTGGCGGTGCCGCCGGGTTGATGTGTGCGATTGAGGCGGCGAAGCGTGGGCGCAAGGTGCTCGTGATCGACCATGCCAGAAACCCGGCGGAGAAGATCCGGATTTCCGGCGGCGGGCGCTGTAACTTTACGAATATCCATTGTTCGCCGGCTAATTTTCTCTCGCAGAACCCGAGGTTCTGTGTGTCGGCGCTGAAGCGCTACACCCAGCAGGACTTTCTGAAACTGGTCGAAAAGTACCGGATTTCCTGGCACGAAAAGACACTCGGCCAGCTCTTTTGCGACAACAGCGCGAAGGACATCATCCGCATGCTGCTGGACGAGCTGGAAGCGGCCGGAGGCACCTTGCAGCTGGAAACGGACATCAAGGCAATTGAAAAGCCGGACGACCGGTTCTCGGTATCAACGTCCAAGGGGTCGTTGCGGGCAGCATCGCTTGTGGTGGCGACCGGCGGACCGTCGATCCCGAAGATGGGCGCAACAGGCTTTGGCTATGATCTGGCCAAGCGCTTCGGCCACAACGTCATTGCCCCGCGCGCGGCGCTCGTGCCGCTGACCTTTTCCGATGCCAACAAGGAACTGTGCGGCCGGCTTGCCGGTGTCTCGGTGGATGCGGTCGTTTCGTTCCGGAAGACGTCGTTTCGCGAAGGCCTGCTCTTCACCCACCGGGGTCTGTCTGGTCCTTCGGTGCTGCAGATTTCGTCCTATTGGCAGGAAGGCCAGCCGATTTCGGTGAACCTGTCTCCTGAGGCCGACGTCTTCGAAGCCTTGCGGAGCGCCCGCCAGGACAACCCGAAACAGGACCTGAAGACAGCCCTCGGCGGATTGCTGCCCAACCGGCTGGCCGATGAGTTGTCGCAGGCCTTTGCCCTGAAAGGCCGCCTGGCCGACCAGTCGGACAAGGTGCTGCGCCGGGCCGCCGAACAGTTGAACCGATGGCAGCTCACACCGGTCGGCACCGAAGGCTACCGCACGGCGGAAGTCACGCTTGGTGGCGTGGACACGAAGGAAATCTCCTCCAAGAACATGGAAAGCACGAAAGTACCGGGCCTCTATTTCATCGGCGAGGTGGTCGACGTCACCGGCCATCTCGGCGGCTACAATTTTCAGTGGGCCTGGTCGTCCGGCCATGCCGCCGGCCAGGTGGCCTGACAGCCGCTTTCATCCTTTCGTTGAAGAGATTTGCGCGGCGCAGCATTTTTTGATGATCGCTCCTCAGAGCTGGTTATAGTGACTGAAAAGAAGGTATGGCTCCAGGCCGCTCTTTCGCCGCGACCTTGATCTCCCTCATCCTGAGGAAGCGCGTCAGCGCTGTCCCCAAGAATGGGCGGCAAGTGCCGGAACGCGCGGCCCGTCCTTGGGGTGGGACCTGACGGTCTCTCCAGGGATGAGAAAGGGCCGTGTCTGGGTGAAAGAGAGCGGCTATGGCTGTCGTCCGGGGGGATGAATGAAGCGCGTAACCATTCACGATGTGGCGGAAACGGCGGGCGTCAGCCTGGCGACGGTTGACCGTGTGTTGAACGGGCGGCCGGGTGTCCGCAAGGTCACCATCGAAAAGGTCAAGCAGGCGGTTGATGCGCTCAATTACAAGCCGGATGTCTTTGCCGCAGGCCTTGCCAAGAAACGGGTCTACCGTCTGCACTTCCTTATTCCGAATGGCCCCAACGCCTTCATGGAAGACCTGACCCGCGAAGCGCTGTCGCACGCCGAAACCATGAGCGCCGACCGTATGCACGTGCATGTGGAGCCCATCGATGCTTTCGACGGCCACAGGGTGGCCGGCACGCTGGCGATCCTCGACCGGTCGCAGTGCGACGGTGTCGCGGTGGTCGCGCCGGCGTTTCCGGAAGTGCAGGCAGCCATCGACCGGCTGCAGGACCGGGGCGTGCCCGTGGTCACGCTGGTCTCCGATCATCCGTCCTCTTCCCGCCGGCATTTCGTCGGGATCGACAATGTGGCCGCCGGGCGCACCGCCGGACGGTTGCTCGGGCGTTTCCTGCCCAGGGTGCCAGCCAAGATCGGGATCATTGCCGGTTCACTCGGCCTTCGCGACCACGCGGAGCGCTATCAGGGCTGCCGGGATGTTATGGAGCAGGACTTTCCTCATCTGGAATTGCTGAAGGTGCGCGAGGGCAGGGACGACAACGCCCGCAACGCGGATCTGATGCGAAAGCTTCTGGCTGAACATCCTGATCTCGCCGGGCTTTACAATATCGGCGCGGGCAACCGGGGCACGATCGCGGCTCTGAAGGAAAGCGGCCGCAGCGAGGGCATCGTCTTTGTCGGTCACGAGTTGACGCCCTATACGCGTGAAGCGCTGCAGGACGATGTGCTCGATGCCGTGATAGCCCAGGACCCCGGCCACGAGATCCGCAGCGCGATCCGCGTGTTGAAGGCGCTCTGCGATGGCGCTGCGATCATCGAAGGTCAGGAACGTATCGGCATAGATGTGTTCCTGAAGGACAATCTGCCCGGGGAAATGGAGCCTTTCGCACCCGCCGGGCAGCCTGCCTGAGGGCGGGTTCAGGGCCGTTTTCGGACGATTTCGCCAAAAAGTGGTCTCCCACATTCAAATTTTGAATTGACCTTTCAGGGCGCGCACCTCATATCTAGTGCATGCGTTTGACACAACAGACAAACTATGCCGTACGCGCGCTGATGTACTGCGCCGTCAACCCGGACAAACCCAGCAAGGTTGCGGATATCGCGGCCAGCTTCGACATGTCCGAAACCCACCTGTTCAAGATCATGAAAGTCCTGGTTGATGCAAATCTGATCAAGACCATTCGTGGCCGGAACGGAGGGGTTATGCTGGCACGCCCGGCAGAAAAGATTTCGGTTGGCGAAGTTGTCCGCGCCGCCGAGGAAAGTTTCCTTCTTGCGGAATGTTTCGACAGTGGCCGCAAGGATTGCCCGCTGATCATGTCCTGCGGCTTCAACGGCCTTCTGCATGAGGCGCTGGAAGCGTTCATGGAAGTGCTGGACGGCAAGTCGATTGCCGACCTGTCGGAAGACCGCTTCGGCATGCGCGATCTCTTGAAGATCGATATGACAAAGGCTCCGATCGCGGCCAACGCGTAAGGCTTAGCCGTCACATCAGGGTTTCGAAGGCGCCACCGTCAGGTCGGCGCCTTTTTTGTTTGGGCGAATCAAGGTCGGCGATTGGTGGCCCGGATCGCTGCTGAAAGAGAAGGGTCTTTAGGACGCAGCAACTGGTACTGGATCTGACCGTGGGATGGATCCGTTTCAGATTTTCTGGGAAGGGGCACCACGGCACGTGTCAGGCACGGGCCGGGTTAAAGGAAAAGGCCGGGCTGGCTTGCCGCTGAGGGAGAGGAGAGGGCGGTTGGCTGGCCTGGCATTTGTCACTCCGGTCTCCCGGAGGGCCTGTCTAATCCGAAACCAGAGGACGCGATTTCCGGTTCCGTTTCGATCAGGCATTGCCTTGATAGGAAAACTTGAGTATGAGTGTCAAGTATAAAGTTGAGTTGGATACTCATCTTTTAATTCCGATGTCCCACTGCTCCTTTACCAAACTGATTTTTTGAACAGTTTCAGGAGCGACACAAAGGCCAAGGACCGAATGCGCGCTATGACACCGACCGCCAACAGCCAGAAGCACCGCCTCTCCCTGGGAACCAGCAGCCGCGCCTCGCGCGCCTTCGCGGCGACGCCGCCACGCGAGGTCAAATCGGAACTCGACACCCGGGACCTGTTCAGCGGCCAGCGCCAGATCCATATCCGCCACAACGACGAAACCTACCGTCTGTCCATCACCAAGCAGGGCAAGTTGATCCTGACGAAGTGATCGAACAGGCCTGTCATCCCCGCGAAAGCGGGGATCCGGGACCCGTCATCGAACTGAAGATGGATTGCGGCGATTGCCCGGGGCTCCTGGGTCCCGGCTCTCCGCTACGCTTCGGCCGGGATGACACGAAAACGTGTGTGTCACGCCCCGAAAATCGCGACAGGCTTGCCGACACCGCGCAGGGCGTGTTCGCCCATTGCGCTGAGACCGGTCTGAAGATCGCCGGACAGGGCGTTGCGCACAGGTTCGGTCAGAAGCAGGGCGCGGCCGAGGGGTTTGCACAGGGATTCCACCCGGCTGGTCTCGTTGACGGCGCGGCCGATCACGGTGAAGTCGAGCCGTTCCTCGCCGCCGACATTGCCAAAAAAGACCTCTCCCCGGTGAAGGCCGATTCCGATCTTCAGCGGGTGCCAGTGAAGCGGAGCCGGAAGCTCGTCAGGCGGATTGCGGTTCAATTCGTCGATGGCTTCCAGTGCGGCCCTGGCAGCCTCCATGGCCGCATTGGCTGCCGCTGTTTCTCCCAGGGTTTTCTGATCGAACACGGCAAGAATACCGTCGCCCATGAATTTCAGGATATCACCACCATTGTTGAGCACGGCATCCGATACCCTGTCGAAATAGGCGTTCAGGATCGCGGTCACTTCCGGTCCGCTCAGCCGGTCGGCAAGCTGGGTGAAGCCGCGCATGTCTGCCATGAAGACGACAGCCGTGATCGCCTCGCCGTCGCCGCGCTTGATCTCGCCATCCAGCACACGCTGACCCGCGATCGGGCCGAGATAGGTATCGGCAACGTTGCGGGCGATCCGCTGAACGATGTGGCGCTCGATGTGAAGGGCCAGCAGGTCGATCAGAGTGCGGATCAGGTCTTTCTCCTGCTGGGTCAAACCTCCTGGCTTGCGGGTCGCCAGGGTCATGGCATTGTGTTTTTCATGCGAGGAACTGAGCGGCAGGGCGACATAGGCCGTGTATCCCTGATCGGCGAGCTCCCGCATCAGGGGGGCCGAATTCGCCCCCTCGTCACTTTCCAGGTTGACCCGGATGGTCTGGCCCTCGTTGATGACGTGAAACAGCGGATTGCGGGTAAAGGCTTCCGACTTGGGCGCGTTTGCGTCCGCGGCAACCTCGTCACAAAACTTGTCCTGGCTGTTCCAGACCCATGAAAAACCGATGACACGGGGGTGCAGCGTGCCGATGTGCAGCGTCGCCCGGTCAATGGCAATCCCGGCAGCCTTGCAGCGCCACATGAACTCCTCGAACATCAGCATGACATCATCGATCCGCGTCGCCTCATGCAAGAGCCACGATTTCAATTCGTCGACGCTGAGCGTTTCCGGCGCACAGGCGGGCCCTCTGCGGGAGCGTGCCGTCAGATAGATGTAGGGCGCGTAGGTGCGCGGGGCGGGATCCAGGAAAGCTTTGTTCATCGGTGCTCTGTGATACGGCTTGAACTTATATCTCGGGCACCGGCGTTCAAACTTCAATCGGCAAAATACCGAATGGTAGAAAACGCTTTCCAACGGTACGGGGGATAAGGAGAAAACAGGGGAGGGTACACTCCGTCCCTCCCTCTCGACGGGGCTTCCCGCTTGGTCGGGATAAGAGCGGAATGTCTACCGGAAACGAGCTGCACTTCAACCCCATCCGCAACCTCTCGAAGAGCCGCCTGAGCGGCACTTCGAAAAATGGGTTACATGATCAGGGTCAGGGGAGTTCGGCGCCTTAGAACGCCGCCTCGACACCCCCCATTTCCACGTAAACGCTCTTCGTCTGGCTGTAGTATTCGATCGCCGCATGGCCGTTCTCGCGGCCGATACCCGACTTCTTGTAGCCGCCGAAGGGCATTTCGATCGGGGTCAGATTGTAGGTGTTGATCCAGCAAGTGCCGGCCTGCAACTGGTCGATCACCCGGTGCGCCCGCTGAATGTCCTTGGTGAAAACGCCTGCGGCAAGGCCGAATTCCGTGTCGTTGGCGCGGGCGACGACGTCGTCCTCGTCGGTGAAGTCGAGAACGCTCAGAACAGGGCCGAAAATTTCCTCGCGGGCAATGCGCATGTCGTCCTTCACGTCGGCAAAGACGGTCGGCTGCACGAAATAGCCGTCCGGGAAGCTGGCGACCGAGGCCGTGCCACCGCCACAGACCAGCCGGGCGCCTTCGTCCTGGCCGATCTGCATGTAGTGGAGCACCTTGTCGAGCTGCTGTTTGGACACAAGCGGACCGATATTGGTTTCCTCGTCCAGCGGATCGCCCAGCACCGCATTGGCGGTGCGTTCCGCCAGCCGCTTCAGGAAGGCTTCCTTGATCGCCTCGTGAACGAACACGCGCGTACCGTTGGAGCAGATCTGACCGGTCGAATAGAAGTTGGCGTTGATGGCGGCAGACACCGCGTTTTCAATGTCCGCATCGTCAAAGACGATCAACGGCGACTTGCCGCCGAGCTCCAGCGTTGTCTTCTTCAGGTGTTCACCTGCAAGGGCGGCCACTTTTGCACCCGTCGGAACAGACCCGGTGAGAGAGATCTTGGCGATGGCCGGATGCGCCACCAGCTTTGCGCCGACATCACCAAAGCCCTGCAGCACATTGAAGACGCCATCCGGCAGACCGGCCTCGGTGAAGGCTTCGGCCAGCTTCAGCGCGCTCAGCGGGGTGACTTCCGAAGGCTTGAAGATCATCGCGTTGCCGCAAACGAGAGCCGGGGCCGCCTTCCAGCAGGCGATCTGGATCGGATAGTTCCAGGCACCGATGCCGAAGCAGATGCCGAGCGGTTCGCGCTTGGTGTAGGCGAAGGAGCAGCCCAGATCGATATGTTCACCCGTGAGTGTCGCGGCCAGACCGCCGAAATACTCCAGACAGTCGGCACCGGAGGCCGCGTCGGCAATCAGGGTTTCCTGCAAGGGTTTGCCGGTATCCAGCGTTTCCAGAATGGAAAGATCACGGTTCTTCTCGCGCAGGATTTCCGCCGTCCGGCGCAGGACCCGGCCGCGCTCGGCAGGAGGCGTCGCTGCCCAGATCTTCTGGCCTTCCTGAGCGGAGCGGATTGCCGCTTCAATCACCGTATCGTCGGCAGCGTGGAGCCGGGCAATCGCTTCACCGGTTGCAGGATACAGCGAGTCGAAGGGAGTGCCGCTCTGGCTCTCGGCATATGAGCCGCCGACATAGTGGGACGCTTGCGGTTGGGCGCGCATGGGTTGGCTCCTTGATTTGTAACTGTCCTGGTTTGCCAGAGGTGTCTGGTCTGCCAGAGGTCAGCGTTGGCTTGTTTCCCAGTCCGGGTGGATCCACGGTTCCTGGTTCGACGCAGGAAGCGGGGTTTTGCCCAGAATATGGTCCGATGCCTTTTCCCCGACCATAATCGAGGGCGCATTCAGATTGCCATTGGTGATTTGCGGAAAGATGGAACTGTCGGCGACACGCAGGCCATCGACACCGATGACCCGGCATTCCGGATCAACCACGGCCATGGCATCGTCCTTGGCCCCCATCCGGCAGGTGCCGCAGGGGTGATAGGCGCTTTCCACGTGTTCGCGGATGAAGTCGTTCAGGTCTTCATTGCTTTGCACATTGTCCCCGGGCTGTATCTCCTTGCCGCGATAGGGGGCGAAAGCTTCCTGGCCGAAAATCTCCCGGGTCAGGCGAATGCAGGTGCGGAAGTCTTCCCAGTCCTCGTCGTGAGACATGTAGTTGAACAGGATCGACGGCTTGGCCTTCGGATCGCTGGAGGTCAGCTTGATCCGGCCGCGCGACTTGGAGCGCATCGGCCCGACATGGGCCTGGAAACCGTGGCCTTCCGCGGCCGCCTGGCCGTCGTAACGCACGGCAAAGGGCAGGAAGTGATACTGGATATCAGGATATTTCACGCCCGCTTTGGAACGGATGAAGGCGCAGCTCTCGAATTGGTTCGAAGCGCCGAGGCCCTGCTTCAGGAACAGCCACTGGGCTCCGATCATCGCCTTGGAGAGCAGGTTCCAGTGCTTGTAGAGCGTAATCGGCTGGGTGCAGGCCTGCTGAAGATAAAGTTCCAGATGGTCCTGAAGATTGGCACCAACGCCCGGCCGGTCGGCGACGACATCGATCCCCATTTCAGCCAGATGCGCCGCCGGGCCGATGCCCGACTGCATCAGGATCTTCGGCGAGTTGATGGAAGACGCCGACAGGATCACCTCGCGCGCGGCCTTGGCCTCGCGGATCTCACCGCCGGTTTCGAATTCCACACCGACCGCGCGCTTGTCCTCGATCAGGACCCGGCGCACCAGGGCGCCTTTCACAAGGGTCAGGTTGCCGCGCTTGAGGGCCGGTTTCAGATAGGCGTTTGCAGCGGACCAGCGGCGGCCGCGATGGACCGTCATTTCCATGTCACCGAAGCCTTCCTGACGCTCGCCGTTGTAGTCGGCAGTCACGCCGTAACCGGCCTGCTCTCCAGCTGTCTTGAAGGCATCGAACAACGGGTTCCACTTCGTACCGCGCTGGACGTGCAGCGGGCCTTCACTGCCGCGCCAGCCCTCCTGGCCGCCATGGCTGTGTTCCTGGCGCTTGTAGTAGGGCAGCACGTGGCGATAGCCCCAGCCGCTCGCGCCCATCTCTTCCCAGGTGTCGAAGTCGCAGGCGTGTCCGCGCACATAGACCATGCCGTTGATCGAGGATGACCCGCCGATAACCTTGCCGCGCGGTGTCGCCAGGCGCCGGCCACCCAGGTGCGGCTCCGGTTCGCTGGCATAGCCCCAGTCGTAGAGCGGCATGTTCATCGGATAGGAGAGGGCAGCCGGCATCTGGATCAGCGGACCGACGTCCGTGCCGCCGAATTCCAGCACCAGCACCCTGTTGCCGGGGTCTTCCGACAGGCGGTAGGCCATGGCGCAGCCGGCAGATCCGGCTCCGACGATGATGAAGTCGAACTGGTCGCTCATGTTGATCCTAGTTGCTCAATTCTTGGTGTTGCGCCCCAGGTGGACGGCAATCTGGGTTTCCACATAGTCTTCGACCAGGGCGATGGCGGCCGACCGGTTGGGCTTGCCGTCGCGCAGCGCTTGCCGGATCCAGACCCCGTCGATCATCGATGCGGTTCCCTCGGCAATCCGGCGGGCCTCGTCCTGGGGCATGAAGGCCCGCAGGTTGTGGGTCAGGTTCGAGGCGAGCCTCGCGGCATAGATATTCAGAAGTCGACTGTTGCTGTCGGTGGTGCGCGACTGGACGTAGAAAGCGAGCCAGGCTGCGATCACCGCCGGCTGAAACTGGTCGACCGCAAAATTGCCGGCGATGATTGCGGAGATCCGCTCACGCGGGGTTTCCGCCTTTTCGAGGTTTTCGCGGATCGCCCGGCCGAGTTCGGTCAGGAGATGGCGCATGGTGGCGGCCAGCAACTGGTCCTTTGAGCCGAAATAGTGATGCACAAGACCGCCGGAGACACCCGCGCGCTTGGCGATCTGCGCCATGGTCACGTCGCTGTAGCCACGTTCGTGTATGGCATCGACTGTCGCGTCAATCAGACTGCGACGCCGCTCCGCTTCCATTCCGACCTTTGGCATTTTAACCTCCGACACTTGGTGAGAGAAGAATTCGGCTCGGCTTGCCGACCGTTGATCTGGCGCTGGCAACTCCGGCAAAGCACAAGTCCGGGTGCCCATCGTCACGATCATGGTGCAGCAGCGTCAACGGAAAGGAATAGCGCTTCTCAGAGCCTTTCGTTCCGCCTTGCCGAGGTCGTCTCACACCCGAGTTTTATTTTTAATTGATCAGTCAATCAATGAAAACTTGCATTTTTTTCTCGTGGATGTTTGGATCATGGTTAGGCAGTCTGTGGGCAAAGGAACTTCTGGACGGTAGAAACTTCCGACATCCACGCTCTGCAGAGAGACGAGAAACAAGACTTTCCATAGGAGGTATGCATATGAAAGTAGCAGCGACACTCGCTGGAGGCCTGGCGCTCGGGCTGATGTTCACGGGAACCGCCCTGGCAAACGAGCCGGAAAGCTGTCAGACCGTTCGTTTCTCGGATGTGGGCTGGACGGACATCACCGCGACCACCGCCGCGACCTCCGTCGTGCTGGAAGCGCTCGGCTACAAGCCGGATGTCAAACTGCTGTCCGTGCCGGTGACCTATGCGTCGCTGAAGAACAAGGACATCGATGTTTTCCTCGGCAACTGGATGCCGACCATGGAAGGCGACATCAAGAATTACCGTGAGGACGGCTCCGTCGAAACGGTCCGTGCAAACCTGGAAGGCGCGAAATACACGCTGGCCGTTCCGGAATACACGTATGAAAAAGGCCTGAAGAGCTTCGACGATATCGCCAAGTTCAAGGACGATCTCGACGGCAAGATCTACGGCATCGAGCCGGGCAACGACGGCAACCGCCTGATCATCGGCATGATCGATCAAAACCTCTTCGGCCTGGAAGGCTTCGAGGTGGTTGAATCCTCCGAGCAGGGCATGCTGGCGCAGGTCGCACGAGCAAACCGCCGCGACGCGGACATCGTCTTCCTTGGCTGGGAACCGCACCCGATGAACGCCAATTTCAAGATGAAGTATCTTGAAGGCGGTGATGATGTGTTCGGCCCGGACTACGGCGGCGCAACCGTCTACACGAACGTGCGTGCAGGCTACGTCAAGGAATGCCCGAACGTCGGCAAGCTGCTGGAGAATCTGGAATTCTCGCTGCCGATGGAAAACGAGATCATGGGTAAGATCCTGATCGATGGCGAAGACCCCAACAAGGCGGCAGCCGCCTGGTTGAAGGAACATCCGGCAACCTTCGAAAACTGGCTCGTCGGCGTGAAGACCTTTGATGGCGGAGACAGCTTCGCGGCCGTCAAGAGCGCTCTTGGCCTCTAACGTCTCTTGTGAAGTGGACGCCGTCGCTTGCGGCGGCGTCCTTTTTCGTGGCAACAGGATTCACAAGGGGGCTCACGTTGGAGTGGCTGACTGAACAAAAAATCCCGATCGGCAGTTGGGCGAAAGCCGGGGTCGATTGGCTAACCGACAACGCTTACTGGTTGTTCGACGGCATTTCCGCCTTTCTCTTGACGATCATCGACGGAATCTTGTGGGTGCTTCAGGCGCCGCCTCCTCTTGTGATGGTCGCCATCTTTGTCGCACTGGCCTATTTCGTTCACCGCACGATCACGTTTGCAGCCCTTGTCGCGATTGCCCTGTTGCTCATCATCAATCAGGGCTACTGGGAAGAGACGACGGAAACCCTGGCCCTGGTCATGGCTTCGACGATTGTCTGCATGGCGATCGGTGTGCCGATCGGCGTTGTTGCGGCACATCATCCGCGGGTCTACGCCGTTCTGCGTCCTGTTCTCGATCTGATGCAGACACTGCCGACCTTCGTTTACCTGATCCCGGCGCTCATCCTGTTTGGCCTCGGCATGGTGCCCGGCCTGATCGCGACCGTGATCTTTTCCATTCCCGCGCCAATCCGGCTCACGCAGCTCGGTGTGTCATCGACGCCCACTTCGCTCCTGGAAGCCGGCAAGGCCTTTGGCGCGACGAACTCCCAGCTTCTCTGGAAAATCGAATTACCCTACGCACTGCCACAGATCATGGCCGGCCTGACGCAGACAATCATGCTGTCCCTGTCGATGGTGGTGATCGCCGCGCTTGTTGCTGCCGACGGTCTCGGGGTTCCGGTGCTGCGGGCGCTGAACACGGCCAACGTCGCGCTCGGCTTTGAGGCAGGCGTCTGCATCGTCCTGATCGCCATCGTTCTCGACCGTTTCTTCCGCGCACCGTCTGGAGGCAACAAGAAATGAGCGATGCAACCAAGACACCCGTCGTCACCTTCAGGGATGTCGACATCGTCTTCGGCGAAAAACCGCAGTCGGCTCTGCCTTTGATCGACGCCGGCAAGACCCGGCAGGAAATCCAGGCGGAAACCGGTCAGATCCTCGGCGTTGCCGGTGCGACCTTCGATATCCACGAAGGTGAAGTGATCGTGTTGATGGGCCTGTCCGGCTCCGGCAAGTCCACGCTGCTGCGGGCAGTCAACGGCCTCAACCCGGTTATCCGGGGCGAAGTGCAGGTGCATGACGGCAAGCGCTACGTCAATCCGGAAACCTGCCCCGAAAATGACCTTCGCGAGCTACGTCGGCACCGGATCGGCATGGTGTTCCAGCACTTCGGTCTGTTGCCATGGCGCACGGTGGCGGAAAATGTCGGTTTCGGCCTGGAGCTGGCAGGCATGCCCGCAAAGGAGAGAGCGGCCAAGGTCGAGGCGCAGCTCAAACTGGTCGGCCTGACCGGTTGGGGTGAGAAGCAGGTGCACGAACTTTCCGGCGGCATGCAGCAGCGTGTTGGCCTTGCCCGTGCCTTTGCGACCGACGCGCCGCTTCTGCTGATGGACGAACCGTTCTCGGCACTCGATCCGCTCATCCGCGACAAGCTGCAGGACGAGCTGCTCGATCTGCAGAAGGAACTCAACCGGACGATCATCTTCGTCAGCCACGATCTCGATGAAGCCGCCAAGATCGGCTCGCGCATCGCGATCATGGAAGGCGGGCGGGTGATCCAGCTCGGCACATCGCAGGAGATCGTCAAGACGCCGGCAACAGACTATGTCGCCGAATTCGTCAGCCACATGAACCCGCTCAACGTGCTGCGCGCGCGCGACATCATGGTGCCTCCCGGAAGTCTGCCGGGCTCGCTCGCCAGCGGCCTGACCTGCGATCCCGAAGCCTCGGTCCGTGAAGTCGCGAAGCTGAAAAAATCCAGCAAGGATCCCGTTGTCGTGAAGGCAAAAGGCTCCATCGTCGGCGTGATCGGCGAGAAGGAACTGCTGGACTGCATGGCGTAAGGCGTGCGGGGGCTTGGGGCTTTTCTATAAAGTGAGCCTCATCCTGAGGAGGACCGCCAGGTCCGTCTCGAAGGATGGGCCACTTGTTCAGGAAGTTGCCGCCCATCCTTCGAGACAGCGCTCGCGCGCTTCCTCAGGATGAGGATGAACAAATCGGCCACGCTGAGTGAGAGAAGATACTAGGCTTGGTTTAATCCTAAAAAAACAAACAAAAAACGGGGCCGAAAGGCCCCGTTTTTCTTAGGTCGATCCGCGCCAGCCGTCGGCAGACGGAGGCAGCAGTCTGATACCTTAGAGCAGTTCGAGCTGAGCAGCCTGCTTGCCGCGGCCGCGACGGTCGTCTTCGGCAACGAAGGAGATCTTCGCGCCTTCGACGGGCGTTCCGATACCGGCCTGCTCGAATGCGGTGATGTGGACGAACACGTCCTTGGAGCCGTTTTCCGGAGTGATGAAGCCGAAGCCACGGTCATGGTTGAAGAATTTAATGGTGCCGTTCTCGCGCATGGAGAAACCTTTCCGCTGGTTTGATGCGCCATCCCGTTTCCGGCTGGCGCGGATAAACGAGAAGTCAACAAGAAACGGAAAGCTTGGAAATTCAGAGCAGTGCTTGATGGAGCCCTGCCGAAGTCAGTCTAACCGGGTCTTTCGTCAGTCCCGTACGGCACAACGCGTACCGATGAGCAATAATGTAGGTCCAGCCGAGCCCTACGGCAAGCGAAAGATTTTTGCAGTGGTCAAACCGAGGCCACAAAGCCGGTAAATCGTGCTCAGGTGACAAAGTGACAGCATGTGACACCAGTCACAGAGCCCGACCGGGGGGCGGGTTAAGTTCGTTTCATGAGTTGAGGCGGACAGCAGGGCCTCACGAGACAGGAAGGGACACCGTCATGTTCAAGAAGTTCGTAGTTACCGCCTCCGCGCTGGCTCTTGTTGCCGGCGTTACCTTGACCTCTCAGGCAACGCCTGCCCATGCCGCCAAGGGCTGGCAGGTCGGTGTCGGTGTCGCCAGCGGCCTGGCCGCCGGTGCCATCCTGGGGTCGGCTCTTTCCCAGCCGCGTTATGTGGCTCCGCCGCCGGCCTATTACCCGGCCCCGCCGGCCTACTATCCGGCTCCGGCCCCGGTCGTCTACCGTCCGGCTCCCTGGAGCCCGGCCTGGTACAATTACTGCAGCCGCAAGTACCGCTCGTTCAATCCCAACACCGGTTACTTCCTGTCCTATTCCGGACAGTACCGCTTCTGCCAGTAAGGCAGTTTCCATCTTCGCCGGGCGCAACCGGCCTGAAAAGGCCACCGGCCACTCCCTGCAAGGTCCTCCTCCCACCTTGCAGGGAGTTTTTCGTTTGGGGGCCGTAATACGGCTGGCAGGCGTGATGGCCGGAAAGCAGCGGCACGCCTACTGGGGAGACAAGCGTTTTGCCGCGCGCATCGTGGTTTCAAGCTGATTGAGAAAGCGCGAGCGGTCGGCCTTGGAGAAGCCCGGGCCGCTTTCGCGGATCTCGCCGATTTCTCGCAGATGCGTGTTGAGGTCGCGCATGGCAAGGCGCATACCGATGGCATCCTCGCGGAACGGCTTGCCCGTCGGGCCGATGACAAGGGCGCCGGCCTTCACGCAGCGCGCCGCCAACGGCACGTCGGCAGTCACCACCACATCGCCTGCCACGGCGCGTTCGGCGATCCAGTTGTCGGCTTCGTCCGGCCCTTCGGGCACCACCACCCGTTCGATCAGGTCGCCTTCGGGAAGCCGCATCCAGCTGTTGGAGACGAATTTTATCTGCACATTGTGGCGCTCGCCGACGCGAACAGCTTCATCCTTGACCGGGCAGGCGTCTGCATCGATGTAGAGCACGGTCATGTTGCTTGTTCCTGTTCCGAGCTTTGAAGATAGGCCGCAATGCCCTCTGCCGCCCGGGCGCCCGTCGCAAAACAGGCCTGCAGCAGATAACCGCCCGTCGGTGCTTCCCAGTCCAGCATTTCACCGGCTGCAAAGACGCCGGGCAGCTTCCTGAGCATCATCCCGTCATTCAGTTCGTTCAGCGCAATGCCCCCGGCGGACGATATCGCCCGGTCAATGGAATAGGGGGCGTTCAGGATAACGGGAACGGACTTGATGCGCCGCGCAAGGCTTTCGGCCTCCGAAGGGATATCGCCGGTCTCGCGCAGCAGCGCCAGTTCCACCGGGCTCAGCCGCAGGACCTTCTTCAGGAAGGTGGCTGCGGACTGCTTGCCGCGGGGTCTTGAGAGCTTTGTGGCCAGTTCGTCCACCTTGAACTGTGGCCGCAGGTCAATTTCCAGTGTCGCCGAGCCGGTCCGGTTGATCGTCTCGCGCAGTTCTGCGGACAGCGCATAGACCGCGCCGCCCTCAAGCCCCTGCGCAGATACGACCGCTTCTCCAGGCACCTTCTTGCCCTCATGGGACAGGGCGATGCGCTTCAGCGGCGTGCCGGCGAAGCGTTCTTTCAGATAATCGCTCCAGCCGGTCTGAAAGCCGCAGTTTGCCGGTTGGAACCGGTTGATGCGGATGCCGCGCTCCTGCAGCATCGGCACCCATGCGGCGTCGGAGCCGAGTTTCGGCCAGCTCGCACCGCCCAGAGCCAGCAGGCAGGCGCGCACGGAAAAAGACTGCGTGCCGCCGTTTCCATCCGTCTTTTCCGCAGGATCTCCATTCGAAGTGGAGATCTGCAGCGGTCCATCTCCTTCGATGCTGCACAATGCGTGCCGCGCCAGAAGGCGGACGCCGTTTCCGTCAAGCCGGCGCAGCCAGGCGCGCAGCAGGGGAGAGGCCTTCATCGATTTTGGAAACACCCGGCCACTGCTACCGACAAAGGTTTCTTCGCCCAGCCCTTCGCACCAGCTTCGCAGCGCTTCTGGAGAAAGGTCGTTGATCATGGGCGCCAGAAAGAGGGCGGCCTGCCGGTAGCGTGCCAGGAAAGCGGTCAGGTCTTCGCTATGGGTCAGGTTCAGGCCACCGCGGCCAGCCATCAGGAATTTGCGCGCCGGCGAGGGCATGCGGTCGATCACCACAACGCGATACCCTTTTTGGGACAGGCGCTCCGCAGCAAAAAGACCGGCCGGGCCGGCACCGGCAATCAGGACGTCGAACATGCGGCCTTATAGTTCAAGGCGGGGCGCAAAGACCACACCGGATTTTCGTCGGGACGGTGTGTGAGAGTCGCCGATTTGCGCAAGTATTTGTTATTAGTCTCATGAGACTATCCTGGAGGGGGCGTACCTGCGGAAGTTTTTCTCGCAGGTCTGCTTCTTGAGAAAGGAGCCGTGAATGGAAAAAAACACGGACCTGGTAGTCGTTGCCGATCCGGATAAAGAGGTTCAGACGGGCTTTGAGCGCCTGTTTGGCACTCACATGAGGGTTGTATGCTTTTCCGAGACGGAAACTGCCCTGCAGTTTCTGAAGCAAAACCATGGCGCGGCAGTCGTTTTTTCCAGTTTTAATCTGCCCGGCCGTGGCGGCATCGCCTTTCTTCGCGCCGCCGAAACCATTGCCCCGCAAGCCGCGCGGGTCATGCTGACCCGGGAAACCTCGGCCGAGGCCATCAAGAAAACCCTCAATGAAGGCCACGCCTTCATGTATCTGGAAAAGCCCTGCAAGCCGACAGATCTGGCCAGCGCCATGGAAACGGCGCTCTCCCATCATATTCAGCTTGCCAAGGACCGGGCGCTGCTGGAGCGCACATTGGCCGGGTCGGTCAAGCTGCTCATCGATATGCTGGCACTGTTCCACCCGGAAGCCTTCCGCCGCACGACCACTGTCCGCAAACAGGCTTTGCGGCTGGCCAAGCGCCTTGGCATGAAAAAGACCTGGGAGCTGGAGATGTCGGTGATGCTGTCACCGCTGGGCGAAGCGTTGCTGCCGAAACAGATCATCGCCCGCTACCGTGCCGCCCGCAGCCTGACCGAGCAGGAGCGCAACATTCTGGACCGATCGCCAGTCCAGACAAGGGATCTGTTGAAGAATATTCCGCAATTGGAGAAAGTATCGGAATACCTGTTCCTGTCAGGCCGCGGCTTCGACGGGTCGGGTTTTCCAAAGGATGGGCCAACGGGCAAGGAAATCCCGATGATCGCCCGCATCCTCAAGCTCTTGACGGATCTTTGGTATGCAAGCCCGGAAAGCGGCCCGGACGCGGCCGCCTTCGAAGCTCTCACCATCAACAAGCGTAAATACGATCCGATGCTGCTGGATCTGGCCAGGGACACGTTGCTGGACAACGTTCCGGAAGAACGCAAGAAGCTCGTTGCCGAATGCTACATCCGCTCGCTGCGGCCAGGTGATGTGCTGATCGATGATGCCCTGACCGAAAACGGTCACGAACTGGTTCTGTCCCGCGGACATATGCTGACGCCAACCACCATCCGGCGGCTGGAGCATTTCAACCAGGCGGCAGGCGTGCGCCAGCCCATCCGGGTCGAGCGCCATTCCGCACCGGAAGAGGTTCTGAGCGACACGGCCTGAAGGGAGCAGTAAGACGGCAGCACTGTTATCGCGCACCTCACCTCCAACCCCTTCTCTCGGTTCAGACTGATGAGAGAGGGGACGGGTAATGGGGTGAAAACGTCAGTCTGTCTTCGACTTGTCCAGCAACTCGGCCTCATAGGCCTTCGCGACGCGAAGAAAGCGGGCGTGGGCATAGTTCATGGCCAGGATGAAGCCCCACCAGCCGTATTTGCGGTACTTGCGCACGAAATAGGCCTTGAAGAAGCTCACCGGAAATTCGGTCAGGAGGCGGCTGCTTGGTAACTTGCGGCCACGGGCGCGCATGTCGTCCACCTGCATGCCGGAATAGCGATTGTATTTGCCGACCTGAAAATCCAGTGACCGGATCGACCGGTGCGCCATGATGCCGGAGAGGTTCGAGATGCGCGCGCCTTCTTCCGGTCGCACCGTGTCATGCACGGTCGAAGCAGAAAACCGGCCCTTGCGCCGGTCGTAGAGGCGGATCTGATGATACCCGTAGGCCCAGGGGGCTGGGGTGGTTTCATGGGCATAAAGATCGCGGATCATGATGCGCCAGCCATCGGCGTCCGTGTAGCTGCCGTCTGCGAATTTGGTTTTGATTTCTGCAGCGAGGTCCGGCGTCACCTCTTCGTCGGCATCCAGATTGAGCAGCCAGTCATTGCGGCACAGGTCTTCGCCGAAACGCTTTTGCGGACCGTAACCGGGCCAATCGTTGTGAACGACCCGCGCCCCAAGTTTTTCGGCCACGGCCACCGTTTCGTCGGTCGACCCGCTGTCGATGACGATGACCTCGTCCACCCAGCCGATCACACTTTCGATCGGCCGGGCGATCCGGTCGGCCTCGTCACGGGCGATGATGAAAACGGAAAGGGGCAGGCGGTCGGTCATGAACGGTCCGGCTTTGCTTATGGGATGTGGCCGGAAAAGCTCCGGCGCGACTATTTAGCCGTGCCGGAGCCTGAATTGAAGGCGGGAAATCAGGATTTCACGCGGGCAAACAGTGCATCGAGGCCCTGAAGCGTAATCGTGGCACCTTCCAGCGTGCCACTGAAGCCCGGCGCTTCGAGGTTTTCCAACTCAAGTCCGTTCAAGGTGACGGTGGCCGGCTCGGCACCGAGGTTGAAGGCACACAGCACGGTTTCACCCTGATGGCTGCGGGTGAAGACCAGCGTGTTGTCCTGGCTGTCCAGAAACACCATGTCGCCTTTCTTCAGGGGCTCATGAGACTGCCGCCAGGCATAGAAGGCCCGGTTCCGGTTGAGGATGGAGGTTTCGTCCTTGTCCTGTTCGAAGGCAGCAAGGGCCAGATGGTCCTGGGGGACAGGAAGCCAGGGCTCGGCTTCGGAGAAGCCGGCGTTACCGTTGTCCTTCACCCAGGGCATCGGCGTCCGGCAGCCATCGCGGCCCTTGTATTCCGGCCAGAAACGGATGCCGTAAGGATCCTGCAACTTCTCGAACGGGACATCGGCCTGTGGCAGGCCCAGTTCCTCGCCCTGGTAAAGGCAGGGTGTGCCGCGCAACGAGGCGCAGAGGGCGGTCTCAAGCGGTGCGAACCGGGCAATGTCCAGATCCTCGCCCCAGCGGCTGGCGACCCGCTTTACGTCATGGTTCGACAGCGCCCAGGAGGCCCAGCCGGAGCCGATGCCGGCGTTCATCTCTTCCACGATCTTGCGGATGTAGGGCGCCGAATGCTGAGGCGTCAGCAGGTCGAAGCTGTAGGCCATGTGAATGCGCTTGCCGGCTTCCGTATAGGACGCCGTCAGTTCCACCGCCTGTCCGTCGGCGCCGATCTCGCCCACAGACGTTGCACCCGGATATTTGTCCAGGAGCGCCCGCAGTTTCTCCAGAAACCGCAGGTTTTCCGGCTGGGTCTTGTCGTAGAGGTGGTCCTGATAGCCATACGGGTTGGTCGGATCGACGGTGGACGGCATTTCAGCCGCGCTCAGGGGGGGATTGTCCCGAAGCTGCTTGTCGTGGAAATAGAAGTTCACCGTATCGAGGCGGAAACCGTCGACGCCCCGGTCGAGCCAGAACCTGGCAGCGCCCAGCACGGCGTCCTGAACCTCCGGGTTATGGAAGTTCAGATCCGGTTGGCTGGTCAGGAAATTATGCATGTAATACTGACACCGGCGGCTGTCCCATTCCCAGGCAGGGCCACCGAAGATCGACAGCCAGTTGGTCGGCACCGTGCCGTCCGGCTTGGCGTCGGCCCAGACGAACCAGTCGGCCTTGGCATTGTCCCGTGACGAGCGGCTCTCGACAAACCAGGGGTGCTGGTCGGAGGTGTGCGAAATCACCAGGTCGATGATCACCTTGAGGCCGCGTGCATGGGCGGCGGCCAGCATCCGGTCGAAATCGGCAAGCGTGCCGAACATCGGGTCGACATCTTCATAGTTGGAGACATCGTAACCGAAGTCGTCCATCGGCGAGGTGAAGAAAGGGGACAGCCAGATGGCGTCCACGCCCAGCGAAGCGATGTAGTCCATCCGCTCGCAGATGCCGTTCAGGTCGCCGATGCCATCGCCATTGGTGTCGTTGAAGGAGCGCGGATAGATCTGATAGATCACCGCCCCACGCCACCAATCCGGGTCTTTGATCATGTTTGCTGGCACATCAGCCTCCAGGCCCGTTTCGGCTTCTTCGAACATTGCCGGTTGTCTCCGTTCCGCTTCTGAGGCGGTCTTATGGGGTTTCAAAGCGCTTTGAATGGCTATATCCAGCGCCTTCTCAGGTCAAGTGAACAGTCATGAAAAAGTCCTGCGGCAATCGCTTTCGGTAAGCGATGTGTGAATTGCGTCGCACCTGGGTATCAGGACGCAAAGAGCACATGCAAAAAACCGGCCCTGCGAGGCAGGACCGGTTGAGCGACTGAAAAGGAACGAAAAAGGATTTTGTCCGGAACGCGTTCTTCCTATACCGCTTAAGTGACAGGCATATGACCGTCTGCCTCGCCTTCTCGGCAAAACGGGTAAAGCCGCACCATGCCGGCCAGAGCCGCCGGCGACCGCTTCATCTCTTTGGACTAATGCAATTAAGTTCATGAAGTAAAAGAAGAAAAAATTTTGTTATGACGTTTAGGTCAGTTTCTTCTTGCAAAGCAACATGGAAGCTGGAACTGTCCAGGCACGCAGAACTTACGTAAGATGGAGGAGCTCCGGTCTGGACCAGCGGTCCGGCGGAAATCCTTATCAATCTTGCAGGCATGAACCTGGAGGAAGTGTCATGACGGCAGCCATGGTGGGTTGGGCACACATGCCCTTCGGCAAGCATTCGGAAGAGACGGTTGAAAGCATGATCGTCAAGGTGGCGGTCGATGCCATCAAGGACGCCGGCATCGAGCCGGGGGATGTCGACGAGATTTTGCTGGGTCATTTCAATGCCGGCTTCTCGGCACAGGACTTTACCGCGTCGCTGGTGCTGCAGGCCGACCCGGCCCTGCGCTTCAAACCGGCAACCCGTGTCGAAAACGCCTGTGCCACCGGCTCTGCCGCCGTGCATCAGGGCGTACGTGCCATTGCATCGGGCGACGCCCGCTTCGTGCTTGTCGTCGGTGTCGAGCAGATGACTACGACCCCCGGACCTGAAATCGGCAAGAACCTGCTGAAGGCCTCCTACTTGAAGGAAGAAGGGGATATCCCGGCAGGTTTCGCCGGTGTCTTCGGCAAGATCGCCGATGCCTATTTCCAGAAGTATGGCGACCAGTCCGATGCTCTGGCCAGGATCGCGGCGAAGAACCACAAGAACGGTGTCGGCAACCCCTACGCCCAGATGCGCAAGGATCTCGGTTTCGACTTCTGCCGCGCAGAGTCTGAAAAGAACCCGTTTGTCGCCGGCCCGCTGAAGCGCACCGACTGCTCGCTGGTGTCCGACGGTGCCGCCGCCCTGGTCCTGACCGATCCGGCAACGGCACTCGGCATGAAAAAGGCCGTTGCCTTCCGCGCGCATGCCCATGTCCAGGATTTCCTGCCGATGTCGAAGCGCGACATCCTGAAGTTTGAAGGCTGTTCCAAGGCCTGGGGCCAGGCACTCGGCGATGCCAACCTGGCGCTGGATGACCTCTCCTTCGTCGAGACCCACGACTGTTTCACCATTGCAGAGCTGATCGAATATGAAGCCATGGGCCTGACCAGGGAAGGCGAGGGTGCCCGCGCCGTGCTGGAAGGCTGGACGGAAATGGGCGGCAAACTGCCGGTCAACCCGTCTGGCGGTTTGAAGGCCAAAGGCCATCCGATTGGCGCCACCGGTGTCTCCATGCACGTGCTCACTGCCATGCAGCTGACAGGCACCGCCGGTGAAATCCAGGTGAAGAACGCCGAAATCGGCGGCATCTTCAATATGGGTGGCGCTGCGGTGGCGAACTTCGTGTCCGTGATGCAGGCGATGAAGTAGTCTTGTAACGAACAGGAAGTGCAATTAGCTTGCGATGGACGGATCGGCCGCAGCCGATCCGTCCATTCTTGTTTTAGTCTCTATAAAAATCTCATGGCAAAAGACTTATTCAACAGTTTATTTTATGTGGCGGTATTATATTTCGCCGGTGCATTTACAATGCTGCAGGGATACCCGCCCTTTTACAAAGAATCCAATTCGATTTTCGCCTTTAACTCCCCGAATAAAGATGAATTTCTAGAGGGAATGCAATTTGTGTTGGTTGCCTCTGGAGTTGTTCTAGCCACGGTTTTTCTGAGTTGGTTGACCGGCTTAAACGTTTTTCTGGCCCTCTCCCCCGGTTGCCTCTGCGGCGGCTGGTCCATTCGCTCAAAATTGAAACGGACGACTGACGGGCCTCTGCCCTGGGTCGCGGTCTACACGGCATCACCACTGCTGTTCCCGCTGTTCGATCGCGGGCCGATGCTGCTGTTCGACATCTGGACACTGGCCGTCACGGGCGTCTTCGGGTTTCCCCTAGTCGCGATTGCCTTCATGAAAGGGTGAGGCGGGGCGAGGGTTTTCGTGTTTCCGGACTGCCACACCTATTCGAAGCGGAGCAGATGGCCGGGATTCGGCAAATTGGTCGTTACGCAGCACAGTGACTGATGTGACTCCTGACTACCCACTTACGCAGGGATGGCAACAGCGGAAATGCGTTTGCAGTGCCAACCTGCAGTGTCAACCCGTGAGGATTACTGCGCCGCGCTTGCAACTGCTGAATAAAGGTCCTCGTCCGTCAGTTCAGGCGGAGAGACCGGTGCGCCGCCGCCTTCGCCTACATAGGTATCCGCGACACCGTAGATGAAGACCCCGCCCGCCTTGCGTGGAACGATGGCGACGCGTTCGATCAACTGGAAGTCGTCTGCTTCGCAATTGGCATAGCTTGTGTAGATCGCTTTCCCGTTCTCGTTGATCCGTTCCGAACTGGAGGAAAACCGGCCTTCTGTGCAAGCCTTCTGGCTGTCGGCGACAACAATCGCCATCAGCTCTTCTTCCGATTGGTAGCTGCCCACCGGGAAGATATGCGCCACAAGTGTTCGGGCATCGTCGGCGGCAACCGCGTACAAGCCGTTGAGGTCTTCCTCGCGCTGGCCGTCCGGGATCAGCTTCAGCCCGGAAATGCCCGCACTGCCCATCAGGTTGAACAGAGCCTGGGTGGCTTCGATGGCAAGTTGCGGATCGGCAGCCGCGCTGGTGGCCGGTGTGCTTTCATTGGCCGGTGCCGAATTGCCTAGGCCGCCTTGCGGGCTGGCTGCGGCGGTTGTGCCTGTGCCGGGTGCTGCGCCGTGGCGGGCAATGTTGCGTTCAACGCATTTGGCAAGGCGGGCCATCAGGCGGGATGTTCCAGTCAGGCGGAACTGATAATCATAGGTACCGTCCCGCACATACAGGGTCCGGCCGCGTCGGAACCGGGTAATGATATAGCCGCCTTGCGGCATCTGCATGCGGGCCAGGTCCTTGGACGTTGCCTTGGCAACCCCGCTCTGCCACGCGCCCCGGTCGATGCGGTACTGAAGCGGAATATCCGCGCCCACCTTCATGTTCCAGTGCGGGGCTGAAAAGCCGATGGCCCAGTTGTAGGTGGTGTCGACCTGCACATACAGCGTGATGCCGCTTCGGTAGTTTGCCGATGCGACACAGGTCGTAAACGCGCCGGTCTGATCGTCCGTAAAGGCGCTGCCGTTCCAGCTGCCGATGCGGAAACTGTCGACGACGGCAGCTTGACCAGATCCGAAGCTGCCGAGGAGCAGGAAACCTGCGGCAACCAATGAGTGAACAACACGCATCATACCCCCCTGATGCCACAGCGGCCGGTGCCAGCCGCTTGGAAAGGCTATGTGATTTCCTCTGCGGCAGCAAGAAAGACGCTCGCTGACCGAAAGCCATCCTACCTTTTGGTTTTCGATTTATTGCGGCTGTCCCGGTGAGAGCACCGGGAATTGAAATTGGTCAAAACAGACGATTGCAAAAAACTATTCCGCTTCTGTTTCCAGCTTTGAAATCCGGTGCCCGGCGCTGGGCCGGGCTGCCGATTACATTAAGTCCATCAAACTGGGACTGGAGACCCTGAAGATGGCAAGCCGCGGTGGCGACACTCTGAAAACACTGAAAAAGCCGGAAGACCGGCTCGATGTGTTTCCGGCCTTCATGAAGGTGGCCGGCCGGCGTGTGCTCGTTGTGGGTCACGGCGGCGAAGCTGCTGCAAAAGTCCGTCTCCTGGGGGAAACCAATGCCCGGATCGTGGTCGTTTCCAGAACCATCGAACCGGACCTGCAGGATGCTGTCACCCGGTTCGAAGCCGAGCATGTTGCCGAAGATTTCCAGCCCGCTCACCTGAACGGCGCTGCGCTGGTGTTTTCCGCCCGTGAAGACTGGGATCTCGACAAGGCGGTTGTTGATGCGGCCCGCGCGGCGGGTGTTCCGGTCAATGCCGTCGACAAGCCGGAGCTTTGTGACTTCTATACCGGCGCCCTGGTCAATCGTGCCCCGATTGCCGTGGCGATCACGTCGACCGGCGTCGGGCCGGTGCTCTCGCGCCACATTCGTGCGCGCATCGAAGCCATGCTGCCGCGTTCCACCGGTGAGTTGGCGCGCCTCGCGGAAAGCTTCCGCGACGCCGCCACCAAGGTGATCCGCGATGGCGGCCTGCGCCGCAGCTTCTGGGCGCGCTTCTTCTCCGGTTCGGTCGCCACCAATCTCTATGCCGGCAAGGCTGATGTTGCCCGCTCCGAAGCGCAGCGTTTGCTGAATTCGATGGCGGACGAGCCGGGGTTTGTCTGGCTGGTCGGGGCAGGTCCGGGGGCGGAAGACCTGTTGACCCTGCGCGCACAGCGCCTGCTGCAGGAAGCCGACGTCATCGTTCATGATGCGCTTGTGCCGGCCAATGTCGTTGCCATGGGCCGCCGCGACGCGGAACGTATTTCCGTCGGCAAGCGCAAGGGCGCTCATTCCGTGCCGCAGTCCGAGATCTGCGAGCTCCTTGTCGAGCTTGGCCGCAAGGGGCTGAAAGTTGTGCGCCTGAAAGCGGGCGACCCGATGATCTTCGGCCGCGCTGCGGAAGAAATGGAAGCCCTGCGCGAAGCGGGCATCGGCTTTGAAATTGTTCCCGGCGTCACAGCAGCCTTCGCTGCGGCAGCTTCGGCCCAGATCCCGCTCACATTGCGGGGTGTCGCCTCCAACCTGGTTTTCGCGACCGGCCACAATGCCAGGTCCGAAACCCTGCCGGACTGGGCCGGTCTCGCGCTCAAGGGCGCGACGGTGGCTGTCTATATGGGCCGCTCCGTGGCTGCCGCCGTTGCCGCCAAGATGATCGGCGCGGGTCTGAAACCTGAAACACCGGTTGCCGTGATCGAGAATGCGGCACACCCGGACGAACGCCAATTTGCCGGAACCCTGTCCGAACTTGCGGTTCTGGAGAACCGCGCGGAGATCGACGGACCGGTTCTGATCGTGATCGGCGAGGCCGTGGGCCATGCCGCTATGGACAAGGCCGAACCCCTGGCGCCGCAGCTTGCCGCCCGGGTCGTTGCCGCCTGAACTTGAAGAGAGTGGACGCACATGAAAGTCATCACCGCCAACCGCCTTCTGAACGGCGATGTCGTCTGGCTCGCGGAAAACGGGTCCTGGGTCGAGCGTATTGCCCTGGCAAAGGTCTATGACGGCAAGGAAGCCGTTGCCGCGGCCCTGGCAGAAGGCCTTGAGGCCGAAAAGAATCAGAAAGTCGTCGGCGTCTACGAGATGGACGTGACCGTCGAGGACGGCGTCATCGTTCCGGTGCGCCTGCGCGAGAAGATCCGGGCAACCGGCCCGACCACCCACCCGGAACTGGGCAAGCAGGCCCAGGCGGTTTCCGCCTGAAACAACAATGAAGGGCAGGGCAGCGCCTTCCACGGCAGCGCCCGCTGAGGAGAGATTGAGACATGTACCGTTACGACGAATTTGATGCGAGTTTCGTGAACCAGCGCACCGAGCAGTTCAAGGATCAGGTCCGCCGCCGTCTGGCCGGCGAACTTTCCGAGGACGAGTTCAAGCCGCTGCGCCTGATGAACGGTCTCTATCTGCAGCTCCATGCCTACATGCTGCGTGTCGCGATTCCCTACGGCACGCTCAACGGCCGGCAGATGCGCAAGCTTGCGCATATCGCCCGCACCTACGACCAGAACTACGGCCACTTCACCACGCGCCAGAACATCCAGTTCAACTGGCCGAAACTGGAAGACACGCCGAAGATCCTGGAAGAACTGGCCGAAGTCGAGATGCACGCCATCCAGACGTCCGGCAACTGCATTCGCAACGTGACCGCGGACCATTTCGCCGGTGCCGCCGCCGACGAGATCGCCGACCCGCGTCCCTATGCGGAAATCCTGCGTCAGTGGTCGTCGCTGCATCCGGAATTCTCGTTCCTGCCGCGCAAGTTCAAGATCGCCATCACCGGCGCCCCGAACGATCGGGCCGCCGTGCAGGTGCACGACATCGGCTTGCAGCTCGCACGCAACGAGGAAGGCGAGATCGGTTTCGTCGTGTTCGTCGGTGGCGGTCTCGGCCGTACGCCGATGATCGGCCGCAAGGTGCGCGACTTCCTTCCCGAGGAAGATCTGCTTGCCTACTCGGAAGCGATCCTGCGCGTCTATAACCGCTACGGCCGCCGCGACAACAAGTACAAGGCCCGCATCAAGATCCTGGTTCATGAAACCGGGCTGGACGAACTGAAGGCGGATATCGAGGCCGAATTCGAAAAGATCCGCTTCGGGGTCCTGCGCCTGCCGGACGAGGAAGTGCGCCGCATCGAAGCCTATTTCGCACCGCCCCCGCTGGAAGTGGGCAATCCGACCTCGGCTGCCGTTGAGGCCCGCAAGGCAACGGATGCGGCTTTCGCCCAGTTCGTGGCTCATAATCTCAACCCGCACCGGGTGCCGGGCTACACTTCCGTCACCCTGTCGATGAAGCCGATCGGCGGCATCCCGGGCGATGCGTCGGACAAGCAGATGGACGTGATCGCGGACCTGGCCGAAAAATACGGTCATGACGAGATCCGTATCAGCCACGAGCAGAACGTGATCCTTCCGCATGTGAAGCTGGATGACCTGCCGGCGCTGTTCGACCATCTGGTGGCAGCGGAGATCGCAGAAGGCAATGCTGGTCTTATCACCGACATCATCGCCTGCCCGGGCATGGACTACTGCGCCCTGGCAACCGCCCGCTCCATTCCGGTGGCTCAGCGGATCTCCGAACGTTTCGGTGCTGCGGAACGGCAGGCGGAAATCGGCGAGCTGAAGATCAAGATCTCCGGCTGCATCAACGCCTGTGGCCACCACCACGTCGGCCACATCGGCATTCTCGGCCTGGAGAAGAAGGGCGAGGAGTTCTATCAGGTGACGCTTGGCGGCTCCGCCAACGAAAACGCGTCCATTGGTGAAATCGTCGGCCGCGGCTTCTCGTCAGAAGAAGTGGTCGATGCCATCGAGAAGCTGGTCGATACCTATCTCGGCCTGCGGACCGGCAAAGAAGAGACCTTCCTGGAAGCCTATCGCCGGGTCGGGGAGGATCCCTTCAAGGAGGCCCTTTATGGCGCTGCATGAAACATTCAGCCTGGGTGCTGATCCGGAATTGGGCTTGCAGGCGGAAGTCGCCGCCCTCAATGCCCAGTTCGAGGACGCTACCGCGGACGACGTTCTGAGAGCGGCCATCCGTCACCAGTTTGCCGGTGGCATTGCCATGGTCTCCAGCTTCGGCGCAGATTCCGCCGTGCTGTTGCACATGGTCGCCCAGATCGATCCGTCGACACCGGTGATCTTCATCGACACGGTCAAGCTGTTTCCGGCAACGCTGCTGTATCGGGACGAACTGATCGAGAAACTGGGCCTGACCGATGTTCGCACCCAGAAGCCCAACAAGGACGAACTGTCCAAGGAAGATCCAGCTGGCATGCTCTGGATGAGCGACACCGACGCCTGCTGTCACATCCGCAAGGTGGTGCCGCTGGCCGAGGCTCTGAACGGGTTCGAAGCCTGGATATCCGGCCGCAAGCGGTTCCAGAGCGCGAGCCGCTCCAGCCTGGAGTTCTTCGAGATCGACGAAGGTCGCGTGAAGGTCAATCCGCTTGCGGACTGGACGGCGGCCGAAATTCTGGATTATGCCAAGACCCACGATTTGCCGCCGCATCCGCTGGTCGCACAAGGCTACCCCTCCATCGGCTGCCTGCCCTGCACCAGCAAGGTTGCCCCCGGTGAGGACCCGCGGTCCGGACGGTGGCGTGACCAGGACAAGACGGAATGCGGCATTCACTGGCCGACCCATGGCAAGGAAGTTGACGGCAGCGGTATCTGACCGCTGCCGGTAAAGGATTTTGAGGACGCAAAGAATGGCAACGATTTTCAAGGACGGCGATTTCGTCGAAGAAACCTGGGTACGGGCGGACACGGAAACCGTCACTGCAGTCCAAGGCGACGCGCTTGTGCCGATGACCGTGTTTCTGGTCGAGCCCGATGCGTTTCTGGCCCGTGACGGCAAGACCGCTGTCATCATTGAAGCCGGGGACGATGTCGAGCTGATTGAAAAATACCTCGACCGGCTGGCCCTGGTTGCCGTCGACTTCCCGAGCTTCTCCGATGGTCGCGGCTTCTCCGCAGCCCGAATCCTGCGTGAGCAGATCGGCTACAAGGGCGATATCCGGGCAATCGGCAAATACATTCTCGACCAGGTGCCGCTGGCGCGCCGCTGCGGCGTGTCGACCTTCGAGATTTCCAAACCGGAAGTCCTGAAGGCCCTGAAAGCCGGTGAATGGCCCGAAGTGACCAAATACCTGCAGCCGGTCGGCACCGTCGATGAAATTCCGGAAGGCACCCGCCCCTGGGCACGCCGCTCCCACCGGGATCTGGCGGTCGCTGCGGAATAATCAGCACGAGCCTGTCTGGCCGTGACGGC
>NZ_AAUW01000005.1 GCF_000168975.1 Roseibium aggregatum IAM 12614
GATGGTGCTGGTGCACGGCTATCTGGCCGGTGGTTTTGCGGCCAAGGACAAGTGCATCACCAAGCCGGAAGACATGCCGGGCCTTCAGACCCGCGCGGCCGGCAAGGCCTTCGAGCAGATGCTTGCAGGCGCCGGGGCCTCGATTGCGTCCATGGCATCTTCCGAAGTTTACAACGCCATGCAATCCGGCGTTCTGGACGCGGTCAACACCTCGTCCTCGTCCTTCGTCAGCTACCGCATCTATGAGCAGGTCGCCTGCTACACTCCGGCTGGCGAATATGCACTCTGGTTCATGTACCAGCCGCTCCTGATGAACAAGGCCAAGTTCGACAGCCTGACGGAAGAGCAGCAGAAAGCCCTTCTGGCAGCGTCGGAAAAGGCCCAGGCCTTCTATCTGGAGGAAGCCAAGAAGGAAGATGCGGTGTCTGCTGAGGTCTTCCGTGAAAACGGTGTCGAGATTGCAGAAATGAGCGCCGCGGACTTCGATGCCTGGCGGACCCTTGCCAAGGAAACATCCTACAAGGCTTTTGTAGAGGAGACCCCGAACGGTCAGCAGCTTCTCGATCTGGCATTGTCCGTAGAATAAGCGTCTGAACTTGCGGGGCGGGCTGAAACCCGCCCCGAACCCTTTCCAAAGGACCTCTTTTCTAAGGAGTGACCCATGGCGGGCCACAGTACGGCTGCGGTGGCGCATGCCGGCAGCAATCCCTTCTTGCGCTTCGTCGCCGCGATTTCCACCGTGGCCGGCTGGTGTTCGGCAGCAATGATCGTCGTCGCGGTCGTTGTTACCTGTCAGATGATCTTCGTGCGGCTGGTGCTTAACGCCTCCACCGTCTGGCAGACTGAAACGGTCATCTATCTGGTGATCGCCGCAACCCTTGTGGGCCTGCCGTATGTTCAGCGGCTCCGGGGGCACGTCAATGTCGACCTGTTTCCCTTATGGCTGTCGCCGCGAGCCCGCTACGTGCTGGCCTGCATCACGCTGTCGCTTTCGATACTGGTCATGGCGATGATGCTCTTTTACGGCTTCGAATTCTGGTACCTTGCCTGGTCGAAAGGCTGGACCTCCGACACGGTCTGGGGCGTCAGGCTCTGGATCCCTTATCTGTCGATCCCTGTCGGCATCGGGCTGCTGTTGCTGCAGCTTACGGCTGACCTTTACGCGGTTCTCACCGGTATCGACAAACCCTTCGGTCTGGAGGACAAATAATGGATCCCCTGCTGCTCGGCGCACTGGTTGCGGTCGCCACTATCCTTGTCCTCTTCTCCGGCATTTCCGTTGCCATCGGTCTATTGATCGTCTCCGCGGGTTTTCTGCTGGCATTCGACGGTTTCCGGTCGCTGGAACTGATGCCCGAAATCCTGTTCGGCAAACTTGATAACTTCGCGCTTCTGTCGATCCCCATGTTCATCATCATGGGTGCTTCCATCGCCTCGACACGGGCGGGGGCGGATCTATATGAAGCGTTGGAACGCTGGCTCACGCGAGTGCCTGGCGGACTGGTGGTCTCCAACCTCGGCGCCTGTGCCCTTTTCGCCGCCATGTCCGGATCTTCACCGGCCACCTGTGCGGCCATCGGCAAGATGGGTATTCCGGAAATGCGCAAGCGTGGGTATCCGGATGGCGTTGCCGCCGGTTCCATCGCTGCCGGCGGAACGCTCGGCATCCTGATCCCGCCGTCGGTCACCATGATCGTCTACGGTATTTCGACGGAAACCTCGATCGGCCGCCTGTTCCTGGCCGGCGTCATTCCCGGCTTGATGCTGATGGGGCTTTTCATGGCCTGGTCGCTCTATTCGACCTGGCGCAGCGGCAATGCCAGCGTGCTTAGCGCGGGCAGCTATTCCTGGGCGGAAAAGTTCGAGATCCTGCCGCGCGTGCTGCCGTTCATGCTCATTATCCTGGGTGTGCTCTATGCCATGTACGGCGGTATCGCCACACCGTCTGAAACAGCGGCTGTCGGCGCTCTTCTTTGCCTCGTGATCGCGGTCATCATCTACCGGCTCTGGAGCCCCAAGCTGCTCTGGACCGTGCTGCGCGACAGCACCCGGGAAAGCGTGATGATCCTCTTCATCATCGCGGCAGCAGGCGTCTTCTCCTACATGCTGTCGTCGCTGTTCATCACCCAGGCGATTGCCGAATGGATCGGAACTCTGTCGGTCAACCGCTGGATCCTGATGGCGGCAATCAACGTCTTCCTGCTGATAGCCGGTTTCTTCCTGCCGCCGGTCGCGGTGATCCTGATGGCCGCACCGATCCTGCTGCCGATCATTACCACCGCAGGCTTCGATCCGATCTGGTTCGCAGTGATCCTGACCATCAACATGGAGATCGGCCTGATTTCCCCTCCGGTCGGGTTGAACCTTTACGTGATCAACGGCATTGCCCCCGACATTTCTCTGAAGACGATCCTCACCGGGTCTCTGCCATTCGTGGCCTGCATGTTCCTGGCGATCGTCATTCTCTGCCTGTTCCCGGAATTGGCCACCTGGCTGCCGGACGTGGTCATGGGAGAAGCGCTTTGATGTTCCTGGCAGACCTGCTCACCACCGTTTTCGAACGAAGATACCTGCCGAAATGGGCGGACAAGGCGGATGACCGTCCGCTCGAAGCGCTCGTCACCGATCTGATCGGTGCAACTGGCGAAGTCTCCGGGCAAAATCTTGCCCGGCAGATCCTCGCCCGGTACAGCGCGCTGAACGACGAGGAAAAACGTGGCTTTTTCCGGTATCTCGCGGAAGGCCTGGCAGTGTCGGTTTCCGCCGTTCGTTCAGCGCTGGAGCTTTACGAAAAAGGACAATCGAAGGCGAGCTACCGGGAATTCATGGAGGCGGTCGAACCGCCCCGGCAGGAGCTGATCCGGCGGCTCAATCAGGTTCCCGACGCAACCCGGCTTCTGGTCGGCATGCGCGAGGATCTGCTGCGCCTGAGCAAGGGCGACGATGCCCTGCAGGCGCTTGATCTGGACTTCCGGCATCTGTTTGCAAGCTGGTTCAATCGCGGTTTTCTCGTCCTGAGGCCGATCAACTGGGAAAGCCCGGCCCAGCTTCTGGAAAAGATCATCGCCTATGAGGCTGTGCACGCGATCGATAGCTGGAGCGATCTCCGCCGCCGGCTGGAGCCCGTCGACAGGCGCTGTTTTGCGTTTCTGCATCCGGCGATGCCAGATGAACCGCTGATCTTTGTGGAAGTGGCCCTGACAAAGGGAATACCGGGATCCATCCAGGGCCTCCTTGCCGAAAACCGGACCCAGATCGAGCCGGACAAGGCAGATACGGCGGTCTTTTATTCGATCTCAAACTGCCAGGCAGGCCTTGCCGGTATTTCCTTCGGCAACTCGCTGATCAAGCAGGTGGCCGCGGATCTGTCGCTGGAACTGCCCAAGCTCAAGACGTTCGTCACCTTGTCCCCAATCCCGGGGCTGGTCCGCTGGCTGGACAGTGAGGGCATCGACCACACCTCAGCCGACGAGGACACCCTTCGCAAGCTGGCAGCGCGCTATCTGATGACCGCAAAACGCACGGACGGTCTGCCGCTCGATCCGGTCGCCCGCTTCCATCTCGGCAACGGCGCCCTTGTCCATCAGGTGCATGTGGGCGCGGATCTTTCCGACAAGGGGTTGAAGCAGTCCGCGGGCGTGATGGTCAATTATCTCTACGACCTGGAGAAGGTGACGCAGAACCATGAAAGGTTCGCTTCGTCACAGACAATCGCCGCCTCGTCTGAAATCAAATCGCTCAGCACCGCTGGAGACAAAGCTTTCACTTTGGAGCTTCCCGCGTTGAACTGAATGCGGTTAACAAGCTCTAACACTATAGAATCGATCAGCTTTTTAGCCTTTCAAGGCTGGATGGGACACCTGCTGATCCAGGAGCCACATAAATGACAAACCCACTCTACGACCAACTCTTCGGAAAGCACGCCGGCAAGACCACTCCCTTTCTGATCTTTCAGGACGGCTCCATCCTGACCCATTCGGCGTTTCTGGAAAGTGCAGCACAGATTGCCCACGTTCTGACCGACCACGGCATGGTGGCTGGTGACCGGCTGGCGGCACAGGTCGAAAAGTCCGCCACAGCATTGGCACTTTATGCGGCCTGTGCCCAGACCGGCATCGTGTTTCTTCCGCTAAACACAGCCTATACCGTCGATGAACTCAGCTATTTTATCGAAAACAGCGGTGCCCGCACCGTGGTCTGCGACGGTTCCAGCAAAACCGTGCTGGAACCCGTCGCCTCCAGGCTCGGCGCCCGTCTCGAAACGCTCAACGCCGACGGGACCGGTTCTCTGACCGATCAGGCGAAGAACAAACCGTCCGAGTTTGAGACGGTGGACCGCGCGCCGGACGATCTGGCTGCGTTCCTTTACACATCAGGCACAACCGGACGCTCCAAGGGAGCGATGCTGACGCAGGCAAACCTCCTGTCGAATGCCACCACCCTGGCAGATCTCTGGCGCTTCACCGACAAGGACGTGCTGCTGCATGCCTTGCCGATCTTCCACACGCATGGTCTCTTCGTTGCGACCAACGTGTCGCTGGTGGCAGGCGGCGCGATCCTGTTCCTGCCGAAATTCGATCTCGACGCAATGATCGGCCTGATGCCGAAAGCAACGACGATGATGGGCGTGCCGACCTTCTACACCCGCCTGCTTCAGGACGACCGCTTCACAGCCGGGCTGACCAAGGGCATGCGGCTGTTCATTTCCGGAAGCGCGCCGCTGCTTGCCGACACGCACCGGCAGTTCGAGGAGCGGACCGGCCACCGGATTCTGGAACGCTATGGCATGACCGAAACCAACATGAACACCTCCAACCCTTATGAGGGCGAGCGCCGCGCCGGAACCGTCGGGTTTCCGCTGCCGGGCGTTGAACTGAAGATCACCGATCCGGCCACGGGCGACACGCTGCCGCCGGAAACGGTTGGCCAGATCGAGGTGCGCGGGCCGAACGTCTTCAAGGGATACTGGCAGATGCCGGAAAAGACGGCTGCGGAACTGCGTGAGGACGGCTTCTTCATCACCGGCGATCTCGGGATGATCGATGCCGATGGCTACGTTCATATCGTCGGGCGCAACAAGGACCTGATCATTTCGGGCGGCTACAACATCTATCCGAAAGAGATCGAACTGATCCTGGATGCCCAGCCGGGTGTGCGGGAAAGCGCCGTTATCGGCGTGCCGCATTCGGACTTCGGTGAAACGGTGCTGGGCCTTGTGGTGCCGGACGGCAGCCAAACTCCGGATCTGGACGCGATCCTGGCCGTTGCCGGAACATCTCTGGCCCGTTTCAAGCATCCGCGAAAGCTTGTCGTGGTCGACAGCCTGCCGCGAAACACCATGGGCAAGGTCCAGAAAAACATCCTGCGCGAACAGTTCAAGGATACCTTCGCCACAGCTTGAGGTCAGGCGCATACCCCGGCAAGCTCCAGAAGCTGGCCGGGTTTGTGCTTGCCGGTTGGATCTTCCGGTTTGGTCTGCCGTCCAAACTCGTGCGAGCTCTGAAGAAGGTCATTCAGGGCAGTCATCATGGGCGAATAGCAGAACGAAGACCGCAAGATTCCGGCAAGCGACCCGGTCATCAGGCTGACCCGCTACACTCAGGTCCCGATCCTGTTGGGGCTCAGCATTGCCATGGCCCTGTTTCTCGTCACCTTTATCTTCGATATCTACGACGCGATCCAGAGCTTCGAGTTTCTGGACCGGAAGAAGACAATCCTTCTGGTCCTCAATCTGCTCGACATGGTCTTGATCGCCAATCTGGTGATCATGGTGGTGACAAACGTCTTCAAGTCGAGTGACTGATGGGGAGGGACCGCGGTGTTTGTTGCGGATGCCCGGACAAGGGGCCCATCCTTCGAGACGGACCTGATGGTCCTCCTCAGGATGAGGTTGGGTGTTTGTCGATGTTGATCCATGCTCGCCTCCTCTCAACCTCATCCTGAGGAAGCGCGAAGCGCTGTCTCGAAGGATCGGCCACACACGCCTGAGGACGCCTATAAAGCAGTCGTCTGGAGAGCGCAGTTGGAAAAGGGGCTCAAGGCGGCAGGATCAGTTCCAGCCGCCGGCGTAGGTCTTGTAGAAGATGTGCAGACCGACCTGGCCGCGTTTGGCCATGGATTTTGCCCACCGCGGATTGACGTAGGTCGCGTGGTAGTGGGTCGAGGCGTCGACCATCTTGGAATAGCGCTGGCCGTCGGTCACTTGCCTTGCCAGCTTCTGCGCCGTTGCCCAGGCAGCTGGACTGGAAATACGGTCCTTGATGCCATCGCAGGCGAACGAGAACTGGCAGCGGTTGCGCTTGTGGCGGTTCTGGTAAACGACGCCGCAGATACTGTCCGGATAGGCCGGGTTCTTGACCCGGTTCAGCACGACCTGCGCCACGGCCACCTGGCCGTCTTCGCTTTCGCCGCGGGCTTCAAAGTAGATGGCCTCGGCCAGGCAGCGCTGTTCCTTCTTGTCTCCAACGGAAAGTGGCAACGGCTTCTGGGCCCACCAATGGGGATTTTCAGGATCTTCCGGTGGCGGCAGTTCCTGCTCATACATGGCCGCGCCGAACAGCGCGTCAAAGGGTTCCTTGGTTTCCTTCACGCTGTCAGGAGCGTAAGCGGAAACGAGCGAGAAGCTGGCCGCCGCCGCATTGCGGGCCATCATCACCTTTTGCAGATCCAGCGGACCGCCTTCCGGGAAACCGTCCTTGCCATGGCTGGCCAGCATGCTGGTTTCCTGAGAATTGAGCGGCTGTGCCTTGACGAAGGCAACGCGCGGCAGATCCTCGTGTTTCTTCTCCGTCGAGATCAGGCTGGACATGGAATAGAGATTGCCGGCCGCCCTGTCGACCATCTGGCGATCCGGCGCCATCGTGATCAAGCGGTCGCTCTTGGCGGTGCTGTTGGTTCGGATCTTGTCGGGAATTTCGGTCGGACGGTCGCTCATCGCAACTTCCTGAAGACCGACAAGCGGCCGCGCTTCAAAGGCATCATCTGCGGAGTTCAGCGTCAGCACCGGCGAGGAGATGTAGTCCGGTACGGGTGTCGTCCCGAGAGCCAGTTGCGGCGCGATTTTCGTGGTGAAATTCGCAGGCTCGAGATACATCATCCAGCGCGGAGATTCAGCCTTGCGCGCGTTGACGAGCGAGAAGATGTCCTGATTTCCCACCGATCCGCCGATACCGATCCAGACCAGCGGACAGGCAACAAGCACATATTTGAGCCGGCGCATACGCGCACGGACCGGGCCGAAATCCTGTGTCACTTTCGAAGAAAACCGCTTTCCGTTGCGGGACTTAAGGCCAGACATACGCAGCCAACTCCAACTCGTTACACATCGTCCCGAAACGCCGGACGAACAGCGTGAACGCTGTGTAAACAACGACGCTGAAATTGAAGATGTGCGCTTAACCTTGAAAGAGCGTTAATAAGACTGGAATTCGCGGAAATTCGTGGAAGTTTTCGCGCCTACAGGGTGCGTTATGGTTAATATTACGAAGGACTTAACTTTGAAGACGGCGTGAAAAAAACGCAGAACGCCGTCAGCGCCCGCCGACACGTAGCCCGGGAGCAGGCCGTTCACTCAACAATTGATGGCGGAACCGGAAGAGGGCGGCGGGGCGGCCACCAGTCGCGGTTGACGTTGCGCCGGTCGGTTCGACAAGGTCGGCATTTTCCACCAGGCGGCGAAAATTCTGCTTGTGCAGATGGCGTCCGGAAATGGCCTCGACCGAGGTTTGCAGTTCGGTAAGGGTGAAGGTTTCCGGCATCAGCTCGAAAATTACCGGTCGGTATTTCAGCTTGCCGCGCAGCCGGGAAATGGCCGTCGCCAGCACCCGGCGATGGTCAAACCGCATCGACGCGCCGAGAAACGGCAGGTTGGACCGGCGCAGGGCCGCAGGCCGTCCATCGGTCCGCGCTTCCTCGACGAGACCTGCTTCATAGAGCAGCTCGAACCGCTCCAGCGCCCGCTCTTCGTCCCAGGAAGTTCCACCTGTGCCAAAGGCCAGCCGGACCCGTTCCTGACGCCCGAGCGGTTTGGGCGGTTCGCCAGAGGGGGGCGGTTCGCTGGCCCACAAGTCGAGCGCGGGCAGGATGTCCCGATCCAGGACATCTGGCCGTCCGGTGCGCCAGTCTTCCCAGGGGAAATAATCGTACCAGGAGCGCCATGCCGAATCGTGCCGCGACAACATGCTTTCCGAATCCGGTGTCTGGCGGGTCAATGCCAGATATCCGACCGAAACCACGTGCGGGCCCTCGTCGCCGGAAACCCGGTGGCGGCCCCGGTCGCCGAATGTATAGAGCTGTTCCACATACCCCAGTCTCAGCGCGGTCTGGTTTTCCACCCACGACCGCAGGCCGATTTCGAAGGTACGGTGGTGGATCGGGTCGAACGGACCAAAGGGCAGACTGTCGAGCGTTGCCTCGCCCGGGGCGTTTGCTCCGGGATCTGCGCCAGTTCCCCTACCGGTCTGCTTCGCATCGTTCACATGGACGATCTGAGGCAGGCCTCCGGCAACCGATACGATGACGGCATTCAATCCGATTTCAATATTGGCTTGCCGGTGGGGCATTGGGTCTCCGTGGTGGCCGTCAGTCGATCGGCATGACAAAGGGGGTGCCTTCAAAGGCATTGGCTCCGCGGCCGATGCCCCGGATGGCGTCGATCATGCGGCCGTCGCGGCCGAGAAGCTTGTCGCCAATGGCAACAATACGTGCATTCGGCGTGGCCGAGGGCGAGCGTTCGCGCAGGATCTTCGCGAGACGGTGTTCGTCCGCCTCCGGATTGAGCGCACAAGCCGCCACATAGGCACCGGCTGTGGAGCGGCTGATACCCGCCCAGCAATGAATGACCAGCGGGTCCTGCTGGTCCCAGGAATTCACGAAAGAGAGAAAGGCCTGCACATGCCGTTCGCTGGCGGGCACCAGTCCCTGCACCGGGCTGACAATGTCATTGAAGGCAAGCGACAGATGCCGCTCCGGTAAAATGCCGGCCGGGGTCGGAACGTTCATTTCCGCATTGATCAGCGTTATAACGGATTTGGCACCAGTGGTGGCAACCGTTTCAGGTAGTTTCGACAGGGAGCAGACGTGCAGCATGACAGAACCGGTTCTTCGTATCTGCCACTAAACTAGGGTCATTCGCTGGCAACGTCACCCGTTTGCTTGTTTGCTTTTCGGGTTGTTCCCAGCTTCGCGCAGGGCCTCGATCTCATCGAAGCGCTGCATGAACATTTCCTGGGCAGTTTTCACCGGCAAAGGCTTAAGACCGTAGCGTAATTTGCCATCGGCATCGAGGGGGAAACCGCGCGGTTTGCCGAAAATCTTCGCCGCCTCGGTTTCCTCGAAACCGGCCAGTTCCACGGCTTCGAAATAGGCACAGATGATGTCTGCGCGCTTGGCGAGCTTCTTCACGGCCACGGGTATGGCAGCCGGAAGGCCGAACCGAAGGTGAATGGCCGCCTGAAGACGGGCTTCAACCGCCTTGTAGGCTTCGCCGATGACGGATTTGAACGGGGAAATCATGTCGCCGATGACATACTCCGGCGCGTCGTGAAGCAGTACCGCCAGCCGCCAGTGCGGTGGCAGGTCGGGCTTCAGCATAAAGGCGATGTCCTCGACGATCAGCGAATGTTCGGCGACCGAGAAGGCATGATTGCCGTAGGTCTGGCCGTTCCAGCGGGCGACACGGGCAAGCCCGTGGGCGATGTCGGAAATCTCGACGTCGAGCGGCGAGGGGTCCAGAAGATTGAGCCGTCTGCCGGACAACATGCGCTGCCAGGCGCGCGGGGGCTGGTCGATACGGGCAGAGGCCATCGGTTCTCAAGGGTCTCGCGGTTTCAGTCCGCGGTGCTCGGCTCCGGCAAGGAAAAGGAAGCCCAGTCGGGCAGCTTGACCAGAATCTCCGCGTCACCGCATTGCAGAGGGGTGCCGTTGTCCTTGGCTTGGGCAACCTTGTCAAGGCGCAGAAGCGCAAGGCCCACAGCGCCATCGTCGGTCAGGGCGCTGGAGCCGAGGGCGCCGATGGATTTGCCACCTGCCGTTATATCAGTGCCTTTTTCCGGAAGAGCATCGCTGCTTTCGATCTGAACGAACCGCTTGCGGGCACTGCCCCGGTGGTGCATGCGCGAAACGACTTCCTGCCCGACATAACATCCCTTGGAAAAGGAAACGCCGCCAAGCTGATCAAGATCGGCGTCATGCGGGAAGATGTCCGAGTAGTCGTAGTCCTTCAGGCCCTCCGGCACACCCATTGAAATGCGATGACGGTCATAGGCCGCAAGGTCCTGAGCCGTGGCCAGGAGCTTTAAGGCGAGCTCTACGACAGGCCCAGCAATACGCTTGCCGAGCGCGGGCAGGCGTGGGTCGGTGACGGCAGAAAGAGCGCCGTCCACATCACTGTCCAGACCCTTGCCCGCTTCCGGATTGTCATCCCAAAGAGCAATCACGCCAACGTTTTCCGGCAGCAGCTCCAGATCCACCTTCGCCCGCAACCGGTAGAAAGTCAGCCGTTTCACAAGATCGGCAGCGGTTGCCGAAGGCGCGTCCAGCAGATAACCGCTTTCCAGACGGTAAATCAGGAAGTCGAACAGGATCTTCCCCTGGGGCGTCAGCAGGGCACCTGCACTTGCGCCGCCATCCTTCATGCCGTCGATATCTGCCGTCACCAGATTTTGCAGGAAATGCTGTGCGTCGGCACCGCCAACGCGGATCAGCGAGCGGTCGGACAGAGGGGCGTAGGACAAGGTCGGCACGGCAGGCTCCATGGAAAGGATGGCTGTTTCAGACAGAGTGTCTGGCCAGATTTACTTGATTGGCACATAGGCTCTTTGCCCACCGTGGGCAAGGTTCTGAATCTGCCGGCCCCTGTCTGGCCCTTTGCCGCCGGGCCGCGTATAAGCCCGGTAAACCGACCTGCCGATAGACCCGAATTTACGCGGAGGAGCCACATGAGCGCGACCTATGACCTGATCCTGAAGGGCGGAACCGTTGTCAATCAGGATGGCGAGGGACAGCGTGATGTTGCTGTTCGCGATGGCCGGATTGCGGGCATCGGCTCCTTCGACGCATCGCAGGCAGGCGAAACAGTCGATTGCACAGGCCTGCATGTTCTTCCCGGTGTCATGGACACCCAGGTGCATTTCCGCGAGCCGGGTCTCGACCACAAGGAAGACCTGGAATCAGGGTCCCGGGCTGCGGTCATGGGCGGTGTCACCGCGGTGTTCGAAATGCCGAACACCAATCCGCTGACGACCTCTGAATCAGCTCTTGCCGACAAGGTGCAGCGCGGACACCACCGCATGCACTGCGACTTTGCCTTCTGGGTTGGCGGTACACGGGACAACGTCAAGGATATTCCGGAGCTGGAGCGTCTGCCGGCCGCCGCAGGCATCAAGGTGTTCATGGGCTCCTCTACCGGTGATCTTCTGGTGGAAGACGACAAGGGCGTGAAGGAAATCTTGTCCACGACCCGCCGCCGGGCAGCCTTCCACTCCGAGGACGAGTTCCGCCTGCGCGAACGTCAGGGAGAGCGGGTTGAAGGCGATCCGAGCTCTCACCCGATCTGGCGCGACGAGACCGCAGCGCTCCAGTGCACCCAGAGGCTGGTGGGCATTGCACGCGAAACCGGCGCCAAGATCCACATTCTGCATCTGTCGACGGCGGAAGAGGTGGATTTCCTGATCGACCACAAGGACGTTGCCTCCATCGAGGTCACCCCGCACCATCTGACCCTGA
The DNA here is from genome assembly GCF_000168975.1 of Roseibium aggregatum IAM 12614. GTDB lineage: Bacteria > Pseudomonadota > Alphaproteobacteria > Rhizobiales > Stappiaceae > Roseibium > Roseibium aggregatum. The sequence continues at coordinate 11,725 of NZ_AAUW01000005.1, forward strand.
CGGACGAAGCCTACCACCGGCTGGGTACGCTGGTTCAGATGAACCCGCCGGTGCGCGCGCCGCGGCACTCGGAGCGCCTGTGGTGGGCCTTGCAGCAGGGCATTCTCGACATTTTCGGCTCCGATCATGCGCCTCACCTGCTGGAAGAAAAGCAGAAGCCCTATCCGGCATCGCCGTCTGGCATGACCGGTGTGCAGACGCTGGTGCCGATCATGCTGGATCACGTCAATGCAGGCCGTCTCAGCCTGGCGCGCTTTGTTGACATGACCAGCGCAGGCCCGGCCCGTCTCTTCCAGACGGCGCGCAAGGGCCGGATCGCCGTCGGCTATGATGCCGACTTCACCGTGGTGGATATGAAGCGCAAGGAAACGATCCGCAACGAGTGGATTGCCTCCAAGTGTGGCTGGACACCCTATGACGGCAAGAATGTCACCGGCTGGCCGGTTGGCACCGTTGTTCGCGGACAGCGTGTCATGTGGGAGGGCGAACTGGCAGCCCCCTCGCGCGGTGAAGCCGTCCGTTTTCTCGACGCACTGAAAGCCTGAAAAAGCCGTTCCTGGGAACCTGAGGCATGAATGGGCCGTTTTCCCCGTTCAGGCCAGGTTCACGTTACGTCTGCTAACTGTACAAAAATGTGATGTGAATAACAGCCGCGAGCTGACTAATGTGCGACCTTGCGGCTGAAAGGTGGAAGGAAACCAATAAGTAACCGTGTTTCCTAACCCGATCTACACAGGTTTTGGTTACGGTTTTAATCGAGCTTTATGGGTTTTTGCGTTGGGGAGCTCAGGGATGTTGTCAATGGAAATGAATAGCCGGAGCAGGCGCAAGCGCTCGCTGCTCAACCTGACCGGTGCCGCAGTTATTTCGGTCGCCGCGATGTCGTCGGCATTCGCGCGGGACGCCGCTCCGGAGACGGATGTGGCAAGCGAACCGCCGTTGCATATGCTGGTGTCGCTGGACGACCAGAAGATCAAGGTCTATCGCGGCCTGGATCTGATCGAGGTTTCGTCGATTTCCTCCGGAAAGCGCGGCCACAGCACACCGACTGGCGTGTTTTCCATTCTGGAAAAGAAGCGCAAGCACTTTTCCAATCTCTACGACGATGCACCGATGCCCTTCATGCAGCGGCTGACCTGGTCAGGCATTGCCCTGCACGTCGGCAGGCTGCCCGGCTATCCGGCCTCTCACGGCTGCATTCGTCTTCCCAAGGCCTTTGCGCAGTCGCTCTACAGCATGACCGAGCGCGGCATGCATGTTGTCGTGACCAGGGGAGATGCGAACCCGCTGGGTGTCCATCACGCGGTGCTGCCGCAGCCCTATGTGGCGGAAACAGAGGTCGCAAGCCTGACGGATGAGACCATCGCGTCAGATCCGGCCCTGCGCGGGGCCATTCAGGAAGCGCCCCTGCAGGCCAATCTGCCGGCGGTACAGCCTGAAAATCCGTATTTCGATCAACCGCTTCGGATGATCATCACGCCGCAGAAAGCGCCGAGCCGTATTCAGGTGCTGCAGCAACTGCTCAACCAGATGGGCTTTAACGCCGGTCCGGAAGACGGTGTCATGGGCCGCAAGACCCGCGCCGCCATCAGCCTCTATCAGGAAGGGGCCGAACTGCCGGTAACCGGTCAGTTGACCAATGCACTGGAAGGTCGCATTCACGCCGACGCCGGCTACGAAGAACCGCAGAACGCCACCTTGCGGATCCGCCGCAAGTTTCGCGATGTCTATTCCGCACCGGTGACGATCAAGGATATTGATCAGGAAATCGGAACGCACGTTTTCACCGCGATGGATTTCAAGCCCGGCGACACGTCCGTTGACTGGATCGCGGTGTCCGCGGAAGAGGAACGCGGCGGCTCGGCAACCGATGTTCTCGACCGGATCGAGGTGTCCAGGAAGGTGGCGCTTGAAGTGTCCACAATGCTGACCCCGGGCTCGTCCCTGACGGTCACGGACCGCAACTTCACCCGCAATACCGGTCTTGGCACCGACTTCGTGGTGATCACCCGCTAGGTTCAGATATCCCAACCGTGCTGGACAAGCGACAGGCCCCCGCCTCGGCGGGGGCTATTCTGTTCTGGCGTCCCCGGTCATTAGACGAGTTATAGTCTAGGTTGTATTTGTAAATACTGCTCTCAAAATATTTCTCAAAAAATCGACAAGTAAAAATATGTGTCGACTTCGTCAAAAATGCCAAGGTCATGGAAAATTTACGATCATACGGCAGAAATACCTTCAGTAAGTTCCCCCAAAGGTATGTCAGATGAAATACAACAGCATTCCCCTGACCTGGAAAATTGCCATTCCAGCGGTAACTGTTTTCGCCTTCACAATTCTGATCGCAATTATCAGCCTGAATTCCCTTCACAGGGGAATGCTTGAAGAGCGCCTTCTTGGTATCAAGAACATCGACCAGGCCGCGATCGCGATAGCGAAACGCTACAATGATATGGCAGAGGCCGGCACTCTGACCGCCGAGGAAGCCAGACAGCGTGCTGCTGTTGCCATTGGCGGAATGCAGTTTAGCGGTGACGGCTACATATTCGTCTATGACAAGGAAGGAACGCTGCTGGTCCACCCGCGCTCCGAGATCGTTGGCGACAATCGCTGGGACAACGTCGACCCGGATGGCGTCTATATTACGAGGGAGCTGGTCAAGGCAGGCGACGCCGGGGGAGCCTATATTCAATATCAGACTAGGAAGAAGACCGGAGACGAGGTCTATCCGAAGCACGCATGGAGCGAACTTTTCGCACCCTGGGGCTGGTATGTCGGCAGCGGTGTCTATGTGGATGACCTTAACGCTGCGTATTGGGACGTCGCCATTGTATTGATCGCCGTGTCTGCCATCGGTGCGCTCGTTGCGGGATTCGTTGCCTATTTCACGATCCGTAGTATCAGCCGACCGATTAATGCCCTTACCAGCAACATGAACAGCCTCGCTGAAGGCAATAGTTCCATTGAAGTGACGGGAACCGAACGCGGGGACGAAATCGGCCAGATGGCATCCGCTATGGAGGTCTTCGTTCGCAATGAGAATGCGCGCAAGCAGCTTGAAGAGGAACAGCTGGCCAATCAGGAACAGGCTGCGCGGCGTGGTGAGGAAATCCAGCGTATGAGTGCCGAATTCGATCGCCAGATCATGGAGATGATGAACATCATCGAGGGTTCGGTTCGCCGTCTGCAGAACGCATCGGAGGAAATGACGAACGGAGCGGAACAGACGACGTCTCAGAGCGGGCTTGTCTCAAACGCCTCCTCTCAGGCCGCCCGCAACGTGGAAACGGTTGCCGCTGCTGCAGAAGAGCTTTCGGCATCGGTGAACGAGATCCGGCGGCAGGTTCAATCTTCCAGCGAGATCGCCTCCCAGGCAGCCTCCGAAGCCCGCGCGACCAACGAACGGATGAACGGTCTCTCCGAAGCAGCCGGTCGGATCGGCGAAGTGGTGACCCTGATTCAGGCGATTGCCGAACAGACGAACCTTCTAGCCCTGAACGCAACGATCGAGGCTGCGCGCGCTGGCGAAGCCGGCAAGGGCTTTGCTGTCGTTGCTGCCGAGGTCAAGGAACTCGCCACCCAGACATCGAAGGCAACCGAGGAAATCTCGAGCCAGATCTCGGCAATTCAGGGTGAAACCCAGTCTGCTGCGAATGCAATCTCGTCCGTGACGCAGATCATCAACAGCATGAACGAAATCGCACAGTCGATCTCTTCGGCGGTCGAGGAACAAGGTATGGCGACGCAGGAAATCGCTGAGAACGCGACAGAAGCGTCGCGGAGTACGGTAGAAGTGACCAACAGCATCGAGAGCGTCTCCTTGGCGGCGGAAAACACCCGTCACAATGCAGAAACAGTCGATGTCTCTGCACGCCAGCTTGAAGAAAACGCCAAGACCCTGAAGAGCCAGGTCGCCGCCTTTCTGGACGGTGTACGAACACAGTCCGCAGCCTGATCGGCTTCAGACAATGTGCCAAGGCCCCCGCCTCGGCGGGGGCTTTTCTGTCTGATGGGCTTCAGGTGGTCCATCCCGGCAAACCGAAGGCGCGTCAGGAACGGATCGGCTGGTGCTCACGGCCGGTTTTATTATCCGGACAACGGCTCGAATCTCCGCAAACGTCACCAAACTGTCGCGTCCGTCACGTATCGGAAGGCAGTTTATTGGCGCAGGTGACTCGGGAGAAAGACATGGCGCAGAGCACGCTCACCGCATCGAAGAAACGTCTCAAGAATGCGGTTCACCGGTCTGAAGCAACGTCCAAAGACGGCTTTCTGGAGCGCCTGTTCACATTTGCCTTCAAGGGGCTTGTCTATCCGCAGATCTGGGAAGATCCGGATGTCGACATGAAGGCCCTGCGCCTGACGCCGGACTCCAGGATGATTGCCATTGCGTCCGGCGGCTGCAATGTCATGTCGTACCTGACGGCAAACCCGGCCGAAATTACCGCAGTCGATCTCAACCGCGCACATGTTGCGCTGGGCCGCTTGAAGCTGGCGGCCGCCAAGCATCTGCCGAATTACGAGATTTTCTACAGGTTCTTCGGTGAAGCCGACGAAAAGGCCAATGTGGCTGCCTATCAGCGCTTCCTGAAGGACAAGCTCGATCCGGAAACGGTCGCCTACTGGGAAGGCCGCGACATGGCCAACTGGGGCCGCAAGCGGATCACGCTGTTCTCGCGCGATCTCTATCACCACGGCCTGCTGGGCTACTGCATCGGTGCCGGGCACCTGATCGCGAAGCTCTATGGCATTGACCCGAAATACATGGTCAAGACCAAGTCGCTGGAAGAGCAGCGCAGCTTCTTTGATACCGCGCTGGCGCCGCTGTTCGACAAGCGTCTGGTACGCTGGGCAACATCGAAGAAGATGTCTCTCTACGGCCTCGGTATTCCCCCGGCGCAATATGATGCGCTGGTATCTGCCAGTGCCGAGGGCGACATGTCCGCGGTTCTGCGCCAGCGGCTCGAGAAGCTGGCTTGCGACTTTTCCATGCAGGACAACTATTTTGCCTGGCAGGCCTTCGGCAGGGGCTATGCCCCCGGTGGTCAGGACAGCACAGGTCCGGCAGGGCCCTTGCCGCCCTATCTGAAGCGGGAACACTTCGAGGAAATCCGTCAGCGTGCCGGCCGTGTCCGGGTGCTCAACCGGAATTTCACCGAGCATCTCCAGTCGGTTCAGGACGACACGCTCGATGCCTACGTGTTGCTCGACGCTCAGGACTGGATGACCGATCATCAGCTCAACGCTCTCTGGGCCGAAATCACCCGCACCGCCCGCCCGGGCGCCCGGGTCATCTTCCGCACGGCTGCCGAACCGACCTTGCTGCCGGGCCGCGTCGCCGACCGAATTCTGGATCGCTGGACCTATGAGGAAGAGGAAAGCCTGGAACTCGGCCGTCAGGACCGTTCTTCCATCTATGGTGGCTTCCACCTTTATGTGTTCAACGGTTAGACTGGCCTGTCTCAGGACGGAAAACGAGCATCATGACCCAAGCTGTCGAAACGGCCCGGCTGATGGACGCCGTCTATCGCCATCAGCGCCATTTTTATGACCTGACCCGCAAGTTCTATCTGCTCGGGCGTGACAGGCTGATCCGAGACCTCCAGCCTCCGCGAGGAGGCACTGTTCTGGAACTTGGCTGCGGCACGGGCCGGAACCTGATTGCAGCCGCAAAGGCTTATCCGGACGTGCGCTTCTTCGGTGTCGACATTTCCAGGAACATGCTGGAAACCGCGCAGAAGAATATCGACAAGGCTGGCCTGACGGACCGGATCACGCTTGTGGAGGGCGATGCCGCCAATCCCGCTGCAACGGAAGGCCTTGGCGTGCCGGCTTTCGACCGGGTGTTCTATTCCTACACGTTGTCCATGATCCCGATCTGGCGTGAAGCACTGGCGGCAGGTGCTGCCCGGCTGGCGCCGGACGGACGTATTCACGTCGTCGATTTCGGTCAGCAGGAGCGGATGCCGGGCTGGTTCAAGCGCCTGCTGTTTGCCTGGCTGAAATCCTTCCACGTGTCTCCGCGCGCAAGTCTGGAAGACGAACTGACAGGTCTTGCCGCCAACAACGGCGCGCTACTGTCATTCCACCGTCTTTACGCCGGCTATGCGGATTATGCGGTGATCTCCAGACCGGTGTAGAAAGAATAGCGGGTCCTGCGAAAAAGAAACCGGCGCTGACCTCAGGGACATCCCTGCTGGGCCCAGAGCCGCAAGGCATTCTTGAAGGCGCCACCGTAGGGGTGTTCCTTCGCCACGGCGCGGGACTTGTCAGCGACATAGGTCTTGGCCTGGTCGCACAGGTTGGCCTGTTCCCAGTGATGGCACGCAGCGCAGGTCTTGTCCTTCCAGACGGCCTCCGGCAGGCCTTCGATCGGCGGATATTTCGGTGACCCTGTGATCAGTTCCGAAATGCTGCGGCTGGCAATTTCCGGATCCCCCATGGCGAGCGGCGCATTGAACGCGATGACCGCGGGCGGGCCTTTCTGATCCTGGTCAGTGGAGGGCTGTTGAGCGGCCACAGGCGCCTCTTCCGGCGGCGGCTGATTGGTAACCGGGTCGGTGCTCTGCTCCTTGTTCAGGATCGTCTGCAGTTCCAGGCGCGCCAGTTCTGTAAACGCCCCGTTTGGATAGGCATCCAGATAGGTCTGATAGGCGCTTGCCGTTCCCTCGCGGCGCGCTGTCTCGATCATGTCGCGCTCGCTTGTCTGGGGGGCGGCAGGCTCGGAGGCGGGTTGCGACGGAGCCTCTGCCGACACGACAGGCTGTGCCTCTTTCTCCATCAGCACCGTCAGGAGTTCCCTGGCTTCCCCCGCATAGCGGCTGTCCGGGTGCGCACGCAGGAACAAGAGCACCTGCAAGGGGTCCTGGCTGAGCTTGACCGTGTCCCAGATCTGCCGAAGCTCGACTTCTTCCGCTGAAGGGGCCTTGGCGGGAACGAACTGAAAATCGACGGTAAGGGAGGACGTATCCCAGGGCGTCTGCTGGTTGCCGGTATCCTTCAGAACGTCGACCCGAACTTCCCTGAAAAGAGTTTCAACGGACATTCCGGGTGTCGGCAGGTGCCGCGCCAGCGCTTCTGTGAACGGGCTGTTGCCGCCTGCACCATCAAGGGCAATATCGCCGGGGGCTGTCGAATAGGCCAGGAAGGTGCCTCTGGGGGCCTTCATTTCCGCAAGGCCGTTGTCGCTCAGGTCCGGGATCGCAGCGAACGGGTTGTTCCGGCAGGCATCCAGAATGACGATATTGGTCCGGTTGCGCGCCGAAAACATCTGCCGCAGAACGGCCTGGGCCGGCACGCCGACAAGGCTGAGGTCGGCAGCGTCCTGGAGCTCAATGTCGACCGGAAGCAGAAAGTTCGTACCGAAGGACTGCACACCGTGGCCGGCATAGTAGAAAAGCCCGGTCGCGTCCTCGCCGGCTGCCCGCAAACGGCTGCCGAACCGTGAGATCGCCGTGATCATTTCGTGCTGGCTGGAATCCGTGACGAGCGTTACCTCAAAGCCGACCTTGCGCAGCGTGTCGGCCATCAGCTCGGCATCGTTGACCGGATTGTCCAGCGGCGTGACCTCGGTGTAGTTGCCGTTGCCAACCACCAGCGCCAGTCGCGCTTCCGCCTGCGCCCTGCTCATGAACAGGCCAAGGCTGACTGTCAGCGCCAGAAGAAAACCGATCGCAGTGCGATGCATGAGAGGCTTATTCGACAACGACAAACTCTATCCGCCGGTTGCGGCGCTTTCCGTCCGCAGATGTGTTTGCTGCGACGGGCCGGCTTTCACCATAACCGACGCTCTTGATCCTGCTCTCGGGAATGCTCTTCGAGACAAGATATTGTTTGACCGCACCCGCCCGGCGCTCGGACAGAAGCTGGTTCGATGTATCGCTGCCGTCACTGTCCGTGTGGCCGCCGACTTCGATAACCAGTCCCGGGCATCTCAAGATGATGTCAACGAGGCTGTTCAACAGCGGTTCGCTTCGCGGGTCAAGCTGCGAACTGCCACTTGGAAAATAAATATTGTCCGTGCGGGACAGGATCTCGAACCGGCCGGTGCAGGCTTCACTGTCCAGGTTGCCTTCCGGTTCCAGCGCGGTGCTCGCCGCCGATTGGGAGGCTGTAACCTTTGGTGCCGCATCCGTCGAAACACTCTGAGCCGGTTCAGCGGCTTTGCGCGCGAAGACAAAATCGAAGGAAACCGTTGCCGAAGGCACAATCACCACACCGGCGGCTTCCTCGAGCTTCTTGATGCCGCCGCCAAGGTTGAAGTCAGACGCCGCAACGGAAACCGGCGCAGTGCTCGAAACGGCAACCAGATCCGCGCTCAGGTAGGTCACGGCAACGTCGGACTGGAAGGATTTGGAAACACCGTGAAGATCCAGCTTGAAATCCAGCGGTATGATCTTGCGTTTGACGGTCGGAAGGTCGGCCAGAGCCGACGCATCGATTTGCGTGGTGATCACCGCCTCGGGGAATTCGAACGTCTCGAAGAACAAAAACCGCATGCGCACGTTTCTGAGGTCGATTTTCGTATCGATTGAGTCCAGATAGATGCGAACTCTGGCGTTGCCGGTTTCGTCTATGCCGCCTTCAAATTCGGCGAAAGAGCTGGATTCCACGATTGTGAGGTTCTTCACCGACTGGAACCGGAGGGACGATGCGTCCCGCTGCAGGGTCCAACCACCCTGGAAGAATTCTTCCGCCGCGGTGGCCGGCGACTGAAACAGGGCAACAGTCATGAGCGCGAGGAACAGGTATTTCCAGGCGAGCCGTGCACAATTCATCTTCTAACCCTTTCAGCCCGGTCGGCGTTAACCGCCAGATTTCCGCAGCGTGCTGAAAGTTTTACAACGTCGGTTGAGGAATGCAATGTGCAGCTACAGGGTTTCCCTTATTGCCCGCTCGACTTGGTAAAGAAGCCGGCTGGCCATTCAACCCCAGAAGACTGTCATCGATAAGTCCGTTTCTCGATCGGTGTCTGCCGAATCTTTTCAAGCAGCATGTCGAGCAGTGCCTGTTCGGCCCGGTTCAGTTTCGCCTTCGGATTCCAGACCACATGCACGTCGATCTCCGGCAGCGCGTCATAGGGCGGTAATTGCCACAAAAGTCCATCGCGGATGTCCCGCTTGGCGACGTGGACGGGCAGGGGGCCGATACCCAGCCCGGCGATGATCATGCGCCGCACTTCTTCCAGATTGGCGGAAGTGCCGACGACCCTGTCTTCCAGATCGGCTTCCGCGCGCATCAAGGTGACCGGACGGAGCGCATCTTCCAGCCGGTCGGTCACGAAACTGACCGAGGACTGGCCCGCAAGATCGGCCTTCGTCAGGTTCGTCTTGCCGAATAGCGGATGGGGTGGGCCGCAGAAAAGGCCGAAGAACTCACGGAAAAGGCGCAGATATTCAAGCTTCGGGTTGCGTTCGCGCACCAGGCAGACAGCAAGAGACGCCCTGCGCGAGGTCACGGCCTCCAGCGCGTCCTTGCTGGCGGACACATTGACCGTCAGCGTTGCCGCAGGATGGCGTTCATGAAAGGCGCGCAAGGTGTCGTCGTAAAGCGGCGAGACCACGTGACTGGCCATGGCGATCTCGACATGGCCACGGATCTCGTCGGTGACGTCGCGCATCAGCGTACCAAGCCGCAGGATGGATCCCTGGATCTCGATGGCTTCCTTCAGCAGCAGTTGACCGGCTTCCGTCAGCTCGAACTGGCCCGGCTTGCGGTTGATGAGCTTGCGCCCCAACCGGTCCTCCAGCCGCTTCAGCGCGCTGGAAACGGTCGGTTGCTTGAGGCGCAGCCGATCCGCCGCCCTCGTCACGCTGCCCGATTGGGCCAGCACGATAAAGGTTCTCAGCAGGTTCCAATCCAGTTCGCGGGCAAGCCGCTCTGCCTGGATGGGGCGCAATCGCTCAGTCATTGATCAGATCTATAGTTATAATTTCTACTATCTATTTGATCAATAAACACCCTTCTGCGACGCTGAAGTCAAGCAATTTTGACAAGGCATCTGGCAGGGTTTGAGCGCATGAGCGTCGAGGCGCGGGAAAAACGACAGCCATGGATACTTCTCTCCCCAGCGCTGACCGCAGTCGGGTTGCTGCTGTTTGTGCCGCTTGTCTTCATCGTGGTCTATTCCTTCTGGCTGCGCACAGCCACCGGCGCCGACCAGGCGGGCTTTTATCTGGACAACTGGAACGAGGCACTCACCGATCCCTTCTATCGGGACATCCTGCTCGGCACGCTGCGGATCGCGGCAATTACGACAATTGCCTGCGCCGTCATGGGCTATCCGGCGGCTTATTTCATCGCCCGCTCGCGTGGCAACAAGGCATTGCTGCTGCTGTTGCTGATGCTGCCCTTCTGGATCAGCTACATCATCCGCACCATGTCCTGGATCAACATTCTGGGCGTGTCCGGCGCGGTCAACTGGGCGCTGCTCAATCTTGGCATCGTCTCCGAACCGGTCCAGATGCTCTATAACGAGCCGACGGTGATCCTGGGCCTCGTGCATTTCCTGCTGCCCTTCATGGTGTTGAACGTCTACGTGGCGCTGGAAGGGATCGATGTATCGCTGGAAGACGCCGCCTGTTCGCTCGGCTCCACCCGCTGGCAGGCGTTCCGGGAAGTCACCTTGCCGCTGTCCCTGCCGGGGCTGGCCGCGGGCGGCCTGCTCTGCTTCGTGCTGAGCGCCGGTACCTACATCACGCCGCTGGTTCTGGGCGGGCCGACGGACGCCATGTTCGCCAATCTCGTTTTCGAGGCGATCATTACCCAGCTCAACTGGCCACTCGGCTCGGCGCTCTCGCTCATGCTGCTCGCCGTCCTCGGCACCCTGGTACTCATCTACAACCACTATCTCGGCATGGGCCAATTGATGAAGGGGCTGGGCTGATGGGGTGGCAACTGATCCGGGCCTATACGCTGCTGGTCTATCTGTTCATGTTTCTGCCGGTCGCGGTGGTGGTGCTGCTCAGCTTCAACGCCAGCCAGTTCGGCAGCTTTCCGATGACCGGCTTCTCGTTCCGCTGGTTCGTTGAACTGGCCGGCAACGACGCCATCCTGCGGGCGTTCCAGACCTCAATCATCCTCGGCGCGCTGACGGCGCTGATCTCCACGACACTCGGCGTTCTGGCAAGCCTTGCCCTGGTGCGCTACGAGGTGCCGGGCCGCAACCTGATCTCCACCCTCCTGATTGCCCCCATCCTGGTGCCGGAGGTGGTGCTGGCGGTCGCCTTGCTGCTGTTCCTGAATTTCCTGTCGATCAACAAGAGCTTCTTCCTGCTGCTGATGGGGCACGTCATCTTCACGCTGCCCTTCGTCATCCTCGTGGTGCAGGCCCGCCTCGTCGGCATTCGCCGCGACTATGAGGAAGCCGCTCTCAGCCTTGGCGCCAGCCCGGTGCAGGCCTTCTTCCAGATTACGCTGCCGCTGCTGGCGCCTGCTGTCTTCGCCGGCATGTTGTTCGCCTTCACCATCAGCTTTGACGACATTACCGGCACCTTGTTCTGGAAGCCGGGCGGGGTCGAAACCGTGCCCACCCAGATCTTTGCCATGCTGCGCAATTCCATCTCTCCGGAGATCAACGCCCTCGGCACTGTGATGATTTTCCTTACCGTCGGCCTGCCGCTTATCGGGCTGGCAATTGCCCGGCGGATGGCCATGCAGCGCGGCAGTTAGAACCGCGCGATCAAAGCAAGTAAATGACACAAGAACCAGAGTGGAAACCAAGATGGACAATACCAAACGCTATGAGCGTCTGCGCGAACGCTATCTCAACGGCGATCTCGACCGCCGCAAGTTCCTTGGCTTGATCGGGGCCGCCGGTCTCGCCTACGGGGTGCAGACACCCTTTGCTCGCCATGCCATGGCTGCAACCGAGGAAGTTCGCTTCGATGGCTGGGGCGGGGTCGTTTCGGAAGCCTTCCGCAAATATGCCTTCGATCCGTATACCGAAAAGACCGGTATCAAGGTTGTCGACGGAACGTTCGGCGGCGGTGACGAATATCTGTCGCGCGTCAAGGCCAGCCAGGAAGGCGAATACAACATCGCGCATCTGTCCGGCGTCTTCGACTATGCGCGCTACGTCAATCTCGGGCTGAACTCGACGCTCAACGAGGACAACATCCCGAACCTGAAATACGTGATCCCGAAACTGACGGACGTCTTCCGGGGTGTCACCGACGGCAAGCTGTCCTGCGTGCCTTATGACTACGGCACCACGGGCATTGCCTATAACCGGAAATACATCTCTGACGATGAAGCCAAGGAGAAGGGCGCGAAGCTCCTGATCGATGAAGCCTACAAGGGCAAGATCGGCGGTTGGTCCGACTGGCGCACGCGCGTCTGGTACGCATCGCTGCAGACCGACCAGGACCCGAACAACGCAACGGATATGGATGCCGTCTGGCAGGCCGTGCGCACCAACCGCGACCTGCTGCTGAAATACTGGCAGTCCGGCGCTGAGCTCATGAGCCTTCTGGCGGAAGAGGAAATCTACGTCACCGAAGGCTGGTCCGGCCGGATTTATGCGCTGCAGGAGCAGGGCCACGACATCGGTTATATCGATCCGCCCAACGGTTTCGGCTGGCAGGAATGCCTGTTCGTGATCAAGGGCTCGCCGATGGAAGCCTGTGAAGAGCTGCTCAACTTCATGCTGGCGCCGGAAACCTCCATCGCGGTCGCCGAAGGCCAGAACTATCCACCGGCGCTCGACCCGACAAAGGTCGACCTCGGCAAGAAGATCCCGACCCTGCCGGCCTTCGACCCGACAGGAACGCTCGACGGTCTGACCTTCGCCAATCCGGAATACTGGAACAGCCACGAGCAGGACTGGTCCAAGATGTTCGGGCGGATCCAGAAGGGTTACTGAGCCCGGTACGGCCCCATCACTGACCCAGCACCTTCCGGCAGTTGCTGCCGGAAGGTCGTCTTCTCCCCAGGACCTGGAGAATTTGCGTGAGCGCGGTTTCCCTCAAAAATATCGTCAAGAAGTTCGGCGGCTTCACCGCCGTTCACCGGATGAGCATGGACATCCCGGACGGAAGCTTCGTCACGCTGCTCGGCCCCTCCGGATGCGGCAAGACGACGACCCTCAGGATGATCGCCGGTCTGATCGACCCCACCGAAGGCGACATCACCATCAAGGGACAGCGCATCAACGATGTGCCGATCCACAGGCGGAACCTCGGTCTCGTCTTTCAGAATTACGCACTGTTCCCGCACAAGACGATTGCCGAAAACGTGGCTTTCGGCCTGAAATACCGCGATATCTCCAAGGCGGATGCCGCGATGAAGGTGCGCGACGTGCTGGAACTGGTGCAACTGCCCCACGTCAGCGACCGATACCCCAAGCAGCTTTCCGGCGGCCAGCAGCAGCGTATCGCCCTGGCGCGGGCCATCGTCATCGAACCCGATGTCCTGCTGCTGGACGAGCCGCTGTCCGCGCTCGATGCCAACCTGCGGGAAGACATGCGCGTCGAACTGAAGCGCATCCAGCACCGGATCGGCATTACCACTGTTTTCGTCACCCATGACCAGTCCGAAGCGCTTGCCATGTCCGACAGGATCGTCGTCATGTCCAACGGGCGGGTGGAACAGATAGGCACGCCGCAGGAGGTCTACAACACACCTGCAAGCGAGTTCGTCTCGCGCTTCCTGGGCATCTCCAACATTCTGCCTGCCACATGCCAGGCGGTGGACGGGCAGGACCTGTCTCTCGAATTGCCTCACTTCGGCAAGATCAGCATGCCGAGGGAAAAGGCCCCCAACGTGTCGCAACCCGGTCCTGCACAGCTTGTGATCCGGGCGGAAAAACTTCTGCTGGCGGAAAAATCCGCTCCGGCGGATGATCGCATCGCGCTCGACGGCAAGGTCGAGGCGGTGGACTACCAGGGTCAGGCGGCACGGTATTTCGTGCGTGTCGGCGACCAGCAGCTTCAGGTGATCAACATGATCGATCAGCACCCTTTTGAGGAAGGCTCCGACGTTTCCGTTCGCTTCCGCCCGCGCGACTGCGCAGCCCTGCCGGGAGCTGCTTCATGAGCCGTCCTCAAACCTCTCATCTGTTCTACCAGTCCCGCCAGCGCCGGCCCGTTCTGGACCAGGCGCGCGGCGTCTACATGTGGGACGTCGACGGCAAGCGCTATCTCGACGGCTCCTCCGGGGCGATGGTCTGCAACATCGGCCATTCCAACCCGCGCGTGCTCGAGGCAATGCGCAAACAGATGGACAAATCCACTTTCGGGTACCGTCTTCACTTCGAAACCGAACCGGCTGAACTGCTGGCCGCCAGGACGGCCGCGCTGGCGCCTGAGGGGCTGGAAAAGGTCTTCTTCGTTTCCGGTGGATCGGAAGCGGTGGAAAGCGCCATCAAGCTGGCCCGCCAGAACGCAATCGCGATCGGCGAGGCTCAGCGCTACAAGATCATCTCGCGCGAACCGAGCTATCACGGCTGCACGCTCGGTGCGCTGGCCCTGACAGGCTACGCGCCGCTTACCGCCCCATTCGACCCGATGATGCGGCCGATGCCGAAGATCCCGGCACCGCGTGCCTATCTCGACGGGCTGGACCCGGACGATGAGGCAACGGGGCAGCATTATGCCGACATGCTGGAGGCAAAGATCCTGTCCGAAGGCCCGGAAACGATCCTCGCCTTCATCGTCGAACCGGTCGGCGGCGCTTCAACCGGTGCGCTTGTGCCCCCCAAAGGTTACATGCAGCGCATCCGCGAGATCTGCACCCGTTACGGCGTCCTGCTGATCCACGACGAGGTCATGACCGGAGGCGGGCGAACCGGCAAGTTCTTTGCCGGTGAGCACTGGAACGTGGATCCGGATATCCTGGTCATCTCCAAGGGCTTTGCCGCGGGGTATGCACCGCTCGGCGCCATGATCGCGCATAAGGACATCGTCACCAACGTGCTCGACAATGGCGGTTTCCTGCATGGCTTCACCTATGCCGGCAATCCGCTTGCCTGCTCTGCCGGCCTTGCGGTGCTGGAAGAGATCGAGCGGGAAAACCTTTGCCAGAACGCGGCTGAGACCGGGGCGCTCCTGAAGCGCGAACTGAAGAAGCTGATGGACCGTTATTCGATCATCGGCGACGTGCGCGGCGAAGGTCTTCTGCTGGCCTTTGAACTGGTCGAGGACCGGGCAAGCCTGAGACCGCTTGCGAAGGAACTGAACGCCTTCAACGAGTTGGTCGATATCGCGTACGAGAACGGCCTCATCATCTATTCCCGCAGGACGCGGGGCGGCTACAGCGGCGATCATTTCCTGATCGCACCGCCGATGATCTCGACCCCGGATCATGTTGCCGAGATCATCGAAGGCCTCGACCTTTCTCTCCGCCAGTTCCTCGACAGGATTTCAAGGCAACAGGCCAAAGCCAGCTGAAAATCAAGACATGACAGACAAGATCATCATCACCTGTGCCGTCACGGGCTCCATTCATACGCCCACCATGTCGCCCCATCTGCCGGTGACGCCCGCTGAAATTGCCGGACAGGCCATTGGCGCCGCCGAGGCGGGTGCGGCCATCCTGCATCTGCATGCGCGCAATCCCGAGACCGGTCAGCCGTCGGCCCGTGAAGCCGATTTCATGGCCTTCCTGCCGGAGATCAAGGCAGGCTGCAGCGCGGTGCTCAATCTGTCCACCGGAGGCAGCGCCATCATGAGCCTGGAGGACAGGCTTGCCGGTCCGCTGAAGGCTGAGCCGGAAATGTGCTCTCTCAACATGGGCACCATGAACTTCGCGCTTTATCCGCTGGCCGACCGCTACGACACGTGGCTTCACGACTGGGAACAGCCGTTCCTGCGCGGCACGGACGATCTCGTCTTCAAGAACACACCGCGGGACATCGAATTCGTGCTCACCCAGATGGGGCAGCAGCGCGGCGCGCGCTTCGAGTTCGAATGCTACGACGTCGGACACCTCTACATGCTGCGCCACTTCGCTGACCGCGGGCTCGTCAAACCGCCGTTCTTCATCCAGTTCGTCTTTGGTGTCCTGGGCGGTATCGGCGCCGATCCGGAGAACCTGCAACACATGAAGCGGATGGCGGACAAGCTTTTCGGCGACGACTATATCTTCTCTGTCCTTGCAGCGGGACGACAACAGATCCCCTTTGCGACAATTGCCGCCAGCATGGGCGGGCACGTGCGCGTTGGGCTGGAAGATAATCTCTACATCGCCAGGGGCGAACTTGCCCGGTCCAACGCAGAGCAGGTCACCAAGATCCGCAAGATTGTCGAAGAACTCGGACGCAAGGTTGCCACACCGGACGAAGCCAGGCAGATGCTGGGCCTCAAGGGCGCGGGCGGGACGGCCTTCTGATCATGAGTGGCATTACGATCAGGCGGGCAAAGCGGGAGGATGCCGAAAGGCTTCATGCGGCACTGCTCCAGCTTTCAGCCGATATGGGCGACACCCACGTTGCCAGTCTCGATGATGTGATCCGCCACGGGTTCTCGGAAGCCCCGGCTTTTTTCGCGCTGCTGGCAGAAAGAAATGCTGACGGCCGGACACTCGGAGTGTTGCAGGCCTCGCCGGTCTTTTCGACCACACGCGGCGGCACCGGTCTCTATGTTTCCGACCTCTGGGTCGACAGTGAGGCGCGCGGAGAAGGGCTGGGCCAGCGCCTGCTCGCCGCGAGCCTCGACCTTGCCCCTGAAAGCTGGACACCGGTCTTTCTGAAACTCGCCGTTTATCACGACAATCCGCATGCACGCCGTTTTTACGAACGGCTCGGTTTTGCGCCTCGGGAAGGCGAAACCGTCTTCGATCTGCGCGCACCGGCATTCGACAAATTGAGGGACCGCTCATGAAAGCCATTTTTGACGACCGCCAGTGGGCGCATGATCCCAAGCACTTCATGGCAAATGGAACCAGGCTTGCCAATCCGGAGCAGCCAAGGCGCATCGAGGTCCTGACAGCAGGTGCCAAGGCAGCCGGCTGCCGTTTCGAGGTGCCGGACGATCATGGCCTCGGGCCGATCGCAGCGCTTCATTCGGCTGAATACCTGGTGTTTCTTCAAACGATCCATGACCGCTGGAGCCGGATCGAGGGCGCGTCCGACGAGGTCATCCCGAACATTCATCCGGACAGGCGCACGGCAAGTTATCCGCGCTCGGCGGTTGGTCAGGCAGGGTTCCACCAGGCCGATACCAGTTGCCCCATTGCCGCGGGCACCTGGGAAGCGGCCTATTGGTCCGCTCAAAGCGCAATTCACGGCGCGGATCTCATGGCGGCCGGGGAACAGGTCGCCTATGTGCTGTCGCGCCCGCCCGGCCACCATGCTTTTGGTGATCTGGCAGGCGGGTTCTGCTTCCTCAACAATTCCGGCATCGTGGCCGAAAGGCTTCTGAAGGCGGGCAAGCGTCCGGCGATCCTCGATATCGATGTCCACCATGGCAATGGCACGCAAGGCATCTTCTATGAGCGCGGTGACGTTCTCACCGTTTCGCTGCATGCCGATCCGGTGCGGTTCTATCCGTTCTTCTGGGGACACGGTCATGAGCGCGGCGAGGGTGCCGGTCGAGGCTGCAATCTCAACCTGCCCCTGGCACGCGGCACCGGGGATGACGAATACCTGAAAGCTCTGGAAACGGCTTTCGACCATATCCGGGCATTCGGCACCGACATTCTTGTTGTTGCCCTGGGTCTTGATGCTTATGAGAAGGATCCCCTCAAGGGGCTTGCCATCACCACGCCCGGGTTCGGACGGATCGGTGCCGCTATCGCGAAGCTCGGCCTGCCGGTGCTGTTCGTGCAGGAGGGCGGCTATCTTTCGGAAGAACTGGGCCAGAACCTCACCAGTTTCCTCAAAGGGTTCCAGGACGCATGATCGAGACATCGGACTTTCTGATCATCGGCGGCGGCATCGCCGGCACCGGGGCCGCAGCGCGGCTTGCGCCGGAAGCAAAAGTCAGCGTGCTGGAAATGGAAGATGCGCTCGGCCGCCACGCAACCGGCCGCTCTGCCGCCATCTTCATCCGCAACTACGGCAATGCCACCTTACGGGCCTTGAATGCCGCTTCCGAACCGGTTCTGAAGAACCCGGAAGGAATTTCCGACGAAAGCCTGCTGTCGCCCCGGGGTGAGATGCTGATTGCGACCGAGGACGAACTGGACGCGTTCAAGGCCTATCTGGACGGCGGAGACGGCATGGAAGTCCTGACGGCGGACGAAGCCGTCGCCCTGTTTCCATTGCTGCGCAAGGAGAGGATTGCCGCTGCCGCCATCGAGTGGGACGCACAGGATATCGACGTCGACAGGCTGTTGCAGGGCTTTGCCCGGTTTGCACGCAAGGCCGGTGCGCGCTTCGTTACCGAAGCACCGGCGCAGAGCATTCTCAGGAGCGGTGACAAGTGGCGTGTCGAAACGCCCAAAGGCGTGTTTGAGGCCCCGGTCCTCATTAATGCCGCCGGAGCCTGGGCCGATCAGATCGCGGATCTGGCAGGCGTCCGCAAGATCGGCCTCGTGCCCATGCGCCGCTCGGCCGCCATCGTGCCGCCACCGGACGGCGTCGATGTCACCAAATGGCCGCTCGTCGCCAGTGCGTCGGAGCAATGGTACGCCAAGCCGGATGCGGGAAAGTTCATGGTCTCGCCCGCCGACGAGGACCCTGTCGAACCGCACGATGCCTGGGCCGACGACATGGTTCTGGCCGAAGGGCTGCACCGCTTTGAGCAGGCCGTGACCATGCCCGTCACGCGCGTTGAGCGGAACTGGGCGGGCTTGCGCAGCTTCGTTGCGGACCGCACTCCTGTGGTTGGTTTCGCACCGGACGCGGAAGGGTTTTTCTGGCTTGCCGGTCAGGGCGGCTACGGCGTACAAACGGCACCGGCGCTGTCCCGGCTCGTTGCGGATCTTTGCCTCAAACACCCGAGCGAGCTGCCCGAAAAGGTCGTGACCGCTCTCGATCCCGCCCGCTTGTTCTGAGCGGGCGTCTCTTTCAAAACAAGAAGGAATTCAAACATGTCCGACATCAAACGGCTGGAAGTTG
This sequence comes from Roseibium aggregatum IAM 12614, assembly GCF_000168975.1. Lineage (GTDB taxonomy): Bacteria > Pseudomonadota > Alphaproteobacteria > Rhizobiales > Stappiaceae > Roseibium > Roseibium aggregatum. Next base: position 30,722 of record NZ_AAUW01000005.1, read on the forward strand.
GCCCGCGCATGAGCCAGGCTGTCATCCATGGCGGTCTCGTCTATCTCGCTGGCCAGGTCGGTAATCCGGGCGACACTGTCACCAACCAGACCCAGACCATCCTGGAACGGATCGATGCTCTTCTGGCGCAGGCCGGAAGCGACAAGAGCCGCATTCTTCAGACGACCATCTGGATGGACGACATGAAGGACTTTGCCGAGATGAACAAGGTCTGGGACGCCTGGGTGGACCCGGCCAATCCGTCGGCACGCGCAACCGGTGAAGCCAAGCTGGCAGCCCCGGAATACAAGGTCGAGATCATCGTCATCGCGGCGCTCGCTTAAAGCGAGGTCGGCCGGTTCAAAGTCAGGGCTTCCGGTTTCAACCACCGGCGTCATCCCGGCCAAGCGTAGCGCGAGCCGGGATCGGGGAGCCAGGGAGCTATCTTTTGAGGCCGCTCAAACGAGAGGCCCCGGCTCACCGGTCCCGGATCTCCGCTCCGCTGCGTCCGGGAAGACGTACCGAGGGGCTGTCTTCAAAAGAATCCGCCGCTCAAAAGTGTCGGGCGGGTCATTCTGAATGACGCAAAAGGCTGTGCGTTAAAAAGAGAAAAAGCGTGTCGCCTGAATTCGAAAGATCGCGACACGCTTTATTTGTTGGCGCTGACGTCATATCTCGAGATTGCTGGCAGCATCGGCAACAAGCGAGCGCGCACGACCGGCATCGGCGATCTCATGCACCAGCAGCAAGGCGAGCTTGGCGAGATAAAGCTCCCGGCGATCAGGCCCGATGGCATCGAGCTGTTCGGCCAGGGCCTCGTAAACGGTTTCCAGATCGGCGGGCGTCATGTTTTTCCTCCAGCTACTGCCAACTCGAGAGCTGCGCGGACTGCTTCTGGTGAAGCGGATTGCCAGCGCGCCGCGATATGCATGTCAGGCCGGACGAGATAGGCACTGCCGGGTGAAGCCGCCAGCACATCAGCCGCTTCAGAGCCCGGCTGCAGCACAAGCGGGGTGAGATCCAGGTCGGCGAGACGATCGGCCAACTCCGGACTGAAGACGATCAGCGAAAACCCGTCGCCGAGCAGGTCGGACAGGAACCCGCCATTAACGCGCGCATTCGGCAAGACCGCGCCGGGTTTTGGTCCGCCTTCGAAGCCGTCCTCATCGGGAGTGACAATCGGACTGTCGGCATAAGTATAGGGCGTCATCTGGCGCGGGTTGGCGAGCTCTCCTGCAAAGGGATGGCTGAGCGAAAGATTGAGCGCTGCATCGCGCATCAACTGCCAGCCTGCCGTTGGTGGTGTCATGAACCGGGCTGATTTGGACGCATTCTGAAACACATCCAGCGTCGCGCCGCGCCGCTCGGGCGTATAGCTGTCGAGGAGGCGAGGGCCGGCTTTGCCTTTCAGCACCCAGGCCAGCTTCCAGGCGATGTTATGGGCGTCGGCAAGACCGTTGTTGAGCCCGCGCACGCCGAAGATCGGCACGATATGCGCGCTGTCACCGATGAAGAACACCCGGCCGTCGCGGTAGTCATCCAGCGCCAGGGTGTTGGCCGAGTAGATGCTCCACCATTCCAGGTCCCAGTCACCGTCATAACCGATTTCCGTCAGAACGGCGGCCACCGAGGCCCGCACGGTGTCCTCGCGGATCGCCTCGGCTTCATCCTCGCCATCGCGAAGCTGATAGTCGATGCGCCAGATGTTGTCGGGCTGCTTGTGAACCAGGATCGTTCCGCCGCGACGGCAATCCGGATCGAACAGGGCGCGTCGGATGGTCGGGTAATCATGCTCCATCTGGACGTCGGCAATCACGTAGCGGCCTTCAAAATTTTCGCCTTTGAGCCGCAACCCGCGCAGCCCCCTGATGGTGCTGCGTGCGCCGTCTGCTGCCAGCAGCCAGTCACAGTCGACCTGGTAGGTGTCCACAGGGTCCTGGATCGTCAGGCGGACGCCTTCTTCAAGGTCTTCAAGTCCGGAGACGCGGCTTTGCCATCTCGTTTCGATCAGCGGCTCCTGCTCGATTGCATCCCACAGGTACTGCTCGATGTATTGCTGTTCGAGATTGTACATCGGCCGGTACTTTTCGCGCGGGCTGTCCGGCATTTCGAATTCGAGGATCTTCCGGCCGCGATAGAAGCTGCGGCCCCTGGTCCAGCCGAGTGATTTTTCCAGAAAGGGTTTCACAGCGCCGAGCCTATCCAGAATGTGGTAGCTCTGCCGGGCAATACAGATCGCACGGCTGCCGTCGTTGAAGGTGGCCTTCGCATCGAAGAGGACAGACGCAATTCCTTCCTGAGCCAATGCCAGCGCGGCCGTCATGCCGACCGGCCCCGCACCGGCAATGGCGACACGGACAGGCCGGGTCAGATGCGCACGGTTCGAAGGCGGATCGAAATGCGGATAGGTGAAATAGAGCGAGTCCGTTTCGGCGCGTCCGGCTGGCCTCATCTGCGTGTCCTCCCTGATTGTCGAGGGAAGATTAGGAGGTGGGGCCTCCCGCGTCTGTCCCCTTTTGGGGAGGACATGCTATCAGCATCTCATGAGCACACCGGACGGACACACGACTGCCTGTCACATTGAAGCCTGCCTCGCGGATCTGGGCACGGATCGGTTTGCCCAGACCTTTGTTGCATTTGTCGAAACGCTTGGCGTCGACCAGATCATGGTGTTTGCCATCGAGGGCACACAGGCGCGCTGCCTGTTGTCCTGGCACTTCAGCCGCTCTGCCATGGCCGGGAAACTGGCCGAAACCTATCTCGATGGCTGGTTTCTCAAGGACCCGCTGTTGCCGGACCTGATGGCCGCACCGACCCAATCCGTGACCTTGAGCCGGCTGGACGAGATCAAGGGCCGGATGAGCGCGGACTACCGGAAGCTCTTTTTCGAAAACCCCGGCATGCTGGCGAAAACAACACTGCTGGCAGTCGGAGAAAGACTGCGCCTTTTCGTCAGCCTTTATCAGAGCGATCCGGCCGCTTCCCTGTGTGACCCCGATCTGGCGCGCCTCGCCGGACGGCTGGCGCTGCTTCATTTCGAAAAGGCATCGGACACGGACCTGCCACCGCCCCTGGCGGCGCTCAGCGAGCGAGAGCGTTCGGTATGTCTCGGCATCCTGTCTGGACGCAAGGCGGAGGCGATTGCGGCGGATCTGGACGTCGCCCCGTCAACGGTGATCACCTACCGCAAACGCGCGTACGCCAAGCTTGGCGTCACCTCGAGAGCAGGTCTCTTTGCCATCTGCGGAAGGTAGCCCAAGGAGCGGGCGGTTCAGGAATGTCCGCCCGCGGTTCCGCTTGTCATGACCTTCATCTGCCTCGCCGTTTCCGCATCTGCCGGAAAGAACGCCTCGATGGCGATTTCGGACAGGGTGACATCCACCGCCGTGCCGAACACCGTCGTGGTGCTCAGGAAGCTCAAGGCTCCATTGGGGCCTTGCAGATAAAGCGGAACGGCGATGCGCCCTTCAGGGGCGGGGCCTGGTTTGTGGGCTTTAGCGGCCTGATCCGGAACCATGGCGGCAAGCTCCTCCTTGAGCGCGGCCAGCTTCGGATCGGCGGACTGCTCGACCTCATGGGCTAGGCGCGCAAGGATATGCGTTTGCCATTCGCCGAGATTGAGGATCCGCGAGGCTAGTCCTTCAGGATGCAGACTGAGGCGCAGAACGTTTACCGGCGCTTCCAGAAGGTGGGGTGCGACACCGTCCAGCAGGGCAAGGATCGCCTGATTGGCGGCCTGCAGCTCCCAATAGCGGTTCACGGCAAGGGCGGGATGGGGCATGTGCCCGTCGAGGATCTGACGGACAATGGCTGTTGCCGCGGCAAGTCCGGGTTCCCCCAGATCGTGCTGCGGATAGTGCGGGGCATGGCCTGCGGCAACGAGAATGGCGTTGCGTTCGCGCAAGGGGATATTCAGATGCCCGGCCAGATGCATCACCATGTCCCGGCTCGGGCGCGATCGCCCGGATTCCAGAAAACTCAGGTGCCGTTGAGAGATGTCCGCTTCGCTCGCCAGCGCAAGCTGGCTCATCCGCCGGTGCTGCCGCCATTGACGCAGCAGATCGCCCGCAGTCTCTGTTGTCCGCTTCATGATCGTTATCTTGCCGGTACAGTTTTCTAGTTTCAATTACCCCTGAAGTAATCGACTTCAGAACACCGGTTGGCAATCCTTTCGCCATTGCCGTCCGCACTGTGCGGGTGGATTTCACGATTGGAGAAAGATGATGACCAAATCGAACACACCTGTTCCCTTGAAGGTTGTTCTGAGGTTTGACGCGCTCACCTGCGCGGTGATGGGTTCCCTGCTCATCGGGGCGTCGGGATGGATCGCCGGGTTGACGGCGCTTTCTGCTGGCCTTCTGTTCTGGGCAGGGCTGGCCCTGTTCCCGGTGGCGGTGTTCATGGCGGTCTTTGCGTATGCGGATAAGGTGCCCGGCTGGGCGTCCGGCCTGATTGTCACCGGCAACCTTCTCTGGGCTGTCGCCAGTCTTCTCTTGCCGGTCACCGGTCTGGTTTCGCCCAACAGTCTGGGGTGGGCGTTTCTTCTGGTTCAGGCCGTTGCCGTGCTCTGTTTTACCTGGTTGGAGTGGAAAGCCGCACGGCTTCAGCCGGTCGTCGCGCGACCGCTTGCTTGAAGAGGTCGGACCATGACCTGTTATGCCGTAGGTCACCTGCGCGAAGTCGCAATGGGACCAGACATCGTCGCCTACCTGGAAGGGATCGACGCGACGCTCGCAGCGTTCGAAGGCCACTTCATCATCCACGGCGGCGAGAAGCATCAACTGGAAGGCGCGTTTCGGGGAGACCTAATCGTGATTGCCTTCCCTGACCGGGAACACGCCGAGGCCTGGTATGCGTCGCCGGCCTACCGGACAATCCTGCCTCTGCGCTTGAGGAAGGCGGTGGGGGATGTGTTCCTCATCGAAGGGGTAGGGGAAGATCACAAGGCAACCGATGTGTTGCCGTGATCTTGCGGCACCCGTGTCGCACCAAAAGCAAAGGCCGGTCCCCGGTGAAGGGAGCGGCCCTTTGCGCTGATGTTTTTTCGTAGTTCGCGCTTGGCGCGAATGGCTCATATTTCGGGAAGAGAAACGTGACCGCGGCCCGTGTACCGAAGCCGTCCGGACCGTTGTCCGAACTTGCCGCATAGTAGCGAACCCCCGCCTGCAAGCTGATGGGTTGCTTGTCGATCGTCACGAGTTTGGCAACCATCGCATTGATCGGAACCGACCATTCGTTTTGACGTCCAGTCGTAGGTGGTTTCCGAGTTCAGCGTGAACGTCCAGGCGTCTTTGGTGGTGTAGGACAGGAACGGCTGGAGGAAGGTTGAGTTGACGTCGCTGCGGTTACCGTCGCCCGCATAGGACCAGACATGGTTGGCAAGTGCGCCGTAGGTCCAGGGACCGGACTGACGCAGGACAACGCCTGTCGGTCCCGCGCCCCATTTGCGGGTGCTCAACAGATCATCGGTGCCTGTTGGCAGCAGCAGCACCGGGCCGAGACCCCAGATGATTTCGCCGGCGGTCGGTTCCTTGGGTGAAAAGAAGAAGCTCTGCGTAGTATCGCTGAGACCGAACTGTGTGCCTGAATTTCCGGCGATGTCATCCTGCCAGACCACGGGCACGATCGTCCGCGAGATCAGGTTACAGTGCTCGTTGAGTGAAATCGGAATCACCGCCTGAATGTTCAGCGTAACCTTGTCGCCGTCCGACGGGCCAAATCCGTGATCGTAGTTCCATTGAAACGGCACGCTGATAAGCGATGCCACTGGATTGGAGAGCTTCTTGGCAAGATCGGCGTCTTGAGCGCCTGCCGGCGTCATCTGGCAGAATAGCGCGAGAGCTCCCAAGACAAACAACTGCTTCATGTTACTTGCCTTCCATGTCCAGGGCCGCTTGTTGCCGTAGCAGGGGCCTGATCCTCAATGAGACCCAGATCTGTCGTCTGGATGTGGCGGATGTATTTCTGGAAAAAGCAATCTGAAGTATCGCGCGCCTTTTCCTTCTACTTTTGCGAAAACTGCTGTTTGTAGGATTGAAGCGTCGGGTCGGACGGATTGGCAACCAGAGCCTTTTGCAGACTGAGCTGCGCTCCTGCCATGTCGCCGACCGCCATCTTGATGCGCACCTGCATCACCCAGGCGTTGACCATTTGCGGATCAAGCAGGGTAACTTCCTCAAAGGCTGCTATGGCTGCCGGGATATTGCGAAGGACGAGCGCCGTTCCGCCCAGAACGAGCTGAGTTTCCGGAAAATCCGCCTTGTATGCGAGCGACTGTTGCCATTCGGTGGTGGCACTGGATGCCGCCTGGGCCATCTTGCCGGGCATATGGGCAATCGGCGCGCCGATCATGAGGCGGGCTGCGGCAATCCGGACGGCTTTGACCGGGTCGCTCAAGGCAGGAATGATCCGCGGAAGCCGCTGGGTTGGCGGCACCTGCTGCTGCAGCGCCAGCGCTCCGGCGCGGACCATTGGGTCCGGGTCTGAAAAAAGGTCGGTGACAGCTTCGGCGATCTCCGGTGTCGCGACAGGCAGCAGCAGGTCCAGCGCGCTCGCCCGCACGATCCCCGGGTAGCTCGCCTGATGGGCGACCGCCAGAAGGTCCGCGGCGTTCACGCCCGGGTTCTGCCGAGCGACTGAAAAGATCTCCGCGAAATGCGGGCCGCGGTGGCGGCTGTCCGGAAACCGCTTTTCAAGTTCTCCGGCGGCCCATGCGGCGGACTTGTCGTCGTGGCAATCGTTGCAGGCATTGGGCGTACCGAGCTTTTCCGAAAGATCCGGCCGTGGAACGCGGAAGGAATGATCCCTCCGGCCATCGATGCCCATATAGACCCGCTCGATCATATGGCAGGATTTGCACGCGGCGCCAGGCGTCGCCGGTTGGTGAAAATGATGAGAGGGATCGTCATAGAGCTTGGCGGTCAGTGACGGGAAGGCCTCGTTGCCCGCAGGGCTGTGACATTGGGTGCACACGGCGTTTGCCTCTGCACGCAATTGCCCGCTATGCGGCTCGTGGCAATTGCTGCAGCTCACGCCCTTGGCGTACATCTTCGACTGCAGGAACGATCCGTAGACATAGACCTCGTCAAGGATCTGCCCGTCTGCGTGATAAAGGCCTTCACGAAGCGGCGACAGGCGGTACGCGTCATGGAACGGTATGCCCGGCACCGGATTGCCGTCTTCAAAGGCTTCGCGGCGCGAATGACAGCTTGCGCATTGCTGGATCTCCGCTTCCGGCCGGCCTTTTGCAAACACCGGCAGAAGACCGGACGGGCCGGTTCCCGGGAAGGGGCTTTGGGCATAGGTCTCCGGGTCTTTCGCCCAGGCAAGATGTGCGGCGCCCGGACCGTGGCACGCTTCGCAGCCAACCCCGATTTCCGCCTGCCGGCTGGAATAGGTTCTGGTTCCGGGGTCGTAGTTCTTTTCAAAGCCGGTGGCGTGACACTCGGCGCAGCGGGCGTTCCAGTTCTTGTAAGGACCGGTCCAGTGCAAACCGTCTTGCGGTGGAGGAGCGTCGTTGCCGTAAAGGTGATACCAGCGCTTGTTCTCCTGGTCCCAGACCACATCGAAGGACTGAACCCGGCCTCGTTCCGTTTCAACCAGATACTGCTGCAATGGCGCGATCCCGTCGACACCGATCACCTTGAAGGTTTGCGTCTTTCCCGGAACGTCGCTTGTCTCGATGAAATAGGCGCCGTCGCGAGTGAAGAAGCGGCTGGTGCGTCCCTTGTTCGTGAACTGCGAATTGTCGAAGTCGGCGTCAACCGTGTCCGGTCCTGGCTCCATCCAGGCCTTGGAATGGTGTGAGCGGCGCCACGCGCTGGCTTCCGCCTCATGGCAGCCGGTACAGGTTGCCGTCCCGGCATAGTCCGGAACAGCGGAAGAAAGGTTTTCGGCTGCAATGGCGCTCTGGAACCAGAGCGTTGCAATGAGCACGATGAGCAATCGGGTGAACAACATTCTGGACGCTCAAACCTTTCCATCAATTCCGCTGGGTAAAACGAGACGTCAATTACCGCTCAGTCTCGCCGTTGCCTGACAACCATTCCAATGGTTCACTTCATGCGTCTTCTCCTGCGGATCTAGTCCGGAAAGATCTGCTTCCAATCGTCTTTCATGCTGATGATATGCCACCCTTCTTTCGAGGCGTCGTCCAGTCCCTTGTTCAGCGTGCCGAAATGGGTATCGCGATCATAGGCATATTCCCTGTCCGCATCATCGTGATGGACGATCATGCCGAGGCGCTTTCCCGAACCGGCAGTCGTATATTGCAGCATCTGATAGTCGCCATCGGAGTTGCCGAACGCAGCCAAGGGGCGCTTGCCGATGTGGCTGAGGATACCGACGGGCTTGCCGTCCTTGTCGTCGATAAAGGCAACCTTGGGTGTCCGCATCAAAGTGGGAACGCCGTCGATCACCTTGTATTCCGTAACGATCGACGAGCCGACCACCTGCTCGGGCGGGATCCCGTAGACTTTCTCGGTCCATGGGCGCATGAATTCGATGCCGCCACCGGAGACGATGAAGGTCTTGAAGTCGTTCGCGCGCAGATAGGCGAGAAGGTCCAGCATCGGCTGATAGACAAGTTCGGTATAGGGCTTGTCGAATTTCGGGTGTTTTGTGGTTGCGATCCAGTCCGTGACCGTCTTTTCGAACGCTTCCGTGCTCATGCCTGCGTGGGTGGCTGCGACGATTTCCAGCAGGCCTTTTTCGCCAGCCTTACCGAGCGCTTCCATGTCGTTTTCCAGAACGGCCTGGAAGGGCTGGGTCGTCTTCCATTCGGGGTGGTCCGGGGCCATGGCCTTCACCCGGTCGAGTGCGAAGGCAAACTGGGTGTACATGGGATGCTCCACCCACAAGGTGCCGTCATTGTCGAAGGTGGCGATCCGGTCTCCCGGCGCCACGTAATCCGCTCCACCTTCCGCCGTGACGGCTTCGACGAAGTCAACGATAGCCTGCTTGTTTGCACCATCGTTCCAGGACGGCAACGGATCGGATTGGGCAAGGGCTCCCGCCGTCGAGACGCTGACCGCGACCAGGTAAAGCACCAACGTTCTGTAGAGAGATCTGGCGTTCATGGCTGAAACCTTCCGAAATGATCATTTCTGGTTGGTGTCCGCTCCGTCACTGATCGGGGCGGACACTGTCGGCGTGTTTCAGATCAGTTTCCGGTCGGCAGGCCGATCGAGAAGCCGTCCTTGGCAAGGGCATCCTGAACGTACTTGAAGCGTTGATACTGGGTCAAAGTAATCGGCCCCGTGTAAACTTCACTCTGCAGCTTCCGCGGCGGGTACTTGACGTAGGATTCAACGAGTTTCTTCACTTCCTCGTTGATCACCGGCAGATACCAGGTGCGTTCGGTGAAGTTGTTCATGAACATGTCGTATCGTTCCTGCGGGTCGGCAAGCAGATTGAAGATCTGCGGCACAGTTGCGACATAGCTTTCCGGACCCTTCCACCCTAAGTTGGTGTCAACCGCAAGTCCACCTGTAGATGCGCCGTCATCGCCGCGCAGGTTGAACACGGCCTTGTAGTTGCCGACGCGGGCAGCACCGGGAGACAGTTCGTTCTCGGTGAAATAGAACCAGGCTTTGCGGCCGGAGTCTCCCGTGCCTTCCCAGACTGGTGTCATGTCGTAGCTGTCGAAGATGATCGGCTTGCCTTCGCGGTCTTCGGTCGGCAGCGTGATGTCGGCAACGGAGGCGAAGGTTGCCATCAGATCAAGACCGCCGACGACCGCTGCACTCTTCGTGTCCGGTTTGACATGACCGGGCCAGCGGACGATGGCCGGAACCCGGTTGCCGCCTTCACGCACGGTGCCCTTGGTGCCCCGGAACGGTGTGTAGCCCGCGTCCGGATAAACGTCCTGCCAGGCGCCGTTGTCCGTGGTCCAGAAAACGATCGTATTGTCGGCAAGGCCAAGCTCGTCGAGCTTGTTGACCAGATTGCCGATGCGGGTGTCGAGTTCAACGACGGAATCGGCATATTTGGTCTTGGAGATCGACTTTCCTTCAAATTCCGGTGCCGGCAGGTTCGGCTGGTGCACCTTCATGAAGTTGACGTTGATGAAGAACGGCGTGTCCGGCTTCTTTGCGGCCTCTTCCAGAAACTCCAGACCGGCTTTTTCGACATACCCGTCAAAATAGGGGATCCCGACCACGCCCTTGTCCGGCGTGTCCACATATTGGCCGTTGATCTTGAAGTCTTCCGTGGGCTTTTCACCGGCTTTGCCCGACAAAGACCCCTTGGTGACCTTTGCGAACATCTCGCGCAGGTCTTTCGGCATATCCGGGAACCAGGTCGGATCGGCATAGGTATAGGCGTTGAGGTGATAGAGGCCGACATGTTTCATCACGTCGTAGCCCTGCGCATTGGGCAGGGCGTAATCGTCTTCCCCAAGGTGCCACTTGCCGGTGAAATAGGTGTCATAGCCACCGGTTTTCAGGACCGATGCCAACGTCCACTCGGCAGCGGGAAGCCCGCCGCCCTGGCCCTGAAACGCCACGGTCGTCATACCGGAGCGGTTGGGAATACGGCCTGTCTGCATGGCAGCGCGGCCGGGCGTGCAACTGGGCTGTGCATAGAATTGGGTGAACATCATGCCGTCGTCGGCCAGTTTGTCGATGTTCGGCGTCGGCATGCCACGCGCTTCACCGCCCAGATACGGACCCGTGTCGCCGTAGCCGGTATCGTCCGAGACAATGAAGAGGATGTTGGGTTTCTTCGCGTCCTGGGCGAAGGCCATGCCTGACAGCGCTGTGCAGGCCATGCCTGCGACCACCAGTCTGGTTACTATTCTGGTCAACATACCTAATGGCTCCTTTTTGGACCATTTGTGGAGGAGGCCGGTGACGGCCCGTCGATACGAACGCTTCCTGTCAGAAAGCTCGAAATTTCCCGTTCGAGTTCTTCGATCACGGCACGATAGTCTGCGGCTTTGGCTTCATCGTTTCCCCAGCGTTCCAGAGCGCAACATGCGGTTGTGTAGTCCTCGCAAAGTGACAGGAAGGCGGGGTGAGTGCTGCAGAGGCGGCGAAGAGCAAGTTCGTCCACTTTGAAGCGACGCATGATGAGAGCTGCGACCGGCATGACGACACTGCTCCGTTCTCGAGAGCTCCTGGAAAATTCCAGTAAGATTACGTTCGGGAAACAGAGCGGTTACAAGGTGTGAACAGGTACGAACAGGAGTCTTGGGGGCTGTTTACCGTCTTCGCCGGTTTTGGGAATTGTTACGGATGACAAAGCTGATGGCATTGGACTATCGTTCGGATGAAGTTAATTCACGGCACTTTCGAGTGGGGGGAAGATGCGGTCTGGCGGGCAACACATAGTTGCAACAGGTGACGTGGAGGAGTTCGATTGCCCGGCCCGCGTACGGGAAGAAATGTCCCGTGTCCTGCAAAGCGATCACTTTCAGGCAACCCCCAAGCGCCGCGCCATGCTGACGTTCCTGATAGAGGAGGCCTTGGCCGGGCGCGCAGAGACGTTGAAGGGCTACACCATCGGACTGGCGGTCTTCGGCCGCGACGAGAGCTTCGACCCGCAGTCCGACCCGATCGTGCGTCTGGAGGCCCGGCGTCTCCGGCACGATCTGGACAGCTATTACATCGCCGATGGCGCCCAAAACCCGATCCGCATTTCCATTCCCAAAGGCCAATACGCTCCGAAGTTTCACAACAATCTGGCAGACGTTTCCGCAAAGGAGGTCCCGATTGAAGCAAGGGAGGAGAGTGTTCAGGCCAAACGGCCCGAAGAAGTTGAAACCGCTGCGCACGCTTCCGGGACGGTATCCAGATTGCCCTGGGCGCTTGCCGCCGCAGCAATCCTGTTTGTGCTGGCGGCGCTTGCAGCCGCAGCCGTAATGCATTTCCTGCCGGCACAAGAGGAGCAGGATGAGGTCTTGAAACCGTCGGTAATGGTACTTCCCTTCAGGGTGTCATCAACGGACCCGGAACAGCAGATACTGGCGGAAGGAATCGCGGAGCAGATCATGACCGCCCTCAGCCGGTTTCCGGACTTTCGCATCTTCTGGCCGCCGTCCGGTGCCAACGGGGCCAGCACAATGGATCCGGTTGAGATCGGCCGGCAGGAGGATGTCTCCTTCCTGATTACGGGCGCTGTCGGATCGGAAGGCGGGGTGATCCGTGTCAGCGCCAAACTGGTTCACAGCCCCAGTAGGCGGGTCCTGTGGTCGAGCAGTTACGACCGCGTCCGCAGCAGATCGACCTTGCTGGAAATCGAGGAAAGCATCGCTTCGGACATCGCAACCGTCGCCGGGCAGCCATATGGTGTGATCAAGTCCGAGCTGGCAAGCACTCTGCCTGCCGGGAACGAGCCGAGTAACGACAGTTTCGAATGCGTGTTGCGCGGCTACGTCTACCGGAGGAACTTTTCGAAACAACTCCATGCAACGGTCCAGTCGTGCCTGGAGCGCGCGGTCAAACGGGATCCGGGGTATGTCGAAGCCTGGGCCATGCTGGGCTGGATCTATCTGGATGCCGCACGCTTCGGTCTGACTGCGGACGGAAGCAAGGAACTTGCCTTCGACCGTGCACTGGATGCTGCGTCACATGCCTTGAGCCTTGATGGCAACAATATCCTGGCGCTCAAGGCGCTTTCGTCGATCAATCACTACATGGGCAATATCGAGGAAGGCGAAAGGCTGGCCAAAAAGGCGCTCGCTCTCAATCCCAACGATCCGGACACCATGGCCCAACTCGGCTGGCGGCTGGCGGTGGCAGGCAAATTCGACGAAGGCATTTCGTATCTGGAAAAGGCGATAGAGCGCACACGAAACGCGCCCGGCTGGTACTATCACCTGATCGCCGTCGATCATCTGCTGAAGGGCCAATATGCGGAAATGCTGACCGCCGCGAAGAAGGGCGTTCTGGACGGGTCCGGGATTAGCTGGTGCCTCGTCGCAATAGCACAGTCCAAACTTGGCAATAAGGCTGCCGCCCATGCAGCACTGGAGAAAATGGCGGAGATGTCTCCCGAGTTAGGTCGGGACCCGGCCAGTTACCTGCGCTCGCATCAGGCCAGCGATCAAATCGTCACTGCCCTGATCGAAGGCTTGAAAACAGCCGGCTGGAAAGATCCTGCCGGAGATTGAGATCCGCAAGGACTGCTTGAATTGCCTGTGAGGCAATGCAGCCATGAGGCGTTCCCGGAACGGCGGCGCTTGTTGCCTCAACCGTTCCGGAAAACCGGCTGTGAAAACCTGCAGGCCGTTAACAGCCCGGTGTCATCGAGGTACCTTCGGACATTGCGCCGGCACATGCGTCAGGATCGCCGTCCGGTCCCTGATCAACGGAGCTCAGATCACCTATGGGAGGCGCGGCACTGCCGTTTTCCAGACCATCACCGGACTGGCTGCTGGATTGGCAGCCGCTCAGGGCCAGGAGCGAAATCAGAAAGGCAGCGGAGAAAAATCTTACAATCATATTGGTCACTCGCATGCGCCGCAGGTGGCGGGAGTTGGAAGGCGGGGCGCAAGCACGTGCTTATGGGGTAACGAACGGCCTGCGCTCGTATTGATTGTCACGATTTTTTCATTTGCCGCAATAGCCCGGTCGATTGACGTGCCCGATTTATCTGGCGACTTGCGGTCACCGGGCACTCTGGTCAGTCTTGGGGCACTCTGGTCAGTCTCCGGCCACGAAATAATGCAGCGTGCCGTCCGGGCCGATGCCGACGCGATAAAACGTCCAGGCACCAAAGTCCTTCATTTCGGCGTAATCACCCGCAGTAACGATCCGGAACATCTCGACTTTCTGATCAGGCGTCAGGTCGTGCAAAGGGTAACGGGCAAAGTAAGGCCAGACATACATTTCCTGGGGCGTACCGGCATCGACGTGGAGGAAACCGGCATCCATGATGTCGGCAAGAATGGCCAGGATCTCGAAGCCTTCGCCGTCGCCGGAGCTTTCTTTCAGGAAGTCGATCGGGTCGTCGATGTGCCCGAACGAGACGGTGGGCGGCAGTTCGTTGCTTTCGAACACCATCCGCAGTCGTTCCATGTTTCCTGAAAGCGCGGCTTCCTTGAGTTGGGCCTGCATGCGCTGAACAGGTTTCGGCAGATACGATGTGCTGTAAAGCACCTGAGGCAGCTCCGCGCTGTCATTCGCAGGTGTTTGAGCCTCTTCGGCAGCAGCGGGTTCGGCGTCCTCCGATTCTTCGGCCTCTGGCAATGTGAGGTCATCTGCCGGAATGGCCGGTGCGTTTGAAGGCTCGCTCGGCGCAACCGGGATCGTTTCAACCTGGACTGTCTTGGCGACACCCGTAGCTGCGAAAGCTGTGCCTGCCAGAAGACCGGCGGCCAGAACCGCGGTCTGATAAATCCGACTCATGAAAGTTCCTCGTTTATCCGCACCTGTCCATCGCCGTTGTTGTCATGGCGGTGAAGGCAGGCATCGCCCCGCGCCTTTCCTTAAACAATTCATGCGAGACTGGAAACATCGGGACTGGAATTTCCTCTTGTCTTGTCACGGCCCCACCGGGCCGCTATCGAGAGGTCCGTTCGCTCTTAAAGTAAAATCAAGGGTCTAGAAAAGGACCGACCGTGTCGTTTTTCGAATATGCGCTGATCGGGTTTTTTGTTGGCATTCTCACAACAGCGCCTGTCGGTCCTGTCAATATCATGGCCATTCAACACGCCGTACACGGCGGGTTCCGTCAAGGGGTCTTCGTGGGGCTGGGGGCCGTTCTCGCCGATACCATTTTTGCCGCGGCGGCGATTTTCGGCGTGTCGGCGGTCACCAATTTCATCAAGGGCCAGTTCGACCTCATCGAGATTTTCGGCGGGGCGTTGCTGATCATTTTTGGCATCAAGATCTGGAATACCCATCCGCATCTGACCCGGGACGGCAAGCAAAGGGAACACGGATTTTGGGCCGATGCGACGGCGGCCTTTTTCATGGCCATCACCAATCCGGGCGCGGTGCTCGCCTTTGTGGCGATATTCGGCAGTCTCGGCGACTACCGCCCCCAGAGCGGGGATCATTTCGGTGCATTGGTGATGGTTGCTGGCGTCACGGCAGGCGCAACCACATGGTGGGTGCTGGTTTCGGCGTCCGTCTCGCACTTCAAGTCGCGTATCGACGATCTCTGGCTGGATCGCGCCAACCATATTGCCGGAATTCTGCTGGTCCTGTTCGGCGCGCTGATCTATCTCAAGCTCGCGCTGGAAGCGGCAGGCGTTGAGCTGACTGCTTAAGCGCGCCGGAAACACGAAGCCGCAGGTAAAAGGCGGGAATCAAAAAGGCCGGACAACCGGCCTCTTCAGAACGTGTGCCGAGAGAGAGTTACTGCAGAACCCGGTTCACGGTGTAGTCGCCTTGCAGGATACGGTCCGGCAGGCCTTCGGCCAATTTGGCCACGGCATCCTCACCATAGGCGGCAACCAGATCCGCAAGCGCGGTGAACATTGCCGCATGTGCGACCGCGTCCGCATCCACGCCATTGGCGATGGCTTCAGCCCATGCGTCTGAAATGAAGCCGAGGGCAGCACGCCTGATGTCTTCGTCTTCAGCAAATTCGGCTTCCATTGCCGCGTCGGCGTAATCGTCGTTTATCATTCGCTTCCTTACCGGTCCTTCCCGAACGCAAGGGAAACAACCCTTGCGTGTTCCTGCCCCGAATCTTGAGTATTGATCCTAGCACGGCGAACCGCGCTGATAAGTAACCGTGAACGCAAACTTAACGGCCACCCACAAATTTGATTCAAAAGGTTAACCAACTCGTAACGATTTGAAGTTTTTTGCGGAAATTACCGGCCGTAGCGGCTCGTGACGTCGCTGATGATGACCTCTCCTTCGCTCAAGTACTGTGCCATTGCGAGACGGGCAGCCTCGGTGCACTCTCTATAAGCGACTGAGAAACCACGATATCCTTGGTTAAAACGCTCGATGAACCTGCGGCGCCGATTCTCGTCCAGTGTTTCAGCGTCCAGGAAATCCTCCATGCGGTCACGCCAGCTTGGGGTATCGCTTTCCTTGCACAGCGGACGCAGGAAATGCAGCGCTCCGAAGATCTCCGACAGACGCATGAGTTGCTGTTCGTAGGGCGGCTCGTCGACCGCGGTTTCCTGGGCCGATACAACCTGAACCGGATACACGCTCCCCAAGGCCAGAACGACAGCGGTCCGGAAAAAGAAAGCTTGCAGGCGGCGGTTCATCATGGGCCGATCATGCGGAACGCAGACCGGCACCGCAAGCACTATGGCAAGTTGATCCCAAGATTAGACGCCCGGCTGCTGTTCGCCGGAGGCCTTCATGTGCCGCCGGATACGGTCGGGCGTGCCGGGTGTGGTCAGCAGACCATCAAGATCTTCTATCCGGAACCAGTCGAGCGCGGCAGCATCGTCGGCGGCAACAGCATCGCCGGAAACATAGGGTCCACAAAACACGGTCAAAATGAAATGGGTGGCAACGTGGCCGTCGTCGTCGCGCTGGATCGAATCGAATGTCTCCACAGGCTCGCCAAGTTCCGCGGTGACGCCGGTTTCCTCAAACAGTTCACGCGCGGCTGCTTCCTGCAGGGTTTCGCCCAGTTCGATCACACCACCAGGCAGGCTCCAGTGATCCTTGAATGGAGGCCTGCCACGTTTCACCAGCAGGGCACGGCCATCGCGGTGGCACAGGACACTGACACTGGCGCGTGGTGTTTCCGGATAAAACCTGGACATGGAACCTCGGCGGGCGGAGAAAACTCTGATTCTGCCCGGCCACAATAAGCGGCCTTGTTCTATGCGAACAGGGCGTCGATTTCCGCCTGCGCGCCTTCACCTTCGTGCTGGGTTGCTTCGGGCTCCACATGGCCGTGGATGACGGCGCCGGCAACGGCGATCAGAGGCTTGATTTCAACCGTGGCCTTGTCGGCTATTTCCGCCGCGATCATTGCCGGGTCCGGCGTGTCGCGAAGCTGATCCTGAATGTTGCGCACGAGTTTGTTGATGCCCGCGACCTGTTTTTCCAGGTGCTCGCGCAGATATGCCGGGGCGGCGTGATAGGCCATGATGGCCAGGTTCTTGTCCTTGAAAGACGAGTTCTCGAAGTGACCCTCATAGTCGAGCGGTTCCCATTCCAGAACATCTTCGGCGCAGTCCGGCATGTCCGGAAGCATTTCCAGAAGCATCATAACTTCATTGAAATGATTGAGATAATCGGTCGCCAGGCCGGTATGGGGATTGATGTTTGCCTCTTCCAGCCTTTCGGCTGCCAGCTCCCCGGCGCCCAAAACTGGATTCAAACATTCCATACCCGTCCCCCTGTTATTGACTTGGGACCTACGGTACTTCTTTTTTATTTCCAATTGCCTAACTCGGCGGAACCCTGTTTGCGCTTGTTGAGGTATCCCCATGGGAGAAAAACGATGTGCGGCCGCCTGGCTCTGACGACACCACCGGATGCTGTGCGCAGCTTCTTTGATTATGTCGATCAGCCCAATTTTCCGCCGCGATACAATATCGCGCCCACCCAGCCACTGGCCATCGTGCGTCAGTCGCTCGACGGCACGCGTCGCTTTCACCTTGTCCGCTGGGGCTTGATGCCGCCCTGGGTCAAGGACCCGGCGAGTTTCACGCTTTTGATCAATGCACGAGCCGAAACAGCATCGCAAAAGCCGTCGTTTCGCAACGCCATGCGCCATCACAGGTGCCTTGTGCCCGCCTCAGGCTTTTATGAGTGGCGGCGCACGCCGGAAGGCAAGCAGCCTTTCTGGATTCGCCCGGCAGAGGGCGACATCATGGGCTTTGCCGGACTTTGGGAAACCTGGTCGGATCCTGATGGCGGCGATATCGATACCGGCGCAATCCTCACCATCCAGTCCAACCGGATGATGTCGGCAATCCATAACCGGATGCCAGTCATCCTGAAGCGGGAGGATTTCGGCACCTGGCTGGATGTCGCCAATGTGGACAGGCGAGAAGCTGAAAAGCTGCTGCAGCCGGTGGAAGACGATTTTCTGGTGGCAACGCCGGTTTCGAACCGGGTGAACAAGGTGGCCAACGACGACGCCGATGTGCAACGCGAGATTTCGCCGGACGAAATGTCGGTGCCCTTGAAAAAGGTTGCCAGGCCGGCGGCGGAAAAAGCCCGGGCCGACAAAAAGCAGCTCGATCTGTTCTGATCCGCTCCGGGCATTCAAATTTGCCGTGCAAAACTCCGTCCATGGCTGTAGGGCAGGGGCTCAGCCGCAAGGATAGATCATGAGCAATAACGACACGCCTGAATTCGAGCCGGACGAGGACTTAGACGACGCTCCTGAAAACGAAGCGTTGGCGGAAGCCTATAATCGCGGCCTGGCCCTGCAGAAATCAGGTGATCTGGAAGGGGCAGCGCTTGCCTTCCGCGAAGCCTTGGCTCTCGATCCGGACGATCCGGGCGGTGTCAGCATCCGCCTGGCGGCCATTGGCGCGGAAGCCGCGCCGCAGAAAATGCCGGATGCCTATGTCGCCACCCTGTTTGACCAGCATGCCGATGTCTTTGACGACATCCTGGTTGATGAACTTGGCTATTGCGTGCCGTTGCTGGTGCGCGACCTTGTTCAGAAACTCGAGATCGGTCCTTTCGACCGGCTGCTCGACCTTGGCTGCGGGACGGGTCTTACAGGGATGGCTCTTGCCGACTGCACGAGCCATCGGACCGGCGTCGATCTCTCTGAACGGATCGTCGAGCTTGCCTACGACCGAGAAGTTTATGACGATCTTTATGTCGGTGAAGCTGTCGCGTTTCTTGAGGAATTCGAGGAAGACGACGGCTCACGGCCAAGCTGGGACATGATCGCGGCCACCGACGTGTTTCCCTATCTGGGCGCTGTCGAACCTTTTCTGGCAGGTGCCATCGACCGTTTGACCCCGGGTGGTTACCTGGCCTTTTCGACCGAAACCCTGCCGGAACAAGTGCTGCAGGGCCGTTCTTATATGGTTGGGCCCAAAAGCCGCTTTGCGCAGGGGGAAGACTATATTCGCACATCTCTCGATACGGCCGGTTTCGACATTCTCGCAATGGACCCGATCACCGTGCGCCTGGAGGAAGGCGATCCTGTTCCCGGACATCTGGTGATCGCACGGCTGCGCTGACGCTCAGCCGCTGAACGTTGCCTCCTATGATGCAGCGCTCAGCGGCTCAGGACCGGAAGGTTTTCAAAAAAGTCAGTCTGTGCTCTGCATGCGCAGATAGGGTTCACCGTCGGAGGTCCGCTTGACCGCGACACCGTCGCCGGTGATCACGACCACCACCCTGCTGCGAAAGGCCGAGAAACTGTCGAAGGTGACCACATCCACCGGTGTGTCGAACTTGATAGTCACCCTGTAGTGGCCCGTTGGGCCAACCCGGGTCAGCGACAGCACTTCACCTTCGAAGGGTTGCTTCAAATACGTGCCGGAGACGCGGCTGCCGACGGCAAACTGCATCTGGTTCGGACGGGCGGCGGTCGCAGACGCGGTGTTCCAGTCCTTGAAGCCGTATTGGGCGGAGAGAATTTCGAGCGCCTGGCTGTGAGAGATGTCCTGCCCCTTGGCAGCAAGCGCGGCGCGCAGGCGCTTGGCCTGTGCCTTGAGATTGGCAACGCTGGGTAGCGTCATGGGATTACCTTTCCAAGAAAGGCAGGCGGTAAGGTGTTCGCCACTTGGCGGCGACCCGTCATGGGGCCCGCGTTGCCATCAGCCTGCACTGTCTCGTGAAGGTCGATCAAAGCTGCAAGACGTCTTGCGCAAGGGTATTCACCATGGCCGAAGCCTGCGGGCGGCTGGTTCCCTCAAACCGGCGCAAGGCATACGCCTGGCCGCGGTGCCTGTCAACGCGGCAAAAAAGAAGCCGCTGGCGCGGCTTCAAGGAGAGGGAGGTTAAGATGAAACACCCGGCGGCTGTTACCGCCTGAGTTCGACCGCGCCCTGGCGGACGCATAGGGGTGATTGCCCTGTGTAGGGGGCAGGGCAATCGCGGAGGCGGGCAAGGCCCGCCGCCGCAGGTTTTCCGGGGGAGGGGTGTCCCCGGAAACGGATCAGGCGTGGATCAGACGCTTCAGAAGTTCCACTTCCTGGGCAAGGGCCTTGTCCTTGGTCACCATGTCCTCGATCTTGCGGACGGCATGCAGCACCGTGGTGTGGTCGCGGTTGCCGAACCGCCGACCGATTTCCGGCAGTGAGCGTCCGGTCATCACCTTCGCGATATACATCGCGATCTGGCGTGGACGAACCAGCGTGCGGGCCCGGCAGGACGACAACAGGTCGGCCTTGGTGACACTGAAATGCTTGCAAACCACCTGTTGGATCTCTTCCACCTTGATGGAGCGTGGTTCACCGATCCGCACGAGGTCGTGCAAGGTCTTTTCCGCCAGATCCATCGTCACCGGCTGTTTTGTAAGCTGGTTGTGCGCGAACAGTCGATTGAGAGCACCTTCCAGGTCCCGGGCCGATGCAATCACGTAACGCGCGATGTAATCGGCAACATCTTCGGGAACGGAAAACCCCGGATGCGTGCGGCGTGCTGCGTTGATCCGCTTTTTCAGGATATCGTGGCGCAGCGCATAGTCGGTGGCCTGAATGCCAACGACCTCGCCCTTCTGGATCCGGAAGCGCAGGGCATCGCCAAGCGTATCGAGATCTTCTGCCGGCCGGTCGGCCGCCATGATGATCTGGCTCGGCGATTCCATCAGCAGTTCCAGTGTCTTGCTGAATTCCTCGGCGGCCTGCTTGCCATGCAGGAACTGCAGGTCGTCTACCAGCAAGAGGTCGATGGAGCGCATAGCCTGCCGTAGGATAGGAAATGCTGGCGTTCTGAGGGCTGGGACCAGGTGATACATGAAGAATTCGGCTGACAGATACGCAACCTGCCGTCCCGTCTTGCGGGCCTCCGAGGCTGCTGCCTGCAGCAGATGGGTCTTGCCGATGCCGGTGGCGGAATGGATATAGAGCATATCCAGGGTGCCCTGGTGACCTGCAGCCATCTGGCGCACGGCTGCGCAGGCAAGGCTGTTCGAGGCGCCTTCCGCAAAGGTGTCGAACGTCAGCTTCGGATTGAGGGACGCTCCGTTCAGGAAATCGGCCGCCGCATCCTCATTGCTGTCTGCAAGACAGGGAATGACCGGAACGCCGTAAGAAGCGCCGAATTGAGGCGTGCTCGCGAAAGGACCGGGACGGCCGCTGATCCGCCGGGCAGAGATCGCCTTGGGGGCAAGACCGGTAGTGATCTGACGCGGACGCAGAGCGCCGCGAACGGTCAACTCGATACGGTTGATAGCGTCCTGCTCACGTTTCCAGAGCCCGACGAGCTGCTTCTCGTAGTTGTTCTGGATCCAGTTTTTCAGGAAGCGGGTGGGTACCGACAGGCGCACCGCATCGCCTGTGGTTTCTTCGTGGTTTACTCTGCCGAACCAGTTGGAAAATACATCGTCACCGAGCTCGTTTCTCAGTTCCTTTTTCACACGATCCCATTGATCCGAACCAGCTAAGTTCTGAACCTGCATTGTGGCCTCCATCGGAGGGACCGTTTTTATGGAATCGCTCCCCCCCGTGCACTGTCTATGGACAACGGTGTTCCGCCTCGCTGCCCGTTTCTTTCTTTAGGTCTCTTGCCCGTTGCGGGTCTTTGGACCGGGTGGCTTATTAACGCCTATGAAACACCATTAACCTTTTGCTTACCATGTTTACAAATAGCTTATTTTTATGAGGTCATAGACGTATCATATTGTGATTTTTGTAGATGACGGGCGCTGCGCATGTAAATTTTACATGGCGAATCTTGCTTTTCGTCATCGTCAGGACATGCCGCAAGTCCCGACCCAGTTGTTCTCCTGTTGCTGTTACCGCTCTGCCTTTGAGCTTGAAGACAACTTTAGGAAAAATTTAACTTTTCGGGAATTTTTCTGCGAGTTTTCAAAAGTCTGATGACAAATTAAGAACATTAAACAATAAAAAAAATCGGATTAATCGAAAGATAATGTCATTTCTGACGAGGATGCGTACGCATCGGTTCACCCGCGCTGCGGCTGCAAGAGCGCATGGCAGTCCTTTTCTCAGCTGATCAGAGACGGTTCGTGGTGGTAGCTGGGGACAATGTGCGTGGTTAAATCGCGCGCAGTGTGCGTTTTGGGTAACGCGTTCTGTCTGGTTCCTGTTTCCATAAAGTGCTGACAGATCAAGAGCCTGACGGGATCAATGCATACGTTGCCGGTGCTTGCCCGTGGTCACAGGTCCAGCCAATCTTATCCCCAGCTCCGGGGAAACGTGGGCAACCTGACAGTTTTGACAATTGATCGGCCGGGGCTTTTAAAGACGGACAAGGGCTTTCCGGTGCTAGGTGCTTTTACTTAGCTGTGACTGTGAGTTCTCCAAGTAGAGATCAGTAAATCACGGCCACCGGTCAGGTCGGCATGGCGAAGCCGGTTTTAACCGGCTTCGCCAGGTGTGAGATCAAGTCGTCGCCTGGAAAATTTTAGCGACAGTCGAAAACAGATAGTTTCTGTTCGTGTGGACATCTATCGGCTTATTGGGTCGGGTATTGTCCCAGATGGGGGCGTTGTTGGGCAGACCGGGGCCGCGCTTCACCGAAACGAGGCCAAAGCCGTCATTGTCCCAATAGCCGTTGGGAAAACCCGGAGCGGGCGGGCCGCCCCACCAGGTGTAGATGTTGGGGGCTTCTGGCTGGTTCCAGAGTTCATCGCAATATTCGAAGTAATAGAGGCCGATACAAAGCGGGTGGGCAAAGGCCTGCGGCAGCATTTTCTGCACAACTTGCGCCGCCTTGCTGCAGGTCTGATCGTCTGCATAGATCGTCCCGGGGTCGTTCGGGTTCCGGTGGCTGGTGGCAGGCATGCCCCACTCGGTCAGGAGAACGGGTTTCATGGCCCGCGGCGGCAAGTTGCCATAGTCCTTGAAGATGCTCTCGAAGGTCTCTGTCTGGTAGGTGTTGACGCCCCAGAAGTCGATGCTCGGGCAGTTCTCCATATAAGAGGACGCCTTCAGGGGAATGTTGGGGTCGTCATGGGTGGCCATGCCAGCCAGCTTGCCTGGCGCTTCTTCTTTCACGATGGCAGCCATCTTCTCCACCTGACCCCACCAGAACTTGGCCAATTCCGGTTTGTTGTAGCAAACGTCGGCCCCGTCCTGCTCGTTCTGGATGGTAAACCCCACCACCGCCGGATGATCTGCAACGGATCTGACCGTCTCACGCAACACATTGGTCCAGTAATCGATCTCTGCCTGTGTGGCCCGGTCGTATTGGGTCTTCCAGAACATCGTGGCGGGCAGGGGAATTCCGACCAGTACGGACTTGCGCATCTTCGCTTCAGGTGGCGCAAACTTGTCCCAGGCCAGATCCAGAAAGAACTGATGCGTGAAACAGTGGCCGCTGTCCCAGGGAACCGGAAAGCTCCCGTTTCCTTCCAGTTGCCGCGACAGCATGCAGTAGACCCGAAGCGAATTATTGTAGAGGTGCCTGAAATTGGGAAAATCGCGCAAAAGCAAGGGCGACCAGCTTGAAATGAACGTGGTGCCTGCTTCGAATTCATCCCAATACCAGTCCCCCAGGGCGGGGGCATAGGAATTGGAGCCATTGATCGGGGCAGGGGAATAGCAGACCCCTTTCAGTTTGACTTTCTCGCTCTTGGGTGGCTGTCCCTCTTCCGAGAGTTCGCAATAAAGAGATGCGGTTCCATCGCTGTCGACGGAACATGTCCATTTGGTTTTTGTCATGATGGGGTGCCTGAAATAAAGGGTTTCGAATAATGCGCGGCGCTCAGAAAGCCTATACCTTTTCGTGTAATCTAGAAACGATACAATCCAAGGGTGATGAATGAAGCTTTAAACCGGTCGCCATCATTGTGGCGAATGCGGTTCGCAAGAGGCACTGCCAAGGGCATTCAGGACGGCGCAATTCGGGCAGCTCATAAAAAATGCCGGCGCTTGTGGCGCCGGCATTGATTGTTTGCAGAGTTGAGCCGATGACAGTCTAGAGAATGCGGCCGCGGTTCAGCAGGCCTTTGGGATCGAACGCGTCCTTGATTCGCTTCATGAGATCCAGTTCGATACCCTGCTTGACGTCCTTAAGGAGATCGCGCTTGAGACGGCCGATGCCGTGCTCCGCGGAGATGCTGCCGCCGAATTCGTTGACGATGCCATGAACAATGGCATTCATTTCATCCCACTTTGCCAGGTACTCTTCCTTGTCGGCACCAACCGGCTGGCTGACATTGAAGTGGATGTTGCCGTCGCCGATATGGCCGAACGGAACGGGCCGGCATCCCGGCACGAAAGCTTCAACCGCCGCCATGGCCTTGTCCAGAAAGTCGGGGATCGAGGCAACGGGCACGGAAACGTCATGCTTGATCGATCCGCCTTCAGGCTTCTGCACTTCCGACATGCCGTGGCGGATATGCCAGAAATCCTGAACCTGGGTCAGGTTCTGCGCGAAGGCGGCATCTTCCACTAGGCCTGCTTCGAAGGCCTCGCCAAGAATGCTCTCCATCAGATCCCGGACAGGAAAGGCGTCCGAACCGCTGGACAGCTCCATCATGACGTACCAGGCGTGCTCGCCTTCGAGCGGGTCTCGCGCCCCTTCAAGATGGCGAAGGCAGAATTCAACACCAACGCGTGGCATGATTTCGAAGCCGGTCAGAACCGGACCGGCCTGCGCCTTGGCAAGGGTGAACAGCTTGAGGGCAGCCTGCGGGTCCGGCAGGCCGACGAAGGCGGCTTCCTGCTTCTTGGGCCTGGGGAAAAGTTTGAGTGCCGCGGCGGTAATGATGCCAAGTGTTCCTTCGCCGCCGATAAATAATTGTTTCAAATCATAACCGGTATTGTCCTTGCGAAGGGTTCTCAGACCATTCCAGATCTCCCCAGTCGGCAGCACCACTTCGAGGCCCAGAACCAGATCGCGCGTGTTGCCATAGGCCAGCACGGCGGTGCCGCCGGCATTCGTGGAAATGTTGCCGCCGATCTGGCACGAGCCCTGTGCGCCAAGTGAAAGCGGGAACAACCGATCCACCTTTTCCGCTTCGTTCTGCAGTGTTTCCAGCACCACGCCAGCTTCGGCCGTGATGGTGAAGCCTGCCGGGTCGACCGCGCGGACCTTGTTCAGCCGGGACAGGGAAAGAACGATTTCGTCGCCGGTTTCCTGCGGAATCTGGCCCCCGACGAGACCGGTGTTGCCTCCTTGCGGGACGACCTTGAGATCGTTCTGATAGGCATAGGTCATGACAGCGCTGACCTCTTGCGTGCTGCCCGGGCGCAGCACCATGGGAGTGACGCCCTGATACAGGTCGCGCCATTCTGTGAGGTAGGGAGCCTGGTCGTCCGGACTGGTCAGAACATTGGCTTCGCCGATCATCTCGGCAAAGCGGTCGGCATGGGCAGTGCGCTCCATGAGCGAGGTCCTCGTGAAGTTTGACGGTAAAATTCGGGCGCCAACATAGTGTCTGAGAGCGTCTGCGTCGACGGTTCATTCCGTCACCGTGTCTCTTGAAGGAACAGACCCCTTGTGCCATAGGAAGCCAGCCCGCTGGGGTGGTATTGGAATTCTTTCGGAGACGACTATGGCGGAAACGCGCGGACTGATGAATGGCAAACGCGGCCTGATCATGGGTGTGGCAAACAACAAGTCAATTGCCTGGGGCATTGCCAAAGCACTGGCCGACGCGGGAGCAGAACTGGCTCTTACCTATCAGGGCGACGCGTTGAAGAAGCGCGTCGAACCTTTGGCTGACCAGTTGGGCGCCATCGTTGTTGGCCATTGCGACGTGACCGATGGCGCCTCCATCGATGCCGTCTTCAAGGCGCTGGAAGACAAATGGGGCAAGATCGACTTTCTCGTCCACGCGGTTGCCTTCTCCGACAAATCCGAACTGACCGGCCGTTTCGTCGATACGTCTTCCGACAACTTTGCCCGCACCATGGATATCTCCTGCTATTCGCTGACCGCTGTCACTCAGCGTGCAGAGAAGCTGATGTCCAATGGCGGTTCCATCCTGACGCTGACCTATTACGGCGCCGAAAAGGTGATGCCGCATTATAATGTCATGGGCGTTGCCAAGGCTGCACTGGAAACCAGCGTGAAGTATCTGGCGATGGATCTCGGCCCCCAGAACATTCGCGTCAACGCGATTTCCGCCGGTCCGATCAAGACGCTTGCCGCCTCCGGTATCGGCGACTTCCGCTACATTCTGAAGTGGAACGAATACAACTCGCCCCTGCGCCGCACGGTGACGATCGAGGAAGTTGGCGACAGTGCCCTGTTCCTGCTGTCCGACCTTGGTCGCGGTGTGACCGGCGAGATCCAGCACGTCGACTGTGGCTACAACATCGTCGGAATGAAGGCGGTAGACGCCCCGGATATTTCCGTCGTCAAGGATTGACCGTTTCGGATGGCCGGTTTCAAACCGGCCATTTTCATATTGAATGAGCCCGTTTGTCAGGGCTGACCCCGTTTTCCGGAAACTGACATGACATCTGTGCTGAGTGCCCCGAAATCCGGCCTGCTGCCCAAGCTGCACGATCCGGAGTTCCTGGTCTTCGTCCGCCATGGACAAACGGACTGGAATTTCGAAGGGCGCATGCAGGGCCAGAAGGATATTCCGCTCAATGAGACCGGACGCGGCCAGGCCAGTGGCAATGGCGAGAGACTGAAGGCGTTTCTGGAGCGCGAGGCGATCGATCCGGCAGGGCTGGATTTTGTTGCCTCACCGCTTCACCGCACACGATCCACCATGGAACTGCTGCGCCAGTCCATGGGGCTGCCGGTTGAGGCCTACCGCCTTGAGGATCAGCTCAAGGAGATTACCTTCGGCGACTGGGAAGGCTTCACGCTGGAAGAACTCGCCGATGAGGAACAGGATCTGATTCTGCACCGCCGGGCCGACAAATGGGGCTTCGTTCCCCCTGGCGGCGAAAGCTACAAGATGCTGACGGAGCGGATCAGCCGCTGGCTGGTGACCGTCGACCGGCCGTCTGTCGTCGTGTCCCATGGCGGTGTCTTCCGTGTTCTGCGCGGTTTGCTGGAAGGGCTGGGCACCGATGTGGTGCCCAAGCTGGATGTGCCGCAGGACAAGGTCTTTGTCTGGCGTGATGGCACGTTCGAGGTTGTCTGAAGCACCGGCATGCAAGCATTGATCTGCTGATCAGCAGATACCCTGGGCAAACGGGTAAATCTTAGATTTTGCAACAACGCTGTTGGCAGCGCGCCCCGTGATTTCCGCCTAATCCCTGAGCACCGCGCGCTCGGGCGATTTTGTTGAAGACAGACCAAGCGGTTTGTCTTGAGATGTGCGACAAGCTGATCTTGCTGTTCGCATCGGCAGGCGTTTCATAGCGGGTCCGGTTCCCGCCCCACGGGGTCTGCCTCTGTTCGTTTAGCTGATAATGATCATAGGAAAGTGTCAGAAGGTCTGATCGAAAGCTGTTCTTGAGTACGTCATTTCGTCTTCATTTATGGGTCCGCACCCTAAGGAAGGTGGTTTTCTCCTGTCACGATCGGCATTGCAAAAAAGACAAGGTATCTCAGCGGCAATTTCTGTGTCGGGCATATCCTGCGCTGGTGATCGGTCGAGGTGAATGAAACGTAAAAGACGACAGCTAATGCGAGGGAGCCCGGAGAAAATCTAGGTCAGGTGCCGTGTCCGCCAATGAATTTTACAGCGAGCTGCCAAGCTTTTCAGATTTCAGTACGGTCGGGGATCTCGCCGATTACCGACCCGTGCCGGACGACTGGTACGTTCTTGCCGCAGATATTGTCCGCTCCAGCGATGCAGTTGCACAGGGCCGGTACAAGGAAGTCAACATGGTTGGCGCCGCGGCAATCGCGGCAGTCCTGAACCGGATCGGCAGTGACCGGGTTCCTTTTGTTTTCGGGGGGGACGGCGCGATGCTGCTCGTGCCCAAACACGATGTCGAGGCTGCCTGTGACGCGCTTGCAGGTGTTGTCGGTCTTGCGCGTCAGGTCATGGAGCTGGAGTTGCGTGCAGCGGCTATCCCGGTATCGCATCTGAGGGTGCTGGGCGGCGATGTCCGTGTGCGCAAATACCGCCTCAGTCCTGGCAATCACCTTGCCATGATCCTGGGGGACGGGCTGGCCATCGCCGATCGCATCCTGAAAGATCAGGAGAAATCCCGCCCATTTGCGATCTCAATCCCCGATGCTGCCTTGCCGCCGCTTGACGGGCTGTCTTGCCGTTGGGAGCCGCTTCCTTCGCAAAATGGCCACATCGTGTCCCTGATCGTCAAACCGTCCGGACGCATTCCCATGCAAGATATCCTGCGGGGGCTGGCTGATAAGCTCGGCTACGACCCTTCGACGGATGACAGCCGGGCGAGGCTTGCGGACAAATCGCGCCTGCGTTTTCGCTTTCCCCCAACCGGCACGCGCCATGAAGTGCGGCTCGGGTCTCCGGGCAGGCACTTTCGCGGACGGGCGAAGGCGTTGCTGGAAGCGGTTGTCTTCATGATCAGCTATCATACGGGCTGGCGCATCGGCCCCTTCGATCCGAAGCGTTATTTTCCGGAGCTTGGCCTGAACACGGACCATCGGAAGGTCGGCGACAGCCTGCAGCTTGTTCTGGATATGACACCCGAACAGCTTGGAAGGGTCGAAGAGTACCTCAAAGCCGGCTATGCAGCCGGCGATCTTGTGTACGGGCTTCACGTTTCCGCGTCAGCGCTGATGACCTGCTTCGTGGAGGACATCAGCAACAGCCGGCATATTCACTTTGTTGACGGCGCCGACGGCGGATTTTCCTTTGCAGCAGCCGAATTCAAGAAGCGGCAGGCGGAGATGACTGCGAAAGCGGCCGGTCAGGCCTGACCGCGCAGCGGGCCGTACCCTTCGAGCGCAGGCACCTTGGGTTTGAAATTCTGTTTCAGGATCATCGTCGCCAGCTCGGCATCAGGGACGGCCTGCGAAATCAGGAACCCCTGGATGACATCGCAGCCGTGGCGTTTCAGCCAGTCCCGCTCGCCCGCGGTTTCCACGCCTTCGGCCAGCACGCTGATGTCGAGGCTCTTGGCAAGGTTGATCAGTGCGCTGGTGAACTTCTGCAGAGCCGGATCGGTATCAACCCCGGAAATGAAGCTGCGGTCGATCTTGACCCGATCGACGTTGAGATCGCGCAGGCTGGAAATACTGGAATGGCCTGTTCCAAAGTCATCCAGCTCGATGAAAAAACCAAGTTCGGACAGCCGCGCGATATTCTGCCTGATCGGAGTGGCCGTGACTTCATCGATCATCACGGCTTCCAGGATTTCAAGGTTTATGTGAGCCGGTTTCAGGCCAAGCTCGATTACTTGCTTGTGGAGCACGTCCACGGCCTTGGTGCTGGTCAGGAGACTGGCGGTAACGTTGAGGCCCAGATGCATGGCGGACCGTGTCTTGCCGCTGAGACTTGCGGCGAAGTTCAGCGCATGGCTGCGTACCGCGTCCTCGATGTCCTCCATATACCCGGCTTCCATGGCGGCCGGCAGGAAGGCGCCGGGATAGCGGATGGTGTCGTCGTCTATCCAACGGGCCAGGGCTTCGGCGCCCACCACTTCGCCCGTGTGAATATTCACCTGAGGCTGGAACCAGGCGACGATATTTCCCCCCTTGAGGGCATTCTGCAGCTCCTTGGCAATCTGATCGCTTTCCTCGAAGGCGGTGCGCATCGCCGGGGTGAACCGGCCGAACTTGCGCGGCCCCTTCTGCTTTGCGGCCCGGAGCGCCAGGGCCGCGTCGGTCAGAATGTGATCGGAGATCTGGTCGCCCGGACTGCTGATGAAAATGCCTGCATTGGCCTCGATCGCCGATCTGTTGTTGCCGATGATCCGATCCGTTGAGATTTCCTGAAGCAAGGTGAAGGCAAGTTGCTCAAATTGTGCCGCCTTTTTGAGGCGCGGACGAAAAAGCAGGAACTCCGTCCCGCCTGTCCTGCACAGAAAGTCATCCGGCTCGGCGTGCTGGTTCAACTGCTCGGCGACCTGCCGAAGTAGGGAATCGCCATTATGATCGCCAAACCGGTCGTTCACCTTCTTGAATTCCCGAAGGTCGATCAGGATAGCGCCGGTCCGCAGTCCGGGCTCTGCCGGAGGCAGGTTCCGGATGGTGTTCAACAGGGCGCGCCTGTTCGGAAGGCCGGTCAGGGGATCGTGAAAGCCGAGGTTTTCGAATTCCTGCTGCGTCTTGTCGGCAAGCGCGCGCGACAGGGCGATGGCTATGGCAAAGGCCGCGACGATCACCAGTCCACCGACGAGCCCGGCAAGGGAGACGGCAAAGAGCGTTTCGGATCGTTGCCGCTGCAGGTCCATCAAGAGATAGTCGACCGTGGATTGCCACAAGGCAAACGTGGCATTTACCAGCGCCGGCTGCATGTTCACCACCGGCCGGGTCATGACGTCCCCGCCCTTTTCGGCGGTGATCGTCGAAGACAGCATTTTTGACCCGGCGTTCTGGAAGGCAACGTTTGTTTTCCGGAAAACGCCGGCCTGCTTCTTCAACAGCTCGGCTTGTGCGCCGGTCAGGTCGTGGAAGTATTCCATGGTATCGCGCGAGGCACCGTCGGCCGCAATCTTGTACTGACCGCCCTGGACCGGGATCACCATCTTGTCCCAGACATTTATTTCGCCCCAGGTGGAGATATTCTTGGCGTTGTTCGCCATGATCGCAGATTGAATCACCACGGTTGGCAAGGTGTCGGTAATGAGCTGCGGAAGCTTCGCGGTTTCGAAGGAGGAGGCTGAACTCAACCTGGTGATCTGGGAGATTTTAGAGGCAAGGATTTGAGCCTGACGAAGCGCGAGGGGAATGCTGCGCTCTTCCAGCAGGGTGTCGAGCGATAGCACAAGGTCCGCAGATCGCTCACTCCCGCCCAGCTCTTCCAGGCGCTCGCGCAGGTGGTCCGGTGTGCTGCTGATCTTTCCGGTGAGGGCTTTTTCCTGCAGCAGCGGTCCCAGCGCTTCAATCAGGTGAAGACCGGCGAGGCTGTTGTCGATCGAGTTGACCTTGTCGAACTTGTTATGAAACCAGAGCGAGGCAAACACCAGGCTGGGTGCCAGCAGGAATACGATCAGTCCAGTTAGCCAGCCCCTGATCCGCAACGGTTTGCCTCTTGGTTATTATTCGTTCGCAACGTGTAATAAAGGTAGAGGTTTAAGGATTGGCAAATCCAGGGTCGAATTTCGGCGAACCATTCGCGAATTTTCCCATGTCGAACAAGCAGAGCTTGTGAAACCCGTTCCGATGGCCGCAGCATCCATTCGAAATCTACTTGTTTTCAATTTTGGGAAGTCCGATGAGCGCATGTGCCTGTCAAAAAAATCCCTATTCCCGGCTGTGGGCTTGAGCTTGCGGGCGTGATGGCGTATCGCTCGGCGCCTGAACCTTCATTTGCAAACCTCGGTCACCGTTCATGTCGCACAACAGCTTTGGTCATCTTTTCCGGGTTACCACCTGGGGCGAAAGCCACGGTCCCGCAATCGGTTGCGTGGTCGATGGTTGCCCGCCGCTCATTCCGCTGACGGAGGCCGATATCCAGGGTTTCATGGACAAGCGCAAGCCCGGTCAGTCCCGCTTCACAACACAGCGGCGCGAGCCGGATGAGGTCAAGATCCTCTCCGGTGTCATGGTCGATGAGGATGGCGTTCAGAAAACCACCGGAACGCCGATTTCGCTGTTCGTGGAAAACACCGACCAGCGCTCCAAGGACTATTCCGAGATCAAGGACAGGTTCCGTCCCGGCCACGCCGACTTCACCTATGACGCCAAATACGGCATTCGCGACTATCGTGGTGGCGGCCGGTCGTCGGCGCGTGAAACGGCGATGCGTGTTGCCGCCGGGGCTGTCGCCCGCAAGGTGCTGCAAGGTGTGACCGTTCGCGGTGCCCTGGTGCAGATAGGACCGCACAAAATCGACCGGAGCAACTGGAACTGGGCGGAAGTGGATAACAACGCCTTCTTCTGCCCCGATGCCGAGGCTGCCGTCTTCTGGGCGGACTATCTGGACGGGATCCGCAAGGCCGGGTCTTCCGTCGGTGCGGTCATCGAAGTGGTTGCCGAAGGTGTGCCGGCCGGCTGGGGCGCGCCGATCTACGGCAAGCTGGACACGGATCTTGCTGCGGCAATGATGTCGATCAACGCGGTCAAGGGGGTCGAGGTCGGCAACGGATTTGATGCCGCAAGCCTGACCGGTGAAGACAATGCCGACGAGATCCGCCTGGACGATGTCGGCCGTCCCGTATTCCTGAGCAACAATTCCGGTGGCATTCTCGGCGGGATATCGAACGGCGATCCGCTGGTCGTCCGCTTTGCGGTCAAACCGACGTCATCGATCCTGACCGAGCGCAAGTCGATCACAAGCAAGGGCGAGGAGGTCGATGTCATGACCAAGGGCCGGCACGACCCCTGCGTCGGCATTCGCGCGGTGCCGGTCGGCGAAGCGATGATGGCTTGTGTCCTGGCGGACCATTTCCTGCGTCATCGCGGCCAGGTTGGCTGACCGGCGCCTGGACTGCGTTACAACTGATTACATTTCCGGAAGGCGAGGACCATGGACCTTGCCTGTCATCTCCCTAGTTTTATTTGCAGTATGACGTGTGATGCATTTCAGGGAGTGATGACATGAACGAAATGACGCCTGTGCGCCGTATGACGGCAAAGGATTTTCCTCAGGAACTGCTCGATCTTTATGATTTTTACGCACATGGAAAAATCACCAAGCGCGAGTTCATGAACGGAGCTGCCAAATTCGCGGTCGGAGGACTGACTGCCGCGATGCTGCTCGACCAACTTTCGCCCAACTATGCGCTTGCCCAGCAGGTTGCTCCGGACGATGCCGGGATCGTCACCGAACGCATCACGTATCCATCACCGAACGGCCATGGTGAGGTCAACGGCTATCTGGTGAAGCCCGCAGGCGCGACCGGCAAATTGCCGGCGGTGCTTGTGGTGCACGAGAACCGGGGTCTCAACCCTTACATCGAGGATGTCGCGCGCCGTCTCGGCAAGGCCGGTTTCATGGCACTGGCGCCCGATGGCCTGACCTCCGTCGGCGGGTATCCCGGAAATGACGATCAGGGCCGCGAGCTGCAGCGCACGGTCGACGGCACCAAGCTGATGAATGATTTTTTCGCCGGTTTTGAGTATCTGCTCAAAAGTGACGACAGCACCGGCAAGGTTGGTGCTGTCGGCTTCTGTTATGGCGGTGGTGTCGTCAACGCAATTGCGGTTGCCTATCCGGAGCTTGCCGCCGGTGTGCCGTTCTACGGCCGTCAGCCGGATCCCGCGGATGTCTCCAAGATCGAAGCGCCTCTGATGTTGCAGTATGCCGAACTGGACGAGCGTATCAATGCCGGCTGGCCGGCCTATGAGGAAGCTCTCAAGGCTAACGGCAAGACCTATGTGGCCCATATGTATCCGGGCGTGAATCACGGCTTCCACAACGACACGACGCCGCGCTACGACGAAGCGGCGGCAAAGCTCGCGGAAGAAAGAACGATCGAGTTCTTCAAGGAAAACCTGATGTAGGGCTGTGTGGCCCTGCTTTTAAGCGGTGATCCCGTTCAGTCTTTCCTGGGCGGGATGACCGTGATCGGCTTCTTTATCGTTAAACCAAGCCATCACATGCTGGGACTGAACACCCGGGCGGGTGGCGGATCAGACGAACTTGAAGGCCCGGATGCGGCTCAGGATTTCTTCCGGATCGGCGGCGAGCGTGTGCAGGTTGATTGCGAGCAGTTCCCGGCCGTGTTCGCGCGGGGTGCGCTTCCAGTTGCGCATCATGAACTTCTTCCAGACCGGAAAGGTCTGCGCCTTTGTGACCGCGTCATCCAGTGACCGGGTCAGGAGAACGTCGAGCCGAACCAGCTCGATGTTGCGGACCGACGTCCGCTTGACGTCGGTCATCCGGATCGCCGCCCAGTCGATGAAGCCGATGCGCTCCACATACAGCCCTTCCTCATTGGCACCGAGCTGGGGCTTGCCTTTTTCGATCATCGGGTAATGCCAATAGGCAATCCCGAAGGGGGCGAGGGAGGCGAGGGCCAGCAGGGGAAGTCCGCCGACGGCGCCGATCACTGCGAACAGAATACCGAGGATGAGGCTGCCGTAGACGAGGCTTTCGCTCTGGCTGCGGTTGAAGCCGACGGTGAACGGCACCGGAGCCGGCTTTACGTTTTCCTCTTGTTTGACTGCCTCTTTCTTCGCCGCCATGAAAGGCCCCTTCCGAAGGATCCTCAGGTGTCGAGGATCTCTGTTTCGTCAATCTTGATGTCAAACCCTTCCAGCCCAACGTAATGACGCTCACGGGAGGCCAGCAGGCGTATGGAACTGACGCCCAGGTCCTTCAGGATCTGTGCACCAAGCCCGACCTCACGCCATTGTTCCTGTCTAGCTTGTGCGGAGCTGTGTTCCTCGGTATCGGCGGCTTCAAAATCGGATCTTGGTCGCTTCGACTGACGGGCAACGCCGACCGAGCCTTCCCGCAGATAGACGATAATACCACGGCCGCGATCCGCAAAATGCTTCATGATCTGGTCAAGCGGCTGGGCATCTCCGAAGACATCGTCGAGCACCGACTCCAGTTGCAGGCGCACCGGCACGCTGCGGCCGTCCAGAATGTCGCCATAGACGATGGCAAGGTGGTGCATCGGGTCATACGGGGTGGAATAGGTGGTGGCATAGGCCGGACCGAAAACCGTCTCGACGGGCTGTTCGTTGACCCGCTCCACCAGCTTCTCGGTACGCTGGCGCCAGGCGATCAGGTCGGACACGGAAACCATCTTCAGCTCGTGCTCCGCGGCGAATTCGGCCACCTGCTGGCCGCGCTTCACGGTGCCGTCGTCATTGACCAGCTCGCTGATCACACCGACCTGTTCCAGGCCGGCAAGACGGCACAGGTCAACGGCAGCTTCCGTATGGCCGGAGCGGATCATGACGCCGCCTTCCTTGGCCACGAGCGGGAAAATGTGCCCGGGGCGGACGAAATCATCAGCGCCGACATTGGGGTTTGCCAGCGCGCGTACGGTGGAGCAGCGTTCCTCGGCCGATATGCCGGTGGTCAATCCCTGGCGGTAGTCGACGGAAATGGTGAAGGCCGTTGCGAGCGGAGCATCGTTTTCGGCAACCATCGGGTCAAGCCGCAGCCGGCGGGCATGGGTAACCGTCATGGGGGCGCAGATGATGCCGGATGTGTGACGCACCATGAAGGCCATCTGCTCGGGCGTGACCTTGGCCGCAGCGACAATCAGATCGCCTTCGTTCTCGCGGTCATCATCGTCAGTCACGACCACCATTTCTCCACGTTCGAATGCGCGGATTGCTTCTGCGACACGGGCCTGGGACACGGGATGCTCCTTGGTTGTAGACAGTCCGAGAAAGTCGTTGGGGGTTACGGCGCCATTGGTGGCAATGGCGATCTTGCGGGCCATGTCCCGCGAGACCCAGACATTGGGATCGTTGCACAGGGCCGTAACGGAGGCAGGTGACAGGTTGGCGCGGCGCGCAAAGGCGCTGCGGCTTTCCCCGGTCTGCAAGAGCCATAGATCCAATCTCATGACATTGGATATACGACCGAATAATTTCAGTCTCAAGAGAAGATGTGAAAAATTTCAGTGATACTGAAAGATCAGTCGCTTTTGATAAACTCAGCGACGCGGGAGACAAAGGCCGGAACCATCCAGCGTTCTTCCAGCCCTGCCGCTTTGGCAAGCCCTGTCAGGTCTTCACTGAGATAAGAGGTAAAATACGGCTCGTGGAAAAGCTGCGGAAAGACCGACAGGAGGCCGTCATATTCCGGCACGTCTCCGGTTTGCAGACTGTCGACAAAGAGAAACGAGCCGCCGGGTTTCAGAACGCGGGCCACTTCCGACATGACCTGCTTGCGGATCTTCGGCGGCAGTTCGTGAAACAGGAAGACACAGGACACAACGTCGAGAGAATTGTCCTCAAACGGCAATGTTTCGGCAAGACCGCAGACATACCCCGCGCGGCGCGACGGCAGGCGCTCCCGGGCAACGTTCAGATAAGGTTCCGACAGGTCGAGGCCGGTGCCTTTGAGGCGCGGAAAAGCGGCCAGGGCAGGCCGCAGGAGACCGCCGGTGCCACAGGCGATGTCCAGATAGGAAACGCGGCGCTGGTCCTTGCGGCGCAAGATACTGGCAAAGGGTACAAGGGCTCTGCGGCGCATCGCGGCGGTGGCTCCCGAAAAGAGTACATCCACCTGGAAGTCGTAGAGCCGGGCGCTTTCCTCCGACAGCCAGCCATCGGTCTGAAAATGAAAGTTCTGCCGGTAATAACGAGGCAGGGCTGCTGCAAAGCCCTCGGTGGAATTCACTTCCTGGTGCGCGCCGCTCGCTCGCCGGCGGGCAACCTCCGGCACGTCCTTGAAGAAGGCGCGGCTGGTCGCGATCAGCTCGCCAGGCGTCATGGTGCCATCGGTCGGCAGCGGATAAAGCCCGTCCTCGACGGCCTTCAGATCGTCCGCGAACAGCTTGACGATGTCCGACAGCATCCGCCTCTGGCTCGGAACCGGGCCGCTCGGCACCACTTTCGGCGTTTCGGGAAGCTCTTTCTGAAGATCCCGGTTCATCCGCCGCATGGCTTCTGAATGAAGAGTGTAAAGCGCAACCCGGCTTCCCTGGTAAAGCGCATAGCGGGTTCGCCGGGCAAGGCTCAGCAGCGGCGGCAGGTTGCGGGATCCTCTGACAGGTCCGAATTCCTCATCCGCCGCACTCATGGCTCACTCCCTGATCAAGGTCTGGTCAACACCGCCACTGCTTCAATATGGGGCGAATAGTGGAACTGGTCCACCGGTGTGACGCTTTGCAGCACATATCCGCCGTCGAGCAGGATCCGCAGATCCCGGGCGAGCGTTGCCGGATTGCAGGAGACGGCGACAATCGTCTTGACCTTGGAAAGGGCCAGTTGCTCCGCTTGGGCCTGGGCGCCAGCGCGGGGCGGATCGAACACCACGGCGTCATAGGGTTCCAGTTCGTCCTTCACCAGCGGTCTGCGCGACAGGTCGCGCCGTTCGAAGGTGACTTTCTTCAGGCCTTGCGGTTTCCTTAGGGCCTTGTCGAAGGCAGCCAGTGCTGCGGCATCGCCTTCCACGGCATGCACATTGGCCTGCCGGCCGAGCCTGAGTGCGAATGTGCCGACACCGGAAAAGAGATCGGCAATGGTCTTGGCCTTGCCGACGCCGTCCATAACCAGCTTGGACAGAGCGTGTTCCGCCGCCAGTGTCGCCTGGGCAAAGCCGCCAGGCGCGGCGACAATGCCGATGCCACCCATGTCGAGCAGGGGTGGGCGCAGCTCCAGAATGACTTCGCCATTGACCGAAAGCCTGGAGAGGTTCTGGTCGACGACCTTTTGCGACAGGGCCGGGATCTTGCGTTCATATCCCTTGTCGGCCTTGTCGAGCGCGACATCCAGACCGGTGGTGGTCACCAGAACGGTCATGCGAAGTTCGCCCTTTTTCGGCAGAACTTCCGAGGCAAGCGACTTGAGGCCTGGCAGCGCTTCAACGATGACAGGGTCAAGCACCGGGCATTCGGTGATATCGACCAGCCGGTGGCTGGCCTTTTCATGATAGCCGAGCAAGGTGTGGCGCCCGGCGCGGGTGGCCGTCAGCACGGCCCGGCGGCGTCCGCCCGCGGTTGCCGCAATCGTACTGGAGACGTCGGTCTCGATGCCGCGATCGCGCAAGGACTTTTCGACAAGCCCGCGCTTCCAGGCCAGATACGGATCTTCTGCAAGATGCTGCACCGAGCAGCCGCCGCAGGCGTGGTAATGGCGGCACACCGGTTCGATCCGGTCCGGGGACTTTGTAACGATCACCGGATTTTGCGCGCGTCCGTCCACCACATTGGCCCGGACCGTTTCGCCCGGCAGGGCTTCGGCCACATAGATCGGTCCGGTCTCCGTCTCGGCAACACCGTCACCGCGGTGGCCGAGCGTGGTGATTTCAATCTCTCTCTCGCTCATGGGCGAGCGATAGCGCCAAGAAGGGGATTGAGCAAGCCTTGATCATGAAGCGGGCTCTCAGCACCATCCTTTTGACAGCGCTTCGCGCTTTCTCAGGATGCAGCCAGGGAAAGGGGGGAGAACCGTGGCCCTCAACCCGCTTTCTTTCCGTAAAGCAGCCACTCCGCATTGCCGTCACCGCCTTTGACAGGCGAGGGAACCAGGTCACCCGCCTGCCAGCCCGGCATGGTGCCCAGCCACACCTGCAGGGATTTCGCGGTTTCTTCGGCAATCTCCGGATCGACCAGGCCGCCCTTGCCGATATTGTCCTTGCCCGCCTCGAATTGCGGCTTCACCAGAAAGACACCTTCCGCACCAGGCGCCGCGAGGGCAAGGGCGGGCGGCAGGGCAAGCTTGAGCGAGATGAAACTGACGTCGGAGACAAGCAGGGCCGGGGCGTCTCCGCCAAGATCTTCCAGAGTCAGATCCCGGGCATTGAGACCGTCGCGTGCGGCCACCTTCGGATGTGTCTTCAGGCTCTCATGCAATTGGCCGTGACCGACGTCGATGGCGTGGACCTTGTCGGCACCGCGTTCCAGTAGGACCTGGGTAAAACCACCGGTGGAAGCGCCAATGTCGAGGCAGATCCTGCCTGCCGGATCGACGCCAAACCGGTCGAGACCTTCGATCAGCTTCAGCGCAGCCCGGCTGACATACCCGGCAGCCGGATCTTCAACAGTGATGCTGGCATCGGCCGAGGTTTTCTGTGCCGGTTTGGTGCAGGGAAGACCGTCGACGCTGACCGTCCCGCGCAGGATGGCGTCACGAGCCCGTGCGCGGGACGGGAAGACGCCCGTATCGACGAGATGCTGGTCGAGGCGTTGTTTGGACATGTGAAATTCAGAAGCAGCCGGCGATTGCCGAGATCAGGCGGTCGGCATAGACCCGCTCACCGGCATAGAGCCACAGAAACGCCGAAAGCGCGACGAGGCCCGTCGCGCCGGCGGTCAGTCCCATGAACAGTGGCATCCGCATCGTGCCCGGCTGGCTCCAGATATTGTCTCAGGAAGAGGCTGGCGCGTTGTCGATGAGCCGGCGCAGCTTCTTCAGGGCGTTTTCCTCCGCCTCACCATAAGCGACCGTGCCGACGAACTTGTTGTCCGCACTCATCAGGTAGATGGCTGCGGAATGGTCCATCGTATAGTCGCCATCGTCAAGAGGCACCTTCTTGGAATAGACCCGGTATGCCTTCAGCATGGCGTCGATCTGCTCCCGCGTGCCGGTCAGCGGAACGATGCGCTTGTCGAACGCCCACACGTAATCGCGCATGACTTCGGGTGTGTCGCGCTCCGGATCCACGGTCACGAAAGCATAGTTGAGCTTGTCGGCATCCGGCCCGAGTTCCGCCATCCAGCCCTGCAGTTCGGAAAGTGTTGTCGGGCAGACATCCGGGCAGAAGGTGAAGCCGAAGAACATTACAGTCGGCTTGGTGGAGAACGTTTCGTCGGTCACCGTTTCGCCGGTGCCGCTGACAAGTTCAAACGGGCCGCCAATGGCCGCAAGCGGTTCGATCAAGCCGCCGGTGCTCTTGTTGCCGGCAGTCTGTTGATAGACCAGCACACCGGAGATGACAGCCAGAACGACAACAGCCGCCCAGGCCACGTACCGGAAGAGTTTCAAACCAGACATCGGTTTCGTCCTATCCTGGTCAGAGCCCCCGGCACCTGTTTCAAGGCGGGAAGGAGGCTCTGACACTTTGAAAATGAGTGCGGGCGTTTCATCGCGACCGAAGCAACGCCCGCAGACGGGGCTTAGTTCTTGCCGTGATCCATCTTGCTGTGGTCCATGGCGCCACGCTCCGCACCGCCATTGGGGGTTTTGGCGCCCATCTTGGAAACAGCCAGTTCGACGGCAACATCTCCGGCTTTTTCAAAGGTCAGGACAACCGGAATGCTGGAGCCTTCTTCGAAGGGTTGCTTGAGGCCCATGAACATGATGTGGAAGCCGCCCGGTTGAAGGGCAACCGTTTCACCGGCCGGGATCTCGACGCCGTTTTCCATCTTGCGCATTTTCATCACGCCGTCGGCCACCGCCATCTCGTGAATTTCCACCTTGGCGGCGACATCGGAACTCGCCCCGACAAGGCGGTCTGAAACGGCGCCGTTGTTGATGATCTCGACGAAACCGCCACCGGCCTTTGCTTTTGGCGGGGTTGCGCGGGTCCAGGGCTGGGTCAGTGTCAGCTCGCCGACCTTGTAGTCACTGGCAAGGGCGGACAGGGAGACAAGCGAAAGGGCGGCGGCAGCCGCAACGGTTTTCCAGATTTTCATAAAGTTATTCCTCGAGGTCTGAGAAGTCTGACGATTTTTCAGACCGAGGAAGGAGGCGCCCTGATGGGGCTGGACCGCTGAGCCAGTGGCAGGACAGCCGCTTGCCTTGCCGTGAAATTCGGTTTTTCGGCGCTAGCGAGCGGTTGATCCAAATGCGGCACAGCGCTGCTTGCCAGGCAAGGGGCGATTGCGCAGCCATGGGCGCAGACCGGGCCGCATTGACAGGTCAGCGGATTGTGCGGTCCCGGCAGGCTTTGCTCCTGTCCGGAGGGCTGGCAAAGGCTGGTGAGACCTGCGGCAACCGCCGCGTCGGGCGACAACGCACTGGCAAGCACCAGAAGCACAAGGCGCATCGCAAACGCAAGGGCCACCAGCGCCACCAGAGGGTGGCGCTCCTGCCGTAGCTGTTGCAGCTTTGTGACGCGCGCTTTCATACCAGCGGCTATAAGCCGGTTGTACCGCCGTGTCGAGAGGCGAAACCGCGCAGGTGAAGGTGTAGGCGCAGCGGCCGAAGGCCGGGCGACATGCATCGGAAAGGCATCAGGCCGATGGCGGTTTTTTGTCCGCTGCGTCTTGGGTTCCGGCGGGTTCGGCGGAAGCGGCATCCTCGCTGTTCGTATCTGCCTCGGTCGACGTTTCGAAATTGTAGATGTCGTCTTCGTAGGCCGGGAAATCCTCGGGCGCGATGACATATTCTTCCGCGGCCGCATCCAGGGGCTCGGCGGAGATGACCGAACCGACCTGTGCGGTGGATGCGTATTCGAAGTCTGTCTTTTCTTCGCCGGTCGGTGCCTCACGGGTCAGGACACGGGCAAGGATGAAGATCACCATCAGAATATTCGCCGCGATGATCATGATGTAGAGGCCGGATGGGCCGGTGTGGCTCATGATCATGGAGGCTGCGAGAGGTCCGATGATCGAGCCGATACCAAACGACAGCAGCATGCCGGAGGAGGTGGCGACGAAATCTTCCGCAGCGGCGTGGTCGAAGGCGTGGGCAACCGCGATTGCATAAAGCGGCTGGACGGCCATACCCACGGCCACCGCGCTCAACATGGCAACCAGGAAATCCGTCGGCGAGAAGAACACGATTGCCGTCGAGACGGCTGCAGTCGCGATGCCGAGACCGGCGATCACGAGACGACGGTCGATGCGGTCGGAGAGCCGGCCCACTGGCCACTGTGCGATGAGACCGCCGCCGACGATGGCGGCCGCATAAAACGCGGCCTGCTTGGTGGAAAGGCCAATCTGCGACCCGTAGAGAGACGAGAGCGTGAGCAGAGCCCCTTGCGAACTGCCGACGAAAAGCACGCCAATAAATGCTGCCGGGGAGTTCTTGTAGAGCTTCACCGGCTGGAAACGCACCAGCGTGATTGGCGCAGGTTGGGTCGATGTGGTCAGCGAAACGGGCATCACGGCAAGGGACACCATCACCGACGCAATTGCGAAGGGGATGAAATCGGCGATGTTCATCGACGCGATGGAGATCTGCCCCAGCATCAGGGCGCCGAACAGGATGACGATGTAAAACGACATCACCGTGCCGCGGTTCTCGTTCGAGGCGCTTTCGTTCAGCCAGCTTTCGACGATCATGTAAAAGCCGGCAAGGCTGAAACCGGAGATCATGCGGATGATCATCCAGGCATAGGGATCGATCAGCACCGGATGCAGGATGGCAGCGGCCGACATCAGCGAAACAAGCGCGGCAAAGGCGCGAATGTGCCCGGCGCGCATGATCACCAGCGGTGCGCCGAGGCAACCGATCACCATGCCGAAGAAATAGGCCGACGACACCAGACCGATTTCGAAATCGGTGAAGTAAAACCGTTCCGCGGCGAGTGGCAGCAGTGTTGTCTGCAGACCGTGCCCGAATATGAGCAGGGCAACCGACAACAAGAGAGCGGAGACGGAAAGAAGGGTCTGAGCCATGGCTGCATCCTGACGATGGATCGCCGCAGCCCGGTCGGGAGCGTTGCGGCTGGTATCGTGCTCTAGAAATAAAACAAAAGCGCCGGTTTGATCCGACGCGTTCATTTCTTTCGTCCAGCCTTTTCAGGTATGGCAGCCCATGTCAATCAGGATCGAAACCCGCTCCCCAGTCGACTTTGTTCCCAGCTTCTGGTGACGTGCGGGGGCCGGAAGGCTGAAAGCCGGTCAGGCGCGCTGTGGCGCGCTGACAGAGGCCGTGCCGAGTGCGGTAAAGACAGTCTTCAAAATGCCGTCGCTGTTGAGACCTGCGCGGGCATACATGGCATCCGGCTTGTCGTGGTCGAGATAGGCATCCGGCAGAGCCAGCGCACGCACCTTCAAGCCGTTGTCCAGAAGGCCTTCCTCAGCAAGCCGGGTCAGGACGTGGCTGCCGAAGCCGCCGGCCGATCCTTCCTCGATCATCACGAGAACCTCATGCTCGCGGGCGAGACGACGGATCATGTCCATGTCGAGAGGTTTGGCGAAACGGGCGTCTGCGACGGTGGTCGAAAGACCGGCGGCATCCAGTTCGTCCGCAGCCTTCAGACATTCGCTCATGCGGCCGCCGAAGTTCAGGAGGGCGACTTTCGTGCCTTCCCTGCGGATGACGCCCTTGCCGATTTCAAGCACGCTGCCGCGTTCCGGCATGTCGAGACCGACGCCTTCGCCGCGCGGGTAGCGGAACGAGATCGGGCCTTCGTCATAGGCAACGGCCGTTGCCACCATGTGGCGCAGTTCCACTTCGTCAGACGCGGCCATGACGACAAAACCCGGAAGGCACGTCAGGAACGCGGTGTCGAAGGCACCTGCGTGGGTCGGGCCATCCGCGCCGACAAGACCCGCCCGGTCTATCGGAAAGCGCACCGGCAGGCCCTGGATTGCCACGTCGTGGACCACCTGGTCATAGGCCCGCTGCAGGAACGTGGAATAGATCGCGCAAAAGGGCTTGAAGCCTTCGGTCGCAAGGCCCGCGGCAAAGGTAACGGCATGCTGCTCGGCAATGCCGACGTCGAAGGTGCGTTTCGGATAGGCTTCGCCGAACAGATCAAGCCCCGTGCCGTCCGGCATGGCGGCAGTGATGGCGAGCACCCGGTCGTCTGTTTCCGCTTCCTTGATCAGTGACGTTGCAAAAACATTGGTGTAGCTGGGTGCATTGGCTTTCGGCTTGGCCTGCTTGCCGGTAACGACATCGAACTTGGCAACGCCGTGATATTTGTCCTTCGCCCCTTCCGCTGGCGCATATCCCTTGCCCTTCTGCGTAACCGCATGGATCAGGATCGGGCCATGGTGAGTGTCGCGGACATTCTTCAGGACAGGCAGGAGGTGTTCGAGGTTGTGACCGTCCACCGGGCCGACGTAGTAGAATCCGAGTTCCTCGAACAGCGTTCCCCCGGTCCAGAAGCCGCGGGCATATTCTTCGGCGCGTGCGGCCTTCTCGAAAACCGGCTTGGGCAGGTTCTTGACCAGATTCTTGGCCGCGTCGCGAAAGGTCTGGTAGGTCGGGCCGGAGACGAGCTTGGCCAGATAG
Source organism: Roseibium aggregatum IAM 12614 (assembly GCF_000168975.1). GTDB lineage: Bacteria > Pseudomonadota > Alphaproteobacteria > Rhizobiales > Stappiaceae > Roseibium > Roseibium aggregatum. Next base: position 74,440 of record NZ_AAUW01000005.1, read on the forward strand.
GCGGACATGGCACCGACCGGCGGTGCGATGGACATGTCGTTGTCGTTCAGGATGACGATGAGACGCGAGCCGAGATGGCCGGCGTTGTTCATCGCTTCATAGGCCATGCCAGCGGACATGGCGCCATCACCGATCACGGCAATAACGTTGTTGCTGCCGCCCTTCAGATCACGGCCGGCGGCCATGCCGAGACCTGCCGAAATCGAGGTGGAGGAATGTGCCGCGCCAAATGGGTCAAAGGGGCTCTCGGCGCGTTTTGTGAAGCCTGACAGGCCATCGCCCTGGCGAAGGGTGCGGATTCGGTCCCGGCGCTCCGTCAGGATCTTGTGCGGATAGCACTGGTGGCCAACGTCCCAGATGAGCTTGTCATCGGGCGTGTTGAACACATAGTGCAATGCGACAGTCAACTCGACGACACCAAGCCCGGCCCCCAGGTGACCGCCTGTAATCGACACGGCATCAATCGTTTCCGCGCGCAATTCGTCGGCGAGCTGCTTGAGATCGCTTTCATCAAGCTGGCGCAGATCGGCCGGGGACTTAACCTGGTCAAGAAGAGGGGTATCGGGCTTCGAAGTCACTCTGGAGATAGCTCCACGAATTGAAACATGGCGGGCAGGCATACACCAACCGGATATAGGGCGCAAATCGGGCAGGTGGTATGCGCCAAATTGGCTCCCTGATTCCTGCGACGGAAACGCCCGACACTTGATGGAAACGGCTTAAAGGGCTTTTTGGCAGAAAACGTGCAGGTTTTGGCGAAAATGCGCGCAGTTACGCTATCGAAAGATGCAAATTATCAGAATGAGACCGTCTGCTGCTGACGACGTCATCTGGGGCACTGTTATTTGTTTGACCCATGAAACGTCGATTTCGGTTCCAAGGTGTGCTTCCGAATACCATCGTCACAATCGAGCGAGCCGCCACGCAGTTCGGAATCGACTCAGGAAGCGGTCAGGGGGTTATCCGTTGGCGTGGCTGGCTTATTGCGGATCGAGGGCTTCGGTACCGCTGGCTTCACCGTTCTGACCAAGCTGGATCTTCTCGACCTTGGCTTCCGCGGATTTCAGAAGCGTGTCGCAATGTTTGCGCAACGCGTCGCCGCGTTCGTACATGTCGATGCTCCGCTCCAGCGGCACGTTGCCCTGCTCGAGTTCCCGCACAATGGTTTCGAGCTGCTTCAGCGCTTCTTCGAAGGAAAGGCCGGCAATGTCGTTGGCAGCATCGGTCATCGATAGGATCCCGTTTGTCTGAATGGCGTCTGGTCTTGAGGGAAACTTGCGGTCTGAGGGCCGAAGGTCAAGGTTTGATTTCGGCCTTCTGCCGGTCATCCCCGTGCTTTTCGCCCTAACCGGTCATGAGGGTCATGACATGTGCGGCGACCGATCGCGCCAGGCCTTCAAGATCGTATCCGCCTTCAAGAACCGAGATCAGATGACCATTGCTGTGGGCGTCGGCGACGTCCATCAACGCCCGTGTGGCCCAGGCGAAGTCCGCCTCGACAAGGTTGAGCCCGCCCAGCGGGTCGCGCATGTGCGCGTCGAACCCTGCGGAAATGATCACCAGTTCCGGTGCGAAGTGATTGAGACGCGGCAGGAGCAGCACCTCGAAGGCTTCCTTGAAGCCGGTTCCGTCTTCCCCCGGGGCCAGCGGTGCGTTCACGATGGTGTTGGCCTCTCCGGTCTCCGAAGCAGCTCCCGAGCCCGGATAAAGCGGCATCTGGTGGGTGGAGCAATACATCACCGTCGGATCGTCCCAGAAGATGTCCTGGGTGCCGTTGCCGTGGTGAACGTCGAAATCGACGATGGCGACCCGATCCAACCCGAACTTCGCCTGTGCATAGCGCGCGGCAACCGCTGCATTGTTGAAGAAGCAGAAGCCCATGGCGCGGTCTTTTTCCGCGTGGTGGCCGGGAGGACGGGAAGCGGAGAAGGCGTTGTTGACCCTCTTGGTCAGGACCTCGTCGACAGCGCGGCAAGCGCCGCCAACACCGCGCAGCGCGGCTTCCCAGGTGCCGGGCGACATGGTGGTGTCGGCATCGACGCGGGCCGTCCCTTCCGTTGGCGCCAGCCGGTGGATCTGGTCGACGTAGCTCATCGGGTGAGCGCGGGCGATGTCCTCAACAGTCCCCATGGGCGCGAGATCGCGCTCCACGGACTGGAACTTTTCGTGCTCCAAAATCCTGTCGATCGCCCGGATACGGTCCGGCCGCTCCGGATGCCCCACGGGTGTCAGGTGATCGAGATAGGATGAATGGTGCAGAAGCAGCGTAGACAAAGGGGCGTTTCCGGAAGGTCGATTGTTATCTTTTGTAGCCTCTGCATCAGAGCGGTTGCAGAACAGGCTGTCAATTCCCGCATTGGACTAACCACTGCGGCAAATCGGGAGAGTGGCGGAAAAGGGAAATCCGTCATTGATCGTGCAATCGGGAAGACGGCAGCCGAATGTAAATGTCAGCCCCTCGGCGAAAGACACATCATACCCGCCGAGTCAGCATGCCGTTTATAACCCTGGAGAGGCCCAGGCCCGTTCGACCTCTGCGTGTAACCCCCTGAAAGGAGTTGCCGGCCGTCATGCTGAACGCTCTGGTTGCCTGCGCTGTGGCGTCGGATAGGGCTGATCGTATTTGGGTGGGGTCAGGGAAAGGGCAAAAAAGCGGGCCGGCTATCTTGCCGGCCCTTACCGAGGTGCGAGCACCGCAATGCCCGAGGGGAGGTCCGCTGCATCTCAATTCTGATTCTCAAACTACGCGATTCCAGTAAGGGAACGCGAGCTTTTTACCGTAATCCATTTGGGGCATGGTGTTGATAAGTTTGCAGTAGAGGTTCTTATATCAACGGATATTGTATGAATTGCTTAACCAAAATCGAGATTTGGCGGCGGGGGTTGCTTGCTTTCGGAGGCGGAAACTTGCTGATCTTTTCTATTAACTTAAGGTGATCCGGATTCAGCTTGAAATTTAGCACCTGCTTCCGAGTTGCTGTTTTTTAAGGCCTTTTGTTTTGTTGCTGAAGAATGCGTCAAAAGCGCAGCTCATTAATTTAGCCGGCTCAATCGAAGGCAAGGGGCTGGCAGGTGTCAGTCGCGCGGGGCGGCTGCGCGGCGCAGCCGGTCATTGATCGCTTCGCCCAGTCCAAAGCTGGGGATAAACTGCACCTTGATGGTGCTGACACCCTGCGCATCGAGAAATCGCATGGCGCGAAACAGATTGGCGGCAGCTTCTGCAAGGCCGCCTGTCGGGCTCAGGTTGAATTCCGCCTTTGCAAGTTCAGCCCCTGGCAAACGATTGGTGCCGAAAGAGAGCAGCCCGTCGCCGGCACTCACCTCGCTTGCGTTCAGCAGCATGGCCGCATCGGGCGCATAATGAGACGTCAGCATTCCCGGTGCTGCCGGGGCATCCGGCCGCATGTCCGGGCTGGCGCCTTCAAGAGGCTGCCCCAGCACACGTTCGATGTCCTCGCGTGCAAGACCGCCCGGCCGCAGCAGGCGCGGCGTTCCGTCAACCAGCCCGACGATGGTGGATTCGATGCCGACGGCGCAAGCGCCCGCGTCGATGACGAAACTGAGCGAAGGACCAAGATCGGCAACCACGTCTTCTGCCCGCGTCGGGCTGATCTTGCCCGACCGGTTTGCACTTGGCGCTGCTAGTGGCCTGCCGGTCTTTTCGGCCAGAAATCGCATGACCGGGCCGACAGGCACGCGCAGGGCAACAGTTTGAAGCCCGGCGGTGGCCAGATCGGAAATCGGGGAACCTGCGCGCTTGGGCACGACCAGCGTCAGGGGGCCGGGCCAGAAGGCCTCGGCCAGTGCCAGCGCGCGTTCGTCGAAGACGCCGTGGTCCAGCGCAGCGCCCAGTGTCTGGACATGCGAGATGAGCGGGTTGAACTGCGGCCGCCCCTTGGCTGCGAATATCTTCGCACAGGCCGTACCGTTGGTGGCATCGGCGGCAAGGCCGTAGACGGTTTCGGTCGGCACCGCCACCAGCTCACCGGCCATCAGGGCAGCGCATACGGCATCTGCTTCAGGCGCTGCCTGCCAGTTGGCGTCGGCGATGTCGAGCGTCCAAGTCCGCATGTGCCTCACTCGCTGGCGTATCAGGCGTTTACGGGCAGCCTGGATACGCAAAGATTTTCGTTCCGGTGACGGTGTTGCAGTCCTGTCTGGCAGGAACCAGACCAACCGGACAACTCGTTTCCGCAATTGACCAAAAAGACGATGACCTGCCGCTGCGATACGGGTTGACGTTAACGTCAACGGGTCTATTGTCCTTTCAAACCGCTGTCGATATTGCCTTTTGCGGAGTAGCCTTGCCGCCGTCAAGCTCGGAACAGCGAAAACCGTCATTCGGCGGAATGAATCAAAAGCCAACTGGTTTTGGGAGGACTTGAATGTATCGCGCACCCGTCGATGAGATTGCCTTCACTCTGAAACACGTCTGCGGTCTGTCCGACCTGCAAAAGAGTGCCCGTCACGCCGAACTCGGCGACGATCTTGTCGATGCCATCCTGACTGAGGCTGGCCGGTTCGCCGCCGAGGAAATCGCGCCTCTCAATGCCGTTGCCGACAAGCACGGCACTCCGCTCTCCGATGGCAAGGTGTCCACGCCTCCGGGATGGCGCGAGGCCTATCATGCCTGGATCGAGGGCGGCTGGAACAGCCTGACCGCCGATCCGGAGTCCGGCGGTCAGGGCCTCCCGGTGATGATGTCGGCGGCTGCGCTGGAAATGTGGAACTCCGGGTCAATGGCGTTCGCCATCGGCCCGACCCTGACCATCGGTGCCATCGAGGCGATGGAAAAACACGCCTCGGACGAGCTCAAGGCAAAATATCTGGAGAAACTGGTCTCCGGCGAATGGATGGGCACCATGAACCTGACCGAGCCGCAAGCCGGTTCGGACCTGAACGCGCTGAAGGCAAAGGCCGAGCGCCGGGATGATGGCACCTACCGCATCTTCGGTCAGAAGATCTTCATCACCTATGGCGACCACGATCTGACTGACAACATCATCCACATGGTGCTGGCACGCCTGCCGGATGCTCCTGCCGGTACCAAGGGCATTTCTCTGTTTCTGGTGCCGAAGTTCCTGGTCAACGACGACGGCTCTCTGGGCGAGCGCAACGACGTCAAGGTGGGCGGTGTGGAGCACAAGATGGGCATTCATGGGTCGCCCACCTGCACCATGGTCTATGGCGACGAAGGTGGTGCCATCGGCTGGCTGGTCGGTGAGGAAAACCGCGGCCTGGCCTGCATGTTCACGATGATGAACAACGCTCGTCTGGCTGTCGGCATTCAGGGGCTGGGTGTCGCGGAGCGCGCCTATCAGCATGCGCTCGCCTATGCGCTGGAGCGCAAGCAGGGCAGGGCTCCCGGTGATACCGGTGAAGGCATGAGCCCGATTGCCCGCCATCCTGACATCAAACGCATGCTTCTGGGCATGAAGGCCCGCACGCAGGTCGCCCGCGCCATCTGCTACGCCTGTGCCCACGCCATCGACATGTCGAAGATTGCCGAGGATGAGGCAGGCAAGACTTTCTGGAGCGAGCGCGCCAGCCTGCTGACGCCCATTGCCAAGGCCCTGCCGACGGACTTTGGCGTCGAGGTCGCCTCGCTCGGCATTCAGATCCACGGCGGCATGGGCTTCATCGAGGAAACGGGCGCGGCGCAGCACCTGCGTGACGCCCGGATCGCCCCGATCTATGAAGGCACCAACGGCATCCAGTCCATCGATCTGGTTATGCGCAAGCTGCCGCTGTCCGGCGGTGAGCATATCAAGGGCTTTATTGCGGAACTGCAGGCGGTGGCCGACGAGGTCGCGGCCTCCAACCGGCCCGAGTTCGGGGCAACGGCGGACCGGCTCTCGGCCAGCATCCGGGATCTGGAGGAAGCAACCGGCTTCATGCTGAGCGCCCAGGCGGAGGGGCGGATCGGCGATGCGCTGGCCGGCGCAACGCCCTATCTCCGGCTCGCAGGGCTGACCCTGGGGGGCGTGTTGCTTGCCAGGGGCGCGCTTGCCTCTTCAGGCGAACCGGCACAGCGGCTGTCCGAACGCACGCTGCTCGCCCGCAGCTTCTGCGAAACCACGATGGGGGAAACCGCCGGTTTGAAGTCGGATATTCTTCTGTCTGCCGAAGCCATTCAGGCGTTCGACGCTGAAGCCCTGGCGTCCTGAACCGCCTGACCGGAGTTGATGATGATCCGCAAGTCCCTTGAAGACGGCGTCCAGACCCTGCGTCTGGACCGGCCGGAAAAGAAGAATGCCCTGACCGGGCAGATGTACAACGATCTCGCGGAAGCTCTGGAGGCCGGCAACACGGATGCGGATATCCGCTGTCATCTGATCTGCGGCCTGCCGGAGGTTTTTACCGCCGGCAACGATATTGGCGACTTTCTGCAATATGCCGGCAAGACCGGGCTTGGTGAGACGCCGGTCGTTCGGTTCCTGAGGGCCCTGGTTCGCAACGAAAAGCCGCTGGTTGCCTCGATAGACGGTATCGCCATCGGTGTCGGCACCACCTTGCTGATGCATTGCGACATGGTGTTTGCCAGCCCGCGCGCCCTCATCCGTTCGCCCTTCGTTGATCTCGGGCTTGTTCCGGAAGCCGGTTCAAGCCTGCTCGGTCCGCAGATCATGGGACCGGCCCGGGCTTTTGAACTGCTGTGCCTCGGCAACGCCTTTTCGGCCGAAAAAGCCGAGCAGGCCGGGCTCGTGAACGAAGTGGTGGAAGGGGATGTCGACGCGGCCGCCATGGCCTGCGCGAAGGAAATCGCTTCGAAGCCGCCAGAGGCAATGGCGCTTTCCAGAAAACTTCTGCGCAGGGACACAGCTCGGCTTTCCGAACGCGTCGAAGAGGAAATCAGGATCTTTGCCAGCCGGTTGAGCGCCCCGGAAACCATAGCTGCCTTCCAGGCCTTCATGACGAAAAAGAAGGCCTGACCCAAAACTGGTCGGAACGAGAAATTTCCAGACCGCAAGGTCGTCGCCGGAGAGCGACAGATGGAGGAACCACCATGTCCCTGAAGGGCAAGACACTTTTCATCACCGGCGCCTCACGCGGGATCGGCAAGGCGATTGCGCTGCGGGCCGCGCGCGACGGAGCCAACATCGCCGTTGCCGCCAAGACGGCGGAACCCCATCCCAAACTGGAAGGCACGATCTATACCGCTGCCGAGGAGATCGAGGCCGCCGGTGGCAAGGCGCTGCCCGTTCTGCTGGATGTGCGGGACGACGAAGCGGTCAAGGAAGCAATGGACAAGACCGCGGCGCATTTCGGCGGGCTCGACATTCTGGTCAACAACGCCAGCGCCATTCAGTTGACCCGGCTGCAGCAGACCGACATGAAGCGGTTCGATCTGATGCACCAGATCAACACCCGTGGCACGCTTGCCTGTTCCAAGCATGCCATTGAGCATCTGAAACAGTCCGCTAATCCGCATATCCTGATGCTGTCACCCCCTCTGGACATGCAGGAAAAATGGTTTGCACCGTTCACGCCCTATTCGATCGCCAAATACGGAATGAGCCTTGTGGTGCTGGGGCTGGCAGGCGAGCTTCGCTCAAAAGGCATTGCGGTCAACGCCCTGTGGCCGCGCACGACCATCGCAACAGCGGCGATCAAGAACATCATCGGCGGTGACAAGATGATGCAGCAGAGCCGGACACCGGACATTCTGGCCGATGCAGCCTATGAAATCTTCACCACGCCGTCGAAAGAGTTCACCGGACAGTTTGTCATTGACGACACCTTTCTGGCCAGCCGCGGCGTGACCGACTTCGACAAATACCGGGTGGACCCGAGCCTGGCATTGGCGCCCGACTTTTTCGTGCCCGACGACAGCGAGCCCCCCTGCGATATGGGCCCCGTGAAGAAATAAGGCCGGGACCGCCAAAACTGACAAACGATTGAGGGCCGCCGGACAGGTATCCGGCGGCCTTGTCATTTAACCGCGCATGGTTTTCAGGGCGGTTGCCCACTTGGTCAGCTCGCCCAGCAGCTGGGTGGTGCCTTCACTCATCTTGTCGTTCGGTGTGAAGACGCTTTCGTCGTTGATGAATTCCGGGAAGAAGGGAACCGGAACGACTTGCGGCAGAGCCATGACGTTGACGTTGCCAAGCAGCTCGCGCAGCGTCTGCGACGCGCGCAGGCCACCGGAAATCCCGCCGTAGCTGATGATGCCGGCCGGCTTGTAGTTCCATTCGCGGTAAAGCACCTGCACGGCATTCACCAGAGATGCCGGCGCGAAATAGTCGTATTCAGGGGTCAGGAACAGGAACGCGTCGGCGTCGGCGACAATGCTGCTCCAGCGCTTGGTGTGCTCGTGGGTGTATTGCTGGGCGGCCGGATGCGCAGGTTCGTCCAGAAGCGGCAGGTTGATGTCAGCGAGGTCGATGTATTCCACCTCAAAGCCGCCATGCGCCTCAGCGGCGCTGGCCGCCCATTTCGCAATGGTCGGCCCGACCCGTCCGGGGCGCGTGGACCCGGAGATGACCTTCAATTTCAGCGACATGTTGAATTCCTTGAGAAATATAATCTTGGGAGGAGTATCCAGGCGATACCTCGGTATACGTTGGATACTGATATGAAATGAGGTATGACGCAGCGAGCCGCAAGACGGCACCTTTTGGAAACCGAGGTATCCTAGATGAAACCCCTGGCAAAATCCGTCGAAGACCTGCCGCGCGAGCAATTGCCACACCACGAGGACCCGCGCTGCGCACCGGTGCGCAGGTTGCTGCAGACCGTCTGCAGCAAATGGTGCAGCCTCGTGGTCGCCCATCTTGAGGCCGAGCCGCAGCGGTTTACCGATCTCAAACGCTCCATCGGCGGCGTGACCCAGAAATCCCTGACCGCGACCTTGCGGGAACTTGAGAAGGACGGGCTGGTCAATCGCGTTGTGACGCCCACCATTCCACCACGGGTCGACTATTCCCTGACACCGCTCGGCCGGACGCTTCTGGTGCCGCTGAAGGCGCTGACAAGCTGGGCGATCGAGAATGAAGCTGCCGTTTCCAGTGCCCGCGAACGGTATGAACGTGAGCATGGTTCCGATTGAGCCCCGGGGTTGAAATCTGCTCCTCTCTCATGCAGTCTGATGTCGCCGATGAGGGCGGCAACCGGATCCGCGGAAAGCGTAAGCACCCTGACGACTAAAGATATTTGCCGGTTTTTCACCTGCGCCCGACACCAGCGGATCGCCCGGGCTTTCAACTCAGGAGAAAAGCCATGTCCGCAGGACTTGCGTCTTCCCTTACCCTTGATCATTTCCGGAAATCCGCTCGCCGTCTGAAAAAGGCGTTTTTGAACGGCGAGGCAGAGGCCGTCGCACGGATTGCCGCACATGTGGACACGGCAAGGCCGCCGCGCCATGCGGATTTTCTGCACGTGATTGCCCGCGAGGCCGGTCACGAAAGCTGGCCGAAGCTGAAATTCGCCCTCGAAACAGCATCCATGAGCCGTGCCGAACGCGCACAGCGACTGACACAGGCGCTTTATTTCGGCCAGCATTGGGTTGCGGAAAAACTGCTTGCCGATGACCCCACGCTGAAGGACGACAATTTCGGACTTCAGGTTGCCCTGTATGAACTCGAGGCCGTCCGCTCCGCCCTGGAAACCGACGCCGGAGTAGCCACGCGCCGGGTCGGCCTGCGCACGCCGATCCTGCATCTGGCGTTTTCGAAGGACATTCACCGGCGGCCGGAACTGGCACCGCAGATGCTTGCCATCGCCGAGCTGCTGGTGGCCAACGGTGCGGATGTAAATGACGGCTATCCGGACCAGCCAGGGGACACGCATTTGCTGTCTGCACTCTACGGCGCCTTGTGCCATGCGGCTAATTTCGAGCTAGGCCGCTGGATGCTGGAGCGCGGGGCCGATCCCAACGACAACGAAAGCCTCTACCACGCGACCGAGCTTGGGCATTCCCGTGCGCTTGAGCTGTTGTTGAAACACGGGGCAAGGCCTGACGGGACCAACGCCTTGCCGCGTGCGCTCGATTTCGGCGACGAGCACAAGGTCCGGCTGCTTCTGGAAGCTGGCGCCGATCCGAACATCACTGTGGCAGATCACCCGAGCGGCCAACCGGTGAACTCCATTCCAGCGCTTCATCAGGCTGCCCGGCGTGGTTGTTCCGAGGAAATTGCCGAGCTGTTGCTTGCCCATGGCGCCGATCCGGACGCGGATTGGGAGGGGCACACCGCCTATGCCATGGCACTGATTTACGGCAACCTGCCGGTTGCCGCTTTCCTGGCCAAACGGGGACATGCGCAAGTGCTGACCGCGAACGAGCAGGTTCTGTCGGCCTGCGCAAAGGGAAAGGAAGACCCGGGAAGGCTGGACGTTGCGCGCTTGAGCAAGGAAGACCAAAGCCTGCTGACACGGCTTGCCATCCTTCCCGGCAAGCTGGACCACATGAAGGCCCTGATTGCCGCCGGTCTGGACCCGGATGAGCCCGACGAAATGGGGTTGCCGCCGCTACATGTGGCAGGCTGGAATGGACTTGCGGACGAGCTCGCCTATTTCCTGTCCTTTGGCCCGGACCTTAGCCGAAAAAATCATTTTGGTGGCGATGCCCTCGACACTGTCGTGCACGGCTCGGAATTTGCCCCCAGGGACCCGAAGGCGGACCACATTTCCTGCGCACGTCTGCTGCTTGAAGCCGGATGCGTGATTGACCCGCGCTCCATCAGTGGCTGTGGCAACGAGGACATGGCACAGTTTCTGGAAGACTGGCTCGCTGCGCCGGGTGGCAGGTTCGGTTCGCGCACGTTGGACCGCTAAGCTGCGGACATTCTGAGGGCAGGTTTCTGGCCAGTCCCAAAATCTGCTGGTAGTAATTCCACGTAATCAATTGACTGAACAAGGCCGGAGGGAGTTCATGGAAAGCGCAATCGACCAGGTGAGTGTCTATACGCCACTGATCATCAACGCGGTGAAAGCCGTCATCGTTCTGGTGATCGGCTGGTTTCTGGCGGGCTTCCTGTCGAGCATCGTCAAGCGGCGCTTCGTCGCCCACCCGCGGATTGACGATACCATCGGCAGCTTTGCAGCATCGATCGTCCGCTGGCTGGTTCTGCTCGTCACTCTAATCGCGGTTCTGCAGCTCTTCGGCATTCAGGCAACCAGCCTGGTGGCGGTTCTCGGCGCTGGTACGCTGGCCATTGGCCTGGCGTTGCAAGGCACCTTGAGCGACATCGCCGCCGGTGTCATGCTGATCATCTTCCGTCCCTACAAAATCGGCCAGTATGTCGATATCGGCGGGACGTCGGGAACGGTCAAGGATCTCAACATCTTCGTCACCGAACTGGTGACGCCGGACAATGTCCAGATCATCATGCCGAACGGCAAGGCCTGGGGCACGGTGGTGACAAATTTCTCGGCCCACTCCACCCGTCGTCTCGATCTGACCTTCGGTATCGACTACGACGACGACATCGACAAGGCGGTGCAGATCATCCTCGATGTCGCCAATGCGGACGAGCGGGTGCACAAGGATCCCGAACCCTGGGTCCGGCTGACCAACCTGGGTGACAGTTCGGTCGATCTTGGTGTCAGGCTCTGGTGCAATGCAAGCGACTACTGGGAACTGAAATTTCACATGCTGAAATCGGTAAAGGAAGCCTTCGATGGCGGCGGCATCTCCATTCCCTATCCGCATTCGGTGGAAATCCAGAAAGCCGGGTAACATTGCCCATCATCGCCGCAGTGGTTTGGCCCCTGCGGCGATGTCCCGTCAAAACCGGATCTACGCCGTCTCGTGGCTCTTGGCGTTCGGCTCTTGAGTTTTCTCAGGCATGCTCCTGGCGCGGACCTCTTCAGCCGGTTCGGTCTTGTCCTCATCCGGTGACGAGGTAGCTGCAGAGGTTGTCATGCGTGGCTGCGCGCCTTCTGCGCCGCCCTTTTCCTCCTTCTCATCAGCAGATCCGGTGTTGCTCTCGCTCTTTTCCTTCGCCGCAGCCTTGCCTTCGCTTTCATTGGCGTCGCTGTCTCGCTCATTGTCCGGCAGGGGCGTCTCCTCCACCGTTTTGGTGACGGTATCGGCCGCGTTCAGTTTTTCCGTGAGGGACGGATCGTTTTGCGCGTCTGTCTCATCGAAGGTGAACACTTCGGCTTCCGTTTCGTTTGTCTCCTGCTCTGAGGGGCCTGCCTCCGGATCCGGGGCTTCTTCCGACCTTGTGCTGGTTCTGATCTCCGAGAAAATGGGGAAGACGGGATCTTCCAGTTCCGCTTCGCCGTCGTCCATGTTCATCAACTGACGCCGTTTGGTCAGCATGGCGACGTGATTGCGCAGATCCTCGTTTTCACCCAGAAGCGCCTTGAAATCCTGCGCTCTGAGGCTGAGCAACTGGCAGTACCCAAGTGCGACCACGTCTGCGCTGCGGCGGCCGCCGGTCATAAGGGCAATTTCACCGAAAACGTCACCACGTCCAAGGCGGATGTTATGACTGGGCGCACGCACTTCCACTGCGCCTGATGCAATGAAATAGGCGGCATCGCCGCGGTCACCCTTGCGGATCAGCTTCTCGCCCGGCGTTGCGAATTGCGGGCGCATCATCCGGCGGATGGCCTTTTGCTGTTTGCGGGTAAGGTCGGCGAAGAGTGGATGGGCGCTGACGAGTTCGCGGGTCTTCAGGCCAAGATCGAGCTTCGGCCGTGTGTGGCAGGCTTTCCGGGTCCGCTCGGCATCGCGCAGAAGCTCGCGATGCAGCTCGGTTCCGATCAGCATCTGCTCCTTGGCTTCGTCATAGGCCGTTTCTTCCAGCCGGACACCGGCCTTGCGCAGGAACTGCCCTTCAAGGGCATCGGCATAGTCCGGATACTGCAGGCGCAGCGCATCGATGGCTGCAAGGGTCTCGTCCTGACGGATCGCCAGAGTGTCCTGAAGAATGTCGGCAACGCGGTCACCGAGCAGGGGGCGTATCCGCCGGTTGTTGAAGTCCACCAGCTCGTCGGCAAGGATCCTGTAGACGAGCAGGAACTCGAACCGGTCGGCAAGGCGGATCGCCAGTGGCCGGGCAATCCGGAGCCGACGTTGCAAAGTCTGCGCCAGGCGGAAACCGAGGCCGAATTTGAGCGGCTGCCGCGCGGCCTGATTATAGCCGGACCGGCCTTCGGATCGCGTCAGGTCTCCTGTTCGCCCCGTCATGGCGAGGAAGCGCGAAACGGATCGACCGGATATGGTCTTGTCGTGGAAGTGCTCCAGCACGAGCTGCTGTTCCCGGTCGGCGAGCGCAATCAGGCCGATGCGGACACGGTCCCAGTCCTTCAGTTCTTCCAGCTTGTTGGTTTCCGCTGCCGCCGCTGCCGCACGGGTTTCGTAATCCTTCAGAACATCGTCCGTGACGCGCGGTGCGATGTGATAGTTGCGGGCGGCGGTTTCCAGTTCCTGCCGCACGTCCGACAGCGCAAGGGCGAGATACTGCGTGCGCAAGGCCTCGTCGCGGGCGTTCAGCTTGTCGAGGCCGAGCAGCCGGATCAACGGCTTCAGACTGGTGCCATAGACAAGCAGCGTGAACAGCACGAAGCCCGTTGCGAGCTTTGTGACGAAGACCGACACTTCGTCCGACAGCATCGCATGCTCGGACACGCTGAGCGCCAGCGTCAGCGTGACGGCGCCGCGCATGCCGCCCCACAGGATCACCGTCTTGTAGCGATCGTTGACCGCCTGTCCCATGCGGAACACGCTGAGCACCGGCAGCAGCCCGAAGATGACGACCGCACGCGCCGCCAGCGCCGCGACGATGACGACAAACAGCAACAGGATGTCGATGGGCGTGAAGCCCTCGACGAAACGCGGGATCAGGATGGCGGACAAGAGGAAGATGAGCGAAGCCGCCCAGAAGGAGATCTGCTCCCACACCGCATGGAGAAACTGCCAGCTTGCCGGTTGAATGCGGGCCGGGCCGTACAGATTGAACACCGTTCCGGCGCAAACTACCGCAACGACGGCGGAAACATCAACGAACTGATCGCTGAGCACATAGGTGCCATAGGGCAGGGCCAGGCTCAGCGTCACCTGTGCCAGCGGAATGTCGCGCATGACCGGCAGCAGCGAAACCGCGATCCGGCCAAGCAGCGCACCGACAATGATGCCGCCGGCAAAGGAGCGGCTGAAAGCAATGGCGGATTCTCCGACGGTCATCGTCTCGTGACCCGTCAGCATGTGCAGCAGGATGACGAAGATCACGATGGCGGCAGCGTCGTTCAGCAGGCTTTCGCCTTCCACGATCCGGCCGAGACGTGCAGGCGCGCCGATGTCCCGGAAGATGGCGACGACGCGACCGGGTCCGTGGTGGCGACGATGGAGCCGAGCAGAAGCAGCGATCAGCGTGATATCCGTAAGCGAAAACAGTGTCGCCAGCGGATAGAGGGCAAACCCGATAAAGCCGTGCAACAAAACGGCGACGACTGCCATCAGCAGGATCGGAGCAATATCCTCGATAATCCGTCGGACATCCAGCGTGAGCGCGGTTTGAAACAGCAGAATTGGCAAGAAAATATAGAGGATCATCTCCGAATCCAGCGGGGGATTTATGAAGACGTCCGCAATCGCGTTAAAGGCATTGGTTTCGGCCGTATAGCGCAGATAGGTCGCCAAAATGCCGATCATCGTGCCGACAGTTGCCAGCAAAACGCTAGGCGCCAGCCCAAGCCGGCGGGCAAGGGGCTGCAGCAGGGAAATCGTGATCAGGAGCAGCGCGAAAGCGCCTGTAATTAATGGAGTTTCCATGCCCTCATGGTGCACCGCGATTGCGGCAATTTCAAATTAGCGTTTCAAATATTCTTGCAGCCCTCGGCAATAGCCACAGGATTGAGTGAAAAAGACCTTGGGTCCAAAGCCTAGCGGCCAAATACCTTGCGGAAGGGCCACGTGAGGAACCTCACCCAGTCGGCAACGAAGAGCCAGATCATTGCCGGAACCACCATGACAAACGCAAACGGCACGAATAGCACGATCTTGATGGCCTTGAGCAAACGGGAAGGCGCTTCGGCAGCCGCACTGTTTTTGAGAATGAAGTGCCAGAGCCGGTTCCACCAGCGCCAAAGATACCAGCCCAGAAACAACGTGACGGCGGACAGGACCGCGAAGAGGAACAGGTTGAAGTTGGATACCCAGGGTATCCAGCGGCTTTCGACCTCGTCCGTGTGAACGGGGTCTTCGTTGTTGCTGTGAATGGTCCTGACGCCGGTCCGCAAGCTTGCATCCAGAAGCCAGCCGGCAAGTGTGTAGTCATCTCCGGCTGCCGAAGACACGTCCTGGGTGGCGACCGCGGGTGTTGCTGCCGGGTCGAAACGCGTTGCGGTCACCAGCCGGAAGTTTCTCTCGTCGGCGGCGCTGATCACGGTTGTGCTTTTGGGCGGCGACAGAGCCTTCAGAAGGTCGGCCTGGGTCATTGCCGATTGTGCGGCTTCAAAGCGTTTTTCAAGCGCGGTCTTTGAGAACCAGCTTTTGCCGGGTTGAACCAGCGAGGCACTCTCGACAAGCATCAGGTTGACACGCTGGCTTTCGGCTGCCGCCTGAAAGGTCTCGAGGTAGATGTCCCTAACGGACTTGCCGTCGCGCACACTCAATTGCGGCCGCCCGGTTTGCGGGTGCGGAGCGATGCGGCCACTCACGACGAGGGTCCGGTTTTTATATTTTGCCAGGCTGGACGCGAGAATGTCGGCATTGAGATTGGCTATCATGTCGCCCGGAGCTGCCGCGTTCGCCGACGCGGCACTGTCGAACCGGGCCATCTTGAGACCCGCCTGTTTGACCGGCCGCGACAGGAACCTGATGTTGCCGTCGAGTGCTCTTGCCGTTGCCGGATCGATCAGGACATCCGGCGAAAGCGCGACGGCCAGCCTCGTGCCGCCAGGATGGCGGACTGGCTTCAGGTCGTATGTTTTGCCATTTGGCAACACCATCACGGGCCGGGCCTTCGGCGGCAGGGTTCCCAACTGGTCCCGAAGCTGGAAGAAGTCGGCTTCCCGGACCGCGAGCTGCAGCGTGTCGGGGGCCTTGGTCTTGCCCGGAAGATCGCCCACCAGCGGCCGGTGCGACTGCCTTGCGGCATCATCCAGGGTGTCCGGCAGATCGTTGAGGGATGACAGGTGCAGACTTTTGCCTTCGGGCGTGACGAGCTGCCAGGCGTTTCCCGGGGCCGGCATCAGGGCAACGGACGCGGCGCCCGAGATCTTGGGAAGCCGTTTTGCAATCGAAGCGCCTTCGTCGAGAAGGTGCTTGGGCGTGTTGATGTGTTTGCCAGCGGAACCGGCGGCATCACCGGCCTCCCGTGCAAGCCGCGACAACAATCCGGCTTCGGCGGTTGAGGCAAGACACAAGGTGGCTGCAGCCAGGACGACCACGCGGAGGGTATCTTTGAAACTGCGGAACACGTCTGAAATCCCGATCAGTTAGAACAAGTTATTCCAAAAACGCAAACTGGCTGTCCCGGAGCGGGGCGTCGGTGCAGGCCAAAAAGGTCCGGTATTACACCGTTTCGCCTAGCCTGCCTTGCGCTCCGAAAGCCAGATGCCACCGATCACCAGCGCCAGAGCGGAGCCGTGATACCATTTGAACGGTTCTCCGAGGATGGAAACCGCCAGAATGGCCGCGAAGATAGGCACCAGGTTGATGAAGACCCCCGCGCGGGCCGGTCCGATCAGCTCGACACCGCGCATGAAGAAGATCTGCGCGAGGCAGGAAGGAAACAGCGCGATATAAAGGACCACGAGCCACCCCTGGAGTGACGGCCACTGAACGGTGCCGGCGGCAATGTCATACCCAAGACCGGGCAGGGAGGTGAGGGCCGCAATGCCGGACAGAACCGCAAAGAAGGCAAGCGGTGAAACCTGCGGCCGGTCGCGCAGCGCAAGCGTATATCCGGAATAGAGCACACAGGCGATCAGCATCACCCCGTCGCCTGGATTGACGGCAAGCGCAAGCAATACCTCCAGACTGCCCTGGGCGGCAATCAGCGTCACCCCGGCAAGCGTCAGCAGAATGCCGATCACCTGCAGGGTCCGGATCCTGCTGCCGAACGCAATCATGGAGCCGATCAGAACAAGAATGGGGACCGACCCCTGGATAATGCCCAGGTTGACGGCCGTGGTTTCCGTCGCAGCGATATAGAACAGCGTGTTGAAGCCGATGAACCCGAAGACGGCCATCAGCACCATACGGAAGGAATAGGGCCGCATCAGGGGCCACTCCGCACATATGTGCCGCCACTGCAGCGGCACCAGAATGCCGGCAACGATCACCCAACGCAGGAACACCACCACCATCGGAGACACTTCGCCAACCGCAAGGCGGCCGGCAACAGTGTTGCCGCCCCAGAACAGCGTGGTCAGGGCCAGCATCAATAGGGCGTTGCCGTAGGTCAGATCGCCTACACGTTTAACCAGCGAGTACATGGAAACCATTGTGTGGAAGATGGAATGGAACCCCATCGGTAACGGATTGGCGCGCGCAGGCAAAGGGCAATCTTTTTGTATACCGACCTATACTGTTGGAGATAATGATCGGGATCTTTTCCAAAATGGAAAAAGTCATCCAATCGGCCTGGCAATTGACGATTGCGTGCTTAGACCCCAAAACACGGGCTAATATCAGATTTTCAAGTTCGTTTAGGGAGCTGACAGATGACAGGCCGCGTCGATGCCCATGGATTGCAAGTTGCCAGGGTTCTTTATGACTTCGTCAATGAAAAGGCCCTTCCGGAGACTGGTGTCGATCAGGAACATTTCTGGAAAAGCCTGTCGAGCCTGATCCACGATCTGGCGCCGAAGAACCGGGCGCTGCTGGCAAAGCGTGACAGCCTGCAGGAAAAGATCGATATCTGGCACAAGGCCAACCCGGGCACCCCGGACATGGAGGGGTACAAGACCTTCCTGACGGAAATCGGCTATCTGGTACCGGAAGGACCGGACTTCTCCGTCGGCACCGCTAACATTGATCCGGAAATTGGCTCTGTCGCAGGCCCGCAGCTTGTCGTTCCGGTGATGAATGCGCGCTATGCACTCAACGCCGCCAATGCGCGCTGGGGGTCTCTCTATGATGCGCTTTACGGCACCGATGCGATGGGCTCTCTGCCGGCCGGCAAGGGATTTGACCCCGCACGCGGCGCCGAAGTGATTGCCTACGCACGCAAGGTTCTGGACGAAGCTGCTCCGCTGGCGGCTGGAAGCTGGTCCGATGTGACCGGGTTTGCCGTGGAAGACGAAGCGCTTGTCATTTCCACCAAGACCGGAAGCACGAGCCTTGCCGATGCCTCTCAGTTTGCAGGGTATTCCGGAGACAATGCAGCTCCCTACAAGGTGCTGCTGGTCAGAAACGGCCTGCATCTGGAAATCAACATCGATGCGCAACATCCGATCGGCAAGACCGATGACGCCAGTATCGCCGATGTGATCCTGGAATCGGCGATGTCGACGATCATGGATTGCGAGGATTCTGTCGCCGCGGTCGACGCGGAAGACAAGGTCGTCGTCTACACCAACTGGCTTGGCCTGATGAAGGGCGACCTGGAAGAAACATTCGAAAAGGGCGGAGAGACCGTCACCCGCCGGATGAACGGCGACCGCAATTACACGGCACCTGACGGGACCGCGCTGTCGCTGCACGGCCGCTCGCTGCTGCTGATACGCAACGTCGGCCATCTCATGACCAACGACGCCGTGCTCGACAAGGACGGCAACGAGGTGCCGGAAGGTCTTCTCGACGGCATGATCACCTCGCTGATCGCGCTGCACGACATCGGCCCGAGCGGCCGCGAGCTGAACAGCCGCGCGGGTTCGGTCTATATCGTCAAGCCGAAGATGCACGGCCCGGAAGAAGTTGCGTTTGCCTGCGAGATCTTCAACCGGGTGGAAGATGCCCTCGGCCTTGAGCGCAACACGCTCAAGATGGGCATCATGGACGAGGAACGCCGCACCACGGTGAACCTGAAGGAGTGTATCCGTCAGGCCAAGGACAGGGTGTTCTTCATCAACACCGGCTTCCTCGACCGGACCGGCGATGAAATGCACACCTCCATGGAAGCCGGTCCGATGATCCGCAAGGGCGACATGAAGGCCGCAACCTGGATCAGTGCCTACGAGAACAACAACGTCGATGTCGGTCTTGCCTGCGGGCTGCCGGGTCATGCCCAGATCGGCAAGGGCATGTGGGCCATGCCCGACCTGATGCACGCCATGCTGGAGCAGAAGATCGGTCATCCCATGTCCGGCGCGAACACGGCCTGGGTTCCCTCGCCGACGGCTGCGACGCTCCATGCGCTGCACTACCACAAGGTGGCCGTGACAGAGCGTCAGAACGAGTTGAAGAGCCGTGACGCCGCCAAGCTGGAAGACATTCTCTCCATTCCCGTTGCCGAGCGCCCGAACTGGGCACCGGAAGACATTCAGGCTGAACTCGACAACAATGCCCAGGGCATTCTGGGCTACGTCGTCCGCTGGGTCGAACAGGGCGTCGGCTGCTCCAAGGTGCCGGACATCAACGATGTCGGCCTGATGGAAGACCGGGCCACCCTTCGCATTTCCTCGCAACACATCGCCAACTGGCTGCACCACGGCGTTGTCGGACGGGAGCAGGTTCTGGAGACCATGAAGCGCATGGCCGCGGTGGTGGACGGCCAGAACGAGGGCGATCCGCTCTACCGGCCGATGGCGGCGGACTTCGAAGGCTCGGTCGCCTTCCAGGCTGCATGCGAACTGGTGTTCGAAGGCGCCAGCCAGCCAAACGGTTACACCGAGCCGGTGCTGCATCGCCGCCGGATCGAGTTCAAGGCCAAGACAGCGGCCTGATTTTGAGAAAAGAAAACTGATGTTTCGGCCGCAGGGAGACCTCCCTGCGGCCGAACTGCTATTTAGAGCGGCAAGGCCGGGCTTTCCTGGAACCCAAGATGCAGTTCATTGCCGGTGTAGGGATGCGCCCGAGCGATCTCCTCGTTGAGGTCGTGACCAAGGCCCGGCTCGTCTGAGGGGATGACGTAGCCGTCTTCCCAGCGGATTGGCGTCTTCAGCAGCTCGGCATAGAAACCGTCGAAGGTGCGGATCGATTCCAGTACCAGGAAATTCGGGCTGCAGGTTGCAAGCTGGATATTGGCGAGCGCCACCAGCGGTCCGCAGTAAAGATGCGGTGCTATCTGCGCCGAACGGCATTCCGCCATCGCTGCAATCTTCTTGGCTTCCAGCAGACCGCCGACGCGTCCGAGGTTCATCTGCAGGATGCTCGCCGCTCCGGTTTCCAGCACCCGGGCAAATTCATATTTGGTGCAGAGCCTCTCACCGGTCGCGACCGCTATGGATGTAAACCGCGCAACCTCGGCCATGTCCTCCGGCTTTTCCGGCGGGATCGGCTCCTCGAACCAGAGCGGATCATAGGCCTCGATCCGGCGGGCAAGGCGCTTGGCGCCCGAAACGGTGAACTGGCCATGCGTGCCGAAAAGAAGGTCGGCCCTGGTGCCGACGGCGTTGCGGATCTGCCGGCAGAAGGCTTCTGACCGCTCCAGATCGTCAAGGCTCGGCTGGTGACCATCGTAGATCGTGTAGGCACCAGCCGGATCGAACTTCACCGCCGTGAAACCCTGATCAACGGCCTTGACCGCCGCTTCCGCCGCCATGTCCGGATCGTTGTAGACGTTGGGCTTCGACGGGTCCGGATAGACATCGCCGTCGGAAGGATAGAGGTAGGTGTAGGACCGAAGACGCTCATGCACCTTGCCGCCCAGAAGCTGATAGGCCGGCTTGCCGGCGGCCTTGCCGATGATGTCCCAGCAGGCTATTTCCAGACCCGACAAAACGCCCATCACGGTGACATCCGGACGCTGCGTGTAACCGGCGCCATAGGTCTTGTGCCAAAGCTTCTCGATGTGGTGCGGGTCTTCGCCTTCGAACTGGCGCTGAAACACGTCCTTTGCCATTTCGGCAACCAGATGCGGGCCGAAGGTCGCGTTGTAGATCTCGCCATAGCCAATGATCCCGCATGCGGTCACCAGCTTGACGAAGATGAAGTAGCGCCCACCGTGGCGCGGCGGGGCGTTTTCGACGACGAAGGTCTCGATTTGGTCGAGTTTCATTTTGGTCCGCTTAGCTCGCGTTGCTGATCGTGATGGACTTTACCTTGGTATAGGCGTCGAGGCCTTCCCAGCCTTTTTCGCGGCCGTAACCTGATTTCTTGTTGCCGCCGAAAGGCAGCTCCAGACCGCCGGCCCAATAGTCGTTGACCGAAACCTGGCCGCAATCCAATGCTCCGGCAACCCGCATCGCCCTGCCAACGTCATTGGTATAGACGCTGGCGATCAGGCCGAAGTCGGTGCCGTTGGCAAGTGCGACGGCTTCTTCCTCGCTCTCGAACATCTGAACAGACAGCACCGGGCCGAAGATTTCTTCCTGGACCGCGGGATCGTCCGGCGCGAGATCCGCGATAATTGTCGGCTGGAAGAACCAGCCCTTGCCGGTATCCGTGTCGCTGGTGACGTCGCCGCCGGTCAGGATGTTGGCGCCGCGCGCCTTCGCGGCATCCACATGGTCCTTGATACGGGAAAGATGCAGTTCAGAATTGATAGCGCCCATGTCCGGGGCCGTCAGGCCATGACCGGTTCTGATCCTGGCCGCGCGTTCGGCAAGGATTGAAAGTACCTCGTCGCGGATCGATTTGTGCAGGATCAGCCGCGATCCGGCCGAACAGATCTGGCCGGAATTGGAAAAGATTGCCCAATAGGCTCCATCGGCGACCTTCTCCGGATCGGCATCGGCAAAAGCGATCAGAGGTGACTTGCCGCCGAGTTCCAGTGTCAGCCGGGTCACGTTCGGCGCGGCCATCTGGGCCACATTGATGCCGGTGGTGACGGAGCCGGTGAAGGTAAGCTGCTTGATGCGGGGATCGCGGGCCATCTGTGCGCCAACATCGCTGCCAAGCCCGGTGACCACATTCACCAGTCCCTCCGGCACACCGGCCTCACAGAGAAGTTCGGCCATGACAAGCGCGGTAAAAGGCGTCGTCTCGGCCGGCTTGGCGACAACGGAACAGCCCGCCGCAAGGGCAGGGGCGACACCGCGCGCGAAGGTCGAGGTGGGATAGTTCCAGGGAATGATATGCCCTGTAACTCCGACCGGTTCGCGCACGGTGAAGGCAGTGTAGGCAGGGCCGAGATTGACCGACCGTCCGTCAAGCTTGTCGGCGGCACCTGCATAATATTCGAAGAGGCGCGCGGAGGACTGAACGTCGCCCTGGGCCTCTGCCAGCGTCTTGCCGCTGTCGACCACCTCGATCACGGCCAGACGGTCGGCATTTTCGCGGAACACCCGGGCTACAGTGTTGAGGATCCGGCAGCGCTCCGCGGGCGTCACCTGACGCCAGTGGGCGGCCGCTTTCTCGGCAGCGTCGATGGCCTTGTCCATATCGTTTTCGGACCCGAGAGAAAATTCGGCAAAAGCTTCCGCCCGGCCCGGGTCGAAGCTGTCCATCTTGCGGTTCGAGGCAGGAGTGCGCTTGCCGGCGATGAAATGCCCGTCGGGCAGGGCGTCGAGCTTGCCTGTGGTCAGATAGTCTTGGGCGATGTCCTGAACGGTCATGAGAGGGCTCGCTTCTGGTCTTCTAGAATGAGATCGGCCCCCTTGAGGGCCAGCATCATGGTCGGGGCGTTGGTGTTGCCCGAGGTGATGTTCGGAAAGGCGGACGCGTCGGCGACGCGCAGGCCTTCAACCCCATGCACCTGCAGGCGGCTGTTGACGACGGTTGTCTCGCGGTTTTCCCCCATGCGGCATGTCGACACCGGATGGAAGACGGTGCTGGCCCGGCTTCGGAAGTCCGACAGAAGTCCGTCACTGTCAAGGTCGCCAAGGATGGGGGCGACCGGTTGCTCGACAAGCGCGCTCAAGGCGTGGCTTGCCATCAATCTCTGGCAAAGCTTTCCGCCATCGATCACGGTCTGGCGGTCTTCTTCTGTTGCGAGAGAATTAGGCCGGATCGAGGGCGCAGCACTGGCATCGGCGCTCTTGATGTCGATGCGGCCCCGGCTGGTCGGACGGGCCGGCTGGGCGCAGATGATGAAGCCGTTGAACGGATCGATGGTCAGCCGGGTCTTGTCCTTGTAGGGCCGTAGGCGATAGCTGATCGGATTGAAATAAAGCTGCTGGTCCGGTCGGCTGAGATCCGGCCGCGAGCGCAGGAAGCCGCCGCACTGGTTGACGGAAAGCGCCAGAGGTCCCTTGCGCGTTGCCGCATAGCGCATGGCGGAAAGAGCCTGGCCGAGCAGGGGGCGCAGGATCGCGTTGAGCGTCGGTTCCTTGGCACGAAATGTGAAATTGGCCGCCAGATGATCCTGAAGATGGCCGCCGACATTATCATTGGCGTGGATGACGGGAATGCCCAGTTCACTCAGCAGCTTTCCCGGTCCGATGCCGGAAACCTGAAGCAGTTGCGGCGAGCCGATGGCGCCAGCCGCCAGGATGACTTCCCGGCCGGCAAACAGGGTTTCCCCACTCAGGAGTTCCACGCCTGTCGCCCTGTTTCCGTCAAACAGAATGCGGGCCACCTGGGCCTGCGTACGAACGCTCAGGTTCTTGCGGGCAAGCGCCGGACGAAGATAGGCGCGGGCAGAGGAACACCGGCGGCCGTCCCGTGTGTTGATCTGGTAAATGCCGCCACCTTCCGGAGCATCGCCATTGAAATCGTCGCTCCACGGCAGCCCGACCTCACGGATCGCGGCGAAGAAATGCCGGTTCACCCTGTGGACCTGATCGGACACGTTCTGGATATGGATTGGGCCATTGCCTTGTTTGACGCCGTCGCAGGTGACCCGTGTTTCAAGGCGCTCGAATGTCGACTTGACGTTCGCCCACCCCCAGCCTCTTGCACCGGAGGCCTCCCAGTCTTCGAAATCGCCGGGCAGGCCGCGGCAATAGACCATCGCGTTGATCGAGCCAGATCCCCCCAGCAACCGGCCGCGCGGCCAGTAGACTCTGCGGCCACCCAGGCCCTCGTCCGGGTCGGTCATGAACCGCCAGGTGCGTTTCGGGTCGGAATTCAGCTTGCCGTAGCCAAGCGGCAGCGTCACCCAGGGCGAGGCATCGGACCCGCCAGCTTCCAGAAGAAGGACACGGGTTTGCGGATCGGCGCTCAGGCGCTCCGCCAGGATACATCCGGCCGAGCCGGCCCCAACGATGATGTAATCGACCTTGTTCATTTTCCGCTGCCAGTTGACTGCTGTTTGGACAAAGTGTCGGCGAGGATCGAAAAATCCTGAAGCGAAAAAATATTTGGTATAGCCTCGAAAATATTTGAAGGAACAGTCTGTCTACACAGGTGCGAATTCGTTTCGGCAGGTGGAGGCAGATGTTCCACCGGGAGAAGAAAGGACGGCGAAATGGCCTATAGCCTGCCACCGCTCACGTGGCTGCGCGCATTCGAGGCGGCCGCCCGGCTGGGGAACTTTACCCGGGCAGCGGAAGAGCTTCTCATCACCCCCGCTGCCGTCAGCTATCAGGTGCGCCAACTGGAGCAGCTCCTCGGCTATCCGCTCTTCGACCGCGTTCACCGCGAGCTGGTTTTGACCCGGCTCGGGCAGACCTACCTGCCGACGGTCGAGAAGGCCTTTTCCGACCTGTCCATCGCCACGGTTTCGGTGTTTGGCGAACGCGACAGGCAGCCGGTCCGTTTCCGCTGTCTCAACAGCTTCGGTCAGCTCTGGATGATCCCGCGGCTGCGCGCGTTCCAGGAAGCGCACCCGGGCGTCGACCTGCAGATGATCTCGGCCTCCTGGGCAGAAACGCTCAGTCCGGAACTGTTCGACATCGATATCCGCTTCGGTGACGGCAGCTGGACCGACGGGGTGGTGTCGTTTCTGGTGAACGACCCGATCATTCCGGTCTGCCATCCGGAACTGGCCCTCGACCCGGACAAGCGTGACATCGAAGCGCTGGCAGGGGCAACCCGTCTCGACATCATGGGCGTCATCGATACCTGGGAGAGCTTCTTCCGCAGCCATGGCCATGCAGTGCCCAAGCGCAATGGCCTGCAGGTCGACCAGACCCTGTCGGCCCTGGAACTGGCCGCTCTTGGCCATGGCCATGCCCTGGTGCTGGAAACGCTCGCCCAGCCCTATCTGGACAGTGGCCGCTTGATCCGGTCGTCAGACAAGAAGATCAAGAGCCGGCACAGCTACTATCTCGTCACCGACGGCCCCCGCCAGGCACTTGGTCCCGACGCCCAGATCTTCTGCGACTGGATGTTTCGGGAACTTGGCGGGGAAGCGGGATGAGGAGGTTGTTCATGGATGTAAGCTGTTTGTCGGGCTGGTCACAACAAACTCCGGTTTATCCTGGACGTCTGGACCGAAAGTGTCAGAGGGCGCAGTTGACGTGGTTCGTGTAACGAACTTCCGCCCTCCTCAGTTGTCATCCCCGCGAAGGCGGGGATCCAGTAACCTCATGAATTTGCTTTGGAAACTTAATTCTCACCTCACGCTTTACTGGATTCCCGCCTTCGCGGGAATGACAAATGTGGTTGTTGCAGTCGCCCCGGGCACCACTTTCGGAACAGACATTCAGGATGAGGAAGAGTGTTTGGCTGAGCAAAAGCCCACCCGCTCAAGCCTCAAGATTAATCCATCGAGAAGGTGAACTCGAACAGCCGATCGATCGGATCGAGGGGTTTCGGGTCCCGGTACCGGTTGAGATCGAGCAAACCCGCCTGAAGTTGATCCTGGTCTCTCAGGGCAGTCTGGATCCGGTCGAACTCGGTCCAGAAGGCCGGATCTGTTCTGCGGATGCCGAAACGTTCCACGAGTTTGAGATAATCGTCCTGCGATCGGATCGCCCGAACCGTCTCGACGAAGGTCGGTAGCTGCGCCTGGCTCACCTTGAACATGAAATTCGGATAGCTGCTGAACTGGCCGGGAACGACCGTCACGCTGTCGTTCTGCGGCTCGCGGCGCAGGTCCTCGTTGAAGATGAAGGCGACATTGCTGTGGGCCATGTCGTGCACCAGCGTGAATACCTGCGCGTCACGCTCCGTCTCCACGAGAAGCACCGAGATATCTGCCAGGAACTTAGCATATGGGGCAGGCTTTTGGACAAGCGGGCGCAGTTGACCGGCTGGGGTGTCGTCGGCCGCGCAGGTGCTTCCGCTGCAGCGGTTGATGGGATCGTGCTCGGCCCACAGACCCGCAGGTTTGCGCAGCAGGGAGGTCAGGAACTCCGTTTTGGTGTGGCTGGTGGTGAAGTGGATTCCCGTCGGCGACTTGCTGTCGAGCGCACTTTCCTTCCAGAGATCGACAAGATTGACGAGCGGCCCCTGATACCAGCTGTCGTGCAACGGTTTGCGCACCTGTGGCGGCAGGAACGACAGGAATGTCCGCTCCCCCTCGCGGCGCAGGCTGTCCATGTAGAGACGCGTCGTCAGTTGGTGCTCCACGTTGCCGAAGACGTCGAACCCGGCGACCAGATTGTAATAGATCCGCTCGAACAGCGGAAAGTCGATGACCCAGGCCGTTTCCGGTATGGCACCGACAAAACCGGTCACCACCGACGCGGATGAGAAATTGCGGTAGACCGTCAGGCGGGCATCGACCTCGGTATCGTCGCCGTCCCAGATATCGCTATAGTCCGGACCGCCTTCAGCCTTGAACTTGCTCTCGTATCGTCCTTTGCGAAACTCCTGATACTTGACCGGCCCGAGCGACAGGAACGCTTCCAGCCGCTTGGATATTTTGCCACCGAATTGCGCGACCGGCAGTTCCAGGATCGGGATCGCGGTTTCCAGGAAGGTCGGGTCCGTAATGGAGAGGTCGGCATCCGGGTTCAGGAAAGACACCCAGAAGCGGTCCTCGATCACGTTGACGGCAACCTGTCCGTAGCAGACGGGGCCGCGGATGAAGGACCGGACGAAATACAGCGCGTCGTCCAGGAGGAACTGATAGCGGCTGCGGGCAGGGATCGCGCGGAACGTCGACAGAGGGTTGCCGCCCGCGGCCGTTGAATAGGACGGCAGGCTCTCGATCTCCCAGTCGCTTTTCAGAAACAGGTCTGCATAGCGGTCGAGGCGCTTGGGGCCGATTTCATAGACCATGTGCTCCTTGTGCAGGATGGTGCCGTCAATCGGGATGAGCCTGTAATGAAAGGGCCCGCCCGGATCGTCGAAGGGGCGGCGCGTGGCGATTTCATCGGCGGGGGAACCGGCCGGGGTTCTGGAGCGGATCACCCGGAAGAACCGGTTCTGGTCGTCGCCCTCCAGATGCAGATGGGCCAGGAACAGGTGCTCGTAGACATAGCGGGCGACAAGTTTCGATCGTCGGTCGCCACGATTGAAGAATGTTTCGACGGCCTGCACTGTCTGCGTGACGCTCTTCGGCAGGCGCTTGTCGGTGTCCGGGGCAGGTGCGCCATCCCGGGCCCAGGTCAGCAAGGTCTCGTAGTCGCCGTCGGCAAGCGGTGCCATGGCAAAGGGCATACCGCCCTGCGGATGTTCCTTGAGATAATCCTTCACCTTGCCGGGCATGGCGCAGGTATTGGCCCGCAGTGTGGAAATGTCGATGTCGACGGGAAGCGGGGCCCCGAGTTTGAACGAAGTCTTGCGACCGGCCAGAAGCAACTGTTCCAGAACGGATGGTCCGCCCTGTGTGCCGGCAACATTGAAGAACCCCTTGGCGCGCCAGTCCGGAACGGTTTTCGCGTCGACGCCAAGACGCGTCATCGGTGCATCCTCCAGCCGGGAGGAATCATAGACTTTCTGCTTGCTCGCTCCCCTCAACCAGCCTGAGGCCGACGACAGCTTGAGCTGACAGGGGGCGTCATAACAGCCGTGGCAGACCACGCAGCGCTTGTTGAGAACATCGACAGCAGAACCGGCTTCCTGTGCGGTTGCAGCACTGGCCCACCAGATCAACAGCACCGGAATGGCGGATTTCAGGAACCGGAAGAACGGTCTCTTACTGCGCCCGGCTGCAATCCTGTCCCAGGCCTCAACCCTCATCGTCTTCCATCCGCTGGCGGGTCACCCGGCTCGGATCGTCAGGTCCCTTGTAGCGGAACAGGTAAGCCCATGCCGCGTAGGCGGTGATGGCCGACATGATATAGACCCAGGTGGTCGTGCCGTAGACATATTCCACGCCGGTCCAGCCGGCGCAAAAGGCGACCAGCACAATTCTGCGCCAAAGTGGATCGAACCAGGGATGTTCTACGGGACCAAACACAGTTTTGCCTTCCTTTTGCGTCATCTGAGCCTTCTGGCCGGGCTTCCTGACGTTACGGGATCCTCAAGAGCTTGCAAAATCAGGTAAAACCTGCCTGCTATCGACTGATTACACCTTGAATCCCACTGCTGAACAAGGGAATGTGGCGTTGAACTCCCCGCCACTGCAATTCATGTTGATAAGAGGGCCTGGCTTCCGACATGCTGACTTCGCTTGATCTCCTGACAGCTAATGACACGCCAGGTCAACACCCACCTTCCTATTACGCAGCGACTGCCAACAGGCAAACGGCTCACCCGGTGCTGGATGGCTCTCATACGTGCACGGCCTGCGTCATCGGCGGCGGCTACACCGGGCTGTCGGCCGCCTTGCATCTGGCCGAACGTGGGGTCGATGTCATCCTGCTGGAAGCCAACCGGATCGGATGGGGCGCTTCGGGCCGCAACGGCGGCCAGGTCGGGTCCGGCCAGCGCATGGACCAGACGGTCCTGGAACAACGCCATGGCAAGTCTCACGCCAGATTGCTGTGGGATCTTGCTGAGGATTCCAAGGCGCTGGTCAAGGACCTGATCGTGAAACACCAGATCGCCTGCGATTACACGCCGGGGATACTGCATGCCGATCACCGCAAGAGTTTTGTCGAGGAAAGCCGCGACTATGTCGAGCATCTCAGGCTCGTCTACGGTTATGAGGACATCCGCTTCGTCGGACCTGACGAAATCGGCGAACAGGTTGGTAGTCCGCGCTATTACGGCGGATCTCTGGATACGGGGGCAGGTCACCTTCATCCGCTCAATTTCGCGCTTGGTCTCGGCCAGGCGGCCGAAGCCGCAGGGGCCAGGATTTTCGAGGAAACCAAGGTCACCGGTATTGAGGGCCAGGGCACGGAGCGGATCACGGTGAGGACCGGGCAGGGCGACGTTCGCGCGGATCACCTCATTCTGGCCTGCAATGGCTATCTTGGCCGTCTCGACCGCCGGACCGCCGCGCACGTCATGCCGATCAACAATTTCATCGTGGCGACCGAACAGTTTTCGGAAGACGAAGCGCAGAGGATCATTCGCAACAATGTCGCTGTGGCTGACAGCAAGTTCGTGATCAACTACTTCCGCCTGTCCGCCGACCGCCGGCTGCTGTTCGGCGGCGGCGAGAATTACGGCTATCGCTTCCCGGAAGACATCAAGGCCTTCGTGCGTGAACCGATGCTGGAAATCTTCCCGCAGCTCGGCGATGTGGGCATCGACTACGGCTGGGGCGGCACACTGGCGATCACGCCCAAGCGCATGCCTTATTTCGCGCGTCTGGCCCCCAACATGCTGACCGCCGGTGGCTATTCCGGCCACGGTGTTGCCATGGCGACCCTTGGTGGACAGATTCTGGCGGAAGCCGTTACAGGCACTGCCGGGCGTTTCGATGTCTTTGAAAAGCTCGACATACCGTCTTTCCCCGGCGGCGACCGGCTGCGCTTCCCGCTTCTGGTGCTGGCCATGACCTGGTTTTCACTGCGGGACAGGCTCGGATTTTGAGATGCCGCTGAATCGCACGGAAACGCGCCGAACCATCGGCAGTTACTGGGAAGCCAGCGTTCCGCAGGTCAGACTGGACCGGCAGCTTATCGGCAACGCGGTGTTCGATGTGGCGATCATTGGCGCAGGGTTTGCCGGGCTGAGTGCTGCGCTGCGGCTTGCACAGGCTGGTGTTTCGGTCTGTGTTCTGGAGGCCGAACACGTCGGCTACGGTGCGTCGGGCCGCAATGGCGGGTTTTGCTGCCTGGGCGGAACCAAGCTCGACGAGCACCGCCTGATCAAGAAATTCGGTCTGGAAGAAGCGCGCCGCTTCGTTGCCTATCAGGTTGCCGGCGTCAATCTTGTTGCCCAGCGGCTGGAGAGCTGGGGTGTTGACGCCGACCGTCATTCCAAGGGAGAGATCTACCTGGCCCACCGGCCGAAGGATTTCGCCGGGTTTCAGGCGGAAGCCGCGTTCCTGAAGGAAAACTTCGGCATCAAGGCGCGGGTTCTTTCCAAGACGGACCTGGATGCGGAAGGGTATGGCGGGCCGGCATTCCACGGGGGCATGCACATGCCTTATGGTTTCGCGCTCAATCCCATGGCCTACGTTCAGGCGCTGGCGGAGCAGGTGCGCCGCGTCGGCGGCAAGATCTTCGCAAAAACACCGGTGACCGGTATCACCCGGGACAGCGACCGCTGGCATCTGGAAACCCAGCACGGTTTCATCCGGACCAAAAAGGTTCTCCTGGCTGGCAACGGCTATGCGCGTGAAGACGCTCCCAGGTGGCTGCACGGGCGCACGCTGCCGGTGATGTCGTCCATCCTGGTTACCCGGCCCTTGAGCGAGGACGAACTGGCAGCGCAGGGCTGGACTGCCGACACGATGGCAGCGGATACACGCAACCTGTTGCATTATTTCCGTCTGTTGCCGGACCGACGGTTCCTGTTCGGCACGCGCGGCGGGATATTCGAAAACGCCCAGTCCCTTGCGGCCATGTACAAGCGTGCCAGGGCGGATTTCGAGGAGATGTTTCCTGCCTGGGCCGACGTCGAAGCGGAACATAGCTGGTATGGGCACGTGTGCCTCGCGCGCAATCTCACCCCTTTCGTCGGTGAAGTGCCCGGCCTTGAGGGCATCTATGCCGCAATGGGGTGGCACGGCAGCGGTATCGCCATGGCCTCCATCTCGGGAGAGAAGGTCGCCGGGCTGATGCTGGGCAAGCTCCAGCCGGGTGACCTGCCGGTCCCCTTGCGGCGTCCCTTCGCCAGGTTTCCGCTACCGTCCCTGCGCAAGCTCTATCTTCAGGGTGCCTACTGGTGGTACGGCTGGCAGGACAGGTGATCTGCGTACCAACGAGGGAACGTCAGGCCATCTGATCCCGCATGAGGCGGTCATGGGAGAGCGGCATGCCGGCAACATCCAAGACAGAACTGCTGGCCGCAAGCGAGCGTGAGTTTTCGAAGCTGCAACAGCTTCTTGACGACCTGCCTGCAATGCTGCGCCTTGAAAAGGATGCGGACGGCATTTCGCCGAAAGATATCGTCGGCCACAGAGCCCACTGGATCGACCTGTTCCTGGGCTGGTACCGGGACGGGCTGGCGGGCAGGCCCGTCTGGTTTCCGGCCAAAGGTTACAAGTGGAACGAGACGCCCAGATACAATGCCGATCTGAGGCAGAGACAATCCGGCCTGTCGTGGCAGTCAGTGCGCTCGCTTCTGGACAGCAATCACGCCGAACTGCTTGCCCTGATCGAAGGCCTGGACGAGGAAGAACTTTACGGCGGACCGATGAAAGGCTCCAACAACAAGTGGACGACGGGCCGCTGGGCGGAAGCCGCCGGCCCCAGCCATTACCGGTCGGCTACAAAATATCTGCGCCAGCGTCGCACCCGGTTTGAGGAAGAAAGAGACCGGCGCAATTCCGATGTGAGGGGTCAGTCAGGGGTGACCTGAGCCTTGCGTCTGACAACGGCTACGTTGACCTCCCGCCATATCTCGAAACCCAGCTTGCGGTAGAGAGCGATTGCTCCGTGATTGTCCGCGTAAGCGTGAAGGAACGGAATGTCGCCGCGGCTCCTGATGACTTCAGTCACATGAAGAGAGAGCTCGGATGCCAGGCCTCTGCCTCGGAAATCGGGATGAGTGCAGATCCCGCTGACTTCCGTATAGCCGTCGAGGTTGATCCTGCTGCCCGCCATTGCAGCCAGACGGCCGTCCAGCCTGATGCCGAAGAACGTGCCCAGCTCCGGCGTGCGTGCGGTGAACGGGCCCGGTTTTGTCAGTGTTGCAAGCTCGACCATCTCCGGGACATCGGTTTCATCCAGCTGCACGATTGAAGTCGGTCGGGATGGGCCTGCTGACGGGGAAACTTCCACCATGAGAACACCAAGCGCGGTAATCTCTGCCTCAAGATCTTTGGGCAGGGCGATGTCATCCGCCTGCAGTATGAACGCCCGGTCG
This sequence comes from Roseibium aggregatum IAM 12614, assembly GCF_000168975.1. GTDB lineage: Bacteria > Pseudomonadota > Alphaproteobacteria > Rhizobiales > Stappiaceae > Roseibium > Roseibium aggregatum. Next base: position 106,580 of record NZ_AAUW01000005.1, read on the forward strand.
TCACCCGCTTGAATCAGCTCCGCCAGGGCTGCCAGAGCTTCGGGCGAGTTGTTCGCCGCTGCCGCGAAGGGAGAGATGGCCGGATCAAAACGGCGGGCAAGGTCGCCACCCTTGCTGAATTGCGCATGCCGGGAGGTCAGGGCTGACCAGACAACCCGCTTCAGAAGGCTGTCCCGGCTCGGTTCATTCATAACTGCGTGCATCTTCGAGCTCATAGTGTTGTGAAATCAGATCCCATCGCTTCAGCACTTCCCGGGCGGCATCGGGCACATAACAGCGCTCGTAATCCGGGCCTTGAAACGCGATGATGTCGTCAAGCGAGCGGAAACTCATGATGGTGATGAATTCCACCTCTGTTTCCAGGTTCCTTCGAAGCACCTCGAGGCCGAGATAGCCGGGAATGGCTTTCGCTTCGATGCCCGGAATGACTTGTGTCGTAAGACCATGGGCATAGGTGTCGGCCATGCCGGGGTCTGTCCAGCCATGCCAGATGCGCTTGATCATCGTTCAATCTCCGGAGGCGATTGCAGAGAGTTCCAGTTCTGCAACGGCATGTCCTTGCAGCGGACAGAAAGCGGGCTCGTGCAAAGGGCATCCTCCAGACCGGCAAGCTGGTCAAGCAGAGGGCCTTCCAGACTGTTGCAGGCATCGGCAACGGCCAGGGTGATCGCGGGCCAGAGCGTTTCTTTCAGATGGGCGACGAGGGCTACTCCCTTGTCGGTCAGGCCGATCGTCGTCACGCGACGGTCCTGTTGCGAGGGAACGGATTCAACCAGTCCATCCGACTTCATCTTGTTGATCGTTCTGGTTACGCCCGGCTGGCTCTGGCCAAGGGTCTTCGCCAGATCGCCGATACTCAGCGGACCCTGCCGATCAAGTGCGGCAAGAACGGGGTTGTGCGGCGTTGGCAGATCGGTGCCGGCAAGTTCGGCGGCGACGGTCTGCGTTTGTGCCTGCAGAATTTCTCCGATCCGCTTCAGCCGGCTGCCCAGCGTGGCATAGCCGAGGGCGCGGACGACGTCTTCGCTCATGGGTCTCTCCAGTTACATAACATGATATATAACTTGTTATGTAAATACGCAAGGCATGGCATTTGAGAAAGATGGAGGCCGGCGGGGGAGGGATTGGAAACAGAAAACAAGGTCGCCCCGCCAGTGGTTACAAGCGGGGCGAAAAGAAGTTTCAACGCGTTGACGCGGATGCGGCCTAGTCGAACTCCGGACCGCGTGCGCGATACGGCGTAATTTCCTTCCAGGCCCGCATCAGCGTATCCAGCTCGTCATCGCTGTGCGGCGGCATCACGATCTGCAGTTTGACCAGCAGGTCGCCGTGGCCACCGGTTTTCGTTGGCAATCCCTTGCCCTTCAGCCGCATGGTCTTGCCGCTGGAGGCATTGGCCGGAATGGTCAGATTGACGGCTCCGGACAGGGTCGGCGTGCGTACTTTCGCGCCCAGAACGGCTTCATAAAGCGTCAGCGGCAGATCGAGGTGAAGGTCGGATCCCTTCACTTCGAAAAGCTTGTGTGGTTTGAAGCGAATCTCGACCAGAGCGTCGCCGGCGGGGCCGCCGTTTTCACCCGGATGCCCCTGGCCCTTGAGCCGGATCTTTTCGCCTTCGACCACGCCCTTGGGCAGGGTGACATTCACCGTCTTGCCGCTAGGAAGCGTGACCTGGGTCTTGCCGGAGTTGACGATGTCTTCCAGCGAGGCGCGGGCGACGAGTTCCGCGTTGGCACCCTTCGTCTTGGGCGGTGCCTTGGCACGGGCTCCGGCACCGAAACCGCCACCGGGGCCGGCTCCCGCGCCGGCACGCGCACGGCCGCCGCCGAAGCTGCCGAAAATGTCGTTCAGAATGTCGTCGAAACTGCCGCCGCCGGCTCCGGACGTCTTGTGGGTGCGCGCGCCACCACCGAAGTCTTCATATCCGGAAAAGCCGTCAAAACCATGCGCCTGATAGCGCTGCTTGCCTTCCGCGTCGATTTCGCCACGGTCGAACTTGGCGCGCTTTTCCTTGTCGCCGACAATTTCGTAAGCCTGATTTGCTTCGGAAAAACGCTGCGCCGCCGTCGGATCATCCTTGTTCTGATCCGGATGGTATTTCTTGGCCAGCTTCCGAAAGGCCTTCTTGATTTCGCTCTCGCTGGCAGATTTTGCCACCCCGAGAACACTGTAGGGATCACGCATTCGTCTCACCAGGTTCCTAAGATTTTCCGGCAGGCTGACCTGCGCACTGCCTTGATCGGCAAGCCGAACGAAGCGTGCAGGTGAAGCAGGTCATGCTTGACCGGACTTGTCCTCTATATCGGGATGGATAGGAAAAAATTCCAGACCCTGGCCTTAGACTTGAGGACCTTCCGGTTTTAGCTGGTTTTCGGCTGGGTTCAAGCGTCGGCGACGTTCAGACTGGTGACTGCGAACTTTTGCGTCACGTCCCGGCAGGCCGTGCCGCTGTAGAGCTTGATCCCGACGATGGTATTTGCGGTTGTCTTGAAACCGAGACAGCCGGTCTCGCTGAACGTGGACGCGTTGATGCTCGACAAGGTGCCTGAGTTGCCGCTGATCGAATTGAGCCACGTCAGCGAAAGGGCGTCTGTCGGTTTTCCGGCGGCAAGGTCCGGGCCGATGGTGTCGAGGTTCTGCGCGATGACCGACCGGTCGTCCTCGTTGATGTCGGCGTAGGCGACATCCGATGCGGACGGAATGGAGCCCGTCAGGAGCGTCGGAGAATCGATATTGTTGCTGCCCATCGGCACGGAGAACTGGCTGCAGCCGCCAAGTGCGGTTGCAAGGGCCACGCAAAGTGCGGCTAAGGGTTGGATCTTCATGTGACCGGCAGTATATGAACGCATACGATACATTTTTCAGGCAGCCCCCCGGTCCGGCTTTTGGCGCCGCTCTAAAGGCTGTCGTTTCCTTCGACAGGTTACCGATGACAGACCTTAAAGATCCCCCTGAAGAGTTAACAAAAAGTGACTTTACAGAGGTAGTGAAACCATTTGAGCTTTTTGCAGAATGGCTTGAGGACGCCAGAGCTTCGGAGCCAAACGACCCCAACGCCCTGGCCCTGTCGACCGTCGACGAAGACGGCCTGCCCAATGTGCGTATGGTTCTGCTGAAGGACTTCGACGAACGTGGTTTCGTCTTTTACACAAACTTCGAAAGCGCCAAGGGGCAGGAACTGCTCTCCGCCGGCAAGGCCGCCATGTGCTTTCACTGGAAGTCTCTGCGCCGCCAGGTGCGCATCCGTGGTCTGGTCGAACAGGTCTCGAACGAGGAAGCGGACGAATATTACCGCTCGCGTCCGCGCGGCAGCCGGATCGGCGCCTGGGCGTCCAGGCAGTCCCGACCGCTGGAAAGCCGGTTCGCGCTGGAAAAGGAAGTGGCTAAATATACCGCCAAATTCGGCATCGGCGACATTCCGCGGCCCGACCATTGGTCCGGTATGCGTCTGGTGCCGCTTTCCATCGAATTCTGGCACGACAGGCCATTCCGCCTGCACGACCGGGTGCAATTCACCCGCACGTCCACGGATCAGCCCTGGAGCAAGGCGCGCCTCTACCCGTGATGTGCTTGCCGGGGAAGCCGCGCTTTTGAGCGGTCAGGTGGATTGAAGGATCAGAGCAGGCGTTTCCATCGGAAGAACAGGAACGTCAGTGCCACCGACGACACCATCAGGCCAAGCGAGAAAAGAAACCCGAGCTGCCAGTTCAGCTCGGGCATATTGGCAAAGTTCATGCCGTAGATCGACGCGATCAGCGTCGGCGGCAGAAAGATCACGCTGACGACGGTAAAGATCTTGGAAATCTGGTTCTGTTCCAGCGTGACGAGACCGACGGTCGCGTCCAGCAGGAAGGACAGCTTGTTGTCCAGCGCGTCGCCGTGTTCCTTGATGGAATGGATGTCCCTGCCGAACATCTTGCAGTCGGCTTCCTGCTCCTCGTTCAGGTTCAGCCGTTTGGCATGTGTGCTGAGGTAAAGCATCATCCGTGAGAGGCTTGTGCAAACGTCGTGCATCTTGGAAACATGCAATCCGATCTGCCCCAGTTGCTTGATGGCGATCTGATAACTGGCAGTCTTGCGCATGTTGAGGCCGTCGCCGAACACCTGCACGGCCAGCTTGTCATAACGGGTTGAGGCGCTTTCCATTTCGTCGGCACACCGGTCGACGATAATGTCGAGCAATGTGAACAGAACAGCCGGACCCTTGTGGGCGATACCCGAATCGGCCTGAACCTTGCGCGACAGAAGGGCGATGGACTTCGGTTCGCCATAGCGAACCGTCACCAGCCGCTTGGCGTTGACGACGAAGGTGACAGACGAAAGGGCCGGGTCGATCATCTGGGTGGCGATGGGAAGCTGCGCGGTCATCACCACGGCGCCCGGTTCCAGATAAAGCCTTTCGGATGTTTCGATGGAAGCGATCTCGTCCCGTGTCGGGATTTCCGCGCCCATCAGTTTTTCTGCTGCCTTTTGCTCTTCCGGCGTCGGGGCGATCAGGTCAATCCACACGGACGTGGACGGCAAAGGGGCATCAGAGGAAAGCTCGATACGCTCCAGCCCTTTCACCGTCGGGCAATAGGCAATGATCATGCAGCAAGTCTCCGCCGGAGGGCACGAACCGCGCCCTGTTTGGCGGCAGTTTGCCCAACAGATCGGAAGACGGCAACCATCTGAAAGAAGTAACTTTGCGGCACCCGTCGGGCTTAGCCGCTTCCGGATGGCGGACATTCAATCGTCGCCGATTGCATGTCCGTGCACTATCCCAGACCGGGGTCATACCGGCAGTAACCATGCGTCGTTCAACACCACGGCCGGCTGGCTGAAAGGAAGCCAGCGATCGGTTTGGGCGCAGGACGCGTCAGGAGCGGCTGCTCAGTTTTTCTTCTTCGCTACCGTGCCTGAATTCTTGCAAAGGGCAGCCGCATTGAGGGCTGCGATGCCGACGGGCTTGTAGAGGTTGACCAGTTTCGCGTCGGCGGTTTGCTTCGGGGCAGGGCGTGCAGGTTGCTCAGACATCTGTCTCGTCCGTTGTTTCTTCCAGTGCCCGCTCTCTGGGTTGAAATATTCATGGCTCGCGGGCGGTGTGCATGTCGTATCCAATTGCGGCAAACGGAAGGCGTAAAACACGCCTTTCAGCCGATTTCTGCATCGGATGTCAAAAAGCATGCGCTTATTGGCGGAAATCAGCCAGTCAAAAACGATAACAAGATGTAACGAATCCGGAGCGGATTTGAAGTAATACGGTAATAATTTCTTTACCAATTAAGCGCGTCGGTCATTCGGGCAAGTATATGACTGGCGGTTCATATGAAATAGCTTCTGTGATTGCGCAGTGGAGAGCCGCGCAGGGCGCTGTAGAAACCAAGACCCGACCGGGCGTAACACAGCAGCACCGCAACGGCGCATAACCCCAGTCCGGCCAGCATCAGCGCCGAGGAGATCGAAGCTCCAAGCAGGATCATCAGACCACCAGCGCTCAGGCCGATGATCAGAAGGGCAATCGTCGTTCGCAGATAATGGTAATGCGCCTGCTGCCAGCGGCCGCCCTGTTCGGCAAAGAGGAAGGCAAACCCCAGCGCGATGGGCGACAGCAGCAGCGTCAGAACAAGCAGGTGGCACAGGCAGATATTGGCAGAACCCGGCCGGAACAGGCCAAAAGGTGAAAACGCTTTTTGTTTTCCGTCACCGGTCGCGCGTTGCTCCGGTTCATTTGCCGTATGGCGGGACCGCAATCCGGTCATGCCTTACCCCGATTTGAAACTGTCATTCCGGCGTGTCTTGCTTGCACGTTTATCGTTTGCCCAGAAGGAATGTATGATGTGTTCATCGCCGAAGTGAAGTTCATTTTTGACAATTTGGCTGTAAACGAAGAAACAATCAGGTGGACAGCACGCCGCGCCGATGCGGCAGGCCATGCGAGATAGGATCTCATGAAGCGCTACGCCGTTTACAAAACAGCTTCAGCACCGGCAAGCCGAACGGCTGGCTCCGTGGCGCTGGCGCTTGCGGCAATTGCTTTTCTGGCAAAGCGCTTCGGTCTCATCGAAGCGGACGTCTTCGTCCTGTCTCTCATTGCAGCGGCAACGATTGCGCTCAGTGCCATTCTGCTTGCGCTGTTCGGCTTTCACCGGATCTGGACCTATGGCGGACCCGGCGTCCCGGCAGCGCTCACCGGGCTGTTTCTGGGCATGCTGGCACTGGCTACGCCCGTGCTTGTTGTCGGCATGCTGGTGATGCACGCAGGCGCGAGCGACCTTGCGACAAATCGAACAGATCCGCCCAGCCTGGAAACGACGGTGATTTCCGACGACCAGCCGTTTCTCGATTGGCTGAACACGGTGCTCGTGGAAGACGTCTGGCCGAGTGTCGCTGCCTATACAGGCGCCGTGCCGGATAGGAGCGTAGCCGGCACGTCGGTGGAAGATCGCCTTTATCCCGATATCGTTCCCCGCAGATACCGCATTTCCACGGCCCAACTTCATGCGGCCAGTGCCAAGGCGCTTGAAGCGCTGAACTGGCAGGTCGTCGACGAATTACCACCCGATCTCCTGGACGCGCCGACCTACCTCCAGGCCGAAGGCACCTCGCAGATCCTCGGCTTGAAACACGACATCGTCTTGCGCATTCGACCGGATACGGTTGGTGCGCTGCTTGATGTGCGCTCGCGCTCGCGCACGCCGCTCAAGGACCTGACCAACAACGCGGATCGCATCCGTCTGGTCTTCAGCGAAATCGACCGGGTGCTGCTGGAGACCTATGGCGATCTGGCGAGACTGTCCGTCGATGAGACGGAGCTGGAAGAGGATCTGCCGGCCGAACCGGTGGAGGATCTGCGCGAGACAATTCCGCTGCCGAGCTTCAAACCATATTTCGAGGATGAAGACGCGCCGGTTGCCGAAGGTCTGGATGCGGTGGATCTTGAAGGCTGATCGCCCGCAGGCTCATTCGGTGAGGCGGTAACGGGCGGTAAGCGGCAGCTCCGGGCTGGCTTCGACACGGCCACGGTTTGCCAGATCTTCCAGATGCGCGAAGACCGACAGACCTGCCGCGGGATGCAGCGCAGGATCGACGGCGGCATAAAGCACCGAAACGATTTCCGGGATCGATCTTTCACCTTTCGCCAGTTCTCGCAGGATGGAAGCTTCCCGGTCGAGCCGGTGGCGCTTCAGATCGCGGACGTAGTCAAGCGAGTTGCGAACCATGCCGCCATGCCCGGGCAGATAGATATCTTCCGTGCGGGCCAGCAATTTGTCGACGGAGGCCATATAATCCCGCATGCTGCCGTCAGGCGGTGCGACCACCGATGTCGACCAGCCCATGACATGATCCGCTGACAGCAGAACCGGTTCGCCGGTGAGCGTAAAGCACAGATGGTTGGAGGTGTGGCCGGGGGTGGCGACGGTTTCCAGCGAAATGCCGGCAGCCTCGAATACCTCGCCGTCTTCCAGCAATCTGTCGGGTGCATAGTCCTTGTCCCCGCTGGCATCGAGCGGGTTGACCTCGTTTTCCAGAAGCGCACGCGCCGGCCGGTGCGGCCCGCATCCGAGGATCTCTGCCCCCGTCCGTTCTTTCAAAAGCCGCGCGCCCGGTGAATGATCCACATGCGTATGCGTCACCAGGATTGCCTCGATTGTGGCGCCTTGTGCCGCCTTCAGGATGGTCTCGACCTGGCCTTCCAGGGCAGGTCCTGGATCGACACAGATCAGCCGGTTGGTCCCCAGAAGATAACTGTTGGTGCCGTGAAAGGTGAAAGGTCCCGGATTGTTCACCGTCAGCCGGCGCACGCCTGGCATCAGTTCGACGGCGGTTCCATATTGCGGATCGAACGCGCGATCGTGCTTCATGTTGTCTCCGGTTCGTTGTTGCGAGCAGGCAAGTGTCTTGGCGGTATCCGGGTGAAACTGCACGTCATGTATCTGACGTTTGAATCGGCTAGGGAAGCGCTACTTTGCCAAGCCGGGCCTAAATGTGAAACAGTGCGTTTGGGGTTGGAATGAACGAATTTGACGGAAAAAAATGACAAATGACACCGAGTGCCGGGTCGAAGGCATCTTGAATCTCCCACGAGCTCAGGCGTTTTCACTGTTTGTCGACCGGCTCGACCTGTGGTGGACCTCTCCATTCAAGAATGCGGGAGACGGCAAGGTGGAGGCGGGGATCGATCCTTATGCCGGCGGAAGCTGCTATGAGATCGACGCCGGCGGGCAGCACAGGGTGTGGGGAACCGTCCTGTCTCTGGAGCCTCCACTCTACGTCCGCCTTGCCTGGCAGGTCAGCCGCGATGGCGAGGAAGTCCCGGATCCTGCAACTGCAAGCCGTGTCATGGTCAACTTCCGAGAAGCGGGAGACAGCACGCGGCTGGAAATCGTCCATAGCGAGTTTCTAAGGCATGGCGAAGCCGGGGCGGAGTATCTGGAACGCATGCGTCAAGCTGATGGCTGGCCGCGCATTGTGGACAATCTGAAGGCGGCCGCCAGGCATCCCTTGCCAAAAAGCCGCTGACCGGCAGGGTTGCGCGCGGCGACGGTTCCCGGCCTTGCAAGCTGAAACCGGGCACCGTCTTCCGGCACTGCTGAGTGCGCTTTCAGGAAAGTCTTTTTTTGTCGCTTGGATGACATGTTTTCCATGTTAGGGGAGTGCTTCCATGCTGCCCCGATCTCCCTATTCCGGCCTTGCGCATTTACTGAGACGTCGAAATAGTGTCTGCACTCGGGAGACCAACCGCTGAAACGAATCCGCTCGACAGGCCATGACCCAACCGCCTTCGCCAATCGAAGAGCCCGCTGAAGATCGGCAGGCCGCATCGCCCCTGACCAGACTCGGCGAAGCCCGCTGGATTCTGCTGTTCGCGTTTGCTGCCATCACCGGTGCGGTCGTCTTGCACGAAGTGCCGTTGACGACGGGACTGCTGGTCATGGCGGCAATGGTTGTCGTCGCCTGTTTCGTTCCCCGCAAGTCATCGAGCCGCAGGGTCAAGCTGAATGCGCAGCGGGAAATCCGCAGGATGTGGCCGGGCACGGGCATGAAGGTCACCGTTGATGCCCTGCCAACCCCCTGTTTCGTTGCCGACGGGCGGGGCATCACCCGCTATGTCAACAAGCCGGCCCTGTCGATTTATGAAGGCGTGAAACCCGGTGATCCTCTGTCCTTCTCGCTGCGCGCGCCTTCGCTGCTGGAAGCGTTCGACCGTGTCTGCGCCACCGGTGAAGCAGAGAAGATAAGCTGGATCGAGAAGGTGCCGACCGAAACCTGGTACGAGGCCCATATCTCGCCGATCTACATGCCCGGCAGCGGTGTGCAGGAAAAGGTTCCGAAGCTGCCGGACTTCATTCTGGTGGTGATCCAGGATCTGACCGAGAACCGCCGGCTGGAACGCATGCGCACGGATTTTGTCGCCAATGCCAGCCATGAACTGCGTACGCCACTGGCCTCGCTGACAGGCTTTATCGAAACCTTGCAGGGGCCCGCCCGCAACGACCCGGACGCGCGCGACAGGTTCCTGTCGATCATGCTGGACCAGGCCGGGCGGATGCGCCGGCTGATCGACGACATCCTGTCCCTGTCACGGATTGAGCTGAAGGCCCATGTCCGTCCCGCGAATGAGGTCGATCTGTCGGAGATCGTGCGGCACACGGCCGATGCGCTGTCGCCGCTTGCCTCCGACATGGGTGTCGAGATCCGGCTCCAGCTTCCGGAAACGCCGGTGCGGATAAAGGGGGACCGGGACGAGCTTATCCAGGTGACGGAAAACCTGATCGAGAACGCGTTGAAATACGGTCACGACGGCAAGTTTGTTGACGTTGGCCTTTCGAAGCCGGCCGCGCCTCAGGACGCCTTGTCCTGGCAACTGTCGGTTCGCGATTACGGCGAGGGCATTCCGCGCGAACATCTGCCGCGCCTGACGGAGCGCTTCTACCGGGTCGATGTGGAATCGAGCCGGGCGATGAAAGGCACAGGCCTCGGACTTGCCATCGTAAAGCACATCCTGACGCGCCACCGCGGCCGGTTGGAAGTGGAAAGCGAACCGGGGCAGGGGGCGACGTTCAAGGTCAGTTTGCCTGCCACCGAGAACGCGGAAGGCCTGCCCGAGAAGATCTCTGCCTGAAACCGCGCAGTCGACTGTCGTATTCCTGAGACGGGAGGCTGCTAGAGGATTGCCCCAGTAAGATCGGAACAGTCTTTTGTGACCGGCAAGGCGATCCGCCGGGAGGAATACCCGGTGTTCCGGATCGCGCCCGCATTATTCGTCCAGGAGTTTTGACGTGCCGATATGTTTTTCTGCTCGCGCTGCCTTGTGTGGTCTTTTCTGCCTGGTGTCTCTGAGCGCCGAAGCGCGCGACCGATTGCTTATTGTCGGTTCGTCCACGGTGTTTCCCTTTTCAACCGCGGTCGCGGAAGCAGTCGGCAACAGCGGTATGAAGTTCCCGATTGTCGAATCCACAGGGTCCGGTGCGGGGTTTGCGCTGTTCTGCAGTGGCGTCGGCGAACACACGCCGGACATCACCAACGCCTCCAGGCGCATGAAGGCGCCGGAACTGGAAACCTGCCACGCCAACGGTGTTACGCCTGTCGAAGTGCAAATCGGTTATGACGGCATCGTCCTGGCCAATTCACGCAAGGGGCCGAAGTTCACCCTGACGGTCGAGCAGATCTTCGAGGCGCTGGCGGAGAAGCTGCCAGAGAAGCAGCCAGGGAAGCTTCCGGCGAACGGGCAACTTGTCGACAATCCAAACCTCGCCTGGTCGGATATCGACGCCACGTTGCCGCAGGAAAAGATCGAGGTGCTGGGGCCGCCGCCAACGTCCGGAACCCGTGACGCCTTCGAGGAACTTGTCATGGAAGAGGGCTGCAAGGCAGTCAAGGATCTGGAGAAGGGCGGCTGCACCCGGATACGTCGGGACGGCAGCTTTGTGGAGGCCGGCGAAAATGACGACCTGATCGTCGGCGCGCTGGAAGCCAATCCCGTAACGGTCGGTATCTTCGGCTATTCCTTCCTGATGCAGAACCGAGACAAGATCCAGAGTGTCGGCGTCAACGGGGTCGAGCCGACGTTCGAAAAAATTGCATCTGGCGAATATCCGGTGTCCCGTCCGCTGTTTTTCTACATCAAGAAGGAACACGTCGGCCTTATTCCAGGCATGGAGGCGTATATATCCGCCTTCACCAGCGACGAAGCCTGGGGCGATGACGGTTACCTGGCGGGCAAGGGACTGATTCCCCTGTCTGCGGAAAAACGCAGGCAGCAAGCTGCCGAGGCGCAGGCGCTTCCGGCCCTGCATCTCTGATCTGCCGATACCTGATCGCGTAACCGTAACTGGCCGTCACGGAAGGTGCCGCAGAGCATGCCTGATCGTGTCTGAGAGGGCAGGCTGACTAAAAAGCGTCACTGCCAACTTTGCCGATGCAGGTGAGAGACGCACACTGTGCACTCTGACGCCTGTTTTTGTGACTGGCTGCGACACAAAACCGTCAAGGAGCGGTTTTTATCGAGCAATTTCAATTGCTTAAATTGTCACAAAACTGAAAAGGAACTGTCATAGAACTCTCATCCGTGGAGCCTAGGTTCCCCGCATCGCTCGTGCAGATCAAAGCGCGGTGATCATCTAGAAACCTTGACATTCAAAGGGAGTGGTCAAGTGAAATTTACGACCCTCGTTAGCGCAACTGCTCTTGCCGTTGCTTCCACTGCATTCGTTGGTTCGGCTCAGGCCCGCGACCAGGTGCAGATTGCTGGTTCTTCCACGGTTCTTCCTTATGCTTCCATCGTTGCTGAGGCATTTGGCGAAAACACCGACTTCCCGACCCCGGTTGTCGAGTCCGGCGGCTCCTCTGCAGGTCTGAAGAAATTCTGCACCGGTGTTGGTGAAAACACCATCGACATCGCAAACGCTTCCCGCGCTATCCGCGAGAAGGAAATCAAGGCTTGTGCCGAAGCTGGCGTGAAAGACATCATCGAAGTCCGTATCGGCTACGATGGCATCGTCTTCGCTTCCCAGAAAGACGGCCCGGCTTTCAACGAATTCACCCAGGTGCAGTGGTTCAACGCTCTGTCCCCGAAAGTCCTGAAGGACGGCCAGATCGTCGACAACCCGTACACCAAGTGGTCGGAAGTTGATGCTTCCCTGCCGGACGCAGAAATCGCTGCTTTCATTCCGGGAACCAAGCACGGCACCCGTGAAGTGTTCGAAGAAAAAGTTCTGGCTGTCGGCTGTGAAGAATCCGGCGCTCTGAAGGCCATGATCGACGGCGGCATGTCCGAAGACGACGCAGAAGATGCTTGCATCGCAGTTCGCACCGACGGCAAGTCTGTCGACATCGACGGCGACTACACCGAGACCCTGGCCCGCATCGACTCCAACCCGAACGGCGTTGGCGTATTCGGTCTGGCGTTCTACGAAAACAACACCGACAAGCTCAAAGTGGCAACCATGGCCGGCGTTGCTCCGTCCACTGAAACCATCGCTGCTGGTGAGTATCCGGTTTCCCGTCCGCTGTTCTTCTACATCAAGAAGGCACACATCGGCGTGATCCCGGGCCTGAAAGAATACGCTCAGTTCTTCGTTTCCGACGAAATCGCTGGCCCTGACGGCCCGCTGGCCCAGTATGGCCTGGTTTCCGATCCGGAGCTGGCTGCTACTCAGGCTTCCATCGAAGCCGAAGAAACGATGGGCAACTAAGCACATCTTTCCGAAAGGGCGGCTTCGGCCGCCCTTTCTTTCTTCTTTGCCGGTTGGGTCGCCCTATGTCACTTCCCTATATTCTTATTGCGCTGCTGGTACTGGCTGTCGCCGGATACATAGTCGGCCGCGGAAAAGCGTTAAGTTCTGCTGGAGGGGATTCGCGAGAGCTCCATTCCCTGCCCGGCTACTACGGCTGGAACGTCGTCGTTTCGATACTGGTTCCCGCCCTCCTGCTGCTCATTGCGTGGTTGATCATCCAGCCGATCGTTCTGGACAGTCAGGTATCTTCCAAGATTTCCGAAGAGACCATCGCCGCAAGCTCGCTCGATCTCATCATGAGCGACGTCGTGCGTGTTGCTGAAGGTCTCGACCTTGCCGTTTCTCAGGGCGTTATGTCGGCCGATATGGCGTCCTCCATCCGGACCGAGCTGACTGACGTGCGCAGCCGTCTCGGCGAGATCGGTGTTGCGCTCGGGTCCGAGGTGACCGCCGAAACGCTACGGGCCGCACAGACCTACCGCAGCATTTCCGGCACTGGCCTGCTGCTGCGGTCCATCGCCGTTCTGGCTGCCGGTCTGATCGGTTTCGCCGTCGGTGTGATGCGCACCAACAAGGATTTCCGTGCCCGCAATGTGGTGGAAACGGTTGTCCGCTACATCCTGATCGCCGCGGCCTCCATCGCCATCCTGACGACTGTCGGCATCGTGCTGTCGCTGATCTTCAACACGGTCGAGTTCTTCCGGCTCTATCCGGCCGCGGACTTCTTCTTTGGCCTGACCTGGGCGCCGAGCTTCGGTGGCGGATCGGAGCTAGGCATCGTGCCGCTGATCTGGGCGACCATGTATATTTCCCTGATCGCGCTCGCCGTTGCCGTCCCCATCGGCCTGTTCGCCGCAATTTACCTCTCCGAATATGCAACGTCGCACGTGCGTGCCGTCGCGAAGCCTTTACTTGAGATCCTGGCCGGTATCCCGACCATCGTTTACGGCCTCTTCGCGCTGCTGACGGTCGGCCCGCTCCTGATGAATGTCTTCGGCTCCGGTGGTGCGCTCGGCGTAAGCTGGATGTCCGGTGCTTCCTCGGTGTTCACCGCGGGTGCCGTCATGGGCATCATGCTGATCCCCTTCGTCAGCTCGCTCTCCGACGACATCATCAACGCCGTGCCTCAGGCCATGCGTGACGGCTCGCTCGGCCTTGGCGCGACCCATTCGGAAACCGTGAAGCAGGTCATTCTGCCGGCGGCTCTGCCGGGCATCGTCGGCGCTATCCTGCTGGCGGCCTCGCGTGCCATCGGTGAAACCATGATCGTTGTTCTGGGCGCAGGCGCAGCCGCCCGGCTCAGCATGAACCCGCTCGAAGCGATGACCACCGTGACCGCGAAGATCGTCAGCCAGCTCACCGGCGATGCCGACTTTGCCTCCCCGGAAGCCCTGGTCGCCTTTGCGCTCGGCATGACCCTGTTCGTCGTGACCCTGGGGCTCAACATCGTCGCGCTCTACATCGTGCGCAAATATCGGGAGCAGTACGACTAATGACCGACACGACCCTTACGCCTCCGTCGGGCAAGACCAGTGCTCCGACCCCGAACAAGATCACGTCGATCCTCGAACTCGATCCGCTGACCAAGAAGCGCAACGCCGCTGAAGCCCGCTTCAAGCTTTATGGCATAATCGCCATCGGCATCGGCCTGTTCTTCCTCGTCGCGCTGTTGTGGGCGATCCTCTCCAACGGTCTCGGTGCTTTCAGCCAGACCTTCGTCAAGGTGGATGTCCCGCTAAACCAGCAGCAGATTGATGACGCGGAAAAGTCGGTGGTCAAGACCTCCAAGTACCGGGCCATCATCGACGACGCCTTCGCCAAGGAACTCGCCGGTGCCAACATCACCACCGAAATGTCGGCCAAGGACCTGCAGAAGCTGTTCTCGTCAGGCGCTGCCGCAACGGTTCGTGACTATGCGCTTGCCAATCCGGACAAGGTCGGCACGACCGTCACCTTCGAACTGATCGCCTCTTCCCGTGTCGACGGTTACCTGAAGGGCCGCGTCAAGCGGGAAGACCTTGCCGAAGACAAGAACCTGGATGCGGCGCATCTGGATCTTGTCGATCAGATGAAGTCCGCCGGACTTCTGGAAAAGCGCTTCAACTGGTCCTTCATCACCGGAACCGATGCGTCCGACAGCCGCCCGGAACAGGCCGGCATCGGGGCGTCAATGATCGGCTCGCTGTTCATGATGCTGGTGGTGCTGTTCCTGTCGCTGCCGATCGGTGTGGCCGCTTCCATTTACCTGGAAGAGTTCGCACCGCAGAACAAGTTCACCGATCTCATCGAGGTGAATATCTCCAACCTGGCTGCGGTGCCGTCCATCGTGTTCGGTATTCTCGGCCTTGCGGTGTTCATCCAGTTCATGCACCTGCCGCAATCCGCACCGCTGGTCGGTGGCCTGGTGCTGACGCTGATGACGCTGCCGACGATCATCATCTCCACCCGCGCTTCGCTGAAGGCCGTTCCGCCGAGCATCCGCGACGCGGCACTCGGGATCGGCGCATCCAAGATGCAGTCGATCTTCCACCACGTGCTGCCGCTGGCCATGCCGGGCATCCTGACCGGGACGATCATCGGTCTGGCGCAGGCCCTTGGGGAAACCGCTCCGCTGCTGCTGATCGGGATGGTCGGCTTCATCGCCTCGAACTTCCCCGATGGTGTGGCAGCCGGTTTCTTCTCTCCGAACTCGGCCATGCCGGCCCAGATCTACGAATGGGCGAAACGCGCCGATCCGGCATTCTATGAGCGCGCATGGGGCGGGATCATCGTGCTGCTGGTGTTCCTCATGACCATGAACATTATCGCTATCATCCTGCGCCGCAGGTTTGAGCGCCGCTGGTAAGGATTGCTCCGATGAACGAGATGCCGAATTTTGAACAGGCGAAAACCATGACCGAAAGCAAAATTTCCGCGAACAAGGTGCAGGTCTATTATGGCGATACGCACGCCATCAAGGACGTGGACATCGAAATCCAGCCGCGCTCCGTAACGGCCTTCATCGGCCCGTCGGGATGTGGCAAGTCGACCTTCCTGCGCACGCTCAATCGCATGAACGACACCATCGACATCTGCCGTGTCGAGGGTTCGATCAAGATCGACGGCGAGAATATCTACGATCCCAAGGTCGATCCGGTGCAGCTTCGCGCCAAGGTCGGCATGGTGTTCCAGAAGCCGAACCCGTTTCCGAAGTCGATCTACGACAACATCGCCTACGGGCCGCGGATCCACGGCCTGTCCCGCAGCAAGGCCGAGCTGGATGAAATCGTAGCGTCCAGCCTGCAGAAGGCCGGTCTTTGGGAAGAAGTCAAAAACCGTCTGGACGAACCGGGTACCGGCATGTCGGGCGGTCAGCAGCAGCGTCTTTGCATCGCCCGTGCGATTGCCGTGAGCCCGGAAGTGATCCTGATGGACGAACCGTGCTCGGCGCTTGACCCCATCGCGACCGCGAAGGTGGAAGAGTTGATCGACGAGCTGCGCGAAAACTTCACCATCGTGATTGTGACCCACTCGATGCAGCAGGCTGCCCGTGTGTCTCAGCGTACCGCGTTCTTCCACCTCGGTGTTCTGGTGGAGGAAGGTCTGACGGAGGACATCTTTACCAATCCGAAGGACAAGCGTACGCAGGACTACATTACGGGCCGCTTCGGCTAAGCATTTATTAGGTTTCTGAAGGGGACACAGGATGTCTGAACATACAGTCACGGCTTACGATGACGAACTGACGGCCATGGCCGGCAAGGTCGCCGAAATGGGCGGCATTGCCGAAAAGGCTTTCGCCGATGCGGTCTCTGCGCTGGTGTCGCAGGATCTGGAGCTTGCCAAGGCGACGATCAAGGGCGATGTCCGTCTGGACACCCTTTACAACGAACTTGAAGTCAAGCTGATCGAGCTGATCGTCCGCCGCCAGCCGATGGGGCAGGACCTGCGCGAAATTACCGCCGCCACCCGCATTGCCAACGACCTTGAGCGTGTCGGTGATCTTGCCAAGAACGTGGCCAAGCGGGTGATCGCCATCGACAGCGACTTGCAGTCCAAGAAGCTTGCGATCGGCGTCGAGCACATGACCGAACTGGCACTGTCCCAGCTCAAGCAGGTGCTGGATGCCTACACCCGCAAGGATGCGGAAGCCGCTCGCCGGGTTCAGGAAGCCGATGCCGAGGTCGATGCGATCTATACGTCCATCTTCCGCGAACTGCTGACCTACATGATGGAAGACCCGCGCGTGATCACCCAGTGCGTCCATCTGTTGTTCTGCGCCAAGAACATCGAGCGCATCGGCGACCACGCGACCAATATCGCCGAGAACGTCTATTACATGGTCACTGGCGAACGTCTGCCGGAGGACCGGGCAAAGGTTGACGAAACAGGTGCGGTCTGACCCGCCCGTATTCGTCGGATTTGCAGAAGATCTTAACGGCCGGCGCTTCGGCGCCGGTTGCGGTAATTGGAGCGAGATGTATGCCGAAGGTGCTCATCGTTGAAGACGAAGAACCGCTCAGCCTTCTTTTGAGATACAATTTGGAAGCAGAAGGGTACTCGGTCGAGTCCTGTGTCCGGGGCGACGAGGCGGAAATCCGCCTGCGCGAAAGCCTGCCGGACCTGTTGCTGCTCGACTGGATGCTGCCGGGTCTGTCCGGAATTGAACTGTGCCGCCGCCTGAGAGCGCGCGAGGACACCGAACGTCTGCCGGTCATCATGCTGACGGCGCGCGGCGAGGAAGCAGAGCGCATCCGCGGCCTGTCGACCGGTGCCGACGACTATGTGGTCAAGCCTTTCTCGGTGCCGGAGCTGATGGCCCGCGTGCGCGCCATTTTGCGGCGGGCAAGCCCGGAAGTGGTGTCCACCATGCTGCGGTCCGGCGATATCGAACTGGATCGCGAAACACACCGCGTCCGCCGCAACGCCAAGGAAATTCACCTGGGACCGACCGAATTCCGCCTGCTGGAATTTCTGATGACTTCCCCCGGCCGTGTCTTCTCCCGCGAGCAATTGCTGGATGGTGTCTGGGGGCAT
This sequence comes from Roseibium aggregatum IAM 12614, assembly GCF_000168975.1. Taxonomy (GTDB): domain Bacteria; phylum Pseudomonadota; class Alphaproteobacteria; order Rhizobiales; family Stappiaceae; genus Roseibium; species Roseibium aggregatum. Next base: position 124,315 of record NZ_AAUW01000005.1, read on the forward strand.
GATGTCTATGTGGACGAACGCACAGTCGACGTTCACGTGGGCCGCTTGCGCAAGGCCCTGAACAAGGGCAAGGCGAAGGACCCGATCCGCACCGTTCGTGGCGCCGGATATGCCTTCAACGACCAGTTCACCTCCGCAACTGCCTGAGGGCAGAGCGCGGAACATGCGATCAGAAGCCCGCTGTCGAGCGGGCTTCTTTGTATCTGGGGGGCTCTGTCCTTGCAAGAGCTGTCTGCGACTTCGCAGCTAGGTCCCGCGTGAAGGCCTTGCTCGGGCCAAGGCAAGACGCCGAAGCAAAACAAGGGCATCTGCCTTGGGAGCGCCCTAACAAAAAGCCCACCAGAACGGCGGGCCTTTCATGAACTGGTCTTGCCTGGAGGCTATCAGCCTGCCTGAGCCATTGTCTTGCGGTCGCGGCGGCGGTCGGCGACCGGCTGATACGCGATCTTGCAGTGATGGGCGCAGTAGGGGACGCCGGCATCGGAGTGGCGGCCGCAGAAGTAGAAGTCGTCGGTCGCCGGATCGCCGATCGGCCATTTGCAGGTCCGCTCGGTCAGCGTCAGGATGGTCGCGCGCTGGGAGATCGGCACCAGCTCGGCAATCGGCTCGACGCGCGGCTTGGCTTCCATCACCGGCGCAGGCGCCATATCCGCCTTCAGCGCCGTTGCGCCGATGGACTGCGGATGAGAGGTAGTCGGTTTCTTTGGCGCAGCGCCCGTTGCCGGAGCTGCCGTCCGCGGCCGGCGCGGCTTTGCGCTTGAAGATGTGGATTTGGCACGGCCGGACAATCCAAGGCGGTGCACCTTGCCGATGACGGCATTCCGGGTGACGCCACCCAGTTCTCCCGCAATCTGGCTCGCGCTCAAGCCGTCGCCCCAAAGCTTTTTGAGAAGCTCAACCCGTTCGTTTGTCCAACTCATCGCCGCACCCTTTAGTTTGACCGACCTGCGGCCATTAACCCCGTGTTAAGCATGCGTAGGCACGCTTACTGATGGCATATCTAGTGCCTCTTGGTGATTTGCCTCACGAGATCTCGTGTCTGATTGTTCAGAGGTTACAATAACGTTAATTTGTCAGGCAACCACCGGACCCAAACCAGTTGGGGATGAAACGACTTTTCCCCAATTATGGCGAGGTCATTGAGAATTTTATGAAATCCGTCTTCCTGGGTGGGGGAAATGTCTTGTGCGCCATTTCCATTGACAGTGCACGGTACCGGCAGTGTATAAGGAAACCGCTACGTGCCGCCTCATCGGGGCGGCACGTTGCGTTTTGGCCCTTCGCCCTCTTTCCAGATGGCGGCCCGGCGTCAGGGCGACGCAGGGACAGCAGGGGCGTTTAAAGGAGACAAACGAGGTTATGTCCGCGACTGCACTATTCGGAAATTACGCAAGATCGAACCTGTCTTTCGATCACGGGGAAGGTGTCTGGCTGGTAACCACCGACGGCCGACGATTCCTCGATTGCGGTTCCGGCATCGCGGTCAACGCACTCGGTCATGCCCATCCGCATCTGGTCAAGGCGTTGCAGGATCAGGCCGCCAAGTTGTGGCACACGTCCAACCTGCATCAGATGCCCGATGGCGAGCGGCTGGCGCAGCGTTTGTGCGCAGCAACCTTCGCCGACAAGGTGCTGTTCGTGAATTCCGGCGCCGAGGCGATGGAAGCTGCCATCAAATGCGCGCGCCGCTATCATTATGACAACGGCAATCCCGAACGGTTTCACATCGTCACCTTCGAAGGCGCCTTCCACGGCCGGACCATCGCGACCATCGCGGCGGGCGGCCAGGCAAAATATCTTGAAGGCTTCGGTCCGAAGGCCCCCGGTTTCGACCAGGTGCCGGCCGGCGATCTGGATGCGCTGAAAGACGCCATCGGTCCGCAAACGGCGGCGATTGCCATCGAACCGGTGCAGGGTGAGGGCGGGATCCGCGAAATTCCGGCCGACTTCCTGCGCGCGCTGCGCAAGATCTGTGACGACAACGGCATTCTGCTGATCTTCGACGAGATCCAGACCGGTGTCGGACGGACCGGCAAGCTGTTCGCCTACCAGTGGGCGGGCGTGGAGCCGGACCTGATGGCGATCGCCAAGGGCATCGGTGGAGGTTTCCCTATGGGCGCCTGCCTGGCAACTGCGGAAACCGCAGCGGCCCTTTCGCCTGGAACCCACGGCACCACCTTTGGCGGCAACCCTCTGGCCATGGCTGTCGGCAATGCCGTGCTGGACGTGGTGCTGGAAGACGGGTTCCTGGAAGGGGTTTGCCAGAAAGGCCTCAGCTTCAAGCAGAAGCTGGCCGGGCTGGTGGACAGCCATCCGGACGTTCTGGCGGAAGTACGCGGCAGTGGCCTGATGCTCGGCCTGAAGTGCGTGGTGCCGGTGGCAGATTATGTGCTTGCGGCCCGTGAAGCCGGTCTGCTGGCAGTACCTGCCGGCGATAACGTGGTGCGCATCATGCCGCCGCTGACCATGAGCGAAGAAGAAATTTCCATTGCTGTCGAGCGCCTGGAACAGGCTGCTGTCGCCGTGGAAGCGAAATTGGCGGAAGGAGCGGCCTGATGACCGCAAACGGAACCTACCGGAATTTTCTGGATCTGACGGATTTCGAAGGCGACGAACTGCGCGCCATCCTGGACACCAGCCGCAAGATCAAGTCGAGCCGAAACGGCGTGCATCGCGGCCAGGGGCCTCTGGCCGGCAAGATACTGGCCATGATCTTCGAACAGCCGTCGACCCGCACGCGGATTTCCTTCGATGTCGGCATGCGCGAACTTGGCGGCGAGACCCTGATGCTGACCGGTGCGGAAATGCAGCTCGGCCGCGGCGAGACAATCGCCGATACGGCACGGGTTCTGTCCCGTTTTGTCGACGCGATCATGATCCGCATCCTCGATCACAACGACCTGCGCGAACTTGCGGAAAATGCAACGGTGCCGGTGATCAATGGGCTGACCAAGCTCTCGCATCCCTGCCAGATCATGGCAGACCTGTTGACCTTCGAAGAGCATCGCGGTTCGATCAAGGGCAAGAGCGTTGCCTGGACCGGTGACAGCAACAACGTGCTGGCCTCCTGGGTCCACGCCGCACCGCGCTTCGATTTCGAATTGCGCATCGCGACGCCGGGCGAACTGGCGCCGCCGATGGACCTGATCGAGGCTGCCCGCGCCAAGGGTGGTTCCATTCAGGTCACGACGGACCCATATGAGGCAGTCAAGGGGACCGACTGTGTCGTGACCGACTGCTGGGTGTCCATGGGGGATGACGACGCGGAATCGCGTCACAACCTCCTCAGCGCCTATCAGGTCAACAAGCGTTTGATGGCTGAGGCAAACCAGGACGCCCTGTTCATGCATTGCCTGCCGGCTCACCGGGGTGAGGAAGTCACCTCGGACGTCATGGACGGTCCCAACTCCGTTGTGTTTGACGAAGCCGAAAACCGGCTCCATGCCCAAAAGGGCATTCTGGCCTGGTGCTTCGGCGCAGCATAAGGCAAGCCAAGTGGCACTTAATCTTGATGAACTGGGCATTACGCCTGCAGGGCTGGACGCTGTCCGGCCCTTTGCCGTGGAAGGGCTCGATGTGCGCGGCCGTGCGGTCGCGCTTGGTCCCGTCCTGGAAAAAATTCTAGCCCGTCACGCCTATCCGGAGCCGGTCTCGCGCCTGCTGGCGGAAGCGATCGTTCTGACCAGCCTGCTGGGCACGTCGCTGAAATTCGACGGCCGCTTCACGCTGCAGACGCAGACGAAGGGGCCGGTGTCGATGCTGGTTGTCGACTTCAAGACACCCGACGCGATCCGTGCCTGCGCGACCTTCGATGCCGCGGAAGTCGAGGCCCTGATAGCCGACGGCAAGGCGACGCAGGAGGCCCTTCTGGGCCATGGACACCTGGCGATGACCATCGACCAGGGTCCGCACATGCAGCGCTACCAGGGACTGGTGGAGCTGGATGGCGTGTCTCTGGAGGAAGTGGCACGGCGCTACTTCGAACGGTCAGAGCAGATCCCGACGGAAGTGCGTCTTGGTGTCGGTGAACTGTTCACCCGCCAGGAAGGCGAAGGCCATGCGAAAACCTGGACCGCCGGAGGTATCCTGATCCAGTTCCTGCCCCAGGCACCGGAACGCATGCGTCAGGCCGACATCGATCCGGGCGATGCCCCCGAAGGTACGCGCCCGCACGAGATCGACGAGGACGATGCCTGGGCGGAAGCCAAGGTTCTGGTCGAAACGGTCAAGGATGTCGAGCTGACCGACCCGGAAGTCAGCGTGGAAATGCTGCTTTTCCGCCTGTTCCACGAACGCGGCGTCCGCCTCTTTGAACCGCAGCCGCTGGCCGACAAGTGTAGCTGCTCGCGCGAGAAGATCGAGAATGTTCTCGCAGGGTTCAGCCAGGACGACGTCGACCACATGACAGTCGACGGCAAGATCATAGTCACCTGCGAATTCTGCAGCACCCGCTACGAATTCGACGGCAGGCCCGGTCAGTAAGCCGGAGGGAAGAGCAATTGAAAAAGCCCGGATCGGAAACGGTCCGGGTTTTTTGTTCCCTGCGGCCTAAGCCCCTCATCCTTGAACGATGAATTTGGGTGACTGAACCCACGCTCTCAGTTTTCCGGTGGACTGAGAGGTGGCGGGCGTGCCGAGTTCATCCCGAGGAAGCGCTTTAGCGCTGTCTAGCAGGATGGACCGCTTGCGCAAAAGGTCACCACTCCTGTTTGAGTGGACGACTCTGACCGCTACCGGCATCGCCCGGGCGACCGCTAGGCGACGCAGGACCCATTCCTTTCCAGAGAGCCGGTGAAGGAAGCGCACTGGTTTCAGCAAGCAGTGATGCGAGTAGGCACCGGATCTGCGCTGCGCTTGTCCGGTGTGACACCCAGGGGTGGGGCGAGCGTATCTTTGATGAGACACAGCAAACTTGCGGCTAAAGATGCTCATGTCCGTTGGAAGAGACGTCCCAGCATCCCGATCAGCCATAAAACTTGAGCCGTCCCACCTCCATCATCCTCATCCTGAGGAAGCGCTTTAGCGCTGTCTCGAAGGATGGGCTGCTTGCTCAAAACGTCACCGCTCGTGTGTTGACAGAAGTCTCAGATCGCTACCGGGGGCACCCCCGGAGCAACCGTAGGGAGACCAGGAACCCACTCATTCCCGGAGAGGGCAAAAGCAACACACCGGCTTCGGCTAGCGGCCTTGCGGGCAGGCCACGTGGACTTGCACTGCACTTGTCCGGTTGGGAAGGCCAGAGGTGTGGCAGGCCTTAACTCGCCAACCCGTCCACAAATGCCCTGACGGCTTCTGCGGCCAGAGTGATGTTGCCGTCTAGCGTTGCCGGTGACTTGCCGCGCGGGCCGAAGTCGTGGTTGCCGTCTTCGAGATAAGACAGGCTGACATGAGCGGGCAGGGTGACTTCGTCGAGTTCCGCCTTCGAGCCGAAAGGATCCCGATCGCCCTGCAGCACCAGAACCGGCCGTTTGGCGTCCTGCAGTGGCTGGAGCCGCCACTCGGCATCAGCCTTGCCGGTGGGGTGGAAGGGGTAGCCGAAGCAGGCAACGCCCTTGACGCGCCCGGGCAGCGAGCCGCCGCCTGCCAGCATCGCGGCGACCCTGCCGCCCATCGATTTGCCGCCGATCAGCAGCGGGCCGTCGCTCTGGCTGAGAACAGATTGCAAGGCCGTCTGGAACTCGGCAATCAGCTTGTCGGCCCGTGGTGGCGGTTTTTTCGGGCCTCCGGTCCGGCGGCCTGCCATATAGGCAAATTCGAAGCGTGCCGCTGCAATGCCCTCGCGTGCGAGAGCCGCCGACAGCTTGTTCATGAAGGCCGAGTCCATGGCCGCACCGGCCCCATGGGCCAGCAGCAGGGTTGCCACGGCGGGCGTTTCGGGGCAGGTCCAGAGAAAGTCGGTCATGATGATGTGATCTGTCGCAGCGGCAAGAAATGATATCAGGAGTATTGTTGTACCGCCCTATCGTGCCATCGGGACTGTGGCAAGCTGCATTAGTCAGGACGTTTCAAAAGACCCCATGTTTGACCAGATCGACATCAACCAGCTTCGCATGGCCTGTTTCGCCGGCATCTTCCTGATAATGGCGCTGCTGGAGGCAGGTTTGCCGCGGCGGCGCCTGAAAAGCAGCCGTTTCAAGCGCTGGCCGACCAACTGGGGCATTGTCCTGCTCGATGCCCTGCTGGTGCGGCTGATCTTTCCAATCGGCGGTGTCGGCCTGGCGCTGCTGGCGCAGGAAAAGGGCTGGGGCCTTTTTGCGCTGCTGGGCTGGTCAGGTTTTCTGGCTGGTTCGATAACCTTCATCGTGCTCGATCTGGCTGTCTGGTTCCAGCATCTGGTGTCGCACAAGGTTCCTCTTTTCTGGCGCATTCACCGCATGCACCATGCCGATAGCGAAGTCGATGCGACGACGGCGCTGAGGTTCCACCCGATTGAAATTCTGCTGTCTTTTCTCTGGAAAGGGCTGGTCATCATCGCGCTTGGAGGTCCGGTCGAAGCAGTGCTGATCTTCGAGATCGTCCTCAACGGGTCTGCGGTGTTCAGTCACGCCAATGTCCGGCTGCCGCTTTGGCTGGACCGCCCCTTGCGGTTTCTGATTGTCACCCCAGACATGCACCGCATCCATCATTCGGTGCTGCCGCATGAGACGGATTCCAATTACGGGTTCTATCTTTCCGTTTGGGATCGTCTGTTCGGAACCTACGTGGAAGATCCGGAGCAGGGGCATGAAACCATGGAAATCGGGCTCGGTGCGGCGCTCACACCGCGAGCACACTCCTTCGCCTTCAGTCTGTGGATTCCATTCCTGAAAAATCCGGACCGCTTCAGGAAGGCAGACCTGGGGAAACCGACACCCAAGAGCTGATGGTGTTCCTGCCGGTCATCGTTGGAAGAGATCAGAAAAAGCTCATCGGGAAATAGCGCAGGTAAAGCTCGCGGTAGATGCCCTTTTGATGAAGTTGGCGCAAGGCGTAGGTGAGGGCAGCCGCCCGTTCCGGGTCATCCTGGCGCGTGGCAATGGCCATGCCTTCATCAAAATAGCCCGGCTCCAGCCACGGGCCTCCAGCAAAGGCACAGCAGTCATCCGCGGCTTCGCTCGGCAGCCAGAAGGAAAGGTTCAGGCCATCGCCGAACAGGGCGTCGGCCGAACCGCCTTTGACGGCGTCCCGGGTCGCCTCTGCAGTTTCCAGACTGACAATCTCTGCCTCGGGAAAGAAGCGCTTGGCAAAGGCTTCGAAACGGGACCCGGCCTCGACGGCGATCCTCTTGCCGGTGAGCGCCTGTTCGTTGAAGTCGGCTGCATTATACGCCCGAACCACGAACCGTGCCGGCAGCTTCAGATAATCCTCTGTGAAGTTGAGACGGCGCGTGGAGGGCAGGCTGCGCGACAGGCCAGAGATGATCGCGTCGCCTTCTTCCTCGTCGAGCGCGGGCAGAAGAACCTCGAAATCCTTGATGCGCAGGGCGCAGGAACTGCCCAGTTCCTGGCAGAGCGCCCGGGCGAGATCGACATTGAAGCCGGTAAGCCGGCCGTGCTGGTCGCGGAAGACGAAGGGTGGATATCCATCGGTTGCCAGAAACTGGATCTTGTCCGGAATGGTGCTCGGCCGGTCATGGACGGCTTTGGGATCCCAGAAATTGGGAACGCGGACAGATGGCTCCTGGGCGGAGGCCGACAGGGGACCGAGTGTCGCGGCGCCAAGCGCCAACAGCCCGGCAGCAAGACGGCCGATAGTCTGGAGAAGGGGTCGTGAACGTGGCACGCGGACGTCTCGTTCCATATCAAGTCATGGTCGGCATACGCGCCGGGAATCGCACCTGCAGGATATCGCGAACCGGCAGCGCTTGTCAGCCCGCTCTTTGGAAGAGGGCGCGACATGCCCGTCTGGCCGATCTGCCCGGCTTTCTGCTGAAGGATGTTGGCCTCAGCCGCGCGGATGTCCGGAAATCGCATCAGACCAATGAAACACTGCGCTGACGATGGGTGGCTGCAAATTTTGGGGGAGGGCTGCCCGACCTGAGACATAGGTTACAGACCGTTCCGGACACATAGGTAACACTTTTCGTTTTTGCGGGAGGTGTCGATGCCGTGGAAAGAGGTGTCCGTCATGGAGGAACGTCTTCGCTTCATCGCCCGTCTTCTGGATGGGGAAGGCATGAGTGCGGTGTGCCGTGAGTTCGGCATCTCGCGCAAGACCGGCTACAAGATCTGGGATCGCTACCGGCAGGACGGCCTGGAAGCACTTTGCGACCGGTCCCGCCGTCCGGTGCGCTATGCCAACCAGCTGCCGGACCAGGTTGAGCGGCTGATTGTTTCCACGAAGAAGGACAAACCGCACTGGGGTGCGCGCAAGATCCGGGAGATCCTGGTCAGGAAGCTCGCCGGCGATGTGCGGATCCCGGCCCAAAGCACGGTGCATGCGGTGCTTGATCGCCACGGCCTTGTCAAGCGCGCCCGCAAGCGGCAGCGCGCCTACAAGGCCGAAGGCACGGCACTGTCGGCAGGCGTTCGTCCCAACGATCTGTGGTGTACCGATTTCAAGGGTGAGTTCAAACTGGGCAACCGGCAATACTGTTACCCCTTGACGGTCAGTGACCATGCCTCGCGCTATCTGTTGATGTGCGAAGCCTTTGACAGCACGAAGGAAAGGCCGGTCATTGAGGCCTTCGTGCGCCTGTTCAAGGAACGCGGCCTGCCAGGGGCGATCCGCACCGACAACGGACTGCCATTTGCCTCACCTAACGGGCTCTACAATCTGTCGAAGCTGTCGGTGTGGTGGCTACGCCTGGGCATCGGCATCGAACGCATCAAGCCCGGACATCCCCAGCAGAACGGTCGACATGAACGCATGCATCTGACGCTCAAGAAGGAGGCGACCCGCCCACCGGGCATGAACAGCCTCCAGCAGCAGGCGAAGTTCGATGCTTTTCTCAAGGAGTTCAACGAGGAACGCCCGCACGAGGCGCTCACCATGCAGATACCCGATGAAGTCTACAAACCTTCACCCAGACCTTACCGGGGCTTGCCGGAGCTGGACTATCCCTTCCACGACCGGGATGCGCTTGTGACTGCCTGCGGGCGGATCTGCATGTATCGAAAGAAGATCAATGTCTCCACCGTGCTTGCCGGTCAAAAGCTCGGTATCAAGGAGGTCGACGAGGGAATTTGGCTGATCAGCTTCATGAGCTATGATCTGGGATACATCGACCTGGAGCAGAGAACACTACAGACAATCGACAACCCGTTCGGCACGAGGTTGTAACCCATGTCTCCGGTACAAACTGTTACCTATGTCTCCGGGTCGGACAGGCAGGTCTATGGAGCGGGTGAGGGGAATCGAACCCCCGTCTTAAGCTTGGGAAGCTTCTGCTCTACCATTGAGCTACACCCGCCGAACCTGATGAGCTTTCTGCGCCGACTTGCCCCACCTGTCAAGCAGGCTTCTTGGAACGGGAGATGCTTTTCCAAAGCGCTGCGATCTTGCACTGCGGCACTGAAATCGCCATGTTCCGGCCCGTGCATTGCGGCACGCACGAAAAGCCATCAAATCGGGGCACATCAATGCGAAATCAGGTCAGGGCGCTGGTCACTTCACGCAACTGGGAAGCCTGTATCATCGGCGTCATCGTTCTGAATGCGGTCACGCTGGGTCTGGAAACGAGCCCTGCCGTCATGGCGGAGGTCGGCGGGTTTCTGAGGCTCGTCGATCAGGTCATACTGGGCATTTTCGTCATCGAGCTGATGTTGCGCCTCTATGCCCATGGCCTGAAATTCTTCAAGGATCCCTGGAGCCTGTTCGACTTCAGCATCGTGGCGATCTCGCTGATGCCGGCGACCGGCAACCTCTCGGTGCTGCGGTCGCTGCGGATCCTCAGAGCCTTGCGCCTCATTTCCGTCGTGCCGTCCCTGCGCCGTGTTATCGGCGGACTGGTGGCCGCCTTGCCGGGCATGGGCTCGATCGTGGTGCTGATGGCGCTGGTTTTCTATGTCTTCGCCGTCATGGCTACCAAGCTTTACGGGGAAGCGTTTCCCGAATGGTTCGGCACGCTAGGAGCCTCGCTCTACACGCTGTTCCAGGTCATGACGCTGGAAAGCTGGTCCATGGGCATCGTGCGTCCGGTGATGGACGTCTACCCTTATTCCTGGCTGTTCTTCGTTCCCTTCATCCTGTGCACGGCCTTCACGGTGCTGAACCTTTTCATCGGTATCATCGTCTCCGCCATGCAGGAGGAGCACGAGGCCGAAGCCGACGCCAACCGGCAAGCCATCCATGTCGACACAGGTCTGATCCTCGAAGAGGTCAGAGCGCTCCGCAATGAGGTCAAACAGCTTCAGGCTGAGGTTGGCAAGGCGCGGACATAAGACGTGCGACGCTCGATGCTGGTGATCATTCGGGTGACCTGTCGGCGCGGTTTTGCTCTCCAGCTTGACTGTGGGGTACCGATCTAAACGCTTTGCGAATACTCTGCGCGGTTGCCCCCTGATGCTTGCGCTCACGGGCAGGAGGGGGCGTGCATCCCGCATGGGTGAGGAGAGTCGTAGTCGGTCGGATGCTTGGCGAGTAGTGCAATTGCTTTGTCAAACAGATCCGGCACTCAACTCCCGCTGATGCGACGTCGGCCCGGGATATCCAACCATCCGTTCGTCATTGCCGGACTTGATCCGGCAATCCAAGCCGTGACTTCGGTCGAACGGCACAAGGCTGTTTGGTGAGGAAAAGGCATGGATCCCATGGTCTTGCCATGGGATGACGTAAGCGACTGTCGGCTATTTGAGGGGGGGGGCTATCAGCCTCATTCGGAAAAGTTGGAAAGAACTTCCCGACTTGGAGAACTTACAGCTCTGCCAGAACCTCTTCCGGTCCTTCGACCGTCAGCGTCACACCGTCTTCGGTATAGTCACGGGTCATCACCGTCAGGCCGAGGGTCTCGATCCGCCGTTCCAGTTCCGATCCGGTCGCAAAATCGGCGCGGACTGTTTTTGAAAGGATCTTCTGAAACGGCACCAGGTCGGCATTGTTGATCGCATCCTGGGCAGCGCCGGAATAGGCTCGGGCGAGGCCGCCGCCGCCGAGTTTGGTACCACCGAAATAACGGACAATCAGAACGGCGACGTTGATCAGGTCCGACCCTTGCAGTACGCGAAGCGTCGGCATGCCGGAGGTGCCGGCCGGTTCGCCATCGTCCTTGCCGCTTTCCTCAATCCGGTCGTCTTCCAACAGCCGGCGATGCGCCGTGACGATGTGGTTGGCCTTCTTGTGTTCCTTGCGCAGTTCTTCCAGCCGCTGGTCGAACTGCTCCACCGGCACGAGATGTGCCAGGAAACGGGACTTCCGGTCCTCCAGAAAGCCTTCGAACTCACGCGTGACGGTTTTCAGGGGCATCGGCGATCAGGCGGTTGCCTTGAAGTGTTTGGACAGCTTGAGCGCCTGGCCCTGGTAGTTGGAGCCGATACCTTCGCCGTAGAGCGTCGCCGGACGCTCCGCCATGTGTTCATAGACGAGGCGGCCGATGGTCTGGCCGTGTTCCACAATGAAGGGCACATCGTGCGATCGGACTTCCAGGACCGCGCGCGAGCCGACACCACCGGCACCCGCATGGCCAAAGCCCGGGTCGAAGAAGCCGGCATAATGGACGCGGAATTCGCCGACAAGCGGATCGAACGGCACCATTTCGGCGGCATAATCCGGCGGCACATGCACCGCTTCCTGGCTGACCAGAATATAGAAGGCGTCCGGATCGAGGATCAGTTCCGCCCGCTGGCGGCGATAGATCGGCTCCCAGAAATCCAGCACATCCTGCGCGCCGACGACATCCACATCGATCAGTCCCGAGTGATGTTTGGCGCGGTACCCGATCAGACTGTTGGGGCCGGTGCCTTCCAGATCGATGGAGAGCTGCACACCATTGCCGATGCGCTCGTTGCCGCCGCTCATCAGTGTGTGGGCCTTGTGGACCTCTTCCAGATCGGCATCGGGAATGAGCGACTGGCCGCGCCGAAAGCGGATCTGGCTGAGGCGGGAGCCTGAGCGCACGAGGATCGGAAAGGTCAGCGGCGAGATTTCCGCATAGAGCGGACCGGTGTAACCGGCCGGAATGGTGTCGAAGGCCAACCCGTTGTCGGTGATGACGCGGGTGAAGACGTCGAGGCGCCCGGTGGAACTTTTCGGGTTGGCGGTCGCGGAAATATCGGGAGCCAGGGCGAGGCTTTCCTGCAGCGGCACGATGTAGACGCAGCCGGTTTCCAGGACCGCACCTTCGCTCAGGTCGACGGTGTGCAGTTTCATCTGCTCAAGGCGAGCCGCCACCTGGATTTCCGGCCCCGGCAGGAAACTGGCACGCACCCGGTAGGCCTGCTGGCCAAGGCGCAGGTCCAGGCTGGCAGGCTGGATCTGTCCGGTGACAGGCGGTGCGTCCGCTGAAATCTCCCCGGCGGCGAACATGGCCTGGATTACCCGTTCCGGCAGAATGCCGTTTGCTGTGAGAATTGCGCTTCCGTTCAAGGCCTGTCCCGCTGTGACGTTCATGAAGATATTCCGCGTTTTGCTGGTCTATGGTCATTAAAGGATCGGGCCGCCCGCGCCAACAGGCATTCTGGCAGAAGCGGACTTTTGGGCGCAAAGGACGCAAGACAATTGACCTGTGTCCGCTTTTCCCGTAGGACAGGCGCACTTCGTGGTGATTTGGGCCGGCCGGCTTGCAGCCACGTTAAACAAGTTGCTAAAAAGGCCGGAGGTGAGAACCCCGGTCTTGAGGCTGGGGTTTTTTGCGTTTGGAGCGAATGAAAGACATGACTGAGACCACCAAGACCGGAAACAAGAACTGGCGCCCTGCAACCACTCTGGTTCACGGCGGCACCATGCGGTCACCGTTTGGTGAGACCTCTGAGACCATCTACCTGACCCAGGGCTTCACCTACAGCGGTGCCGAAGCTGCCGAGGCCAGGTTCAATGGCGAGGATCCGGGCTATGTCTATTCCCGCTATGCCAACCCCACCGTTACCATGTTCGAGGACCGCATCAAGGCCCTGGAAGGGGCCGAAGCCGCCCGGGCAACCGCCAGCGGCATGGCGGCTGTCAATCTGGCGCTGATGGCGTCGGTCAAGGCCGGTGACCATGTGATTGCCGCCAAGGCGCTGTTCGGCTCCTGCCGATATATCTGCGAAACACTGCTGCCGCGCTTTGGCGTAGAAAGCACGCTGGTCGACGGAACCGACATCGAGCAGTGGAAGGCGGCGGTCAGACCGAACACCAAGGCCCTGTTCCTGGAAAGCCCGACCAATCCGACGCTGGAAGTGATCGACATCGAGGCCGTGGCGCAGATCGCGAAGGAAGCCGGAGCCCGGCTGATCGTCGACAACGTTTTTGCAACTCCGCTTTACCAATCGCCGCTTCAACTCGGTGCAGATGTGGTCGTCTATTCGGCCACCAAGCACATCGACGGTCAGGGCCGCTGCCTTGGCGGCGTGATCCTGTCGGATGAAGAGTGGATCAACGACGAGGTCATGCCCTTCATTAAGCATACCGGTCCGCACATGAGCCCCTTCAGTGCCTGGGTGCTGCTGAAAGGCCTGGAAACACTGCCGCTGCGCGTTGCGCGCCAGACGGAAACGGCAAGCAGGATTGCCGACTATCTGGCAAGTCAATCCAAGGTTTCCCGGCTGATCTATCCGGGCCGGGACGATCATCCGCAGGCCGATGTCGCCAAGCGCCAGATGCGCGGTGGGTCCACGATGCTGGCGCTGGAAATCGCAGGTGGCAAGGAAGCGGCGTTCCGCTTCACCAATGCGCTGGAAATCATCAAGATCTCCAACAACCTGGGCGACGCCAAGAGCCTGATCACCCATCCGGCAACGACCACGCACCAGTCGATCGGCGAGGAAGCCCGCGCGGAACTCGGTATAACCGACGGTATCCTGCGGTTATCGATCGGTCTGGAAGATCCGCAGGATCTGCTGGAAGATATCGAAAAGGCGCTCCAGGCGATCTAACGGCCTGTCTGCCGCAGCGCCCGGACGCCAATGAGCACCCGGGCGCCCGCCGACACAAAGCATATCGCGGCAAAGCCGTAGGCAAGCAACGGAAACCAGTCAGGGACCAGGGCCATCAGCAGAAACAGCGCGATGGTCTCCGTGCCCTCGGCAAGGCCGCCGATGTAATAGAGCGATTTGGCGCCCTGGGCGTCGCTGGTCAGCTTGTTCTTCTCCGCCATGATGGCAAAGGCCAGAAAGGCTGAGCCGTTGGCATAGAAGCTGGCGAGAAGAGCTGCAGCCGCCAGTGCATTGCTGGCGGGGTCCTGCAGGGCAAAGGCCAGGGGGATGGCGCTGTAGAAGAAGAAATCCAGCGTGATGTCGAGATAGCCGCCTAGGTCCGTTTTGGTGGTCGCTCTGGCGACAGCGCCATCGAGGCCGTCGGCAAAGCGGTTGAGCGCGATCAGGAAAAAACCGATCAGAGCATGCCCCGTCGCGATGGCAATGGCTGCCGCCATACCAATGACGAAACCTGCCAGGGTCACGCTATTGGCTTTCAGACCCGTGCCGGCAAGGGACTGGCCCAGCCGGTTCAGTGGCGGGTCGATCAGCAGGCGCAGGCGGGCATCGAACATGAAAAGGTCACTGTGTTTGGACAGACAGATCGTGTTCTTGCAAAATCCAGCCTTAAATCTCAAGCAATTCCAGCCTCAGATGTCACAACCCTCTTTCACGCTTGCGTCATTCGCCCTATAAGCGCGTCCTGAATGAGCGGGTGCCTCCCGTGGAACTCACTTCGAACCGGTCTATTTCAAGGTTCGCAGGTCTGAAATTAAGGAAAAGTCGTGTCTGGCAGTTACACCGCCATCACCCAAGGGATCGAAGTCTCCGTCGAGCCGTTTTATCTGGACGATGAATCACGTCCGGAAGAGAGCGAGTATATCTGGGCGTATATGGTGGAGATCCACAACGGTGGCAGCGAGCCGGTGCAATTGAAGACGCGGTACTGGCAGATCACCGACGCTCTGGGGCGCCAGGAAGAAGTCAGCGGTGAGGGTGTCGTCGGCGAACAGCCGGTGATCGAGCCCGGAGAGACCTACGAATATTCGTCTCACTGCCCGCTTTCGACCGACAGCGGCATAATGGCCGGATCCTATTCCATGGAACGCCCGGACGGCTCCGTGTTCGATGTCGTCATTCCGGCGTTCTCGCTCGACCTTCCGGACGCGATCCACAGCCTCAATTGAGGCCTGTGCCGGTCAGATACTGGCAAGGCCGCCGGCGAAACCAAGCAGCAGCCACAAGATCCACTTGCGGCGGTTGAAGGCCGTCAGCAGCGCGACTGCAAGAATTCCGAAAACGAGATAGATGATGTGCCCGGCAAAGCCGGTGCCGAGCACCAAGGCAAAAAGGTCCGGGTCACGGTTCTTGGCCAGATGAAAGTGGTCTTCGGCGAACATCACCAGCGCGTCCGCTGCAAGGCCGCAGACAAAACCCGCAAAGGCGATCATCATCCGCGTGCCCCAGTTGGCCTGCTTCGGTGCGGTGCGCACCTGGACGTAGCGGACAGCATAGGGCGCGGGCCGTTGGGACCGAAGACGCTGGCGCCGCCGCCTCAGCGGATAGCGCACGCTCGTCCGCTCTCCGATTGCCTGATTGCTCATGTCCCCGTCTCCGCACTGAAGGACCTTTAGGCCCCGGCAGCCCACAAGCGCGCTGTCCCCGCACCGGTGATAAGGTGCGGCGGATTGAAGGACCGAAAACAAAAAGGCTTCAATTTGAACGATCGGAAGAAGTTGGTCGGTCTCGTGCAGGCACCGCCTGTGCGCTGATCCAGGTGGTTATGGTGTCCAGCGCGCCAGGTGCGTAGGCGCGGCGCCCCAGAACCGTGAACAAGGCCTTTGACCAATCAGGCATTTGCCCTTCAAGCTGATAGTTGAACGCTTCTGCCCTCAACAGCGCATGCGTTGCGCCCGGAAGGATCACGAAACGGTTGGCCGGGTTGCGATCCTTCAGGCTCTTTCGATAAACGCCGGAATTGAAACCGGGATCGACGTTGAGATCGTCAGCGCCGTGCATGGTCAGGACCGGTGCGGAAATGCGGGCAAGGGCTGTTGTCGAGTCGGCCGCTGCATTCCGGCTCGCGAAGGTGAAGCGGTCCTCTGGCATCGGAACCTTGTCCATGCCGCTGTCGAGATAGTCCTGATAGGAAAAATCCCTGTCGAGAAACCTTTCTTCGTCCTTCGCGGTCTGCGCGAGGGCCTTGTCGATTGTCGTGCTGCTGGCGCCGGCAAGCTCCAGCCTGCGGCGGGTATAATAGCCCGATTGGTGCAGCCAGTTGACCGCACCACCGACAATTACGAAGAAATCGCCCTGTGCGGGATCTTCCGCCAGAATTGGCAGAACCCAGCCAGCCTGGGAGAAACCAAGGACCCCGGTGGGAGACGCTTGCAACTCCGGCTGCTCTCTTGCTGTAGCAAGGGCTGTTGCTGCAAGTCGCGCCCTGTCTTCCATTGCAAAGGACAGCCAGTTGCCGTCGCTTTCGCCAACGCCCGGCTTGTCCCAGGAAAAGACGGCCATGCCGCTGTCCAGCAAGCTGCTGATCAGGGGCAAGTAGCCACCACCCGAGTAGCGGTCGGCTGGTCCGTCGCCGTGAACGAGCAGCACTAGGGCTGGATTCTCCGGCTGTGGGGATTTGGCCTGAGGCAGATGCAGGGTACCGGTGACGGAATATCCGTCGAAGGAAAAGACAATCGGCCGGCTTTCGTATTCAGAAAGATCGAAATCCTGAAGGCCCTGGAAAATCAGGAAAACACCGGCCAGGACGGCAAGCAGCACCGCACTGGCCCAGGCGAGGGCCTTCATTGATTTCAAACAGCTGCTCCCAGAGGATCAGATGGTCCGGTGACGGGCAATCGCGCCGCGTTCGATTGCGGCAACGGTCAGCTTGTCGAGTTTGAAGCGGTCACGCAGAAGCTGGAGGATGCGCAATTCTTCCTTCTCGACGTGGAGATCGGCAGCCGCCACTTCAACCGCCAGGGCATAGGCCGTGTCGTAAAGCTTTGCCGGGATCACATCGCCAACCAGCTCCAACACCAGTTGCAGGCCGTTGTCTTCCTGCAGGATATCGCCGCAGCGCTGGGCGGCCGGGATGATCCGGTTGCCGTCATAGCCATTGAAGACGGGCAGCATCTTGATCATGTCGCCGATGGTGGCCAGTTCGTTGTCGGTCATCTGGTTGTCAGACGCCGAGACGATAACCATCACGTAAATGAGGGCTTCCTGTACGCTGATCGGCTCATTCATGGACACTGGTCATTCTCCCGTAGCGCCAAAAGACGGAAAATTTCTTTTTGATCGTGCGCCCGATGTAACGGGTTGAGAGACAAGCTTCAAGTCACCGCTGCGAGACAATCTGGTGACCGCTGCTGCCAGCTTTTCGAACCGCGAATTGGCCGGGGGTGAAAAGAGTGCTCAAAGGCCCCGGTTCCGCTCAACTTAGCTGTGCTCATGCGATTGCACATGGAGGCGTGTTGATCTAGTGTCGCGCCGCAGCAACCGGCCGAAAACTCCAAAATCCGGCCGGCTGCATTCCATCCATTCTCATGAACAGAACGACTTGAAAAATGACCGAACAATCCCTGCCTCCGCTTGACCTTTCGCAAGAGTTTGTCGAGGCGGCCACGAAATCGAAAGCGTGGCCGTTCGAAGAAGCGCGAAAACTGGTCAAACGGATCGAGAAAAAGGGATCGGACAAGCCGGTTCTGTTCGAGACGGGCTACGGCCCGTCCGGGCTGCCGCATATCGGCACCTTTGGCGAAGTCCTGCGGACCACCATGGTGCGCACCGCCTTCCGACTGCTGACCGAAGACAAGATCCCGACCCGGCTGCTGTGCTTCTCCGACGATATGGACGGCATGCGCAAGATCCCGGAAAACGTGCCGGATCGTGCAGCGCTCGAACCTTATCTGCAGATGCCGCTGACAGCGGTGCCGAACCCGTTCGGCGGCGATTTTGACAGCTTTGCGGCCCACAACAATGCCATGCTGCGCCGGTTCCTGGACACCTTCGGCTTCGATTACGAATTCGCCAGCGCGACCGAATACTACAAGGCGGGCAAGTTTGACGACGTACTGATCCCGGGCGACCGAGAAGTACCAGAAGATCATGGACGTGATGCTGCCACCCTTGGCGCGGAACGCCAGGCGACTATCGCCGTTCTGCCGATCTCGCCGACGTCGGGCCGTGTGCTCTATGTGCCGATGAAGGACGTCAATCCGAAGGACGGAACCATCACCTTCGCGGACGAGACGGGAGAAGAGATCACGGTGCCGGTCACCGGTGGCAAGGTGAAGTTGCAGTGGAAGCCCGACTTCGGCATGCGCTGGGCCGCGCTGGATGTCGATTTCGAGATGTTCGGCAAGGATCACATGACCAATGCGCCGATCTACGACAAGATCTGCAACATCCTGGGCGGCACCGCACCGGAGCATTTCGTCTATGAGCTGTTCCTGGACGAAAAAGGCGAGAAGATTTCCAAGTCCAAGGGCAACGGTCTGACCATCGACGAATGGCTGACCTATGCCGCGCCGGAAAGCCTCGCGCTCTACAATTTCCAGAAGCCGAAGACGGCCAAGAAGCTCTATTTCGACGTCATTCCGAAGGCGGTGGACGAATATTACACCTTCGTTCAGAAATACGAGCAGATGCCGGTGGAGCAGAAGCTGCAGAACCCGGCCTGGCACATCCATTCGGGCAATATCCCGAAGATCGACATGCCGGTGCCCTTCGCAATGCTGCTGAACCTCGTGTCCGCCTCCAACGCGGAAAACAAGGACGTGTTGTGGGCGTTCATCTCCCGCTACGCACCGGGTGTCACGGCATCGACCCATCCGGAACTGGATGCGCTCGTCGGCTATGCAATCCGCTACTTCGACGATTTCGTCAAACCGGCCAAGTCGTTCAAGGTGCCGGACGATGTCGAGCGCACTGCGCTGGAAAAGCTGGACGAAACCCTGGCGGCCCTGCCGGCCGATGCGGATGGCGCGGCTATCCAGGACGCGGTTCTGGACGTTGCCCGGTCCATCGAGCGTTATCAGGACCCGTCCAAGAAGGGCCCGGATGGTGGTCCCGGCGTGTCCGTCGCCTGGTTCTCCGCGCTCTATCAGCTGCTGCTGGGACAGGAAAAAGGCCCTCGCTTCGGATCCTTCGTCGCTCTTTACGGCATTGCCGAAACGCGTGAGATGATCCGCAAGGCGCTGGCAGGCGAACTGACAGCCTGATCGAAAGACAACAGGAAAAGCGGTGCAATTGCGCCGCTTTTCTTTTTTTTAAGGCCTGTCCTCAGGGGAGTGGCGCGCGGGTTCAGTTCGGGCCGGCAATGGTTCTGACGCGCTCGGTAGCAGCTTCCAGCCCCTGGCTGATCAAGTCTGAAACACCCAGTTCCTTCAGCTTGATGAGGCCGGCGGCTGTCGTTCCTGCGTAGTCGACCATTTCCTGAACATGTTCTGCCGGAGATCTTGCGTCTCCCGCCATGATTTGTCCTGCCGACAGGATCAACTGTTTTGCGGCGCGTTCGGCAATGGGTCTTTCGACGCCATTCTTGCAAGCATAATCAACGATACAGTCGGCGAAGAAAGCGGCAAAGCCGGGGACTGGTCCGGTAATGGCGGTAAAGACCTCGATCTGCCGTTCGTCCTGGACTTCGTCACTTTGACCGCAGGCCGACAAGAGCATCTGGACTATGTTCCTGTCCTCATGCGTGAGCGAGGATGCAGCGCACCAGGGCGAATACGCCAGCCGCTTGCCGGCTGCCGGGCTCGACATGGCACGAACGACGTTGTCCGAGCCGGTGAGGGCCTTGAGCCGGTCGCGCGACACACCCGCCATGACCGAGAGGATCAGTTTCCCGGGAGCCGAAAGCCGGACCGTGTCGACAAGCGCCGGCGGGACGGACAGAAGGATGACGTCACAGGCATCGGCCAAAAGCTGATTGTTGGCGGTAAAGGTGATCTCCGGCCAGGCGTCAAACCCGGCTGCAGTTCCGGAGCGATTGGATATCCATAGCCGGTCAGGTTTGACAACGCCGCTTTCCAGCCAGCCGGTCGCGATGGCGCTGCCGAGTTGGCCGGTTCCACCGATAATGCCGACCTTGATGTCTCCGGTCATGATAACTCCAGATCCGGGTTCTCCGAACCTGTGAGCCTAATACCAATCCGGTTAAACATGAAACAGGCTTGCCATGGTTCGTAAACGATCCCTGCCGGAAGCCTGTCCACCCGAAGTGAGCGCTTGTCCTCTGCATTGCTTCAAGACAATTCTCTGCCTGTCTGGCGTTAGCGCACCGCCGGGTCTGTTTGCGGGTAGTCATCGACGGTCAGTTGCCCATCATCCGGCTGATCCGGTTCGGTCCTGAGGCTCCATTCGACAGTTTCCGGCGCAAGTTCCTCCAGCCCCGGCAATGCGGACGGTATTTCGGTTTCCAGTTCGGTCGTCGGCAACTCGTTCAGCCATTCCGATTGCCACTTTCCGACCTTTCGTTCCTTGGCCTTTTCGGCAAGTTCAAACAGGTCTTCAGGTGCATCCGGTGCGGGATCCGCCCAGCCGTAGCGGACAAGCCGTCTGCTGAGGTCCATGGATCCGCGGCTGCAGGTGGCCAGGATCTGTTGGGGTCCGGTGTCCTCGATCTTGTCGCAGACCACCTTCAACTGCCGCACCAGTCCTCTCAGGAAGGTGCGTGCCCTTGCGCCGCAGGGCCAGGTGCCGCCAAGACGAGAAACACAGGTTTCGTCCGATTTCAGCGGAACGATATGGGCAAGCGTCACCGTCAACCGGTCCGACTTGATGCGTCCACCATCCAGAACCTGCACACGCATAAACTCCAGCGGTCCGTCCGGAATGGGTTCGACTGGCGGGTCCTTCAGTTCCAGATAGCGTTTGGACGGCTCAATACGTTTCAGATCACCATTGACCTTCGGCGCCGAAACGCCTTCCGGCGAAACGTTGCGAATATCAGCCGGCCGGGGTGCGGTTGCAACGACAACCGGCTCGCTTTGTGTCGGGGGAACTTGCGAGGCGGTCTCGCCCGTCTTCACCGGTTCGCCCGCTTCGCTGGGAGAAGGAGCCTCACTGCCTGCCGTCACCTGTTCTTTCTGTACGGACGGCGGGTCGGACAGCAACAGCCAGGCGAGCAGACCACCTGCGGTGGTCAGCACGATTGCAGGCGTTATGAGAGGCCGAAGCTTCATCAATTGGGGCTCGCAGGTTATTGGCTCGCCCAGATAATACGGGCAGTCCACTCAATTGCCGAGTGCCGAAAGCGCAGGGAGTGTGAATTCTCCCCGATTGTACGGACAGACAGTTCCTCACCGCCTGCCTCCTGCAAGGTATAAAGCGACAGACGGCCACTGGTTAGCTTGAGTGCCAGCCGGTCTCCCGTGCGAAGCGGGGCATCGGGTGCAACGACAACGATATCGCCGTTCCGGTAAAGAGGCTGGAAATCTTCGTTGCTGACCTGCAGCGCAAAGGAGGCTCCGGGCTGCGGAAAGCTGAACTGCTGCCAGGTCGCGCCGGAAGGGCGGCCTGCGGCGTCGAAGGCATTGCGGTCCGACGCTGCTTCCAGTGCAGCAACGGGCACCAGGGCAGGTACGCTGCCACTTGGCGCGTCCTCGGTTTCGACTCTAGCGGCAAAGGTGTTCAGGGCTTCGCCGGTTGCCGCCAGCACCTTGGCAAGCGACTCGGTGGAGGGCCACCGCGGGCGCCCGTCACCCGCAACGCGTTTCGACGGATTGAATGCGGTCGGGTCCAGACCGGCCCGCCGTGCCAGGCCGGACGGCGTAAGTCCGTTCTGTGAGGCGAGGGCGTCGATGGCCGCCCAGACTTTTTCGTGTGAGAGCACGGTTGCCGGTTTCTCCGTATTGCGCGGCAGGAATAAATACCTTTCACGCATATGGGTTTTCCCGGCCAAAATTCAAAAGAAACAGGCAGGCCTGCCCGTGCGGCTTGTTCGGGACGGCCCGGATGAGTAGTGTCCCGACCGGTTGAGCATGCGCCGGGCCTTTGCCTGCCATGCCGTCGCTGGCACCAGGCAAGGCAGACAGATGACACTGATATTCAAGATCGTTCCAAAATCCCTGTGGCAGGAAGCAATCGGCCTCGGCGTTTTCAAAGGCGCACCGGTGGATCTTCAGGACGGCTTCATTCATTTTTCGGCTGAAGATCAGGTTCGGGAAACTGCGGCAAAGCATTTCGCCGGCCAGCAGGAACTGTTGCTTGCCGCCTTCGATGCCGACAGTTTCGGCGACAAGCTGAAATGGGAGACGTCGCGCGGTGGCGCCCTGTTCCCCCATCTCTACGCTCCGCTGGACCCGACGACCGCACTCTGGGTGAAGGACTTGCCGCTTTCACCGGACGGCTCGCATGACTTTCCGGAGCTTGCGCGATGATACCGCCCTTTCTGGAAAACGCCGCGCTGAAAGGCCTTCAGTGCCTGGACGCCGAAACCGCGCACCGTGCGACCATCCTGGCCTTGAAGTCCGGGTTGATGCCGGCGCGACGTAGGACTGACGATCCGCGTCTTGCGGTAAGGCTCTGGGATCTGACCTTTCCCAATCCGCTCGGGATGGCTGCCGGTTTCGACAAGAACGGTGAAGTGCCCGATGCCCTGCTGAAGCTCGGCTTCGGATACACTGAAGCCGGATCGGTGACGCCCAGGCCGCAGCCGGGAAATCCGCGCCCGCGCGTGTTTCGTCTGCCTGCCGATGAGGGGGTGATCAACCGCTACGGTTTCAACAACGAGGGACATGCGGCCCTGCGCCAGCGCCTCGAAGCCCGGCGAAAACAGAGTGGCATTGTCGGCATCAACGTTGGGGCCAACAAGGACGCGGCCGACCGGATCGCCGATTACGTCGCCGGGATCACCGCTTTTGCCGATCTGGCGTCCTATTTTACGGTCAACATCTCCTCGCCGAACACGCCCGGGCTGCGCGACCTGCAGGCGCGGTCTGCGCTTGCCGATCTGTTGACCGCCGTTATCACCGCCCGGGACGCGTCCACGCAAAAGCTCGGGCGCAAGGTTCCTGTCCTTTTGAAGATCGCACCGGACGTGGCGGACGAAGATCTGCGGGACATTGTCGAAGAAGTGCTCGCCAAGAAAGTCGACGGTCTGATCGTCTCCAACACGACCATCGGGCGCGAAGGCCTCAGCGGTAAGGGACCTGCGCAGGAGACCGGCGGATTGTCCGGCAAGCCCCTGTTCCGTAAGTCGACCATCATGCTGGCACGCGCCCGCAAACTGGCCGGACCAGACCTGCCGATCATCGGTGTTGGCGGTATCGACAGCGCGGAAACCGCCTGGACGAAAATCACCGCGGGTGCCGATCTGCTGCAGCTCTATTCCGCGCTCGTCTTCAAGGGGGCGGGGCTGATCGACGAGATCCTGAGCGGCCTGTCAGCGAAGCTGGATCAGCACGGTTTGGCATCGCTGCGCGAGGCTCGCGATGCGAATGTAGACGCCTGGGCGTCGGAAACGGCTTAGGGTCAGGCAACGCCGAATGTCTCAGCCGCCCGCTTCTGGCAGGCGGCCAGCAAGGTCAGGCCGCGCGTTCCGAAAAAGAGCAGGAACGCCAGCCAGAGGCCGTGGTTGCCAAGGACCGGAAACAGCAGGTAATAGGCTGCCAGATAGACGGCCAGCGACAGCAGCATCATATTCCGCATGGTCGACGACCACGTGGCACCGATAAAGACGCCGTCCATCTGGAAAGCCAGCACCCCGAACACGGGTGTCAGAATGGCCCAGACAAGATAGGTCGCAGCCACCTGGCGGACGTCTTCGGCTGTGGTCATGAAATCGATCACGTATTGGCCGAAGAACCAGAACAGGGCCGAGAGGATCCCTGCCAGCGCGAAGCTCCACAAGGCCGTCAGTTTCAAGGTGCGGTCGAAGGCTGGCCGGTATTTTGCACCGACCGCCCTGCCGGCAAGCTGTTCCGCCGCGGTTGCAAGGCCGTCCAGAAAGAACGCCGTCAGCATGATGAATTTTTCGAGCAGCGCGTTGGCCGCAAGAACGGTGTCGCCCTGGTCAGCCGAGCGCGCGGTGAAGAACGCGAAGGCGAACAGAAGGGTGAAGGAGCGGATCATGATGTCGCGGTTGACAGCCATCATGCGCACCAGCAAACGGCGGTCGAAAATGACCTTGGGAGCCGGCCACGGTGCCTTGCCGGAGGTGAAGACGATCAGCCCGACACCCAGGCATGTTGCCGCGATTTCACTCAGGACCGTTGCCAGTGCAACGCCTTCCACGCTCCAGCCGAGCCCGATGACGAACCAGACGCTGAGGCCGATGTTGAGCCCGTTCAGGACAAGCTGGAGAACAAGGCCGGTTCCCGCGCGCCCAAGCCCGATGAACCAGCCGAGTATGGCGTAATTGGCAAGCAGGAACGGGGCGCTGTAGACGCGAATATCGAAATAGCGGCTCGTGGCGGCCTGCACATCGGCGCTGCCTCCCAGGAACCAGAGGCCGGTTTCCCGCAAGGGGCCCTGCAACAGGATGACGAGAAGGCCGCCGAAGGCCGCAATCAGAAAGGCGCGCAACAGTGTCGCCCTGACTTCTTCCTCGTTCTGAGCCCCATAGGCCTGTGCCGTCAGCCCTGTTGTTCCGGACCGCAGGAAATTGAACGTCGTGAACACCAGGTCGAAGATGATGCCGCCGATGGCGATACCGCCAAGAAGGGCCGGGTCTCCGAGGCGGCCGATCACGGCCATGTCGACAATACCGAGCAGAGGTGTCGACAGATAGGCGAGCGTCATCGGAATGGCGATCGCCAGAACGGAGCGGTGCGTAACCGCAAAGGCCAGGCTTGGCCGCTCGCCGGTAGCTGGAGGGTGGGACATGATGGCTCGCTACAAAGGGAAGACCTTCATGTCCGCCCGGTGCACGCGCGTCAATTCTTTTCCGCACATACCGGGTATACGTCGTCGCCCTCGAACGGGGCAGGGAAGGGTGCTGATCCTGAAGGTGGCATTGCAAATGTCATTGGCCCCGCGCAAAGGGGTGCCCGTGACGCCACAGGCGCCTTATATTGCGCACAGATGACCCTGCCGATCGTACACCATCCGGCCTACTGCGCCGATCTTCCCGCCAATCACCGGTTCCCGATGGACAAGTTCCGTGCCGTTGCCGAGCTGATACGTAGGGAAGGTCTTCTCAGCGACAATGCCTTTTTCAGGCCCCGTCCAGCTCCCTTCGAGTGGGTCGCGCTGGCACACGAACCAGCCTATGTGGATCAGGTCTTCAACGCCCGTGTGCCGGACAAGATAGCGCGGGAAATCGGGTTTCCGATGCGCGAAGACATCGCCCTTCGTGCCCGCTGCGCCACTGGCGGAACCGTGCTGACGGGATATCTGGCACTGGAACACGGCATTGCCTGCAACACCGCCGGAGGCAGTCATCATGCCCGGCGGGCGCACGGTGCCGGGTTCTGCGTTTTCAACGACGTCGCCGTCGCCATCAAGGTGCTGCAAGCGGACGGAGCCATTCGAACGGCGCTGGTTATCGACCTCGATGTGCATCAGGGCGACGGTACCGCGGATATTTTCCAGGGGGATCCGAATGTCTTCACGTTCTCGCTCCATTCGGAGAAGAACTACCCGGTCCGCAAGGTCCCGTCGCATCTCGACATAGGCCTTGCCGATGGCACGGGAGACGAAGTCTATCTTGCTATTCTGGAAGAGGTTCTGCCGGACCTGCTGCGCCAGGGGCCATGGGACATTGTCTTTTTTAATGCCGGTGTCGACCCCTATTCGGGCGACCGCCTCGGCAGGCTGGCGCTGTCACGCGAAGGGCTTTGGCGGCGTGACCGCTATGTCATCGAAACGGTGCGACAGGCAGGGGTGCCTCTGGCCGGCGTTCTGGGAGGAGGTTACTCAACGGACATCGACGAACTGGCCGACCGCCACGTCACGCTGCACCGGACAGCAAGGGCGGTTTTGATTGGGGCGGCGCTCTCCGCGGCGGGCTGAGACGTCCGCACTTAGGTAAAACGGATCAAACCACGATATCCGACACCTGCACGGAAACATTTGCCGTAACGTTTGCTGCGAAGACAGCGTCCGTGCTGCCGGTGGCAACGGTTGAAGGTACTTCCGGCTCAGCCGTGAGGTTAGTGTCCCTCAGTGCCTTGATGCCGTCCTTCAGGTCCTCGCGGACATCCTTCAGGTCTTTTTTGGAGTCCCGGTCATCACGCTTGAGCAGACGTTCGATCTGTGCGGCAAGCGACTTGATGTCATCTGCCATCTTGGCCAAGGCTTCCTTGTCGCCCTGAAGTCCGGACCGGCGGCTTGCAGTATGGGCCCTGTCCGTTTCCTGTTGCCGTTCCGCGTAGGTGAGGATGGCTGCCTTGAGGTCTTCCTTCCAGCTACCGGACTTTTGCTCTTCCGGGGAAGACCCATCCTGATCCTCACCGTCTTGACTTTGATCCGTTTGACCCTGGCCTTCTTGGCTTTGACCTGCCTGGTCCGTGCCTCTGGCCTTGCCGTCCGAAGCCGGAGATGCAGTGCCTGCTTCAGGCGTGGATGTTGGAACACTTGCGTCGGAAATGCTTGCCGTCGCGGTCACACCCGTGACCGGTGCCTGAGCCCCTGCAACTAGCGTTCCTGTGTCTGCAGTGACGGTTGGCGTGCCGGTCGCGTTTGACACTCCTGCAAGAGCGTCCGCGCCGGTTGCCCCACCGCTCAGGCTCTGTCCTGCGGATTTCAGGTCCTGTGAAGCGGACTTGAACTCCTTGGCGACCTGTTTCAGTTCCTTGAGCAGCCGTTTGGCCTGCTCTGGTGTTGCGAAACGAAGCATTTCCTTGAGCCGTTCGATCCGCTCCTTGGCCTTGTTGATCTTCTGGTTGCGCAAGGCATCCTTGTTGGATTCCACCGACCGGGAAAGGCTGTTGTTGAGTTCACCAGAATCCTTGTACGTCTCGAACAGGGATTTTGCCTTGTCCTCGTCCTCCGCCGAGCCGGTTGCACCGAGAAAGGTCGTGAGCGTCTGCGCTGCGCCAAGCGAAGCCGCACGATTGCCCGCATGTGTGCCCATACGCGAATAGGATTGAAAGGAAGCGGCAACTTTGGACGTGGCAACGGCGGACATGAAAAGGCCCTTTCAGGCTTGGGAAGGCCCCGCCAGTTTTGGTTAATTTCGATTAATAAAGAGTTAATTTCCCGTGGAAGTTGCGGTCACGACTCAAACTCGGAACGTCGCCTTCCTCTGATCTTAGCGGTTGCGTCCCATGGCCAGAAGGCGCGTCACCAGCCAGATCGGCACGACCACCATCGCACCGATGACCAGATATTTACCCAGCCGTCCGAGAGCGTTGAAACCCATGTTCCACAGCCGTTCGACAAAGTCGAACGACATGGTGATCAGGTCGAGCGGGTCGAGGTTCAGTGCGGAGAGGATGATGCCGACAACGAAGGACAGGAACACAAGCCGCAAAAGCACCTGGGCTGGCGAGCCTCCCAGAAAACGGCTCAGGCCGGTGTCGGACATAGGTGTCTCCTGCATGATGTTGGTAGCGATGCTGGCCAGAAGTTAGGAACATTCGCTGCCGATTACAATGAGGCTGCCCAAACACTGCGAAGACTTGGCGTATTGAAGAAGTCAGATCGTAAGATTTCTTATTAATTAAACTTGGTGTCGTAAATCGTATAGTTCTGTACGCATCCTGCCAAAGACTTGGAAGCAGGCTTGGCGTATTAAACTTTCAGGAATGCGCATCTAGATCGTTTGCGGCTACCCACATCCGCTGCGATCTGCCTTCCTCTACCTGCGGTGAAAGACAGCCGTCGGAGCGGGAAATACCCCAAACCGGCAGATAAGGCGCACACTTCGCAGGATGGGCCAGCCGCCATCGACCCCACCTGTTCTTCATCCAACGGGATGAACAGCCGGTTGCGGTACAGGTGGTTTCATGGAGAGACATCCATGAGATCGCCGGCAATACGAACGATCTCTGGCACGGTGGCGACAAGCCCGAAGCCGCCGTGCCGCAATTCTTGATAAATAACGAAGCTTCAGCGTGAAGACCCTGGCCGTGGGGATCTCACTTTGCGACGGCGGACTGCCGGGAAGCGGAGGGAAGAGTCGCAGCCGTCTTGGACCGCTTGACCACCTGTTTGCGTCCCGGTGAGGTTCTGTCCGTTGTATGCGGTCTGGAGCGCGGCGCATCCCGCACCTTTTTGGGTGAGACGCCGAACCATGTCTTGACCGCCCGGGAAAAGGTGCTCAGTTCCGAAAATCCCAGCAGATACGCAATCTCCTTCATCGGGAGATCCGTTCCAAGCAGATAACGTTCGGCGGCGGACCGCCGAACTTCCTCGCTGAGTTGGCGGAAGCTCGTACCTTCTCTTTCAAGGAGCCGCTGGACTGCCCGCTGCGACATGCCCAGTTTGGAGGAGATGAGCGGCAAGGTGCAGGCACCGGTCGACAGGCTGGACGCAACTTCGTTCGCAATGCGGGACAGCGGCGATTCAAGCTCGCCGAAGCGTTCCAGTTCCGACGCCGCCGATTTCAGAATGATCTCGTACAAATGCGCGTCGTGCCGCCGCAAAGGGCGGGAGAGCAGAGACTTCGGGAACGAGATTCTGTTCCGCGTCGCCCCGAATTTGATCCGGCCCTGATACTTTTTCTGAAAATTGGAAGTGCATCGGGGAGGCGGCGTCGCAAGCTCGATGAGGATCGGAGGCACTTTCATGTCGAGCGCATGTTCAATCTGCTGGGTTGCCCAGCCCACACGTGCAAACACGTTCTGCCGCCATTCTCCGCGTCCCTCGAGAATGGGCCACTCGACGTAGCCACCGGTCTCGTCCTCATCGAATTTCACGCGATAGGCATTGGTTCGGATCGGGCTGAACCGTGCCCATGCCTGACAGGCGTCCCGAAGCGACGGGGCGCAGGCAAACAGGTAGTCGAAGATGGAAAAACAGCCGATATCGATGGTGTTGAAGAGGTCGAACATTGCGGCGTCGTCGTTGAGAACAGCGGCGATATGTTCAAACACGGCATGCCAGGCAGCTATTGGTACGGTGCCTTGCGGATCGTCCAGGCTTGCGAGATCGAACTCATAGAGCCTGGCCATCTGCGGCCAGTCCAGATTGGCGTTTGAACAGATGTCGCGCAGAACGCGGAAGACATCCGAGCGCGCCCATTCGCCATCTAGCGGCATTCGTATCTCCAGCCTGCCCATGCCTAATTCCAGGCAGAACTGTGCATGACAAGTCATGCCGGATCAAGTTTTGTCGTAAAATGCTAACAATTGTTGGCGCGCGACTGTCCGATGCCGCTCCCATGCGGGAGCGGCATCGGCTCATGATCAGGCGGCGTCCTTGACCTTGGCGTCCGCTTTGGGCGGAAATTTGCCGTAGAAGGTCTCGTTTTCCTTGGCCATATCCTTGAGCAGCTTGTTGGGCTTGAAGCGCGGGCCCCACTTGCGGGTGAACTTCTTGCAAAGCTCGACAAAAGCTGGCGTACCCATCATGTCGATGTAGCTCAGCGTGCCGCCGGTATAGGGGGCAAAGCCAAAGCCAAGGATCGAACCGACATCGGCTTCACGCACATCCGTCAGGCACTTTTCTTCAAAGATGCGGGCGGTTTCGAGTGCCTGCATCACCAGAAGCCGCTGCTTGAGCTCTTCGATGTTGAAGCTCTCAGCCGGCTTCGGCTGGCCGGTGACTTCCGGAATGCCGGGCCACAGGCTCTTGTCCTTGCCCTTGTAGTCGTAAAAGCCCTTGCCGTTCTTGCGGCCGAAACGCTCCTGCTTGACCACCATCTCTTCCAGGATATTGTCGAGCGGACCCTCGACATATTTGACACCAAGGTCCTTGCGGGTGGCGGAGACGATCTTCCAGGCGAGGTCCAGCGCCACTTCATCGCCAAGCGACAGCGGGCCGACCGGCATGCCGGCCATCTTGCCGGCATTCTCGATCATGGCCGCCGGAACGCCGTCCGCCAGCATCATCAGGCCTTCGCGGATGTAGGTCATGACGACGCGCGAGGTGTAGAAGCCACGGCTGTCGTTGACGACGATCGGGGTCTTCTTGATGGCCTTGATGTAGTCGAGCGCCATGGCGAGCGCACGGTCGGAGGTGCGCTTGCCGAGGATCACTTCCACCAGCATCATCTTGTCGACGGGCGAGAAGAAGTGAATACCGATGAAATTCTTCGGCCGCTTGGACGCCTGCGCCAGCGAGGTAATCGGCAAAGTCGAGGTGTTGGAAGCGTAGATCGCGCGGGACTTCATCACCGCCTCGGCCTTCTCCGTCACCGCTTTCTTGATGTCGCGGTCCTCGAACACCGCCTCGATCACCAGGTCGCAATCGGCAAGGGCTTCATAATCGACGGTGGCGGTGATCTTCGACAGCAGCTTTTCCTTCTGCTCCTCGCTCGCCCGGCCGCGCTTGATCGCCTTGGTGATCAACTCGTCGGAATGAGCCTTGCCCTTGTCGGCGGCCTCCTGGTCTCGGTCGATCAGGACGACGTCGATGCCGGCCTGCGCGGTGACATAGGCAATGCCTGCGCCCATGAATCCTGCGCCCAGAATACCGATCTTGCGGATCTTGTTCGGCCGCTGATCGGCCGGGCGGCGGGCCAGCTTGTTCAGCTCCTGCATGGAGACGAACAGCGAGCGGATCATGTTGGCAGCTTCGGGCGTCTGCAACACCTTGGCGAAATAGCGGCTTTCCACCTGAAGCGCGAGATCCATCGGCAACTGAAGGCCTTCGACAACCGAGCGCAGCAGGTAGCGGGCACCGGGATAATTGTCATGGGTCTCGCGGCGATAGATCGCATTGGCGGCCGGCCAGAACTGAAAGCCTGCCGGGGAATAGACATTGCCGTTCGGCAGCTTGTAGCCCTTCTTGTCCCAGTCCTTGACCGGGTCGAGGCCTGCTTTCAGCATCTTCTTGGCGGCAGCGACCAGTTTCTTGGTCGGCGCGACCTCATCCACCAGTTTCATCTGCTTGGCCTGCGGGGCACGCAAGGTGCGGCCCTGGAGCAGGAACTGCATGCCCTGCTGGCCGTCGGTCATGCGCATCACGCGCTGGGTGCCACCGGCTCCCGGGAAGAGGCCGACCTTGACCTCCGGCAAGCCCATTTTCAGGCCTTCGTCAACGACACGGCCATGGCAGGCAAGCGCCAGCTCGGTGCCGCCGCCCATGCAGGTGCCGGCAACGGCTGCCACGAAGGGTTTGCCGCAGGTTTCCAGCTTGCGGTAGACCTGAGACAGCTTGCGCGATCCATCGAAGAGCGCCTTGGCGGCCGCTTCCGCGTCATTGCCGCGCTTGACGTGGAAGTCCTTCAGGAGGCCTTCCAGCATGGTCAGGTCAGCCCCGCCGGAAAAGGCGGATTTGCCGGACGTGATCACGGCACCCTTGATGGCCTCGTCCCCGGCAATCTGGTCGACAATCGCATCCAGCTCGTCCATGACCGACAGATCGATGACGTTCATCGATTTTTCCGGCATGTCCCAGGTGATCAGGGCGAAACCGTCCTCATCGGTTTCAACGGTGAAATTCTTGTAGCTCATCTGATGGTCCTCCTCGGGTCAGGCGCCGGCCGACTGCAGATGGGCGCGCTGTTGCGCAGCCGTCTTCGTGCCGTCGACGACAACGTCGCCGGTGTGTTTGGTCTCTGCGGGTTCGAACAGCATCACCCAGCATTCGTCTTCTGCGAGCGGATTATGCTCGACGCCCTTGGGCACGACATGCATGTCGCCCGCATTCAGGACGACGTCGTCCCGGTCGCGGTAGCGAATGGTGAGGCTGCCCTTGACGATGAAGAACAGTTCGTCCTCGTCCTGGTGGTCGTGCCAGACGAACTCGCCTTTCAGCTTCGCAAGCTTGACGCTCTGATTGTTGACATCGGCCACCACGCGCGGAGACCAGTAGTCGGTGATCTGGGCGAACTCCCTGTCGATGTTGCTGATCATGGTCAGACCCTCTCGATGATGGTCGCCGTTCCCATCCCTGCGCCGATGCACAGCGTGACGAGGGCGGTGTTGAGATCGCGGCGTTCCAGTTCGTCGAGCACGGTGCCGAGGATCATGGCACCGGTAGCGCCAAGCGGATGGCCCATGGCAATTGCACCGCCATTGACGTTGACGATTGCCGGATCGAGATCGAAGGCCTGCTGGTAACGCAGAACGACGGAGGCGAAGGCTTCGTTGATCTCGATGAGATCGATGTCCTTGATGTCCATCTTGGCGTTTTTCAGCAGCTTTTCGGTGACATCCACCGGGCCGGTGAGCATCAGGGCCGGTTCGGAGCCGATGTTGGCGAAGGCCTTGATGCGGGCGCGCGGTTTCAGGCCGCAGGAACGGCCCGCGGTGCTGGAGCCGATCAGGACAGCGGCAGCCCCGTCGACTATGCCGGAGGAGTTGCCGGCGTGGTGGACGTGCTTGATCTTTTCGATTTCCGGATGGGCCTGAATGCCGACCGCATCGAAACCGCCCATGTTGCCCATCATCTCGAAGGAGGGGTTGAGCGAGGCGAGCGACTGCATGTCGGTGTCCGGCCGCATGTGCTCGTCCCGGTCCAGAATGGTGATGCCGTTGACGTCCTTCACCGGCACGACCGATTTGGAAAACCGGCCTTCGTCCCAGGACTTGCCGGCACGCTTCTGGCTTTCCACCGCGTAGGCATCGCAGTCATCGCGGGAAAAACCGTATTTGGTGGCAATCAGATCTGCCGACACGCCCTGAGGCATGAAATAGGAGGGGATGGCGACCTGCGGTTCGATCGGCCAGGCGCCGCCCGAAGCGCCAAGGCCGACGCGGCTCATGCTCTCCACACCGCCGGCGATCACCAGCTTGTGCTGGCCTGCCATCACCTGGGCCGAAGCCATGTTGACCGCATCGAGACCGGACGCGCAGAAGCGGTTGATCTGCATGCCCGGAACCGATTTGTCGTAACCGGCTGCAAACACCGCCGCACGGGCAATGTCGCCACCAGCTTCCCCGACCGGGTCGACACAGCCCAGGACGACGTCGTCCACCCGGGTCGTATCGAGGCCGTTCCGGTCGCGGATCGCTTCCAGCGCGGTGGCTGCCAGACGGACGGTGGGCACTTCGTGCAGCGAACCGTCCTTCTTGCCGCGTCCGCGCGGGGTGCGCACGTGGTCGTAAATATAGGCTTCGGGCATCAGATCCTCCTCTAGATCGGATTCGCCTCAGGTCTTGTCCGGCAAGGGATGACCGGGCATGAGGTCGTAAGGATGTTTCCAGCCGGGCAGAGCCTTGATCCGCCCCAGCCACTTGGTGACATTCGGATAAGCGTCGAGATCGATCCCGAGCTCACCTTCGTAAAAGAGGTAGCTGCACAGCGAGAAATCCGCGCTGGTCGGCTTCTTGCCGATGGCGAACTCGTTCTTGGCAAAATGCTTGTCCAGGATGGCAAGAGCGGATTTCGAGCGTCCGTCGAGCCATTTGACGACGTCCGTTTCGCCGGTCTTCATCAGCGTGCGCAGGAACCGCAGCGGGCCGAGCAAGCCGGAAACCTTCTGGTTGTCGAAGATCGTCCAGCGCAGGATCTCCCGCCGTTCTTCGTCGTTTTCCCAGCCGAAGGCACCGAATTTCTCGGACAGGTCGTCCATGATGACGGCGGACTGGGTCAGGATGTTGTCCCCATGAACGAGCACGGGCACTTCACCCATCTCGTTCAGCGTATCGCGGAACTCTTCCGTACGGGTGGCTCCATTGAAGAAGTCGACCCATTCCGGCTTCCAGTCGGCACCGCACAGTTCCAGCATCAGGGCCACCTTGTAGGAGTGCCCCGACTGGGCCATGCAGTGAAGAACGTATTCAGCCATAACTTGAAAATCCCCTCGCAAATCAAATTGGAACGCGACTATAGCGGCCGGTTTCGATTTGCGGGCTCAAATTTCCGCCATCGGTCAGCCAGTCCCCGGACGCCCTTAAAAGGCGTCCGCGGCAACCGACATCATGGTTTCGGAGCCGGACGAGATCCGGGCGAGGTGGGCGGCTGTTTCCGGCAGCGTGCGCTCCATGAAGAAGCGGCCGAAAGTCAGCTTGGTTTCCAGCCAGTCCGCCTTGTCTCCTGCACCTTCCGCGGTCTTTTCCTGGATCGTCTTGGCAATCTTTGCCCACATGTAGCCCATGGCGACGAGACCGAAGAGGTGCATGTAATCGACCGAACCGGCGCCGGCATTGTCCGGGTTCTTCATGGCGTTGTTCATGAACCACATGGTCGCGGCCTGCAGATCGTCCATGCCCTTCTTCAAGGGGGCGGTGAAGGCGGCAAGGGCTTCATTGTCCTTGTTCTCCTTCAGGAAGGTATTGACCTCATTGAAGAAGCTCATGACCGCGCGGCCGCCATTCGCTGGCAGCTTGCGGCCGACGAGGTCCAGGGCCTGAATGCCGTTTGCGCCTTCGTAGATCATGGCGATGCGGGCATCGCGGACGAATTGCTCCATGCCCCATTCGCTGATGTACCCATGACCGCCGTAAAGCTGCTGCGCATTGACCGCATTGGCGAAGCCGGTGTCGGTCAGAACGCCTTTGAGCACCGGGGTCATCAGGCCCATCATGTCGTCTGAGAACTGCTTGGATTTTTCGTCGTCCGAGCGGTGCGAGACATCGCCGTGAAGCGCGGTCCAGATGATCAGCGCCCGGGCAGCTTCATTGAAGGACCGGATTTGCATCAGGGTGCGGCGCACGTCCGGATGCACGATGATCGGATCGGCGGGCTTGTCCGGCGCCTTCGGTCCGGTGAGGGCACGCCCCTGAATGCGGTCCTTGGCGTAGGTGACCGCGTTCTGATAGGCGACTTCCGACTGGGAAAGCCCCTGAACGGCGACCCCGAGACGGGCCTCGTTCATCATGGTGAACATGGCGCGCAGGCCCTTGTTCTCCTCGCCAACCAGCCAGCCAGTGGCATCGTCGTAGTTCATCACGCAGGTCGCGTTGCCGTGAATGCCCATCTTGTGCTCGATGGAACCGCAGGAAACGCCGTTGTTGTCACCCACCGTACCGTCGTCGCCGATCGCATTGCGCGGCACGACGAACAGCGAAATGCCCTTGGTGCCTTCCGGCGCGCCTTCGATGCGGGCCAATACCAGGTGGATGATGTTTTCCGCCATGTCGTGCTGACCGGCGGAAATGAAGATCTTGGTGCCGGTAATCTTGTAGGAACCGTCGGCCTGCGGCACCGCCTTGGTGCGGATAAGGCCGAGATCCGTTCCGCAATGCGGCTCTGTCAGGTTCATGGTGCCGGTCCATGTGCCGGCGATCATGTTGGGAAGATAGGTCTGCTTCTGCTCGTCCGTGCCGTGGATCGT
Organism: Roseibium aggregatum IAM 12614; assembly: GCF_000168975.1. GTDB lineage: Bacteria > Pseudomonadota > Alphaproteobacteria > Rhizobiales > Stappiaceae > Roseibium > Roseibium aggregatum. The sequence continues at coordinate 159,616 of NZ_AAUW01000005.1, forward strand.
CAGGGCGGCCACGGCACCCGCCGTCAGGCCCGGATACATGGAAAAGGCCATGTTTGCCGACGAGGCGAACTCGTTGAAAATGGTGGTCAGCGTGTGCGGTAATCCCTGGCCGCCGTAGTTCGGATCGGCGGACAGCGTGCCCCAGCCGTTTTCGCAAAAGGCCTTGTAGGCTTTGAGAAAGCCCGTCGGCGTCGTAACGGAGCCGTCTTCATTGTGGGTGCAGCCTTCATTGTCGCCGGTCTGGTTCAGAGGCTGAAGAACTTCTTCTGCAAACTTGCCGCCCTCGCGCAGGATCGCTTCCACCAGGTCGAGAGGCGCATCGGCAAAGCCCGGAAGGTTGGAGTATCGGTCGTAGCCGAACACGTCCTTCAACAGGAAAAGCGTGTCATCGACGGGAGCGGTATAGCTCGGCATGGAAATCCTCCCAGATTTGCCGTTTATGTCTCGACCTTACGTTTCCGTAAACGTCACCTTGAGCTCTATATACGCGTCTAGTTTTTTTCCGGCAAGTGGTATCCCAACGGAAGGGGTGACAAAAAAATACGCCTAAAACATGCTGATGGGAATGATTTCCGCGAGTCCGGCACACGAATTCGTGTTGAGAGGGCGTATTTTTGAGCAATTTCGTCAGTTTGAGAAAAGAGTGCCGGTTCACGTAAAACGTGCATAACGGCAATTCCGCAAACGAAAACCGCCGGAGTTGCCTCCAGCGGTTTCAAATCTCTCAGGTCGAAAGGGAAGGGGCTTATGCCTCTTCCGCTTCCTTGTGCTTCAGCATGCCGGAGACGATCTCGACAGTGCGCGACAGTTCCTCGATGGCCTGTTCGATGTCCTTGCGCTGTTCTTCCAGAACGGCGATCTGTTCGTTGAACTTGGATAGCGCAACGCGCAACTGGGTCACCTGGCCGTCGCGCAGGTCGTAAAGGTCGAGCATGTCGCGGATTTCGGACAGGGAAAAGCCGACGCGCTTGCCCATGAGCACCAGCTTCAGGCGGGCGCGGTCGCGGCGGTTATACACCCGGTTCAGGCCATCACGCTTCGGGTTGAGCAACCCCTTGTCTTCGTAGAAGCGCAGCGTACGCAGGGTACAGTCGAATTCTTTTGCCAGGTCGCCGATGGTGAACTGGGTTTTCTTGGTGCTGTCGTCGGTCGCGGACACAACGTCCACAAGATCATCTTCATTGAGGATCGAAAGAGCTTCGCTCATAGCAGTTTGTTCTCGTTTTTCAGCCGTTGCCCGGCTCATCGTTGATGTTATGCAGTTTTCGAAACCCGCTCCGAAGACATGGTCTGCGGTGCGTTCGCAGGTGACGCGTTTGTGTGCACAGTGGCTCAGCCGGTTTCTTGCGTACTATTTAGCTTACGTTTGCGTTAACGTCCAGTCACGGAAGGTCGTCGGGGAAAATTTCGTTAACGTAGCGTTCGCCGATTCGCTCCACCCTGTTCCCTTGAAATGCGGATATTCATTCGAAAACGGACTGTTTTCGCATTTAGCAACGCCAATTAACGGCCTGTTTACCCTAAAACGACAAAGTCTTTCAAAACGCTGCGCCTGTCCCGTCCTCGACGGAAATTTGGTGCAGCCTGCTCCATCAGCGGTCTGAATGACCGTCAGCCCAGGGTCAAGAGATGCCGGCTTGGAAGAAAAACGAGGCAGGACGCCGCGGCCGTGATGCGTATGAAGGCGACGACTTTTACGATGCACCGCGCCGCGAGCCGGCGCGCAGTCGTATCGAAAGGTTGACGCGCACTGCAACGGCGCTCGGCGGCCAGGACCGTTATCCCTCCGAAGAACGCGACGAGGATCTCGATGCCGTGGCGGACGAGCTGGACCGCCTGCTGGCCGATCAGTCTGAACCACGTCGGCCAGCAAACAGGCCTGAAACCCACCGGCCCGAGCCGCGTCAACCTGCGCCGCGCCGCCGAGCGCAGCACAGGGAGCCGGGCATCGATGACGTCATGGGTGCGCTGGATCGTCTGGACGAACAGGTGCAAGGGCTGTCAAGGCCGGATCCGAGGCACGACTACGGACAGGACTATCGTTCCGATTTCGCCGACGAGCCGCTTCGGTCCGCGCCAAATCCGCGTCCGCGCCCCGGCAGTTACGCCATCGACAATTTGCCTGCCGAAGATCCCTCCTATGAAGAAGACGAAGCTTACGGAACGCAGTATACGCGGCAGCCCTCCCGTCACCGGGAACGGGACGGACGCGGCAGAAGCGACGCGTCCATGCATATCTACAAGGACCTTGGCCGCCGCATCGATGCGTTGAGAGCGCCGCAGGAACAGGCCTTCAATCAGGTGCGCGACGAGCTTGGTTCGCTGCGCGAGGCGCTTGGCGGCCTGTCGCGCGGCACCAACGAAACCGTGAGCCGGCAGAATGCGGAACTGCGCCGCTTGTCCGACATGGTCGAGCGTTTGCGGGCCGACAAGAAGAACGATCAGCTTGCCCGCGATATCCGCAAGGAAGTTGCGGACCTGAAGGACATGGTCGGCCGCACCAATGTGGAAGGGGCTCTGCAGACCCTTGAGCATGGCTATGCCCACATTCTGCAACGCCTCGACGAATTGTCCCGTGCTTCGGTCGATCCGCGCGTTCTGAGGGGCGTGACCGCTCGACTCAACGAAATCGAGGACGCCTTTGCCGCGCTGCCACGGTCCGAGCACATGATCGTGCTGGAAGACCGGGTCATCAGCATTGCCGAGCGTATGGAAGAGCTCTTGCAGCGCAAGGGCCATGACGAGATCGAGCCCCTTCGCGCAGAATTGCGGGAAGTGCGCGGCTTCGTCGAACAGATCGACATCAAGGGTCTTGTCGAGGGCATCGATGACCGGATGAAGTTCGTCTCCAGCCGGCTGGACGATCTGGAAGTGCTGGCGCGTGAACAGCGTGGCCTGGACAGCCGTCTGTCCGCCATGGAACAGCGCATGCCGGAACCGGAAACGATCTCCAGGCTGCAGGGCCGTCTTGAGGACATCGTCGGCATGATGGCCGATGACCGTGCAGCTCCGGTCGACAGCCAGCATCTGGGCCAGGTCGACCGGCGTCTCGATGAGATCGTTGATCGCCTGGAGCGGATGGAACAGGCCGGGCCGCTGCCTTCAGCCAATGCAGGAGCCTTCGCGGCCCTGGAGCAGCGTCTGGAAGCGATTTCCGGCAAGATCGACGCAATCGAAAAGAAGTCGGCTCGTCCCGTGCCCGTTCTGGATGCGGCAGCCATGCGGGCTGGCGGCAATGCACCCGACACCAAGTTCCTGGTCCAGCTTCAGGAACGGCTGAACGATCTGACCGAGCGTCTGGATCAGCCGAAAGACACCGTCACGACATCCGATCTCGACAAGCTTCGGGCGGAAATCGGGTCCATGCGCGCCAGCGTGTCCGCTCCGGCCTCCACCGAGGCGCTGGAACAGCGGATTGCCGATCTGGCGCAGGTCGTGTCGAAGGGCGCCGAAGTGACCGACGACGGCCGCTTCGAACAGCTTGGCGCGAAGGTTGCCGCGCTCGCCGAACAGATCGAAAGCACGTCCTCCCGTGCCTTCAGCATGGAACAGTTCTCGCCGTTCCTGGAGCGGATCGAGAAGGGCCTGGAGAAAACCCGGTCGGACGTCGTCGAGATTGCCCGCGAAGCAGCTCTGGAAGCCATCGAAAACGCCCCGACAGCTCGTAGCGGCCAGTATGACCAGGCCATTACGGAGCTTCAGTCCGATCTGAAGCGGTTGCTGGATGCGGCCGAAGGAAACGACGAACGGACACGCAACACCTTTGACGGGGTCAAATCCGTTCTCGGATCGCTGACAGAACGCCTGGACAATCTGGAGCGTGCCGAACATTTCGGCGAAGCGCCGGCCTCCAGCTTCTCGCCGATCAATGTCGATGAGCCTGCTCCGCTCTTCTCCAAGAGGTCCAGGGCGAAGAAGCCGGAAGGCGATCAGCGGCCGGTTAACGCACCGCGTTCCGATGACCGGACCCGGGACCGCAAGGCCGACTTCATTGCCGCCGCCCGGCGGGCCGCACAGGCAGCGTCTGCCGAAGCTGCTCAACTGGAAAAGCGCCAACAGACGGTCGAGGAACCGGAAGTGGCCGACGAGGAACGCGGCAAGGCACGCGTCGGTTGGCTGCGCAACGTCCTCAAGCGCGACAAGTCCGCCGCCAAGGCAGATAAGGTTGAGCCGGTCGAAGATCTGGAACTGAAAGCCGAGGAAGTCGCCGATCAGGCGTTCGAATCCCAGGATGCGACCGTCCTCCCGGGCGACCGCCCGGCGCCGGAAACGCCGCAGGCCTCCAATGGCCGCCGCCGCGCCATTCTCTACACCGCTGCTGCTGTCGTGCTGCTGCTCGGAACGCTGCAGGTGTTCCGCATGGCAACCGGTGTCCCGGAAGAGGGTGACCAGCTTGCTGCCAATACGCCGGAAACCGTTGAAGCCGTGCCCGCGCAGGACATGGCGGATGCGGCTCCGGCACAGGCAGATGCCCATCCGGTAGCTGATACTACAGGCGGAGTTGCTCTTGCAGAAAGCCGCGGCGCCGAAGCTGAGGGCCCGCAACCAACGGGCTCTGAACTTGCAGCATCTGGAGCAAGCACCCCTCTGCCGGACGACGCAGGCGATGCAATGACGCCGCAGGCGCCGGCCATGGCAGCAGCACAGCCGGCTCCGGCTCCCTCGGCACCGGTCACCGAGAGCGGCACCGTACAGACAGCTTCTGCCACCGGACCGCTTGCCCCGGAAACCGAACTGGCCTTCGCTCCGCCTGCTGGCGTTGCCAGCACCTTTGGCGCAGCCGGTGAAAGCACGGTGTCAGGGTTCCAGCCCGCAAGCGACGCCGGTGCGCCGGCAAACCTCCTTGCCAACCTGCCGCCGGAGGGCGTTGGTCCGATGGCGCTGCGCAGCGCCGCTGCCAGTGGCAATGCGGCTGCAGAGTTCCTGGTGGGTGTGAAATTCACCGAGGGGAACGGTGTCCCGGCAGATCTGGCCAAGGCTGCGGTCTGGTATCAGAAAGCCGCCGACAAGGGTCTCGCGCCCGCTCAGTACAGGCTCGCAAGTCTTTACGAAAAAGGCCGCGGCGTCGACAAGGACCTGCCAAAGGCAAAAGCCTGGTACGCCAAGGCCGCCGAGGCAGGCAATGCGAAAGCCATGCATAACCTTGCCGTTCTTTATGCGGAAGGGGGCGGTGAACAGCCCGACTATGCCGCTGCCGCAAAGTGGTTCGAGCAAGCCGCCAACTTCGGCGTCAAGGACAGCCTGTTCAACCTGGGCATCCTCTATGCCGGAGGTATCGGTGTCGATAAGGATCTGGTTGCCAGCTACAAGTGGTTCGCCATCGCGGCCGATCAGGGCGATCCGGAAGCGGCCAAGCGCCGTGACGATGTCGCCAACATGATGGACCAGGAAATGCTCGCCAATGCTCGGCTTGCCGTCGAGAGCTTCAAGCTGAAGACACCGGACGCGGCAGCCAACAAGGTGACGATGGAACCGGCTTGGGTGGATGCCGCTGCATTGCCGGCGGAAAAAGTGTCGATCCAGGCTCCCGACAACACGGCCATGGTCAAGGAAGCTCAGGACAAGCTGAACTATCTCGGTTTCGACACCGGAACGCCGGATGGTCAGATGGGGCCGCGCACCCGCAGCGCGATCCGCGCCTTCCAGCGCAGCCTCGGAATGCCGGAAACCGGAGAAGTTGACAGCCGTCTGCTGGACGAGCTGAAAAGCCAGGCGATCTGACCCGGCACGCGCCGATCCAAAGGGACCGGCGAAAGATATGGCGATCAGAAATCGGAGAGACGCCCAGTCAGGCTTGCTGCCCGGCTGGGCGTCTTGGCTTTGTGGCAGCGCTTTTCATCTCTCCTTACGCCGGAAAGAGAACGTGTGCGGCAAGCAAACGTGCCTTCGCTTGCGGTGAGCCAGGCTTTCTGCCAGCGTCTGCTTTGCAGTGGATAAGGCCATGGCAAAAATGCCATCAGATTTTTGACGGGAGAAACGGTATCGGGCACGGTCTTTGAAACGGGACTGATGCCGGGATAAATTCGCAACGCAATGGTCGAATTCCGCCGGTCACTGGTCTAAAATCGGCGAATGGAACGGAACCGGCCCGCAGGCCGGTTGACAGGCCGGACAGTACAGGTCTTTAACCATTTCATCGTAATCATTAAGCAGTCATTTCTGCAATTTTCCGGTTGATCCCGTGCAATTATACCTGCCCATAGCCGAGATTCCGGTGAATATCTTCGTGATATTCGGCATGGGCGGTGCCGTGGGGTTCCTGTCGGGCCTGTTCGGTATCGGCGGCGGGTTTCTGCTGACACCGTTGCTGATCTTCTCCGGCATCCCGCCAGCGGTTTCCGTTGCGACCGTCACCACCCAGGTGGTTGCTTCGTCGTCGTCGGCTGTCGTCACCTACTGGCGACGAAAGGCCATCGACCTGAAACTCGGCACGATCCTGCTCTGCGGTGGTGTGCTGGGCTCGCTGATCGGCGTCATCCTGTTCCAGGTGTTACAGTCCGTCGGTCAGCTTGATGTCGTGATTTCGCTGTCCTATGTGACGTTCCTGGGCGCCATCGGCGGCCTGATGCTGTTCGAATCCATCCGTGCCATCCGGCGGCGCAAATCCGGTGTAGCGCCCAAAGCGCGCAAACCCGGGCAGCATAACTGGATCCACGGTCTGCCGCTGAAAGTGCGCTTCCGCCGCTCCAAACTCTATGTCAGCGTCATTCCGGTTGTCGGGCTGGGCGCGATCATCGGCTTTCTCGGCACGATCCTGGGTATCGGCGGCGGCTTCATGATGGTTCCGGCGTTGATCTATCTGCTGCGCGTTCCGACCAACATCGTCATCGGCACCTCCCTGTTCCAGATCCTGTTCACGATGGCGGCCGCAACCGTGTTCCATTCCATGGGAACCAAGACGGTCGACATCGTTCTGGCCATGACGCTGATGATCGGTGGTGTCATCGGAGCCCAGTTCGGGGCCCGCATGGGCCAGAACTTGCGCGGCGACCAGCTCCGCCTGCTGCTGGCTTTGCTTGTTCTGGCTGTCGGACTGCGTTTTGCGGTCGACCTTCTGCTGACGCCGGACGATTTCTATTCCATCGCGATCCGGAAGGGGGCAGGGGCATGAGCCGGCTGATCCTTCTTCTGTCGATGGTTCTTTGTCTGACGACAGGCGCACAGGCGCAGAACCGGCCCGCTCAGGAACTGGTGACGTCCCTGTCGTCGGATCTGATCTCGATCCAGTCCAATTTCACGGGCACGGAAATCGTCATTTTCGGGCAGGCCAGCAACATCGAGCGCCAGCCGAACGATCCCAGCGGTTACGAACTTGCCATCGTTGTGGAAGGTCCGCCCCAGGATATTACCACGCGCCGCAAGGGCCGCTTTCTGGGGGTGTGGGTCAACCGCGAGGCCGAGCGGTTTCAAAACGTTCCTTCCTATTATGCCGTCGCCAGCACGATCAACATCAGCAACATGGCCAACCGCACGGTGCTTGATGATCTCGGCATCGGCCTCAACCACATCAATCTGGCGGTGTCAGGCGTTTCCAACGTGGCGCTGTCCGACCGGGACGATTTTCGCCGTGCCTTCGTCCGGCTGCGGAAGCAGATGGGCCTCTATTCTGAGCAGGAAACCTCGATCACTTTTCTGACCGACACGATGTTCCGCACCAATATTCCGCTGCCGGCCAACATTCCGGTGGGCGACTACAAGGTGAAAAGCTTCCTGTTCCTGCATGGCGATGTGGTGGCCCAGACGGAGCAGACACTGGCCGTCGCAAAAAGCGGTTTTGAACAGGTTACCTTCGAAATGGCACAGTCCTATCCGCTGTTTTATGGCCTCCTCGCAGTCTCTCTGGCCATTTTCACGGGCTGGCTCGCCGGCGTGATTTTCCGCAAGGATTAATCAGTCTCCTTAGGTCTGCCCGGAGCCATCCAACTCTGCCGGTTCGGATTGCTGGCATCTGCGCAACACCTTTGGTGCGCAGCGTAAAACCGCTTGCCTGCGCACTTTCCACTGGCACTCGCCGCTGCCGCGGCTATTCTCAAGTCCAGCGATTTTCCAGACCGTTGGGGCAGGCGGACATGACAGAAGAACCCTCATCTACAGCACGGGTGGAAACAGTCGTGAAAGCGGACCCGACGCTCGACGCCAGGGTCATCGACATTGCCATCCGCCTCGGCGTTCTCGGGTTATTCGCCTATTTCTCGCTTCAGCTCGTGGCGCCGTTCTTTCTGTTTCTGGTCTGGGCCGTGGTGCTGACGGTCGCGCTGTATCCCGTCTTTGGCTGGCTGACAGCCAGGCTTGGTGGACGCAAGGTTCTGGCGGCAGTGCTGATCACCCTCTGCTGCCTGGCGATTGTCATAGGGCCCGTCGCCGTGCTGGTCGTCAGTCTCGTCGACACGCTGCAAGGGTGGTATCACGGCGTTGCCGGCGGGGTTCTCAAGCTGCCGCCATTGCCGGAGAAGCTGGCCGCTTTGCCGGTGGTCGGTGCGAAGCTTTCCGAAATCTGGCAACTTGCCGGCCAGGGCCTCGAACAGGTGTTTGCCAAGGTCGGCCCGACGCTGGTGCCCGCAGGCAGCCGCATCCTCGGCGTTCTGGCATCGCTGAGTGGCAGCGTTCTGTTCTTCATTGTTTCCATCATCCTGGCGGGCTGCCTGTTTGTGCCGGCTCCCGCTCTGGCCAAAGGCGCCAAGCTGTTCGCCGACCGCATCATTGCTCCGCGTGGGTCTGAGTTCGTCGATCTGGCAGGAGCCACCATCCGCAACGTCTCGCGAGGGGTCATCGGTGTTGCTGTCGTCCAGGGGCTGCTCACAGGCATCGTGCTGATCGCCTTTTCCGTGCCGCTTGCCGGTGTCCTGACCTTCGTTGCGCTGATCCTGTGTATCGTGCAGATCGGTCCGGCACTGGTGATTGTTCCCACAATCATCTGGGCGTGGAGCTCCTGGGACCTGGTGCCGGCGCTCCTGTTCACCGTGCTGATGGTGCCGGTCATGCTCATCGACAATGTGTTGCGCCCGATCCTGATGTCCCGGGGCCTCAACGTGCCGATGCTGGTGATCCTGATAGGGGTTCTTGGCGGCACCATAGCCTATGGCTTGATCGGCCTGTTTCTCGGGCCCGTCATCCTGGCGGTGTTCTATGAACTGGTCATTGCATGGGTGAAGGCAGGCGAGAAGAGGTCGGCTGAAGAGACAGCCTGACGAAAGACAGTTGCGGGATCAGAAACCGAGACCTGTCAGTCCCCGACCAGCCTGCTGGCGGTGAAGGGGAACAGGCGGTCGTTGCCGAGCATGAAGACCGAAAACTGGCGCCGGCGGAACAGCATGCCATAGGCTTCGTCGGTGACGTTGAGGCCACCTGTCAGCGCGCCGAAGGCGGGCAGGACCAGACGGGTGCCGTCGGTGACGAAACAGGCCCGGCGGATCGAACGTCCGAAACGGCGCACGCGGGCAGCCGGATGCAGATGGCCGCAGATTTCTCCAGCGGTTGATGTAGAGCCGACCTTCTCGATCGGTTCGTGGCGGAAGGTCAGCGGACCTATGGTGATTTCATCGACCGTGACACCGCACAGGCGAACCGGTGCAATCGGGTCATGGTTTCCGGTGACCCAGATCCATTCACGGCCGAGTTGCAAGGTTGTCAGCATGGCCCGGTACGGCGCGGGCAACCGGTCGGACCCGTCTGGGTCGTGGAAACTGTCTCCAAGGCAAACGACGCAAGCCGGATCGAAGGCATCGATCACACCGGCAAGCTTCTCCAGCGTTGCCCCGGTGTCATAGGGCGGCAGCATCACGCCGCGCCGGGCGTAGCTGGAGCCTTTCTCAAGATGGAGGTCGGCCACCACCAGGGTGGATTCGTCCGGCCACCACAGAATACCGCTGTCATGCAGACCGACCAGCTGGCCATTGATCTGAATGTCATGACATACCGGCGCAGCAGCATATTTGCGCAGATGGGATGTCAGGGCACTCATTCCATAGCCTCCAGTACGAGTTCTTCGGCTGCCTCTGCCAGCAGCGTGTCCATGGCTTCCCCGTAGACCGGTTCTTTCCCTATTTCCAGGAGAATTGGCACGGCAAGGGGTGACACATGCGGGAGTTCAGTATGCGTGATTCGTCCACGTATACGGGCAAGAAGTTCCCCCAGACGCGAGATATCCAAAAGTCCTTCGGCGGCATCGTTCCAGGTTGCCTTGAGAAGTATGTGGTCTGGTTCATGGGCTCGCAGCACGTCATAGATCAGGTCCGAGGAAACGGTTACCTGCCGGCCCGACTTCTCCAGCCCCGGATGGCGGCGTTCGATCAGACCGGCAATGACAGCACAATTACGAAACGTACGTTTCATGAGGCTGGATTCGGCGAGCCAGGCATCGAGATCATCCCCGAGGATGTCTTCCTCGAACAACCTGTCCAGGGGAATTCGGCCAGAGGAAAACAGCAGAGACAGATCGCCAAGGCCCCAGACCGCAAGCGCATAATCGTTGGCGACGAAGCCGAGCGGGTTTGCACCCAGGCGTTCCAGCCGCTTGGTCAGCAGCATTCCCAGGGTCTGGTGCGCCAGGCGCCCTTCAAACGGATAGCAGACCATGTAGTGCTTGTTCGCGCGCGGAAACGTCTCTACCAGGAGGCCGTCCTTCGCCGGCAGCACGGATTTCTCCTGCTGGATGGTCAGCCAGTCGCGCACCTGTTCCGGCAAGGCCTTCCATGTCTCGGGCGTCGCCAGCATCGTGCGGACACCTTCGGCGAGATAGGTGGAGAGCGGAAACTTGCCGCCCATGTAGGACGGGATCATCGGATTGTCCGATGTCGTGCGCGAGACATAGGCCTCGTTTTCGCGGATACCTTCGAAACGCACGACCTCGCCGCCGAAAAGGAACGTGTCGCCCGGCGCCATCTGTTCCAGGAAATACTCTTCCATCTCGCCCAGCACCCGGCCGCCGCGGCCCACGGGCGTCCTTCGTCCCGAAGCCTTGGACCGCACCAGCCGCACCTTCAGCATCGGTGCTTCGACGATGGTGCCGACGTTCAGCCGGTATTGCTGCGCGATCTTCGGGTGGGAGATGCGCCAAAGCCCGTCCTGGCCCTTCCGCAGCTTGGCATATTGATCGTAGCTCTTCAGTGAGTAGCCGCCGGTGGCAACGAAATCGAGGACCCGCTCGAAGGTCTCCCAGTCTAGGTGCCTGTAGGTTTCCGAGGACCGCATTTCATTGAAGACATCCAATGCATCCAGCGGGTCCGCGCAGGCGAGGCCGAGCAGATGCTGGGCAAGCACGTCCAGCGCGCCCTGGCGCAGCGGCGGCGTGTCCTGGTCGCCGCGCATCGATGCGGCAAGGGCCGCCTGGCATTCGAGCACCTCGAACCGGTTGGAGGGAATGAGGATCGCCTTTGACGGCTCGTCCATGCGGTGATTGGCGCGGCCGATCCGCTGGGCAAGGCGGCTGGCGCCCTTCGGTGCGCCGATGTTGATCACCAGATCGATGTCGCCCCAGTCGATGCCCATGTCGAGCGAAGAGGTCGCGACCACCGCCTTCAGGGCGCCGGAGGCCATGGCCGTTTCGACCTTCCGCCGCTGGCCGACATCAAGCGAGCCGTGGTGTAGCGCGATCGGCAGCGTATCGTCGTTGATCCGCCAGAGTTCCTGAAACACCATTTCAGCCTGGCTGCGCGTGTTGACGAACAGCAGCGACACGTTGTGCGCCTTGATCAGCTTGTAGATGTCGGCAATGGCATAACGTGACGAGTGGCCGGACCACGGCACACGTTCCTCGCTGTCCAGGATCGAGATGTCGGGCTTGGCGCCACCGGCGACCTCAACGACGTGAGACAGCGCCCTGCCATCCGGGTCGGGCTGATCCACAAGATAGGCGCGCAGGTCATCCGGTTCGGCGACAGTTGCCGACAGGCCGATGGTTCTGAGGTTCGGCGCCAGTCGCCGCAGACGGGCGAGGCCAAGCGCCAGGAGGTCGCCGCGTTTGGAAGTCACCAGCGCATGCAATTCGTCCAGAATGACGGTTCGAAGCGAGGCGAACATGCGGGCCGAGGCCGGGTCTGACAGCAACAGGGCAATCTGCTCCGGCGTGGTCAGCAGAATGTCCGGCGGATTGAGCTTTTGCCGCTGGCGCTTGTGTGACGGCGTGTCACCGGTCCGGGTCTCCAGCCGGACGGCAAGATCCATTTCGGAAACCGGAGCCTCCAGATTGCGGGCAATATCGACCGCAAGCGCCTTCAGCGGCGAGATGTAAAGCGTATGGATGCCATTGCCCGCAGAACCGGGTTTGCGCTTTCCCCGTGCTTCCAGCTCCACCAGGCTGGGCAGGAAGCCTGCCAATGTCTTGCCGGCGCCTGTCGGGGCAATCAATAGTGTGGAATGGCCCTGTTGAAGATGATCGATCAGTTGAAGCTGATGCGGCCTCGGAGCCCATCCTCGCGAGGCGAACCAGCTTTGGAATCTGTTCGGTAGCAACTGCACGTCCATGGCTTGGTTTTAGGCCAGGGCTTGGCGAAAGGCGAGGGGGATGTTCCTAGATTGTTCGGCTTGTCTTCAGGTGACTTTGGGTCAACCCTACCGAGGCATGACCTTGGGCGGTTCTTTTGAAATTATTGGATTTTTGAGAGCTCTATTGGCCACGGTTCTGTCTGCCTGTGTGGGCGCAAAGGGTTCTGATAGCTTCGCCTGCCGCTGCACTCTCGGAAATCAGCTTGCCTTCCAGCAACGGTATCGCGGCGGGCGACTGCGAACAGGCGGCGATGCATTTTGCCATGGTCTGATGCTTGAACAGCGGTGCAAGCAGCTGCCGCATCGAGTATTCCCATTCCCATTACCATGATCCAAGACACCGCCATGCAGCCTTTTCGCCGCAGGACCATGGCACAACCGCAAATCAGGCCTATCTAGCGACCGATGTCCGATCTTCTGACGCTCACACCCGAAGGCCTTTATTGCCCTGAAGCAGGTGTTCATATCGATCCCGTCCGCCCGGTCGAAAAGGCTGTCATCACGCATGGTCACGCCGATCACGCCCGGTCGGGCCATGGCGCGGTGCTGGCGACCCGCCAGACACTCGACATCATGGCAATCCGCTACGGCGAGAACTTCTGCGGGGCGGCGCAGGCAATCCATTACGGCGAGACGCTGAAGCTTCGGGATGTCGAGATCTCGCTCCACCCTGCGGGACATGTGCTTGGCTCTGCCCAGATTCTGCTGTCATCTGCCGGGCGGCGGACCGTCGTCTCCGGCGACTACAAACGCCAGGCGGACCCGACCTGTGTGCCTTTCGAAGTGGTCCCCTGCGATACCTTCGTGACCGAGGCGACTTTTGGGCTGCCAGTGTTTCGGCACCCGCCGGCGCGAGAGGAAATTGCCAAGCTGCTGTCGTCGCTGGAGTTGTTTCCGGAGCAGACCCATCTGGTCGGGGCCTATGCGCTCGGCAAGGCGCAACGCGTTCTCGCCGAACTGCGGGCCACCGGTTACAGCAAGACGATCTATATGCATGGTGCACTGGAAAAGCTGACGGCCTACTACCAGAGCCAGGGGATCGATCTTGGCGATGTCGAGCCTGTCGGCCAGCGTGGCAAGGAGCTTGCCGGTGAGATCGTTCTCTGCCCGCCCGGACAGCTCTCGGACCGATGGTCCCGCCGCTTCGGCGATCCGGTTGCGGCTATGGCCTCGGGCTGGATGCGTGTCAGGGCGCGGGCGCGCCAAAGAGGGGCCGAACTGCCGCTGATCCTGTCCGACCATGCCGACTGGGATGACCTCTGCCGTACCATTCTGGAAACGGGTGCCGAGCAGATCTGGGTGACCCACGGCGCCGAGGAGGCACTTGTCCACTGGTGCGAATTGAATGGACGAAACGCCCGTCCGCTCAATATGATAGGTTATGACGACGGCGAGGACGCCGACGTTGCGCGGGCCGCACAAGGCTGATCAGGCCCGCATGGAATTGCGGCATATTTTCCTTTTGGGGGAGAGGCATTCATGGCGGACGACGGTGGATTTGCAGGTGCCGGCAACGGCCAGACAAACGGGGCCGGGGCCAGTGCCAACGGCGACGCGGAAGAAGCGATCGCCCAGCTTTTTGATGACTATCAGGCCGGTTTCAACGACTACGATATCGACAGGATCTGCGATTGCTTCGCGCTGCCGACCATCATCTGGCAGCACGAGAAAGGCCATGTCTTCAACGACGACGAGGAGCTGATCGAAAATATCGAGGCGCTCCTCCAGGCATTGGAAAAGGAAGGCGTGTCCCATTCGGATTTCCATGTCGTCTCCAGCCACGTCAGCGGCTCGGCCGCACTGGTGACCCTCGACTGGAGCCAGGAAACGGCCGACGGCGAAGCCGTCTTCGAATTTACCTGCCATTATCAGCTCATCCAGGACGGAGCGGATTGGGTTATTGCCTGCATCATCAATGAATAAAACGATGAGCGGGAATGCAGGACGTCTTGTTCTGCCGGTCCTTTCCCTGCTTGGTGCCCTGTCGGTGCCGGCTGTGGCCGAGACACCGAAAACCTATGGTGCGCTGACGCCTGCACCGGAAAGCATGAGAGACTGCGCGCTCCCGGACATGGCACCCGGAAAGGTGCTTCTGGAGACCGATTGCCGTTATACGAACCCGATCGTGATCTCCACCGGCAATGTCATTCTGGACTGCCGGGGAGGCACCATCACGGGAATGCACCGGCGCGGCATCACCATTCGGCCGGGTCTGGAAAATGTCACCATCCGCGATTGCCGCCTGGAGGACACCGGCGGCATCCTGATCGAAGGTCAGACGCCGACGGACGATGCGGCTGCACGTGACGAGGCGCGGGCAAACTCGTCGCAAGGCGTCGTGCTCGACCATCTGACCATCACTCAGTCCTACATGACCGGCGTCTTTGTCGATCACTATGTGGTTGGCGCGACGATCCGCAATTCCATCGTCGCGGATGGCCACCATGTCGGCATCTACCTGGAGCACGGATCGCAGAAGAACGTCGTTTCGGGCAATCTGATCCGCAACAACGGCCTGTTCACCAACAAGGGTATCCGGCGCATCGGCCCGACCCGCCGCGAAGGCCTGTCCGTGGATGGATCCGCCTACAATCTCATTGAAAACAACATCTTCGACAGCAACGCCTTCGGCGGCATCTTCCACTACAAGAACTGCTGGGAATTCCACACCACCAACCCGGAAAGCCGCCCGCGTCTTCAAGGATCGGACGGCAATGTCATCCGGGGCAACGTCTTTCGCAATATGGATATCGGCATCTGGGTTGCCTCGCGCCAGGCGCGTGATCTGGTGATGTGGGACTGCGGCGACAAGAGCCCCTACGACAACCCGGTGTCCTTGGCCCCGATGATGGGCGAGCGCCCCTGGGGCAAGTCCGACAATTTTCTGGGGTATCACTTCAATCCGGAACTGATCGCCGGTTTTGTCGACAAGAACGCGCTTGCCCCCAGGTGGCCGTTTCCGATGCGACTGAACCTTTTTGAGGATTTCGCGGAAGACAACACCTATGAGGGCAATTGCTTCGAAAACCTCGTTACCGGCATCCGGATTGAAGACGACGGCAACACGGTCAGGGACAATCTGTTTCTGGGAGACTTTGAATATCTATATCTCGGCAGTCCGTTCCGGGCGAAAATGCTGAACCGGCCGATCGAGCGAACCGTGATCGAAGGCAACGAGAATGTCTCCCCCTCGGGGCGAAGCTTCCTGCAGAACAGCTTTCTTGCGGATGGCGAGCACAAGGAGACCGTGATTAACCAGCCCGATGTCGGTTCCGCCGAGCGAAAGCCGAACACCTGCAAAACGGGACAGAGCTAGTCCGGTTCAAAAGAAAAGCCGGTGACACTGGTCACCGGCTGTTGTTGTTCACCGGCCCTTCTCTTTGTCATCCCGGACGCAGCGAAGCGAAGATCCGGGATCGGGGAACCGTGTAACTTTCAGAAAAACCTGAAAACAGAAAGGCTTGTGCCGCCTCGATCCCGGCTCGCGCTACGCTTGACCGGGATGGCGAAAGGTGAGGCAAGTCTGGGTCACCGCCTATGCCGGTGACACTGGTCACCGGCTTTCGGTCAGGGTTTGGTTTTCGTAG
Organism: Roseibium aggregatum IAM 12614; assembly: GCF_000168975.1. Taxonomy (GTDB): domain Bacteria; phylum Pseudomonadota; class Alphaproteobacteria; order Rhizobiales; family Stappiaceae; genus Roseibium; species Roseibium aggregatum. Next base: position 175,686 of record NZ_AAUW01000005.1, read on the forward strand.
CCTTGCGCTCGGCGCGCGAAGGCTTGTTTTTCTTTCCGGCTTTTTTCTTGGCCGGTGCTGCGTTGGCTGCGGGCCGGCTGCGTGGCTTGCGCCGTTCACCTTCAGGCGCATCCGCGGAACGGCTCTTGCGTTTGGGAGCCTGGTCACCATCGAGATCGCGGGCCAGGTCCTTGGTGTTCAGCGGCTCGTAGGCAGGGTGATGCGGCACGAAATCATCGTCGCCGGACCGGCGACGGGGTTTCCCACGCGGTCCGTCAAACTTGCCGCGCGGCCCGTCGAATTTGCCTCGGCCTTCGCGCTTCGGGCGGCCCGTCTTCAGGCTGTCTTCAGCACCGAGGTTTTCATAGTCCGGTGCGTCTGCACCACGCGGACGGCGCTTGGGCGGACCGGAGCGGTCAGAGCGCTCACGGCGAAAGCTGTCTTCCTTCGGCGGAGCAGGGATCTTGCCACCACGCGCGTCGAGCAGCTTGATGGTCGCATTTTCCTCGCCCGTGCCTTCGCGCTTGACCACATCGGCAAAGCGTTGGCCATGGCTGCCGGCGATCTCGAAATAGAGCTCGTTCTGGAAGATTTTGATCGCGCCGACTTCCTTCTTGGTGACATGGCCGGCACGGCAGATCATCGGAAGAATCCACCGCGGTTCGGCGCGCTGGCGGTGGCCAAGCGACAGCGAGAACCAGATGCCGTCTTCGAACTTGCCGGTGATTTCCGCGGTGCGGCCACCGCGCGAGCCGGCATCCCGGCCTCTGAGCGAGGTTTCATCGACGTCCGAGACCTCTTCCGGGGCGGGCAGACGCGACTGACGCAATTTGACGAAGGCTGCGGCGAGCTGTTCGGGGCTGTGAAGCGCAAGCAACTCGTTCGCGATGGCCAGTTCTTCTTCTTCCAGTTCCACTTTCAGGGCCGGATCGGCAAGAAGCCGTTCCTTGTCCTTGGCGCGGATGTCGTCCGCGGTCGGAGCGCCTTTCCAGGTTGCCGTGATCCCGGCGAATTGCAACACGCGTTCCGCCTGACGGCGGCGCGGGAAGGGGACCATCAGCACGCAGGTGCCCTTGCGGCCGGCACGGCCCGTACGGCCGGAGCGGTGCAACAGCGCAGCCTTGCCGGTCGGCAGGTCGGCGTGGATCACCAGATCTAGGTTCGGCAGGTCGATACCGCGTGCGGCCACGTCGGTTGCCACACAGACCCGGGCGCGGCCGTCTTTCATCGCGGCCAATGCGCTGGAACGCTGTTCCTGGCTGAGTTCGCCGGAAAGGGAAACGATGGAAAAACCGCGGTTTGCGAGACGTGACGTCAGCCGGCTGACGGCTTCACGGGTCGAGCAGAACACGATTGCCTTTTCCGCCTCGTGCTGACGCAACACGTTGATGATGGCGTTTTCGCGCTCGTTCGGGGCCACCGGATGGGCGACATAGTCAATGTCGCCATGCTGTTCGCGCGCATTGATGGTCGACAGACGCACGGCGTCTTTCTGGAAGCGCTTGGCCAGTTCCGCGATCTGCCTGGGAACCGTTGCGGAGAACATCAGCGTACGCCGGTCCTGCGGCGCGGCGTCCAGGATGAACTCCAGGTCTTCGCGGAAGCCCATGTCGAGCATTTCGTCGGCTTCATCAAGAACGACGGCCTTGATCTCGGAAAGATCCAGAGCGCCCCGTTCGATATGGTCGCGCAATCGGCCCGGCGTTCCGACGACGATGTGCACGCCGCGTTCCAGTGTCCGCCGTTCCATGCGCGGATCCATGCCGCCGACGCACGAGGCCGTCACGGCACCGGCTTCGTTGTAAAGCCAGGTCAGTTCTTCCTTCACCTGAAGGGCAAGTTCGCGGGTCGGGGCAATGGCCAGGGCGATGGGCGCGCCTGCCTGGCCGAGGGTGTCCTTGCCGTCCAGCAGGGTGGGAGCAAGCGCAAGGCCAAAGGCAACGGTCTTGCCGGACCCGGTCTGTGCGGACACCAGAAGGTCGGCTTCCGGTGGAGCGTCGCTTAGAACGCTTTCCTGTACGGAGGTGAGGTTTTCATAGCCACGTTTCGCCAGCGCGGCCTTCAGCGCCGGGGCGAGAGAAGTCAAATCGGTCATAGAAATCTTTCAACTGCTCCGGATCTTCTGCATGCCAGTCAGCAGTCTACCGGATAGGGCCATCCAGTCATGGGCCCGTGGATGGCCGCGGCTTATACAGGTATTTTCCGCATCCGTCCATCCCGCATTTCAGGGCGTCGCACATGCCCCTGACAAAAACATCGAGTTTTTCCGCCGATACCTTTGCGGGATATTGATATTTATACCGCAGGTTGGTTCTTGCTCAAAATTTCATCTTCAGGTTATTCAAATTGTTAACTTGCCCCAGCGTTAATTTGCGCACCTGCTGGTTGGGGGAAGACATACTGAAATCAATTCGAGTTCAGATCGCGCTGCTGGCGATCGTTCCATTGCTTGCTTTCGTCGTACTTGGGGCAATGACGATAGAAGAGGCTTACCGGGAAAGCCGGCATGCCTCTGAAATTCAGCCTATCGCCGACATGGCCCATGGCATTGAAGGCTTCCTCGAAGAAATGACGCGTGACGTCGAGGAGCGGCGCCGTGCGACCCGAAAGCAGGAAATGGGGCAACAGGTCACGCTTGTGACAGAGGGTGGCAAGGTGTTCGAGACGCGCCTGATGAACAGTTCCGAAGGTGGCATCGGCGTGATGTATTTCGAGGGCGCCCGCGTCGGTCAATTGGTGATCTATGAGGACTTTTCCGGTCGGAAGTTCCCGATGGAAATCAAGTGGGTGAGCGACGACACGGTGGGGCTCCAGTATCGTGCGGAAGCTGGCAGCATGGCTGCTGCTGCCTGATTGGCATTAAGCCACCTCGCACATCAACCCTTTTCAAACCTGTTGGCCTGACCGGACGCCCAAGGGTGCCTGGCCAGACCTTCGAAAGAAAATCCGTCAGGGCTTGCAGTCCGGACCCTTTCCCGGTTCGTATAGCGCTCATGCAGGCCTTTTCCCATTTGCTCGACCGGCTCTCCCTGGAACCCAGGCGCCTCGCCAAGGAAGCGCTCTTGGTGCGGTTTTTCCAGGACGTGCCAGACCCGGACCGGGGCTTCGCACTGGCCGCCCTCACAGGCGGATTGCGTTTCAAAAACGCCAAACCGGCCTTGCTGAGGGCCTTGATCAGCGAGCGGACAGACCCGGAGCTGTTTGCGCTTTCCTATGATTTCGTCGGTGATCTTTCCGAAACCATTGCCCTGATGTGGCCGCAAGCGGTGCCTGTAGATGCCGCCGTGCAAGACGAAGCTCCAACTCTGTCTGAAGTGGTCAAAAGGCTGGAAGCTGCCGGCAAGAGCGAAGTGCCCGGCTTGCTGACGGACTGGCTGGACACGCTGAACGAAACCGGCAGGTGGGCTCTGTTGAAACTGGTGACGGGCGGTTTGCGCGTTGGTGTGTCTGCACGGCTGGCAAAAACGGCGGTCGCAAAGCTCGGCGGTCTGGATGTCGCTTCGGTAGAGGAAGTCTGGCACGGGCTGGAGCCTCCTTACGAGGCGTTGTTCGCATGGGCGGAAGGCCGGGAAGGTCCGCCGGATACATCCGATCCGGCTCCATTCCGCCCGGTGATGCTGGCGCACCCTCTGGACGAGGTCAGGGATACGGACCTGCTGGACGCGCAGGACTTCGCGGTCGAATGGAAATGGGACGGAATTCGCGTGCAGGCGGCTGCCGGCGAGAGTGAGAAGGGAGAGCGCGTGCGCCGGCTGTTCAGCCGGACCGGCGAAGACATATCGAAGGCCTTTCCCGATATTCTGGAGCTTCTGACATTCGATGCCTGCATCGATGGCGAACTGCTGGTGGTGTCGGAGGGAAAGGTCCGTCCCTTTGCGGATCTCCAGAAACGCCTCAACCGCAAGACCGCCGGTCCAAAGCTGATCCGTGAGTATCCGGCAGCGATCCGTGCCTACGATCTGCTGAGTGTCGGCGGAACCGATTTGAGGGAGTTGCCGTTTGCCGAGCGGCGCAAGGCGCTTGAAACATTTGTCGCCGGTCTGCCGGAAGGAAGCATCGATCTGTCCCCCATGGTGCAAGTGCGCGGATGGCAGGAAATCACAGCGGCACGCGCCGACCCTCATGCCCATCTGCCGGCTGCCGATGCCGAGGCCGTTGAAGGCCTGATGCTGAAACGGTGGGATGCGCCCTATGTCACCGGACGGCCGAAGGGACTGTGGTTCAAGTGGAAACGGGAGCCTTTCCTGATCGATGCGGTGCTGATGTATGCGCAGCGCGGGCATGGCAAACGGTCCTCCTTTTATTCCGACTATACCTTCGGCGTCTGGCGCGAGGCAGAGGCCGGGGCGGAGCTGGTTCCGGTCGGCAAGGCCTATTTCGGATTTACCGATGAGGAATTGCGAGAAATCGACCGCTACGTGCGAAACAACACCGTCAACCGGTTCGGACCGGTTCGGGAGGTTGTTCACGGTGCCGAAAAGGGCCTTGTTCTGGAAGTTGCCTTCGAGGGCCTCAACCGGTCGACGCGGCACAAGTCCGGTGTTGCCATGCGCTTTCCCCGCATTTCCAGACTGCGCTGGGACAAGCCGGCGGCAGAAGCCGATCGTCTGGAAACGCTACAAGCGATGTTGCTGGGTGACGAAGCGTAATCCTGGGTTCTGATACCTGGTTCTTGAAAACACTTTCTAAGGTCGTGCTTTGGCCATGGAAATATGGCACCCATGGAAAAACGAATGGCCGATGGCTGCCCTGCTTTCGAAAGGGCTGCTCCCACATGCGGGAAACGCACGGCCGCCAACCGGAGAGGCACTATGACGATCCGCAACACATTTCTGGCTCCCCTGTTCCGCGGGGTGGCCCTGGCCGTTCTCCTGGTCCCGGCAGCCATTGCTCAGGAGACGGTCACCCCTGAAACCGCAGACGCGGTCACGAAGGGACAGGCGGACCGCTTTTCGCTGGTCAAGGTTGATGACGATATTCTGAGAGTGGACAGGCAGAACGGCACCGTATCCATCTGCAAGGAACAGAGCGAAGCATGGCGCTGCAATCCGGTTCCGCTGGCCGAAGACGCCTATCTTGCGGAGATCAACGAACTGGCCGGTGAGGTGGATCGTCTGACGGCCCGTCTGGAAGAGGTGGAAGGCAACGGGGCAAAGCCCGAGAAACAATTACCGCCCGGCTCCGCACTTGACCGCCCGGCACCCAAGTCAGGAGAAAACGGCAGTAGTCCGTCGACGACCGAGGAAGACGAAGAACTCGAAAAGGTTCTGACCTTCACCGAAAGCGCCATGCGCCGCTTTTTTGGCATGGTGCGCGATCTTCAGAAGGACTTTGAAGGCGACACCAAATAAGTGCTTGAGCACAGCGGATGAAAAAATGGCGTGTCTCTGCCCGGGACACGCCATTTTCAATGCAGCTTCCTGTAGGTGTCTCAATCAGTCGATCAGCATCTTGTTGATGCCCTGATAGGCCTCGCCCGGTAGTTCGACGGCAACCCGCTTCGTCAGGTCCATCGTCAGCGCGACAACATCCAGCACGGCAGCCAGACGGTTCGTCCGCGATTCAAACAGATGATGGCGCATCGAGAATGTCTTTTGATTGACGCCGGTAAAGCCCGAAATGACCAGTACTGCATCGCCGGTCTTCAGAGGCGTTAGCCAGGTCAGTTTCATTTCGACCGCCACCCGGCCGAACCCGTTTTCCGTCAGATAGGCGTGGGTCATGGGCGTGCGTTGCCAGACATGGGCAACGCCATCGGTGCAGCAGGACAGGGCAAATCTGTCGTCGGCCTTGCCGTCGGAACCGATATCGCGCGGCAGCACGGTTCCCCGGTAGACGATCTGCGCTCCCTTTGCCTGAAGGCCAGCCAGCGTCGCGCGCGCATTCGCCGGAGCCGCGGATATCCCTCTCGGCCCGGCCTCCGCAATCATCGGTGTCTGGAAGTCGCGAAAGCGCTGGCGCAGGGTTTTGGCGGCAGTGGCACTAGGTTCATATCCATCAAGTGCGGTCGCGGTGAGTGTGCCTGTGGCACCGTCGCGCATCTCATGGATGACGGTCAGCATATGCGGTCCGTCGAAGGCGACGCTGGAATGAACGGTGATCAGGTCTCCCGTGCGCATTTCCTTGTGATAGCGCACATGGCGTACACGGCGGGCTCCGACGATGGTTTCACTTAAACCGGTGAGCAGCCGGAACTGGCGGTCTGCTTCTTCGAAGCGGCTGAAGTAGAACTGGACATTTAAATGATCATTTTCGTCACATTCCCAGCGGTTCACAAATGAAAACAGCGTCGCCTGAATTGTCATAATGGGTTCGTTTACTCAGTGATTTTGATTATTTGATGTGTATTGGAACCATCATTTGTTGCTGTATTTGCTTTGATTATCAACAGGAAATGTAGATTGTGGAAAATTATCTTTGGCTACGTTGAGGAAGTGCGAAAAATAACAAGTTCAACTACGCTAAGTTTTTTTAAACTTCAGGTTGTTGTTGGTGGTCGGTCGTGTCGTTGCTGTTTTATTTCAGAAATGAGCTGGCTGTCGGGAGTTTCGGCCGTGGCGGCCTGACGAGCGATTTCGCAGGGTTGGTCAAAAGCATGGTTTGACTTGCGCGTAACCCATGTTGCAAACATACTTTAAGATGGCCGCAACAATGGGGCTTCGCCACACAATCAAGAAGCGAGCGGGGGGCTGTATGGCAGCACCGCATGGCTCAGGCGGATCCTGCGGACCAAACGGACCGTTGAGGGAGGATTAACAACGTGTCGGCGACATCGTATCGGTTCATTATCGCGGATGATCATCCCCTGTTTCGGGGTGCCCTGCGTCAAACGCTCGAAACACAATATCCGGATGCTGTGATCGAGGAAGCCGGTGCGTTGGAGGACGTAACGGCCCGGTTGGAGCAGGATGGTGAGGTCGATCTCATTCTGCTGGATCTGTCCATGCCGGGCATGCGCGGCTTTTCCGGGCTCATGTATCTGAGGGCACAGTATTCCGGCGTTCCGGTGGTTGTGGTTTCGGCAAACGAAGATCCGCAGGCTATCCGGCGCGCCGTTGAATTCGGCGCATCCGGCTTCATTCCCAAGTCTCACGGGATTGATGTCATCCGGGAGGCGATTTCCGAAGTGATGTCAGGCAACATGTGGACCCCGCCGGATGTGGATCTTGCCGCCGACGATGGCAGTGGCGATCTGGTGCAGCGCCTTGCAACCCTCACGCCCCAGCAGGTGCGTGTGCTGATGATGCTGTCCGAAGGTCTTCTGAACAAGCAGATTGCCTACGAATTGTCGGTCTCCGAGGCTACCGTGAAGGCGCATGTTTCTGCCATCCTGCAAAAGCTCGGCGTGGAAAGCCGGACCCAGGCGGTTATTGCAGCGTCCAAGATCGAAGCCGGACAATGGCAGGTCGGCGGAGAAACCGCCGAGGCCGCTCAGGCGCAGTAACGCGCAGATCAAATACGGTGACCTAAGGCTTTTCGAACGGCGATAGGCTTCTTCCGCAAGGAGAGCCGTCGCCGTTTTTTGTTGCCCGAAGCAATGCTTATGGTTGCGGATTTGCGCGGAAAACCGGCTTCTTTCCAGTCAGGATTGCAAAAACATGCCTGAATCCTGACCATCATTTTTACCGGAATTTCAGGGAATGCCTGTAACCGTCGTTGCTGCGGGGCGATGCCGCGCACGGTGCGAGCAACGACCCGGAGACAAAATGCGGTTCAGCTTCAATTGGCGACTGATCTTCCAAATGATCGGAATGGCCTTTCTGTTGCCCGGCCGTCAGCTCAAGGTGGACTTCCGTTCCGATACCGGCGTTCGGACCGGCAAGCAGGAGGTCAATGCCATCCGGGCCTTCGTGCTTGCGTTCGGACATCCGGTGGTCGACGAGCTTCTGGCCCGCAAGGTCCGTGCCGCGCAAATTGCAAGCATCGCGCGCCTGACGCCCTTCATCGTGCTGGCCAATATCGTGAACGTGCTCGTTATCACGATCACGTTCCGCAGCTTCATGCCAATGAGCCTGCTGGCCCTGTGGATTGCGGCCATTGGCACATTTTTGTCCCTCACCCTGTTCAAATGGCTGAAGGCAAGAAAATCGCCCGTTCAACTTGCGTCGAGGCGGTCGCTGAACAAGGCCGTCACGCACGCAACGATCTTCAGCAGCCTGTGGGCGGTCGTTCCGGTTGCCGCGTTCGCTTATGGTGACGCTGACGGCATCTGGATCGCCTCTTGCCTGACGACCGGCATGCTTTGCGGTGGTGCGTTTGCCCTGGCAACGGTCCCGCAGGCAGCATTCCGCTGGGTTAGCGTCCTGTTCGTTGCCTCGCTCATGTCCTTCGCAATCGGACGCAGTGCGGAGCTGTGGCCGTTGTTCTTTCTGCTGACCAGCTACACGCTTGTGGTGATCGGCAGTATCGCCTCTGCGGCGTGGCTTTTCGCCTCCCATTTCCTTGCCGAAGCAGAGTTGGAACATCGCGGCGAACTGATTGCCCTTCTGCTCAACGAGTTTGAGGAAAAGTCCAGCGACTGGCTCTGGAAGACGGATAGCCACGGCATTTTGCACTCGATCTCCGACCGGTTTCTGCATGCCAGCGGCCGGCAGAGTGCCGAACTGGAAACCATGCGCATGGTCGATCTGGCCTATTCCCTGGACGAAAGCGACGCACGGTCCGCGGTGACGAAGCTGGAAAACGCCATGAAGCGCCAGCAGGCCTTCCGCGAAATCGTCATCGGCGTGGATGTGAAAGGGGAAGAGCGGTGGTGGTCGCTTGCGGCGCGGCCGGTCTACGACGACCACGGGTCCTTCACCGGTTACCACGGTGTCGCGTCCGACATCACCGAGGCCCACAGGGCAAGTGCCCTGGTCTCGCATCTCGCCGAGCACGATTCCCTGACGGGTATCGGCAACCGGAGCTGGTTCCTGAAGCAGGCCGAAGCGCAACTGGAAGAGCAGAACCAGAATGGTCAGAACACGCTGACGCTGTTCCTTATCGATCTCGACAATTTCAAGGTGGTGAATGACACCAGCGGCCATCCGGCAGGCGACGAGCTGCTGCGCCAGGTCGCAAGCCGGTTTACCGCCCTTGGCGAAGGCCGCACGATGCTGGCGCGTTTCGGTGGCGATGAATTCGCCGCGCTCGGCCGCTTCGTCAGCGATCAGGCTGCCCTGGCCTTCGCCGAAGAGCTGGTTGCCGTCACCCGCAAACCTTTCCGCATCGGCCGCCGCGACTTCGCCATCGGCGCCACGGTCGGCTTCACGCGCCTGCACGACAGCAAGGACACGGTCGATGACCTGATGCGCAAGGCAGATATTGCGCTCTACAAGGCGAAGGAAGGTGGCCGGGGACGGTCGCTCGCCTTCGAGCAGGACATGGAGCGTGAGGTCCGCGAGCGCCGTGAACTTGAATCCGACCTTCGCGAGGCTTTTGAATACGGCAAGCTCAACGTTGATTTTCAGCCGATCGTGGACGCCCGGTCCGGCAAAGTTGTGTCCAGCGAGGTTCTGGTTCGCTGGCTGCATCCCGTGCGCGGCGAGGTGCGGCCGGATGTGTTCATTCCGATTGCAGAACATGCCGGCCTGATACTGCCGCTTGGAAGCTGGGTGCTGAAGAAGGCCTGTGCGGCTGCCGCACAATGTCCGGAGCTGGAGAGTGTCGCGGTCAACCTGTCACCGGTTCAGTTCATGGATCCGAACCTGGTGGAACAGATCCTGGGCGTGCTGCAGGAAACGGGTTTCCCACCGGAGCGGCTAGTTCTGGAAATCACCGAATCCGTGTTCCTGCGCGACTTTGGCACCGCCTCGATCAAACTCCAGAAGCTGCGTGACCTCGGCATCCGTATCGCGCTGGATGACTTCGGCACCGGTTATTCGTCGCTTTCCTATCTGCGGCATTACAAGTTCGACAAGATCAAGATCGACAAGTCCTTCGTCGACGAGATCGGCGAACGCAGCGATGGCCTTGCCATTATCTCCGCCGTGATTGCGCTTGCACATAACCTCGGCCTCGAGGTGACTGCGGAAGGGGTGGAGCGCCAGTTCCAGGTGGACGCGCTGCGCACGCTCGGCTGCGATACCATGCAGGGCTATTACTTCGGCAAGCCGGATCCCAATCCGATGCGGGTCGCCCAGATCCGAAGAGAAGACTGGCAGGACCGGTCACCGAGCACCGCGCCGAAAAATCCCGCAGCGCTTCGCTCCGCTTCCTGATGAATTGGGGCTGACAGTCTTCTGAACCGACCGTTGCCGCCGGCTTATTCGGCAGCCTGGCCTGCCTGACAGCGCGCCAGATGGGCGCGCAGCGCCGCTGGCTTCAAGGGTTTGTTGAAGAAGGCGATGTCCTTTTCCTCCGCCTCCGTGCGCACGGGCCGGCTCCGGTCCGCGGTGATCAGGATTGCCGGGATCTGGCGTCCGAACTTCCACCTCAGTTTGAGGATCGCCTCGATGCCGGTTCCATTGTCGAGGTGATAATCCGCCAGAATGACATCCGGTATCAGACCGGCCTTGCTCAGCTCATTTGCCGCTTCAGCGTCGTCCGCGGCTGCGACCACCTTGCAGTTCCAGTTCGTCAGCAGATGCCGCATCCCGCTCAGGATGTCCGGTTCGTTGTCGATGGCGACCACGCACAGGCCGTCGAGCTGCCCCGCGATGGCAGGTGCCTGCGGGACGGGAACCAGATCCGGCATGTCCGCCGAACGCGGCAGTTCGACCGAGAAGCACGAGCCTCTGTTGGCTTCCGAACGCAGCATCACCGGGTGGTTCAGCACATGGCTGATCCGCTCGACAATGGACAGCCCAAGCCCAAGCCCCTTGGCAACGCGCATGCCGTCGTCCAGCCGGTGGAACTCCTGGAAAATCGCCTTCTGTTTGCTTTTCGGAATGCCCATGCCTGTGTCGTGAATTTCCACGATCACCCGACTTTCGCGCCGGCGGCAACCGACCAGGACGCGGCCCTGCTGCGTGTATTTCAGGGCGTTCGATACGAGGTTTTGCAGCAGGCGCCGCAGCAGTCGCCGGTCTGTCCGCACAGAAAGGGACGTCGGCACGATCCGCAGCTCCAGCCCCTTTTCCTTCGCGACAGGCTGGAAGTCGAGATCGATCCCGCGCAAGAGTTCATCGAGGCGGAACACCGCCGGTTCCGGTTTCAGGGCGCCGGTATCCAGCCGGGAGATGTCCAGGACGGCACCGAGAATGTCCTCAACCGACTCCAGCGCCATTTCCACATTGCGGACCAGCGAGCCGTCGTTGCCGTCCTTCAGCTTGTCCACGAGAACAGAGGCATAGAGACGGGCGGCGTTGAGGGGCTGCAGGATGTCATGACCGGCCGCGGCCAGGAACCGGGTCTTGCCGATATTGGCTTCTTCGGCGGCGCGGGTGGCTTCCACCAGGCGCTCGTTCACATGGGTCAGTTCTTCCGTGCGTTCCCGGACCCGGCGTTCCAGGGTTTCGTTGGCACGGGCGAGCGCTTCTTCCGCCAGCACCCGCTCGGTAATGTCGGTATAGGTGGTCACGATCCCGCCATCGGGCATCGGGCTGATGCGGACCTCGAACACAGCGCCGCTCGATTCCAGTTTTTCCTGGAAGGTTTCCTGGATCAGCACCAGCTTCTCGATCCGGTCGGCGACAATCGCTTCCACCGGTCCGGGGCCATGTTCGCCCCGTTCGGCGTTGAAGCGCAGGATCGCATCCAGCGTCGTGCCGACCTGACCGTATTCGGCCGGCAGTCCAAGAAGATCGCGGAATTGCCGGTTCCAGCAGATCAGGCGCAGGTCCCGGTCGAACACGCCAATGCCCTGGCGCACCTGATCAAGGGCCGTCTGCAGCAGGTCGCGGTTGTACTGAATGGCAATCGAGGCGTCATCGAGCAGCTTCACCGCACCCTTTGTCGAAGGGTCGTGCCGCTTGAGCATCAAGGTCAGCACCAGGCGGGAGGAGGCCGCGCCGATGGCGCTTGCCAGAAGCTGCTCGGAGAAGCGCAGCAGGTTGGCGTCCGCGAGTGTTTTCGGATCAAGCTCGATGCCGCGTTCGCTGGCGAAACGCCGGAACGAACGGGCCGTGCGTTCTTCGCCGAGATAGCGTGCGACGGTCGCCTGCAGGTCTCCAGCGGTGACGGAGGTGCGCCAGTAGCGCAGGCTGGGCGAGGGCGCGAATTCCGCCGGCACGAAGACATTGGCCTGGAGGGTTTCCGCAGGCAGCGGTTTTCTCAGGAAGGAACCGCCCACAAACAGAACGATGTTGACGAAGAGGCTCCAAAGCGTGCCGTGGATAAAGGGATCTATCGTGATCCCGAGCAGAGCCTGCGGGTTCAGTTCGGCAATGCCGAAGGGGCCGGTCTCCAGGAACCCGTCCGAAATCAGGCCGGATTTGGCAAAGGTGGGCAACAGCAGGGTATAGGCCCAGAACACGAAGCCGCCGCTGAGCCCGGCGATGGCCCCCAGAGACGTGGCACGGCGCCAGAAGAGAGCACCGACGAAGGCTGGTGCGAACTGGGCGATTGCGGCAAACGACAGCAGGCCGATGGACACAAGCGCGGCCGTATTGCCGGCCGCCTTGTAGTAGGCGTAGGCCAGCAGAAGGATGCCGAAGATGGCAAGGCGCCGGATCGTGAGCAGCCTGTCGCTCATGTCCTGGCCACCGGTGTTGACGATGTCGTCCTCGCTGTGCCGGCGCAGCAGCAGCGGTACGACAATGTCGTTGGAAATCATGATGGCCAGCGCAACCGTTGCGACGATCACCATGGCTGTTGCAGCCGACAGGCCGCCGATAAAGGCAAAGAGGGCGAGCCAGGGATGTCCGGCATCTATGGGCAGCGCCAGCACGAAGGTGTCCGGATTGACGTCCTGTCCGAAGCGCAGCAGACCGGCTGCGGCAATCGGCATCACGAACAGGTTGATCAGCACAAGATAAAGCGGAAACATCCAGGTGGCACGGCGCAGCTCGGCGTCGGAATTGTTCTCCGTCACCGTGACGTGGAACTGGCGCGGCAACAGCAGAACCGCGAAGGCCGACAGGCACGACATCACGAGCCAGTTGCCGATATTCAGCGGCTTTTCGAAAATCTGGGCAACTTCTGGCGCTTCCGAGATGGAGCGTATCAGGTCGACCGGGCCATCGAACAGCGAGTAGGTCACCCAGAAGCCGACCGCAAGAAAGGCGACAAGCTTGACGACCGCTTCGGCGGCGATCGCAAGCATCAGCCCTTCCTGGTGCTCCGTCGCGTCGATGTGCCGGGTTCCGAAAGCCCAGCTGAAAATGGCCATCCCGAGGGCGATCAGCAGGGTAACGTCATCGAAAACGGGCGTGAAGATGTCGCTTGGTGAAATCAGCGGTCCGATCATGGTGGTGATCGACAGCGAAACGGCCTTCAGCTGAAGGGCGATGTAGGGAATGACGCCGATGACCGCGATAAGGGTGGCCAGCGCTGCGACCGACTGGCTCTTGCCGTAGCGCGCGCCGATAAAATCGGCGATCGAGGTGATGCTCTCGGTCTTGGAAATCTGGATGATCCGTTGCAGCAGGGGATAACCGAGCGCGAAGACGAGCAAGGGGCCGATGTAGATCGTCAGGAATTCAAAGCCGGTCCGGCTGGCGTTGCCTACCGAGCCGTAGAAGGTCCAGGAGGTGCAATAGACCGAAAGTGACAGGGCGTAGATGAACGGGCGGCCGCCGGTGCGGGACGTATACCGGCGCGGCATACGGTCGCCAAAGCTGGCGATGGCGAACAAGCACAGGATGTAGGCCGTCGCGGCCAGTATCACGAGCCATCCATGCAGCATGATCTGCTAACCGTCCTCCCGAGCGGCATAGGTTCCTGCCGCCTCTTGCCGGGCCGGCTCGGACCTGTTTCACGGCAACACGCCAGGTTACCTTTTCCGATCCGACCACAGCCAGGCCGATCTGTCTATTCACCTTGCGACTGACACCCTCTCACAGCTTCGTCCAAGGGTCTCGAGGGGCTGCCAGAGGGCTCAATTGATCATCATCAGTGAAGTCATCTTCAAATCCTTTCATGAAACACGAAAGCGCAAACCCGATATGGTTGCGCCAGCAGTCAAAGAAGGACCCGCAATGTGACCAGCCTGATCGAGCGATTGAGCCCGGAAGCCAGAAACGCGCCGGAAAGCGGTATCGTCGAAGTGTTTAATGCCGGCCGGGGGCGGGAAGATCTGATCCCGCTCTGGGCCGGCGAAGGCGATCTGCCGACACCCGGGTTCATTTGCGAGGCGGCAAAAGCCTCTCTCGACCGGGGCGAAACCTTCTATACCTATCAGCGCGGCATTCCGCCCTTGCGCGAAGCGCTGGCCGCCTATCACCAGGACCTTTACGGCAAGCCGTTCTCTCCGGAACGATTCTATGTCACCGGATCGGGCATGCAGGCCATTCAGCTCGCCGTCCAGGCTGTCGCAGGACCCGGGCGGGAGGTGATCGTGCCGACGCCGGCCTGGCCGAACATTTCGGCCGCCATCGATATTCACGGCGCGCGTTCGGTCAGCGTGCCGATGCGGGAAGAGGAAAATGGCTGGAGGCTGGCGATAGAAGATGTCGAAGCCGCCATTACACCGCAGACGACCGCCCTTTTTCTGAATTCCCCCTGCAACCCGACAGGGTGGGTTGCCAGTGAAGACGTGCTGAAGGCCTTTCTGGAACTAGCACGCAAACGCGACCTCTGGATCATCGCAGATGAGATCTACGCGCTGTTCTATTACGGCAAGGGACCACGCGCGCCGTCATTTTACGATATTGCCGGGGACGATGACCGAATCATCTTCGTCAACTCGATGTCCAAGAACTGGGCGATGACCGGATGGCGCGTCGGCTGGATTTCCGCGCCACCGGAGCTGGGCCAGGTGTTTGAAAACCTGATTCAGTATTCCACGTCCGGCGTGCCCTCCTTTTCGCAATGGGGCGCTGTGGCGGCGCTGACAAAGGGCCGCGATTTCCTGCAGGAGCAGGTTGAGCGGGCCCGCAGGGGACGCGAGTGTGTTCTCACCGGGCTGCAAGCGCTCAACCGCGTGAAGGTTCTGCCGCCTGACGGCGCGTTCTACCTGTTCTTTTCCGTTGAGGGTGTCACGGATACACGCCAGTTTGCGCTGGATCTCGTCCGGCAGACGGGTGTGGGGCTGGCGCCCGGAACCGCCTTCGGAAAGGGCGGTGAACGCCACCTGCGTCTATGCTATGCCCGGCGCGAAGATCACCTAGCGGAAGCGGTGCGTCGAATTAGCACTTGGATACCAGAGATTTAGGGGGCAAACGGGTTGCTGGCGTACGGGAAAACCCTTAAACCTAGGTAACACATGAGTTCCATCTGGGTGCAGGGCTAGTGCGCGACGGGGTTTCAGATCACGATGATGACAATGCAGCCGTAACGGAAGCGCGCCTTGCCAGTGTTTTCGATACCGCAGCCGACGGTATTGTCGTCATCAACGAACGCGCGCAGGTGCTTGCCTTCAACAAGGCTTGCGAACGGCTGTTCGGCTATGAAGCGGCGGATCTTCTGGGACGGAACGTCAATCGGATCATGCCGGAGGAATATGCCCGCGCGCATGATCACTACGTGAACAATTATCTGACCACCGGTCATAAGAAAATCATCGGCATCGGCCGCGAGGTGCAGGCCCGGCACAAGGATGGCACTGTCTTTCCCATCGAGCTGTCCGTTGGTGAGGCCTGGACGCCGGCCGGGCGTCAGTTCATCGGCATTCTGCGCGACCTGCGCTCTCGCAAGCAGATGGAAGACCGGCTGGCCAAAACCCAGGCGCAGCTTCTTCACATGACCCGGATCAGCGCTCTGGACGAAATGGGAGCTGCAATCGCGCATGAGCTCAACCAGCCCCTGACCGCCGTTCTGCTGTACCTTCAGTCCGTATCGCGCAAGACCCGGGCCGACAAATCCCTGGATCCCTTCATCCTCGAAGTGATCGACAAGGCGGTGCGCGAAGCGGAGCGGGCTGGAGAAATCATCCAGCGCATGCGTCAACTGGTGGAAAAAAAGACGCCCAACCGCGAGGCAATCGAAGTCCGGGACTTTGTTGCAAGCTGTCTGGAAATGGCCGAACTCGGCAGTGGTCAGGGCAGGTCGATCATGAAGGCGGAGATCGCAAAAGAGTTGCCGCCGCTGATGGCCGATCCGGTGCAGATCCGGCAGATCCTGATCAATCTCCTGCGCAACGCGCGCGAAGCGGTCTGCGATCAGGCCGACCGCAAGGTGGTGCTGGCTGTTTGCCGCAATGGCGATCGTCTGGAATTCCGAGTCACGGACAATGGCCCGGGCGTTCCGGAGGAACTGGTCGACAATCTGTTCCGGGCTTTCACTGGGGCCAAACACAAGGGCGTCGGCCTGGGTTTGGCAATATCCCGTTCGATCGCGCAAAATCATGGTGGTGATTTGCGCCTGGAGCCTGCGGCAAACGGGCGAGGGGCTTCCTTCCTGTTGTCATTGCCAATAGACCCGCCCGAAGATGATCTAGCAGAAAGAGCCGAATCTCACGATCCGGCAGAAGAAAAGCTGAGGAAGTGATGGATATGAAAGCTGACGCGGAGGCCATATACATCGTTGATGATGATCCGGCGGTGCGCGACGCGCTGTCGGTGCTTTTCAATATGGAAGGCTATGTGGTCGAAACCTTCTCCGACGGCGACACGTTCATTCAGTCCGCAAGCAAGGCCGTGCCCGCCTGTGTCATGCTGGATGTTCATATGCCGGGCCGGTCGGGCATAGAGATCCTCAAGGCGTTGAACGCGGAAAACTACCCGGCGCCGATCTTCATCATCTCCGGTCAGGGCGATATTCCCATGGCAGTCGAAGCCATCCGCAATGGTGCCTTCGACTTTGTCGAGAAGCCGTTTTCCGCCGAGACCGTTCTGGAGCGGGTGAAGGAAAGCATTGCCATCACAAGGCAGCGGCAGGACAAGGTTGTCCCGGCCTCGTTCCAGGGGGCGGACTTGCTGACCCGCCGGGAACTTGAGGTCCTCAAGGAAATCACGGACGGGGCTTCCAACAAGGAGGCCGGGCGCACACTTGGCATCAGTCCGAGAACGGTGGAAGTGCACCGGGCGCGAATCATGGAAAAGCTCGGCGCGCGCAACGCGGCGGATCTCGTGCGTATCGTTCTGGGGCACCCGTCAGCCGGCTAAGGCCAGCGTGCTGTGCTGAACGGCATTTCAGCATCATAACCAGGTCGGAACGTATTTATGCGTACAGCCCGCAACGAAATTTTGGCGTATGAGTGGAGACCGACTGCACGTTCGCAGGCTTTGAGGATCTACTTTCGTGGTTGTTCACATCGTTGAAGATGATGAAGCAGTCGCCGATGCGCTGGCGATTGCGCTCGAAGATCTCGATCATCATCCGATCACTTACAAAGACGCTGAAAGTTTTCTCACCGGCGCGGCTCTCACTGCGGACGACTGGGTGATTGTCGATATCGGGCTTCCGGACAAATGCGGTACCGAGGTCGTCCGCGAGCTTATGGATTTACCGACGCCCCCGAGCATCCTTGCCATTTCCGGCAAGTCGAAAGTGAATCTGTTGCGGCAACTGCGGGAGCTTCCGGACCTGACGGTTTTGAGAAAGCCGCTGTCGATAGACATGCTGACGGCAGCCATGGCGCCGAAGGCGATGGTCTGAAGACGCAATCTGTCTGGATCCACTTTTGAAAATTCCAGAATTTCAAGTCCGGAGTACCGAGACGCATGGCGCTCTTCGAGGCCGTGCGCGCGCATTTTTCACGCTGAAACTCCAGTAACTTAGACCTTCGTCGGCTGCGGCGTTACAACTCATATGTAGTTTATCTTACGCAGTCGACCGAATTCCATTCTTTGCAGTTCGCGTTTTAGAGTGCACCCTGCAAGCTGCGAGGTGTCGGACGGGACACCTGCAATCAGCGGTCGATCTTGCCAGAGGCGCCGACAGGAATGTGCCGAAGAATAAGACTATCCGCTGTCGTAGCAAATGAAGGCCGTGCTTGAAGCACGAAGGAGGGACATATGGCTTATTTCGACGCGGGTACCCCCGGCCAGGGAGCTGCACCAAGAATGACGGGCGCTCCGATCTGCACACCCAGCAAGACATCGTTTTCAGAGTTTGGCGGCAAGGCCGTGCAGTACGACACCCACGCGGTGATCTACTACGAAGGTGATTCCGCCAAGCGCCTGTACGAGCTGGTGAAGGGCTCGGTGATGCTCTACAAGCTGCTGCCGGATGGCCGGCGCCAGGTTGTCGAAGTTCTTCGTCCCGGTGATATTTTTGGTCTCGCCGGCAGCGATGAATACGATTGCACCGCCGAAACACTCACGAATGCCGAAATTCAGGAAATCGACCTGAAGCAGGTCGAACGGTCCGATGCACTTCAGCGCACGCTCACCAGATGCCTGACCAACCAGATGCACGTGCTTCACGAGCATGCCGTTCTGCTTGGCCGCAAGTCCGCCGTCGAGCGGGTCGCGAGTTTCCTGATGCATCTCGTTCCCGATCGGGGCGGCGTCGGTTGCGTCGGTCCGGCCGACGATGATGGCGACGACGGCTTCGATCTGCGGCTGCACATGACCCGGCAGGAAATTGCCGATTATCTTGGCCTGACCATCGAAACGGTCAGCCGCGTGGTGTCCGATCTGAAGCGCCGGGGCGTTATTCGCGTCGACCGTGCGGACCAGATCCATCTCAACAAGGTCTGCAGCCTTTGCCAGATGACCGGCATGCACTGATCCCTGCTTGATCTTCGAATTCAAAGGGCTGCGATTTTCGCAGCCTTTTTTTGTGGCCGATCGTCGGCGCCCGGTTCGCAGCCGGTGGCCCGGCTGCCGAAACAGGCAAGCCCCAAGGTCCTGCCTCGGGGCTTTGGTCTTCAAACAGCGGCAGAATGGCGGGCTTTCCCGCTTGCCTGACTTGCCGCCAGATAGGCGTCGAATGCTGCTGCGGCCAGACGCACATAGGGCCGCCCGGCCTCTGTCACTTCAACCTTCGCGGTGCCACCTTGAACATCCAGCCGGACAAGGCCATCGGCCGCCAGGTCCTGCAGTGCATCGAATGCATCTGCCAGGTGGCTTGTCGGCAGGCCATAGGCCCGGCAGGCGGGTGTCAGATCGCAGGTGTAGTTGGTCATCAGTTCTTCGATGATCCGTCCACGCAGGCGGTCGTCGGCGGAAAGCGCCAGTCCTTTCGAGACCGGCAGCTCGCCCGCCATGATTGCCCGGCGCCAGTTGCCGACGTCGGATATGTTCTGAATGTAGCCTGCAGACAGCCGTCCGATGGAAGAGACGCCAAAACCGATAAGCTGTTCACCCTGATCCGTCGTGTAGCCCTGGAAATTGCGCTTCAGGGATCCGTCGGAAAGAGCGATGGCCATGCTGTCGTCCGGACGGGCGAAATGGTCGAGCCCGATGGCGATATACCCGGCCTTCAGCAGTTCGGCGCGGGCAAGATCCGCAAGAGCCAGCCGCTCTGCTGCATTCGGCAAGGTGCTTTCGTCGATCAGGCGCTGATGCTTGCGCATCCAGGGCACATGGGCATAGCCGAACAGGGCAATGCGGCCGGGATACAGAGAGAGCGTTTTTTCCACCGTGTCGAGAATCGTTTCCGGCGACTGGCCGGGAAGTCCGTACATCAGATCGAAATTGAGCGCGGTCACCCCGGCCTCTGCCAGGAACTCCACCGCCTGCTTCACGACCCTGTAGGGCTGCATCCGGCCAATGGCTTTCTGAACATTGGGATCGAAGTCCTGCACACCGAGGCTGGCCCGGTTGACACCGATGATGGCAAGCGTTTCGGCAAGCTGTTCCGTCACAAGCCGCGGGTCCAGCTCGATGGCGTGTTCCAGATCCGGTGCCAGGTCGAAACTGACACGCATCAGCCCGGTCAGATCGATCAGGCTCTCGCGCGGCAACAGGCTGGGCGTTCCGCCACCCCAATGGATATGGCGGACAGGACCTGTATGCGGCATGTGCTCGGCAACCAGGTTGATTTCCTGCCCCAGCGTTGCGGCATAGGCCTTGAGCGGCGCATCCTGACGCGTTGCCTTGGTATGGCAGCCGCAATAGTGGCAAAGCTCACGGCAATAGGGCACGTGCAGGTAAAGCGAAAGCGAATCCTGCGACGACACCGTCTTGAGCCAGTCCGCATAGACACCGGCCGTTACGCCGTCATGAAAATGCGGTGCTGTCGGATAACTGGTGTAGCGCGGAACGTTGCGCATGGCGTAAGAGAGCGGATCTTTCATCATGTGTCGATCTATCCGCGCTGCGCGGGACCGCGCCTTGATATCGCTCAAGTCCCTGGCGGGAATGACACTCAAACCGAAGGAATGATCTGGCGTGACCGACTTGCAGCCCGTTGCCGAAGAAACCCGGCTTGCCGATTCTCCTAAGCGGTACCGACTGCATGGCTCTCCGGACAGCGCCAATTTTATCGTCAGGATGGTTCTTGAAGAACTTGGCCTCAGCTATGACTATGCGCCTGTCGACCGGTTGATCTCGCAACAGAACTCCGAGGCTTATCGACGGCTCAATCCGCAGGGCCTGATTCCGGTTCTGGAAGTGCCGGGGCAGGACGCCCCCATGTTTGAAACGGCGGCGATTATCGTGCATCTGGCGGAAACGCACGGAAATCTGGCGCCGGCCCCTGGCTCACCACACCGCGGACGCTTCCTGAAGTGGCTGTTTTTCCTGTCAAACACGTTGCACTCGGACCTGCGGATCTCCTTCAAGCCGGAACGATATGTTCCCGAAGCGCAGGTGGCCTTGAGCCTTCACGCCGGTCTGATACGCCGGATCACCGGTAGTTTCGGGCATCTTGAGGCTGAACTCTCCGCGCGGGGCGGCCCCTTTCTTCTGGGGACCGAACTTTCCGTCCTGGACCATTATCTTGCCGCTTGCGCCAGGTGGGCCCAGCTCTATCGCAACGAAGGCAAATGGTCTCTTGAGGCGACGCCGCATCTGCGCGCTCTTCTTGAAACGCTGGAAATGCGTCCGGCCGTATGCAAGGCCTGTGAACTGGAAGGAATTGAGGGTAAACCTTTCACACAGCCCCGCCCTGCGCAGTTGCCGGGGACAACCGCCTGATAAAAGACGCCTCGTACATGTTGATCCATGCAATCAACCATGCGCTGTCCGATCAATCCATCTATAGCTCAAGGAGCCTTTCCAAGCTCAATGGGTCCTGATGCCTGACATATCGTTTCAATCTGCCGCCGGAAGACTTGCGGTCACGCTTCTCATTGCGACTGCCGGAGGGGCGTTGTTCAACCTGCTCGGGCTGCCTGCGGCATGGTTGTCCGGCGCCATGGTCTTCGTCGCCATCGCGACGCTGGCACAGGTTCCGACGCTCATGCCGGCCCTGCTGCGGGATGCGCTATTCATCATGATTGGCATTTCAATGGGGGCCGGGGTTCATCCGGATATCGTCGAGCGGGTGGCGGAGTGGCCGGTGTCCATGGCCATGCTCCTCGCAGTCATGGTGGCCGTCACGTTTGCCGGGTATGCGGTGCTGCACTACGGCGCGAAATGGTCGAAGGAAACGGCCTTTTTCGGGTCGATTCCGGGGGCTCTTTCCTATGTCATGGCCCTTGCGACGGAAAGGGGGGCGGATCTTCCGCGCATTGCCTCCAGCCAGTCGCTGCGTCTGTTCGTTCTGGTGGCGGTTCTGCCCTTTGCCGTCGTCTCCTCTGCGGAACCGACTGGGATTGGTGGCAGCACGGTCTATGTGTCCGGTCTCAAGGATTTTCTGATCGGCATACCGCTCTGCCTTGCGGCGAGCTGGCTTGCGGTCAAGACCAGGGTGCCGGGAGGCGGACTGACAGGCGCGTTTTTCATGAGCGCAGGTCTCAATGCGTCCGGTCTGCTGGTGCTCGTCCTGCCGAATTACATCGTGCTTCCCTGTTTCGTCATGATGGGCGCCCATATCGGTTGCCGCTTTGGCAACATGACACTCCGCCAGTTTGTCAGTGTCCTCGGAGCCTCCATTGCCGCCTTCGCAGCGGCGTTTCTGACTTCACTTGCCGGGGCCTGGATGGTTGCCGAAATGGTCGATATCCCGTTCGGCCAGGCCTTGCTTGCCTACGCTCCCGGCGGCCTGGAAGTGATGACACTGCTCGCCTTCATGCTGGATCTCGACCCGGCCTTTGTTGCCGCCCACCAGATCGCACGCTTCACCGGAATGGTGCTGCTGTTGCCGTTCATCACCGGACTGGTGCTGGGGCGGCGAAGCAACTGAGGCTGATCAGCGGTCCGGGTGTGGAACCATGAACCGCCGTTCTGCAGGTTGAGTGCCAATACTCACGGACGGATGAAGTGGAGTGTGTCGAAACTCTGCCGCCATCTGGCGACGCGTCCGGCCATTGCCTGCGGATCGTTCGAACGAAGGGCTTCGGTTATCAGCCTGGCCAGTTCCGGCATGTCGGCGCTCGTCATGCCCCACCGGACCAGTTCCGGTGTTCCGAATCTGAGGCCGTTCATGTCGCCGTCAACGGGGGCAATCGGCAGACCGATGCCGCATGCCAGAAAGCCTGCCTGGCGAAGCTTTTTCGACGCCGCCTGACCGCCGCCGAAGGCAGCCGCTTCCAGCGCAAACTGGTGGGACGCAGTTGCCCCCTTCGCCGTTGAGAACACCGGCATGCCCTCCGCTGCAAGGGCATCGGCAAGCGTACGCGCAGTCGCTGCCATCTCGGCGGCATAGGCCTGGCCGTAGTCGCGCCAGTCCAGCAGGGTGATGGCGAGTGCAGCCGACTTTGCAACGTCGAAATTGGCGGTCAGGCCCGGAAACGCAATCTTGTCGAGCTTGCGGGCAAGATCCTGGTCATTGGTGACGATCAGTCCGCCGGCCGGACCGCCCAGGCTCTTGTAGGTACTCATCGTCATCAGATGCGCACCTTCCGAAAGCGGATCGGAAAAGACCCCTCCGGCAATCATGCCGCACTGGTGGGCCGCATCGAACAGGACGAAGGCACCGACCTCATCGGCAATGGCGCGAATGTCTCTCACCGGGTGCGGGAACAGGTTGAGGCTCATTCCGATGGTGATCAGCTTGGGCCGGACTTCCAGCGCCAGGGCGCGCAGTCCGTCCAGATCGATCGTGTAGCCGTCGGCATCGGCTGGCGCTTCGTGGATGTCCAGGCCATAAAGACCGGCGCATCCTGGCGCGTGATGGGTGACATGACCTCCCACGGAGGCAGGCGGCGCGATGATGGCATCACCCGGCTTTGTCGTTGCCATGAATGCATAAAGATTTGCCAGCGCGCCTGAGGCAACCCGGATCTCCGCATAGGCGGACTGGAAGATCTCGCAGGCAAGGTTCGCTGCGATCACCTCGATTTCCTCGATGGCTTCGAGACCCATTTCGTATTTGTCACCCGGATAGCCGAGCGAGGGCCGGGACCCCATGCCACTCGACAGCAACGCCTCCGCACGCGGGTTCATCACGTTGGTCGCCGGGTTGAGGTTGAAGCAGTCCTTCTCGTGGATGGTCCTGTTGGCCTCGGCCAGCGCTTCGATGCGCGCGGCAATCGCTTCGGATCCGAGAGAGGAAGTTGCCTGGGTGATCTCGTCGATACGGGTGGCAGCCACAGCGGGGAGCCAGGGGCATTTGTCTTGCGCGGTCATGTCGAAACTCCGGGTCTATTTGGACAAAGTGTCCATCTCCGCTTGTTTTCGCGCAAATCAGATTTTAGAAATTCAAGGGCTAGAAAAATTAGGCCTTGAGTATGCCTGTTGCTCCTCCCGTTCCCAGACTTCCTTCGCTGAACGCACTCAGGGCGTTCGAAGCATCGGCGCGCCTTGGCGGGTTCGCGCAGGCCGCTGCCGAGCTCCAGGTCACGCCGGGAGCCGTGGCGGCGCAGATCAAGTCGCTGGAGCAGGAAATAGGTGCCGCCCTTTTTGTGCGTCACGCCAAGGGTGTCCGCCTGACCGCCACGGGCGAGCGGGCGTTGCCGGGGTTTGTCGCCGCTTTCGACCTTATGGGAACAGCCGTGCGGGATCTGAGGCGCGGCGCTTCACCCGGCAAGATCCACATTGCCGCCCTGCCGGCGCTTGCTCAGCTCTGGTTAGGCCCGAGGTTGCCGCAACTGCGCAAGAAGCTGCCCGGGATCGATATCTCGGTGACGGCTCTGGAAACACCGCCGAACCTGAAGCGGGTGCCCTTCGATCTCTGCCTGTTTTATTGCGACAGTGTTCCGGACAACGGGATCACGTTTTCGGGCGATGAGTTGCTGCCGGTCTGCACCCCGGCGCTTGCCAAGCAGCTCAGAAAGCCAGGTGACCTGAAAGAGGCGGTTTGCCTGACGGATACCGCCTGGGCGGACGATTGGCGCCTTTGGGCGGAGAGTGTGATGCCCGGTGCCGGGTTTGCACCACGCGGCCCGGTCTTTTCGCTTTATGCCCTGGCGGTGGAAGAAGCGCTCAACGGGGCAGGGGTTCTGATGGCGCATCGCGCGCTTGTTGCCGAACAGCTTGCGTCAGGAGCATTGGTGGCACCCTTTTCAACCACTGTTCCGCTGCACCGGCAGATCTGCCTGTGGAGCCTTCCCGCAAGCCGGGGCAAAGGTGCTTCAGGGCAGGTACTGCAGGCCTTGCGTGACATCGGATAAGTGCCTGAAGGCAGGCTTTGCTTTCATGTGCGCCGGGCCTTCGCCTTGTTGCCGCGCCACAGAATGAACAGTCCTGATCCCACAATCACAGCACATCCGACCAGCATCTGCGTATCGATCTTTTCGTTGAACCAGACGGTACCGAGCAGGACACCAAACAGAAGCCGCGAATAGCGGAACGGGGTGACGGTGGCGATCTCGCCGGTGCGCATGGCTTTCATCAGCGCGCTATAGGCAAAGACACCGCAAAAGACGGCGGATCCAAGGGCAATAAGCGCGGTTGTTCCCGGCACCAAGAAGGCTGATCGGTCCCACAGACCGTAGACGAGCCCTGCGATGATGATTGTCAGAAACCCGTAAAAGCCCAGAATATTGGTGCTGAGGGTTGCAGGCGCGGCGCGGCTGGCGAGGTCACGTCCGGAAAAGCCGAGCATGCCGATGACGGCCAGGATCGAGAGTAGGGAGAAGCTGTCACTGGTCGGGCGCAGCACGATCAGCACACCCACAAGGCCGATGAAGATCGCCGTCCACCTGCGCCACCCAACCGTCTCTCCAAAGAACAGCGAAGCACCGAGGACGACGAAGATCGGTGTAGCCTGAAGGATGGCCGTGGTCGAGGAGAGCGGTGTGAGTGCAAGTGCCAGAACATAGAAGAGCCTGCCCACCAGCTCAAAGGCGAAACGTACCTGCATCACCTTCGAGAAGACGTCCCGGTTCAGAACCTTTTCCCGCGTGGCTGTGGCAAGGCCGAAAAAGGCAATGGTGCCGCCGATGCCGAACAGGACGAGGATTTCCGAAACGGGTAATTGCGTGGCGGCCTGCTTCACAAAGGCATCTTCCAACGCAAAGGCGGCCATGGCAGCCACCATCCAGAGACTGCCGATGATGTTGGGATGAAGGCGTGCGCCTTTGTTGAAAGCTGCAGTCAAGGGAAAGGTCCGGTATCGAAAAGGAAAGCCAACGGTGGCTGGTGAAGGCATTCGGCGGGCCCTTGGGCATCATCCGTCAGCGAAAGACGAAGGGCTAACACGTTTCCAGGTCCTTGGCTTTTGAAAACCGGCGGACCGGGCATCGGCAATGGCACAAGGGCCTTGAGCGCAGCCGGATCACACTGTCTGGAGGCGGAAATCGACCGGTCGTCATATCCCCTTAACAACCACCCCGCATCGTACCCGCGACAATTAACCCAATGCAATCTGACCTTTGCTGGCTGTTCCGGCATCGTCATTTGCGGTCATGTTGATATGAATCAACGCGGCATTTTCAGAGTCGTGTGCATGGTCGTGCCATCGTTGGCACCTTGTAACGATTTCAAGACTGGGGCGCTAAAATGGCACAAAACAAGGCCAAAATGATCTCGCTCGAGGAAGGCGGCTTCGCTCTCTTCCTTGTGCTGCTTGCGTTTGCCTGCATCATCGTGGCAGGCAAGACATTCGATCAGGTCATGGCATTCCACGCTGGCATAGGCGCATTGTTCGCCGCCGTCAGCGTGTTTCTGATTTTCAAGAACTACTTCGATGACGGCGGGGAACCGATTCCGGCCGAAATCGACGGCAAACCCAACTACAACATCGGGCCGATCAAGTTCGGTGCGGTCGCGGCAATGTTCTGGGGTATTGCCGGTTTCACGGTCGGTTTGATCATCGCTCTTCAGCTGGCCTGGCCTGCGCTGAACTTCGATCTGCCGTGGACCAACTTCGGGCGGTTGCGCCCGCTGCACACCTCCGCGGTGATCTTCGCTTCGGCGGCAACGTGCTTCTGGCAACGTCGATGTATGTTGTCCAGCGCACCAGCCGTGTCCGGATGCCGGGCAAGATCCTGCCCTGGTTCGTGATCCTGGGCTACAACGCCTTCATCGTGATCGCGGGAACGGGCTACCTGCTCGGCGCGACGCAGAGCAAGGAATATGCGGAACCGGAATGGTATGCCGACCTGTGGCTGACCATCGTCTGGGTCTTCTACCTGCTGCTGTTCCTGGGCACGCTCTGGAAGCGCAAGGAGCCGCATATCTATGTGGCCAACTGGTTCTATCTGGCGTTCATCGTCACGATTGCCATGCTGCACATCACCAACAACCTGACCATTCCGGTCTCGATCTACTCGACCAAGTCCTACATCGTCTGGTCAGGTGTTCAGGACGCCATGGTTCAGTGGTGGTACGGCCATAACGCGGTGGGCTTCTTCCTGACCGCCGGCTTCCTGGCCATCATGTATTACTTCATCCCCAAACGCGCTGACCGGCCGGTCTATTCCTACCGTCTGTCCATCGTGCACTTCTGGGCGCTGATCTTCATCTACATCTGGGCAGGCCCGCACCACCTCCACTACACGGCTCTGCCGCAGTGGGCGTCAACGCTGGGTGCGACCTTCTCCATCATCCTGTGGATGCCCTCCTGGGGTGGCATGATCAACGGCCTGATGACGCTTTCGGGCGCCTGGGACAAGCTGCGGACCGACCCGGTCCTGCGTATGATGGTGGTTTCGGTCGCCTTCTACGGCATGTCCACCTTCGAAGGCCCGCTGATGAGCCTGCGCTCTGTCAACTCCCTGTCGCACTACACCGACTGGACCATCGGCCACGTGCACTCCGGTGCTCTGGGCTGGGTTGGCTACATCTCCTTCGGCGCGATCTACTGCCTGATCCCGTGGTTGTGGAACAAGCGTCAGCTTTACTCCCTGAAGCTGGTCAACCTGCACTTCTGGCTGTCCACGATCGGTATCGTTCTCTACATCACCGCGATGTGGGTGTCCGGTATCATGCAGGGCCTGATGTGGCGCGCCTACGATCAGCTCGGCTTCCTGGAATACTCCTTCGTGGAAACCGTCGAGGCGATGCATCCCTTCTACATCATCCGTGCTCTTGGCGGTGGGCTCTTCCTGCTCGGTGCTGTGATCATGGCCTACAATCTCTGGATGACCGTCCGTCACGGCGAGGCTGAAGAAGCCGATGCCACGCCGGTTGGCTCCCTGGCTCCGGCCGAATAAGGGAGGGACAGACAATGTCTGCATGGAAAAAACACGAAGTCTTTGAAAAGAACTCCTTCATTCTCTTGATCGGCATTCTGGTCATGGTCGCCATCGGCGGCCTGGTCGAGATCGCTCCGCTCTTCTATCTGAAGAGCACGATTGAAAAGACCGAAGGCATGCGGCCCTATACGCCGCTCGAACTGGCCGGACGCAATATCTACATCCGCGAGGGGTGCTATCTGTGCCATTCGCAGATGGTGCGTCCGATGCGCGACGAAATGGAACGTTATGGCCACTTCTCGCTGGCGGCGGAGTCGATGTACGACCATCCGTTCCAGTGGGGGTCCAAGCGTACCGGACCGGATCTGGCCCGTGTCGGCGGCAAATATTCCGACGACTGGCATGTGGAGCACCTGAAGGACCCGCGCGCGCTGGTTCCCGCTTCCATCATGCCCGGCTATCCGTTCCTGGCTGAAAACCGCCTGGATACCCGGGACATTGGGGCTCACCTGTCGGTCAACACCGTGGTCGGCGTGCCTTACACCGAAGAACAGATCGCAAATGCCGCATCTGACATCATCGGTCAGGCAAAACCGGACACGGAAGCAGCCGATGGCTTCGAGGAACGCTGGCCGAACGCCACGATCCGCGATTTCGACGGCAACCCGAGAGAAGTCACCGAGATGGACGCGCTTGTCGCCTATCTGCAGGTTCTCGGGACCATGGTCGATTTCTCGATCTATGACGACAAGGCAAACGCGAGGTAAGGGCGATGAACGAGACATACTCCGCATTCGCAGGCTTCGCGCAAACCTGGGGCCTACTCTATTTCATGATCCTGTTTGGCGTCGTTCTGGCCTACGCATTGTGGCCGAAGAACCGGAAAAAGTTCGACGACGCTGCTCAAATCCCGTTCCGGGAGGACTGATCCATGGCAGACACACATAAAAAGGAAGTCGACCAGATTTCCGGGGTCGAAACCACCGGCCACGAATGGGACGGTCTGAAAGAACTGAACAACCCACTGCCGAAATGGTGGCTGTATCTGTTCTATGCCTGCATCGTCTGGGCTGTGATCTACTGGGTTCTCTACCCGTCCTGGCCGCTGATTTCCAGCTACACCACCGGTGTGCTGGGCGCCAACCAGCGGACCGAGGCGATCGCAGCCTATGACAAGGGCATCTCCGACCGGTCGGTCTTCGCCGACAAGATCGTGGCAGCCTCGCTTGAGGATATCTCCACGGATCAGGAGCTGCTGCAATTTGCCCGGGCCAACGGCCAGGCAGCTTTCGGCGACAACTGTGCACCGTGCCACGGTTCCGGCGGCACGGGTGCGGAAGGCTTTCCGAACCTGCAGGACGACACCTGGATCTGGGGTGGAACGCTGGACGACATCCACACCACCTTGGAATTCGGTATCCGGTCCGGCCATGACGAAGCACGCATTGGCGAAATGCCTGCCTTCGGCCGCGACGAGTTGCTGAGCCGCGAGGAGATCAACCAGGTCGCCAACTTCGTCGCATCCCGTGCAGGGCTTGAGACCGAACAAGGTGTCGATCTGGCAGCGGGGCAGACTGTTTATGAAGATAACTGCGCAGCCTGCCATGGCGACGACCTGAAGGGCCTGCAGGAGGTCGGCGCACCGAGCCTGCTGTCCGCCAACTATCTCTATGGCAAGTCTCTGGACGCCATCAAGTCGCAGATCAACAACCCGCGCAACGGCGTGATGCCGGCCTGGGTCGACCGTCTCGACCCGGCGACCATCAAGTCTCTGACGGTCTATGTCCACTCCTTCGGGGGCGGGCAGTAATTCCAGCGGATCTGGTGCGACAAATGCGCCAGATAGCCTGAACGATTTGATCCGGCGCAAAGTGTGACGCTTTGCGCCGGTTTATTTTGAGCACTCGCTGCTAATTGTGAGTGGCGAATGATTTTACATAAGATCCTATTGGGGCAGGATCGCGTTGAAGAGGACGGACGGTATGTCTACGGACACCGAGACGCATGAGGGCGCGCAATCCGAAGAGTGGTTTGCATCAGCCAAAAAAATCTATCCAATGGCGACGCATGGCCTGTTCCGCAGGATCAAGTGGACGCTGCTGTTCATCACGCTGGGCATCTATTATTTCCTGCCTTTCATTCGCTATGACCGTGGGCCGGATGCACCGAGCCAGGCGGTTCTGGTCGATATGGAAGCCCGGCGGGCCTATTTCTTCTTTATCGAGATCTGGCCGCAGGAAGTCTATTACCTCACCGGCCTGCTGATCCTGGCCGCCTTGACGCTGTTTCTCATGAACGCCGTCGCAGGACGCGTCTGGTGCGGCTATCTCTGCCCGCAGACGGTCTGGACGGACCTGTTCCTGTGGGTCGAGCGCAAGGTGGAAGGTGATCGTCGCGAACGTATCGCCCTCGACAAGGATCCATGGACCTTCGACAAGGTCCGCAAGCGCGTCACCAAGCATTTCCTGTGGCTGATGATCGCCTGGTGGACCGGCGGTGCCTGGGTGCTCTATTTCAACGACGCGCCGACCCTGGTCTGGGAACTCCTGACCTTCCAGGCCCCGATGATTGCCTACATCTGGATCGCCATCCTGACCACGACGACCTATCTCCTCGCAGGCTTCATGCGGGAGCAGGTCTGTATCTACATGTGCCCGTGGCCGCGCATCCAGGCTGCCATGACCGACGAGAAGGCCCTCAACGTCACCTATCGCTGGGATCGGGGAGAGCCACGCGGCTCCCTGAAACAGAACAAGAAGCTTGCCGACCAGGGTTTGCCGGCAGGTGACTGTGTCGACTGCTACCAGTGCTTCCAGGTCTGCCCGACCGGTGTCGATATCCGCAAGGGCATGCAGCTTGATTGCATCCAGTGCGGCCTGTGTATCGACGCCTGTGACAACGTCATGGACAAAGTCGGCAAGCCGAGAGGTCTGATCGGCTACGATACGGACGAAAACATCCAGCGCCGGCTGGAGGGCAAGGAGTCTGTCTACGAGATCGTCCGCCCGCGTACGGTTCTTTATGTCGGCATCATTGCCGTGGTCTGTGGCATCATGCTGTTCGCGCTGCTCAACCGCGATTTCGCCGACATCAGCGTTCTGCACGACAGGAATCCGGTGTTCGTCGAACAGTCTGACGGTTCCGTACGCAACGGCTATACTGTGCGCCTGTCCAACAAGCGCCGCCACGAGCGCCACTTCATGCTGCATGTGGAAGGTATGCCTGCAAACACGATGGTCGAAGCCGTTGGCACCGAAGACACCTTCGCCGGCCGTCCGATCATCTCTGTCGGCCCGGACACCACGCGTGAAGTTCGTATTCTCGTGACCTCTCCGCCCTGGGCGAAGATGCCGCATTCGACGCCGGTTACCTTCCGCATCACCGAAAGCGTGATGGGCGAGGTCGTGACGGCCAAGGATACGTTCAAGGCACCGCAAAAACCTTGAGGAGCAAGGAATGACGATGGTTCAATCGAACATGAAGGATCCCAAGGCGATTTCCGGAAAGACGGTCCTTGCCTGGCTTCTGGGCTTCTTCGGGGTGGTCTTTACCGCCAATGCGATCTTCATCTATCTCGCGCTCGGGTCTTTCCCGGGCGTGGTGGTGGAAAGTTCCTATGAGGCAGGACAGGCCTACAACGAGGAAATCGCGGCAGCAAAAGCCCAGGCGGAACTGAACTGGCAGGTGTCGAGCGAATTCGTCCGCACCAGCGATCAGGACGGCAAGCTGGTCGTCACGGCCAAGGATGCACAAGGCACGCCGCTCTATGGGGTGGCTCTCCATGCCCTCATGCGCAATCCGGTTCATGACGACACCGACGTGAAGATCGATTTCACGGCCGATGGCGGTGGGCGGTATGTTGGTACGGTCGAAAACCTTGCCGATGGCAACTGGACACTCATCCTGGAAATCGAACAGGATGGTGAACGCAAGTTCCGGTCCGAAAACCGGATCTTCGTCAAGAACTGAGGCAAATGCCGTGACGGTCCATCAGCGTGATTGGCAGGCGTTCGTGACACCGGGCGAAGATGGCGCGGTCCATATGGATCTCGCCGTCGACGGTATCACCTGCGCAGCCTGCATGGGAGAAATCGAACGGGGCCTGAAGCGGCTTCCGGGCATCCGGACAGCCCGTGTCAACCTGACCAGTCAGCGGCTTGCCGTCGACTGGTCACAGGATCAGACCGGGGCCGATGAGATCGTCGCCGAGCTGGAGCGGCTCGGCTACAAGGCTCACCCGTTTGACCCGGCCAGCCAGAAGGAACGTCAGGACAAGACCGGCAAACAATTGCTGCGCTGTTTGGCGGTTGCCGGTTTTGCCGGCATGAACATCATGCTCCTGTCTGTCTCCGTCTGGTCGGGCAATGCCACGGACATCACCCCGGAAACCCGGGATTTCTTCCATTGGCTGTCCGCGTTGATCGCCATGCCGACGGTTGCCTATGCCGGGCGACCCTTTTTTCGTAGTGCCTTCAATGCCCTGGCCGCTGGCCGCTTGAACATGGATGTGCCGATCGTGATCGGCGTGACGCTCGCCGTTGCCCTGTCTGTCGTCCAGACCATTCAGCACCAGCATCACGCCTATTTCGAGTCCGCCGTCATGCTGCTGTTCTTCCTGCTGGTCGGGCGGTACCTCGATCACAACATGCGCGGGCGCACGCGGTCCTTTGCCGAAAACATCGCAGCGCTCAAGGCTGAAGTTGCCGCGCGGATCCATCCCGACGGGGCTGTGCGCGAGGTTCCGCTCTCGAAAATTGCCGCGGGCGACCTGGTTCTGGTGTCCGGCGGCGAGCGGGTGCCGGTGGACGGCGTGGTCGAAACCGGTGTCTCGGAGATCGACCAGAGCCTTGTAACCGGTGAAAGCGTGCTGGCGCCTGTCGCTCCCGGCCAGCGCGTCTATGCCGGTACGCTGAACGGGGCAGGGGCCTTGCAGGTCCGGGTCCAGGCGGCTTCCGGCGCAACGCTGCTGGATGAAGTCAATCGCCTGCTGGAAGCAGCCTCCCAGGCAAAATCGAAATATGTGCGCATCGCCGACCGCGCCGCGCGCCTGTACGCACCACTGGTGCATGGAGCGGCCGCACTGACGTTCCTCGGGTGGCTGCTTGCCGGGCTCGACTGGCAACCGGCCCTGATCATCTCGATCTCGGTTCTGATCATCACCTGTCCCTGCGCACTCGGTCTGGCGGTTCCTGCCGTGCAGGTGGTGGCCTCCGGTCAGCTTTTCCGCTGCGGTGTCCTGCTGAATTCCGGCGATGCCATCGAACGGCTGTCGGACATCGACACCATCCTGTTCGACAAGACGGGAACCTTGACCCTTACCGAGCCTGATCTGTGCAGCTCCATCGATCCAGACGACGAAACGCTTGTACTGGCGGGACGTCTTGCCCTTGCCAGCCGGCATCCCTTGTCGGCCGCTCTGGTCAAGGTAACAGGCGCGCTGCAGCCCCTGCCAAACGTCAGCGAAACGTCCGGGGCCGGTCTTGAGACGACAGTTGCCGGACAGCGTCTGCGCCTCGGCAGCCCGCTCTTTTGCGAAGCGTCGGTTGATGAGATCGAGGCCACCCTGGAAGCGAACCCGGGAGCGTCGCTGCTTGCCATCCGCTTCGGCGCGGAGCCTGCCCGCCTGCTGGCGTTCCGGCAAAGACTGCGGCCGGATGCCAGGGCGGTGATCGACCAGTTGAAGGCGCGTGGTTATGCGCTCGAAATCCTCTCCGGCGACACCAGGCCCGCCGTTGCCGATTGCGCGGCTGCGCTGGATATTGCGCAGTGGCAGTCCGGCATGAAACCCGCCCAGAAGATTGCACGCCTTGAAGAACTTCAGGCCAGTGGCCGAAAGGTTCTGATGGTGGGCGATGGCCTCAACGACGCTCCAGCGCTCGCCGGTGCGCATGTCTCGCTGTCCCCGGTATCGGCCGTTCATCTCAGTCAGGCGGCGGCGGACGCTGTTTTCCTGGGTGATAAATTGCAGCCGGTGGCCGACGCGCTCAGGCTGTCGAAACGGGCGAGGGCGGCAATCGAGCAGAACCTCTGGATCTCTGTCGTCTACAACATCGTTGCCGTGCCCATTGCCGTGGCCGGTTTCGTCACGCCGTTGATGGCAGCCGCGGCCATGTCAGCGTCCTCGCTTGCCGTTACCGCAAACGCGCTCAAGCTGCGCTGGGGAGCCGGCGACAGGAATTCGGGAACCGAGGCACCTGGGGTCTCGCAACAACAGGCCGCGGAATGAGATCAACATGGACGTTCTGATCTATCTGATACCGATCGCGCTGCTTCTGGGAGCGCTGGGGCTGGGGGCGTTCCTCTGGTCCTTGAAAAGTGGCCAGTATGACGATCTGGAAGGCGCCAAGTGGCGCATCCTTGACGATGACGATCTGCCCGGCAAGTGATCGCCGGCAATCTTGACTTTGGCCCTCTGTGGGCCTAGCCCCATGCATTCCTTTAGGTCATTGGAGCAATGCATGGAATCGTTTCCCGAAGCGCACAAGCCGGGCTATGCCGTTTATTCCAGAACGTCGCTTGCCATCTACGATGCGCTTGTACTGGGGCTGTCCAACCGCTGGATCTGGCGTTGCCCAAGTTCCCATCTGGTCGGGCTCTACAATCGTCATGTGTCCGCCAATCACCTGGATATCGGCGTGGGCACCGGCTACTTCCTGGACAAGGCGCGGTTTCCCGTTTCGGATCCCAAGGTCGCATTGCTCGATCCCAACAGCGATTGCCTCGGCAAGGCCGCTGCAAGAATTGCCCGCCTGAACCCCGTAACCATTCAGGCAGACGCACTGGTGCCATGGCCACAGGATATCGGCACGTTCAAGACGATAGGTCTGAACTACGTGCTTCATTGCCTGCCGGGCACAATGGCTGAAAAGGCCGTGATTTTCGATCATGCGATCCCGCATCTTGAAGACGGGGCAACCGTCTTCGGTTCCACCATCCTGCAAGGCGACGCCCCACGGTCCGGTGCCGCCCGCAAGCTGATGCAGATCTATAACCGCAAGGGCGTCTTTTCGAACGAGGCCGACGCGCTGGAGGCTCTGCGGTCAGAACTCGACAAGCGATTTGACGATGTGACGGTGGAAATGATCGGATGCGTCGCACTCTTCAGTGCCAGGGAACCACGCTCTGCCTGAAACGCATGATCACAGGCAGCAACGAGCAGGCTAGGAAAGCACGTTGGAGAGGGCCATTCCGGTGGCCAGCAGGACGAGGCCTATGCCGGCAAGCAGCAGAAGATTGTCTCTCAGTTTTGCATGTGATGCGAGGTCGGACTGCTCGTTCTCCATGGGGAGCGGGTCGTCTTCCCCGAACGGGTCAGAATCTCGGGACATGGTTCTTACAATCGTTTGCAACAGGCTGCTCATTCGGTTGAATTTCGTGCCTGAAGGATGACGGCGTACAATTGAAAGTCCCGTTAATTTCAAACCGGTCAAAAGATTAATTCATCGCAATCTTACCAATGCGTGAAATCCTTTCTTGTATTGCAATCAATTTCTCAGCCTTTGCGAAACTATTCAAAGTCGATCCCGCGCAAGCGGCGGATAGAGCTGTCGGAAAAGAGCAGGACTAACTCATTGTTCAGACTTTCATGGCAATGGTTAAGTCAAACAAGGAGGACTAGGTGAGCCTTGATCTTGCCTCTCTGACATTCTTGCTGGTCGAAGACAGTGCCTATATGCGGACGATCCTGCGCACCATGCTGCAGGGGTTCGGTGCGCGGCGCATTGTCGAGGCCGAAGATGGCGCGTCTGGCCTGGAGGCCATGGACCGGGCGAACCCGGATATCCTCATTCTGGACTGGGTCATGCCGATCCTGGACGGCGCGGATATGGTGCGCATGATCCGCAGCCCGAACAATCCCTTCGCCTATATTCCGATCATCATGGTAACGGCGCATACCGAGCGTAGCCGGATTGTCGAGGCCCGGCGGCTTGGCGTGCACGAGTTGCTGTCAAAACCGATCTCGGCAAAGGCTCTTTATCAGCGCGTTTCCAGCGTGATCCTGCACCCGCGCGATTTCATCAAGACGGCCACCTATTTCGGCCCGGCCCCACGTGAAATCCGCAACCGCCAGAAAATCTGGCAAGGCGGCCCCGGCCAGCCGCAGCAGCCGCCGCAACAGGGCGAGGGTGACGGTAGCCTCACCGCGATCGGTTAAGCGACAAATTCAGGAAAAGACAGTGTGGAAGCGTCAGGCGGCTGATTGTGCCGCAGTGCGGGTGGCTGTTGCTGGATAAGACACCGCCCCTTGGGAATTGGCGGTTTCTGCAGCTTCAGCAAACTGCGCCAGCACATCAAGATCAACCGTGTAGTGGTCAAGCAGGAACTGCGAAAGAACATCGATGGGCAGGTGATGGTACCCTTCGATGGCCGCCATCAAAGCTTCAAGTGTGTCCAGCCGTTCGCGGAGTTTGATCATGATTACCCGATGCGCCGATTTTTTCTCACACTGGAGTTTTATGGTTAATAATGCGTAAAGCTGAGCGTGGCAAGAACGCGCGCTCGCGGTATCACCTCCCATAGTAACCGTCCACAATCTTTTGCCGGAAATCACCGAATTTCTTGGTAAAAGTCACCAGTGCGCGGCAAGTTGTCTGTAAAGATCCAGGGAAAACTCAATGGCAAAAATCATCTATGTTCTGAACGGCCCGAATCTTAATCTTCTCGGCAAGCGGCAACCCGAGATCTACGGGGCTCAGACGCTGGACGATGTTCGGGCGATGTGTGAAGCGGCGGCGGAGCCGGCAGGCCTGCAGATCGTGTTCCACCAGAGCAATGCAGAACATGAGTTGATCGACTGGATCCACGAGGCGCGGGAAGCTGCGGCTGGCATCATCATCAACCCTGCAGCCTATACCCACACGTCGGTTGCAATTCTGGACGCGCTGAGCGCCTGTAGCTGTCCGGTGATCGAGGTCCATATCTCGAACATCCACAAGCGGGAAAGCTTCCGGCATCATTCATATGTTTCCGCCCGGGCGGACGCGGTAATCGCCGGCTGCGGGGTCGAAGGCTATCTGCTGGCCCTCCAGCGCATGGCAACACTGTGCGCCGACGGGTGACCCTGTGCCGATGACGGTCGATGCAGGCTGGAAGCTGTGCTGAAGTTCGGATCGCACCTGGAGAACAGAGGTGCCGGTTTCGGAAAAAGATCTGCGTCCATAAAGCTACGAAGCATGTCGCTCAGAGGCGATTGACCGCGACATGTTTCAGGAACCGCTGGCGTAGAAAAATTCCTTCACGATGGTCGTGGCGAGGATCTTGACGTCGAGGGTGACCGACTGGCGCTCGACATAGGCAAGATCATAGGCCAGCCGCATGCGGGCCGAGTACGGGTCTTTGGTTTCTCCGCGAAAGCCGTTGACCTGGGCCAGGCCGGTGATGCCCGGCAGAACACTGTGCCGGTCCATGTATCTGGGATGGAACTCTTCATAGGGTCTTCCAGCAGCCAGCATGCCAGGCACATGCGGCCGCGGGCCGACGAGAGACATTTCCCCCCGCAGCACGTTGATCAGCTGCGGCAGTTCATCGAAATTACTCTTGCGAAGGAAGGCACCGACCGGCGTCACGCGTGGATCATTGGCAACGGTTTGCGAAATGCCGGTGCTGTCGCACTGGTCTTCATACATCGTGCGGAACTTGAGAACGGCAAATTTCTTGCCGTTCAAACCGTAGCGCCATTGACGGAAAAACACCGGTCCACGGCTCGTCAGTTTTATTGCAACCGCCATCACAACAAATAGGGGAAAAAGCAGCAAGAGGCCGACTCCAGCGCCCGTCAGATCGATGCATTTCTTCAATCCGGCGTGCAGCGCACCGCGTGCCGGACGAACGGCCAGCCGGCCCTGTTTCGGCCCGGAGAGCCGGTCGGTGTGTTGAGAGCTCCAGGTCACGAAGCCGGCGATATTAAGGGCATCGCGGCCGTGATCATCTGCGTCGTAAGATACTGTTTCGTCTGCCAAGATATGCCAGCCTCAACCTGATTTACGAGACCACTTAAAGTGCTTCAGCATCCTGTCTGGAGGCGTTCGCAATCGCTATTGTGTCGTTAATATGTGGTTAACAAGATCAGGAAAATTGTTGTCCATTAAGGGTTTGGTTACCATAGTGACGCGACGTGAGCAATCTGGAAACTTCAAAAGTGATGTGAAATTAAATTAATTTTTAAAAAAACGAACGCCGGGCTACTGTGAGCCCGGCGTTCGCATTGACTAAAACAACAGGGTGCGAAAAGTGCCCGCTTAATAGCTGCGTCCGACGCTGGTGTAATCGAAGCCGCGGGACTCCATGTAGTCCGGTTTGTAGATGTTTCTGAGGTCGACAACCTTGGGTGCAGAAACCAGAGATTTCACGCGATCAAGGTCAAGCGCCCGGAACTGATCCCACTCCGTAACGATTACAACCGCATCTGCATTTTCGATGGCATGATAGGGCCCATCGCAGAACATGACGTCCGACATCACCTTCTCGGCCTCTTCCATGCTGGCCGGGTCATAAGCACGAATCTTGGCACCGGCGGCCTGCAGTTTTGCAACGATGTCGATGCTCGGGGCTTCACGCATGTCGTCCGTATTGGGCTTGAAGGCGAGGCCGAGCAGCGCAATGGTCTTGCCGTTGACATCACCGCCCATGAATTCAATGACCTTGTCGGCCATTTTCTTCTTGCGGGCCGCATTCACCTCAATGACGGAATCGACGATCTTCAGATCGGAGTGGGCGTCGGCGGCGATCCTGGACAGCGCGAGTGTGTCCTTGGGAAAGCAGGATCCGCCGTAGCCAGGGCCGGCATGCAGGAACTTGCCGCCGATGCGGTTGTCGAGGCCGATGCCGCGCGACACTTCCTGAACGTTGGCACCGACCTTCTCGCACAGATCCGCAATTTCGTTGATGAAGGTGATCTTGACTGCCAGAAAGGCGTTGGCCGCGTATTTGGTGAGCTCCGACGTGCGGCGGCGGGTTACGATGATCGGCGTTTCGTTAAGATAGAGCGGGCGGTAGAGCTCACGCATCACTTCAACCGCGCGCTCGTCCTCGGTGCCGACAACGACGCGGTCCGGATGCTTGAAGTCGTTGATTGCAGCGCCTTCGCGCAGGAATTCCGGGTTGGAAACGACGGCGAAATCCGCATCCGGGTTTGTCTTGCGGATAATCGCTTCCACTTCGTCGCCGGTGCCGACCGGAACGGTCGATTTGGTGACGACAACGGTGAAGCCTTTAATCAGGCGCGCGATTTCTTCAGCCGCTGCATAAACATAGGAAAGGTCGGCATGGCCGTCACCGCGGCGGGTGGGCGTTCCAACGGCAATGAAAACGGCATCCGCGTCGCGGATCGCCTCTTCCGGAGACGTGGTGAAGAAAAGACGTTCCTCGGCAACGTTCTTGGCAACCAGATCCTGAAGGCCAGGTTCGTAGATCGGGATCTGTCCGTTGTTCAGAGCGTCGATCTTGCTTGCATCCTTGTCGATGCAGGTCACGACGTGGCCGAAATCAGCAAAACAGGTTCCGGACACCAGACCGACATAGCCGGTCCCAATCATAGCAACACGCATTTTAAATTTTCCTGCTTCTGGGTGGTCTTCAGGCGCTAGTCAATCACCGTAAGCCCGCTAGGTGCTGCCCGAATTACATGGATGGGCAACAAAAGACCAGATCGTTGAAATCGTATGGTTTGAAATGTTGAAATTCTGCTCCGTACCCAATTCTAAACGAGACAGCATGAGGCGTCTGCAATTGCCTGATCGTGTCCCAATCGTGCAGCCTAGTGGAACAACACAAAAAACGGGAGCATTTTTCTGGCTCAAATGGCCACGGGACCCTCAGCACAAAAGGCTTTGTGCGATGAGGTGCCCCGAAAGACCGGAGTAGCCGCGTTTGCTTAGCGGGGCGCGATACCGCACCAGCGGGCAGTAAACAGGGCGATCGTCTTGGTGACCCTTTTCAGCGAAGGCAGGTTCACGCATTCGTCGATGCCGTGAATGTTCTTTGTCAGCGGGCCATAGGTGAGCGAAGGAATGCCGCAATGGTTCATGTAGAGCGCGGCATCCAGATAACAGGCCATGATCGACCGCTTGAGAGCGGTACCGGACGTGATCTGGTGTGCTTCTGCGAGCGTGTTTTCCGCGTCGCTGCCTTCTGCCAGCAGATATCCCGGCTGACAGGTTCCGACCCATTCCAGTTTTGGATTGGCTTTTTCAAGCCGGGGGTCTTTCGCGCCAAGTGTCTTGAGCATGTCTTCCAGGCCGGCCATCCGGTCGTGCGGAGCGTCACCAGGATAAAATCCGATCCGGCCTTCAAAGGTGCATTCAAACGGGATTGATGAAGGCCATTCGCCACCGTTGATGGTGCCGATGTTGAGGCTTGCCGGGTTGCGCAGATCGGCGAAGCCGGGATGGCCGGTCTTTTCCTCGTTCCAGCGCGCTTCAAGCGCCTTCATTTCGTTGATGACAAGGAAAGCCGCCTCAATGGCACTCAGGCCGGACTCCGGCTCCCGGGGATGGGCGGGCACGCCCTGGACAGAGATCTTGAACTTGATCACACCGGAGTTCGCATAGATGACGTCTTCATCCGTCGGCTCGGGAATGAGTACGGCGTCGGCTGTCGCGCCGCGCAGGATGGCTGCGGCGGTGCCGTTGCCGGTCACTTCTTCATCGATGACGGACTGGAATTCGAGAGGACCTTGCAAACTGAACCCGGCCGCCTCGATGGCATCAATCGCAAAGAGATTGGCCGCAAGTCCGGCTTTCATGTCACCGGCGCCCCGCCCGAAA
This sequence comes from Roseibium aggregatum IAM 12614, assembly GCF_000168975.1. Classification (GTDB taxonomy): domain Bacteria; phylum Pseudomonadota; class Alphaproteobacteria; order Rhizobiales; family Stappiaceae; genus Roseibium; species Roseibium aggregatum. The sequence goes on from NZ_AAUW01000005.1 coordinate 215,958, forward strand.
AGCCAGTCGCCCTCTCGCACGGCTGCAAAAGGCGGATGGGTCCAGCTCGCCGGGTTGGCCGAGGGAACGACATCGACATGGGCATTCAGGATCAGCGAACGTCCACTGGTTTTGGACGTCTTGCGGCCGCTGACGTTGAACGTGTCCTTGTAATCAATGGTGGCAGGCGAAAAGGCCGGATGGGAGCGCAGTGATGCCACGTCGACGGGATAGGTCTCGACGTCATAGTCACGGCTGCGAAGCGCGTCGGCGACGATACGCTGAACACCGGCCTCTTCGCCGCGCAGGGACTTTGCGCGGACGATCTCCTGCAGGAAGGAAATCTCGTTCTCGAAGGCCGCGTCGACAGCGGCAGTGATTGCGGAAACGGCTTCTTTTGAAAGTGGTTGTGACATGACGGTCCGGCTGAGTGAGTGAAGAGGCAGGCAATTTGCCTGCACCCTATCAACTGCGCGCCGTGCGTCAAATCGGCAGTGACTGAAGCTGGCCAGTCCCTCTTATAGGGAGACGCCGGATGTGCCGATACTTGAGGGGAGAGTTTGGCGCAAGCGAATACGCTCCCGGCTCTACACCGTCAGATAGCGCCGGACTTCGGTCTCCGACAAATCCGCCCCGGTCCCGGAAAGCACCACTTCCCCGCGATCCATGACGGCATAGTCATCGGCCAGATCCCGGGCGAACTCGAAATACTGTTCCACCAGCACGATGGCCATGGTGCCCTGATCGCGCAGCCAGGAGATTGCCCGGCCGATGTCCTTGATGATCGAAGGCTGGATACCTTCTGTCGGCTCGTCCAGGACCAGAAGCTTCGGGCGGGTCACCAGCGCCCGGGCAATGGCAAGCTGCTGCTGCTGCCCGCCCGAGAGGTCACCGCCGCGTCGGGACAGCATGTCCTTCAGTACCGGGAACAGTTCGAAGATCGTGTCGGGAATGAACCGTTCCTTGCGCGGGATCGGAGCGTAGCCAGTCTCAAGGTTTTCCTTCACCGACAGCAGCGGAAAGATCTCGCGTCCCTGCGGTACGATGGCAATGCCTTTCCTGGCGCGGGCATGGGCAGGCAACGAGGAAATATCCTCGCCGTCCCACAGGATCTTGCCGGCGCTGATGCCGTGCTGACCGGCAACCGCGCGCAAGGTGGAGGTCTTGCCGACACCATTGCGCCCCATCAGGCAGGTCACCTTGCCGGTCTCGGCCTTCAGCGAAACCTTCTTCAGCGCCTGGGCGGCGCCATAGTGAAGATCGATGTTTTCAACTTGCAGCATGGGCTGACTTCCTTGGCTGATCACGATGCGGTAGGTGGCCTTTGCTCCGTTTGCTTTCGTCAATGCCGCCGCAACAATCGAAACGACAACGGCTGGGTCCACACCCTAGCCCTCATCGTCCGAGATAAACTTCCACGACACGTTCGTCGGCTGAGACATGGTCGAGTGAGCCTTCAGCCAGGACTGAGCCTTCGTGGAGAACGGTGACTTTGACACCCAGGGAGCGCACAAACACCATGTCGTGCTCGACCACGACGACCGAGTGATCATTGGCGATATCCTTCAGAAGTTCAGCGGTTTCGGCGGTTTCGGCATCCGTCATCCCGGCGGCTGGTTCATCCACCAGAAGCAGCTTCGGGTCCTGGGCCAGCAGCATGCCGATCTCCAGCCACTGCTTCTGGCCATGGCTGAGGTTGGCTGCAAGTTCGTGCCTCTTGGACCCGAGCCGGATCAGATCGAGCAGATATTCGACCCGTTTCTTCTCGCCGCCGGAAATGACGTGAAAAAGCGTTGCAAAAGGCCCGCGCGGCGCCTTTAGCGCCAGTTCCAGGTTGTCCCAGACGGTATGGCTCTCAAAAACGGTCGGTTTTTGAAACTTGCGGCCGATACCGAGTTCGGCAATCGAAGCCTCATCCTCGCCCGTCAGATCCACAGTGCCGTTGAAAAAGACCTCACCACTGTCGGGCCGGGTCTTGCCGGTGATGACATCCATCATCGTGGTCTTGCCCGCGCCGTTGGGGCCGATGATGGCCCGCATTTCTCCCGGGGCAATTGTCAGCGACAATTCGTTCAGTGCCTTGAATCCATCGAAGGAGACCGACACGCCGTCGAGATAAAGAAGACTGGAAGATCGTGCCATGGCTTTACTCCGCGGGCTGGGGGTCGGCATCCGCCGGAACGGTCGAGGCAGATTTTTTCGGGCTGACGTTGGCTGGCGAAGCGGGCGACTGCGGCGCCTGGCTTGGCGGTTGGTCCGACCCGGCCTCGAAGTCTTCGGAAACTTTCCGCTGCCGCAAGGCCGTCCAGCCCTGGGAAAGGGTGCCGACAATGCCCTTAGGCAGGAAGAGGGTCACCACTACAAAGAGGCCACCGAGTGCAAACAGCCAGATGTCGGGCAGGGCGGCGGTGAACCAGGTCTTGGCGAAGTTGACCAGCACGGCGCCGAGCACCGCCCCGACCAAGGTTCCACGTCCGCCGACGGCAACCCAGATCACCACCTCGATGGAGTTGGCGGGTGCAAACTCACCCGGGTTGATGATGCCTACCTGGGGCACATAAAGCGCACCGGCGATCCCGGCCATCATGGCCGACAGGGTCCAGACGAACAGCTTGTAGTGCTCCACACGGTAGCCGAGGAAGCGTGTGCGGCTCTCCGCATCGCGCACGGCCACCAGCACCTTGCCGAGTTTCGATCGGGTGATCGCCCGGCAGATGAGGAAGCACACGACCAGCGCCAGGCCCGAGGCTGCAAACAGGCCTGCGCGGGTCGTGTCGGCCTGAATATCGAAGCCGAGAATGTCCTTGAAGTCGGTCAGGCCGTTGTTGCCGCCAAAGCCCATGTCGTTGCGGAAGAAGGCAAGCAGCAGCGCATAGGTGAGGGCCTGGGTGATGATTGAAAGGTAGACGCCGGTCACGCGGGAGCGGAAGGCGAACCAGCCGAAGACGAAGGCCAGCACACCCGGCACCAGCAGCACCATCAGCGCGGCGAACCAGAACATGTCGAAGCCGTACCAGTACCAGGGCAATTCACCCCAGTTCAGGAAGACCATGAAATCCGGCAGGATCGGGTCGCCATAAACGCCGCGGGTGCCGATCTGGCGCATCAGATACATGCCCATGGCATAGCCGCCGAGGGCGAAGAAGGCCGCGTGCCCGAGCGAGAGAATGCCGCAATAGCCCCAGACCAGATCCACTGCCAGCGCCAGCAGGGCGTAGGTCAGATATTTGCCCATCAGCGTGACCGCATAGTTGGGCACGTGGAAGGTGGACCCTTCCGGCATGAGCAGATTACCGGCGGGCACGAGAACGATCACGGCCGCCATAATGGCCAGGAAGATCCCCGCTCGGGCATCCATGGCGCGGAAGAGAAAGGAGGACATCATGCTTCAACTGCCCGGCCCTTGAGGGCGAACAGCCCCCTTGGACGCTTCTGGATAAAGAGAATGATGAAGACGAGCACGAAGATCTTGCCGAGCACGGCTCCTGCGTATGGTTCGAGGAACTTGTTCACGACACCAAGCGTCATCGCGCCCACGAGCGTGCCCCACAGGTTGCCGACACCGCCGAAGACCACGACCATGAAACTGTCGATGATGTAGCCCTGACCCAGGTTCGGCGACACGTTGTCGATCTGCGACAGCGCCACACCGGCGATCCCGGCAATGCCGGAGCCGAGCCCGAAGGTGAAGGCGTCGATCCAGGGGGTGCGGATGCCCATGGAGGCGGCCATGCGCCGGTTCTGCGTGACGGCACGGGTATAGAGCCCGAACGGTGTCTTCTTCAGCACCAGCATCAGTCCGGCGAAGACCAGCATCGCGAAAACGATGATCCACATGCGGTTATAGGTGATCGTCATCTGGCCGATCTCGAAGGCGCCGGACATCCAGTCCGGGTTGCCAACCTCACGATTGGTCGGGCCGAAGATCGAGCGCACCGCCTGCTGCAGCACCAGCGAGATGCCCCAGGTTGCAAGCAGCGTCTCCAGGGGGCGTCCATACAGCCAGCGGATCACGCCGCGCTCGATGGCAACGCCCACCAGTCCTGAGGTGAGGAAGGCAAGCGGCAGGGCGATGAACAGGGAATATTCGAAGAGCCCTGGCGCAGAGGAGCGAATGAACTCCTGAACCACGAAGGTGACGTAAGCCCCGATCATCACCATCTCGCCGTGCGCCATGTTGATGACGCCCATGACACCGAAGGTGATGGCAAGGCCGATGGCGGCGAGCAGCAGAACCGAACCGAGCGAGAGGCCATACCAGATGTTCTGCGCGGCATCCCAGGCCGCGATGGATTTCTCGATCTTGGTGATTTCCGATGTCGCCGCGTCGCGCAAGGCGCCTTCGGAAGAAGATTGCACGGCGATCAGAAGCGACAGCGCATCGCGATTGCCCATGGTGCCGAGCGTCGAGACCGCCTGAAGTTTGGCCGCCTCGTCCATATCGGAGTTCAGAACCGCCGCCGCCCGGGCTTCTTCCATTTTCTTGCGCACGCCGTCGTCCGCTTCTGCGGCAATGGCGGCATCCAGCGCCTCGATGCTGTCCGGATCCTTCGCCTTGAAAACGGCTTCCGCTGCCGCCATACGCACTGTCGGATCGGGCGCCATCAGGGTCAGGGACCCGAGCGCGGACCGGATCACCCGGCGCAGCTTGTTGTTGACCTTGATCTTGTCCATCTCGCGCTTGGCGGCTTCGCCGGCCGTTTCCAGGGTCAGCGGATCAATCAAGGCGTAGGCCTTGCCGGCCTTCTTGATGATGAAGACCTCGCCATCGGCCTTGCGCACGTAAAGATCGCCGTCGCTCAGGGCTTCAAGGGCCGGAGCAACCTGTGGATCACCGGTCGCGACCAGCGCCCCGATCTGCTTTTCCGTCTCGGAATATTTGCCATTGGCCAGCTCGTTGATCAGCGGACGAAGCGTCTCCGGATCGCTTTGGGCCAGCGCCGGCGCGGCAAGGAGGCTGGCAGCGAGGCTAAAGAGCAGTAGGAAGGATCTCATCAAGGACATCGTGTCCACCGGTGTTTTGAACTTTCACCTGACGACTTCATCCTGAGGAGCCGCATTGCGGCGTATCGAAGGATGGGCCACTTGCTTCCGGAGTTGCCGCCCATCCTTCGAGAGTGACCTTGTGGTCCTCCTCAGGATGAGGGGAGAGCTAAGAGCGGCTCTCCAGGCAATCCCTTCCGGTTGGAAAACCGGGGAAAGAGGACGGGTCTCGTAAGACCCGCCCGAACTCCGTTCCCCCCTTAAGACCCGGAGCCGCCGCACTTGCCGGTGGCGGTGTTGAAGTTGCCGCAGGAGAGCGGTGCGCGCCAATCGGAGATCAGGTCCTTGGAGCCGTCCAGATAGTCGGACCAGGCATCGCCAACGACGAGGCCGGAGGTCTCCCATACGGTTTCGAACTGGCCGTCTTCCTGGATTTCACCGATCAGCACCGGCTTGGTGATGTGGTGGTTCGGCATCATGGCGGAGTAGCCGCCGGTCAGGTTCGGAACGCTGACACCGACGATGGCGTCGATCACGGCATCCGGATCAGTGCTGCCGGCTTTCTTGACGGCTTCGACCCACATGTTGAAGCCGATGAAGTGTGCTTCCATCGGGTCGTTGGTCACGCGCTTGTCGTCACCAATGTAGGCGTGCCAGGCTTCGATGAACTCCGCATTGGCGTCGGTGTCTGCGGACTGGAAGTAGTTCCAGGCAGCCAGGTGGCCGACGAGCGGAGCGGTGTCGAGACCGGCGAGCTCTTCTTCACCCACGGAGAAGGCAACGACAGGAATGTCTTCAGCCTTGATGCCGGCGTTGCCGAGTTCCTTGTAGAACGGCACGTTGGCATCGCCGTTGATGGTGGAGACGACAGCGGTCTTCTTGCCGGCAGAGCCGAAGGTCTTGATGTCGGACACGATCGTCTGCCAGTCGGAATGACCGAACGGCGTGTAGTTGATCATGATGTCTTCTTCGGCCACACCCTTGGACTTCAGGTAGGCTTCGAGGATCTTGTTGGTCGTGCGCGGATAGACATAGTCGGTACCGGCCAGAACCCAGCGCTCGACGCCTTCTTCGTTCATCAGATAATCGACGGCCGGGATGGCCTGCTGGTTCGGTGCAGCGCCCGTGTAGAAGACGTTGCGCTGGGATTCTTCGCCTTCGTACTGAACCGGATAGAACAGCAGCGAGTTGAGTTCTTCGAAGACCGGAAGAACGGACTTGCGCGAAACGGAGGTCCAGCAGCCGAACACGGCATCGACGCCGTTGACTTCGATCAGCTCGCGCGCCTTTTCGGCAAACAGCGGCCAGTCGGAAGCCGGGTCGACGACGACCGCTTCCAGTTTCTTGCCAAGCAGGCCACCCTTCTTGTTCTGCTCTTCGATGAGCATCAGCATGGCGTCTTTCAGTGTGGTTTCCGAAATGGCCATGGTGCCGGAAAGCGAGTGCAGGATGCCGACCTTGATCGTGTCTTCCTGGGCGGATGCGCCGCCGATCATCGTGGAGGCCATCAGGCCTGCCAGTGCGAGTTTGGTGAATGCGCTTTTCATGGTTGTTCCCCTTTGCTTGACGTCACCGGTTCCCAGGCCGGTGATAGGCGGCTGGAAGGAGTGCCGCTGTCAGGAAAGGATCGTGCACTGGCATCACTGCACCGCAACATACGTCAATTGACGTAACCGGCTTGAAAGCCCGCCCGAGCGTTCCTTCAGCGAAGACGGCATGAAATGTGCTGAAGAGTGGGGCTGAATAAAAAACGGGGTGGAAAACGGGCAATGAAGAACGGCGTTTGCCGAATAATAGGTCATATGCCTAGAGATTGGGCAGGTGGTGCTGGTTTGGAGGCGGGCGCGTGAGGGCACGCCAACGCATCCTGCCGGTCCGGCGCCAGTACAACAAATGGGTCAACAACCAGACCCTGGAAGACTATGCGCTCAGGTTCACCGCAAAGAGCGCGCGCCGGTTTTCCTCCCGGGCGATATCCCAGACAGCGATCGGTGCGATCTCCTTTCTGGCGCTGGAAGCCATCGGCGGGGCGATCACCCTGTCCCACGGCACGGCCAACGCGTTTCTGGCGATCCTGGTCGGCAGCCTGGTGCTGTTGATCGTCGGTCTGCCGATCAGCCGCTATGCCATGCGCTACGGCGTTGATATCGATCTGCTGACCCGCGGCGCCGGGTTCGGCTACATCGGGTCGACGGTCACCTCGCTGATCTACGCCAGCTTCACCTTCATTCTCTTTGCGATTGAAGCCTCCATCATGTCGAGCGCGCTGGAATTCGCCTTCGGTGTGCCGCTGTGGCTGGGGTATGTCATCAGCGCGGTCGCGGTCATTCCATTGGTGACCCACGGCATTACCTGGATCAGCCGTTTTCAGCTCGCGACCCAACCCTTCTGGATCATTCTGAACATCCTGCCGTTCATCTTCATTGCCTTTACGGACTGGCAGGCGGTTGGCGAGTGGCTGACGTTTTCCGGCATCGACCCGCTAACACAGGCGCCGCGCACGACAGTGGGCGGCTGGGACAGCATCAACCTGGTCAGCTTCGGCGCGGCGTCCGCGGTGATTCTGGCGCTGATGGCGCAGATCGGCGAGCAGGTGGACTTCTTGCGCTTTCTGCCGGCGCAGGATTTCGCTCGCCGCAGGCACAGGCTCGCCCTGTTTCTGGCCGGGCCCGGCTGGGTCGTTCTTGGCGCCCCCAAGATGATTGCAGGCTCCTTTCTGGCAGTGCTTGTGCTTTCGCATGGGGTTCCGGTTCAGCATGCCGACGAACCCTCACGCATGTATGCGATTGCCTTTGGCTACATGATACCCAACGAAACGGTGGTCCTTCTGCTGATGGCGGCCTTCGTGGTGGTGGCGCAGCTCAAGATCAACGTGATGAACGCCTATGCAGGCTCGCTCGCCTGGTCGAATTTCTTTTCGCGCCTCACCCATTCTCATCCCGGCAGGGTGGTCTGGCTGGTCTTCAATGTCGGCATAGCGCTTCTGTTGATGGAACTCGGTATCTACCGGCTGCTGGAAGAAACCCTCGGCGTCTTTTCCATCATTGCGATGGCCTGGCTTTCCGCCATTTCGGCGGACCTCTTCATCAACAAGCCGCTTGGTCTGTCGCCACCGGGCATCGAGTTCAAGCGCGCGCATCTTTATGACGTCAATCCGGTCGGCACCGGCGCCATGCTTCTGGCCGCGGGCCTTGCTCTTGCGGCGCATTTCGGCGAGTTCGGCAAGACGGCCGAGGCACTGGCCACCTTTCTGGCGATGGTCATTGCCTTCGTCGCTGCCCCCCTGATCGCCTATGCGACCAAGGGACGGTTCTACCTGGCCCGCAAACCGCGCCAGAGCTGGCAGTCGAAGGAACACATTGCCTGCTCGATCTGCGAAAACCCGTTCGAGCCGGAAGACATGGCCTATTGCCCGGCCTATCAGTCGCCGATCTGTTCGCTGTGCTGCTCACTCGATGCCCGCTGCCATGACAGCTGCAAACCGAAGGCGCGGCTCTCCTATCAGGTTGGCACCGTCGCGGGCCGGGTTCTGCCGGATAGGGCGATGGAATTCCTGCAATCCCGGCTGGGGCGCTATGCCTTCATCTCGGTCCTGTCGAATGCGGCAATCGGCCTGGTGCTCTGGATCATCTACGCCCAGGCGGAGAACCGTCTGGGAGACCCGACCGGCATCATCGGACAGACGGTGCTACTGATCTTCTTCGTCTTCGCCATCGTCGTCGGTATCGCCTGCTGGTTCCTGGTGCTGGCCCATGACACCCGCCGGGTTGCCGAAGAAGAATCCATGCGCCAGAACGCGCTGCTTCAGAAGGAAATCGATGCCCACAGCGTCACCGATGCGGCCCTGCAGAAGGCCAAGGAAAATGCCGAAGCGGCCAACCTTGCCAAGAGCCGCTACGTGGTTGGCCTCAGCCATGAACTCAGAACGCCGCTGAACGCGGTCATGGGCTATGCCCAGGTGCTGGAGCGTGATGACAGCGTGCCGGCAGCCCGCAAGCCTGCCATCAGCACCATCCGGCGCAGCGCCGAGCACCTGTCGGGCCTGATCGATGGTCTTCTGGATATCTCGCGTATAGAGGCGGGCAGGCTGCAGATCTATTCCAACGAGATAAACATTCACGAGTTTCTGGATCAGATCGTCGACATGTTCCGTATGCAGGCGGCGGCCAAGGGGCTCGGCTTCAGTTATGACCGTGCACCCAACCTGCCGGTCTTCGTGCGAACCGATGAAAAACGTCTGCGGCAGATCCTGGTCAATCTTCTGTCCAACGCGATCAAGTTCACCACCAGGGGCACTGTCTCGCTTGCCGTCAGCTACCGCTCGCAAGTGGCCGGCTTTGTGGTGTCGGACAGCGGCCCGGGCATCGCGCTCGATGAACAGGTCAAGATTTTCGAACCCTTTGGCCGCAGCAAGGCGGCGGACGGCGCCAAGACGCCGGGACTGGGCCTCGGGCTGACCATCACCAAGCTCCTGACGGAAACCATGGGCGGGGCCATCGCTCTGTCCAGCGAACCGGGCGAGGGCGCCTCCTTCGAAGTGCGCCTGATGCTGGCGGCTGTCGACAGGCCCGTCGATACCATCCGCCTGGAACGGCAGGTGCGAGGCTATGAAGGCGAGCGGAAGACGGTTGCGGTGATCGACGACAATCCGGATCACCGGGCTCTTGTCTGCGATATCCTGAAGCCCATCGGATTTGCGGTTGTCGAAGCGGACACGGGCCGGGCCTGTCTGGAGACAGTGGAGCCGTTGCGGCCGGACCTCTACCTGATCGATATCCTGATGCCGGGAATGAACGGATGGGAGCTGGCCGAGAAACTGTGGGACAGAGGCGTCACCGCGCCGATCATCATGCTGTCGGCCAATATCGGCGACAAGGCACTGCGTCCGGACGGGCCAGCGCACCATTCGGCAACCCTTGCCAAGCCCTTCGCCATCGGCCAACTTTACGATCTTTTGCAAAAGCACCTGGGTGTCGTGTGGACCGAACTGCCGGTCGAGCGGACCCTGCAACCTGCCCGAAAGGATCCCCTGAAATCGCCGGGTGCCGATCATGTCGCCGATCTGATCTCGCTTGCCGAGATCGGTTATGTGGAAGGCATTGAGGCCAAGCTGAACGAATTGGCGCAAACGCCTGAAAATCTGCCCCTGATCGATGCATTGAACGTCCATCTGGCCCGGTTCGACTTCGATGCTTACAAAAACGTCTTGAGTGAATTGGAAACACATGACGGATGATCGTCGCGATACGGTCCTTGTGGTCGACGACAGCCCGGAAACGCTCGGCTTCGTCACCGAAGCGCTGAAAAAGACCGGTGTCGCCGTTCTGGTGGCGACCAGCGGCGAGACCGCGCTCAACATCTGCAGCAAGGTGACACCGGACACGATCCTGATGGATGCAGTCATGCCGGGCCTCGACGGTTTTGAAACCTGCCGCCAGATCAAGGAAAACCCAGCGCTCCAGCACGTGCCGGTGATTTTCATGACCGGGCTGTCCGAGACGGAGCATGTGGTAAAGGCACTGGAATCGGGCGGTGTCGATTTCCTCACCAAACCGATCGACGTCGATGAGCTGAAGGCCCGGATCAAGGTGCATCTCAAAAATGCCCGTTCGGTTCAAAGCGCCCATGTGGCGCTGGATGCGGCGGGCCGCCATCTGGTCGCGGTATCGCAGGAGGGGACGGTGCTGTGGTCGACACCGCAGATCCACAACCTGCTGGCAAAGACAGGCGCTGCCGAAACCAGCCTTTTCCGTTTGGGGCGGGCGCTGGGCGAGTGGCTGGACGGGCCGCATTCTTCGGGTGAGCGGCGCAAGAGTTTCATGCTTGGACTTTCGGAAAACCTTGCGGTGCAGCTTCACCCGCTTGGCCGTGTCGGCCCGGACGAGAACCTGTTCCGCGTCACCGCCGAAGATGAAGCCGGTCAGGTTCAGGCGCTTCAGGGCAGCTTTGAACTGACGCAGCGTGAGGCGGAAGTCCTGATCTGGATCGCCAAAGGCAAGTCCAACAAGGACATCGGCGAAATCCTGGGTCTATCGCCGCGCACCGTGAACAAGCATCTTGAGCAGATCTTCGTCAAACTTGGCGTCGAAAACCGGGCCTCTGCCGCTGTGCGCGCCGCCGAGGTTATCTACGCGCTTTAGGCCCTCAACAGGGAAAACGTTTGACTGGCTTCGATTGCTATCGGCCACCCAAGCCTTGTCCACCGAATGAGAATGGCAGGTTTCTGCGATTTGAAACCATATTGCCGATTGGCTCGACAAGCGCCGGAGCTTGTCCTATGGATGCATCAAGCCGTTGAATAACACGAAGAACCCTGCGGCAATGCAAGGAGGTACCGGGCATGGTGGAGTCTCGGGAAGTGCGCCGGTCGTCGCTGTTGCCGGACCGCATTGCTGCGGACATCATGGCAAAGATACAAGATGGCGAACTGATGCCAGGCGATCCCTTGCCGACGGAACACGCCCTTGCCGGAACCTTCGGCGTCAGCCGCAACGTGGTGCGTGAAGCCATCGCCCGGCTGCGCTCGGACGGTGTCATTGAATCGCGCCAGGGCCGTGGAGCCGTCGTCAAACCCGTTTCGGAACGCGAAACGTTCCGGGTGGACATCAGGTCACTCGAAAAATCCGGCAATCTGGCAGATCTCTTCGAATTGCGCGGTCTCCTGGAGATCGAGGCCGCTGGCCTTGCCGCGTTACGCCGCAGCGCAGAGGATCTCTCGGAAATGCGGGCGGCGGTCGCCGTCCTCGAGGGACACAAGCAGTTTGACGAACAGCGGCTGGAAGCCGATGCCGTGTTTCACCGCGCCATCGGCAAGGCGGCCGGCAATTCCTATCTCTTTGCCATCATCTGCTATATTTCCTCACGCTTGAAGGAAACCACGCGGGTGACGTCGGATATCTACACCAAGGACGATCTGGTGGAGATCACGCTGGATGAGCACCGCAGGGTGCTGGCCGCAATAGAGGCAGGCGACAGGACCGCCGCCCGCGACGCCATGGCAACGCATGTTCAAGGCGCCGCGTCCCGCCTCAATGTCGAGGTCAAGCTGGGCACCAAGGTTTAGAGTCGTCGCCCCTGGGTGCTGTCTTGACCGCAAGCGGGTTATCCAATCGGCTGATTTTCACACCCGCAAGCTGTCGGTCTTTTGTGGGCTGTCTCTGGAAGGCAGGATCGTCACGGTAGCTCAGGACCCGAGCAGGCCTGTTTTTCGCAGAAGACGTATAAACTTGTTGCTGTTTCGCTCGGCTCTCATCGTCTCATAAAGGCGCAGATCGATTGTATTGTGGTTCCTGATGACGTCGAGCTGACGATCCGAGAGCGATAGCGCAGGATAACGGCTCCGATTGTCCTGCCGCAGTGTCAGGGGCAGGCCGGTTTCCTGCGAGATTCTCTCGAAGAGAGCCGGCACGTCATCGGTAAACCCCAGTATGTTCACCGAGCGACAGGTGGAAACGGCCCGTTTGAGAAGAGCGTCGCAGTCATCGATCGGGTTGGTTTTGGAAGCAACAAACCGGTCGGACAACTCTTGTCCTTCTGCCACTATGGGGGTTCCACCCAGATATCGGCATATAAGATTGTCAGCACCTGGCAATCGGCCCTGATCCAGGCTTTCGAGCGCATCTGTCTCCGTCATTTTTCCATCTGCGAGAAAATGCCGAATGTGGGAAATGGTTCGCTCTATCGGATCACGCAGCACCACGATCGTCAGCGTCTTCTTCGGCAGATATGTTCGAACCCATAAGCCGTAGTGGCCCCGAAACAGGCGAAAGTCCGGTTTGTCCTGAAGCTCCTGCAAGGCCACGTGAAGCGGCGGATAGCGGCCAAGATGGTGCGAAATCAGCGCTTGAGAGGGGACGACTGCTGCCTCTCCAACTGCCTGTTCCAGCGAAAGGCGCAATGAGGTGCCGGCTGTCTTCGGGATGTGGCAAAAGAAGATCTTTTTATCAAACTTCAAAACACCTCCCTTTTCCTGAGGCGGAATATTCGCACTCCCTCACACCGGTGCAGTCATAGGTGCGCCAACCGATCATGAAAGCCTGATCACCCTAGCGGAAAGCCGGCGTTTATTGAAGCGTGACGCTCCTGTCGGAAAATCTGAAGGGGGGCTAAGCGGATTTGCCTTCTGCTGCCCAGAGTGCGCCGCGGCGAATGATTTCCGTCACCTGGGGCACCTTGAGATCGTCCAGTTCGTGGCCGATGGAGCAGTAGAACACCCGGCCCTTGTCCCAGCGCCGTTTCCAGACGACGGGAATGACGGTTCCCTCGATCCACCATAGGTGATCGCCGGAGAAGGTGGTGGTGGCCAGAACCTCGTTGGAAGGGTCTACCAGCATGTAATACTGCTCGGACGTCAGGCGGAAGCTCCTGATGCCCTTCACGATCGGATCGTCCGGTTTGCAGATGGTCACATCGTAGTCGATGTAGTCTTCCCGTGGCTGAAGGTTGTCCGGCCACCCGGGAGGATGAGCGACAAACTGCCCGCCGATCAGGAAATGGTAGGTCGGACGGTCGCGGAAGGCATCGCCCATGTGTCCGTGCCATCCGGCAATACCGCAGCCGTTGGCGACGAGTTTCAGCAGCCCGTCCTCCTGAGGTTTGGTCATGTTGCCGAATTCCTGCTGATGACCCGAGCGGGCCGACGACCAGATCGGCGTGATCAGATCGACATCGGCAAGCTCATCCGGCCGCTCCAGCGGTTCCATCGTGTCGTAGACGGTGACGCTGAACCCATTGTCGCGAAGCAGCGCTTCGTACCAGTCGCTGAAGTGGGTGGGCGTGTGGCCTTCCCAGCCACCGACAAACAGAACTGCTTTCATTTCAGACCCTTGTTCACGAAGGAAAGAATGGAGGCCATGTCGCGGCCGTCATATCCGGCCTGGCCGGCAGCCTTCAGAACCGCATGATTGAGTTCCGCCTGCGGCATGACCACACCGCAGGTGGATGCAAGTTCCAGTGCCAGCCCGACATCCTTGCGGGCAAGCGCGACCGTGAAGCTCACCTCATGGGCGGCCTCGTCCAGATAAAGTCCCTTGCGATAGGCGATAACCGGGGCGGCGGCTGCGGAATTTTCGACGACCTCGTAGGCTTGTTCCTGCGGGATGCCGGCGGCCGTTGTCAGGGAAAGGGCTTCGGCCAGCGTCTGGTTGAGACCGTGAATAAGCATGTTGACGCCAAGCTTCATGGCGGCGCCTGCACCGGCTTTGCCCAACCAGATTGTTTTCCGGCCCAGAACATCGAAGAGAGCGGCAAGTTCGGGCGCATCGCTCGCTGTGGCGCCTGCCATGATCAACAGCTTTGCGTCCTTGGCCGCCTGTGTAGCGCCGGAAACAGGTGCATCGACGAAGCGCCGGCCTTTTTCCTGCGCAGCTCGCGCCAGACGTTCTGCCATGGGGACGGAAAGGGTGCCCATTTCGACCAGAACCTGCGCGCCGCTCGAAGCTTCAAACAGACCATCCGGCCCGAAATAGACTGTCTCCGCAGCAGCATCGTCGGCGAGCATGGTGATCACGATATCCGACCGCTCCGCCAGATCTTTCGGGGTGGCTGCCGGAAAGGCGTTGTGGGCGGAGGCGAAGGTCCGCGCAGTTTCAGCTGTCCGGTTCCAGATGCTCACCTCCAGACCGGCGGCGGCCAGATTGGCGGCCATGCGCACGCCCATCCGGCCGAGCCCTGCAAATCCGACCCGCATCAGGCGGCCTTTTCCGGCCTTATGCCGGAAATGGCCTGGATGAGATTGTCCTCGGTAACTTCCTCGGAGGTGAACGTCCGGATGATCTCACCGCTGTACATGGCGACGATCCTGTCGCTGACATGCAGAACCTCCGGCATTTCCGAACTGATCACGATGATTGCATAGCCCTGGCTGGCCAGGTCGCGGATCAGATTGTGGATCTCGGACTTGCTGCCGACATCGATCCCGCGCGTCGGTTCATCGACGATCAGCACGCTCGGATGCATGGAGAGCCACTTGCCGATGACGATCTTCTGCTGGTTACCGCCGGAGAGGTTGCCGGCAAGCTGCTTCCAGCCGGGCGTGCGAATGTCGAGCCGGTCCCGGTACTGGTCGAAGATCGCAATTTCCGCGCCCTCGGCAACGAAGGGGCCGGCCTTGAGGTCGTCCACCTGAGGCAGGGTCATGTTGTCCCGGCAGTTCATGCCCAGAACGAGGCCCTGTGCCTTGCGGTCTTCCGGCACCAGAGAAATGCCTTTGGCGATGGCGTCGGCCGGTGAGTGAAAGACGGTTTCCTCGCCATTCAGCAAAATGGTGCCGCTGCTGGGTTCGCGCAGGCCGAACAGGGTTTCGGCGATTTCCGTGCGGCCAGCACCAACAAGGCCATAGAAGCCGACAACCTCGCCCTTGCGCACCTCAAAGCTGATGTCCCGGAACAGCTTCCCGCAGGAGAGGCCGCGCACTTCCAGTGCCACATCGCCCAGTTCGTGATGGACGGCGTTGCGCGACAGGTCGAGCTTGCGGCCAATCATCAATTGCGTGATTTCGTCCTCGCTGGTCTCGGCCGTGTTCAGGGTGCCCCGATACTGTCCGTCCCGCAGCACGCTGATACGGTCGGTCATGCGGAAGATCTCCTCCATGCGGTGCGAGATGTAGATGATGCCGACGCCTTCGGCTTTCAGGTTGTCGATGACATCGAACAGAACCACCTTTTCCGCGTCGGTCAGAGAAGCGGTCGGTTCATCGAAGATGACCGCCTTGGCTTCAACGGTCAGGGCGCGGGCAATTTCCACCATCTGCTGGTTGGCGATGGAAAGGTCGCCGACGCGCGTGCGTGCGTCGAAACCGACCTTGAGCGTCTCCAGAATGCGGTTGGTCTGCTCATGCAGCTTCGGCCAGTCGACGCGGCCGAAACTCTTGCGCGGCAATTCGCCGAGATAGATGTTTTCGGCAACCGTCAGTTCTTCGGCAAGGCTCAGTTCCTGGTGAATGAAGACGATGCCCTTGCTTTTCGCCTGAAGCGGCGACGTCATGACGACCGGTTGCTCGCTGACGATGATCTTGCCCTCGTCCGGCTGGTAGATGCCGCCGAGCACCTTCATCAGGGTCGATTTCCCAGCGCCGTTTTCGCCCATCAGGGCATGGACTTCACCGGGCAGGACGGAAAAGGAGACACCGTCCAGAGCGCGGACGCCGGGGAAGGTCTTGACGATGCCTTCCAGGCGCAAGGCGGGGGTGGCGCTGGTCATATTCTCAGCTCCTGTTTGCCTTTGAGGTTCAATTGACGGTCGAGGAAGAGGACGGCGATCAGGATCAGGCCGATAACCAGATTGACCGTTTCCGTGTCGGCGCCGATGTGCCCCAGCCCCTTGCGCAGAAGCTGGATGGCAATGACACCTCCAAGCGTCGAAAGCACGGACCCGGCCCCACCGGTGAGCTTGGTGCCGCCAAGCACAACGGCCGTAATGACCCACAGCTCATAGAGTTCGCCGTCGTTGGGATTGACCGAACCGGACTCGGAATAGAACACCACGGCAGACAGGGACGCGAGAAAACCGATGATCATGAAGTTGATCATCATGTGCGGCCCGACCCGGATGCCGGCATTGATGGCAGCAGTCCGGTTGTCGCCGATGGCATAGGCGTTGCGACCGTGGATCGTGCGGTTCATCACGAACCAGACCACGGCGGTAACCGCAATGAGGAACCACGTGGCGGTGTGAAGACCCAGGAAATGGGCTTCGGCAAAATCGACCAGGGTCCAGTTGAGGTGGGAGGTCGGCTGTTCCCCATTGTACATGAACACCAGTCCGCGATAGCCGAGCATGGATCCGAGCGTGACGATGAAGGCATCGACCCCGGTCTTCCACACGATCAGTCCGTTGAGGGCGCCGAGCACAATCCCCGTCAGCAGTGCGAGACCCCAGGCAATCGGAATGACGCCATCGCCGAGACCGGCAAAGACCGGCCATGTCATGCTGTCGAGCAGCACGACCGCGCTCAAGGCAAAGGTGGCGCCGACACTCAGGTCGATGTTGCCGTTGATCATGATGATCGTCATGCCGATGGCGATGATGCCGATGGGGGCGGACTGCTTGAACAGCAGCAGCATGTTGTCCATGTCCATGAACGCCTTGTCGCTCAGCGACAGGAATTCACCCGCGATCGAGAAGAAGAGCAGCTCGACGACGATAAAGCCCCAGATCGCGCCGCGTTTCAAAAAGGTGCTTAAGGTTCCCGGTTCCATCTTTCCCTCCCTCACGCGAACGGCGACCAGAGCTTGCCGCGTTTGGCGGCAATATCCAGCCACACGGCAAGAATGATGATGATCCAGGTGACGACATACTGGACATAGAACTGCAGCCCGACGAGCAGGAGGCCGTTCTGGATGAAGCCGAGGATCAGGACACCGATGACGGTCTTGAAGATCGTGCCGGAACCACCCAGCAGGGACGCCCCGCCGAGGATGACGGCTGCCAGCACTTCAAGTTCCAGCCCCTGGCCCACGGTGTTCTGGCTCCCGAGCGAGCGGCTGGCCTGGATGAGTCCGGCGGTGCCGACGCAAAAGGCGGACAGGAGGTAGCAGGTGAAGACGACGCGCGCCCGGCGGATGCCGGAAAAGGTTGCAGCCGTGCCGTTGCCGCCCACCGCATAGACCTTGCGGCCGAAGGGGGTCTTTGCCAGCACGATCCCCAGAACAGAGGCGACAAGGGCAAACAGCAGGATCGGCACGGGAATGCCGAGCAGGGTCGACTGGCCGAACACGCTGAACCAGGTGCCTTCCTTGTCGGCGATATCCATGTTCTTGCCGCCGGAATAGGTGAGGGTGAGGCCGTGGATCGCCGACAGCATGCCGAGGGTGACGATCAGGGAGTTGAGCTTCAGATATCCGACAAGAAACCCGATGAAAGCGCCCAGGCACAGGACCATCGCATACATGGAGGGGATCGCGAGCGCCGGGCCCAGCTTGTCGTGCAGATCAAGGACCACGATGGTCGCAAAGGACATCATGGAGCCGACGGAAAGATCGAGATTGCCGCTGATGACGACGAAGGTGACACCCAGAGCCATCACGCCGAGAATGGCGGAAGAGCGAACGACGCCCATGATGTTGTCAGGGTCGAGAAAGCGCTGATTGGCGATCGTGAAGCCGATGATGAATACGGCGAAGGCGACCAGAATGCCCTGTTTCGCCAGAAATCCCCCAACGCCTGTCAGACTGAAGGGCTTCATGGATTTATCCTTCGAACTGCCGGGATGGCTGGCAGCCTTGCTTGATATATCGGACAACAGACCCTCCCTCATTCTGTTGTAAAATCTCAGACGAGCGTCATGCCGCCATCGATCATCACCACCTGGCCGGTCATGTAATCGCTTTCCGGTGACGCCAGGAACGTGGTCGTTCCCGTGATATCGGATGGTGTTGCCACCCGGCCCCTCAGGATTTCGGAAGAGAATTCCTCCATCGCCTGCCCGGGGCGTTCGGCGGCGCCGATGTCCAGAAGATCGCGGTCCACCTGTTCCCACATTTCCGTGGCGACGACACCCGGCGCGAAGCCTGTGACAGTGATGTTGTGCCTGGCAAGGTCTCTGGCGCCGGATTGGGTCAGCGAGACCACGGCCCATTTCGAAGCGCAGTAAGGTGCGACATTGTCGAACCCCTGGCGGCTGGCGATGGAAGCGGTGTTGATGATCTTGCCGCCGGTGCCCTGGGCGATCATCTGGCGCGCGGCCTCCTGCATGCCGATCAGGCACCCCAGGCCGTTCACCCCCATGATGAAGTTCCAGTTGTCTTCGGTGACATCGAGAAAGTTCATGGGTTTGTTGACGCCGGCATTGTTGAACTTCACGTCCAGTTTGCCGAAGGTCTCGACGGTTTTGTCGATCATGGCGCGTACCTGGTCGCGATCGGTCACGTCGACCTTCGCCCATGTCACGCCCGCGCCGGCTTCAGTGGCCCGCTCGCGGTTCGCTTCGCAGACAGCCTGTGCCTGTTCACCGTTGATGTCGGCAAAGCAGACATCGGCTCCCTCGTTGATAAGCGCTTCGCCGATGGCGCGGCCGATCCCTCGGGCGGCGCCAGTGACGATACAGGAACGCCCGGACACTCGGCCCATGGTTTCCTCCCGGTCGATGTCATTCGGAAAAAAGGGGCGCAAAGCTTGGCTTGCGCCCCAGTCGGGCTTGTTCTTCAGTCTTAGAAGACAGGCTTTTCGAATTCGGCCATGTTGTCCTGGGTGATCTTCGGTGTGTCGAAGTAGTTCAGGAACGGGACATCCTTGCCGGACAGAATGTCGATGGCCGTCTGCAGGGCAGCTTCGGCATCGTCGACGGGCGACTGGTAGATCGAACCCCAGTATTCGCCGCGTTCCATGGCCTCGTAACCGACGGAGAAGTTGGTCGCGCCGACGAAGATGATGCCCTCGCGTCCGGCGGCTTTGGCGGCATTCAGCGCGCCGACACCCATGTTGTCGTCTCCGGCGTAAACGCCGTCGATGTCATCATATTTCACCAGGAAGGCTTCCATGACCTTCTGGGACTTTTCACGGTTCCAGTCGCCCGGCTGGGTCTCCATCAGGGTAACGTTCGGGCAAACTTCCGGCAAACGGTCTTCAAAGCCCTTTGCGCGTTCGATCGCTGTCGTGTAGCCCGGCTGACCGGAAATCTGCACGATCCTGGCTTCGTTCTCGATGCCCATGTCCTTGAACTTGTCACACATGATTTCCGCGGAGCGGGACCCCTGGGTGATGTTGTCCGGACCAGAGAAGGACTTCACAAACTCGAAGCCCTGTTCGGCAATGTTCGAGTTGGTCACGATGACCGGAATATCGGCCTTGAAAGCCTTGCGCACTGCCGGAATGACGGCTTCGCCATTTGTCGGCCAGATGATGATAGCGTCGACTTCCTGCTGGATCAGGTCTTCCATCTGAGCGATCTGACGCGCGACATCGCCGCCGGCGTCCAGCACGACGGTTTCGACATCCGCATTTGCGTCGGCTGCGGCGATGAAGGCTTTTTCATATGTGGTCTGGTAGCTGTCGACGCCGACATTGTTCTGCGTGATGCCGATCTTCATGGTTTCTGCACTGGCAGCACCGGTCAGCGTCAGGCCTGCAATGGCGGTCGTGGCGACAAGCAGCGAACGGAAAGTGTTCGTCATTTCGTTTCCTCCCTGAAAGACCAATCGAATGGTCTGAATTCTGAACCGTGCCTCCTCCTGACACGGGTAAGCGCTCACCGTGAGCGTCATCAAAAATCCTGCACACCTCTCCCGGATGATGCCCCCTCGAAAATATCCAAAATGGATGGTCTTATATCCATAATGGATTTTTTGGCCGTTTTTCTCACCGGTCATCTCGCTCACGCTTAGGAGGACATTCAATGTCGATCCAAAAAATATCCAAAACGAGGAAACGCAGCAGTGGTTCGTCCCGTCCGGAAAACTGGAGCCGAGCGATGAACCAGCAAGAGGGAGAGTTGGTTCGCGAAAAGACTTATCTGACGCAACAGGCCAAGACAGAAATTCTGCAGGTTCTCAGCTTTCTGGAGAACTTTGAAGAAGAGATGGATGGTCTGTTGGAGATATCTGCTCCGAACCCCTATGTCAAAATGTCGACCTATCTGGTGAAAAGGCATCTGGAAGCGAAGGCGGTGACGCCGACCTCGCTCATCGGCGCGTCGGGGGTACCCTACGCGACGGCCAGCCGCCGCATGCGCGAGATGATCGACAGCGGCCTGATCGAGCAACGGCCGAGAACCTCGACCGGCAAAAGCTACTCGCTCCACCCGAGCGCCGGCATGCTGGAGGCATGGACCCAGTTCAGCAGCCGTGTCCGCAGGATGGCGGCCCAGTCGTTTGGATCGGCCGATCTGCGCTCCGGCACTCAGGATTATTACTTCGGCGGATCCTATCTGGAAGCCCAGACGATCCAGCCGCCCCAGGTGCTGCTCGAGCCCTTGAAGCTCTCCGGCGATCTCCGCGTTCTGGTGCATGGGGATCCCACCTTCATGGTGATGCACGGCCTCAAGCGCCAGTTCGAGCAGGTGGTCGGCTGTTCCATACAGCAGCGGGCCTTTTCCATCGACCGGCTCCACGAGGAAGCGGTCAAGAACGCCCACCGGCCGACAAGCCGCTACGACCTGATTGCCCTGGATCTGCCCTGGCTCGGAGAGTTTGCCGAGAATGGCTACCTGCTGCCGCTGGATGAGGTGCTGGACGTCGAACGGCTTCAGCCCAGCGATTTTCACACGGCCGGCTGGCAGGCAGCCCACTGGGGAGGCAAGCCCTATGGTGTGCCCTCGCAGACAACACCGGAGCTGCTGTTCTACCGCAAGGATCTGCTGGCAGAGGCCGGGCTGGAGCCGCCGCAGACCACCGATGCGCTGCTGAAGGCTGCCGCCAGGCTCAACGATCCGGTTCAGGGTCGATACGGAATTGCCTGGAACGCTGCGCGCGGCACGGCGCTTGGCCATACCTTCATGATGACCTGCGCGGATTTTGGTCAGCCCATTCTGGACCTGCCGAAACAGGCCGGCGGCTATGATGCCTCGCGTCTTGCGGACGGAGACTACCGACCGGTCATCTATTCAGAGCGTGCGCTCGATGCGGCGGAATACCTGATGGCGCTGCTTCAGTATTCGCCGCCGGACATCCTGTCGATGTCCTGGTACGAGCGCGTCCGCCCCTTCGCCAGCGGGCGGGTGGCAATGGCCTACGGCTACACCTTGCTGGCCCCGTACTTTGAACAGAATCCGGCCTGTGCGGCCCATGGCAAGGTCGGCTTCCTGCCGCATCCTTCCGGCCCCAATGCGCAGAACATCGCCCCTGTCGGCGGGTATCTGCTCGGCATACCGGCCAACATCGCACCGGAGCGGCTGGAGGCGGCGGCCGAAGCGCTGATCGTCTTTACGTCGCCCGAAGCGCAGAAGCTTTACGTCGAACACGGCAGCCGCACCAATCCGCGCTACTCAGTTGGCGCGGACCCGGAAGTGCGGCGCCTGTCTCCGATTTTCGAGGCGGTGGACGCCATGTCCTGGCGGGACGAACTGCAGTTCTGGCCGCGTCCCCCGATCCCTGAAATCAACGACATCATCCGCATATGCGGGGAGGAATGCCACGACATGTTGCGTGGCGTGAAGTCGCCAAAAGCCGCGTTGCAGATGGCTCAGGATCGTGCCGACCGAATGATGCGGGAGGCTGGAAAACTTTAATGGGAGGAAATCATGGACCCCAATCGGCTCAAGGGAAAAAACGTTCTGATCACCGGTGCCGCGCGCGGCATGGGGGCGACCAACGCCGAGCATTTCGCGGCGCAAGGCGCTAACGTCTGTCTTGGTGATCTGGACCTCGACGAAGCCCAGGCCGTCGCCGATCGCATCAATGCGGCCGGAAACGGCAAGGCAGTCGCGGTCAAGATGGATGTGACCCGCCGCGAGGACAACGCTGCAGCGGTCGCGGCAACAGTCGACGCCTTCGGCAGCATCAATGTCGGCCTTTTCAATGCCGGCCTCAACAAGCCTCGTTTCTTCATGGATATCGATGAGGACAACTGGGATCTCATCATGGGCGTCAACACCAAGGCGATGTGGCTGGGCATGCAGGAAACCGCCCGGCAGATGATTGCGCAAGGGCCGAAGGATTTCCCCTACAAGCTGATCAATGTCGGCTCCATCGCCTCGCGCAAGCCGTTGGTGGATGTGACCGTCTACTGCACATCCAAATACGGCTGCCTGGCGCTGACCCACTGCGGCGCGGTCGCGCTCGGCGAACACAATATCACCGTCAACGGCTATGCACCGGGCGTGGTGGTGACACCACTTTGGGAACAGCTGGACAAGGATCTTGTCGAGATCGGCTTCAAGGAACGGGCCGGACAGGCCTACGAAGACATCGCCAACAACGAACTGGTGATCAAGCGGGTGTCCTATCCGGACGATATCAAGGGCACTGCGTCTTTTCTCGCCAGCCCCGAGAGCGACTACATGACCGGCCAGATGATCCACATCGACGGCGGTTGGTGCATCCAGTAACGAACTGAAAAACAATATTCTTTTTCACATGACGGATGTGCGCAGGTGCATCCGAAGGAGAGAGCCATGTCTCGCGCACTGTTACCCAACCTCCTGACGCCGCAGGACCTCGAACCCCATTGGCGCTGGGAAGGGCGTTTGCCTGCCTGGGGCCATACATCCGTCGATTTCGAACGCCGCATCGACCACGACCGCCTGCGCCGGTATCGCCTGGCCCGGACACGGGAGGCCCTGAAGGCGTCTCCCGCCGGCACGCTGCTGCTGTTTGACGTCAACAACATCCGCTACGTCTCGGCCACCAAGATCGGCGAATGGGAGCGGGACAAGATGTGCCGCTTCTGCCTGCTGACGGGCGATGATGCCCCTTACGTGTGGGATTTCGGCTCTGCCGCCGTTCACCACAAGAAATTCTCCGACTGGCTGGTGCCGGATCACTGCCGGGCCGGTGTGGTCGGGATGCGCGGCACCATCCCGCCGGAATTCGGCCTGATGCGCAAATATGCCCGTGAAATTGCCGGGCTGATCCGCGACGCCGGCATGGCGGACATGCCGGTCGGTGTCGACTATGCGGAAACCGCCATGTTCCATGCGTTGCAGGCAGAAGGGCTGAATGTAGTCGACGGCCAGCAGATCATGCTGGCGGCGCGCGAGATCAAGAACTGGGACGAGATCCAGCTTCTGACGCAGGCTGCCTCCATGGTCGATGGCGTCTATCACATGATCTACGAGGAGCTGAAGCCGGGCGTGCGTGAGAACGACATCGTCGCCCTGTCCAACAAGATGCTCTACGAAATGGGATCGGACGACGTCGAGGCGATCAACGCCATCTCCGGCGAGCGCTGCAATCCGCATCCGCACAATTTCACCGACCGCTATTTCCGGCCCGGAGATCAGGCGTTTTTCGACATCCTGCAGTCCTATCAGGGCTATCGGACCTGCTACTACCGGACCTTCAACATCGGCCGGGCCACGCCGGCGCAGCGCGATGCCTACGTCAAGGCACGCGAATGGATCGATGCCTCCATCGCCATGATCAAGCCCGGCGTTTCCACCGACAAGGTGGCGGAAGTCTGGCCCAAGGCAGAGGAGTTCGGCTTCCCCAACGAGGAAACGGCCTTCGGCCTGCAATTCGGCCACGGCCTGGGTCTGGCCCTGCATGAGCGGCCGATCATCTCGCGTGCGGTCTCGCTCGACCATCCGATGGAAATCAAGACGGGCATGGTGTTCGCGCTGGAAACCTACTGCCCGGCCGCCGACGGCTATTCCGCCGCCCGGATCGAGGAGGAAGTCGTGGTGACGGACACGGGCGTTGAGGTCATCAGCCTGTTCCCCGCCGAAGAGCTTCCCATCGCCAACCGGTACTGACCTGCCCATCGTGCCCGGCCGTGCGGCGGCCGGGCCCAGTCAAGGGACAACAAGATGAGCGCTGCGAAGAAAAAGAAACACAACACGGAAGAGTATCTGCGCATGTACACGCAGATGGTGCGTATCCGTGCCTTCGAGGACAACGCTAACCAGCTATACCTGTCGGCGAAGATGCCGGGCCTGACCCACATGTATTCCGGTCAGGAAGCGGTCGCCGTCGGCATCTGCGAAGCGCTGACGCCCGAAGACAAGATCACGTCGACGCACAGGGGGCACGGTCACTGTGTCGCCAAGGGCGCGCATTTCAAGGAAATGTTCTGCGAGCTTCTGGGCAAGGAAGAGGGCTATTGCCGGGGCAAGGGCGGGTCGATGCATATCGCCGACCAGGCCAACGGCAACCTGGGCGCCAACGCCATTGTCGGCGGTTCCATGGGAATTGCCACCGGATCGGCACTCACCGCCAAGCGTCTGGGCACCGGGCACGTCACCGTGTGTTTCTTCGGAGATGGCGCGACGGCACAGGGGCTCTGGTACGAGGTCATGAACATGGCCGCGCTCTGGAAGCTCCCCGTCATCTATGCCTGCGAGAACAACGGCTACAGCGAATACACCAGGACCGAGGAAATCGCGGCCGGCTCGCTGACCGCCCGGGCGGAAGCCTTCGGCATCGAGAGCTTCAAGGTCGATGGCCAGGATGTGCTGGCAGTGAACAAGCTGGCGGGCGAACTCGCCGCCCGATGCCGCAAGGGCGAAGGCCCGTTCTTCCTTGAACTCGACACTTACCGCTACCACGGCCACCACGTCGGCGACATCAACCGCGATTATTACCGTGCGAAGGATGAAGAAACGGAGTGGAAGTCCGCGCGCGACCCGATCACCAACTTCGGCAAGTGGCTGATCGACCAGAAGATCATGACCGCCGACGAACTGGTGGCCATCGACAATGAAATCGCCGCCGACGCCGAAGCCGCCGTCAAATATGCGCTCGACGCGAAATATCCGGATGTCCGGGAAGTGGACATGCATGTCTACGCGGACACGGCCGCCTGAGGAGAGACGCCATGACACGTGAAATCACCCTGTCCAGGGCCGTCAACGAAGCCATCGCGGAAGAAATGCGCCGGGATCCGTCGATCATTCTCCTGGGCGAAGACGTTGCCGAGGCCGGAACGCCGTTCAAGGTGCTGTCCGGCCTGGTGGAGGAGTTCGGAACGGACCGGATCATCGACACGCCGATTTCCGAACCCGGCTTCATGGGCATTGCCGTTGGTGCGGCGATGACCGGATTGAGGCCGATCGTCGATCTGATGTTCGGCGACTTTCTCTATCTGGTCATGGATCAGCTCTGCAACCAGGCGGCCAAGACCCACTATATGTCCGGCGGCAAGCTGAACGTGCCGCTGGTCCTGCGCACCAACATGGGCGCAACCCGCCGCTCCGCCGCCCAGCACAGCCAGTCGCTGCAGGCGCTGGTTGCCCACATTCCGGGGCTCAAGGTCGCCATGCCGTCTTCGGCTTACGAGGCCAAGGGCCTGATGAAGACGGCAATCCGGGACAACAACCCGGTGGTCATCTTCGAAGACAAGCTGATGTACAACGACAAGGCGCCGGTGCCGGAGGAGGAATACCTGATCCCCTTCGGCCAGGCGCACATCAAGCGCGAGGGGCGGGACGTCACGCTGGTGGCGACATCCTCCATGGTGCAGGTCGCCGAGGCGGCGGCCGACACGCTGTCCCGGGAAGGCATCAGCGCGGAGATCATCGACCCGCGCACGATCGTGCCGCTGGATGAGGAAACCATCCTGCGCTCCGTCCGCAAGACGTCGCGCGCCATCGTCATCGACGAAGGCCACCAGAGCTACGGCGTGACGGCGGAAATCGCCGCGCGCATCAGCGAAAAGGCCTTCTATCATCTGGATGCGCCGGTCATCCGGATGGGCGCCATGGACGTGCCGGTGCCGTTCTCGCCCGCCCTTGAAGACATAACCGTGCCGAATGCGGCCGGTGTTGCAGACAATGCGCGCAAGATCTGCCGCGGGGAGCTGATCCATGCCGCATGAGGTGATCATGCCCGCGCTCGGCATGGCCCAGGACAGCGGCCAGTTGCTGGCCTGGCACAAGAAACCGGGAGAGGCGGTCGCCGCTGGCGATGTGCTTTTCGAGGTGGAAACCGACAAGGCCGCCATGGAAGTGGAGGCGCAGAAGGAAGGCTACCTGACCGACGTCTCCGCGGAGGCCGGCACCGACGTTCCGGTCGGCCAGGTGATCGCGATGATTTCCGAAACCCCGGAAGGATCTGGAAAGGCGAACCCGGCCCCATCGCCGGACAAGACCTCCGCAGCGGAACGGCCCGAACCAAACGGTTCGGAGGCTGGCGCAGATGCCGGGGGCGAAGACCTTCCCGACGGACATCAGGTCATCATGCCGACGCTCGGCATGGCGCAGGACACGGGCCTTCTGGTTGCCTGGTGCAAACAGCCGGGCGAAGCCGTCGCGGCTGACGACATTCTCTTCGAAGTGGAAACGGACAAGAGCACGGTTGAGGTCAATGCCGGCCGCGACGGTTTCGTGGCCGCGCTTCTGGCAGAAGCGGGAGAGGAAGTGCCCGTCGGCCAGGCGATCGCGGTGATATCGGCGCAAAAGCCGGACAAGCCGGTAACGCGCAAGGCGGGAGGTTCACCTGCGTCTCCTGCGGCCGGTGAAACACCACCGGAGCGGCAGGAAAAAACGGAAACCGCGAACACGCCTGCACCGTCTCCTGAAAAAGCGGTGGCGGCTAAGTCTGCGCACGGGGTGGCCGGAAGAGTTCTTGCGTCACCAAAAGCACGGCGGCTTGCGCTGGAGCAGGGGCTGGACCTGCAGCGTCTGGCCGATGCCGGCCATCCCCAGCCGTTCCACGTCAAGGATCTTGAGACCCTGAAGACCCTGCGCGCGGAAACGCCGGCGGCAAGTGCCACGGCGCAGCGCTTTGAAGTGCGGGCCGAGGTGAAGGGCACTGGCTTTGCGGAGTTTACGTCCTGGGCACGGGAAAACGCCGGACAGGGCGACGAGGCGGCCCTGCTGGCCGGGTTTGCGGCAGCGAGTTTGGGGAACCTTCCATCCAAAGTCCGCGTTGAAACAATGCGGCAGCCGAAAACCTACTCCGCTTCTTCTCTCTGGCTCGGTCAGGTTGAGCCGGCAGACGACGAGTTGGAGGCGGATTTGGTGGTACGTGATTTGAGAGCCAGCCGCATTTCGTCCGTTCAGCTAGATGCAGACAGGTGTCCCGTCATCAGTATCCTGCGGAACGGTGAGGACCTCACTATGGTGCTGGAGTGGACCGGTGACCGGTTGACTGCGCCTCAGGCGATTGACCTGCTTTCCAATTTCGCGGGCCGGATGGAGCAACCGCTTCGCCACCTGCTTTGAACCCATGGGGACCATTATGGACCATACCGATCTTTACATTAACGGCACC
This sequence comes from Roseibium aggregatum IAM 12614, assembly GCF_000168975.1. GTDB lineage: Bacteria > Pseudomonadota > Alphaproteobacteria > Rhizobiales > Stappiaceae > Roseibium > Roseibium aggregatum. The sequence goes on from NZ_AAUW01000005.1 coordinate 243,722, forward strand.
TGGTGCGCGGGAGCGAGCGGCGAACGGTTCGACGTTCTGAACCCGGCAACCGAAGAGGTGCTTGCTTCTGTCGCCTCCGCAGACATCAAGGATGCGGATGCCGCGCTGGATGCCGCGGAAGCAGCGATGGCAAAATGGGCCGCCAAAACGCCGCGCGAACGCTCGGAAGTGCTGCGCAAGGCCTGGGAGCTGATGACGGCGCGGCTGGAAGATTTCGCCCGCATGATCACGCTGGAAAACGGCAAGGCGCGCAGCGATGCCATGGGCGAGGCGACCTATGCCGCCGAATTCTTCCGCTGGTTTGCTGAAGAAGCCGTGCGCGCCGACGGCCTCATCACTCATGCGCCGGCTTCCGGCGCGCGCATCATCGTGCAGCACAAGCCTGCCGGTCTCGCGGTTCTGGTCACGCCCTGGAACTATCCGGCGGCCATGGGCACCCGCAAGATCGCCCCGGCTCTGGCTGCGGGCTGCGGGGTTATCATCAAACCAGCCTCCGAAACGCCGCTGACCATGCTGGCGCTCATGCCCTTGCTGGAAGAAGCCGGCGTTCCGGCAGGCCTCGTCAATGTGTTGCCTTCCAAGCGCACCGGCGCGCTTGTCGGCCATATGCTGCACGACCCGCGCGTGCGCGTCGTCTCCTTCACCGGCTCCACGGCGGTTGGCCGCAAGCTGCTGCATTCGGCGGCAGATCAGGTGCTCAAACCGGCGATGGAACTTGGCGGCAATGCGCCGCTGATCGTCTTTGATGATGCCGACCTTGATGAGGCGGTGCAGGGCACCATGCTGGCCAAGATGCGCAACCTTGGCGAAGCCTGCACAGCTGCCAACCGCATCTATGTGCATGAAGCCGTTGCCGAGGACTTCACCCGCCGTCTTGTCGACGCCATGAAAAAACTGAAGGTCGGCGACGGATCAGACCCGGACGTGGATGTCGGCCCGCTGGTCAATGCGGAAACCCGCGACAAGGTCGCGGACTTCGTTCGCGATGCCGTTGAAAAGGGTGCGAAGATCGAGGTTGGTGGCGACCTGCCGGGCGGAAAGGGCTTTTATTATCCGCCGACGGTGCTCTCGGGCGTGCCCGAGACGGCCGACTGCGTCCACGACGAGATTTTCGGACCCGTCGCAGCCCTCCAGACCTTCACCGATCAGGACGACGTGATCCGCAGGGCCAACGACACGGAATACGGTCTGGTTGCCTATGTCTTCACAAAGGACATGAAACGCGGCCTGCAGGTCTGCGAAAAGCTGGACTATGGCATGGTCGGCTTCAACCGCGGTCTCGTTTCCGATCCGGCTGCCCCCTTCGGCGGCACCAAGCAGTCCGGCCTCGGCCGTGAAGGCGGCCATGAAGGCATGCTGGAGTTCATGGAAACCCAGTATATTTCGGCAAGCTGGTAGGAGGTGGAGATGTCCGACGTGATCGCACCGCCTTCAGTCAGGGCGCTGGCCCGGCAGAAGGGCATAGACATTGAGAAACTTGCCCGGGAGATTGGCCGCACGTCCATCGCCCGCGAGGATGTGGAAGGCGAGGGAGGCACCTCGGTGCCCCCCTCCGCCGGGGGCTCTGCCGCGCAATCGGGCGACAGTTCCTACTGGGACGTCGACCACGCGCTCTATGGCCCGGTCACCGAAGAGCCCGTCTCACGGTTTGCGCAGGTCGCCGCGCAGAACATGGCCGCCGCCCACAGGCTCATTCCTGCCGTCACTCATCACGACCGCGCGGAGATGACCGCCATCGAAGCCCTGCGCAAGCAATTGCGGACGGAAGCCGGCGAGCGCGGCGTGAAGCTGACGGCGCTGGCCTTCCATGCCAAGGCCCTGTCGAAGGCCTTGCGGGAGTTCCCGAAGTTCAACGCCTCTCTCAGTTCTGACGGCAAGACGCTGTTCCTGAAGGACTACGTGCACCTTGGCGTTGCGGTCGACACCGCCCACGGCCTGATGGTGCCCGTTATCCGGGACGTTGACCGGAAAGGCCTCTGGCAGATCGCGGCGGAAATCGCCGATCTCGCCTCAAGAGCACTAGAGCGCAAGGTGCGCCCGGACGAAATGGGCGGTGCGTCCATGACCATCACCAACCTCGGCGGCATCGGCGGCACCGCCTTCACCCCCATCGTCAACCCACCCGAAGTCGCCATTCTCGGCATCACCCGCACCGAATTGGCCCCCGTCTGGGACGGCGAGACGTTCCAGCCCGTCCAGATGGTGCCCCTCGACCTCAGCTACGACCACAGGGTGATCAACGGCGCCGACGCGGCCCGGTTCCTGAGTTATTATGCGGGGTTGCTGAGGGAACCCCGGCGGATGATGATGTGAGGGGGAGATCTCGTCAGAGATTCCAAGGAAGGGTCTTCCAACAGGCAAAGCCCGAGGGCGGGCCTGGTGCCCTGGATATTCAAAAACGCAGGTTAGGAAGAATGGCGGAGAGAGAGGGATTCGAACCCTCGGTACGGTTACCCGCACAACGGTTTTCGAGACCGTCCCGTTCAACCACTCCGGCACCTCTCCGCGGTACTTGCGATAAACGGGTCTCAAGTGGCGCGGAACATAGACACACTCTGCGCGCCCTGCAAGCCCGGAAATGAGTTCTTTTTTCAGTTTGTGGATTGGGGCAGTTTTCGCCCGGTTTGTCTGGGTTGGGGGCGTGGATTGACCGCCTGTGGACCTGGTTGGGTGGTTTGAAATGCTGCCTGGAAGAGCCTTCGGGAAAGGGCAGGGGAGAGCGCCGGGGAGATTCGCATTGACCTGATGCGAGCCTGCGCCGATAACGGCCCGTAACGCTGATTGGCGTTTCCCTGTTTGCGGTCATGGCGATGAATGCCAGAGAGCTTGCTGCGAATGCGCGGGCGCAAGGGAGATGGAAACAAGCGGTTTTGCGGCAGAAAGGCCAGATTTCCGTTTGACAACGGATGCGGGCCGACTATATTGCGCGAGCTCGAAAAGGTTCGCTTTTTCGAGTTCTGTTTGTCGTTCAAGGCCTGCCGGGCTTTCAAAGCTTCACGCTCAACCCGACACAAAGACTTGTCAGCCAGGATTCAAGACCTGGAGAGACAGGCGCCTCGGTTCGACCTGAAAAGCAGCCGGTTCGTTGGTGTAACAACCCGTTCCGGTGTGTCAAAAACGAAAAGAAGGACGTGCGAGACATGTTCGCAGTGATCAAGACGGGTGGCAAGCAGTACACTGTTGCCGCCGATGACCTCCTGAAGGTCGAAAAGCTCGAAGCCGAAGCCGGCAGCACCATCACCTTTGAAGAGGTTCTGATGGTCGGCAATGGCACCGACACCACCGTTGGCGCTCCGCTTGTGGAAGGCGCTTCCGTGGTTGCTGAAGTGGTCGAACAGGGCCGTAACCGCAAGGTTATCATTTTCAAGAAGCGCCGGCGTCAGAATTCCCGCCGCCGCAACGGCCATCGTCAGGCGTTCACCCTTGTCAAGGTGACCGACATCCTGACCGGTGGTGCAAAGCCAGCCGAGAAGGCAGCGCCGAAGAAGGCTGCGCCGAAGGCTGAAGAAACCGCTGAAGCCGCACCGGCTGCAGCAGAAGGCGGCGATGACCTGAAGAAGCTGGACGGCGCTGGTCCGGCTGCTGTGAAGAAACTGAACGAGGCAGGTATCACCACCTTCGCTCAGATCGCAGCCATGTCCGCTGACGATGTCGCGCGCGTTGAAGAAGAAACTGGCCTGAAGGGCAAGTTCGAACGCGGTAATTGGGTTGAGCAGGCCAAGGAACTGGCAGGCAACTAAGCCGCCGCTCCCGAACCTAAAAAGTATTCGAAGAACGAGGAGTTCTAACGATGGCACATAAAAAGGCAGGCGGCTCGTCCCGCAACGGCCGCGACTCAGCTGGCCGCCGTCTCGGCATCAAGAAATTCGGCGGGGAAGCTGTGATTCCCGGCAACATCATCGCGCGTCAGCGCGGCACTACCTGGCATCCGGGCACCGGCGTTGGTATGGGCAAGGACCATACCATCTTCGCGACCGTGGAAGGCAAGGTAGAGTTCCAGGCGAAAGCCAACAAGCGAACCTACATTAACGTGCTCCCGGTAGCGGAAGCAGCGGAGTAAAGCCGACGTGAAGTTTCGAAACGCCGGCGTCCCGTAAGACCCCGGCAATTCGAGACAGGCCAAGTTTCCGGCCAGTCAGAGATCCAAGGGGGAGATGGGGCGCCATCTCTCCCTTGACTTGTTTTGGCTGGAGGAAAAGATGGTTGTTGAAAGTGACGGATTATTAGACGAAAGCAGTCTGGCTGCGGCCCCATTGCCGCAGGAAGCGGTTCGTGTGCGGCTCGACAAGCCGCGTATGGACGATTTGGCCGATATGGTGTTTCTGGCCAACAACAAGAAAGTGGCGGCAAATCTTTCCACCATGCCGCATCCCTTCACACTGGAGGATGCCCGGTCGCTGGTCGCCAAGTCCGCGCTCAACCAGCTCCATTCCGCAACCTTTGCCATTCGTCTGAAAATCACCGGCCGGCTGATCGGTATCACGCGCTATGCCAACGTCGAGCCCGAGGGCCCGGTGCATGTGGGCTATTGGCTGGGGGAACCCTTCTGGGGCCAGGGTCTGGCAACCGAAGCGGTCCACGCGCTGGTCGACCATGCCTTCACCTATCACGACATCGCAGAGTTGCAGGGGTCGTGCAGGGTTACCAACCCGGCATCGCGCCGGGTGCTCGTCAAATCCGGATTTCAGTATCGCGACCAGGCCATGATCCGCTCCATCGGGGCGGGTGGCTCGGTGCCCATCGAGCGCTATACGCTGGAACGGGCTGTCTGGAAGTCGTTGAAAAGATGGGGGCAGGGACGATGAGCATATTGCCGGAACTGAAAACAAGACGCCTGATCCTGCGGCCGATCGAAATGTCGGACGCCGAAGCCATGGTTGCGCTGGCGGGCAAGGATTTCGAAGTCGCCCGCTGGATGACGTCGTTCACCTGGCCGTATGAGGACGGGGCTGCGGAAGCCTTTCTGAAGACCGTCGTCGGCAAGGATCCGTTCCAAACCGAAGCGCTGTTCGCCATCACGCTCGGCGGGGTGTTCATCGGCGTGGTCGCCATCGAGCCTCCGGGCGATCTGGACGATCTCCCGAACCTGCCGACACTCGGCTACTGGCTCGGCCGCGCCTTCCAGGGCCATGGCTATGCCAGCGAGGCGGTCGAGGCTGCGCTCGGCTGGGCGTTTGAGGCCTTTGAGACGGACGCCATCGCCGCGCGCGCCTTCGAGGACAACTTCCGCTCTCGCGGCCTGTTGCGGAAAATGGGTTTCAAGCCCTATTCCATGACGGAACGCTTCTCCAAGGCGCTGGACCGCAGGGTTTCCAACCTCATCGTGCGCCTGGCGCGAGCCGATTTCGACGCACGCAAGGAAGCGGCCTGATGTTGCCCGTTCTGAAGACGGAGCGTCTGCTCCTTCGAGCCCCGCGCCCGGAGGATCTGGGTCGCTGCGCCGAGCTCCTGGGCGACTATGAAGTCGCCAAGATGCTGTCGCGGGTCACCTATCCTTACGATCTGGAACAGGGCCGGTCCTTTCTGGCGCTATCCGCTAAACGCTGGACCAACTGGCAGGAGGCAGAGGAGCTCGGTTTCCAGATCGATTGTGAGGGCGAGATGATCGGCGGTGTCAGCTTCAAAAAGTTGCGGGAGACCCCGGAGATCGGCTATTGGCTGGGGCGCGCCTATTGGGGCAAGGGATATATGAGCGAAGCAGCGCAGGCGGCGGTCGCCTGGCTGTTCGAAAATACCGATCACAAGGTGGTTGCCTGCGAAGCCATGACGGAAAATCCGGCCTCGCTTGGCGTTGCCCGGAAACTGGGCTTCCGAGAAGTGAGGGAAGTGGGCTGTGCCAGCGTGTCACGAGGTTGTACGATGCCCGCCATCCGCACCGAGCTGACACGAACAGACTTTCTGAACGGCCATTGATCCAACCGGGATCCGGCCTGAAACAGGACGAAAAGAGAAAAAGAAAATGAAATTCCTAGATCAGGCCAAGGTCTACGTACGCTCCGGCAACGGCGGAGCAGGCTGTGTATCGTTCCGGCGCGAGAAATACATTGAATACGGCGGACCCGACGGCGGTGACGGCGGCAAGGGCGGCGATGTCATCATCGAATGCGTCGACGGCCTCAACACGCTGATCGATTATCGCTACAAGCAGCATTTCAAGGCGGAAACCGGCATTCACGGCATGGGCCGCAACCGCACCGGCGCTCATGGCGGCGATGTCGTGCTGAAGGTTCCCGTCGGTACACAGGTGTTCGAGGAAGACAACGAGACGCTGATCGCCGACCTGACCGAGATCGGCCAGAAGGTGCTGCTTTTGAAGGGTGGCAATGGCGGCTTCGGCAACGCCCATTTCAAGTCGTCAGTCAATCAGGCGCCGCGCCGGGCCAATCCGGGCCTTGAGGGCGAGGAAAAATGGATCTGGCTGCGGCTCAAGCTGATCGCCGATGCCGGTTTGGTCGGCCTGCCCAATGCCGGCAAGTCCACTTTCCTGGCAACGGTTTCCGCTGCCAAGCCGAAGATCGCCGATTATCCCTTCACGACCATTCACCCCAATCTCGGCATCGTGCAGATCGATGGCCGCAGCTTCGCCATGGCCGACATTCCCGGCCTGATCGAAGGTGCGCATGAAGGCACGGGTCTTGGCGACAGGTTCCTCGGCCATGTTGAGCGCACCCGGGTTCTGCTGCATCTGGTGGATGGCTCCGGACAGGAAGATCCGGGCGAAGCCTACCGGATCGTGCGCGGCGAGCTGGAAGCCTATGGCGCGGGACTGACCGAGAAGCCGGAAATCGTGGCGCTCAGCAAATGCGATGCGCTCAACGAAGACCTGATTGCCGAAAAGGCGGCGAGCCTCGAGGAAGCCTGCGGCCAGAAACCGCTGATCCTTTCCTCGGCCAGCGGTCTTAATGTCGACCGGGCACTGCGCATGATCGTGCGCGCCATCGACAAGGACAAGGAAGACGAGGCCAACCAGGTGCCCGCACCCGAACAAGAGGGCTGGCATCCCTGATGTCTCGCAGTCTGAAAGACTACAGTCGGATCGTCGTCAAGATCGGCTCCGCCCTTCTTGTCGAAAAAGGCGAACTGAAGCGTAGCTGGCTGAACGCGCTGATCGCCGATGTGGTCAGGCTGTCGGATGCCGGTGCGGAGATGCTGCTTGTTTCCTCCGGCTCGATCGCGCTTGGCCGGGGCATTCTCGGGCTGCCGGGCGGGCCGCTGAAGCTTGAGGAAAGCCAGGCAGCAGCCGCCGCCGGGCAGATCGCGCTGGCGCAGGCCTATGCGGATGCCCTCGGCGCCCACGGCAAGAAGGCCGGGCAGATCCTGCTCACTCTTGGCGACACCGAAGAACGGCGGCGGTATCTCAACGCCCGCGCCACCATCGGCACCTTGTTGAAACTCGGGGCCGTGCCGATCATCAACGAAAATGATTCCGTGGCGACCTCCGAGATCCGTTACGGCGACAACGACCGTCTGGCGGCGCGTGTCGCCACCATGGCCAGCGCCGACTGCCTGGTGCTGCTGTCGGACATCGACGGGCTGTACACCGCGCCGCCGCAGCAGAACCCCGATGCGGTGTTCCTGCCGGAAGTGCCGCGCATTACCCATGAAATCGAAGCCATGGCCGGGTCTGCCGGGTCGGAGCTTTCGCGCGGCGGCATGAAGACCAAGATCGATGCCGGCAAGATCGCGACGGCTGCCGGAACGTCGATGGTGATTACCTCCGGCAAGGAGCTCAATCCGCTTGAGCGGCTGGATCAGGGCGCTCGTGGCACCTGGTTTCCGGCGCTCAGCTCACCGGCCAGCGCGCGCAAGGCCTGGATCGGTGGCCATCTGGAGCCGCGCGGCGAAATCCGGCTGGATGCAGGTGCGGTCCGGGCAATGACCTCCGGCAAGAGCCTGTTGCCGGCCGGCGTCACCTCGGTATCGGGCAGTTTTTCGCGCGGCGACGCGGTGACGTTGCTCAATCCGGAAGGCCGGGTCATCGGCCGGGGGCTGATCGCCTATGACGCCGATGAAGCGCAACTGATTGCGGGCCGCAACAGCCGCGAGATCGAAGCCATCGTCGGCTATCCGGGCCGTGCGGAAATGATCCACCGGGACGATCTGGTTCTGGAATTGCCCGCGCTCGAGTGAGATTGCGTCATCCGGTGGATGCCTTTTGAGCTGGAACGCGCTAAAACGCGGCAGGACTGGCGGCGGTAAGCGCCGCAAAACGGGAGCAAGTGAGTATGCTGGAAGCAGTCGAGGCAAAGACGACCGAGGACTTGATGGCAGAGATCGGGCGACGTGCTCGCGCTGCCGGCCGGATCCTTGCCATCGCCCCAGCAGACCAGAAGAACAAGGCCTTGAGCGAAATGGCCGCGGCTGTCCGGGCCGCGACACCGGAGATTCTTGCCGGCAACCGGCTCGATATCGAGGCGATGAAGGCAGGCGGGCAGACCGCGGCGTTCCTGGATCGCGGCACGCTTACGGAAGAACGGATCGAGGCGATTGCCAAGGCCCTTGAGGACATCGTCGCGCTGGACGATCCCGTCGGCAGCGTGATTGCCGCCTGGGATCGGCCGAACGGGCTGAAGATCGAACGCGTGCGCACCCCTCTTGGTGTCATCGGCGTCATTTACGAAAGCCGTCCGAACGTGACGGCGGACGCAGGCGCGTTGTGTCTGAAAGCCGGCAACGCCGTCGTGCTGCGCGGCGGCTCCGATACTATCAATTCCAACCGGGCGATCCACGCAGCCCTGCAGAAAGGCCTCGTTGCAGCCGGTCTGCCGGAAGATGCGATCCAGATCGTGCCGGTGACCGACCGGGCCGCCGTTGGCGAAATGCTGCGCGGCCTTGACGGCAATCTGGATGTCATCGTCCCGCGCGGTGGCCGCAGCCTGGTCGAGCGCGTGCAGAGTGAAGCGCGCGTTCCCGTCTTCGCTCATCTGGAAGGCCTGGTGCATATCTTCGTCGACAAGGCGGCAGATCTTGAGACGGCCGTCGAGGTGGTCGTCAATTCCAAGATGCGCCGGACCGGCATCTGCGGTGCGCTTGAAACGCTTCTGGTGCATGAAGACGTGGCCCACAGCCACCTGCCGGTGATCGTGAAGGCGCTTCAGGAAAAGGGTTGCGAAATCCGCGGCGGTGCGATTGTGCGCGATATCTGCGAAAACATCGTGCCGGCAAGCGAGGACGACTGGGCGACCGAATATCTGGACAAGATCCTTGCGGTGAAGGTGGTTCCCGATCTCGATGCCGCCATGGAGCATATCGCGCGCTACGGGTCCAATCACACCGATTGCATCGTGACCGAGGACCAGGCCGCCGCCGACCGGTTCCAGCGGGAAGTGGATTCGGCCATCGTGCTGCACAACGCTTCAACCCAGTTTGCCGATGGCGGCGAGTTCGGCATGGGGGCGGAGATCGGCATTGCGACCGGGCGCATGCATGCACGCGGGCCCGTGGGTGTCGAGCAACTGACCAGCTTCAAATACAAGGTGCATGGCACCGGCCAGATCCGCCCGTGACGGCCAATCGTGAGGTCGTCTGAATGAGCCCCTCGAGTCTTGGCGCGGGACTGGACCGCGACTGGATGAAGCTGCCCCATGCCGAGCCGGGCAACCGTATCGGCATTTTCGGCGGGTCCTTCAATCCACCCCATTCCGGTCACCGGCTTGTGGCATCGACCGTGCTGAAGCGGCTGGGGCTGGATCAGGTCTGGTGGCTGGTAACGCCCGGCAATCCGCTCAAGAGCCATTCGGACCTGGCGCCGCTGGAACGGCGGCTGCGCCTGACGGGGGACCTTGCCGATCATCCGCGCATGAAAGTGACAGCCTTCGAGCAGGTGCTGGGAACTCCCTATACCGCCAGGACGCTCGTTGCCTTGCGCCAGATGCGGCCATCCGTCCGATTCGTCTGGGTCATGGGGGCAGATAATTTAGCCGGCTTCCATCGCTGGCAGGACTGGCGCTCGATTGTCGGCTCGGTGCCGATCGCCATTGTGGACCGTCCGGGAGCCTCGCTATCGGTGATGTCGTCTCCCATGGCGAAAGCCTATGAAAAATATAGGCTTCCGGAAGATGACGCCGCGCTTCTGCCGGAAATGGCTGCACCCGTCTGGACCTTTTTGCACACGCCTTTGGACCGGACATCGTCCACCGATCTGCGCCAGAGGCAAAAGCGGTAGACGGCAGATTTGCCAAGATTTCCCGCGTGTCTTGAAAATGCCAAACGGGAAGCGGTATTATAAGGACGGTCGCGATGAGCGCGGCCGAGGTACGGTCAACCGGTCCTGCATCCAAAACGGGTGACGTACGAAGTCGGACGTTTCAGTTCGTGACGACGTTGGGCGCGGGACGGCATAAACGGCGAAAGGCATAACACCTGACCATGACCTTTGAAAGTGAGCGGACAGACATGTCCTCTCCTCTGCAGGCTTCCGTAGGTAAAGAACTTGCGGCAGACCTCCTCGATACGGTCCTCACCAGTCTTGACGACTCCAAAGCTGAGGACGTTGTTACCCTCGAAATCGCAGGCAAAAGCTCGCTGGCCGATTACATGGTAATCGTGTCTGGCCGCTCCCATCGTCACGTGGGTGCGATTGCCGATCATTTGCTGAAAGACCTCAAGTCGGCTGGTGCCGGAACGGCAACGGTTGAAGGTCTGAGCATCTGCGATTGGGTGCTGATCGATGCGGGTGATGTGATCGTGCACATTTTCCGTCCGGAGGTTCGCGGCTTCTACAATCTGGAGAAGATGTGGGCACCGGAAGAGGATGCGGCACCGCATTACATCGGCTGAGCCGGCATTGAGGCCCTGAAACGGGCCTCCGTCTGCTGCCGGGCAGATTTTTCACCGGATCGATCTCCGGCGGGGACTTATGCGCTTTACGCTCTTCTGCATTGGCAAAATGAAAGCCGGTGCGGACAAAGAACTTTTCGACCGGTACATCGACCGCGCCCGCAAGACCGGCCGCGGTCTCGGTATTACCGAAGTCGCCCTCACAGAAATGTCTGAAAGCCGCGCACAGCGCGCCGACGACCGCAAGGCGGAAGAGGCGCGGGGCATTCTTGCTGCGCTGAGCGCAGGGGCCCGGCTGGTGGTGCTGGACGAAAACGGCAAGAACCTCAGCAGTCCCGCCTTCAGCCAGAAACTGGAAGCCTGGAAGGACGAGGGTGTTTCCGATGTGGTTTTTGCCATTGGCGGGGCCGACGGTCACGGCCAGGACGTCCTGAACCGGGCCGACCTGAAGCTGGCACTTGGCGCCATGACATGGCCGCATCAGATCGCCCGCATTCTATTGGCGGAGCAGATCTACCGCGCCATGACGATTCAGTCCGGGCACCCTTATCACCGTGTGTGAGACACCTGAATACCCCTGAAAAACTCTGAAAATTACTGGGAGAGACCTGGTGACACCGGCACTTGAAACCGAAAGACTGATCTTGCGGCCGATGACCATGTCGGACTGGCCGTTGTATGAGGCTTTGATGGCTTCCGGCCGCTCGCAGTATATGGGCGGCCCGATGTCGCGGTCTGCCGCCTGGGGCATGTTCTGCCACGATGTTGCGCAATGGCCGTTGATGGGACACGGCGCCCTGATGATGGAAGCGCGTGGGTCGGGGGAGGTTCTCGGCCAGGTCGGCATCAATCACGGGCCGCTTTTTCCCGAGCACGAGTTGGGCTGGTTTGTCTATGAACATGCGGAAGGCAAGGGGTACGCTTATGAAGCAGCCAGGGCCTTTCGAGACTGGGCGCAGCAGGAACGGCAGTTGCCGTCCCTGGTCAGTTACATGGATGCGGACAACAACCGTTCGGCACGTCTTGCCGAAAGACTGGGAGCGACCCTGGATGCGGATGCGCCGAGGCCGGAGCCCGGCGATATTGTCTACAGACATTTCTGAGGGGGAGGGCGGGGGCGTCGGGGTGCCGGCCAAAGCTGTTGCCGTAAGGGCAACATGACCAAAAATTAACGGTCCAAATGGCGGAAAAAGGCGCGAATGCCTGTATCTCGCCGCATTCGCCGCGTAACGGTCATCAATCAGACAGAAGAGGGAATGCGATCACGGTGGGAGTAAAAAGTTAATCGGCCGGTCACTAGGGTAAACGGTTCGTTAACGCAGACTGTGTATCGCATTGGAAGATAACCCTTTGGGAGCTTAGGCAGGTTGATAGCGGAACGCATGACAGCGGCGCGTTCGGAACTTGAGAGACGGATGCTTTTCCGCTTGCTCTTGAGTGGTCTGACTGCGGCCTCGCTCGTCCTGCCCCTGCCTGCCGGGTCGACCGAAAGTGCCGACGAGACCACCACCCAGGAACAGGCCGCGCCGCCTGCCGAGGTGACCGCCGCACTGGAACGCAAGAAGCAACGCGAACAGGAACTTGCCGCGCTCTCGCGCGATATCGAGGTTTCGACAGACCGTCAGGCCGCCATCGCACGTGAGATCCGCGCACTGGATCGCGACCGGGACACGTTGAATGCCAAGATCATCAGCACCTCCGATACGATCAAGGGTCTGGAGGGTGAGCTGACCGATACCGAGCGCCGGCTGCGTGCGCTTGGCGAGAATGAGGACGCCGTGCGCCAGTCGCTGATTTCCCGCCGCGATGTGCTGGCGGAAGTGCTGGCCGCACTGCAGCGAATCGGGCGGCGCCCGCCACCGGCGCTTGCCGTGCGCCCCAGTGACGCGCTTTCGGCCGTGCGCAGCGCGATTCTTCTGAACGCGGTGATGCCGGAGCTGAAGGTGGAAACCGAGGCGCTGGCTGCGGATCTTGAGGAATTGCACCGTCTGAAGACGGTGATTGCGGAGGAAAAGAACCGCCTGCGCGGTGATGCAATGCGATTGGCTGAGGAAAAGTCCCGGCTGGAGCTTCTTCTGAGCGCAAAAAGGCAGGAACATCAAAGAACGGTACAGGACCTTCAGGAAGAGAAGGAGCGTGCGGCGGAACTTGCGGACAAGGCGGGGTCTCTCCAGGAATTGATCGCGACCCTGGAAGTGGAAATCGAAAGCGCGCGGGAGGCGGCGGAAAAGTCGCGCCAGGCAGCGCTCGAGGCCCGAAAGCATCCCTCGCGCAGTTTTGATCCCTTTGCCGATCCGGGACGTCTGGCGCCGGCCATTTCGTTCCAGGACGCCAAGGGCCAGTTGCCGCAGCCTGTTGCCGGTACGCTTTTGAAGGACTATGGCCAGGAGGACGATTTCGGCGGTGTGACGGAGGGTCAATCTATCGCCACGCGTCCTGGCTCGAATGTTACTTCACCTGCGGATGGATGGGTGGTCTATTCGGGACCGTTCCGTTCGTTCGGACAGCTCTTGATCCTGAACACCGGCGACGGCTACCATGTGTTGCTTGCCGGAATGGACCGGATCGATGCGGAGTTGGGGCAATTTGTTTTGACCGGGGAACCGGTTGGTGTGATGGGCGCAACCCAGTGGGCTAGCGCCTCGACGTTCGGTTTGGGGTCGACCCAGCCGATCCTTTATGTTGAATTCCGGAAAGACGGTCGTGCGATCGATCCCACACCCTGGTGGGCACGCACTGAAGAAGAAAAGGCTCGCGGATGATACGGAAAGCTTCCTTGCTGCTGGTGGGTGCTCTCATGGGAGCTGCAGCAGTCACGACACTGTCCCAGATGCCGATCAATGTCTCGGTTGCTGCCAACGCTGCGGCGACGGATACGTACAGGCAGCTCAACCTGTTCGGCGACGTGTTCGAGCGCGTGCGCTCCGACTATGTGGAAGTCCCTGATGACGCTCAGCTTATCGAAAGCGCCATCAACGGCATGTTGACCTCTCTCGACCCGCATTCCAGCTACATGTCCCCGAAAAGCTTCCGGGATATGCAGGTGCAGACCCGTGGTGAGTTCGGTGGTCTCGGCATCGAAGTCACCATGGAAGAAGGCCTTGTGAAGGTTGTGTCGCCGATCGACGATACCCCTGCTGCCAAGGCCGGTGTTCTTGCGGGCGACTACATCACCTACATCGATGGGGAACAGGTCCAGGGCCTGACGCTCAACGAGGCGGTTGAAAAGATGCGCGGTCCGGTCAACACGGACATCGTGGTCACCGTGCGCCGCAAGGGCAGCGCCGAACCGTTCGACATCACCATCACCCGCGACATCATCCGCATCCGTTCGGTGCGCTGGCGGGAAGAGGATGACGTCGGATACGTTCGCGTCACCCAGTTCAACGAGCAGACCTTCGATGGACTCAAGGAAGGCATCGAGGAAATGACCGCGAACATCGGTGAAGACAAGCTCAAGGGCTTCGTCATCGACCTGCGCAACAACCCGGGCGGTTTGCTGGATCAGGCTATTGCCGTTTCCGACGCGTTCCTCGACCGGGGTGAGATTGTTTCGACCCGTGGCCGTGAAGCTGAAGAAACCCAGCGCTACAACGCCCGTGCTGGCGATCTGACGAACGGCAAGCCGGTCATCGTGCTGGTCAACGGCGGGTCCGCTTCCGCTTCGGAAATCGTTGCAGGCGCTCTGCAGGATCACCGCCGTGCCACCATCCTCGGCACGCGGTCATTCGGCAAGGGCTCGGTCCAGACGATCATCCCGCTTGGGGCCAACGGCGCCATCCGCCTGACCACCGCGCGCTACTACACGCCGTCGGGCACGTCGATCCAGGCCAAGGGCATCGTGCCGGATATCGAATCCCTGCAGGATCTGCCGGAGGATCTGGTCGGCCGGGTCGACACCAAGGGCGAAGCTGGCCTGCGCGGTCACCTGGAAGCGTCCGAAGGTGAAGAAGAAAGCGGCAGCCAGGCCTATGTGCCGTCTGACCCGAAGGACGACAACCAGTTGAACCTGGCCCTCGACCTTCTGCGCGGCAAGCAGGCAAACAGCGCCTTCCCGCCGGTCTCCGACAGCGCCGCTGTCAAAAACTAAAACTCCAAACGCGCGCCGGTCCGCCGGCGCGCGACTTTTCGTTCTCGTTCTGCGTACATCAAAAACAAACTTTCCGGTCCGGGGCTTCCTGGAACCGAGCAATAGGCTCAGGACGGTATGTCGAGCGAAGATCTCACAGCTCCACTAGGCATGGGCAAGCGGCGGCTCGTCAGGCTGCCGTTCGGTCTTATCGGGGTCGGTATTCTGAGCGTCATCGTCACGTCGACGCTCGTCTGGATCACCGTTGTCGACGACCCGCTGGGCGGCGAACCCGTCGCCGTTCTGCCGCTCGATGCTATCGTCGAAGGCGTGACCTCCCAGGACATTGAAGTGGTCGAGATCCGCCCGGGCATTGACGGCGATCTGGGCCCGAACCTGCGCCCGGAAAGCAGCAAGGATCTGCTTGGCCCGCGCTATGACATGGTCATGCGTCCCGACGGACTTGGTCCGAACGCACCGGTCACCAGCTTGTCGATCAATCCGGACAGCCGCGTCAGCGAACGCTCAGATTTTGGCTTCCTTCCGAAGATCAGCGACGCAGGCGTCCGTCCGCTGGATGCCTATTCACGGCCGGTCGTGCGCGAATTCACCTCGATACCGAAAATTGCCGTCATCGTGACCGGTCTCGGACTGAGTGAAACCGGCACCCAGAACGCGATCACCCGCTTGCCGGCCGATACGACCTTTGCGCTCGCACCCTATGGCGGTGATCTGGACGTGTGGATGCAGCAGGCCCGGACCAAGGGCCACGAACTGCTGCTGCAACTGCCGCTGGAGCCGTTCGATTTTCCGGACAACGACCCTGGGCCGCATACGTTGCTGGTCAGCCTGCGCCCCAACGAGATGATGGATCGTCTCGGGTTCCTGCTGACGCGGGCAACCAATTATGTCGGCGTCATTCCCGAAATGGGAGCTCGTTTCACGGCAACCAAGCCGTCGATGGAGTTCCTGTTGGAAAAACTGAAGGCCCGTGGCCTGATGTTTGCCGACAATGGCACCTCTTCCAGATCCATCGCGGATGAAGTCGCCAAGGAAAAACGCATCCCCTTCAGCGGGGTGGACGTGGTGCTGGACGAAGTGCCGCGCGAAGATGATATTGACGCCAAGCTGTTGCAGCTCGAAAGTGTCGCCCGTGCCCGCGGGGTCGCGGTGGCAACCGCCTCGGCCTTGCCGGTCACCGTGCGGCAACTGGAAAAGTGGGTCCAGGACCTGGAAGAACGGGGCCTCCAGCTTGTTCCGGTCAGCGCGACCATTGACCGATAATGTCTGCACATTGAATTCCAAGAGGTTTTTGTGACGAAGCTGGCACTCGGACCGGGGTTCCCGGAACCTGTCGACGGTCTTCCTTACCGGCCCTGCGTCGGGATCATGCTCATCAACAAGGCGGGCAAGGTCTGGATCGGCAGCCGCGACGACGGCGGCAGTTCATCCAACTACGAATACTGCTGGCAGATGCCGCAGGGCGGTATCGACAAGGGCGAGGCGCCGGAACCGGCGGCCCGGCGCGAGCTTTACGAGGAAACCTCGATCAAATCCGTCACCCTGCTTGAAGAAGCGCCGGAATGGTTTGCCTACGACTATCCGGATGAGGTCGTCCGCATGTCTCGCAAGGGCAAGTATCGCGGACAGGCGCAGCGCTGGATCGCTTACCGATTCGACGGATCGGAAGACGAGATCAACATCCTGAACCCGCCCGATGGCCATACGGCGGAATTCAGCAACTGGCGCTGGGAAGATGCTGACCGTCTGCCTGGCCTGATCGTGCCGTTCAAGCGCCCGGTCTATGAGCGTGTTGTTGCAGCGTTTTCTCATCTGACGTCCTGAGACGAAGCTGTCTGAACAGGCTTGGATGATGGTCCGGCCCCGCCGGTTTTCGTAAACCCGTTCCCTGCGAGGAACTCCAAAGCGTCAGCATTGGAGTTCCGTTTGTCGTTTTTCAAACAGACAGGCTGAAGCGGCGCGGCTAACATCCGGACCAAATTACGGGGTAGGTAAGGGGGATCGCGGTTGCGAACTGCCTGTCAACGCCGCGAAGGTCAAGAAAAGGGGCGCGGACGCGAAATCCAGATGCGCTCCAACACTATGGGAGGTACGCCAATGTCGTTCGGCAAGGGGCTTTCACGCAAGCCATCCCAGCCAAAAGGGCGTCAGGTGGATGATGCGGCTCTGGACGAGGTCCGCAAACTGCTGGGCGACGAGCCGCGCCGGCGCGACCTGCTTATCGAACACCTCCACAAGATCCAGGACGCATTCGGCTGCCTGGAAGCCCGGCATCTGCGCGCGCTGGCAGACGAGATGCGTCTGTCGCAGGTTGAAGTCTATGAAGTCGCGAGCTTCTATCATCATTTCGACATCGTGCGCGAAGGCGACGTCAGGCCTGCGCCGCTGACCGTTCGGGTTTGCGACAGCGTTGCCTGTGCACTGAAGGGCGCGGATGCTCTGGCGGCAGCACTCGAAGCCGGGGTCGATCCGGCGAAAGTCCGCATTCAGAAAGTTCCCTGCATCGGCCGCTGTGCCGGTGCCCCGGCTGTCCAGGTCGGCAAGCGGGCCATCGACAATGCCAGCGAGGTCTCCGTGCGCGCGGCCCTTTTCGAGGGAAATTCAGATCCTGCGGTTCCCGATTACATCAAGCTGGACTCTTATCGTGCCGCCGGTGGCTACGCGTTGCTGGAACGCGTGCGTGCCGGGGAACTGGACGCGGTGGAAATCGCGGACAAGGCCCTGGACGCAGGGCTGCGCGGCCTCGGCGGTGCCGGCTTTCCCACCGGCACGAAATGGAAGATCGTCCACGATCTGCCAGCTCCGAAATACCTCACCATCAATGGTGACGAAGGCGAACCGGGCACATTCAAGGACCGCGTTCATCTGGAGCGGGATCCGCACCGGCTTCTGGAAGGCGCGCTGATTGCCGCTCATGCGATGTCAGCAGCGCGCATCTATCTCTATATGCGCGATGAATATCCTGCGGTCCTTGAAATCCTGCGGACGGAAATCGAGGCGCTGCGTCAGGCCGGTATCATCACGACCATCGACATTGAGCTGCGCCGCGGGGCAGGGGCCTACATCTGCGGCGAAGAAAGCGCGATGATCGAATCGATCGAAGGCAAGCGCGGCCTGCCGCGTCACCGCCCACCCTTCATTGCGCAGGTTGGCCTGTTCGACCGGCCGACGCTCAACCACAATGTCGAGACCTTGTTCTGGATCCGGGACATTGTCGAAAAAGGTCCGGAGTGGTTTGCCAGCCAGGGACGGCGCGGCCACAAGGGCTATCGCTCCTTCTCGGTCTCCGGCCGCGTCAAGGAGCCAGGTGTCAAGCTGGCCCCTGCGGGCATCACGATGAACGAACTTCTGGTGGAATTCTGCGGTGGCATGGAGGATGGCCACGCCTTCAAGGGGTATCTGCCGGGCGGCGCTTCAGGCGGCATCCTGCCGGCCTCCCTTGCCGACGAGCCGCTTGATTTCGGCACGCTCGACAAATACGGCTGTTTCATAGGCAGCCATGCCATCGTCGTTTTCTCCGACCAGGATGACATGCGCGATGTGGCACTGAACCTGATGCGTTTCTTCAAGCACGAGAGTTGCGGCCAGTGCACGCCTTGCCGCTCCGGAACGGAGAAGATGGAACATCTGCTGGCGGCAGGAGACTGGGACAAGGCCAAGATCGCCGATCTCGACGCCGTCATGCGCTCGGCATCGATCTGCGGCCTCGGGCAGGCAGCCAGCAACCCGGTCACATCGGTGCTGAAATTTTTCCCGGAGGAGTTTGAGGCATGAGCCAGGTCACTTTCTCTCTCGACGGCCGGATGGTCACTGCGGAAGACGGTGAAACCATCTGGCAAGTTGCCAAGCGCGAAGGCGTAGCCATCCCGCATCTCTGCCACAAGGACGCGCCGGGTTACCGGTCTGACGGCAACTGCCGTGCCTGTATGGTCGATATCGAAGGCGAGCGCGTGCTTGCCGCCTCCTGCATTCGCACCCCTGCCGAAGGCATGGTGGTGAAGACCACCAGCGAACGCGCCACCAAGGCGCGCGAAATGGTGTTCGAACTTCTGGCCGCCGACCAGCCGTCACGCGACCACCATCCCGATCCGGAAAGCGATTTCTGGAAATGGTCCGACCGCGTCGGCGTTTCCACCAGCCGCTTTGCGCCCTGCGCCAAACCGGCGCAGGACATTTCCCATCCGGCAATCGCGGTCAATCTCGACGCCTGTATCGCCTGCAACCTGTGCGAACGGGCCTGCCGGGAAGTGCAGGTCAACGACGTCATCGGCATGGCCGATCGGGGATCGCACACGGTGCCGGTGTTCGATCTGGCGGACCCGATGGGGCTTTCCACATGCGTTGCCTGCGGCGAATGCGTGTCGGCCTGTCCGACCGGGGCCCTGATGGAAAAGAGCCTTCTGGACGCAACTGCCAGCAAGCGCGAGATCTTTGCCGAAGAAACCGTCGACAGCGTCTGCCCCTTCTGCGGCGTCGGCTGTCTGACGTCGGTCTCGGTGAAGGACGGCAGGATCGTCAGCGTTGAAGGCCGAGACGGCCCGGCCAACGAAAACCGGCTTTGCGTGAAGGGCCGCTTCGGTTTTGACTATGTTTCGAGCCCGGAGCGCCTGACCAGACCGCTGATCCGGCGGGACGATGCGCCCAAGCGCGGCGACATTGCCATGACGCTGGAAAATCATCTCGACTATTTCCGCGAAGCGACCTGGGAAGAAGCGCTCGAGCGGGCTGCTGGTGGCCTGAAAGCGGTCTATGACGCCAAGGGAGGCCGGGGCATTGCCGGCTTCGGCTCGGCCAAGGGCTCCAACGAAGAGGCTTATCTCTTCCAGAGGCTCATCCGCCAGGGCTTCCAGACAAACAACGTCGACCATTGCACGCGTCTCTGCCACGCGTCATCCGTGGCCGCGCTCATGGAAGGCATCGGCTCGGGTGCGGTGACGGCGCCTTTCAATGCCGCCGGCGATGCCGACTGCATGATCGTGATCGGGGCTCGTCCGGAACAGAACCATCCGGTTGCCGCGACCTACATCAAGCAGGCGGCCAAGAACGGCACCAAGCTGATCGTCATGGATCCGCGCGGCCAGGGGCTGATGCGCTTTGCCGACTACGGCTTGAAGTTCAAGCCGGGCACGGATGTCGCGATGTTGAACGCGATCCTCAATGTCATCATTACCGAAGGCCTCTACGACAGCCAGTATATCGCCGCCCATGTGGATGGCTTCGAGGCGCTTAAGGAAAAGATCGCCGATTTTACGCCGGAAGCGATGGAGCCGGTCTGCGGCATCGACGCGCAAACCCTGCGGGAAGTCGCAAGGCTTTATGCCACCAGCGCCAAGTCGATCATCTTCTGGGGCATGGGTGTTTCGCAGCATGTCCACGGCACCGATAACGTCCGCTGTCTGATTGCCATGGCACTGACCACCGGCCAGATCGGCCGCCCGGGCACGGGCCTGCATCCGCTGCGCGGTCAGAACAACGTGCAAGGGGCGTCCGATGCGGGCCTCATTCCGATGGTTTTCCCTGACTATCGTTCGGTTGAAAACCCGGACATCCGCGCCGAATACGAGGACGCCTGGGGCCGCACGCTCGACCCCGTGCGCGGTCTGACCGTGGTGGAGATCATGGACGACATCCTGGACGGCGGCATCGAGGCGATGTTCGTTCAGGGCGAAAACCCGGCGATGTCCGACCCGGACCAGGCGCATGCGCGCAAGGCGCTGGCCAGTCTGAAGCATCTGGTGGTTCAGGACATCTTCCTGACGGAAACCGCCTGGCATGCGGACGTGATCCTGCCGGCCTCCGCCCATGCGGAAAAGCTCGGCACCTACACCAACACAAACCGCCAGGTCCAGATAGGCCGTCCTTGCGTGCCGATGCCGGGCGAAGCTCGGGCCGACTGGCAGATTCTCATCGACCTCGCCAATCGCCTGGGGCTCAACTGGACCTATGACGGCGTGCCGGCGATCTACGAGGAAATGCGCTCGCATATGGGCTCGCTGAGCAACATTTCCTGGGAGCGGCTGGAGCGCGACGGCACGGTCACCTATCCGGCGGACGCTCCGGACAAGCCGGGCAACGAAATCCTGTTCGGCCAGTCCTTTCCGACTGCCGATGGCCGCGGCCGCATCGTGCCGACGGACCTGGTGCCGCCGGACGAACTGCCTGACGACGAGTTCCCGCTGGTGCTGACCACAGGCCGCATGCTGGAGCATTGGCACACCGGTGCCATGACGCGTCGTGCGCAAGTGCTCAACGCCATCGAACCGGAGGCCGTCGTCTCCATGAACCCGCGCGACATCAAGCTGTCAGGTCTGGACATCGGCCAGCAGGTGAGGGTGGAAACACGGCGCGGCGCGATCACATTGACCCTGCGCGCCGACCGGGACGTGTCGACAGGAATGCTGTTCATCCCGTTCTGCTTCAGCGAAGCACCGGCCAACTTCCTGACCAACCCGCAGCTTGACCCCTTCGGCAAGATCCCGGAGTTCAAATTCTGCGCGGCCCGGATCGGACCGGCCGGTCAGCAGCAGGCGGCAGAGTGACGCCGGTTCCTGCAGAGGTTCGAAGGAAGAAATGATTGCTTCGGGGCAAAAAAGGGCGGCCACTGGCCGCCCTTTTGGTTTTTGCATCTATGTGATCATAGCGATCAATTCGCGACAACCTTGACCGCCAGCAGATCCGGCAGGGTCTGCGGTGCTGCCATCGAGCCAAGGATCTGAGCCAGCGGAACCGGGTTCGGCGGGGTCAGGGTTACCTTCAGTTCGCCCGGATTGTTGAGGAACTTCGAGGCAGCTTCGCTGATCATCTGCGTGAACGCCGGGTTCTGGATGGGAGCGGTCATCTGCGCCGCTTGTGCCACCAGGGCTTCCCGGAAGACATTTTCCGGAATGTTCTGGGCTTCGGCCATATGGGCCACACCCTTTTTGGTGAGGCCGGCATCCTTGAACGTCAGCGACGCATCTACAAACTGCGCAACCACAAGTGCCATCTGTCCCTGGTTTTCAGGATCTTCGAACAGCGACTTCGGCACATTGGCGAGACGAGCGGACAATTCTGCCCGGCCAAGGCCTTCGACATCCACCATCATGCGTTCCAGGCGCAGTTCCAGCGTTGCTTCGTCCCAGTAGAGCCGGGTCTCATCGGACCAGACAACATTTTTCAGGTCGAGTGCTTCAAGAAGAGCCTGGACTTCCGGATCATCGATGGTTTCGACGGGTACTTTCAGCCCGTCGGTTCGAGTGTGTACGCTGGTCGGGATCGGCGGTACCGTTGTGGACAGCGTCATCTCGGTCCGGCCGATTTCGGTCCGCCCGATATCCGGAATGTTGAGATCAAGCCCCTCAAGCTCATAGCCGAACGAACGCGGCATGAACGCCCGGGCGACGTCCATCGGATGATCTTCGCCGAAGGTGGGATCGGCCATCAACGTGCTGATCATGGCGCGCATGGGCGTATATTCGGCAAATTCGATGTCGCCGACAGCCGCCCAGTCGAGCTTGAACGATGCGCCCTCCGGCAGTTCCGGGGCGTCGAGACCGACGATCATCATTTCGCCGATGCCGTCGGAATTGATTTGCGACATCGCCATTTCCTTGATGGCGACCTCGATCGGCTTCTCAGGGCCTGGTGTCGGAACGGTCACGTTGATGCCGCTGACGCGGGCATCGGTAACCCCGAACGACCGGTAGAACTGGAAGACGCCGGTGATCAGTTCCTCAGGCGCCGGAGCCTGCTTCGTGAACAGCCCGTCGAACAGGGCGAGAATGTTGTTGTCGCGCTTGACGACCGTGAGTTCCTCAATCGAGGTCTTGTCGACGGTTATTTCAACTGCGAGCCCGTCGCCGAGATCCTGTTTGGATTTGTAGTCGATTGCCGAGGCTGATCCGAGCATGACCACTTCATCGCCGGTTTCCGGAACATCGGGGTCGAACAGATCGAAGAACACGACTGCGTCCATGTCCTTGTAGATCGTTTTGCCCTGGCTGGTGGTCTGGTTCAGCATCTGGCCCGAGGTCGTGTCCAGGGTCTGCATCGACTGGCTCATGCTGTCGATCGTGTATTCCCCGATCCGTCCGTCTTCGGCATCGGCCATGCGGTAGCCGGCAATCTGCATGGTGCCCGAAAGGACCAGAGTGTCCTTGCCGTCTTCGGTCTCATGAGCCTCGATGGTCATGGCCGTGTTGTCGGCCTTGACTTCGTCGTAGGAGGTGAGAAGCGCCGCCTTCACGAACGGCAGCCAGCGGCTGACCTGATGTGCCTCATCTTCTGCCGGCACTTCCGGCATGGTGAAGCTGTAGTTCGTGGCGGATACTCCACTCAGCCGGCCATCGATCTTCAGCCTGCCCTTGCCTTCGGCGCTGGCGGAAACAACCATTTCTGAATCGTCGGAATAGACCCAGCTTGCGGCGGCAAACTCGCCGTCTTCATGACTGAGCCCTGTAATAGTGACCGTGCCGCTGCTGAATGAAAGCGAATAGGTCAGGTCGGTCAGCTTGGCCGGTTCGATATCCGTTGCGCCGTCGTTGCCCGTGACATCCGTTTCCTCGGCCGGGATATCTTCGATTGTTCCGCTCAAGGAAATCGTGCTGTCGGTCAGGGTCAGCGTGTCGGTGCCTGCATCGTAAGCGATGCTGCCGTTCTCGACCTCGACACCCAGGTTCCTCAAACCTTCGACATAGGCTTCATAGGCATCTTCTCCTGTGTCCTGTGCAAAGGCGGAACCGGAGACCAGCGCAAGCGCGGTGCCGAGCATGAACAGCCGGACGCGCGCCCTGGCCGGTTTGGATGAGAAAACGGAAGCGGGCTGGAAATTCAATGTTGTGGCTCCAATAAAAAGATCGGAATCGAGCGGTTCGAACGAGGTCGGTCCCGATAGGGTTGGACATCTAAGTCCTCATCAAGACCTAGGCCATTCCATGACTATGTACCAATCACATGACAAGGTCGAATCGGGAAAAGCCGGATCAGATTTGCGCGTGAAGCCACTCGGAGCGCACGATCTCGTCGGTTTCGACGCGCAGTGCCGCGGTTTTGCGGTCCTGAAAATCTTCCTGTGCAGAAAGTTGCCTCAGCGCCCAGACTGCGGTGCTGCGCACAAGGGCATCGTCATCCGCCAGCAGCGCTTCCACCTTTTCAAGCAATGCTGGTTCGCCGGAGTTGCCGGCGGCGATCAGCACATTGCGCAGAAACTTGCCGCGGCCGATGCGCTTGACAGGCGATCCGGAAAAAAGCGTGCGAAAGGCAGCATCGTCCAGCGACAGGAGGTCCGCAAGCTTCGGATTGATCAGCTCGTCGCGGGCAATCAGCTTGGCCTCCCGGGCAGCTTCGGCAAACTTGTTCCAGGGGCAGGTGGCGAGGCAATCATCGCAGCCGTAGATCCGGTTGCCGATGGCTTTGCGAAAATCGTGGGGTATGGGGCCGGGGTGTTCGATTGTGAGGTAGGAAATGCAGCGCCTGGCATCGAGCTGGTAGGGCGCGGGAAAGGCATTTGTCGGGCAACTGTCGAGGCAGGCGCGGCACGAGCCGCAATGATCGCGCTCCGCACCGCTCGGTGGCAGATCAAGCGTTGTAAAGATCGCGCCAAGAAAAAACCAGGATCCGAGCTCGCGGGATACCAGGTTCGTATGCTTGCCCTGCCAGCCGAGCCCGGCAGCTTCGCCGAGCGGTTTTTCCATCACCGGAGCGGTGTCGACGAACACTTTCACGTCGCCGCCGGACCGGGAAACGAGCAAACTGGCCAGCTCCTTCAGGCGTCCCTTGATGACATCATGATAGTCGCGGTGGCGCGCATAGACGGAAATTCCGCCGGTGGTCTTGTCGGCAAGATGGGCGAGGGGATGCTCGTGCGGCGCGCTGCCGGGGCCGTAATTCATCGCCAGCATGATGACCGAGCGAACCTCCGGCCAAAGTGCCTGCGGTGAAGAACGCCGGTCAGCGGTTTCCGCCATCCAGCCCATACTGCCTTCATAGCCCTTGTCCAGGAAATGCCGCAGACGCTCGCCCGCCTGGGGGATACTGTCGGCAGCAGCGATCTTCACGCCATCGAAACCGAGGGTATGGGCCTTTTCTTCAAAGGCGGTCAGAAGCTTTTGGGTCTTATGGTCCAAGGCTTTCGGCGGCTCTTTGGAACGACGGATAGTCAACCGGTGTCGGTTGAACGCAGACAGAATGTCTCAGAAATCGAGATCCGCATAGGTTTGTGCGGCGGGCATGCCCAAAACCTTCTCGCCCAGGAGCGGGCGCATCGACGGCCGCGATTTGACCCGCGCATACCAGCTCTTGATGTCTTCCTCGTCTCCCCAGGGCACTTCGCCCAGGTAGTCGGCGCAGGAAAGGGAGGCGGCCAGGGCGAAATCGGCGAAGGTCAACCTGTCGCCGGCAACCCAGCGGCGCGAGGCGACGAGATAGCCGAAATACTTGAGGTGATGATGGATGTTTGCCCGGGCAACGCGCAGGGCAGCCGAATCCGGTTCGCCGCCGCCGGCGGACTTCGGCATGATCTGCTTGTAGATGCGTTCGCGCACCAGATGGCCGATGACCTCCTGGTCGAACTTTCCGAGGCTCCATTCGACCAGACGCCGCGTTTCGGCGCGGGCATCGGGATGATCCGGCATCAGCCGGCGGTCGGCAACGGCATAGCCGCGGGTCTCATCCAGGTATTCCATGATGGGTCCGGCCCCGCAGATGGCAGGGCCTTCGTTTTCCACCATCACCGGCACGGTGCCTGCCGCGTTCAGCACCAGAAGCGCCTGTGGGCGTTCCCACGGGTTTACGTGGTGCTCCTCGAAGGCAGCGCCGTATTCACTCAAGATGAGCCGGATGAACCGTGAAGATGGCGAGAACGGATGATGGTAGAGCGTCAGCATGAAGGGGTTAAGAGCCTGAACTGTGGCAACACTACGTCGAAGCGGTTGCCAAATGATGCAACCGTCTAAACGGAGAGTTTGCCCCGAATATGGTTATCAAGGGTTTGACGGCGTGACCTCGCTTCGTCAAATAAGCGGCAGCTCGGGCAACGTCCTGAGTCGCGACACATACTTGGTCAGGCTGGTTTTCATCAAGCCATTTGGAGACAAGATATACTATGGACGGTCAAACGATTGTTAATGCTCTGATTTTGGGGATCGTCGAAGGTTTGACCGAGTTCATTCCCGTTTCCTCCACCGGCCATATCCTGCTGCTCGGCCATTTTCTGGGCTTCGACAGCACCGGAAAGACCTTTGAGGTTCTGATCCAGCTCGGCGCTATTCTGGCCATTCTGTCGGTCTATTTCGGCCGCCTGTGGACATTGCTGATCACCTTGCCGAGCGACCCTTCCAGCCGGCGTTTCGTTGCCGGCATCCTGATTGCCTTCCTGCCCGCCGCCGTTATCGGCGTTCTGCTGCATAGCTTCATCAAGGAAGTACTGTTCGAAACGCCTGCGCTGATCTGCACGACACTGCTGCTTGGCGGCATCGTTCTTCTGTGGATCGACCGCCTGCCGTTGAAGCCGCGCTACACCAATGTGATGGATTACCCACTATCGCTCTGCCTGAAGATCGGCTTTTGCCAGTGCCTTGCCATGGTCCCTGGCGTCTCGCGGTCCGGCGCGACCATTGCCGGCGCGCTGCTGATGGGCACCGACAAACGCTCGGCCGCCGAATTCTCGTTCTTTCTGGCCATGCCGACCATGGCCGGCGCCTTCGCCTATGATCTTTACAAGAACCGCGACGTGCTCTCGATGGATGACGCCATGCTCATCGGCATCGGCTTCGTCGCGTCTTTCATCTCCGGTGTGTTCGTGGTCAAGGGCCTGCTCGACTTCGTCTCCAAACACGGCTTCGCACCCTTTGCCTGGTGGCGCATCTTCGTTGGCATCGCCGGCTTCGCCGGGCTTTATTTCCTGGGCTGAAGCCGCGTTTCCAAAGGCATCAGTGGCCCCGTCCTTGCCGACAAGTGCGGAGCAGCCACAAGTAGATCCGAAAACCAGCGCTTGAGTGTGAGCGGAGCGAACGCCTCCTGAAGGGAATCGCTGCGCTTCGCGCGAATGATTTCCGGGTTCCGGATCGGCGCGCAGCTTTTACTGCACTTGTCCGGAACGACGGAGCGGGCAGGGGAGGGCTTTGTCTCAGGCTGAGCGGTCGAGCTGCCCCTTGGCCGTATAGAGCCCCGCAAGCGCTTCCAGCTCGTCTGCAAGCTCTTGCCGAAGGTCCTCGGGGCCTAGCAGTTCCGCCCCCGGGCCAAGCCAGCGCACCAGTGGCAGGATGCGGGCACGCTCGGTCGACGGAATGCTGACCAGGATCCGGCCCTCTCCAGCCGGTGTAAAAATGGCGTGGCGGTAATACCAGTCCGCACTCAGCTTTTTCGCCTGGGAAGCCGTGATCAGGATCTTGGCAATGGCTTCTTCCTGCTCCCAGCGGCGCATGGCCTGGGACAACCAGGCCCCTCCGAGAAGGCTCTTGATGGAGAAATTCTTGTCCGGCCGAAAGAAAAGCCCGCTGATTTCCAGACCCCGAACCCGGTCTGCCCGGTAAACCTTCAGCGTGTCCGTATCGACGCAGCGCCCGGCCAGGTACCAAAGGTCCCGGTCGAACATGACGCCATAGGGTTCGACATCATGTGCCTTCACGGTCTTTCGTGCGGGATTGACGTGTTCGAAGCGGACGCGCTTGCCGTCCAGGATCCCGGCCATGAAGCCGTCCAGAGCCTTTTGCCAGTCGCAGGTCGGTTCCGCCTTGGTGCCGGAATGAAAGATGTCGGGCGGGATCGGTTCGATGCCGACAATCCTGTCCGCCTCCTTCAGCAACCCGTGCACCGTCTTCGGCAGGGAAGCCACCAGCTTCTTTTCCGCCGCCGCGAGATCGTCTGCCAACGGCACTGTGCGGCTGGAGCGCACCAGAGCCATCGCCGCCAGGAGGGCTGCCGTCTCGTTGCGCGTCAGCGCTACCGGCGGCTGAAGATAACCGCTGGCAAGCCTGTAGCCGCCTTCCGCGCCGCGTTCCGCATCCACCGGCACGCCGAGCGCGATCAGCCGGTCGATGTCGCGATAGATCGTGCGAAGCGAAACGTGAAACCGTTCGGCAAGCACGGTTGCCGGGACAAGTTTGCCTCCGGTCAGCAGCAGCAGGATGCCGAGTGCGCGTTCAATCGGGTTCATGGGAAATCGGGCTCGGTGAGGTCGGGACAAAAAAAATCATAACCTGAGAACAGAACAGGATCAAACATGACTCACTGCTGTCAGGATTGGTTTGTCATTCTTTCCTTGTCCCCAGGAAGGAACGGGCGTTTGGCCCACAGGAGAAGTGAGATGAGCCTTGAGATCGACACCATTTTCCGCAACCGTGCAAACAGCCGTGGCGTTCTGTTTTCTGCCCTTCGTGTTTGTGTCGCAGAGTTCCGGAATTATCTTCGCCGCCGGGAAACTCACCGCGCGCTTTCTCGCCTGAGCGAGAGCGAGCTGAAGGACATCGGCCTGCAGCGCACCGAGCTCGGCTACAACGAGCTGCATAACGATCGCTTCAAGTTGGGGCCTCGGCGTGGGTAAAGACTTTCGGCGGCTGGCAAGATCTCCTGTCAGCCGCCGGATCCGCGCATCAATGCCTTTATGTCCGGCTTGTTCCAGGCAAAGAACATCACCACAAGGGCGGTAAGCGCCGCGATGATCACGCCGTAGAACGGCAGATCCAGATTGAGCCCGATCAATTCCCCGCCCAGCAGCGAGATCACGCCTGCCACCAGCGTGAAAACGGCGATGGTCACGCCCATGACCCAGCCCTGTTCCTTGTCGTTGACGGCTGCCGAGTAAAGCCCGAGAAACGTCGGGTAGGCGATACCGAAGGCAAAGTAGAAACAGAACACCGGCACATAGGTCAGAAGGGCGTTGGGTGAAGCTATGAAGGCGGCCGCGGACAGCGCCCAGACCGTGAAGGTCATTCCCAGGAGGGCTTCCTTGCTGAACCGCTTTTGCGCCGGCACCACCAGAAAGGTGCTGGAAAAGGCGAGAGCTATGCCGATGGTCAGCATCACCATCGAACCGCCGAGCGTGCCATAGCCGAAGCGGCTGGTCAGGTAGTTGTCGACGAAGATGTAGAACGACAGGTTGGCGACGTGGAAGAAGAAGAACACCACCGTCAGCCGCATCACCGTCGGATATTTCCGGATACGCCACAGGAGTTCGAAGATGTCCGAAGGACGGAACACGAATTTCTGCCGCTCGGCTTCAGCGTCGCGGGCATCCTTGAATGAAAACACCACCAGCAGGATGGCAATCAGCACCAGCAGGAAACAGGCATAGAACGGCAATTTGATGCTCGCCAGATCGCCAAGCAGGACCGGATCGGACAGGAGGCCGCCGAGCAGCGGGCCGCCAACCAGGCCGAAGCTGACGCCGGTGATGATGTAGCCCATGTTTCGGTTGCGGTCCTCGTCATCCCTGCTGCCGTCGATCATCGCCGCCTGTGCGATCGGCTGGTTTCCGGCGGTCAACCCGGTGATCGCGCGGCCCAGGATCAGCAGCCCGAAACTGTTGAGAGTGAGCGCCGCTATTGTGAGCGCATAACCGCCGAGCGC
Source organism: Roseibium aggregatum IAM 12614 (assembly GCF_000168975.1). Classification (GTDB taxonomy): domain Bacteria; phylum Pseudomonadota; class Alphaproteobacteria; order Rhizobiales; family Stappiaceae; genus Roseibium; species Roseibium aggregatum. The sequence goes on from NZ_AAUW01000005.1 coordinate 273,135, forward strand.
GCCGAAGAGGCAGATCAGGATCGCATTCTTGCGGCCGATGACGTCCGACAGTTTGGAGATGTAGGGCGCGCCGAAAAACCAGCACAGAAAGAAGACGCCGATGATGAGGCCATAATCGAAATGGCGCATCGCGTCGCTGGTGGACTGCGGCAGCATGGATGTCGACGGTTCCATCACCAGGGAATTGATGATCGGAAACACCAGTCCCTGGCCGAGCAGGTCGACAAAGACAACAAACAGCAACGTGACCTTGGCAAGAAATGACATCTGCGCCTCCCGTCAGTTTTGACGGTAGGCGAAGCAGCAGGATGCGGCAATGAAAAGCTGTGATCTGCGGGGAAGGCCGGGTGAAAGGTGCTGCCTGCGGAATGAGTAGTGACCCCCACCCCTAACCCCTCCCCACAAGGGGGAGGGGAACCTGGGCCGTTCCTGAGGCGAGAGCCTAGTTTCCGTTGAACGAACACGATTGTGTTGCTCAGGATCGCCAACGAAGCGAGGCGGTGATCCCCCTTCTCCTTTTGGGGCGGGGTTAGGGGTGGTGGGGACACCCAATGATGAGACTAATCATCATGTGTAGTGCGCATACATCCCCGACACCCGGCGGGGGGCCTTACCGAACAAAACGGGCCCCGAAGGGCCCGTCGAAGACGTCGTTTGCAGAAAGGCGTTACCGCAGAAAGGCGTTACGCCGGCCGGTGCGCGTCGTATTGGCCGTGTTCGCGGTAGCGTTCCAGGTAGGTCGGCAAGACGGCAGCCACAGTTGCGGGCTTGATGCCGATGCCTTCCAGCGTGCGGCCTTCGGCTTTCGCCGCTTCGGACACCACGTTGTCGGTTTTCAGAAGCTCGACCTGGTCGGCCGTGAACGGCGCATAGGGGAAGAGCTGCAGCACCTTGCCCATGGCCGAGGAGACCGGGAAGGGCAGGGGCAACAGAACGCGGTTGCGCCGGGTGACTTCCAGAACGTCTTCCAGACAGGCTCTGAAGCTTTTTACTTCAGGTCCACCGAGTTCATAAGTTGTGCCACCGGCAAGCTGGCCATCGACGGAGCGGGCAACCGCCTCGGCAACATCGCAGACATAGACCGGCTGGAATTTCGTCTCGCCGCCGCCAAGCAGCGGCAGCACCGGCGAGAAGCGGGCCATGTCGGCAAACTTGTTGAAGAACTCGTCTTCCGGACCGAACACGATGGAGGGCCGCAGGATCACGCTGTCCGGCAGCGTTTCCAGAACACCTGCTTCGCCAACGGCCTTGGAGCGGGCATAAGCGGATGTGCTCTGAGCGTCTGCGCCGATCGCAGACACATGCGTGATTCGATCAAGTCCGGCAGCGCGCGCAGCTTCCGCGATCGCGCGCGGACCAAAGCCTTGAACCGCGTCGAAGGACTGTTTGCCGGTCGGGGCCAGAATGCCGACGGCGTTGACCACCGCATCGGCACCGATCACCGCCCGGTCGACCGACCAGCGGTAGCGCAGGTTCGCCTGAACGGGCATGATCTGGCCGACAGCACCGAGCGGCTGCAGATGCGTTGCCAGATCGGGACGGCGGACGGCCGCGCGCACGCGGTAACCGCGCCGGGCGAGCGCCTGAACGATGTGCCGGCCAAGGAATCCCGATCCGCCGAAAACCGTGACGAGTTTGCCGTTAAGTGCTGTGGACATCCTGAAAATGCCTTCTGTCGCGTCCAAAAGGAGAGGCGGCCTGGAAATTGACCGGCTCCGTCTGGGAGTTTCTTAGCCCTTTGCCGCGGGTCTGTGAAGGGCTGGTTGTGAATGAATAAAAAAAGTCACACAGAGTGATTGACAAGCCCCGGAACCACCCTTAAAAGCCCCCCTCACAGCCCAGGTGGCGGAATTGGTAGACGCACTAGCTTCAGGTGCTAGCGCTCGCAAGGGCGTGGAGGTTCGAGTCCTCTCCTGGGCACCAAATTCCGGTTTTGGACACACTACCAAGGTCCGAGACAATCTAAAAAAGCTCCGGTTTTCCGGAGCTTTTTTCGTTTCCAGGGCAGTTTCAGCGTTTCCGCCTAATGCCCTACCGATTTCGAGAAAACATTGATGATCACCACCCCGGCAAGGATCAGTCCAAGGCCGATCAGGGCGGGTAGATCGAGCTTTTGGTCGAAGACCAGCCAGGCCACCATGGTGATGAGCACGATGCCCGCTCCGGACCAGATCGCGTAGACGATTCCCGTCGGCAAAACACGAATCGGATAGGACAGCAGCCAGAAAGAGATTGCATAGCCGGCGACTGTGATAAGCGATGGCAGCAGGCGGGTGAAATTTTCGGTTTTTGCCAATGCAGAGGTCGCGATCACTTCGGCAACGATAGCCGCGATGAGAAAAAGATAGGTGGCGGCAAGGCTGTTCGGCATCTTGGGTTCTTTTCGGCGATGGGCAACCCCGGACAAAGGCGTCAAAGCCCTCAGGGTTCATGCGGTTTCGTCTCACCGGTTTACACGAAAAAGGCTCGCATGAGCGGACCTTTCCAACTGTTGGGTTATCTCTGCCGGGCGCGTTTCCAGAGCAAATCGCATTTTACCTGAAACGCTTTTCGCTGTCTGAAATCAGAGATTTCACCGCAAAAGCGATGCAGGATTTTTCCGGTTAAACGCGACATGCTCTAGAACGTGTATTTGCTTTCCAGCAGCAGGCCGTACCGGTGATAGTTCTGGTCGAGAACCACCTTCTCGCCGGTGGTGACAAGTCTGCGGTCGAAATTCGAATGAAGCCACCAGTAGCGGCCGCCGACCCCGAGCTGCCAGTTCTGGGTCAGATCGACATTCAGCATCGCGTCGGCTTCCAGACCATAGGTCCAGTCGCTCTCCCAGGTTTCGATCTTGTTGTAGCTCCAGGGGACGCCTGCCACATCGACGGACCAGCCGACACGTTGGCCCAAATCGCCTTCAGCGGTCATACCCAGGCGGATCGCGTGCCAGTCGCGGGACTGTTCGACGGTCAAGCTCCCGTATTTCGCGGAAACGTCGTCGGAGAGATACTGATAGCCGAGAAAACCTTTCAGCCGCACCTGGTTGTTGGCAAATTGCGCGAAGCCCCAGCCGCCGTCGATAACGACATATCCGAGCGTCGTCTCGTCGGTGCTGTCCATCTCGTAACCCGCGAAATGCACATCACCGCCATTGCTTCTTCCAAGGCCGACATACCCTCTGACGAAGGTATTGGCCGTGGTGTCTTCAAGCGTCCCGACCAGTTCAGCGGTGTTAGAGGTCACATTGTCCGTGCTGGAAATGTCGAAGCCGCTGTTGTCCAGATCGGAGCGTGACTGGCTGTACCAGTAGCGCAGGCCAATGCTGCCGCGCAGCGTCGATGGCTGATAGAGCTCGCCGGGCCCTGAGTAGAGATCGGCGGCCGAAGCAAGAGGCGCTGAAGACAGCGCAAGGAAGGCCGCAATCGGAAGGGACTGAAAAAGTCTTTTCATAGCTGAAACACCGCTTGTGTGAGTACGCGGAAATGCGCGCTATTGGTGTGTCAGGTATTGCAATTTATGGTTAACAGTGCGTGAAGGCACACTCAATCGATTCAGGCGAGGAGGCTGGAACTGCCTTCGTTCCGGAAGTCCAAAGCATCTTCGGGGATTTCAGCGTCCGGGAAAGCCTGTGTCGGATCGGGATAACTGCCGGATCGAACAATAAGCAATTGCCCGCCTTGACCTTCCAGCAACTGGAAGGGTTATCTGATGGCATAGTTCCGGGCTCACCCGGACCGGCTCCAAGAGGCCTGCAGCAAACCGGCCTCGGTAGGGTGGACTGCAGAACTGCCAAGGGCCTGGCCAAGGTTTGGGACCGTGTCCCATAACCGCCCGGCGGGACGCACCGGACGATGTTTTGAGGAAAAACAAAATGAATATCGGTGAAGCTTCAGAACACAGCGGGTTGCCGGTCAAGACAATCCGCTACTACGAGGATATCGGCCTTGTCCGGCCGCTGCGCAGCGAAAACGGTTATCGTGACTTTGTCGACAGCGACCTCCAGCGACTGAAGTTCCTTCAAAGGGCGCGCAGTCTTGGGTTCTCCATCGACGAATGCCGCGAACTGCTCTCTCTTTATGAGGATCGCAACCGGGCAAGCGCTGATGTGAAGGCGATCACCCATGCAAAGATCAAGGAAGTGGATCGCAAGATCGAGGAACTCCGGTCGCTCAGGAAGGTTCTGTCGGAACTGGTGACAGCCTGCCATGGCGATGACCGGCCCGACTGTCCCATCATTGACGATCTGTCCGGCCAGCATGAGCCCGGTCAACAGGACGAAAGCAACGGGCGTAACTGATGCGTAAGATCTTTCTGATCGGTTCAGCAGCCCTGTCGGCTGTTGTTCTGGCCGTTTTGTTTTGGGGGCTCGTGGCGGAAAAAGATCAGTCCCCTGGTGCCAGCGGAGCCGCCCTGGTGGAGGTTCAGGTCCCGGCGCTGGAGGGAGACGCGCTGGCGGGCCAAGGGCTTTTTCGTGAAAACTGCGAGAGCTGCCATGGCGAGAACGCTGGTGGGCGTGACGGCATAGGCCCGCCGCTTGTTCACAAGATTTACGAACCTGGCCATCACGCAGACGGTTCCTTTCTGCTGGCAACCGCACGCGGCGTGCGCGCCCATCACTGGCCGTTTGGCGACATGCTCCCCGTGGAGGGCGTTAGCCAGGCGGATGTCGAAAAGATCGTCGTTTATGTTCGAACCTTGCAGCGGGCTAACGGGATTAATTGATCGCACGTGCGTATGGTTCTGCGGTCAACCGGCTTGCCTCATCCCGCTGCATGTTTTACCTGACGGAAAACTTATTCGAGTAAGGGACCTGTCGTGTGCCCGTTGCGGGCAGCCGGCAGGCGTCCGCATTTCACTTCGTTCAACTTGTATTCATATGCCATCGCATAAATGCAGGTGCGGTAATTGAAGATATAAGCGCGGTGTCCTGCCGGTTCTGCAAGGCAGGAACGCCGGCAGAACGTGCGCCCGGGACAGGCCAGAGGAGACGAAACGTCATGACCATCCGCTATCACAAGGGCGATCTGCCCGACCTGAAAGCCTATGAAACGGCAAATGCGGTGGCGGTCGATTCAGAGACCCTGGGCCTCAACCCGCATCGCGACCGGCTGTGCGTGGTGCAGCTTTCCCCCGGCGACGGCAGCGCCGATGTGGTCCAGATCGCACGCGGCCAGAGCGAGGCGCCGAACCTCGCCGCGCTCATGACGGATACGTCCAAACCCAAAATATTCCACTTCGCCCGGTTTGATGTTGCGGTGCTTCAGCACTATCTGAACATTCGGGTCTCGCCGGTGTGGTGCACGAAAATTGCTTCCAAACTGGTGCGGACCTATACGGATCGCCACGGATTGAAGGATATCACGCGAGAGCTTCTTGGAGTTGAGCTGTCCAAGCAGCAGCAGAGCTCGGATTGGGCGGCGGAAACCTTGAGCGATGCGCAACTGGCCTATGCGGCTTCGGACGTGCTTCATCTGCACGCCTTGAAGGAACGGCTGGAAATGATGCTGGAGCGTGAAGAACGCACTCATATTGCCGAGGCCTGTTTCGACTTCCTGCCGACGCGGGCGGAACTCGATCTGAAGGGCTGGGAAGAAAACGATATTTTTGCCCACTCGTAAGGGCCTACTCCCAAGGGCCTTGGCGTCAGGGCACCGGGCACAGGATTTCGGAGAATGGATTGAGCGCTGTTGGCGATCACATGCACGGGCATTCAGCCAGGCGGCCTTTGAGCCGCGCCCAACGGGCTGCGCGCCGGCACAGCCTGATGGTGCGCATCATGCGCTGGCTGTTTCCGGGCGTCGGACTGTTGATCCTCGCCGTCATGGTCGGGCTGGTTGTGCTGTTCAACGTGCTCAGCGGCTTGGGCGCCACCAACGTGATGCTGACCAGCGAGGGGCTGGTGATGGACCATCCCGAGCTCTCCGGCCATGATGGCGACCGCTCTTACCGGGTCACTGCCTACCGGGCGATCCAGCGCCTCAGCGATCCACGCATCATCGATCTCGAAACCATTCGGGCCGACATCACGCTGAGCAAGGACCAGAGCGCGCAGATCGTGGCGCTGAAGGGCACCTATAACAACGCCACGGAAAGTTTGCGGCTTTACGAAGGCATTCAGCTTGAGTGGAGTGAAGGCTACACGGTCGATTTGTCCGAAGTTGAGATCGATCTCACCAACGGCGCTCTGAAGACCTCGAACGTTGTGTCCATCCGGTCCGATCAGGGTCGTGTCGTGGCGGGCAAACTCGATTATGATAAAGCCAAGGGAATCGTAAGATTTTCCGATGGCATCAAGATGACCCTCAATCCTGCTTCGCAAGGACAGTAAGAGATGACATTTCTGAAACGCATGACGATTGCCGCCGCCGCTGCCCTTCTTGCCGGTTCGGCCCATGCCCAGACCTTCTCCGATGCCTTCGCGGGTTTCGGGTCGAACGAAGGTGAACCCATCGAGATCGAGGCAAGTGAGCTGCGGGTCGAGGACAACAACAACACCGCGACCTTTGTCGGCGACGTGCTGGTGACGCAGGGCGAAACCAGCCTCAAGACCCAGCGACTCAAGGTTTACTACGTCGGTTCCGGTGCCGAAAAGACCGAAGACAGTGCCGTTCAGCAGCGGATTTCCAAGCTGGAAGCGGAAGGCGGCGTGTTCATCACCTCCAAGGATCAGACCGCGAAGGGCGATGAGGCCAGCTTCGACATGAACAAGGAAGTCATGGTCATGACTGGCCGGGAAGTCGTGCTCAGCCAGGGACCGAATGTTGTCGTCGGCAACAAACTGACCGTGAATCTGAAGACCGGCAAGGCCAACCTGAGCGCCGGCGGCGGCAAGGTGTCGGGGCAGGGTAATGGCCGCGTCAAGGTGCGTATTCAGCCCAACAGTGTGAACAACGGCCAAACCGGCAATTGAGTTTGACGGCAGGTCCGACTCGACAGCGTCGGTCGCAGACCTTATGTGAAGCCGCGGCAACGATCGGATGGACGGCGCGCCAGTGAAGAGAACGTCTTCGGAGAACAACGGATTGCAGGGAAACATGCCGGATACCGGCCACGATGGCGAAGACTTGTCGCAGGCGCTGGTCGTTGAAGGCATTGGCAAGACCTATGGCCGCCGACAGGTGGTGAAATATGTCAGCCTGACAGTGAAACCGGGGGAGGCCGTTGGACTTCTGGGCCCGAACGGTGCCGGCAAGACCACCACCTTCTACATGATCACCGGCCTGATCCGTCCGGATCAGGGCCAGATCTCGCTGGAAGGCTTCAACATCACCCGAATGCCGATGTACCGCCGTGCCCGGCTCGGCATCGGCTATCTGCCGCAGGAAGCGTCCATCTTTCGCGGCCTGACGGTGGAGGAAAACATCCGCGCCGTTCTGGAAGTGATTGAGCCCAACCGGCAGAAACGCCGCGAGGAACTTGATTCGCTGCTGGCCGAATTCGGACTTACCCACTTGCGGAAGTCACCCAGTATCGCCCTGTCCGGTGGTGAACGCCGCCGCGTCGAAATTGCCCGCGCGCTGGCAAGCCGGCCATCCTTCATGCTGCTCGACGAACCCTTCGCGGGTATCGATCCGATCGCTGTCGGCGACATCCAGCAGCTCGTTCGCCATCTCACCCAGCGTGGCATCGGCGTCTTGATTACGGACCACAACGTTCGCGAAACCCTCGGCCTGATCGACCGGGCCTATATCATTGCTTCGGGCGAAGTGCTGACGGAAGGGTTGCCGCAGGAAATTGTCACCAACCCGGACGTGCGCCGGCTTTATCTGGGTGAACAATTTACGCTTTGATGACACGCCGTCAGGTACGTTATACACTTGGTCTGCAACGAAGAAGCAAAAAGCAGACCAACTTGAAATAACGCTTGCCTGGGAACTCAATGGCCATTTCAACCAAGCTCGAGATGCGGCAAAGCCAGTCGCTGATCATGACGCCGCAGCTGATGCAGGCGATCAAGCTGTTGCAAATGTCCAATCTCGATCTGGTTGCCTACGTCGAAGCCGAACTGGAGCGAAACCCGCTCCTGGAAAAGACCGACGTTGCCGAAGGTGGAGCCGAGGGGGATAGAGGCGGAGAAGCGGCGGCAGATGCGTTCGGCGATAGCGCGGACAGCCAGAACCGGCAGAGCGACGAGCCGGACACCGGCGACTGGATGCAGAGCGACCTGGAAACCGGGTCGGAAGCCATTGCCTCGCGGATGGATACCGACCTCGGCAACGTCTTTCCCGACGAACCTGGCGTGCCGGCATCGCCCGATCCCGCCCTTTTGAAGGCCGGCGACAGCTACAAGAACACCGGCAGCAGCGGCGCGTCCGAAGATTACAATCTGGAAGCTTTCGTTGCCGACGAAGCCTCTCTGGTCACGACGCTGGAAGAGCAGATGCATCTTGCGATCGGCGACGAGGCCGACAAGCTGATTGCAACACATCTGATCAATTCGCTCGATGAGAACGGCTATCTCTACCTGGATTTCGACGAAACGGCAGAGCAGCTCGGGGTCGAGACGGAACGGCTGGAAAGCGTTCTCGCAGTCCTGCAGACCTTTGAACCCGCAGGCGTTTTCGCGCGGAACCTGGCCGAATGCCTGAAGCTGCAGCTCATCGACAAGAACCGCTTCGATCCCGCAATGGAAGCACTGATCGACAACATTGAGCTGCTGGCCAGACGCGACTTGCCCGCGTTGCGCAAGGTCTGCGGTGTCGATGACGAGGATCTGATCGAGATGATCGCGGAAATCCGGGCTCTCGATCCAAAGCCTGGCAGCCTGTTCGGGTCTGCGCTGGTGCAGCCGGTGGTGCCGGATGTGTTCGTGCGTCCGGCCAATGACGGCACCTGGGCGATCGAGCTGAATTCCGACACCTTGCCGAAGGTGCTCGTCAATCAGACCTACTACGCCAAGGTCATCAAGACGGCCCGCAATGAGACCGAGAAGGAATATCTGACCGACTCGCTGCAGACGGCCAACTGGCTGGCCAAGAGCCTCGATCAGCGCGCCCGCACGATCCTGAAGGTATCGACGGAAATCGTGCGTCAGCAGGACGGGTTCCTGACCTATGGCATCGCCCATTTGCGGCCGCTCAACCTGAAGACGGTCGCGGAAGCGATCGGCATGCACGAATCGACGGTCAGCCGGGTGACGTCGAACAAGTTCATGGCGACCCCGCGCGGCATCTATGAGCTCAAGTACTTCTTCTCGTCAGCCATTTCCGCAACGGTGGGGGGCGATGCCCATTCGGCCGAGTCGGTCCGGCACCGGATCAAGCAGATGATCGATGCCGAGGATCCGAAGGCGATCCTCTCCGACGACACGATTGTCAAAATTCTGAAGGACGATGGTGTCGATATTGCCCGCAGAACGGTAGCCAAATACCGTGAAGCCATGAAGATCGGCTCGTCCGTTCAGCGCCGGCGGGAAAAAAACGTGCGACTATAAGTCCTGACGCGATCTGCCTTTAGGGCTCGATGGTGCAACTTTTAAAATGTTTCAGAGATTTCCACTGAAACAATACAAGGCAATTACACGGGACTTTTTCTAGTTTGTTTCTTTAATTCATAATCAATTGACTCTTTGAGCGAGCGCAATTATAGCACCGCCCTCGTGACGTAAACAGGGGATGGCGCTTCGGCGCTGACTGGTCCATTCTGTAAGCTTGAAACGTCTCGCGTTTCAACACCGGTGGCAACGCCGGTGACCTATCGGTCAATAGAAAAAGAAGAGGTCCCCATGGCTTTGCGGATTTCGGGTAAGAATGTCGATGTAGGCGATGCACTGCGCGTCCACGTCACAGACCGAATCGAAGACGCTCTGGAAAAATATTTCACAGGCGGCTTCACAGGCCACGTTACGCTCAGCAGGGAGGGCACAGGCTTCAAGTCTGAATGCAGCCTGCATTTGGACACCGGAATTGTGCTTCAAGTGTCCGCGCAGGATCAGGACCCGCGCGTCAGCTTCGATATGGCTGCGGAAAAGATCGAAAAGCGGCTCCGCCGCTACAAGCGCAAGCTGAAGGACCATCATGGCCCCAACGGCCACGAGCGGGAAGCTCTAGAGGCGGCATCTTATGTGCTTGCTTCGCCCGAGGAAGACGAGGAAGTGCCGGTGGATTTCAATCCGTTGGTGATTGCCGAGACTTCCGCGAAAGTTAAAACGATGACCGTCGGTATGGCGGTAATGGAGCTGGATCTGACCGAAGCGCCGGTCGTGCTGTTCAAAAATGCGGCAAACGGCGGAGTCAATGTTGTCTATCGTAGGCCAGACGGCAATATTGGCTGGATCGACCCAGCATTGGTAGCCAATCAGGCTGCCGAATAAGGATGCGGATGGGGTCGGCTTCCGTGAGGAAGCCGACTTCTGAAACTTGTAGGCGGACTAATGGATCTTGGTGATCTTCTGGGTAAAGACGCGGTAATTGCCGGGCTCAAGGCCAAAAGCAAAAAACAGGCAATTCAGGAACTCGCCGGAAAGGCGTCTGAACTGACCGGGCTTTCCGAACGGGAAATCTTCGACACGCTTCTTCAGCGCGAACGTTTGGGATCTACAGGTGTCGGTCACGGCATCGCGATCCCGCACGGCAAGCTGACACGGCTCGACCGTTTGATCGGATTGTTTGCGAAGCTGGAAAAACCGGTCGATTTCGATGCACTTGATGACGAACCTGTCGACCTGGTGTTTCTGCTTCTGGCACCGGAAGGCGCTGGCGCTGACCATCTCAAGGCATTGGCCCGTATCGCACGCCAGCTCCGCGATGGCGCTGTCACCCAGGGTATTCGCGCGTCCCATGATGCGCAGGAGATCTACGATCTTCTGACCCAGCCGCTGGCATCTTCCAACGCGGCTTGATCTGCTCAAAGTCCCTGACGCAACAAGACCGGCCGCATGGCCGGTCTTTTGGTTTCTATCAGCTGCCTTGCCACAGCGAAGATGTGGTGGACGCTACTTTCGGGTGTTCCCCGGTCGCAGCGGAGCGGAGAGCCGGGCATTGCCCACACAGTTTGGCTGCAACGCTGATTTGAAAGCTGCTCCGGCCATTTGTCTTGCACGTGGCCGGGGAGCGCTTGTGAGGCAGAGGCGTCTCAGGCTTTTGCCGGATTGGCATCGCCCTGGACAAGCCCTTGCTGCGGGGCGGCCACCGAGCCTTTGGTCAGGGCCGGAAGATGCAGGTCGGCCAGTTCCGCGGGCGGGTTTGTTTCCTCAGGAATGCGCCAGAGGGTGGAGTGGATCGCGATCTGACCAAGGGTTCTTGTGGACGTGGCGACAGCGATCAGCACGGCCAGCAGCGGACCGATGGCGACAGGAATGACCGGCCACACCAGATCGATGGGCTGAGTGGAAAGCCACGCGAGCCCGGCCAGCCCGAAAAGCGTCTGCGGCCAGAGCTTGGCCGCTGCCAGCAACACCGGCAGGCGCTGGACACCGCGCGCCTGCGCGCCCCAGCCGATGGTCTTGCCGAACAAAAGCCCGCCCATGAACAGCGAATGCGCGACGGCCATGATCGGTGCCAGCATCGCTGAATAGACGATCTCCGCCAGAACGCTGAGGACGATGCGCACAGGTCCACCGAAGGCCTTGCGAAGATCCGGCCGGGCAAGCACATCGGCCACTGTTGCCAGTTTCGGCGCGAATACCATCGTCAGAACCGTGAAGAAGAGCAGGGCACCGGTATCGGGCCGATACGGCATGTAGTCGGTGACTATGCCGAGGATGGCCGCCGATGTCATGAAGCCCAGCCAGGCGGGCGAGCCGAGGAACATCAGGATGGCGAGCACGAGCTGCATCCGGCTGACAGGCTTGAGGCCGGGAAGGCCGATAAGTCGGCGATACTGCAGGTTGCCCTGGCACCAGCGCAGGTCGCGGCGGATAAACTCCAGCAGATGCGGCGGATTGGCTTCATAGCTGCCCGTTTCCAGCGGCAGCACACGCACCTCGTAGCCGGCGCGGCGCATCAGCACGGCTTCCACCTGGTCGTGGGAAAGGATGGTTCCGGAGAGCGGACCCTTGCCGGGCAGTTCCGGCAGGCGGCAGCTTTCCTTGAACGGTTTGATCCGCAGGATCGCATTGTGACCCCAGTACGGACCGCAATCGCCCTGCCACCAGGCGCTGCCGATGGTGTAGGAGCGCATGCCGAGCCGCATGCCGAACTGGAAGACACGGGCAAAGGCGCTGTCCGTCGGAAGGCCAACCACCAGGCTTTGCAAAATGCCGAGTTGGGGATTGGCTTCCATGCGCCGCACCAGGCCGATGATGGCTTCGGCGGACATGTAGCTGTCGGCATCCAGCACCAGTGCGAACTGGTGCTGATCCCCCCAGCGGTCGCAGAAATCTTCGATATTGCCGGCCTTGAAGCCGCGATTGTCCGTGCGGCGCCGGTAGACGACGTCCATCTGGCCTTCAAACCGATCCTTCAGTCGGGACGTCATCTGCTGCTCCTGAAGGGCAACGTCGTCCATGTTGGTGTCGCTGAGCACGTAAAGGGTGAACCGGTCCGCTTCGCCTGCGCGTATCAGGTGAGACACCATGGCGGTCAGGTTGGTTTCCAGGCTTTCGGTATCTTCGTTGCGGACGCAGGACAAAAGGGCCGTGGAGCTTCGCAGCGGCTGCGAAGCATCGCCGTGGTCGATCGGGCAGACCGCATCGGCCGGATTTCTGGAAAGCCGCATGATGAGAAGGCCAATCACCGCGTTCCAGAAGCCGATGATGGTCCAGGGCAGGGTGATGAGGAAGCAAGTCAGGATGAAAAGGTCGAGAGCCGTGTAGCCGCCGGGAGAAAGCGTCAGCGTCATCAAGGTGGCAAGGCCGGCAAAGCTGAGTCCGAGAAGGACAGCGAAGGTGATACGCCGTGCGGTCATGGTTGAATTTGATCCAGTGAATTTTGGCATGTCACAGACCCGAAACATTTTTTTGACTTCCAATTGGAGCGATCATCGCAATAGTTCGCATGTCAAAATGTCCTAACATTGACGAAGGCAAGGGTTGATGACCGCTGAGGATAGAGGATGACCGCAGACGCACCGGTGACGAGCGACACAGGCAAACCGCAGGCGCTGTGGTACACCGAGCCCGGTCGATGCGGACTGGAGACTGTTTCCTTGAACAAGATGAAAACCGGCGAAGTGCTGGTCGAAACGCTCTTTAGCGGGATAAGCCGGGGAACGGAAGGCCTTGTCTTTCGCGGCGATGTGCCGCCGAGCGAGTGGCAGCGCATGCGGGCGCCGCATCAGGAAGGGGATTTCCCGTTTCCGGTCAAATACGGCTACGCAAACGTCGGCACGGTCCGCGCTGGAGACCCGGATCTCGACGGCCGCCTCGTTTTCTCGCTCTTCCCTCATCAAAGCGTCTTTACGCTCCCCTCCATGTCATGCGTGCCGGTTCCTGAAGGCGTTTCCGCCGAAAGGGCCGTCCTGGCGGCCAACATGGAGACGGCACTTAATGCGTTATGGGACGGAAAACCATCACCTGGGGATCACATCTGCGTGGTCGGCGGTGGTGTCGTCGGGCTCCTGACCGCATACGTTGCCGGGCGGTTGCCCGGATCAAAAGTGACGGTCGTTGATACAAACCCTGACCGAGCGGAAGCTGCCATCGCGCTGGGATTGGAATTTGCGCTGCCGGAACAGGCATCGGGCAATCAGGACCTGGTGTTTCACACGAGTGCGACATCGGCCGGCCTTGCTACGGCACTCGCCTGCGCCGGAGACGGCACATCTATCGTCGAGTTGAGCTGGTATGGTGCGCAGCCGGTTTCTGCACCGCTCGGAGCAGATTTTCACTGCCGTCGCCTGAAGCTCGTCTCAAGTCAGGTTGGAACGATCCCGGTGGAGCGCCAGGCACGCTGGACTTACCGCCGCAGGCTGGAAACGGCACTTTCCCTGCTGGCCGACCCGGTGCTCGACTGTCTCATCACGCACAAGGTGGCTTTTCAGGATCTGCCCCGTCAGCTTCCCGACTTGTTGAACAAGACGTCGGATGTGCTTGCCGCCCTTGTTGTGTATGACAGACCCAACCAGGCAGCCCTTTGAGAAACCTTCCAATTTTCCTCGTAAATTCAGGATGATAAAATGTTTGCAGTTGAAGTCCGCGATCACGTCATGATTGCCCACTCCTTCAAGGGAGAGCTGTTCGGTCCAGCCCAGGCATTGCATGGTGCAACCTTTGTCATCGATGCTGCGTTCCTGGCCGATAGCCTCGATTCCAACGGCGTGGTGATCGACATCGGCCGGGCCCATGAAGCCTTGAAGGAAGTTCTGCAGCCATTGAACTACAAGAACCTCGACGAGGTTCCGGAATTTGCCGGCATCAACACCACGACCGAGTTCCTCACCAAACACATTCATGACCACCTGGCGAAAGCCGCAAGGGAAGACCGGCTGGGACGTACGGGGTCGGAACTGAAGGCTATCCGTGTGACAATCTCCGAATCTCACGTCGCCCGCGCCTGGTACGAAGCCGGGATCTGACAGCTCATGCCTTCGCTTGTCTTTGCCTATCCGGGCGACCTGGACACGCCGACCGGTGGCTACGGCTATGATCGCAGGATCATTGCCGGTTTGCGCACACTCGGCTGGGATGTCGATCTGGTATCACTCGGAGAGGGTTTTCCGTTTCCCACCGAAGAAACGCTCCGCCAGGCCGAATACAGACTGTCCTCGGTTCCGGAAGGATCGCTTGTCGTCGTTGACGGTCTCGCCCTCGGTGTGATGGCGGAAGCCATGGAACGGCTGCACGAGCGGATCAGCCTTGTCGCCCTGGTTCACCACCCGCTGTGCCTTGAGAACGGCCTGTCGAAGGAAAAGGCCGACGCTCTCTTCCAGAGCGAGAAAAGCGTGCTGGCGTTCGCTCGCCACATCATTGTGACCAGTCCTGCGACGGGAACACAGGTGGAAGATCTGTTTGCCATTGCACCGGACCGCATCACGGCTGTTCTGCCGGGCACCGACAAGCCTGCGCCCTTTGAGCGTTTACAGCATGACACCATACGGCTTCTGTCGGTCGGCACCCTGTTGCCGCGCAAGGGGTATGACCTGCTCGTGTCTGCCTTGGCCAGCCTGAAGGCACTGGACTGGCGCCTTGATATCGTCGGCGGGCTTGAAGCGGATCCTGCCTGTCAACAGGCGCTTCTCAAGCAGGTGCGTGAGCTGGACCTTCTCGACAGGATCACCTTTCACGGTGCTGTGCCTGCGCAAGACCTTGGCGGCTTTTACCGGGCGGCGGACATCTTTGTTCTTGCGAGCCGCTATGAAGGCTACGGCATGGCCTATACGGAAGCCCTTGCCTACGGTTTGCCGGTGATCGGCAGCGGTGGCGGCGCTGTCAAGGAAACGCTGCCCGAGGGAGCTGCGATCTACTGCGGCGTCGAGGATGTGGAGGCATTGCACCGGGCACTTGAGACCCTGATTTCTGACCGTGGTGAACGTGACAGATTGAGCACTGAAGCCAGAAGGGCCGCTGAACTCTTGCCGGACTGGACAGACGCAGCGCGGCAGTTTGCAAACCTCTTGCAGGACACTTGCCGATGACCGGTTTTTCTCCCGAATGGCTGGCCTTGCGCGAGCCGGTCGATCTCGCAGCTCGCAACGAAGCTGTCGAAATCGCGTTCTTTGCGGCGCTCGGCAGTGATCGTCTGCGTATTCTGGACCTTGCAAGTGGCGCCGGCTCCACTGTCTCTGCGCTTTCACGGTGTCGAGGCCGGTCTGTCGGCTGCTCGGTGGAATGGCTTTTGACCGATTACGATCCAGCACTGCTGAAAGTTGCCGGTCAGCGTTGGCGGGACAGCGTGACAACGCGGCAGATCGATCTTGCCAAGGATCTGGAACAGCTTCCCTTTGCCGAGGTCGATGCTGTGACCACCTCCGCCTTTCTGGATCTGGTCTCGGAGCCGTTTCTCGTCCGTCTGGTCGAGCAGGTCGTGCAGGCGAAAAAGCCGTTTCTGGCAAGTCTGACCTATGATGGACGCGCCGCATTCGCTCCGCAGCTTTCCTTCGATGCTGCGGTCTTGAACGCGCACAACACGCATCAGTTATCCGACAAGGGCTTCGGCGCAGCTCTCGGTCCGGCCGCCGCCGGGCGTGCCATCGAACTGTTTCAGGATCGCGGCTACAAGGTCGTGCAGGGCCGGTCCGACTGGCAGGCAGACCACGCGTCGGCAAACTTCCTGAGGGAACTGCTCGGAGGCTGGCATAACGTCGGCAGGCAGGTCGCGCTGGACGAGGCAGAGCTGGAAGACTGGTGGTCGCTGCGACAGGAGCAGATCGGCTCCGGCGCTCTCAGCCTCACCGTCGGGCACGTCGATTTCGCCGCCTTGCCGTAAGCACTGGCGCCCGGCTCCCCGAAAATCCACCCTCTTTCCGGATGATACGACGCCTTGGCAGCCTTTCGCTGCCAAGGCTCTTGGTGCTTTATCAAGATCTTGTCTGTAAGGACGGGGATGTTCAGCCGGATAACATCAATGACCGAAGCTGAAAGGTCTCGGAACGGGATATTTTTGTCCGTACTTGGGGTGGTGCGGAAGCGTTAACTTAACAAACTTTAATGGTTGTTGTTTCGTGATTTTTTACCATGCCCTTTAATTACAGTTTATCGTTTTTTGGGTCTAGATGACGTTTCGGAACTCAAGGACCGGTTCAAGCGAAACCGTGAGAAAGTGATAAGGACAAGATGAAACAGACCATTCGGACCCTGCTGGCAAAACATGGCAATCTGCCGGTTTCTATCGATGATGTCGCGGACGGTGCGGATCTCTACGATGCCGGTCTGTCGTCCTTTGCCTCCGTGCAGGTCATGCTGGCTCTCGAAGAAGAATTCGACATCGAGTTCCCGGAGCATCTGCTGAACCGCAAATCGTTCTCCTCCATTGATGCGATCGATGCAGCGCTCACTGAAATTCTGAAAGAACAGGCTGCCTGATCCATGACCGCCGCAGCCAAGATCACTGCCATGGGATTGGCAGATCGCGCCAAACGCGCCGCCAAAGTCGCCTCCGAATATGCGGACAAGGTCGATGTGGAAGGCCGTTTTCCTGCTGAAGGCATGAACGCCTTGAAAGCGGAACGTCTGATGGGTGTCATGATCCGTCCGGAGTTCGGCGGCGAGGGAGCAACGCTGACCGAGATTGCCGACATCTGTGCGATCCTCGGACAAGCCTGCTCGGCCACGGCGATGACCTACGCCATGCACCAGATCCAGATTGCCAGCCTCGCCGATTACGCGGTCGGCGGCGCCTGGCACGAAGCCTTCCAGCAGCGGATCTGTGACGAACAGCTGCTGATCGCTTCGGCAACCAGTGAGGCGGGGATCGGCGGCAACCTGCGCAATTCGATCTGTGCGGCCGAGGTTGAGGGTGACACTGTTCGCCTCACCAAGGACGCGACGGTGATTTCCTACGGCGCCAATGCGGATGCCATCATGGTGACGTCTCGCCGGCATGCCGAGGCAGCCCATTCCGATCAGGTTGCGACCATCTTCCTCAAGGATCAGTACACGCTCGAGCAGACCAGCAAATGGGACACGCTCGGCATGCGTGGCACATGTTCCGATGGCTATATTTTCAAGGCGGAAGCGCCGGCCGAGCAGACCCTGCCGCGGCCCTTCGCCGAGATCGCGGCCCAATCCATGTTGGCCGTCTCCCACCTGCTGTGGGGTGCGCTCTGGTATGGCATCGCCGCTGACGCGGTTGCGCGCTCGCAGAGTTTCGTCAAGGCCGCTGCGCGCAAGTCGCCGGGCCAGGTGCCTCCGGGAGCGCTGCGCCTGGCCGAGGCGTCCAGCCTGCTGCAGCTGGTCAAGGCGAATGTCGTTGCGGGCCTGAAACAGTTCGAAGGCTGCAAGGGTGACAGCGATGCGCTCAATGCCATGAGTTTTTCGGTTGCCATGAACAACGTTAAGATCGGCACGTCGCAGACGATCCTGACGATCATCAACCACTGTATGCTGATCTGCGGGATCGCCGGCTACAAGAACGGGACCCCGTTCAGCCTCGGCCGGCATCTGCGCGACGCGCATTCGGCGCAGCTGATGATTTCCAACGACCGTATTCTGGGCAACACGTCCACGATGCTCCTGGTCAACAAACAAGACACCAGTCTTTTGGGGTAATGATGGACGCGCAAGTCTCTTTTCTGGATCAGCTCTTTGCCGAAGGCGTCCTGCATGACAGCGGCGTCGACGGCCTTTATGCCCGCAGCGGCGAATTTGAAGACGTCATTGCCCGTTTCGAAAAGTTTGCCCTCACTTACGGGCAGGACGAAATCTCCGAAGCGATGGTGTTCCCGCCGGGAATGACCATGCAGGATTTCGAAACCAGCGGCTACATGAAGAACTTCCCCCAATTGGCGGGAACGGTGCATGCCTTTTGCGGCAATGACCATGACCACATGGGGCTGTTGCAATGCATGGCGGCTGGCGACGACTGGTCCAAGGACCAGAAGCCGACCCAGGTAGCTCTGACCCCGGCCGCCTGCTATCCGCTTTATCCGATCCTGTCGCGCCGTGGCCCATTGCCGGCGGAAGGGGCATACGTGGCGCTGCAGTCCTACTGCTTCCGCCACGAGCCGTCCAAGGATCCGGCCCGTATGCAGATGTTCCGCCAGCGCGAATACGTGCGTGTCGGCTCCGCCGAGCAGACCATGGACTTCCGCGAGACGTGGAAACAGCGTGGCTCGGACATGATGGAACGGCTGCAACTGCCGCATCATGTCGATGTCGCCAACGATCCGTTCTTCGGCCGTGTCGGCAAGATCATGGCGTCCGGCCAGCGTGAACAGGAACTGAAATTCGAAATGCTGGTGCCCATCACCTCGGAAGAAAAGCCGACGGCCTGCATGAGCTTCAACTACCACATGGACAATTTCGGCAAGGCCTGGAACATCCGGCAGGCCGATGGATCGCCTGCCCACACTGCCTGTGTCGGCTTCGGTCTCGAACGTCTTGCGCTTGCGCTGTTCCGCCATCACGGTTTCGACACGTCCAAATGGCCTGAAGGTGTCCGTGCCGCGCTTTGGGGATAAGGGAAGGCAACATGACGCAAGCTGTGTTTGACCGCTTCAATGCGGCAACCTACGTGCGCAGTCCGCTCCATTCCCAGGACCGGGACTGGCCCGAAACCAACTGCTATCTCGATGTCTGGATCGAGGTGCTGCCCTCGCTCGGCTTGCCGGCAGAAGCCTGCCTTTCCTATTCGGTCACCCAGGACTTTGAAGGCGACCAGTTCACCTTTTTCAAGGTGCCGCTGGAGGACCTGGAAGCGCTATACGGCCTCAAGGTCACCGAGCTTGCCATCTATGACCGGGTCGAAAACCACGTTCAGCAGCAGATCGAACGGGGCCGGTTGTCGCTGGTTGAAGTCGACAGCTATTTCCTGCCCGACACGCATGGCGTCGGCTATCACGAGGCCCACGGCAAGACCACGATCGCGGTCAACTGGATGGATTTTGAAGCCCGGACGATGGAGTATTTCCACGGTCTGGGCCTGCACCGGCTGGATGGCGACGATTTCGATGGCGTTTTCCAGCGCGGTGCTCATGAAAAGACGACGCCGTTTCTGCCCTACACGGAATTCGTGAAGGTTCCCGAGACGCTGCCGACGCCCGCGCACATCCTGAGTGTTTCGGAAAGCCTGCTGCGCCATCATCTGAAGCGCCGCCCTGAACAGAACCCGATTGCCGCCTTCGCACAGGTCTTCCCGGCGCAGGTAGAAAAGATCTGCGAACGCGAGTTCGGTTTCTTCCACCTTTATGCCTTCAACACGCTGCGCCAGCTCGGGGCGAATTTTGAACTGTTCTCCTCCTACCTCGATTGGCTGGTGGCTGAAGGCCGGACCGAAATGACCGAGGGTGTGGAGATGGCCAGGACCATTTCGTCCACCTGCAAGATGGTGCAGTTCAAACTGGCGCGCGCAGTCATGCGCAAGAAGTTCCAGGGGCTGGACGAAAGCTTGCAGCCCGCGGTCAACGCGTGGGACAGCCTGATGCAGTTGCTCGACCGTCACTACGGCGATGAGGAAACACGCTTTTCGCCCGTTGTCAGCGCCGCCGGGGTTTGAATGATCGACCTGAGTGAAGGGGCCTGGTCGCTGTCACTGACAGAGCCAGGGGCCATCGAAACGCCGCATGCAACCGGCCATCAGTGGGACTTTGTTCCCGCAAGGGTTCCGGGAACCGTTGCCGGTGCTCTGGCGAAAGCTGGCCGTTACGACCCGGAAGACCCCTTTCCGCTCCATGACAAGGATGTCTGGTACGAAGCCTGGTTCGACGCAGAGCCGGGGCAATACCGCTTGTGCCTGGACGGACTGGCAACCATTGCCGAGGTTTACCTGAACGACGTTGAAGTTCTGTCCAGCCGGAACATGTTCCGGAAATACAGCCTTCCCGTCGAACTCACTGGGCGCAACGTCCTGAAAATCTGCTTTCGTGCGCTTGAACCGCATCTCAACGCGAAGGGCCCGCGCGCCCGCTGGAAACCGCAACTGGCAACCAGCCAGGGCCTGCGGCTGGTGCGGACGACGCTGCTCGGCCATATGCCCGGCTGGTGCCCGGAGATCCATGCCGTCGGCCCCTATCGCCCGATCCGGCTGGAACGCGAAACGGCACCACGTATCGTCGACAAGCACATTCTGGCGGATCTCGCCCCGGACGGCAGCGCCGCGCTGTCGGTTGCGGTCAGACTGGAGAATGTGGACGCTGAACCGGTGCTGACCTGCGCCGGGGTATCGGCGAAGATGACCCGTCAGGACGACGGCACCTATGCGGCGACACTCCGCCCAGAGGGCATCACGCCCTGGATGCCGCACACGCACGGCGACCCTGCGCTCTATGATGTGGCGGTGCACTGCGCGGATCACACGTTTTCGCTGGGCAAGACAGGCTTTCGCCGGGTCGAGGCAGACCACGGCCACGATGGGCGAGGCTTCGGCCTGAAAATCAATGGCACATCCGTCTTTTGCCGTGGCGCGGTCTGGACCAATGCGGATCTTTTAAACCTGTCGTCCGGCCGCGAAGCCTATCGTCCCTTGTTGGAAAAGGCGCGGGATGCGGGCATGAACATGCTGCGCATCGGCGGAACGATGCTTTACGAAAGCCGCGCCTTCTTCGAGCTGTGCGACGAACTCGGGCTGCTGGTCTGGCAGGACTTCCAGTTCGCAAACTACGATTATCCCGTGAAGGACAGTGCCTTCGTTGAGGAGGTCGAGGCGGAACTGCGCGATCAACTGAAGGAAAGCATGGGCTGTCCGTCAGTTGCCGTTCTGTGCGGCGGCAGCGAGATCTACCAGCAGGGCGCCATGATGGGGCTTCCCGAAGACCGCTGGAAGGGGCCGCTGTGTGAGGAGATCCTGCCGGAGATTGCCGCAGCGCTGCGCCCGGACGTGCCTTATGCTGCAAATTCTCCCTGCGGCGGTGTCCTGCCGTTTTCTCCCACTGAAGGCATCGCGCATTATTACGGCGTTGGCGCGTATTTGCGTCCGCTGGAAGACGCCAGGCGGGCCGATGTCCGCTTTGCAGGCGAATGCCTTGCCTTTTCCAACGTTCCCGTTCAGCAGAGCCTGGAGGAAGGCTTGCCGGCGAAACCCGGCCATGATCCGCGCTGGAAGGCGCGGGTACCGCGTGACCGCGGCGCTGGCTGGGATTTCGAGGACGTGCGCGATCACTATCTGAAGCTGCTCTATGACGTCGAGCCTGCCGCCCTTCGCCATGGCGATCCTGACAGATATCTCGATCTCGGGCGGGCGGTTACCGGCGAGGTCATGTCCGAGACCTATGCCGAATGGCGACGACCTGCGTCCAACTGCCAGGGCGCTCTGGTCTGGACCCTTTCCGACCTTTCGATTGGGGCGGGATGGGGGCTGATTGATGCGGCCGGACGGCCCAAGCCCGCCTGGTATGCGCTCAAGCGGGCCTTCCAGCCGGTTCTGGCGTGTGTAACCGACGAGGGGACCAACGGCCTGGCCATTCTCGTGATCAACGAACGGGCTGAAGAAAAGCCCGTCAAGGTCAGCATTGCCTGCCTGAAGGACGGCCAGGTGCCGGTGGTTTCAGGAGAGTTGGATCTTGTTCTTTCGCCCCGCAGCGCCAGGACGCTCAATGCGGTAGATCTGATCGGTGCGTTCTTTGACGTTACCTACGCCTATCGCTTCGGACCGCCCTCCCACGATATCACCGTGGTGCGTCTTTGCGATGCGCAAACCGGCGAACAGATTTCCGAAGCGCATCATTTTCCGCTCGGGCGCGGACATCACCGTCATTTCGATGCACCAGAGGTAAACGTTCATGAAGACGAGGCGGGGACCTGGTCTTTGATGATTGTTGCCAGGCGGTTCCTGCAATCGGTCGCCGTCGACGTGCCCGGGTTTGAACCGGAAGACAACTGGTTTCATCTGGCGCCAGGGGAAACAAGGCGGGTTCGGCTGAGGCAGGTCGAAGGCGACGTCCGTAGCGACGGTCAAACAGCTCCGAAGGGGCACCTGGTTGCGTTGAATTTCGCAGGCCGGACCACCTTCTGACACCGCTCGGCAAGCAAGTGCTTATCTGCCCGCTTTGTCTGCCGCCGCCGGTGCCTTTGCCCACAAAATGAAGAACCATGTCCCGATCGTCAGCGCGATCTGGACGGCGAAGCGGAAAAGCGCCGCACCGGCCAGGCCGCCTACCATGGTGCCAAGCGTAACGACAGGGATCAGCAAGAGGCTGGTGCCGATGAGCAGTGCCATGCGAACGCGTTGACGCCCGGTTGCCCGCAGGACGTCCGCCCCGACACCCGAAAGACCCATAAGCAGCGGATAAAAGGCGAGGCACACCACGACGATCGGCGTCTCGGCGAAATCCTCTCCCAGTACAAGGGGGATGAACCCTGCGGTCAGCAACAGGAAGGCGGCGACTGGCAGCGCCAGGAAAACCGTGACGGGCAGCAGTTTGACGCCGAATGCAAGGCTGCTTGCCTGACCGCCCTGCGCCTGCCGGAAATGACGGGTGTAGGTTGCATAGAGAAACGCCCGGACCGGCGCGGAGGCCGCATCGATGATCCTGAACCCGGCCGCGTATTGCCCCCCTGCATCCGCACCCAGATTGTGAACCACCACCGGTTTATCCAGATCTCTCATGCCGCCGATGGAAAAGAACTCGATGCAGTAGAGCATGCTGAGTTTCAGGTCGTTCCGGATCAGGGTAAAGACCGGGCGGCCGAGATCGCGCAGGATGAGCCAGCACGCAACGACAGCCGACAACAGCCCTGCCACGAAGAACCACCAGGCCCATTCATCGAGCGTGAGAGTTCCGGGCAGCATGGTGGCAACCAGGAGGAACGCAAGTTTCAGGGCGGCCGCCAGGATGTTGATGACAATCTGTTTTCTGGCCTGGTCAAAGGCCATGTAGGATTGCGCACCCAAGATGACGAGTTTCGTGAACAGCAGATCCGTCAGCGAAATGATCGCGATGGTCGAAAGCGGAACGGAATCGCCGATGAGAGAATACAGCAAGGCGAGCGTTACCGGCAGGACGAGCGGAAAGGTCAGCCCCATCATGATCAGGGAATGGCCAAGATACTTGCCGAAGGACTGAGGCTCCACCGCAACCCGCTGCAGGAGCAGGTATTCGCTGCCCAGGCCGACCACGAAACCGGCCATGATGGAAACGCTGGTGATCGTTACGAAGAGACCGTATCCCTCAGGCCCGAGTGCGCGCGAGATGAACAGGAAAAACGCAAGCTGAATGACAAGCTGCAGACCGAAATTGATCGTGTACGAAATCGTGTTGGCAACCAGCGGCAAACGCGACAGACCAAGCAGCCTGTCATAGAGCGCTTTGAGCTTATCAAGAGCCGGACGGGAGTTCTTGGACACGAATAGGCCTCGAGGCGTTAGCCGTTGGTCTGTGAGCAGCGGGGGCCACAAAAAAGGCCTTCGGTCCGCGGAGAGCAGTTATTGTGTCGCCATGACGGGACAGATCATGTCTAGGTGTCAATTCTGACCTTGCCGTTAATAGGGGCTTTCCCGGTTCAAATAAAACCAATTTTAACCTTCCTTTTATCCCGGCTGAGCCAAGGATGGCGCATCGGGTTCAATTAAGATCGGCAAAACATGTTGGCACATACGCAGGTTTTGACATTTCACGGCATAGGCGACCCTGCGGTACCTGTAACTCCGGCCGAGCGCAATTATTATGTGACGGTGGAAACCTTCAGGCGCACTATCGCTCGTCTTTCCGACCTCGAGAGGCAACATGGCGTCTCAATTGAAGTGACCTTTGACGACGGTAACCTGTCCGACATCGCAACTGGTCTTCCCGCACTGACCGACGCTGGCCGGATAGGCCGGTTTTTTGTTCTTGCCGGACGGATTGATACCGAAGGGTTTCTGAGTGCGGGCCAGATGCGCGAAATCGCGGCCGCCGGGTCGGTGATCGGAAGTCACGGTCACGATCACGTCGACTGGCGCAATCTGGATGAAGCCGGATTTCAGCGGGAGTTTTATGACGCCCGCAAGAAAATCGAAGATACGGTTGGTCTTCCCGTCACCGAAGCGGCCATTCCCTTTGGCGCCTTCGACCGGAACGTCCTGCACAGATTGAAAGACGCGGGATACAGCCGGATCTACACCAGCACACCCGGTTTGGCTTATGGCAGTTCCTGGTTTTGTCCCCGCTGGTCGCCGACAGCAAGCTTCGATCCGGATACCGATATCGCTCCCCGACTTTCGATGAAGCAGAAACTGAAAAGTTCGCTGTATTCACTGGCCCGCCGGGGCCGGTACCGGATCTAGCCTCCAGGGGCTATGGGGCGACACCCTAATCCGGCTTCTTGTAGAGTTCCGCCAGCGGGCGACCAAAGACGGCGCGCAGCTTTCCCATGTTGAGCGAAAGTTTTTGCCGCATCCGGAAGGAGCGGGCCTTGTCGAACAGCCGGAAGGAAAGTGCCAGCGACCCGGCGACCCCGCATTTTGCCAGCGCTCCTAACGCAAACACCATATGCCACAAAGGGTCGGGATGTCTGGCGAGGCGCATTTGGCCATAGCTCTGGCCTGCGCGCACGGCCCGGCTGAGGATGAAGTTCATCGACAGACGTTCTTGCGGGACATGTTCACGGGCAATCGCGTCGTCCGTGGCAAAAATGCGCGCGCCGCGTTCGGCTGCCTGGGCAAAAAAGATCGTGTCTTCGCCCCCAGTGCGGCCGTAGGCTTCGTCGAACCTCAGCTTCAGCGCGCGCACGAAATCGACCCGCACCAGCGTATTGCCGCCTCGGCCGGTATAGAGCCTTTTGCCCCGGTGTCCCCAGTCCGTATAGAGCGGGTTTGCCCGGCGCAGCCAGTCGGGCGTATTGTCGGGATAGACGGGCTTCACCGGGCCGATCACCACATCCGCGTTGAACTCTTTCTGGCAGTCGAAGAGCTTTACCAGCCAGTCGGGTTCCACCCATTCGTCGTCATCGACAAAAATAAGCCAGCCGCCGTCGGCGGCATTCAGCAAAGCGTTGCGGGCCGTCGAGATATTGCCGCTGGCAACCGCCAGACAGGTTACGTCCAGCGACTTGATTGGATGGGCGGTCACGAGTTTCGTTGCTGCGCCGGATTTGGAATCGTCGGCCACCAGCACCTTTAAATCCACGCCAGCCGGTCTCGTCACCGCAGCCAGTGAGCGGAGCGTATCGAGCAGGGTTTCACGGCCGATGCTGGCAATGGCGACGGAAACAGTTTCCATTCAGGCGGGGCTCCGAGGCGGGTTGGAGACAATCAAAAGGATGTGACAAGACCCATTCATGCACGAAAAGATCCTGCCGTATTATTAAACAATGGCTTAGGAAAAAGGCGCAAGATGCGCCGGATTTGCAATAGTTTGTCTTTAACCCACGAATAAGCTGGAGCCAGCCTTCGATATGAACCGGCAAGGTTTCGATACCTCCACTGCTGCACCGGTTGCCAGAATGTCTCCGGTGGCCGTGCCGATCGCGTTCGACGGTCTTGCCGGCTACTTTCATCCGGCCGGTGGAAGCACTGCAATCCTGCTCCTCAGCCCGTGGGGATACGAAGAGCTTTGCTCGCGCAAGAGCTACAGGATGCTTGGCGAGAAACTGGCTGCGGCAGGGTACCCGTGTCTGCGCTTCGATTATCCGGCGACAGCGAATTCGCATGGCGACAGCGCGGATCTTGAAGACAAGTCCGCCTGGCGGAATTCCGTGAAACGGGCGCTTGCCGAACTTAGACGGCTTGCGAACCCGGATCGTGTCGTCGTGATCGGGCAGGGGATCGGTGCAGGTCTCGCAGCAACCCTCGCCGAAGGCGGGGAAGTTGCGGGGCAGGTTCTTCTGGCACCGGTTGCCCAGGGCCGCGCCTATCTGCGCGAACTGGCAGCCTGGACCGCGATGACGCAGCCGACGTTCCTGGTCAAGGCATCGGATGGCCCTGAGGGCGGGCTGATGGCAGGCGGGTTCGTCCTGTCGGCCGCAACGGCAGACGAGATCAAATCGATCAATCTCTTCAAGGCGCAATTGCCGTCCGGGTTGAAAACCTTGCTGGTGGAACGCAGCGGCCATCCGGGGGATCAGAAACTTGCGGGCCATTTCACCGAAACGGGCCTGTCGGTCGAAACGCTGCCGTTTGAGGGCTACGCCGACTATGTGTCCGACCCGACGCTGTCCGTGCCGCCGGTTCAAACGCTTGAGCGGATAGTGGCCTGGATGAAGGCCAGTTTTCCGGCGGACCAATTAGAGCTGGCACCTGGCGCCGAATGCACCGCCGTGTCCCAACCCTTGCCGGATGTGGTTGAAGAGGCGCTGCGCTTCGGGCCGGACAAGATGTTCTTCGGCGTGCTGGCAACACCGCTTGGCAAGGAGACGAAAACCGCCGTCGTCATCCTGAATTCTGGCTACGACCATTCCATCGGCTGGGCGCGTATGTCGGTCGGCTTTGCCCGCTCTCTTGCGGAATACGGCTGTGCGGTGCTGCGGATGGATCTGGCCGGCATCGGCGAGAGCAGCTATTGGCCGAACCAGCCAGCCCAGGTGCTTTATTCAGACAAGCAGCTTGATGATGTCAGAGCCGCGGTCGGTTTCGTGAAGGAACGTACCGGAGCGGACACTGTTATCCTGTTCGGCCGTTGTAGTGGGGCCTATCTCGCCCTTCTGGCCGCGTCTGCCGATGAACGTGTCAACGCTGCCTTCCTGGTCAATTCGCGCAAGCTGGTCTGGGATCCGGACGAAGACGTGGACAAGGCCATCCGCGAGCCGATCCAGACGCTCTCCAGTTACGGTCGCAAGGCGGTCGATCTGAACACTCTGAAACGTGTCGTATCTGGAGATATCAATCTGGTATCGGCCTTGAAAAAGGTGACCCGGGCCGCGAAGCTCAAGGCCGACCGGAAACTGGCACCGGTTCTTGGAAACCTTTCACGGCATCACCGGCTGTTCAAAATTCTGACGAACCGTCTGAAGCTTCTCAAGCAGCGGGGTGTTCCGCTCTGTCTTGTCTATAGCGACAATGACAGAGGGCTCCTGGAACTGCACAACTGGTTCGGCCCGGACAGGCGTGGTTTGAAAACCTATCCGAATATCAGGGTTGAAGCTCTGCCGGATGCCGATCACAACCTGACACCGGTTGCTGCCCGCCAGCAGATGTTTGCCCTGTTGACTGACTTTGTCGCCCACGTGGCTAGTTCGAAATCGAGCAAGTGACGGATTGACGAGCCGGTGTCACGCGTATTTTCGGCGTGACGGCGGCGTGGTGCCTGTCATTGTCCGCACCAGCCCGGCGGGGCGGCCTTCTGCGATCGTAAGCAGATCACGGGACAGGATCGGCATCGAGATCTGATTCTCTTCCCGTTCAGCGACGGTCACCAGGAACTGCGTTGAAAGACCAGCAAGCGGATCGTCTTCTGCAAGTTGCGGCAGGGCCACGCCGTCGATGATGACAAGGTCATAGTCCCGGGCAATGTCGGCGAAATCAAAGGCTTCGCGGATGTTCATCCGGTGGTGCTTGTACTTCGGCAATCCCGAAACCAGCGACAGGAAGGCGATCCCGAGTTCGTCATAGTCGACGATCCGCTCTCGCAGCGTTCCGCCGAGGTCATCCACGTCGTCCAGGCTCAGATCATGGCTGAGCATCCGCTGTTTCGGTTCGCCGTCGGCAAGAAGCACGTGCAGCCCGCGCTGGGCAGCTCCAAGGGCAAGGGCGAGGGCTGCAATGGTCTGGCCATGGCCAAGGGCCGGAGAGGTCAGAAACACGATGCGCGTGCCGTTCTGGGCAGGGGCGTCCTGAACCGCCGCGACGATCTGATCAACACCTTCTCCGAACGCCCAGCCTGGTCCGTCTTCGTCCGAATAATACCGGTCGACCGCATCCTGCACGGCGGAAACGGCGTCGGAGCTGAGCGGACGCACGCTGCCGTTTTCGTCGGTTTCCGTCAGCCAGGGCAACTGGCTGATCACCTGCAGGTCAGGGTCCGGACTGGACGACAGTCTGGACGGCGTGCGTTTGCTTCTCGCCCGGGTGGCGGGCAACTCCGATTGCGGGCGCGCATCGTAGGAGGCATCGACCCGCGTGACGACAGGCGACGCCGGCTGCACCGGGTCGGCCACAGCCATTGCGGGCTCGGGGGTCTGCATGAACTCCGGCAGCAGATGTTTCTTGGCGATGCGGATCGCCTCGCCACCAACTGCGATCATCGTGCCGAAGAGCACACCCAGAATGCCGGCCAGAATGACCATGATCTTGCGTTTCGGGTAGACCGGGCTTTCCGGAGGGATTGCCGGAGAAATGATGCGGGCGTTTGGAAGGACAACCTGATCGAGCTGCGAGATTTCCTTGGCCCGGCTCAGCGCGATCTCATAAAGCTGCCGGGTGGCCTGCGCTTCCGTTTCCAGTTCACGCAACCTGATCGAGGCCGCCTGATCGACGTCGGAGAGGTTCCGCGTGGAATCGAGCTGCTGCTCGAGCCTGGAAACCCGTTCCTGATTGACCTGGACATCGATACGCGTCGAATCTGCAATCCGTTTGATTTCGTCGCGGATGAGATTGCGCAGCCGCTCAAGCTGGGATCTGGACTGCGCCACGGACGGATGCGACGGCAGCAAATCGGCCATCAACTGGGCTTCCGTGCGTGCCGCAGTCGCATATTGCTGGCGAAGCGAGGAGATCGTAGGGGAATTGACCACATCCGCGATGGATTCCGCGTCGACACCGCTTTTCAGCACCCGCTGGATCTCATCGTATTTTGCGGTCGCTTCGGCCAGTGCGGCGCGGGCGTCGATCAGCCTGGAGTTCAATCCGGTCAGTTCCTGACCCGTCAGCAGAGATCCTTCGTCGGAGTTCTGAAGCTTGTTGTCCGCGCGGAATTTCTGGATTTCTTCTTCAGCCTGCCGCAAACGGTCGCGCAAATCCACCAGCCGGTCGTCGATCTGCGCCGCCGCTTCGTCCGAGGCGAGGTCCACCTGCCGTTTCTGGTCGGACAGGTAGCTTTCGGCGATCGAGTTCGCAAGAACGGCGGCTTGCACCGGAGAAGGCGATTCCGCTGAAATATTGATGACGAAGGTCTGACCGACTCTCTTGACGATCGTTGCATCGGCAAGGGCTTCGACCGCCGCGGTTTCCTGCGCTTCAAGCGTCGCGGCGTCTTTCTTGGTATCACCGAAGATCAGGCTCTTGAACTGGCTCATGAGGCCTGGCTTTCCCTCTCCGAAATGAGGGTCTTCGGACAGGTTGTTCTCACGGGCGACCGGACGCAGCACGGTGTCGGAATGGATGACCGAAATCTGGCTGTCGATCACTTCCGAACCCTGTCCGGACCGGCTCGGGCGGTTCGGGTCGTCAAATGGCTGGCGCACCGTCGGGTCGAACAGGACCTGCGAAGACGCCCTGAAGATCGGGGTGATGGTCAGCGAGTAGGCGGCAGTGAGAGCGGCAAAGACAAAAGCGATGGCAGCGATGAGAAAGATACGGCGACGCAGGACCTGAAAAATGGACAGGATGTCCAGGGCAATGGCATCGCGGCCTTGAGCCGACGTTCTATCGTAAGCCTGATTTTCTACCTGTCTGGGGTCCACAAAAAGTCACCTTTTCTCCTCGCGCGCACGCACCTTACTGCTTGTAAGCACTTATGGTTAGTGAACTGCTAATTTGCGGCAAGACTACGGTGCGTCACTACCGCGAGGAGGGCAGCGGTTGTGCTGGCAAAAGAGCGGGCGGCGGGGGATGGTCTATCGATTGTTCCAGGTTCGCACCACCGCATGAGGAAGCAGTGCGGCGAGCAGAAAGATCAGCCAGTTCAGGGAGAACGACCGGAACCAACTGCTTTCCAGCATGTTGTGACAGACGACAAAAAGCATGAGGGAATAGCAGAGGAAGGCGATCCTGGTGTCCAGGGCAACGACCCGGGCAGCGGAAAAAAGAGCCGTCAGGACAATCAGGAACAGCACCGAGATGCCGGCAATGCCGAGCTCCAGCATGACGTCGAGATAACCGTTGTGCGCCTGAATCAGCAAGATGACGAAACCCGGAGCTTCGCGAAAGGCAATTGAATCGGAGCCAGTTGCCCAGAACGAGGCATAGCCCTGGCCCAGAAAAGGGGCTCTCGAAATCACGTCAGTGACAAAAGCCCAGATGAAAGTCCGGCCTGTGTAAGTCTCGTCGTTGAACAGGAACAGCGACAGATCAGAAAAACCGAACCGTGTGAGGAGCGACAGGAACGTCAACAGAACGGCTCCGGTCACAGCCCCGAAGATCAGCAGCACTGCCGCGTTCATGCGGAAGAGAAAGGCCATGCCGACCGCAACATAGGCAATGGCCGGCATGAGGACCGCCAATCCGAGAGACGTTTTCGACTGGCTGAGGACGAGCAGGCCAAAGGCAAGGGCCGAAATGATGAGCATGCCGAACCGCTTCGCCAGTCCGCGTGACATCAGGAAGCCGTAGAGGTTGAACATCAGCGCCAGAGCCATCACGGCACCGAGATTGTTCTTCTGGGTATAGATGCCGGCGTGGCCGATCGGTGTTGGCGGCAGCACGACGACGGCAACCGCGTTGAGCAGAACGACCGTGTTCATCAGCAGCATCAGCCGTCTGAGCAGCGTGCGGGCGTCGTCCGTGAAGGAAACCGAAATCACCAGGCTCAACACGATGATGATTTGCAGAACCACACGGCGAAACGCAATGCCGGGTGCATGAGACCACAGCACGCTTGTGACAGCGAGCAGAAGGTAGAGAAGGAGAAGCCATATGAGCGGGCTTCGCAGCACCGTGAACGTGTTGAGCAGGCGGCGTCCCGCGGACACGAGCACCAGCAGAAACAGGCAGATCCAGAAGAGCTGGTTCAGCGCGTTGGATTTCGACGCACTGATGTTTGCAGCAGTATCTTCCCCGCCGGAGGACACCAGGACAAACGGGCTGATCAGCATCGGATAGGCGAGCAGCAGAACCGGAATCCAGTTGAAAATCCGGTCCAGCAATGTCTGCCTGTGCAACACGGCCTGTGGCCCGGACTGTTCAACGGGGTGAACTGTCAAATCCCAGTCTCCAGATCGATTACGACTGCGGAACCTGCGCTCCGGTCCAAAAGGACCTCAGCCTTCAAGTCAGTCACTAGGCATGATTCGCAGGCACCGGCTCAATCTACCAGCCGCCTTTTCGCACAGTCGACTTAAAATCCGGCCCCGGCCGCACCCGTGCGGCTTGCGAGACTCACAACGCGTTGGCGTTCAATCCCAACGCGTCGACCATTCCCGGCTCGACGGTTCTCTTGACGTTGTCGGTCATAAGGCCGAAGCCTTCATAGTAGTCCCAGAGGGCCCAGCCGAAGCCGCGTTCTTCCACGACGGTGCGCACGTCCTTGATCCACGCGAGCCGGCTGCCGTCGTCCGGAAGACCCTTCGGCGGACGGATGGCGCTGAATTCGCCGAGCACGATCTGGTCAGGGGCGATGCCGTGTTTGTCCACCCACTGCGAGATCGTGTCGAACCGGCTTTCGATGAAAGCCCGGTCGGGTCTCTTTCGTTTGTAGTAGTCCAGGACACCATCCATCGCCTTGTCGAAGGCATAGTCGGGAACGTCGACATCCGCCGCCTTCAAGGCCGCGATGTGCTGCCGCGTCCTCTCTTCTGCGGTCTCAACATTGCCCGCGGTCCAGGGGTAGCTGAGGCCGGCGATGTAGCGCAGCGGGTCCAGCACCCACGGCAGAGACTGGTGGGTGAAATAGAAAGGCTCGTAGAAATGGAAGTCGACGATGATCTTGTCGTCGTAACCCTCCAGGCTCATGTATTCGAGACCTTCCAGGGAACGCCAGCACCCCGGTGTCAGCACAATCGGCAGATCCGGCGCAACGCTGCGCACCCTGTCGTAGAGCTGCTTTTGAGACACGGACCAGTCCTGTCCGTCTTCCCGGAAGCACACGCCCTGCGGTTCGTTCATAAGCTCCAGCGCGACCTTGTCCGTCGGCAGATCGCGGATCCGTTTGGCCACATCTTCCAAGAGATCGGCATAGGCCTGAAAGCGGGGGCCCGGAGCTTCTTTCAAGATGTCGGCAGGGGTCCAGTCCGTCAGGTAGGTGGCCGGGTGTATGTCGACCATCACGGCAAAGCCGCTGTCCAGCAGGCGAACGGTGATGGACTTCATATCGTCCAGCAGAATGCGCCGTTCGCTGTCCGTCGCGGCCAGAAAGACGCCGGCGTCAATCGGAAGGCGAATGAAGTCGAACCCGAGGGCGCGTAGTCTTTCAAGTTCGGCGTCGGAAACTTTCGAAAGCTCGCCCTGAAACGGCGGCCACAGATATTTTCCCGGGCGTTTCGGGTCGCGGTAAGCGAAGCTTTGCAGGCGGGAGACGTTGACGCCGCGCTTGAACTTGGGGATCGAAACGGTGGTTTCCGGCACTGCCTGGACACCGGCGGCAATGGCGTTCTGACGTTCATCCAGATAGAGAAAACCGGCCGCAAAAACGAGGAAAGCCACGCCAAAGGCAATCGTGGTCAGCCAGGACCAGAGGCGCTTCGGCTTTCTTGCAGTCACATGCGGCTCCGTTGCTGAGCGGGATTCAAGATGGCTTCCAGGTCCTGACGGTAACTCTCGAGGATCATTGCAGGGTTGAACCGGTCGTGCAAGATTTGCTCACTTGCCACGATCTGGTTGCGATAGTGATCAGACTTTTCGGCCAGATCCGTGAAAGCCGCCGCTATGCCTGCGACATCGCCGGGCTTCACGCCGATACCGACGTCGATGTCGTCCAGATAGCCGTCGATGCCCGTGTCCTTGCCATAGATGATCGGCAGTCCGGCAAACAATGCTTCCAGATAGACCATCCCGAAGGTCTCGTTGTAGCTGACCAGTGCCATGGCCAGATAGTTCGGCAGGACCTCGAACAGGGTCTTGCTGTCCATGGGCCCGAGGATCTCAACGCTGCCGCCGAGACCCAGGTCGGCAATTTCCTTTTTGGCAGCCTCGACCGCCTCCGGACTGCCGGGACCGATCAGATCCAGACCGATACCGGGATGTGTTTTTCTGAAGGCGGCAAAGCCCTGCAAAAGGTCAGACATCCCCTTCCGTTTCCGCATGTCCAGATCGAACACACTCACGAACCTGGGGATCGGATCCTTTACCGGCACCTTGCTCGTGGAGTTGCCGACAATGTTGGGAAGCAGTCTTTCCTTCTCCGGCTGTTCGGGGACATACCGGTGGTAGGTGTCCCGGAACCAGGCGGAGATATGGTAGATCTTGTCTGCACGCGCCGCGATGCGGCGCATCAGGTTGCGGTAGGTCGGCTTGAACAGCAGAACCTTGCGCTCGGATTCGCCGCGAACGGAAACGAACAGCCGCGTATCCGGTCCGAACCGCTCCACCAGCCACAATCCCGCAATGCCCTCGAACGAAAGCTTGTGCGCATGGACGAGGGCCGGCAGGCCATGCTCCGCCTTCATGGTCTTCAGGACGTGCCGCGCGACGCGGCGCATCGCCATGGCGAGACCGAAACCCATTGGCAGGCCGAAGTAACGGTACGAGTAGAGCCGTACCCCCTTGTCTTCACCGCAATCCATGAAGCAGGCCTTCCAGGGCAGACTGGTCCTGTCCATGGTCACGACAACGTGCCTGCCGTAATCCGTGCCGGTGACCAGACGCTGGATCGCCGTGGTTCTGCGGTGAAATTGCTGCGGATTTGGGTAGTCGGCGCTCAGATGCAGGATGAGGGGTGCTGCGGTGTCCGCTTCACTGAATTCAGTCCGTGTGTCCATAATCTCCCCCGCAGCGAACGTCAGCGGCAGAACGATTGCGCCGCGCACATCGGATTTTGAATTCAACAAGACGAAAGAGGGCCCGCCAGCGTGTCAGATCGTCAATTCCGGAGCAAACTTCCATCATCACGTTTCAATAAAGAGTGAATGACACCGCGCAACGGACCTGCGAACGGCATTCTGCAGGGTTTGAGGAAACCAATATCGAACAATCGACAAAAATAACTAACTTTAAACGCCGGTTCGGCACAGTGCCGGCGTGCAGACCTTCAGACGGTGACCCGTTCTTTTGATGAGCGGAACGCGTCTTGCCAGCAAATAGCAGAGGGAAACTGCAGGGGAGAAAGATGTATGCCGGACCGGATCGACGAAGACAGGGATGCCAGAGCGCTCGGCGCGCAAAGCTTCGGCTTGAAGAACAGGCTGTTCCGCATTCTCTGGGGGATCGTCTGGTTCCTTCTGGCGTCCTGGACGCAACCTCTGCATGGCTGGCGCCGATGGCTGCTGCGCCGGTTCGGCGCAACCGTCGGGCAAGGGGTCTATGTCGCTCCTTCCGCCCGGATCTGGCATCCGGGCAATCTGATTCTGGAAGACTTTGCCGCCATCGCCGATGGTGCGGATATCTACAACATGGGGCCGGTTACCATCGGCCGGTACGGCGTTGTTTCCAAGCGCGCGCACATTTGCGCCGGTACACATGACATCAACGACGACAAGTTCCTGCTGATCGCAAAGCCCATCGTTCTGGAAGCCTATAGCTGGGTTGCCGCGGAAGCCTTTGTCGGCCCCGGGGTTCGCGTGGGTGAGGGGGCTGTTCTGGGAGCGCGTGCGGTGACGGTCAAGGATCTGGCACCCTGGACCGTTTATGCCGGCAATCCTGCCAAACCGCTCAAGGAACGGCAGCGGTTTGAACGCAACGATGTGCCGAAACGGGGGTGGCGGGAGCCGCTGGAAACCGCTGACTGATTTTCCCGCCAAATCGGGCTCGCCCGCGGCCAATTAAATATCGGTAACTACGCACTTTCTAACGGCTATGTTTACAACTGCTTAGAGACAAATCGGGTATTGCTCGGATGCGCGCGCCTCTGACGCGAACGGGGCGGACGCATTGGTGAGGCTGGGATCGGAATGCTGGCAAGAGATTTCGAAAGTGAATTGCTGGGGAGCCGGATCGAAGCAACCGCCATCGGTCCGTTTGCCATCGGGCGCTTTCGCTCCCGGGATGCGATTCAACTTGTCGAGTCGGCCGTGCAAAATCGCCGGAAACTCGATATTGCCATATGCAACGCTCATACGCTCCTGTCTGCTCTGGACGACCCCCGGTACGCCGCAACGCTCCAGAAGATGACGCTCCTGAACGACGGCATCGGCATCAGCCTTGCCAGCAAGCTTCTCAAGGAAAAGCCTTTCCCGGAGAACCTGAACGGTACGGATCTCATCCCGCGAATCCTGGCCAATATCGGTATTCCGCTGCGGATCTATCTGCTTGGAGCCAAGGAAGAGCAGGTCAGGCTTGCCAAGGAACACATCGAGACTGCCTACCCGAAACACCACGTGGTCGGGTACCGGGACGGCTATTTCTCACAGGATGAAATTGACGGCCTGTGCGAGGGGATCAATGCCGCAAATCCGGACCTGTTGCTGGTCGCCATGGGCAATCCGCGGCAGGAGTATTTCATCGTGGAGAACCGGTCTGCCTTGTCCGTTCCGGTCGCGATCGGGGTCGGGGCGCTGTTCGACTTCATGTCGGGCGCAGTTGTCCGGGCTCCGAAGATTGTCCAGGCTGCGGGTCTGGAATGGCTGTTCCGCCTGATGCAGGAACCACGCCGACTGTTCCGCCGGTATGTGATCGGAATTCCGCGCTTTCTGTTTGCGCTGATGAAAATCAGGTTCTCAAGATCCAGCGGCTCGCGCTAATTCCTGTTTGCAAGTATCTGCCTCAACCGGTCGACGAGCGCTGCAACCGTCGGAGCGGTTTCGGCGTCAGGAAGCTGCGGCCGGGCGATCATGATGACGGGAAGTTTCAGGGCGCGCGCTGCCTCGATCTTGGCAATGGACCGACTGCCACCACTGTTTTTCGTGACCACATGCGTGATGTTCCTGTCCCGAAATAGCGAGATTTCCTCGGCGGCTGATGTCGGCGGACGGGAAAGAAGCAGCTCCCAGGACCCCGGCAACGGGGCTGGCGGAGGCTCGATCATCCTTGCAAGGCCGAAAATATCGGTGCGATGGGTAAAGCGCTCGATCTCCTTGCGGCCGATAGCCAGGAAAGCTCGTGCACCGGTTGGCAGGGCCATGGCTGCCTCGTCCATGGAGACGACATGTGTCCAGCGGTCGCTTTCGCCGGGCTGCCAGGAGGGCCGTTCCAACCGCAGCAGCGGTAGCTTGAGTGTCTTCGCCGCTTCGGCTGCGTTGTGGCTCATCTGGGCGGCGAACGGATGGGTCGCGTCGACAATGGCCGTAATTTTTTCCTGCCGCAGATAGGCGAGTAAACCTTCGACGCCGCCGAAGCCGCCGACCCGCGTGGGCACACCAAGATCGGGCAAATCGCGAACCACCCCGGCAAAGGACGCGGTCAGGCGACTTTCCGGAAATGTCTCCGCCAGGGTTTTGCCAAGCTGCCTGGCTTCGCTTGTCCCGGCAAGGAGCAGGATATGATTAGCCTCAGCGGTCAAAGCCGGTTTCCCCCAGCACCTTGCCCTGCCGATCGGTGATCAGCACTTCCACATCCACCGGCGCATCACGCAGGATCTGGCGGACGGCGGTTTTCGTTCTGCGGGCAAGCGGGCCACTCAGATCGATACCGGCAGCCAGGGAGGCGTCCAGCACCTCCTTGGCCGTATTGGCCGAAGCTGCCTGTTCGATCAGGTCGCCGGGAGCGTTTTCCTGCCGCAGAAGATCCTGCAGGAAGGAAAAGTCGACGGAGCTGCGGGCCGAATGCAGGTCGAGCGCCCCTTGTGCCAGCTTGGTGAATTTCGCAAAGCCGCCGGCAAGGGTCAGCCGGTCGACCGGATGACTGCGCAGGTATTTGAGCAAACCGCCGGCGAAATCGCCCATATCGAGATAGGCGGTTTCGTCCAGGTCGTAACGGGCCTTCACCGCATCTTCGGAACTGGCGCCGGTTGCGCCGACCACATGGCCAAGCCCGACCGCGCGGGCAACATCAACCCCCCGGTGAATGGACGCGATCCAGGCCGCACAGGAGAACGGGCGGACAATGCCGGTCGTGCCCAGGACGGACAGTCCGCCCAGGATGCCGAGCCGGGGGTTCATCGTCTTGAGAGCGAGCTCCGCTCCGCCTTCGATCGAGACGGTTATCTCGACATCACCGGCACCGCGGTGCTGCTCGGCAACCTCTTCGATCGCCGTTCGCATCATCTGGCGCGGAACCGGATTGATGGCAGGTTCCCCTGGCGGGATCGGCAGACCGGGTCTTGTGACGGTGCCGACGCCATCTCCGGCCTTGAAGACCACCCCGGTGCCCTTCGGCAACAGGCTGACGGTCGCGCTTACCAACGCGCCATGGGTCACGTCGGGGTCGTCGCCCGCATCCTTGATGATGGCTGCCGACGCCGTTGATCCTGAAAGGGTGTGCCGGGTGAGGGCAAAGGCAGTCGTTCCACCCTTTGGCAGGGTGATTTCGACCGGATCGGGGAAATCGCCGGTCAAAAGGGCCTGATACGCCGCCTTGGCAGCCGCTGTCGCACAGGCTCCTGTCGTCCAGCCCCGCCGCAGCTCTTTTGGCTCTTCCTTCGACATGCTCTTTCTATAGACGATCAATTTCCGCTTTGCGCAGATTAGTTTATGTGCGCGATGAAATGTCGTTTTCGCATCGTTTTTGATCGCCGAAGCGCTTGGCGTTGCCGGGCCACACGGGTAAACAGGAACCATGATTGGTAACGACGACGACAACAGACTGCCTGAGGGCGTGCCGGGTGGCCTTCCGGTGTTCGAGCCCGGCTGGGTTTGGCTTGCGGGCGCGGGGCCGGGCGATCCGGGCCTTCTGACGCTGCATGCGCTCAACGGCCTGCGTCAGGCCGATGTCGTCGTATTTGATGCTCTTGTCGATCAGAGCATTCTTGCCTGGGTCAAACCCGGAGCCGTGACGGACTATGCGGGCAAGCGCGGCGGCAAGCCGAGCCCGAAGCAGCGCGATATCACCTTGAAGCTGATCGATTACGCCCGTGAGGGCAAGCGCGTACTTCGCCTGAAGGGGGGCGATCCCTTTGTATTTGGCCGTGGCGGTGAGGAAGCCCTTGGACTTGTCGAGGCCGGTGTGCCGTTCCGCATTATTCCGGGCATTACCGCCGGTATCGGCGGTCTTGCCTACGCGGGCATTCCCGCAACGCACCGCGATTGCAATCAGGCCGTGACTTTCCTGACCGGCCATGACCAGACAGGCCTGACACCCGACGCAATCAACTGGGACGGCATCGCCAAGGGCTCTCCGGTCATTGTCATGTATATGGCGATGAAGCATCTGGACGTCATAGCCGGCAAACTGATTGCCGGTGGACGGTCTGTGGATGAGCCTGTGGGAATCGTGTGCAATGCGTCCCTTTCGGGCCAGGACGTTCTGGAAACCACCCTCGGCCGCTGCGCTGAAGAGGCCAAGGCCGCGGGTATCGAACCTCCGGCAGTCGTGTGTGTCGGGGAAGTGGTGCGCCTGCGCAAGGGGCTCGACTGGCTCGGAGCCCTGTCCGGCAAGGTGCTCGACAGTGATCCGCTAGGCATCCGTGTAGCGCACCGTACCGCCGATGCCGGCTGACACTGGCACGGCAGATGCCAGAGGTGTCCTGATCGCGGCGCCGTCATCAGGGGCCGGCAAAACCACACTGACACTTGCACTGCTGCGTGCACTGAAGTCCTCTGGTTGCACGGTGGCCTCGGCCAAATCGGGCCCGGATTATATCGATCCGAGATTTCACGAAGCTGCCAGCGGAACGCCCTGTATCAATCTCGATGCCTGGGCGATGGACCGGGCAACGCTGCAGTCGCTCGCAGGCCGCCAGGCTAAGGGGCGCGATATTCTCGTGGTTGAAGGTGCCATGGGGCTGTTTGACGGGGCGGCCAGCGGCAAGGGCTCTGCAGCCGATCTGGCGGCAAGCCTGCATTTGCCGGTGATTCTTGTCGTTGATTGCGGCAAGCAGGCCCAGTCTGTCGCAGCGCTTGTTCACGGGTTTCAAAGCTTCCGGCCGGATATCACTCTTGCAGGCGTCATCCTCAACCGGGTTGGCAGTCCGCGTCACGAAGCCATGCTGCGCACGGCTCTGGCCCCCCTCGAGATCGATGTTCTGGGGGCCTTGCCACGTTCACAGGACCTTGTCCTGCCGGAACGCCACCTGGGTCTCGTCCAGGCGGGCGAACACCCGGATCTGGAAACCTTTCTGGAAAAGGCAGGAGAGATTTGCGCCCGGCAGATCGACCTGAACCGCCTGAATGCCTTGGCCGCTCCTCTTGCCACCACCGCACATGCCACGGAAAACCTGCCCGCTCCGCTCGGTCAGCGCATCTCCATCGCGCGGGACGTCGCCTTTGCCTTTTCCTATCCGCATATGCTGGAGTTCTGGCAAAGACAGGGGGCAGAGCTCCACTTTTTCTCGCCGCTGGCTGATGAAGCACCGGCTCCGGGTGCCGATGCAATCTTTCTGCCCGGCGGTTATCCTGAACTTCATGCCGGAAAGCTGGCCTCGGCGCGTACGTTCAGAGCCGGTATCTTGAACGCCGCCAGCACAGGCGCGCTGATCTACGGCGAGTGCGGCGGTTACATGACCCTCGGCGCAGGTATGGTTGACGCCGAAGGCACCCGTCATGAAATGCTGGGGCTATTGCCGCTGGAGACATCGTTCGAGACCCGAAAGCGCCATCTCGGCTACCGGAAGGCTAAAGCGCTGAGTGGCCTGCCGTGGCAAAGGCCGCTGTCCGTCCACGAATTCCACTATGCTTCCATAGTTTCGGAAGGTGCGGCAGAACGGCTGTTTTCAGCCGAAGATGCCGAAGGAACCGAACTGGCGCAGATGGGGCTGCGCTCCGGATCGGTCATGGGCTCCTTTGCCCATGTCATCGCGCTCGCCTAAATCACCTCAAGCACGACCAGCTCGCAATAGACGTCTTCCTTGGTGTGATAGGGACTGTGGGTGATTTCCAGCGTCCTTGTCTTGCCGTCCTTTTCCAGCTTTTCGACCTTGGCCTTGAAGCCGTCGGCTTCCCAGGCGCTATCGCGCACTGTCAGGACGATGGGAGCGCCCGGCTTGGCAATGCGCAGCAGTTCATCGATCCCTTTCGGACCCACATGGCCATTCGTGAAGACGCCTGCGCTGACGATGCCGTCATAAATGTTGTCGTCAATGCTTGAGAGCGGGCCCATCATGTCGGCCTGGGAAAGATTGCGGTAGATCCCACGGCTGCGCGAATGCTCCAGCATCGCCGGTGTCAGATCGATACCGTCAATGGTCAGGGCTGAATTGCGACTGTTCAGCTCGCTCCCGACAAGGCCGGTGCCGCAGCCGGCGTCCAGCACGAGGGCTGTTTCCGGCACGCGCTTGACCAGGGCTTCCGCTGCAATCCTGGGACCGACATAGCCGATGGCCTGAAGCAGATCGTCGTCGTAGGTGTCAGCCCAATCCGCGTAAAAATCGCGTATGGCGTCTGGATCGCCGGTGAGAGAAATCGCCTGTTTCAGAAGAGGGTTTTCATCGTGCATGGCGCGCTCCTGTGTGAATTGAGTCCACACCCTAGGCGAGGGCAGGAGCGCGATGCAAATGACCGCTCTCGGTCAGGCAAACCATCGCTCGAGAAACCTGCAAAGCATTCCGCGACCTTCAACTCGCCACTAGCGGCAGGTAGTGGAAGGTCGTGAAGCATGAAATTTCCGCCGGTTCCTCAGGCTTTCGCCTTCTTCTTTGGACGCAGCACATGCACGTGGTCGGCGTCGTAAAGGGCGCTGTCGCGGAAATCGGCAGCAGGTTTCAGGGCATGGCCGACGAAGACCAACGCCGTGCGGGTGATCTTGGCGGCGCGCACTTCCGCGGCAATTGTCGACAGCGTGCCGTGGATAAAGGCCTCGTCCGGCCAGCCGACACGGTAGGCGACGATCACCGGGCAATCGGCGCCATAATGCGGCGTCAACTGGCGCTCGACTTCGCGCAGGTTCCGGATCGACAGGTGGATTGCCAGCGTCGCCCCGCTTTTGCCGAGCGTGTCCAGATCCTCGTTGTTCGGCATCGCCGAAGATTTCATCGCCGTGCGGGTAACGATGATGGTCTGGGCAACTTCCGGAATGGTCAACTCGGTCTTGAGCGCGGCAGCAGCAGCTGCAAAGGCCGGGACGCCGGGGGTGACGTCATAGGCGATGCCGAGCGCATCCAGCCGGCGCATCTGTTCCGCCGTCGCACCATAGATGGACGGGTCTCCGGAATGAACCCGGGCAACGTCCTGGCCCTTTTCATGGGCGGTCTTGATCTCGTCGATGATGTCGTCCAGCGTCATCGGGGCCGTGTCGATCACCCGTGCATCTTCGGGAGCTGCGGCGACGATCTGTTCTGGCACCAGCGAGCCCGCATAGAGGCAGACCGGACAGGACTGGATGAGTTTCAGGCCGCGCACGGTAATGAGATCGGGATCACCCGGTCCGGCGCCAATGAAATGAACAGTCATGCTTTGTCTTCCGTTTCGAGAATGTCGGAAATATCGGTCGTTTCGTCTTCTGTCCGCGATGAAGGCGCCGCTGCAGCGGGAGCCGGTGTTGAGTTCGTTTCAGCCGCCTTTGGCGCATCGATCCGCTTGGCATAGCCGCGCGGCGTATAGACGAAGGGTTTTCCGTCGCCGCGCATGACGGTGCGTGTATTGGTCGAGCCGACCAGAACGGTGGTCAGCATGTCGACATCATCGACGCTGAGTGCATGCAGGCTGGTGACACGGATGGTTTCTTCCGGACGGCCGAGATTGACCCCGAGAATGACCGGGGTCGCCGCCGAGCGATGCTCCAGAAGGATTTCCTTTGCCGCTGCCAGCTGGGTGCGGCGGCGTTTGGACACCGGGTTGTAGAAGGCAATCACGAAATCGCCCTCGGCTGCCGCATGCAGACGCTTTTCGATCGCTTCCCACGGGGTCAGAAGATCGGACAGAGAGATCGCACAGAAATCATGACCGAGCGGCGCACCGATACGGGCGGAGCAGGCCTGAAGGGCGGAAATGCCCGGCGCGTTGGTAACGCTGACCCGTTTGGCGGCATCCGACACGCCGCCATATTCCTCGTTCCGATGCAACAGCTCATAGACCAGCGAGCCCATGGCATAGATGCCGGCATCACCGGATGAAATCAGAGCGACATTCTTGCCCTTGCCGGCTTCTTCCAGGGCAAAGCGGACCCGGTCCTCTTCCGCACCAAGCGGGAAGTTGTGGTGGGTCTTGCCGGTTATGTGCTGTTCCACGATGTCGAGATAAAGCGAATAGCCGACAACGTCGGTTGCCTCGGCCAGAAGCTTGGTGGCCTCCGGTGTGCGCCAGTCGTCCTTGCCCGGACCGATACCGATAACGGACAGATGCCCGCGAGCCCGGCCGACCGCGTCGCTGTCGATCCACTTCGGAGATCGGGCAATGGCACAGGTCGCGTTGTCGGTTTTCTGCTTTTCGACCTTCAGCGTGCCGAACGCGCCGGAGGCGGCAAGGGCAGCCCCTTCCGAGACGCCGTAACAGCCGACTTCCTTGAAAACGACAGGAGAGGGGTTTTTCAGCCGGGGCGTCTCGCGCTGCAGCTCTTCTGCGGAAAAGACGCGCAAGGGCACATCCAGATGCACGGCCAGAGCATTGACGGCAGCTTCATCGGCCTTGAGGTCGATGGTCGTGACACAGGCGACAGCGCCCTTGGCAATGTTGGCTCCCGCCAGCTCCGTCTCCACCAGTTCGATCAGTTCGGCCGCATCGCAGCCACGCGCACAGCCGACGCCGACGGCATAGCGTTGCGGGTGGTAGACCAGCCGCGTCGGGCCTGCTTCTTCCGGCTGTTCGGTTGCCGACAGCGTGATGGCGGCATCGTCTGTCTGCTGCAGCTTTGCCTCTTTCAGCCAATCGGCGCGGCCTTCCAGGCGGACGGGAGCGCCGGAGAGCAGCTCGGCCATTACCGGTTTTGCATCTTCCGGATTGGCAAGACGCCAGCCGCGGGGAGGGGCGTCGAGCGCAACACCAAGCTTGGTGTCACCTGCCGTCGTGATCGCCGCATGTCCACCGAGAGCGCTGGCCAGAAGCTTGGCCAGTTCGTTGGCACCGCGATGCCCGCCGAGAAGTGGCACGACACTCTTGCCGTCCTCCGAAACCGCGATCACTGGCGGTTCGGTTGTCTTGTCGGACAGGACCGGAGCAAGCGCCCGGATCAGAATGCCGCTGGCACAGAAACCGACAATCGGGTGACCTGCCTGAAACAGCAGGCGGATATGGTCGATCGTTTCGTTGAACTGCGTGTCCGCCGTCGGCACACGCCCGGCAAGCCCGTGGATGCGGGCGGTTGAAAACCGTCTGGC
Source organism: Roseibium aggregatum IAM 12614 (assembly GCF_000168975.1). Classification (GTDB taxonomy): domain Bacteria; phylum Pseudomonadota; class Alphaproteobacteria; order Rhizobiales; family Stappiaceae; genus Roseibium; species Roseibium aggregatum. Next base: position 316,812 of record NZ_AAUW01000005.1, read on the forward strand.
GATCACTTCGGCTGCTGCGAGGCCAGCCTGGTTCAGGACGAGTAGGATGGGGGAAGCGTCCACGCTTCTTCTCCCTTGTAGATGAGGATCATGGAAAAATAGGGGGCGGTGTCGGTCTCAAGATCGATGAGCCGATGAACTTTCTGTTCCGGCAGGCTGGCACGTTCCACGTAACCGGCCTTCTCCAGCAGCCCCATGTCGGAAAGCAGGGTCTTCAGCCGTGTCAGGTGGCGGCCGACCTTCATGATGGCAACCGCCTGGGCTTCTTCGATCTTGCGGCGGATGTCCGCATCCGGAAGCGGGCCGGGAATGACAGTCAGCACATCGTTGCGTGCCGTCAGCGGCCGCCTGAGCCGGGCGGCGCAGGCTGTCAGCGAGGTGACCCCTGGCACGATCTCGATGGTGAAGCGGTCGGAAAGCCGCTCGAACAGATACATGAAGGAGCCATAAAAGAAGGGGTCTCCCTCGCACAGGGTCACGACATCCTCACCGCTTGCCAGAACGGCAGCGATCTCTTCGGCCGCCTTGTCGTAGATCTCCTGAGCCGGAAACCGGTCGACCCGCATCGGCACGACAATCGGAATTTCCCGAACGCCGTCCGGGATCGAGTCAGCGGCAATCGAACGGGCAAAGCTTTCGCCGGAATCGGGCGCAGGGTAGGCGATCACCCGGGCGCTGGCGATCAGCTTGTGCGCCTTCAGGGTCATCAGCTCCGGATCGCCCGGGCCAAGACCGATGCCATAGAGGGTGCCACTCATGATTTCGTCAGGCTCCACTGCGTTACGGGCATCAAAGGGCGCCATCCGGTCAAGCCGCCGATGGCGCTTGCCCGGTGAACGGAAACTTTCTTCAAAGTGCCTCCATGAGACTGATAGGCGGAAAGGAGTATGGCTTCGCTCTCCAAAGTCACTGCATTGGCGACAAGACGTCCGCCTCGGCCGAGCGCGGCAAGGCACACCTCGATGACACCGGGCGCTGTCAGGCCGCCGCCAATGAAGATCGCATCCGGCTGCGGCAGATCCTCAAGGCCTTCAGGCGCGCTGGCGTCCAGCAGCTTCAGGTGTGGAACACCGAGGGCAGCGGCGTTTCCCGCCGCCATCTGCCGGCGTTCAAAATGTGGCTCCAGGCCGATTGCCCGGGTCCGGTCGGCGGCCCGCAGCCATTCGATGGCAATCGAACCGCAACCCGCGCCAACATCCCAAAGGAGCGCACCGGGATGAGGTTTCAGTTCCGCCAGCGTGATGGCGCGGATGTCCTGCTTGGTCATCTTGCCGTCGTGGCGAAAGGCGTCGTCGGCAAGGCCTGGTGTCCGGGCGCGGAACCTCAGACCAGGGTCGGCAACCACCTCCAGCGCAAGCGTGTGAAAATCGGCAACCTCGGCAGACCAGTTTTCCGCAGCGCCTTCGACGCGCCGTTCCTTGGTGCCACCCAGATGTTCCAGAACGGTCATCCGGCTGCGTCCATAACCTTCATCGGCCAGAAGATCCGCCACCTGGCGGGGCGTATCCGCATTGCTGGTGAGACACAGGATCCGCGCGCCCGGATAAAGCGAGGCCCGCAGCAGATCGACAGGCCGGCCGTGAACCGACAGGCATTCGGTTTCCTGCAAGGCCCACCCCATGCGCGCCGCTGCCAACTGGAAGGCGGAAGGCGACGGCAGCACGATCAGCTCGTGCGCGGGAAAATGTTTCAGCAGGGACGAGCCGATGCCGAACCACATGGGATCGCCTGTCGCCAACACCGCAACGCGCTTCTGCCTGAGTGCAGCCAGATCATCAAAGACGGTCGCAAAGGGGCTGGGCCATGTCCGCTTCTCGGCGGTGATCCCGCCTGTCAGCTCCAGGTGGCGGGCGCCGCCATAAACGATGTCAGCGCCTGCCAGGGCTTCTGCACCGCCTGGCGCCAGAACGCCATCCTCGCCCAGGCCAACCAGCGTCAGCCAGGGATGCTTGTCTGTTCCGGAGGTCATTTGTCCTCCAGGCGATACGGTTTGATCACCGGCTTAATCGAAAGATCCTGCGGTTTGCCATTGCTGCTTGGCGACACCTGACGGGCACCGCGCGAGCGGTGATGGACCGGCTGGTCACCACTACCCTCCGCAGACACCTTCACGGCTCCGCCCGGCTGAGACAGGAACCCGCGAGACCGCAAGGGCTTTTTGCTGCCCACGGATTTGAGGCCGGGTGATTTCTCAGCATCTTTCGGGATATCCGCTGCCATCTTACGCTTCCTCCGGCAGACCGGCGGCCAGCGCGTTGACGGCGGCGGCGGCCATGGCCGATCCGCCCCTGCGGCCGCGCACGGCCAGGAAAGGCACCTTGAAGGGATTGGAAATCAGGGCGTCCTTGGATTCCGCAGCGCCTACGAAGCCGACCGGAAAGCCGAGAACCAGCGCCGGCTTCGGCCCGCCGGCGGCAATCATTTCCAGGAGGTGGAAGAGGGCTGTCGGCGCATTGCCAACAGCAACCATGGCCCCTTCCAGCCTGTCACGCCACAGCTCCACCGCAGCGGCGGAACGGGTTGTCCCAAGCTCTTTGGCAAGGTCCGGAACCGCGGGGTCGTTCAATGTGCAAACCACGTCGCAGCCTGCCGGAAGACGGGAGCGAATGAGACCATGCACCACCATTTCCACGTCGCAAAACACCGGCGCGGACCGTGCAAAGGCGTCCTGCGCTGCCGTCAGGATATCTTCCGACCAGGCAAGATCCTGTGGCAGGTCCGTCATGCCGCAGGCATGGATCAGCCGCACCGCGACCGGTTTCAGCCCGTCGGGAAGATGAGACAGCTCTGCTTCCGACCGCACGATCGAAAAGGACTGGCGGTAAATCGCCGCCGGGTCCTTTTCATAGTCGTAGGACGGTATGGTTTCGGTGCTCACGGCAGCCTCAATCTCCGCGGTTCAACGACCGGGGGCCGTGCGGATGGTCTGCGTGGGGGTAGGGGTGGTGGTGATGATCGTGATCATGCCCGTGACCGTGCCCGTGGCCGTGGCCGTGGCTATGCCCATGTGAATGCTCGTGCGAATGATCATGAGAGTGGCCATGATGATGCGCGTGATCGTGACCATTGTCATGGGAATGATCGTGATGATGGAGACCGTGGTCGTGGTCGTGGTCGTGGTGATGATGGCCGCCCGCCTGCACCTTTTTTTCACAGGCACCGGTGCAGATCTCGTCGCATAGTTGGCATTCCGCTTCCGCGCCGAGGCCTTCCACATGGTGGTGGTGGCTTTCCTGGGCCAGGCCCACTTCTGCCTCGAAGCCGAGCACCTGTTCGCGGTACTTGCACATCTGGCAGTTCATCAGATTGGCGCCCTGCAAGATCTCCTGCACCCGATCGGCCATCGTGTCGATCACCTGCGGGTGGTCGTTCAGATAACCGGCTTTCAGGAACTCGATCTCGGGATGCTTGGCGGCAACTTCGTCCGTGGTCGAATAGATCCGCTGCACCAAAACGCCGGTGAACAGGAAATAAGGGAACACCATAACGCGCTTGTAGCCGAGCTTCGCGGCATGTTCGAGACCGGGGCCGACCAGCGGGAAAGTGACGCCGGAATAGCAGGTTTCCGCCCAGCCGAAACCGAACCCTTCCCACAGCAGGCGGGTGATCTTGGAGACGTTGGAATTTGCATCCGGATCGGAAGCACCGCGCCCAACCACCATCAGCAACGTTTCGTGCAGTGGTACGTCGCTGTCGGCAGCGTCGATTGCCTCCTGCACGCGGGCAGCAGCGGCTTTCACCATGCGTGTGTCGACGGCCAGTTCGCGGCCATAGGAGATCGTCATCTCCGGATGCATGGCCTGATAGGTGTTCAGGACCGAGGGAATGTCGTTCTTGGCGTGACCTGCGGCAAACAGCATGCCCGGTACGGCCAGAACACGGGTGCAGCCGGCCTCGCGCAGCTTGTTGAGGCCATCATGAATCACCGGGTTGGCGAATTCCAGATATCCGTATTCCACCGGCCAGTCGGGAAAACGGGCCGTCAGGCCTTCCGCCAACTGGGCAAATTGTTTCACAGCACCCTTGTTGCGGCTGCCATGGCCGCAGATCATCAGTCCGAGTTTTTCGCTCATTGAGCCGCTTCTCCGGCAGTCTCGTCGTCTTCCGGACGGGCTTCTGGCGCGTCTTCGGCTTTTTTCTGCTTCTTGTCTTTGAGGGCAATGATGCCGGCGACGAGCGCGGCACCGGCAAGGGCTGCGACCCCGACCCAATGGGAATGACCGGCGAGTTCGCCAAGATGGCCCCCATGGGCAAAGGCGGAGGTTGGCAGCATGGCCGCAAGGCCTGCAAGGATGGTCCGACTGATCATGTCTCTCCCCAGTGGCTTATGCCGGATCGGCAGCGTGGCAACAGGCGTCGGGAAGAATGAAAGCAAACACGCGCAAAAGCCGGCCGGGCCGGGTGATCTGCTGATGCCTTGGACAGCTCCGACCTTGGTCCCCTGTTTGGGTCAACCTCATCCGGAATCGCTTTCAGTCCCTCCACGGGACGCCGTCAGGTGGCGGCACCTTAGGGGAGTGGCCATAGCGGATCAAGCATGAAAGCGACATTATTTGGCACGTTCGGACCACCTCCTCGCAGCAATTAATTGCTGTTCAGGCGTAGCCTTTTGCGTCTTTGCTAAACGATGGTTTGTCTTGCGGGCTCTATTGGATTACAGAAGGGCCGCTTTCGATCTGAAGGATGTGAATTTGGGGCACTTCCGGCGAAAATATCCGGACTTGATGGCAGCAGTCAGGCTTTTGCTGCTGCTGCCGTTCGTGCTGACGGCACTTCTTCCCAAAGGCTTCATGCCGGACGTGCGCGCGGATGGCGGCTTCACGGTCACGCTCTGCACGACGGAAGGCCTGCGCACAGTCACGCTGGATGCGAATGGCGTTGAAATACCGCCGGCATCCGACCAGGACAGCCCCGACGACAAAACCTCACACCACTGCGTTTTTGCCGGCATCGGTGCCTTTGCGGTTCCTGGCAAGGTTTCCTTCGTCTTCGGACAGGAGGAGATCGCCCGCCAGCCGGTGTCTTTCTCCGCGCATGTGTGGACTGCCAGCACATCCCGTGGCCGGAACTTTGCTCGCGCGCCGCCGCTCATCGTCTGATCTTCCCGAACCTTCATCTGAATAATGTGAACCCGAAGTCCAGCCGGCCTTTTCTGCCAGGTGCGCTTCGGTGTGGAGATCCCATGAGCAAAATCTTTTCGGGCGCAACGGATGCGTCCACCCCCAGCCGGTTTTACCTTGCCGCCTGGCGCTGGCATTTTTATGCCGGTCTTTATGTCGTGCCGTTTCTGGTCATGCTGGCCGTCACCGGACTTGCAATGATGTATATTTCCATTCTCGACGGCCGTGACGGTGAATGCATAAGGGTCGCCGTTTCCGGTGAACCTGTGTCGCTGTCCGGCCAGGCGGAAGCCGCGCTTGCCTCCCGCGGGGAGGAGGCAAACCTGGTGGAATGGATCGGTGCGAAATCAGCCGAGGGAGCAAATGTCTTCCGTGTCGAGGATGCGGGCGCCAATTACATGGTTGCCGTTGATCCCTATACGGGCTCGGTCATCGAGAGCTGGGTCCGGCGCGACGGCTGGTACGATCTCCTGAACGACATTCACGGGACACTTTTGATAGGTGACGTCGGCGACCGCCTGATCGAGATCGCGGCCGGCCTTGCCATTGTGCTGGTCGTGACCGGTCTTTACCTGTGGTGGCCACGTGCGGGCAGCGGCTCCGCCTTGGTGCCGGATTTTCGCACCAGTGGCCGTGCACTCTGGAAGAGCTTGCACAAGGTGATTGGGGCCTATGTCTCTTTAGTCCTGCTGGTCTTCCTGGTCAGCGGCCTTTCCTGGGCGGGTGTCTGGGGAGAGAAATTCGTTCAGGCCTGGAGCACGTTTCCCGTCGAAAAATGGTCCAACGTGCCCCTTTCCGATGATACTCACGCATCGATGAACCACGGCGCGATCAAGGATGTGCCCTGGGGACTGGAGCAGACCAGGATGCCGCTGTCCGGTTCAGGCGCCGGCATCGACGCAATAGCTCCGGGCACGCCCGTGGATCTGGACAGTATTGCCGCGTTCGGTCGGCAGATCGGCTATGAGGGGCGGTTCCGGGTCAACTTCCCCGGCAGCGAGACCGGGGTCTGGACTATCAACCAGGATTCCATGAGCAACGATTCGGAAAACCCGACGGTCGACCGCACGGTGCATATTGACCGGTACACTGGCCGGATCCTCGCAGACGTCGGCTTTAAGGACTATTCGCTGCCGGCCAAGGGCATGGCTGTCGGCGTTGCCTTTCACGAAGGCGACATGGGCCTGTGGAATGTGGTGCTCAACACCCTGTTCTGCCTGTCGGTGATCTTTTTGTGTGTCAGCGGGCTGGTCATGTGGTGGCTGCGCCGTCCGAAGGGGGCGGCCCTTCGCATCGTTGCCCCGAAAACACCGGACGACCTGCCGCATTGGCGCGGTGCGATGATCCTGATGCTCGCCATGTCTCTGGCCTTTCCGCTGGTCGGCATCACGCTGCTGAGTGTCCTGGCGCTGGACTATCTCGTCGTCAAACGTGTGCCGATGCTGAGAAAGGTGATCGGTTGAGGCAAACGCAAAGCGCCTGAACAGGCACCCATCCCCTGGGATGGGTGCCTGTCATGACCGCCAACCTCGTGGCAACCATTGGTGTTACCCAGGCCGACCGTAGGGAGACCCGGGGCCCACTCGTTTCCAGAGCAAGTGCGAGATGTGGCGCCTTCAGAAAAGCAACACCTGCTTCAGCAAGCTGTATTGCGAACAGGTCCGGGATCAGCGCTGTGGTTGTCCGGGGTGATGTTGAAAAACTCTGTGCGTCTGGTGTCAGGTGGCAGCATTCATCTGCTGTCACCCCTCTACTTGTGCCGGATCACCATAAGCGTGATGTCGTCATGAACGGTCTGCGTATCGATATGGGCCTTGAGGTCTGCCAGGATGCCTTCCAGCACCCGCGCCGCATTGGGCGCTGCATTCTGGCGGGCGCTCGCGACCAGCCGGTCCAGGCCGTACAGCACCCCGTCCGGGTCTTCCGCTTCGGTAACACCATCCGTGTAGAGGATGATGATATCCCCCGGGCCGAAAGCCAGTTCTCTGGTTTCAATGAAGGGTTCTATGTCTTCGTCGAGACCGATCGGGAAGCCGAGATCGACCGTGTCGATGATGTCGCAACGGCCATCTTCGCGCAAAATGATCAGTTCCTCATGCTGCCCTGACAAGGTCACCTTGTTCGATTCGAAATCGAGGAAAGACAGGGTCAAATGCTTGTCTGTCTTGGTGCGCTTGAGGTTTCGGCAGATGGCGCTGTTGAGCGCGACCAGGAACTGGCGCGGGTCTGACGGCCCGCGCTCCTGCAGGGCGACCGCGATGGATTGAACCATCAGCATCAGGACACCGCTTTCCAGACCGTGGCCGGTCACGTCGCCGATGCCGACCTTCACCTTGTCGTCCAGCTGCAGCACATCGTAATAGTCGCCGCCGACCTCATCCGCCGGCTCCATGAAGGCCGCGATTTCCAGTTCATGGATACCGCCAGCTCGTCTTTCGTCGGCAGCACCATCATCTGGATCTGCCGGGCCACCTCGATTTCCGCTCCCAGCCGGAG
>NZ_AAUW01000004.1 GCF_000168975.1 Roseibium aggregatum IAM 12614
AGAAGGTCGCGGTCTTGATCCGCTCGTCGCCTATCTTCGCCATATAGGCGAGCGTGACTGCAAGCAGAGTTCCGCCGACGCAATAGCCGATCGCGTTGACTTCTTCCTGTCGGGTTGCCCGCTTGATCAGGTCGAGCGTATTGAGGATGCCTTCCTTCATGTAGTGCTCGAAGCTCTTTTGAGCCTGCCGTTCGTCCGGGTTCACCCACGAAATGACGAACACCGTGTGGCCCTGGTCGACCGCCCACTTGATGAAGGACTTTTCCGGATTGAGGTCGAGAATATAGAACTTGTTGATCCACGGCGGAACGATCAGAAGAGGGCGTTTGAGGACCTCTTCGGTGGTCGGCGAATACTGGATCACCTGACAGACGTCGTTCTGCGAGATCACCTTGCCGGGAGTGGTGCCGAGATTCTCGCCGAGCCTGAACTTGTTCGGATCCGTCTGGCGAATCTTCAGGTCGCCCTTGCCGGTCTTCAGGTCCTCGACCAGATGCCGCATGCCTTTGACCAGATTTTCGCCGTTGCTTTCCAGTGTCAGGCGCAGCAGTTCCGGGTTCGTCAGAACGAAGTTGGAGGGGGAGACGGCGTTGGCGATCTGGGTGACGTAGAACTCTGCCTTATGGCGCGTGTGTTCATCCAGCCCCTGGGCGTCATGGACCATGTCCTCCGCCCATTTGCTCGTGATCAGGTAGAGCTGCTTGATGAAATCAAAGAACTGGTTTTTTTCCCACTCCGGATCGGCAAAGCGCTTGTCTCGTGCCGGCGTTTCGATGGCTGGTGCCGACGGTTCGCCCATCATCCGTTTCAGCGAGGAATTCCAGAGATCTATATAGCCGCTCCACAAGCGTGACTGGGCTTCGACCGCGCGTTGCGGATCGGACACCCAGTATTCGCCAACCTGCGCCAGGGTCTTTACGACACCCGTCAGCTCGTCGGTCGAATCGTGAGTGATCTTGCCTTGTTCCCGGGGCTCGATATAGGCCGCCAACGCCTTGCCTGCCTGCTCGAGCGTCTTTGCAAGATTCTGTGCAAAGGCCTCCGGGTTGTTGATGATATACTGCAACATGGGATGGTCGCGGTCATCAGCCATAGGCAGGGGTTTCCTCCGGTTATTTGCCCCGTTCAGCCCACCGAAATCCTGTGAGCCCTTGTTGTTCAATCGCGTTATCTTGTTATTTTTTCGCCGATATTTTGAAGTATCAGCTATTTATGACACAAGGTAACCACTCCGTCGATTGGATTTCAATCCACGGTCATGCGCTCTGGCTAGTGTAACTTTGTGACAATCGAAAGGACGAGGAGCCGAAGTGGAGGAGGAACGGTTGATCTGCAAGCGGAACGTGCTGGCTCTCGTTGGATGCCTTTTTTTGCTCCTGGGACTAACGGCCTGCGCGGTGGGCCCCGGAACACCTTTGATTGATGCGATGAAGACCCAACCTGGCAGGGGCAATAGCAACGTTCCACCGCCCAAAGGCTACGGTGCAATCGTCAATCCCGGGGAGTCCTACGGTCTCATCAATCCCGAGGAACGCAAAGAGACGCAGGCCTATCTGGAGACGCTTGCGTCGCAGTGACGCAGAGTCCTCCTGGAAATGCTGCCGTGAAAGGGACGCGGCAAATAAAGATGACGTGGCATCGGCAATTATACTGATTAAATCATTCCTTTACGACTGACGATCTAGGCTGAGAGCCTTGATCGCAAGGCCCACTTTTTCATGACGCTCGACATACCGACATTGTTTACCTGCATTATGATTGCCGAGTTTGCCGGTAGCGTCATCCTGTTGGTTTTTTACCTGTTCTGGCCAGGCCGAAGCGTCGCTTGTGCAAGAAGTCTTGCCCTGTGGTCCGCCGGAATGTTCCTGGCCGGTTGCGGCACGGTTCTTTTCGCAATACGCGGCACGGTTCCGGACCTCTTGAGCATCGTCGCCGCCAATTTCCTGCTCATTCTGGGGACTGGACTGAGGCGAAGCGGGGTCGCCGTCTTTCTGGGGCGCAGCAGTCATGTCTGGCTGTTCACCACGATCGCGTTTGCCTGGATCGTTCTGTACCAGTTTCCGGAATTTCGGGACAATTTCCTTGCCCGTGTGAACTATGTTCAATCGGTCATGATCCTGAGCGCTCTCTGGGTTGTCTGGATGGCGTTTTTCGAGAACCGGGAAAAACTCTATTCCGTCCGTATGCTTGGCATGACGACGCTCGTCGAAGCCGCAGGTTTCATGTGGTACACCGTGAGCCAGAACGTTCTGCATTTGCCGTCCTTCCAGTCGAGTTTCGCGGAAGGCTTCATGAGCATCTACCTCATGGTCATCATGTTCTCGATCATCATGACTATCGTGTTGCCGGCTTCCATGGTGATCGAACGATCCCTGCAAGGTTTCAGGGAACAGGCACTTCAGGATGAGCTCACCGGGTTGCCGAACCGGCGCGCGTTTCTCAACGATGCTGAGGACTGGATTTCTTCAACTCAGTCGACGTCCGGCATGTACAGCCTCATCCTGTTCGATATGGACCAGTTCAAGACGGTCAACGAACGTTTCAACCAGGCAATGGGCGATGCATTGCTGCAGCTTTTTGCGCGCATCCTGAAGGATACTCTGGCCGATGGTGCCGTACCGGGCCGCGTAGGTGGTGCGGAATTTGCCGTGTTTCTGCCGGAAGGCAACAAGGAACTGGCCCACCTGACAGCACAGAGGATCTGTCGCCGCTTCGGACTGGAATGCCAGGAAGCGTCTGGCGGCCGATTGATCGTGACGGCAAGTGTCGGACTTGTGAGCGCAGGTGTGTCGACGCCGCTGGAGCGCGCCATGGAAGCGGCCGAAGGTGGCCTGCATAGAGCCAAAAAGCAGGGCCGAGCCCAAATTGTTGCCATGGATCTGGCTCCAAACGGGCGTCTTATCAAGGATGCGAAAAGGGCCGGTTTCTCGGTCCTTCGCAAAAAGGCAGCCTGATCTGGCCGTATCCCTGAGCCGCCAATTCTGTCACCCGCGGCTATGTGGCAACGATCGTCCTGGATACGCCTGGATTTTCAGGACGCAAATTGCGTCATGTCCTCGTCCTGGACGGCTGTCCTACTGCTGGTATTTGTAGGACATTTCCGCTGGTTCACAGGCTCGGGCGGGTTCTTCCCGGTGTCAGAGCAATCATGTTCTAAAAAACGCTACAAATTTAGTCGGCTAGCGACGCAAAGACGGGTGCGCATTTATTTCCGGACTGCTAAAAGAGCCCCGCTGCGCTGTCGTCGCGCCTGGCATGGGCGCGCAGCTGAAACTGTCAACTCGCAAGGATTCGCGTCATGGAGGAATTCCATAAGATCAAGCGGCTGCCGCCGTATGTGTTCGAACAGGTGAACCGTTTGAAGGCGAAGGCGCGCGCGGCGGGGGCGGACATTATCGATCTTGGCATGGGCAACCCGGACCTGCCGACGCCAAAGCACATTGTCGACAAACTGACGGAAGTCGTGCAGGACCCGCGCACGCACCGCTACTCGGCGTCCAAGGGGATCGGTGGTCTGCGCAAGGCTCAGGCGGCATATTACGGCCGCCGGTTCGGGGTCAAACTCGATCCGGAGACGCAGATAATCGCAACGCTCGGCTCGAAGGAGGGCTTTGCCAACATGGCACAGGCGATCTCCGCGCCCGGGGATGTGATTCTGAGCCCGAACCCCAGCTATCCGATCCATACATTCGGCTTCCTGATGGCTGGCGCTTCGATCCGCAACATTCCCGCGGAACCGGGGCAGGGTTTCTTCGACGCGCTGGAGCGTGCGGTCATCCATTCCGTGCCGAAACCGATCGCCATCATCCTGTGCTACCCGGCGAATCCGACGTCCTATTGCGCAGATCTCGACTTCTATAAGGACGTGGTCGCATTTGCCCGCAAGCACGACATCTTCATTCTGTCTGACCTGGCGTATTCCGAGATCTATTTCGGCGCGACACCACCGCCATCGGTTCTGCAGGTGCCTGGTGCTATGGATGTGACTGTTGAATTCACGTCGCTTTCCAAGACGTTCTCCATGCCGGGCTGGCGCATGGGCTTTGCCGTCGGCAACGAGCGGCTGATTGCCGCGCTGTCGCGGGTGAAATCCTATCTCGACTACGGCGCCTTCACGCCTATTCAGGTGGCTGCAACCGCTGCCTTGAACGGACCCGATGACTGCATCAGGCAAACGCGCGAAATCTACAAGAAGCGTCGCGACGTGGTCGTGGATACCTTCGGCAGAGCCGGATGGTATATCCCTGCGCCGGAAGCCAGCATGTTCTGCTGGGCTCCGATCCCCGAGAAATTCCGGGCACTCGGCAGTCTGGAATACTCGAAGCTGCTGCTGGAGCAGGCAGAAGTGGCCGTCGCACCGGGCATTGGTTTCGGTGAGCATGGCGACGATTACGTCCGTATCGGACTGGTGGAAAACGAACAAAGACTGCGTCAGGCAGCCAGAAATATCCGTCGCTTCCTTGAAACGGCCGACCAAAAGCTGCACAACGTCATCCCGCTCGGGACCAAAGGTTGATAAGAACTGGACTCATTTCCGTATGGCAGACGCATTGAAGGTAGGCATCGCTGGCCTTGGCACCGTGGGGGCGGCCGTGGTGCGGCTCCTTTCAAAACACGGCGGACAGATTGCAACGAAAACCGGGCGCGCGGTGACTGTGACAGCGGTCAGCGCCCGTGACCGGACCCGTGACCGGGGCATCGATGTTTCGGCATTTGAGTGGTTCACCGATCCGGCGGAAATGGCCCGGACGGCGGATATCGATATTTTCGTCGAGCTGATCGGCGGCGACAACGGCCCGGCTGAGGAAAGCGTGCGCGCTGCCCTGTCGCGCGGCATCCACGTCGTCACGGCTAACAAGGCGCTGCTTGCACGCCATGGCGTGGAACTGGCGGTGCTGGCCGAGGCTAACAATGCTTGCCTCAACTACGAGGCAGCGGTTGCCGGGGGCATTCCAATCGTCAAGACGCTGCGCGAATCCATGGCCAGCAACGAGATCAGCCGCATCTACGGTATCCTGAACGGTACCTGCAATTACATCCTGACCCGGATGGAAGCCGAAGGCATCAGCTTTCAGGACTGCCTGTCGGATGCACAGCGGCTCGGCTACGCGGAGGCTGATCCGACTTTCGATATCGAAGGAAACGACACCGCGCACAAGCTTGCAATTCTGACCAGCCTGGCCTTCGGCACGGAAATCTCGAGCAACGACATCTACGTCGAAGGCATCACCTCCATCACGACCGCCGATATTCAGGCGGCTGACGAGCTCGGTTTCCGCATCAAGCTCCTGGGCGTTGCACAACGCACCGATACGGGCATCGAGCAGCGGGTCCATCCGACCATGGTGCCGAAGTCCTCTGCGATTGCGCGGATCGACGGCGTATTGAACGCTGTGGCGGTGGATGGCGACTTCGTCGGGGAAATCGTACTTGTCGGTCCGGGGGCGGGCGGCAATGCCACTGCGTCATCCGTTGTTGCCGATCTCACCGATATTGCCCGCGGCGATGAAACGCCGGTTCTTGGCATGCCGGCAGCGGAGCTGAACAGCTACCAGCGTGCTCGCATGCGGCTGCATGAAGGCGGTTATTACATCCGTCTGTCCGTTTACGACAGGCCGGGCGCTTTTGCCGAAATCGCCAGATGCATGGGCGAAGCCGGCATTTCGCTGGAATCGATTGTCCAGAAACGTCATGCAAATAAGGACGTTCCTGTAAAATTTGATGCGGACATGCCTCAACCTGTCATCCTGATCACGTATGAAACGACTGAAGTAGCGATCAAAGAGGCGTTGGACGTGATCATGTCCAAGGGGGTTGTTTCCGAACAGCCCCAGATGATCCGGATTGAAAAACTGAATTGACGAGTGAGTGCCCGCCGAGGCGTGTTGCGGGGGGAGAGACTGGAGATGTTGATGTCCAATACTGATAAACAACCGTCGAGCGGCCTGGACCGTATTCTGACGCTCGAGCTGGCCCGCGTCAGCGAAAGAGCGGCTGTATCGGCGGCCCGGTTGCGCGGTCACGGCGACGAAATGGCCGCCGACCAGGCCGCAGTGGACGCAATGCGGCGGGAACTGAACCGGCTGCCCATCGACGGCACTGTGGTTATCGGCGAGGGCGAGCGTGACGAAGCTCCGATGCTCTACATCGGCGAAAACGTAGGCACCAAGCAGGGGCCGAAGGTCGACATTGCTCTCGACCCGCTGGAAGGCACCACCATCTGCGCCAAGAACCTGCCGAACTCCCTTGCGGTGATTGCGCTGGCTCCGGCCGGTGATCTTCTGAACGCTCCTGACAGCTACATGGACAAGATCGCCATCGGCCCGGGCTACAAGGCCGGTTTGATCGATCTGGATGCGCCGATTGCCGAAAACATTGCAGCCGTCGCCAAGGAAAAAGGCGTCAAGGTCAGCGAAGTGACCGCCTGCGTTCTCGACCGTCCGCGCCACGCCCGCCTGATCGAGGAAATCCGGGCAACCGGGGCCGCGATTCGCCTGATCGGCGATGGCGACGTTGCCGGTGTCATTCACACCACCGATCCGGACGAAACCGGCATCGATATCTACGCCGGTATCGGTGGTGCTCCGGAAGGCGTGCTTGCGGCTGCTGCGCTGCGTTGTATCGGTGGTCAGATGCAGTCTCGTCTCGTGATCACGCGTGAAGAGCAGGTCGAGCGCGCGCATCGCATGGGCATCGAGGACATCAAGAAGAAATACACTCTTGAAGAAATGGCCGGGCCCGACGTGCTGTTTGCCGCAACGGGCGTGACTGACGGCAACTTCCTGCAGGGCGTCCGCTTTGGCCGTCATCACATCACCACGCACACCGTCGTCATGCGGTCCTCCACGGGCACGGTGCGCTACATCAAGGCCCAACACACGGATCTTGAGAAATTCCATCTGGACTAAGCGCGGCTGAATGCTGGGACAATCCGGAGAAGATGACAGGCGGCTCGTCCTTGGGGTCGCCCGTTCCGCAAATGACAACGCCTGGCGCGAGCGTCTGAGCGCGGCCGACCTGCGAACCGCCATGGCGATTTCGCAGGTGCACGGCCTGCCGGACGTTCTGGCACGTGTCATGGCGGCGCGCGGTGTGCTGGCGGACGAGGCGACCGGTTTCCTGGATCCGTCGCTCAAGCTGCTGATGCCCGATCCCTCCAGCCTGGTGGACATGGACGCCGCCGTGGCAAGGGTCGCTGATGCGGTGCAGGCTGGCCGCAAGATCGCGATCTTCGGCGACTATGACGTCGACGGCGCAACCTCTTCGGCGATTTTTGCAAAATATCTGCAGTGGCTCGGCCTTGATCCCGTGATCCATATTCCGGACAGGATCATCGAAGGTTACGGTCCCAACGGCCCGGCCATCGAGCATCTTCGCCAGGGTGGTGCGGACCTGCTGGTGACCCTCGACTGCGGCAGTACCTCTTTCGAGGCTTTCGAAACCGCCCGGCAGCTCGATCTCGACGTTGTGGTCATCGATCACCACCAGGTCGGTGAAACGCTGCCAGCCGTCGAAGCGCTCGTCAATCCGAACCGGCAGGACGATCTGTCCGGGCAGGGACATCTGGCGGCCGTCGGCGTCACGTTTCTGTTTCTTGTCGGACTGAACCGCGAGTTGCGGCGACGCGGGGTGTTCCAGGGCGCGCAGCAGCCGGACCTGATGGCTCTGCTCGATCTGGTAGCACTCGGTACCGTGTGCGACGTCGTTCCCTTGCAGGGGCTGAACCGCGCCTATGTCACGCGCGGCCTTGCGGTAATGCACCAGCGCCGGAACTACGGCCTGACAGCCCTTGCCGACACGGCCCGCGTCAGCGGAAAGCCCGCTCCCTATCATCTCGGGTTCCTGATTGGACCGCGGATCAATGCGGGCGGCCGCATTGGCGATGCCGCCCTGGGAGCACGGCTTCTGACAACGGAAGATCCGCATGAGGCGCGCGCAATCGCCGAGCGACTGGACCAGCTCAACACCGAACGCCAGGCCATGGAAGCGGTAATGCTGGAGCAGGCCGATGCCGAAGCCGAAATGGCAATTCAGGCGCGTGATCCAGCGGTGCTCCTGACCGGTTCCGACGATTGGCACCCGGGTATCGTTGGCCTGATTGCTTCCCGTCTCAAGGAAGCCTATCGCAGGCCTTCCTTCGCGATAGCCTTCGACGAGACCGGCAAAGGCACCGGCTCGGGACGCTCGATCCCCGGTGTGGATCTCGGCAAGGCCGTTCGCGGCGCTGTCGACCTGGGATTGCTGGAAAAAGGGGGAGGTCACGCCATGGCGGCGGGGCTGACCGTGTTGAGCGAAAAAAGAGCCGATCTGGAGGCCTACTTCAACGATGTTCTCAAAGACGATGTTGAAACGGCGAGTGCAAACCGGGAACTGAAGATCGACGCAGCACTGACGGCAACGGGGGCGAACCTCGACCTTCTCGAACTTCTGGAAAAGGCAGGTCCTTATGGGGCAGGCCATGCCGAGCCTGTCTTCGCCTTTCCTGCCCACCGGATCTCCTTTGCCGATGTGGTTGGCAAGGGGCACGTCAGGGCCTCGATCACGTCGGGTGACGGTACGGCGCTGAAAGCGATCTGCTTCAAGGCGGATGACAAACCGCATGGTCAGATGCTCCTGCAGGGCAGGGGGCAATCGCTGCATGTGGCAGGCACGCTTTCGATCGACACCTGGCAAGGCACACCCAAGGTGCAGTTGCGCATTCTGGATGTCGCGGATCCGCAGAAAACCCGGCTTTGACCCCGTTTCTGTAAATTCGAATTAACGAAACGCTAAGGCAGCAGGCCTACTATCTGACCCTACGAAGAAATCGTGAGGATCAGGCATGCGCGCTCAGAATGAGCTTTCGCCGTATTTCGCGGAAATAGACAGGCGTACCGACCGGGCCCTGGAAGGGATTCGGGAAGTAAGACGTTCCCCAAAACTGACCGCCCTGCCGCAGGAGCCGAAAGCAGCTCTTGTCGGAACCGGATTTCTGATTGTCCTGATGACCTTTATCGGACTGTTCATCGATTGAACCTGGCGGAAATCTGCAAACCTTCCGCATTTGTGGGAGTGTGAGACAGACTGGGGCTTGAAACGCTTCGCGGGCTGCTCTTAAGTCTGGCGTCTGATTTGAACGAGACACCGGACGCCATGACAGATTATCCCATTGCACTTTGGTCCTTTAACCTCGGCCGCGCTCCCACTTCGGTTGCTGCTTTCGCAGCGCAGATCGAAGAGGGGCTGAAACGTGCCGCCGCAGACGGTGCCAAGCTTCTGATGCTGCCGGAATATCTGGTGGAATGCTGTCTGGCTTTCAAACCGGAAGGGCTGCCGCCTGACCGGGAAATGGAATATCTGGCAGAAGTCGGAACGGACCTGATCAAACAGCTTTCGCCCTTGCCAATGAAATATGGCGTGTCGCTGATCGCCGGGTCGATGCCTGTTCACACCTCTCAAGGCTTCACCAACACGGCCGTTCTTCTGGCGGCCGACGGACGCGAGATCCGCCAGGACAAATTGTGCCTCACGCCATTCGAGCAGGATCCGGAAATCTGGCATCTGGTGCCGGGAGCCGAGTTGAAGACCTTCGAGTTCGATGGCCTCAAAATGGCGATCCTGATCTGTCTGGATGTGGAAATGCCGGCGCTTAGCAGCCTGCTGGCGAAGCAGGATCTGGACCTTCTTCTTGTTCCCTCGATGACGGAAAAACTCTCCGGCTACCATCGTGTGTTCGGCTGCGCCAAGGCGCGTGCAGTCGAACTCATGTGTGCGGTTGCCGTTTGCGGTGTGGTCGGGACATCGAAGGGGACGACTCAGAACGACACCAATGTTTCAGGCGCCGCACTCTATCTTCCTTGCGAAGAGGAATTCGGTTTTTCTGGTGTTGCCGCAGAGATAGAAGCGACTTCGGGAAGCAACGGCGAAGAACCGTTTCTGGTCGCTTCGGTGCCGCTCGATGAATTGCGCGTGCTGAAGTCCGGAAAGGCCGAGGTCTGGCCGGGAGCATGGACTGCCGATCATGTTTCAGTATCGGCTGCATGACGGCAAATTGTAATATTTGTAATAAAAATGTGCGCGCACCGAGTGCACTTTTCTGTAGACGTCCCTAAGGGAACTCCATATACACCCCATGTTCCAGAACAACATGGTGTGGAGATGGGATTCGCTAAGGCACTTACAGCGCGGGAAGCATCGTGGCTGCACGGGATTACAGGTTTGTTCGTCAAGCCGCTCCGTCTGCAGATCGCGGCTCTGTGCGTGCGTCCGGGCGAAGCCGAACCCGAAGTCCTGCTCGTCTCGACGCGAGACACCGGCCGGTTGATCTTGCCCAAAGGCTGGCCGGAAAAGGACAAACCTGCATATGAAACGGCTTTGATCGAGGCTTACGAGGAAGCAGGCATTGTCGGCAAAGCCGAGCCTCGAGCCATCGGCAGCTTCCGATCCTACAAAGGTCTCGCCGATGGATTGAAGATCCGCACCAAAGTGGTCGTCTTCAAGATCCGTTTTGAAAAACAGTTGAAGGAATATCCCGAACTCGGACAACGCAAAACGGTGTGGCTACCGTTCTCAAAGGCAATCGAAACAGTGGAAGAGCCAGCGCTTAAGCGGTTTTTGCGGCGGCACAAATCGCAAATCTGTTAGACATTTCCTGAGAGATAACGAGGCGTGTTTGATTGCTCACCAGCAGGGATTTGAAAAAGAAGGCACTGGACAAGGATCTCGACAAGATCAGCTTTGTCAGTGAGGCGGCCGAGGCCATGGGCCGGCGCCTCGTAGGTCCCGGACTTGCGTTGGTTTTCCTGGTGATCTGTGCCTGCGTGGCGGCATTTCAGGTGTCAGCCAGCGGCTTCTCCCACATTGTGATCCTTGTTGCCGCAAGCGCCATTGGTGGCTACATGGCGTTGAACATCGGCGCCAACGACGTTGCCAACAATGTCGGCCCGGCCGTCGGCGCGCGCGTCGTCAGCCTCACCGGTGCCCTGCTGATAGCTGCTGTTTGTGAAAGTGCGGGTGCATTACTGGCCGGGACGGATGTCGTCTCGACCGTTTCCGGCGACATCCTGAGCCCTGGCGATGTCCGCAACAGCTCGGAATTCATGCTGGCGATGCTGACCGCAATGGCCGCCTCTGCCTTGTGGATCAACTTTGCAACCGTGATCGGCGCGCCTGTTTCGACAACCCATTCGATTATCGGTGGCGTTGTCGGTGCCGGGATCGCGGCAAGTGGTTTTGCGGCCATCAACTGGACAACCATGTCCACAATTGCCGTTTCCTGGGTTTTGTCGCCGGTGCTGGGAGGGCTCGTCGGGGCCGGGATCATGGCCTTCATCAACACAAGGGTCGTCTATACGCCCGACCGTCTGAAAGCAGCCCAGTACTGGTTGCCGATCCTTCTGGGCCTCATGGGGGCGACCTTTACCGGTTACCTTCTGCTGAAAATCTCCGATCGGTTGCTTTCCGTTCCAGAATGGCTCGCCGTCGTCCTGTCGCTTGCCGTCGGCTTCGTTGTCTGGCGAATCTATTGTCACGTGATCGTTGCCCAGACGCTCACGCTGGAAAACAGCGCACGCGCGTTGCGCAATCTGTTCGCGGTGCCCCTCATGGTCGCGGCGGGCTTGCTATCCTTTGCCCACGGCGCCAATGACGTTGCAAATGCGATCGGACCGCTGGCAGCCATCGTGATGAGCCAGTCGAACGATTTCCCTGACCTCATGTTCTGGTATCTTGGCGCGTTGAACCCCGAAGTGCCGATCTGGGTGAGTGCGGTCGGGGCATGCGGTATTTCCGCGGGCCTTTTGCTGTTCGGAAGACGCCTTGTGACCGTTGTCGGTAAGAAGATCACGAAACTCAGTCCCGTGCGGGCCTTCTGCATCACATTGGCAACGGCCGCCACCGTGCTTACGGCGTCAGGGGCAGGGCTGCCGGTGTCGTCCACCCACATTGCGGTTGGCGCTTTGTTCGGTGTCGGCTTTTATCGGGAATGGTATCGCAACAAGTATGTTGCCGAAGGCGGGGTCATGAAACCGCGCAAGATGATGAAAAACAGGGAAGAACGCCGCAGACGCCTGCTTGTTCGCCGGTCAAGCTTGATCACCATCATCGCAGCCTGGGTTGTCACCGTACCTGCGTCGGCGCTTCTGGCCGCGGGTCTTTTTACGGCGCTCAAACTGGTCTTGTCCTGAGACAATCCCGACCCTTCGCAAACAAGTTACCAGGATAAATAAGAGCACACAGTGCGCGTTTTCTGGACAGGCACGTCTTTGCGACGTATTCTGCGAGTCTTTTCAACGTCCGGGAAAGGGCACTATGGCGCAGCTTTATTCAGCAATCGACGAACGGACTTCCTGGTTCCAGACCCTGCTTCTGATGTTCAGACGCCCCTCGAGATTGCAGATAGCAGCGTTGTGTCATCGTTTACGCGACGGGCAGCGGGAAGTGCTGCTTGTGACGACCAAGTCCACGCAACGCTGGATTCTTCCGAAAGGCTGGCCAATCCTGTCGATGAATGCGCATCACACCGCTGCGGTGGAAGCTTTCGAGGAAGCGGGTGTTATCGGAACCGCGCAGAAAAAACCTTTTGCCAGCTTCCAGTCCCACAAGGGTGGTGAGGGCGGTTTGCGTTTGAGGACCGAGGTCCTTGTCTTTCTGGTGGACGTTGAGAGCACGACGAGCAGTTTTCCGGACAAGGAAGAACGGGACGTCCGTTGGCTTCCGATACAGGAAGCTGTCCGGCTTGCCAGCGATCCGGGGCTGGCGAAAGTGCTTCGAAAGCTGGAAAATTTAACCAACTAAGAAATATTGGCGAAACAGGGCCGTTTTGGTTGACCTTTTCGGACGATTGTTTAAGGCAGGCGCCAGAAGACGCTTGGCTTGCAAGACTTGCCTTCAAAGGACTTCCCAACTGGAACGCCCATGCCAAATTTGAAAAAGCCAACCCTCGACAAAGATCTCGACAAACTGAGCTACATGGAAGAGGCCGCCGGGTCTCTTGGCCGTGGTTTGATTGCGCCTGGAATTGCGCTGGTCTTTATCGTCTTATGCGCGCTAGGCGCAGGTGCCTCCATGTCGGGAGCACCGGGAACGGTCATCATCGTGGCGGCCGCCGCCATTGGCGCCTATATGGCGCTCAACATCGGCGCCAACGATGTTGCCAACAATGTCGGTCCCGCTGTCGGTTCGCGGGCCATGACGCTTCTGACGGCGCTGATAATAGCGGCCGTCTTCGAAAGTGCCGGTGCCCTTATCGCAGGTGGGGATGTCGTCAGCACCATCTCGAAGGGGATCATCGATCCTGCTTCGGTTGCCGATGCCAACGTCTTCATGGCAGCAATGATGGCGGCTCTGGTGTCCTCTGCGCTCTGGATCAACCTTGCCACCTGGATCGGCGCACCTGTCTCAACCACGCATTCCATTGTGGGCGGTGTCATGGGAGCCGGTATTGCGGCGGCAGGTTTCAGTGCGGTTAATTGGGCAACAATGGGCGGCATTGCAGCAAGCTGGGTTATTTCACCGTTTCTTGGCGGTCTGATCGCTGCAGCTTTCCTGGCCTTCATAAAGACCTTTATCATTTATCAGGAAGACAAGATCGCCGCGGCCCGCAAATGGGTTCCGGTGCTGATCGGGGTCATGTCCGGAACCTTTGCCAGCTATCTGGCTCTCAAGGGCCTGAAGAAGATCGTGAAGATCGACATGCCGATGTCGCTGGTGCTCGGGGTTGTCGTCGGGCTCGCCGTCTGGGCGATTGTACGCCCGCTAATCCGGCGTCAGTCGGAAGGGTTGGAGAACCGCAACCAGTCGCTCCGCATCCTCTTTTCCGTGCCGCTTGTGTGTTCGGCGGCATTGCTGTCCTTCGCCCACGGCGCCAACGACGTCGCCAATGCCGTTGGGCCGCTGGCCGCCATCGTGCATACGGCGGAACTCGGTGACGTCGCCGCAAAGGTCAGCATTCCGCTCTGGGTGATGGCCGTCGGCGCCTTTGGCATATCTTTTGGCCTGCTGCTGTTCGGGCCCCGCTTGATCGAGATGGTCGGCCAGCAGATCACCAAGCTCAATCCGATGCGGGCCTATTGCGTGTCGCTGTCCGCTGCCATCACGGTGATTGTCGCCTCGGGCTTCGGGCTGCCCGTGAGTTCGACCCATATCGCTGTGGGCGCTGTCTTTGGAGTTGGGTTCTTCCGGGAGTGGTATACGGAACGCTCAAAACGGCGGCTGGACTATGTGAACAAGATGCAGGCCAACGGCAATATGGTCAGGCCTGTCCGCAACCGCGAGGAGCAGGCCCGTCGCCACCTTGTCCGCCGGGCCCATTTCATGACCATTATTGCCGCCTGGGTCGTTACAGTTCCGGCCGCAGCCGTCCTGTCAGCGGGGCTCTACTTTGTCATGGTCAAGCTGATCGCCTGATTGCAGCGACTCTAACCGGGTAGATGTCCGGCCGGCTCCAAAGTGAGGTTGGCCCAGACCGGCAGGTGATCCGATGCGATACGTGCCGTTTTGGATTTGTGGACACCGGCCTGCCGGACGATGAATTCCGGGCTGGTGATGATCCGGTCCAGGCTGCCGACGGGCAGGGGGCTAGGAAAGCTCCGGCCCGGAGTCGTCACTTCGTAGCGTTCCTCGAACAGTTTGATGCTGTCTGCCGAATCGCGCCACTCATTCAGATCGCCAATGAGAACTGTCGGCAGATAGTCGAGATGCTCATGAAGCTGGTGCATCAGCGACGTTATCTGCTTCTTGCGAAAGTGGCCGATCAGGCTCAGATGCATGGCCGCCACGCGGATTTTTTCACCGGCCACCAGAAGGTCCACGGCAACGGCTCCACGGGGTTCCAGCGTCGGCAGATCCAGCCGGCGGTGATCCAGAATGCCGATGGAGTTTCGCACAAGAATGGCGTTTCCGTGCCAGCCGAGGCTTTTGTCTCCGGTGGCAAAGGGCACGGGACGATAGTCCGTTTCGTGCAGAATAGTCTCTCTGTCGAGGGTGCTTTCGCGCGGACCGAAGCGTTTGTCGGCCTCCTGCAGCGCCAGGATATCGCAGTCCAGTTCCTGGATCACCTTCAGTGTCCGGTCGGGCCGCCTGCGCGCGTCGACGCCTATTGATTTCTGTATGTTGTAAGAACCGATTTTCAGCATGAGCGCAGAGTGAGGACCTTGCGGGAAAGGAAGCAAGAGTAACAGATTGTTTTAAGCTTCTGTGCGTTCAATTTAGGCAGCGTCGGAATGCTCCATGCGTTCCGTTGCCCGTTTCAGCGCCGCAAAGCATTTTGCATCCAGCGCCGTGCCTGTGTCTCCTTCCATGATGCCAAGAGCTTTCGCCATAGGCATGGGGCCGCGATACGGCCGCGACGCGGTCAAGGCATCGAAAATATCCGCAGTGGTAACGATCCGCGTTTCCATAGAAATCCTGCTTGCTGTCAGTCCATCCGGATACCCGCGGCCGTCGAGTTTTTCGTGATGGCCCCGCGCGATCGGCGAAAGTTCCTTGAATGTGTCGATCCTCGATAGGATTTCGTCCGAGTAAACGGGGTGCATCCGGATTTGTTCCCACTCCAGATCATCAAGCTTGCCTGGTTTGTCGAGAACGGAATTGCTGACACCAAGCTTTCCGATGTCATGCAGCAGCGCCGCACGCTTCAGCAACTGACGGTCGCGCATGCCATATCCCAGCTCCTCGGCGATCATATCGGTGTAGAGCGTGACCCGCTCGCTGTGGCCGGCGGTGAAGGGGCTTTTGGAGTCGATGACCAGCGCGAAGCCGTGGGCAATGTCGTCAAGCTGCTCTTCATCTGCAAAACGTGTGTTCTGCGCCGGCTCAAGACCATAGACGATCTTGTCGAGGTTTTCCGATTTCAACGTGCTCCAGAATACGGGATCTCTCGCAACACTTTCTGCAGCGGCAACCAGGGCCGGATCAAACCAGCTACCGGCCCGTTCTTTCAGTTCCTTCAGCGCACCATCGACACCGGAGTTGATCTGGAAGACATCGACTACCTGTGCCAGCAAGGCGATCTGGGAAAACACGGGGATCGTTGAGCCCGCGATCCCGTGCGGCCGGCCTTTGCCGTCCCAATGCTCATCCAGGCTGTAAATTCCGGAAACGACCGTTTCCGAGAAATGCATCTGCCGGGCGATGTCGCCACCGCGCGTACAGCGCGTTTCGATCATCTCGTTGGCGATGTCGCCGCCATTTTGAAGAATGTTGACGATGGCGCGCACGCGTTCTGCAAAGCCATGCTTCAGTCCGGTATGGGAAAGTACAAAGCGCAGGGCTGCAGGCAGACTGTCGCTGATCGTCTTGAAGTCGTGTTTGAAGGTCAGGTCGTCGGTCAGATACAGCTCGCAAATCCTGGCGGCATTGCTCGAGCAGCCGAGGTCTTTCAGAAGCAGGGTGTAATAGAGATCACTGAGCTGGGTGTCGTTGAGGCCGATGTGCCGGCCGATGTGAATGCCGATCCAGCAACAGCGCACGCAGTGGCCACGCGGCTGGCCTTCCGTGATGTCCAGCGCGTGGCTGAGCGCACCAAGCAGCTCCGCCAGCCGGAGTTTTCTGGAAACCTGTTCGGACATAAAAGCGAGCCTCGCGCAGCAATGAGTTGCGCGAGGCTCGCAAAGCTTTGTTAAGATCGGGTGTTTGCACCTGATCCTGTCAGGCTGCTTCCAGCTCTGTTGCCGACTGCACAAGCAGACCGGACACGTAGTCCATGAAGGAAACCCAGGCTTCCACGACAAATGCATCCGCGCCGATCCGCCAGATCATCACCGGCGATTTGTGAAACAGCGTCCGCGTCACCGTGCCGACGGGAAAGACCTCCAGCGAGAAATCGATGAAGATCCCCGTGTTGAGCAACCAGGCGGCCTTGTCTCCGCTGACGATGATCGCTTCCGACCGGTCGGATATATCGACCAGGGCATGTGGATGAGCGGAGAGCTTCTCCTCGATCCCGTCGAAAACGGTCTTGAGGTCTTCTTCCGGTGCCAGCAACGTCCATTCGTCCGGCCCCATCCAGAGAGCTGCTCGCTTGGCCGCCGTCGTGTTCGACAGGGGCGACATGGGCAGTTCAGCGCCGAATGCAGCACCAGCGTCCTTTTGTGTGGCTTCCCGGCAGCGCAGAGAAAGGCGCGTCAACGGAGCGGCTTTCAGAATGGAGACGGACGGCAGGCTGAGGAGCGGTATTTCACCCGCGTCCGGCGTGATCAGATCGTTTGCCAGAAGTTCAGACATTGATCCGTGCTCCTTCCTTGTCATAGAACACCGTGCTGGTCACTTCGACCGGAATGCTGCCGGTCGGCATCGGCACATAGAGTGTCTTGCCTTCCAAAGCGTGGCCGTTCTTCACGATCGCAAGAGCAATCGTGCGGTCAAGCGCCGGACTGTAGTAAGACGAGGTCACGTGACCTTCTGCTGGTGTCCCGGTCGCAGGTTGCTCGGCAGTTGTGATCTGCGCACCTTCTTCCAGCTTCACTTTCGGGTCTTT
This sequence comes from Roseibium aggregatum IAM 12614, assembly GCF_000168975.1. GTDB lineage: Bacteria > Pseudomonadota > Alphaproteobacteria > Rhizobiales > Stappiaceae > Roseibium > Roseibium aggregatum. The sequence continues at coordinate 17,456 of NZ_AAUW01000004.1, forward strand.
CGTCAGAAGGCCAACGAACTGCTTGCGACCGTCTGCGACAAGATCGGGGCGGGCAAGACCACGCTTGCCGACGAAGTCGAACTTGTTCTTGCTGATCGCCCAGGTCATGCCGGCATCCTGCGGGGTTACGGTTCCGTCGGTGTCCTGACCAACGATGATGTAGCCCTTCTCGGCGCGCAGAACGTGCATGGATTCCGTGCCGTATACGGTGCCGTTGTGCTTTTCGATTTCCTTGGCAAGTGTTTCCCACATCATCTTGCCATGACGGCGGGGCACGTTGATCTCGAAGCCGAGTTCACCGGTGAACGAAATCCGGAACAGCCGGCAGGGAACGCCGCAGAAGGTGGCTTGCTTGACGCTCATGTGGGGGAACGCATCCGCGGAGAGATCGACACCTTCGATAAACGGCGCGATGACTTCCCGAGCCTTCGGTCCCTGAACCGCGGCAACCGCAAACTGCTCGGTCGTCGACGTGATCCAGACGTTGAGATCCGGCCATTCTGTCTGCAGGTAGTCTTCCATGGTGGCGAACACACTCGGCGCGCCGCCGGTCGTGGTGGTCACATGGAACCGGTCTTCCGCAAGGCGGCCGATAACGCCATCATCGGTGATGAAACCGGCGTCGTTGAGCAACAGGCCATAGCGGCAGCGGCCCGGAGCCAGCTTTTTCCACGGGTTGGTGTACATCCGTTCCAGGAATTCGGCCGCATCCGGTCCGACAACCTCGATCTTGCCGAGGGTGGAGGCATCGAACAGGCCGACGCTCTCCCGAACGGTCTTGCATTCGCGCGCGACAGCTGCATGCATGTCTTCGCCGTTCTTCGGGAAATACCAGGTGCGTTTCCACTGGCCGACGTCTTCAAAGACACCACCATTCTCGACAACCCAGTCATGAGAAGGGGTCTTGCGTACGGGGTCGAAGAAGTCGCCACGCGATACACCGGCAAAGAGGCCGAAGGTCGTCGGCGTATAGGGCTGACGGAACGTGGTGAGACCGACATCCGTCATCGGCTTCTGCAAAGCGCCCGAAGCAATTTCCAGCGCGTTCATGTTTGAAAGGCGGCCCTGGTCCGTGGCCATGCCGGTCGTCGTGTAACGCTTGATATGCTCGATGGAGTGCATGCCTTCGCGCACGGCCAGCTTGACGTCCTTGGCGGTTACGTCGTTCTGATAATCGACGAAAGCCTTGACCCGTGCCGCGTTGCGGTCGTGGGGCAGGGCACCAAGGATTCCGCCGGACCCGGCTTCTCCACCGGTTGCGGAAGCATAAGTGACCTTGGCGGACTTGCCGGTTGCCGCCTTTGCGGCTTCTTCCCCAGCCGCATAGCCGTCTTCAAGCGTTGCCTGCAGCCCGTAAAGGCCTTTGGCTCCACCTGCCGAGCGTTCTTTTTGAACGGAGACGCCGGGAACATAGGCTCCCTTTTCCGAATCCCACACGACCTTGCCGCGAGATTGGGAATACAGGCTGACGGTGGGTGTCCAGCCGCCGGACATCAGGAGCGCGTCGCATGCGATCTGGCCACCTGAGGCAACCTGGCCGGAGGTCATCAGGCGGCCGATCAAGGCTCCCTTGACCCGTTTGCGTCCGAGCGTGCCGGTGACGACGCATCCGGCCTCGACACGAATGCCCCGGGCTTCGGCGATGGACATCAGGCTTTCCGGCGGCGTTTCGCGCAAGTCGACAATCGCGACAACGTCAACGCCATGATCGGCGAGGTCGAATGCTGCCTGCCATGCGCTGTCGCAAGCCGTTGCCACCAGAACCTTGTGTCCGACCTTGACGCCATAGCGGTTGAGATATGTCCGTCCGGCGTCTGCGAGCAGAATACCCGGGCGGTCGTTTTCCGGAAATACCATCGGACGTTCGATGGCTCCGGCTGCGATCACCACTTCCTTGGCCCGCACCTGCCACAGCCGTTCGCGCGGCAGCTTTGGATCCGGGTTTGAAAGATGTTCTGTGACGCGTTCGGCCAGCGAAATGAAGTTATGCGCAAAGTAGCCGAAGGCCGTTGTGCGCGGCAGCAGTGTGACATTGTCCATCGCGGCAAGTTTGGCGACGGTTTCCGTCACGAAGTCCGCGGGATCCTTTCCGTCGATGCTCGCACTGACTTCCGACAGCAGCGAGCCGCCGAATTCAGCTTGCTCATCGACCAGCATGACCTTGGCCCCGGTTTCCCCGGCAGCCAGTGCGGCGGCGAGACCGGTCGGGCCAGATCCGACGACGAGGACGTCGCAGTGAGCATAGATGTTGCCGTAGACGTCGTGGTCCGGGTTCTTAGGCGGTTTGCCGAGCCCGGCGGCCGAACGGATGATCGGCTCATAGACCTTGTCCCAAAAGGCGTGCGGCCACATGAAGGTCTTGTAGTAGAAACCGGCCGGAAACAGCGGCGAAAGCAGGTCGTTGACGGCGCCGATATCGAACCCCAGCGACGGAAAACGGTTCTGCGAGATGGCTTCCAGGCCTTGATAGAGTTCGACCTGGGTCGCGCGCAGGTTCGGCGTCTGGTCGCCGTTGCGGTAGACCCCGACCAGGGCGTTCGGTTCTTCCGATCCGGCGGTCAGAATGCCGCGCGGACGGTGATACTTGAACGAACGGCCGACCAGGTGCACGCCGTTGGCAAGTAGTGCCGAGGCAAGGGTGTCGCCCTTGTGCCCCTGCATTTCCTCGCCATCAAAGGTGAAGGTAAGCTGCTCGGCGCGGTCGATCCGGCCGCCTTTTTCTGTACGGAATGGCTGGCTCATTTGCCGGCCTCCTTGGCAAGCGCTTCAAGATCCGGTTTCGGTTCGCCGGTCTTGTAGATTTTCAGAAACTTGTCGCTGACGGTGTCGCGGACTGCGTTGAAAAAACGCCCGCAGCCGTGGATATGCCGCCAGCGTTCAGCAGCGACGCCCTTGGTGTTGTCGCGCATATACAAGAATTCGACCCACTCTTCATCAGTCGCCTTGCTCGGATCGGCCGGACGCACGACATGGGCTTCACCGCGACAGGCAAACTCCATTTCCGAGCGCTCGACCTGGCAATAGGGGCAATAAATCAGCAGCATTCTTGTGATCTCCCCTAGTGGGCCACGGCCGCGGCAGCGGCTTCGTCGATGAGGCGGCCGGTGCGGAACCGGTCGATGCTGAAAGGTGCGTTGATCGGGTGCGGCTCATCCTTGGCGATCGTATGCGCGAAGACGTGACCGGATCCGGGTGTCGCCTTGAAACCGCCGGTTCCCCAGCCGCAGTTGACGTAGAGCCCCTGGACCGGCGTTTTCGACAGGATGGGAGAGCGGTCAGGCGTCGTGTCGACGATGCCAGCCCAGTTCCGCAGCATACGCATGCGCCGGAAATGCGGGAACAGTTCGCAGATCGCGTCGATGGTATGGTTGGTGATGTGGATGCCGCCTGCCTGAGAATAGGAGACGAACTGGTCCGTACCGGCACCGATCACAAGCTCTCCCTTGTCTGACTGTGAGATATACGCATGGATCGTGTTGGACATGACAACGCAAGGGAAGGCGGGTTTGACGGGCTCTGACACCAGTGCCTGCAGCGGGAAGGATTCCAGCGGCAGACGGACACCGGCCATGTCCATGACGACGGACGTGTGACCGGCGGCGACGACACCAACCTTCTTCGCCTTGATGAAGCCTTTCACCGTTTCAACGCCTTCGACAGCTCCGTTCTGGCCGCGGCGGATACCTGTGACGGCGCAGTTCTGGATGATGTCGACACCCAGGTTGTCTGCACCACGCGCATATCCCCAGGCAACCGCATCGTGACGCGCAGTGCCACCGACGCGCTGCAGGGCCGCACCCATGACCGGATAACGGATGTTCTTTGAAATGTTCAGCGGCGGGCAGTATTCCTTTGCCTCTTCCGGCGTCAGCCATTCGTTCTGGACGCCTGCCAGACGGTTGGCATGGATGTGCCGCTGCGCGACCTGAACGTCGTGAACGGTGTGCGCCAGCATCATCACGCCACGTGCGGAATACATGACGTTGTAGTTCAGTTCCTGAGACAGATTTTGCCAGAGGCCGATTGCGTGATTGTAGAGCCCGGCGCTTTCTTCCCAAAGGTAGTTGGAGCGGACGATGGTCGTATTACGACCCGTGTTGCCGCCACCGAGCCAGCCTTTTTCGATCACCGCGACATTGCGGATGCCGTGTTCCTTGGCAAGGTAATAGGCTGTCGCCAGTCCGTGCCCGCCAGCGCCGACGATGACGACGTCATATTCGGCCTTGGGCTCCGGCGCCCGCCACTGGCGGCCCCAGTTCTGGTGCGCGGAAAAGGCGTTTTTGGCCAGTTCCAGAAAGGAATATCGCTTCATGAAGCAGCGGCTCCGCACGTTGCCGGCGAGCAGATCGGAAAATCCGGTCGGCCGACCGTCAGGGTCAATACGCAATAGGACGACGACTTTACCGATAGCGATAAAGGCTCGTCCATTGCGAGGCATATTCGCGATTGGGGACGAAGTTGCGTATAAGGTTTCAGTCGCATGCTTGTCTGAATGCGACATGGACGATGAACGTGTTGCGGCGAATGGTGTCAGTCGTCAAAAAAGTCGCAAAATCAAAGAGTTTCTGCGAGGTCCGAAAGGCGCCTTTCCCGATGAAATCCATCGATATGCGCAATACCGGCAGCAGAAGCGGCATCCGTTCTTGCATTTGCAGACACGGACGTTAACTCTGCCGGTGAAACATACATCAGGAGATCCTTCATGGAAGTTCGCGCCGCTGTGGCCGTTGGGGCCGGAAAACCGCTTGAAGTCACCACTGTGAGGCTGGAAGGCCCGCGTGCTTTTGAAGTGCTGGTGGAAATCAAGGCTACCGGCATCTGTCATACCGACGAGTTCACCTTGTCGGGTGCGGATCCGGAAGGCTTGTTTCCAGCGATTCTTGGGCACGAAGGGGCTGGTGTCGTTGTCGAGGTTGGCCCGGGAGTGACCACCTTGAAGCCGGGTGACCACGTCATTCCGCTTTATACGCCCGAGTGCCGGACCTGCGAGTACTGCCTTAACCCGAAAACAAATCTCTGCCAGTCGATCCGTGCGACACAGGGCCAGGGGCTGATGCCGGATGGCTCGTCCCGATTCTCGACCCTCGATGGCGATCCGATTCTGCACTACATGGGGACGTCGACTTTCTCCAACTACACGGTCGTGCCGGAAATCGCTTTGGCGAAGATCCGTCCGGACGCCCCTTTCGACAAGGTCTGCTACATCGGCTGTGGTGTCACCACGGGCATTGGTGCCGTGATCAACACCGCCAAGGTTGAAATCGGTTCGCGCGCGATTGTCTTCGGTCTCGGTGGCATCGGTCTGAACGTTATCCAGGGTCTGCGCCTTGCAGGTGCCGACCAGATTGTCGGCGTCGACCTGAACCCGGAAAAGAAAGAGATGGCCGAGCGCTTCGGTATGACCGATTTCGTCAATCCGAGCGAAGTCGACGGCGACCTTGTGCCGTATCTGGTGAACCTCACCAAAGGCGGCGCCGACTACACTTTCGATGCCACCGGCAATGTGAACGTCATGCGCACGGCGCTGGAATCTGCCCATAAGGGCTGGGGTGAAAGCATCATCATCGGTGTTGCACCGGCGGGTGCCGAAATCTCGACCCGTCCGTTCCAGCTTGTGACCGGCCGCGTCTGGAAAGGCACGGCATTCGGTGGCGCACGAGGCCGCACCGACGTGCCGAAGATCGTCGACTGGTACATGGACGGCAAGATCGAGATCGATCCGATGATCACCCACACGATGCCGCTAGAAGACATCAACAAGGGCTTCGATCTGATGCACTCCGGTGAGTCTATTCGCTCGGTTGTGGTTTACTGATCGGACGGAGGGCTTAAGGCGCCCACACCATTAAGAGCGTCGTCCCTGCGTCCGCAGGGACGCGCATGCCGTGTTGACGTAAGTCTTTCCGGGCGAGCGAAGCAAAGAACCGGAAAGCCCTTCCTTTTTCGCGGCTATTCAGAGATTGGAATTGATTGACAATGAAAACCCTCTCCGAAAACAAGTCTTTTGGTGGCACGCAGGGTGTCTACAGCCACATGTCGGAAGCCTGCGGCTGTGAGATGACCTTTGCGGTCTACATTCCCCCGCAGGCAAAGGACGGACCGGTTCCGTGCCTTTGGTACCTGTCAGGCCTGACCTGTAACCATGAAAACGCCATGACCAAGGCCGGGCTGCAGGCCCATGCCGCCGAGTTCGGTATTGCCGTCGTTTTCCCGGATACGAGCCCGCGCGGCGAGGGCATTGCCAATGACGAGGCTTACGATCTGGGTCAGGGCGCCGGGTTTTATGTCAATGCCACCGAAGCACCTTGGGCTCCGCACTTCCAGATGGAAACCTACATCGCCAGTGAATTGCGCGATCTTGTGACCGAAAACTTCCCGGTCTCGGTTCACCATGGCATCACCGGGCATTCCATGGGCGGGCACGGCGCGCTGACACTGGCGATGAAATATCCTGGGCATTACCAGTCGCTGTCCGCTTTCGCACCGATTGCACACCCAACGGCTTCCGACTGGGGTCGCAAACAGCTCGGGGCCTATCTCGGAACCGACGAGACCCTCTGGAAAGCGCATGACGCTACGCTTCTGGTCGGGGAAACGGGCTGGGCCGGCGACGTTCTGATCGATCAGGGTGCTGGCGATCAGTTCTACGATCTGCTCAAACCCGGTGCTCTCATCGACGCGTTGACCGAAACGAAGACGGCTCATACCTACCGGTTGCAGGCAGGCTATGACCATTCCTACTATTTTGTGTCCACATTTGCACGCGACCATGTTGCCTGGCATGCCGAGCGGTTGAAGGGATAATCTAAGCCCTTCTGGCCAGGTTCTTTTCACTCAAGGCCTTCGCGTACGCGCTTTCGGCGAATTTTCTGGTTAGCCTCAATTCGCCCAACATGTACCATTCTTCGATGTGTTCGAGCACGATCGGCTCGAACACATCGTTCATGTCGTGGATGGTTTCCCGAATATCGTAGCCGGTAGAGCCTTCCTGCCTTTCCAGGGGCGGCAGAAGGATCATCTTGAAACGGGCCGGACCCAGCCGTGTCAGATAGGTCGGGATGATGGTGCCGCCACAGGAGTTGGCGAGTTTCACGGCAACAACCGCATTTCCCCTGGATGGCAGCGGGCGGCCGAAACACGGCAGATGAACCTGTTTGTCGCGAACTTCGTCTACAAATATGGTTATGGAATACCGGCCGCTGGTCATCAAGCGGTGCAGCCGGTAGGCGCTTCGCTGGCCTGGCGGGAAAAGATACTGGTTCCGTTCCTTGCGGATGGCATGAACGATGCGGTTCTTGAAGCGGTTTGGTTCCGGTTGAAACGGGCCGATACTCGGTCCGGCAAGACCCTCGTGGATCGCAACGAAAAGCGCTTCCCATGTGGCAAGATGTACGGATGTGAAAATCACCGGCGTGCCTTTGGCTTGCGCCGCTTTCAGATGTTCCAGACCTTCAACTTCGATTTGAGAGTTTTTCCATAACTTGTTGACAATACTGAATTCAGATATTGTCCGGCCGATGTTATGCCACCATCGGTCCAGTCCGGCGCTCCGGTCTGCCTCATCAGTATATCGTCCCACGGTGAGCGTTTCAAAATTCCGGCTGATGCGCTGCGGAAACAGCTTGTCGCGATATGACCAGCGCATCATCGGCACAAGCAGATTGCCGAAGCCGGACACGAAGGCCGTGGGACACACTTTCAGGGTATGATGAAAAATGGTGTTGAACACACCGTCTTTGACATGCGCAACCCAGTGAAGGCGAGCAGCCTTGCGCTTTGTTTCGTCCTGAGAAACGATGTCCCTCAGGCACGGGGCTGCCGGCTCTTCCGCCAGGGTTTCGGTGAAGGGTATATCTTCCAGCCGTGTCTGTTTCGTCATGTACGGCGCGGATGCAGCGTCATAGGCAGGTTTTCGCCCGGGCGCAGGGTCAGCCGGGCAACCGGTTGAACGTCCGTTCCCTCTTTCAGCTTCAGTTCAAAATCCTGAGCGAGAATAGCCAGGCTGAGAATGGCTTCCGTCATGCCGAACTGAAGTCCGGCGCAGATGCGCGGCCCGATGCTGAAGGGCACATAGCCATATTTGTTGGGCTTCTTCGATTTCGGATTGAGGAATCGGCCCGGATCGAAGACATCCGGCTTCGACCATAGCACCGGATTGCGGTGCATCAGCCACGGCACCACCATGACCAGGGACCCCTTGGGGACGGATTTGCCGCCAATGCTGGTGTCTGCCATTGCTTCGCGTGCGAGGATCGGCACCGGCGGATAAAGCCGCAAGGTCTCTTCGATCACTGCCTTGGTGTAGGGCAGGTTGGGCACATCCTGGAATGTCGGCGACCGGCCGGCAAGGACCGTATCGAGTTCGGCCTGCAGCTTGGCGCGGCTCTTGTCGCATTGGGACAACAGGAACCAGGCCCAGGCCAGCGTGTTGGCGGTGGTTTCATGTCCAGCCATGAAGATCACGGCCGCTTCGCTGATTATGGCGTCGCGGCTGAGCGGTTCGCCGTTCTCGTCTCTGGCTTCCAGCAAGCCGCCAATAACGGATGTTTCGCCGCTTTCCTTCTGCGCTTCGTAGCTGGCGATAATCTTGTCGAGTACCGTCATGATACGCTCGACAGGCTTTTTGATCGCGCGGCCACGAAACCGGGGCAGCCACTCAGGCAGACCGAACAGAGACAGAATATCAATCTGGTCGATATGGCGCTGGTAATCGGAAAAGCCCTGAACGACTTCTGCGGCATAGTCCTTGCCGAGTTGCCGTCCGAAAATGGTCCGGCAAATGATTTCTGCGGTCAGGTGGGCCATGTCGGCCAATGCGTCAACTTCGGCCCCTTCGCCCTGGACGGCCCAGTCAGCCCGCTTTTCCTCGATGGTCTCGATCATGATCGGCGCGAACCCTCTGACCCGCGACCCGTGGATGATCGGCGCCACGACCTTGCGGCGCTTTGCCCAGGTTTCCGTGTCACTGATGAACAGTCCGTCGCCGAGCAGGGGCTGCAGCGCATGACGCATCTGCGGGCTCTTGCGTTGCAGGACCTCGTGATTGGTTTGAAAGGCCTCTCGCACCACGTCCGGCCGGTTGCAGATCACCAGTTCCCGCGTGAAGATCTTTTTGCTTCTCAGGCGGCTTTGAAAATCGTCAACGCCCCAGATGGACAGGAAATTGCGTTTGGCCATGCCGATCAGGCTCCAGACCGGCGGCATCTTTTCATAACGGAACGGGTAGGGCGGCACGAAGTCTTCGGCCTTGGTGGTTGTCGCCCCGACCTTGCGGGTGTCACCTGAAACTTGCGCGGAAACAGTCACTAAAAATATCCGAATTTGTTCTGGTTTTACCGGAATAACCTATCAGATGGCTTTTAGTCACTTGGGCCGAACACGTAAAGCACAGAGCGCAAGTACCAGCCATCCGAGGATCACCATCATGCCTCCGATGGGAGCGGACATCGGAAACAGGCGTCTTTCCAGAAAGGCGCGCATCAGCAGATCGCCACAGAACAGAGTTAGACCCGCAGCAAGCAATACCAGAACGGCGGGAAGCAGCGGCACTCTTCGGACTTGAGCAAGAAGGCCGATGCCCAGAATAACTGGCGCATGAAACAGAAGCATCTGCGCGGCGGTTTCGATCAGGTTCGAAGCGTTGGCATGGGCGGAAAGCGCCAGGCTCACGACACCGGCAGCACCGATGATGCCCGACAGGATCAGACCTATTCGGAGCAGTGGGGCAGTTGGGATAGCCTGTGGCTGCATGACGGTATTGTCCGGTCCATTGGAAAAGATCAGCCCGCCGGTTCGAACCGGCGGGTATTGAGAATGAACTGGATCAGGCAGCGAACCCGCGCTTTTCCAGGAGAGCGTCAATCCGGGGAGCCCGGCCCCGGAACGCGAGGTAAGCTGCCTCCGGGTCCTGTCGGCCACCGGCGGAATAGATGTTGGTCAGCAGTTTTTCAGCCGTTTCCGGATCAAACACATCGCCTTTTTCTTCAAAGGCTTCGAAAGCGTCCGCGTCCATGACTTCCGACCACATGTAGCTGTAATACCCGGCCGAATAGCCGTCGCCGGAAAAGACATGCTGAAAATGCGGGATGCGGTGGCGCAGGGTGATGGCACGCGGCATGCCGATCTTGCCGAGCTCTTCCTTTTCGAAGGCAGCAATGTCGAGTTCAGACGGCGTGTCCAACTGATGCAGTTCGAGATCGATCAACGCGGATGCAGTGTATTCGACCGTCGCAAAGCCCTGATTGAAATTGGCGGCAGCGAGCAACTTGTCGAGAAGCTCCTTGGGCATCGGTTCGCCGGTTTTGTAATGAACTGCGTATTTCGAAAGCACTTCGGGCTGAGACAGCCAGTGTTCATAAAGCTGAGAGGGCAGCTCGACGAAATCACGCGAGACGCTGGTGCCCGAGATCATCGGGTAGGTTACGTCCGACAAGAGACCGTGAAGACCGTGGCCGAACTCGTGGAACAGTGTGCGGGCGTCATCGAAGGTCAGAAGCGTGGCCTGTCCCTTGGCGCCCTTGGAGAAGTTCATCACATTGACGATAATCGGCGTGACGTCTCCGTCCAGCCTATGCTGCGAGCGGAAGGCGCTCATCCAGGCACCTGAGCGTTTCGACGACCGCGCAAAATAATCGCCGAGGAAAAGACCGACGTGTTTTCCGTCCTTGCCGAGAACTTCAAACACCCGGACATCGGGATGGTAGACCGGCAGGTCTTTGAGTTCTTTGAAGGTAAGCCCGAAGAGACGCGTTGCAGTGTCAAAAGCAGCCTGGATGATGTTCTCAAGCTGCAGGTATGGCTTCAGCTCCGTTTCATCCAGGTCGTGCTCCGCCTTGCGGACCTTTTCGGAATAAAAACGCCAGTCCCAGGCTTCAATTGAATGATTTTCTCCGGCACTGCGGGCCATCTCCGCGAGTTTTGCTTCTTCCTCCCGAGCCTGGGCGACAGCCGGTTCCCAAACCTTTTCGAGCAAACCTCTGACATTGTCAGGCGTCTTGGCCATCGTGTCGTCGAGTTTGAATTCCGCAAAATTCTTGAAACCAAGCATCCGGGCTTTCTCGTCCCGGAGCTTGAGCGTTTCAATGATGATGGCCTGATTGTCCGTCTGGCCACCGTTTTCCCCGCGGGCAGACCAGGCTTTGAAAGCTTCTTCGCGCAGGCGACGGTTCGTGGAAAACTGCAGGAAGGGTTCGATAGACGAACGTGACAGCGTGATGACGTGTTTTCCATCCAGCCCACGTTCGTTTGCAGCTTCTGCAGCCGCCGTCAGCAGAAAGTCGGGCAGGCCCGCACGGTCTTCCTCGGTTTCGAGAACGAGCTGATAGTCCGACTCATCCTTGAGAACGTTCTGGGAAAAACTGGTGCCCAGGGTGGCAAGTCTTTGCGAAATATCAGCCATCCGTGCCTTGCCAGCCTCGTCGAGACCGGCTCCGGCGCGCTGGAACATTTTCTGATACCGCTCCAGAACGCGTGCGTCTTCGGCATTGAGGCCAAGCGTATCTCTTTGGTCCCACAACGCCTCAATGCGTCCGTATAGCTCAGAGTTCAGCAGCATTTCCGAGGAATGCTTGGCCAGTTTCGGCGCAACATCGCGTTCGATCTTTTGCAGGGCCTCGTTGGTATGGGCACCGGTCAGATTGAAGAACGTTCTTGCCACCTTCGTAAGCTTCTTTCCCGATGTTTCGAGGGCGACGATGGTGTTCTCGAACGTCGGCGGCGCATCCTGATTGGCAATCCTGTCGGTGTCTGCCCGGGCTTCTGCCATGGCCACGTCGAAGGCTTCCTCGAAGTGCTCGGGAGCGATGGCTTCGAAGGGCGGCAGATCGAACGGTGTGGTCCAGTCGGCAAGAAGCGGATTGACGGTCATTTGAGCCTCAGATTGTATCTTGAAGGATGTGAGCGACATATGGCGCAGTTCATTGCAGGTTCCAAGCGCTCGCCAGCCAAATAGTGGTTCGCGTCTCGATTGGCATCACTAGACGCGAGGAGACCGGTGATGGGAAACCACCGATAAGTTTGTTGCTGGTAAAAGTGCCTGGAGGTTTCTACCACATTGAGGTTTTGGCACGCTCGGGCCATTCCTGGTCATAGGCTTTGCCATCGAAACTCGACTTGATTTCCTGCATGATTGCACCGGGTGACGGCAGGTCTCCCTTGGCAATCCTAGTCTCCGGTTCCCAAAGACCTGCGCGCATGATTGCCCGGGCACATTGAAAGTAGACGGAGCCGATCGTGACGACGATCACCGAACGCGGCAAATGGCCTTCCTTTTCGAAGCCGGCGATGAGGTCCTCGTCGACAGAGACAACCGCCTTGCCATTGATCCTCAGAACGTTGTTCCAGCCGGGCACCATGAACATGAGCGAAACGCGCGGATCGCGAACGATATTGCGCAGCGAGTCGATCCGGTTGTTGCCGCGCCGGTCGGGCATCAATAGCGTCCGGTCGTCTTTTATCCTCACAACCATTCCGTCGTCTCCACGTGGAGAACAATCGAGCCCTTCTGGGCCGCAGGTTGCGAGCGTACAGAAGCTCGATGCTTCTAATATCGCCCGGTAAGCCGGGCTCAGGTAGTCGATTTCCTTGACCAGGGACGCTTCACCGGCAGTGCCGTAATGTGCGTGAAGGTCCTCAAGGGTAGTGAGGATGCTCATGTCAGTGATTCCGGGCGGTTGTACGCGAAAGAAGGCGAGAGCCACAGCTTATCCGTCCGGATTGGTCTCCGTCAATTTGGTCCCGGAGACACTCAGACCTTCACGCAACCTTGCACTTTGGTCTAACGCCTTGAATTCTTGGATTTTTGCCTCATTCCGTTAAGGTAATTTTGCGTTGCGGTATGAAGGTGTGGCAAGTGGCTGAATTTCAACAAGAATAAAAATGATGCAATGCAATATATTTGAGGGTGAAAATCGAATATTAGCCCTGAATACTTCGAAAGTATAATGATCGGTTGGGGTTGGTCGATCCGATAGTCGTATTGCTGTTTTGCGGGTGATTTTTTTACAGTCACTGCAGCTTGCAGTTTTGGTGCGGAGGAGCCGGGATCCCGGACGGGAAAATGCCGGAATTGCTTGCAGCTGTACAGCTATTGCAGGCGTGCCCGAGGTGGGTACGCAACGCCTTTCTGGGAGGAAAGTATGAGCTTAATTCGTAAACCCCTCAATCGTCGTTCCATTTTGCGCGCTGGTGCTCTGGGCGGTGCCGCTCTGGCAACGCCGACCATTTTCACCAGCCGCGCATGGTCTGCCGGTTACCTCAACGAGCCGACAGGCGCTGAAGTCGTTCTGGGCTTCAACGTTCCGCAGACCGGCGCTTATGCCGACGAAGGGGCGGACGAACTGCGTGCCTATCAGTTGGCTGTGAAACACTTGAACGGTGAAGGCGACGGCGGTCTGCTGAACACCTTCTCGTCCAAGGAACTCCAGGGCAACGGCGTCAACGGCAAGAAGGTTGCCTTCGTTACCGGCGATACGCAGACCAAATCCGATGCGGCCCGCGCATCCGCAAAGCGCATGATTGAAAAAGACGGCGCAATCATGATCACCGGTGGTTCGTCCTCCGGCGTCGCGATTGCCGTCCAGTCGCTCTGCCAGGAAGCAGGCGTCATCTTCATGGCCGGTCTGACACACTCCAACGACACCACCGGCAAGGACAAGCGCAAGAACGGTTTCCGTCACTTCTTCAACACCGAAATGTCCGGCGCTGCACTGGCACCGGTGCTGAAGAACAACTACGGAACCGACCGCAAGGCCTATCACTTGACCGCCGACTACACGTGGGGCTGGTCTCAGGAAGAGTCCATCAAGAAGTACACCGAAGGCATGGGCTGGGAGACGACTGCAGCCGTTCGCACGCCGCTTGGTGCTGGTGACTTCTCGCAGTATATCACGCCGGTTCTGAACTCCGGTGCCGATGTTCTGGTCCTGAACCACTACGGCAAGGACATGGTGAACTCCCTGACCCAGGCCGTTCAGTTCGGTCTGCGTGACAAACAGGTCAACGGCAAGGACTTCGTGATCGTGGTTCCGCTGTATTCCCGCCTGATGGCGCAGGGTGCCGGTGAAAACGTGAAGGGCATCTTCGGTTCCACCAACTGGCACTGGTCGCTGCAGGATGAAGGCTCCAAGGCTTTCGTGAAGTCCTTCGGCCAGGAATACGGCTTCCCGCCGAGCCAGGCTGCCCACACCTGCTACGTGCAGACACTGCTGTATGCCGACGCCGCACAGCGAGCAGGCACGTTCGATCCTTGCGCGATTGCCGCAGCCCTCGAAGGATTCGAATTCGATGGAATGGGCAACGGTCCGACGCTCTATCGCGCCGAAGACCACCAGTGCTTCAAGGACGTTCTGGTCGTGAAGGGTAAAGAAAACCCGAGCTCCCAGTTCGACCTTCTGGAAGTGGTGGAAATCACTCCGCGTTCGCAGGTCGAATACCCGGCAGACTTGCTGGGTGGCGAACTCGGCGCGTGCAACAACGGCGCATAAGCCCTTGAAAGTCGGCAGCCGCCGGAGGATCTCCGCCGGCGGCTGTTGCTTATCAAGAGGCAAGTGACGCAGCAGATAGCGGCAAGACCATGGATGTGATTATTCTTCAACTGCTGAACGGGTTGGACAAGGGCGGAGCCTATGCGCTGATCGCTCTGGGGCTGACCCTGATTTTCGGAACCCTCGGGGTCGTCAACTTCGCGCATGGTGCCTTGTTCATGCTTGGTGCGTTCTGCGCGGTGACGTTCAACAAGCTGCTCAGCCTGGAGATCGTGACAACGGACCCGACCAAGACAACGGCCTGGGGAACACCACTCGAGATCCGGACCCCCTACATCGAAGCCTATCTCGGCGATTTTGGTAACTGGGTTCTCAATTATTCGGTGCCGGTTTCCATCCTGCTCGCCATTCCTGTCATGCTGCTTTTCGGCTTCATCATGGAACGCGGCCTGATCAAGCACTTTTACAACCGGGCGCATGCCGATCAGATCCTCGTCACGTTCGGTCTGGCTATCGTCCTTCAGGAAATCATCAAGTCGATCTTTGGTGCCAACCCAATCCCGCAAACAGCCCCAGACGCTGTGCGCGGTGCTGCGGACATCGGCGCTGCCCTTGGCATGGATCCAGGTGTGATCGTCTATCCCTACTGGCGCATGGTCTATCTTGCCTTCGCAGGCGCAATCATCGCAGCCGTGTTCGCCTTCCTGCAATTCACCACATTCGGCATGGTCGTGCGCGCCGGCATGGCCGATCGCCATACGGTCGGGTTGCTGGGCATCAACATCGAACGCCGTTTCACCATCGTTTTCGCGATTGCTGCCGTGGTCGCCGGTCTGGCCGGGGTCATGTACACGCCGATCCTGCCACCCGACTATCACATGGGGATGGACTTCCTTGTCCTCAGCTTTGTCGTGGTGGTTGTCGGCGGCATGGGGTCGCTGCCGGGAGCGGTCGCGGCAGGTTTCCTGCTCGGCATCCTGCAGTCCTTCGCGTCGATGAACGAAATCAAGGCCATCCTGCCTGGCATCGATCAGATCATCATCTATCTCGTTGCCGTGGTCATCCTTCTCGTGCGTCCGCGCGGGCTGCTGGGCCGCAAGGGCGTCATGGAGAACTAAGAAATGTCAACAAGAACATCTCCTGCACGCGACTACATCTTTTTCGCGATCTTCTCTGTTGCGGTGCTGACCATGCCGATCTGGCTTGAGCCGATCGGTGCCGGTTATCCCGACCTTCTGCAGAAGTTTGCAATCTTCGGTCTCTTTGCGACGGGGTTCAACATTCTGTTCGGTCTGACGGGATACCTGTCCTTCGGTCATGCCGCCTTCCTGGGTGTCGGTTCCTATACCGCGGTCTGGACATTCAAGCTGCTTGGCATGAACCCGATCCCTGCCGTGATCATGGCAATCATCGCGTCCGGCATCTTTGCCCTGGCGATTGGTTATGTGTCGCTGCGTCGGTCGGGCATCTACTTCTCGATCCTGACCCTCGCTTTCGCCCAGATGTCCTACAATCTGGCCTATTCGGTTCTGACGCCGATCACAAACGGGGAAACGGGCTTGCGTGTTCTACGCAGCGACCCGCGCCTGTTCGATGGCAACGGCGGTCAGGAAGGACCGTTGATCGCAAATCTGTTCGGCGTTGAAATGACCGGGTGGGGCGGCTTCTACTTCTGCGCCATCATTCTTCTGATCGGCTTCTTCATTGCCCAGCGGATCTTCCGTTCGCCTTTCGGCATCATGCTGCGCGCCGTGAAGACCAACCAGAACCGTATGACCTACACCGGCCTCAATCCGCGTCCCTACACACTGGCGGCGTTTGTGATCTCAGGGATGTATGCAGGTCTGGCCGGAGCACTGATGTGCATCACGGATCCGCTTGCAGGTGCTGAGCGCATGCAGTGGACCGCATCCGGGGAGGTCGTTCTCATGACCATTCTCGGCGGTGCGGGCACCTTGCTCGGACCGATCTTCGGTGCCGCCCTGATCAAGTATTTCGAGAACATCTTCTCTGCCTTCAACGAGCAGACCCTGCATGAGATCTTCAGCTTCCTTCCCGACTTTATCGAAGGCCCCGTCATTTCCGTTGCAGGCCTGTTCGTCGGTGAAGGCTGGCACCTCACGCTCGGTGTTCTCTTCATGCTGATCGTTATCTTCCTGCCTGGTGGCCTCATGGAAGGCGTGTCCCGGATCGGCAAGCTGTTCAAGCGTTCGTCCGGTAAATCCGAACCGAACCGTGCAACCGCCCCTGCAGAGTAAGGAACAAGAACATGGAAATCCTACGTGTAGAGGGCGTCAACAAGTCGTTCGGCGGTCTGAGAGCCCTCAACAATGTCAACTTCTCGGTTGAGCAGGGCACCGTTCACGCGATCATTGGACCGAACGGTGCAGGCAAGTCGACCTTCTTGAACTGCATGATCGGACGGTTGATCCCGGATACAGGCACCGTCAAGTTCGGCAATATATCGCTGACTGGCATGAAGCCCTATGAGATCAACCAGGTCGGTGTTTCACGGGTGTTCCAGACGCCGGAAATCTTCGCGGAACTTACTCTCCTGGAGAATGTCATCATTCCGACGATGGCCAAGCGCGACGGCCAGTTCTCGCTGCGGCCGTTCAAACGGCTCGATGCGGATAGGGAGATCCTGGACAAGGCACTCCACATGCTGGAGGATGTCGGTCTGGCGGAGAAGAAGGACGTTATCTCCGGTTCCCTGTCACGAGGTGACAAGCGTCGGCTCGAGCTGGCCATGTGCCTCTCGCAGGATCCAAAGCTCCTGCTTCTCGATGAACCGACAGCGGGCATGTCTCGCGCCGACACCAACAACACGATCGATCTTCTGAAACGGATTGCTGGTCGCGGGATCACCAAGGTGGTCATCGAACATGACATGCATGTCGTGTTTTCGCTGGCCGACAAGGTGACCGTGCTCGCACAGGGAACGATCATCGCGGAAGGTAAACCCGAAGAGATCAAGGGTGATCCGCGTGTGCAGGAAGCTTATCTCGGAGGAGCGCATCTGTGACCCTATTAGACGATCAGTTCAGCGGCCGATCCGCTCCAGGTGTACCGCCACGCAAGTCACAAGGTGGCGCACCTGCGTTTTTCTCAGCCTGGGATCTGCATGCCTATTATGGCGAAAGCTATATCGTTCAGGGTGTCAGCTTCGACATTCGCGAAGGTGAGATCCTGGCGCTTCTTGGCCGCAATGGCGCAGGCAAAACCTCGACACTACGCGCGATCGCCCGCATGGACGATCCGCAGTTGAAGCATGGCGAAATCTGGCTTGATCACAAGCCGCTCCACTCCATGAAGAGCTACCAGGCCGCCCGTCAGGGCGTTGGCCTCGTGCCGGAAGACAGACGCATCATTCCGGGCCTGACGGTTCAGGAAAATCTTGAATTGTCGCAGATCGCCGAGCCGGTTGGCTGGTCGATCGAGCGAATCTACGAGCATTTCCCACGACTGGCAGAACGCCGGTCGCAAGAGGCAATCACCATGTCCGGCGGCGAACAGCAGATGCTGGCCGTTGCCCGCATCCTTGCGCGCGACATCAAGTTGCTGTTGCTGGACGAGCCTTACGAAGGTCTTGCCCCGGTGATCGTTCAGGAGATCGAGCGCATCCTGGAGGGCGTGAAGGAACTCGGTATCACGACCATTATCGTTGAGCAGAACGCAATTGCGGCGCTTCATCTCGCGGACAGGGCGGTCATCCTAGACATGGGCGAAGTCGTGTTCGACGGAGCGGCGCAGGATGTTCTCGACAATGCCCAGTTGCGTCAGGAATACTTGGCGATTTGATCCGTCGGAACATCGGTGAATGATCGGCCGGCGCAAAGCGCCGGCCTTTTCTTTTGTCTGCCGGGATTGGTTGAAGGTGACAGCGGCGAGCTATAGTGTGTCGTCACTGCCATCATTTTTTTAATCGGATTTCTTTGTGACCAGCCTAAAATCTGAATTGCCGAGCCTCACAGGGTTTGCAGTCTTCGCCGCCTTTATCCTCTCAGGCGACGTCTTGAAACCGGCGGAAATCGGGATCGTCCCATCGCTGCTTCTGCTCGCGGTTATTTTCGTCACGGTGATGTGGTGCGCATTTTCGGTTGTCCGGCATGCGGAGTGCTTGGCAACGCTCTTCGGTGAACCATTCGGGACATTGATTCTGACCCTGGCAGTCATCGGCATCGAGGTAGCGCTGATCGTAGCGGTCATGCTGTCGGGAGACGCCGTGCCGACTATGGCGCGCAACACAATGTTCTCGGTCGTGATGATCGTCCTCAACGGGCTGGTTGGGATGTGTCTTCTGGCAGGAGGTCTGCGTCACAGGAACCAGACCTATAATCTGCAGGGCGCAAATGCATTCTTGTCGGTTCTGGTCCCGCTCGCCATTTTCGCACTGGTGCTGCCGCGCATAACCCACTCGGCGCCCGGCGGAGAATTATCTCCGTTGCAATCGGTGTTCGATGTCAGCATGTCCCTGCTGCTTTACGGTGTCTTCCTGGCGATCCAGACGGTCACGCACAGTGACATTTTCCGGCAGCCCGATAACGACGGCCACGAGGAGGGGCATCATCCTGTAGTCGTCCGATCAATACCGTTTCACATCGTTGGTTTGCTTGCTTCTCTGCTGCCGATCATTCTCCTGTCAAAGAAGCTCGCGCTCTATGTCGAATTCGGCATCGAAGGACTGGGAGCGCCGCTGGCGCTCAGCGGTTTTATCGTTGCAGCGCTCGTATTGATGCCCGAAGGTCTCAGTGCTCTGCAGGCTGCGCGCGAAAACAAGCTACAGCGCGCTGTGAATATTTGTCTCGGCTCTGCCGTGGCAACTATCGGTCTGACAGTACCTGCCGTTCTCCTCGTCGGGTGGGTCACCGGTTTGAAAATCGAACTTGGACTGGAGCCTGCTGAAATCATCTTGCTTGTCCTAACCCTGTTCATCAGCTTGCTGACGTTCGGCAGCAAGGCAACGAACTATCTCCAGGGCGCTGTCCATCTGGCACTTTTCGCCGCTTACGTGATGATGATCTTCGATTTGTCCTGAAATTTCGGCATCGCATCGATTTCAACCAGTCTTCTACTTGGACTGCTCTCGCGAATATGTTTTGTATCCTTAAAAGTTAACTCTCAACAGATTGGCCCAACATGCTGCTTTTAACCGAAGACCAGACCCGCGATGCGTTGCCATTTCCTGATTTGATAGACGCACTGGCAAAGATGTTCCGGTCGGGCTGCGTGATGCCGACACGTCACCATCATGACATGGAAGTACCCGGTGAGCCGGATGCTACGGTCCTGCTGATGCCGGCGTGGGTGCCAGGGGGCTACGCGGGCGTGAAGGTCGTCAACGTGGTTCCGGGTAATTCCGAACGCAATCTTCCCGCTATTTCCGCGCAATATCTGTTGTCGGATGCCCGTACCGGAGAAATGCTGTCGTTGATCGACGGCGGTGAACTGACGGCGCGCCGAACCGCCGCCGCCTCCGCGCTGGCTGCAAGCTACCTGGCCCGGTCTGACGCACGGCACCTGCTGGTTCTGGGAACGGGACGACTTGCTCCCAACCTGATCGCCGCACATATGGCCGTTCGTTCTATCGACGAAGTCACCATCTGGGGGCGGTCCAGAGAGAAGACGGATCAACTCGTGCGTTCGCTTGCCGATCAGTTTCCAGTGAAGCTCAAGACGGCAACAAGTTTGAAGGAAGCACTCGGGGAAGCGGACATCGTCAGTGCTGCGACGCTGTCCTCCGAGCCGTTGATCAAAGGCGCAGTGTTAAAGCCGGGCACACATGTGGATCTTGTGGGAGCTTTCAAACCGAGCATGCGCGAGAGCGACGATGACCTGATCAAGCGGGCCGAGATTTTCGTCGATACGCGAGACGGGTGCCTGTCCGAAGGCGGTGATATCGTGCAGCCGATCAAGTCAGGCTTGTTGACGCCGGGCGAAATCAAGGCTGATCTCTACGAGCTTTGCCGCGGCGAACACCCTGGCCGGCAGAGCGACGATGCGATCACCATGTTCAAGTCCGTCGGTGCAGCCCTGGAAGACCTTGCCGGTGCCATTCTCGCCTATCAGTCCGTCGAGCACTGACGGAATGACGTTTAAAGGCAGAGGTGGTCCGCCGCCTCAGCCCAATTCAAACGTCGTGATGCCGTAAAGCTGGTCAAGCGGCAGATCGGGAGCGGGGCCGCGATACATGCGGAAGGTTTCGAATTCCGGCGACAGCTCGTATTTCTCCGCCATCAGCAGCGCAGCCGCGTTGGGCTCTGGCGTATCAAGGATTACGGTCTGCCCTTTGACCTGGCCGGCGAGTGTCCGGAACAGGGTGTCGGCGATTTCAGGTTCATCGGCAAAGAGTGGCCCGATCTTGTAGCCTTCACGGCACTGACGGATAACGCCGTAACCTCGCACATGACCATCTTCGACGAATGCAAAACCCCTGCGTGTTTCCAGCATGGGCGCAGCCCATGTTTTCAGAAACTGCGTGCGTTCTGCCGGGAAGAAACGTTGATCGTAATCACGAATACCGGGAAAGAGGCCATGGCCAAGCGGCGCAAGACGCGGGTCCATTGGCGTGTCGCACATCGAGATCCCTGCGTGCCGGATGTTCCGGTAGACCGACTTGAAGCCGTGCTGGGCATAACTTGCGGTCTGCTCGTTGACCGCATCCAGTCCGATAACCCGTGGTCCCAGGTAGTCCATCGCATGGGCCCATATCCTGTGACCGTATCCCATGGTCCGGAATTCCGGCTTGCAGATATAAAGTCCGATGAAGCCGAACGCGTTGCCATAGCGGACAGCCGAAATAACGTTGATCAATTTCCCGTCAATTTCACCGGCGAAATACCCGTTCGGATCTGCTGTGAAGAAGGCTGGCCCGTCTTCCAGTCCAGGATTCCATCCTTCCTCCATAGCCAGCTCCAGCGGGATATGGATCTCGTTTTCAGTTAGTTGGCGAATCCTGAATGCGTCTGTCATCTGGCCTCCGGAGAATCTGCAGGCTTCTGTCTCAACGTAGGATGACTCGGAATGAAAAGAAACACTTGCACCAGGAAGGCATTTTCGTCGTTTTCACATAAGCTGCCATCGATTGCGAACGTCGTCTCCCTTGCGTCGGCATCACAAGTGTGCATCACTTTCCCTTAAGGCATGTGGTGGGCATCAGCGCGCCAGAAGTGTCTCCGTGTGAGTTTCGTCACAGACAGGCAACAGCTCTAGCGCAATAGTTTCACGCAGATTTAAGCGCTGAGGACGTTATGCAAAAACGGGATTATCGACCTCTTGCCACACAGGTTGGCAAATCAATGACCTCCACCACACCAGCCTGGAGGTTGAGGAAAGCTGTCAGGATGGGGCTTTTGAGCCTTCCGGTCGGCGTTGCCCTGGCGTTTCCATCCACTCATGCGAGCGCACAGACTGAAGACGGCCGGAGAGTAGCGCTGGTCATCGGTAACCAGGACTACCAGCATGTCACGCCGCTGGATAATCCCGTCAAGGACACGACGGAGATCGCCAGAATCCTCAGGGAGGCAGACTTCGACGTAACCATCGGCACAAACTTGAACAAGAAGGATCTGGAGCAGGTTGTCCGCCGGTTCCTGCGGGAGCTGAATGATGGCGATACGGCTCTGTTCTATTACTCAGGTCACGCGCTTCAGGTCGGCGACGCCAATTTCATTCTGCCCGTCGATGCCAAACTGTCGTCTCAATACGATCTGGAGTTCGAAAGCCTCAAGGTTTCGCATCTTCTCGACTACATGAAGGCTGCTTCCAGCCTGCAGATCGTCATGCTGGATGCCTGCCGCGACAATCCCTTCGAAATCGCAAGCCTGTTTTGGGGTGAGGAAGAATACGCGCTCGGCAAGACCAGAGGACTGCGCCGGATTCCAAACAAGCTCGGCACTTTCATTTCCTATGCAACGCGTCCGGGCCAGGTTGCCTACGACGGCAAAGGGCCGATGAGTCCGTTCACCTCTTCGGTGGTGGAGAACGCGCTCGATCCAGCACTTGAAATCAAGGACTTGATGACCAAGGTCCGGGACGATGTGGTGCGCAAGACCGGCGGCCAGCAGATCCCTTATGAGGATTCAACACTCGTCACCAGTTTCTACTTCGTGCCTCCCAAGCCCGCTCCGATCGTGACAGCCCATCACAGAGTGAGTGTGCCGGCGTCGGAGGAACCCGTGCCGATTGGCATACCCGAACCGATCCAGCCGGAAGGCGGATGGCTTAAGGCGACGCTCACCTTGTTGCCTGAAAAAGGCTCCTTGACGCTCCCAGGCGGACAGGCGGTTGCCGAAGGAGACGTCATAGACGCGGCGCAGCTGGCCAGTCTCGAATTCGTTCCGGAAGGCGCGCAACCCGGCGACGTGGAACTGATTTCCTACGAGGTGGAAGATCAATGGGGCGGGTCTGCATCTGCAATCGCTTCCATCACCGTTGCGCAGGCTGAAGCGCCGGTTCAGGACAACCAGGCGGATGAAAACCGGACAAAGCGGCTTGCAGCCCTTCTGGCTTGGCTTGAAGACGCTGCGTCCAAGGGCGCGGTAGATGCCAACATCGGCGTCGGCGCTGTGCCTGTCTACCCGGCAGCTCCAGTTGAAGATCTGCCGGCAACCAGCGACTGGCTGAAGGTCGTCTCCGTCGATAGCGACCTGCAGCTTTCCTCCGACAGCCGTCTTCTGCAGGCCGGTGACCGGTTTCCTGTTTCTGCACTAGCCACGCTGACCGTTCGCCCACAGATTGGCAGCGAACGTGAAGCGCGGAAATTCGCTCTGGAATTGCCGGCTGTCGAAGGCAAGTCAGCCCAAACGATCACGCAGATCGTGCAGCCCCGTGTCACGCAATGCGACCGCCTGGCAACTCAACCCTTCGATTTGCAGGCTGTCACGGAAGGACGCCTGGCAAACGATCTCGATGCGGCTGCGGTGGATGCTGCCTGTGCGGAAGCGATGGCAGCTTATCCGGAGATTGGCCGTTTCGTTTTCCAGCGTGGTCGTGGTGCGTTTGCCGAAGGTAATCTGCAGCAGGCAATCGGCTACTTTGAACAGGCCTACCAGATGGGTCATGTCCGGGCTGGCCAGGTGCTGGGGCGGATGTATTTTCTGGGCGCCGGCATTGACCGGGACCGCAAGAAGGCAGTCGAACTTTATCGCAAGGCAGCGGAACGTGGCGACGCCTATGCGCTTCATTCCCTGGGCATGGCCGAAATCAAGGGTGAGGGCACTGCGCAAAACGAAAAGGACGGTTTGCAAAAGCTGCTCCAATCGGTGGAAGCAGGTCACACCTTCTCGTTCAATGCCATCGGTGGGTTTTACCTGAATGGCCAGCACGTGGAAGAAAACGTCGACCGTGCGGTTTACTACTACAATCGCTCGGCATCCCGGAATGACATCTACGGCTTCCTGAACGTGGGAACGCTCTATCGCGATGGCAAAGGCGTGCCGCAGGATTACGAAGCAGCGCTTGGCTGGTTCAAGAAAGCCCATGAGGGTGGCCATCCCGCCGCAGGCACTGCCATCGGACTGCTTTACTACAACGGCCAGGGTGTAGAGAAAGACGACGAAGAGGCAACGCGCTGGTTCCGCGAGAGTGCGCAGCGTGGAGACCCCTGGGGCGCGTATAACACCGCCTGGATGCTCGGCCAGAAGGATGGAGAAGCGGCAGGTCAGGACCGTGTTCGCATGCTGGCCATGGCCGTTGCCGTCGAACCCTCCTCGCAGGCTGCGGAGCAGGCACGGGAAGCTCTCGGCGAAGCGCGGAAAAACCTTAAGGCGAAAGTCATGCAACAGACCTTGACCGACCTCGGCTTCGATCCGGGCCCGGTCGACGGTCAGCCTGGCCGAAAAACCCGTGAAGCACTGGCGGACTTCTTCAAGTCCTCAGGACGGTCGCCTTCCGACGGCGACGAAGCCCTGATCGCACTGATCAAGCATCAATGGGAACAGGACCGCCCCAGATATGATCTGTTCTAATCACTGAGGGAGATATTCAGGTGAAAACCTTTTTGTTCTTATTGCCCGTTACCGGACTGCTGAGCCTCATGGTCGCAGGATGCCAGACACAGCAAAACCCGGCTCCGCAGACTGTAACGCAGCCGGTAGCAACACCTTCAACGAGCACTCGGGCATCCAGACCCGCGTACGACCCGATCAACGACCCAACCGCACGCGATAACGACAATGGCGGTGGCAATAGCGGCGGTGGCAACAGCGGAGGCGGCAGTAGTGGAGGCGGCGGCGGTGGCGGTGGCGGCGGACCGAGCGGCGGTGGCGGCGGTAGCTGGGGCTGACCTCGCGCAGAAAAGGTAACACCGATGAACGTCTCAATTGGCCTGGAAAACAGACGGCATGTCTGGGCCAGACTGTGCGGCCTGTTTTTCCTCGCAGCGATCGTCAGCAGTCCCGCAGACGCTGGACAGTGGCGCGCGCTCGTCATTGGAGTTGACGCCTATCAGCATGTCTCGCCCTTAAAGGGGGCGGTGAATGACGCCAGGGACATCGCCCAAACATTGACCGCCGCCGGTGTTGACGATCTGACCACGTTGTTGGACGGCGACGCGTCCAGACAGGCGATCCTGTCTTCGTGGGAGAAGCTGATTTCCCGCTCCGCTTCCGACGATGTTCTCGTTTTGTCCTACGCAGGGCACGGTGCTCAGGAGCCGGAGTGGGTAAAGGGATCGGAAGAAGACGGCATGGATGAAGTGTTTCTTCTTGCCGGCTTCGACATCTCCGCTCCGGGAAATGCCGAGAGACTGAGAGACGACGACATTGCTGCAATGCTTCGGGCCGCCGGGGGGCGCAATGTGCTGGTACTGGCCGATAGCTGCCATTCGGGAACGATGACCCGGTCTGTGGATCCTCGTATCACGAGGCTGGGGACCCGGCTGGTCGGTCTGCCGCCATTCGAGAACGATGCCCTGCGCTCTCAATCTCTTTCCCCCTTCCTGGCCCAAAACGCGCCTCAGTCCGAAGACGTTCAGGACCTGCCAAATGTCATCTATGTCGGAGCTACCGTTGACGGTCAGGTGATCCCTGAGCTGATGATAGCCGGAGAACCGCGTGGTGCGCTGAGCTGGGCATTTGCGCGCGGTGTCGAGGGAAGGGCGGATCTGGATCGTGATGGCGGCATATCCATGGAGGAGCTCAGCCTGTTCCTGAAGGAAACCGTGCGGGTGGCGACAGAGGGCCGCCAGTCACCTAGTCTGAGCATCAGCAGTGAAAGCCGCGCGGCTGTCTTGCCACGCGTCAGTCAGCAGATTTTTGCGCAGGAATCAGGTGTTCTTACCCTGTCTGCAAGCTCGGACAAGGCCACGCCGGCCTTACAGCAACTTACGAGCAAACAGGAAGGCCGCTTGAAGGTTGTCGAGGATGGCACGGCGGATCTGTTCTGGGATGTCGAGGAAGGTGACGTCCTGACCAAATTCGGTGACGTCGTGCTGCGTGGCAAGGCGACGAATATCGGCCAGTTTGCCGACGTCGTCACCAAATGGGGCTTTCTTGCCGACCTTTATGCTTTGTCACGAGAGCGAAAGCCTATCGAAGGAACGCTCCAGCCCTCTGTCGGGCATATTCCGGAAGGCGATGCGTTCAAGGTGGGACTTACCTCGGACCAGGCAGGCAATATGGCAGTGTTCGCACTGGAGGCAGATGGCACACTTCGTCTGCTTGCTCCCAACAAGAAGGCGGACCCGCTAGGCAAGGACACCATGGTTGAGGCT
This sequence comes from Roseibium aggregatum IAM 12614, assembly GCF_000168975.1. Lineage (GTDB taxonomy): Bacteria > Pseudomonadota > Alphaproteobacteria > Rhizobiales > Stappiaceae > Roseibium > Roseibium aggregatum. The sequence continues at coordinate 43,652 of NZ_AAUW01000004.1, forward strand.
GAAAGGCCATATGTGCTCAATCTGCGGGCGGCCCTGCCGTTCGGAGCCGATCACATCATCATGGTGCGGTCATCCAAACCGATGCCGCAATTGGTCGGTGTGTTGTCTGCGCTGGACGGGAAAGTTCTCAGTACTGAACTGACTCCCAAACTGCTGGAGTTGATCGCGCAAAATGCCGATGCGGTGGGGATCGCCGGCGTCTATACGCAGCCCGCTGGCTAAGGCCGGAGATCACCTACTATCCTGTTGCGGCTGAAAAGAATTTTTGTGACCATGGCCACACTCATTTCGCCATCCTCTGGTAATATCAAACAATAGTCGGCGCTGGGCTTCATGGTAATGGCCAGGCGCATTGGAAAGACCAGAGAATCAGGAGCATTTCATGAAACAGATTTTGAAGCATGCCTGTTCAAGGCGAAGTTTGCGGAGCACCAGTGCTCTCGCCGGTTTGGTGTTCGCGGTATCCGCGGGCTCTGCACTCGCCGACCCGATCGCGCTTGTGCTCGACAAGTCGGAAGATGTTAATGTGTCCGCGTTCACCGAGCTTATGCCGGGCGATGTGGTGGAACTCGGCACGGAAGGACATGTCGATCTGCTCGATTATGCGGCGTGTCAGGAAGTAAGGATCCAGGCTGGTGTCCTGAAAGTGTCTTCCGAAGGATATACGACCGAAGGGTCTGAGCAGTCGGTCTTGAGGGCAGGCAACTGCTTGCAGGCCGACAGCGGGACCGAAAGCGAGAAGGCGGACAAAGGCCTGACCGTCACGCTGCGTGGCCTGACGTTGGAAAACAAGAAAGCCGCGTCGTTGATGCTGCGTTTCGACAACAAGCTGCGCGATCAATACGACACCGTATTTGTTTCCTTCGGAGGAGGCGAACCCAAGCGCTTCGACATGCTCGACAACATCCTCACCGACATGCCTGACCGCGAGCCGGAAGACGAGGCGATTGAAGTTGAGCTGTTCCTGCAAGGCAAGGCGCCTGACTATGGTGTCGTCATGCGTACGATCACAATAGACCCGGTCCAGGTCGGACGGAAAACCGCGGTTGTCATCGTGAAATGATATCTGGCGGCCGGTTCGCGGACGCGGCCATGGGACGCAAGCAGCTTATCTTACTCATCGCACTCGTTGCGGTGGGGGCTGGCATCGCCATCGGTTTATCCGCTCAAAAGGCCATCTGGGAAGGGTGGGTCACAGACCGCCTGTTCCAGATCAAGGCCCTCTTGCACAACAAGGAGCAGGCAGGTCCTGCGCCTGTGGTCGTGGTCGGCCTGGATCAAAAAGCACTCAACTCCGACCGGCTGGCGCCGATACCGCGGGTTCTGATGACCCCGGTTCTGGCGGAAGCCGGACAAGCGATGCTGAATGCCGGCGCAGTGGCGCTGGGCTACGATTTTGTGTTCGCCTACAGCGCAGACGGATTTGTGGATCCAAGCACCGGCGAAGCAAGGTTGAAGGGATTTGACCTGGCGTTCCAGCGGTTTCTCTATCAGAACCGAGGCAGGGTCTTCATCGCCCATACCGAAATCGGCGTGCCCCAGCGCATGTTTTCCGCCGCGGCCGGTGAGGGTGGTGTGAGGTCGGTTATCGTTTCGACGGATAGCGATGGTGTGGTCAGACGGCACGAGCCGCATCTGCCTCTGACCGACTCTCCTCATTTGATCGACGCGCTTCTCGGCATGGCGGAGGCTGAGGTCACCGAAACCTATATTCCGGTTCCCTCAGCCCGCTTGGCGACCTCCGTTCCATATCTTTCTCTCATCGATGTCTTGCAACTCTTGGAGAGTGAGCAAGGCAGACAGGAACTTGCCCGGTTTGCCGAAGGCAGGATCGTTCTGTTCGGCGGGCTGTTGCCCTATGAAGATGAGCATCTGTTTTCGGACCGTTTTCTGCCGCATCTTGGCGACGAACAAGCGGAAACAGGGCCAAGCGGACGGCCTCGGGTTCAGCCGCAAACGGCCGGTGTGTTCGTGCTGGCCGATTTCATCGGCTCTCCGTTGGCTGGCAGGATCGTGACCGAGCCGCCCGCCGGGGTCGTTCCTGCTTTTGCCGTTCTGTTCGCAGTGATTGGCACGCTTGCAGGCCTCTCCCTGCCATTGTTCGTTTTGCCTTTTGTGGCCATAGGCGGTGTGCTCTGCGGCCTTGGGCTTAGCCTGGGTAGTATCGAATTTGGGATGTTTCCGTCACCAGGTGTCGCGCCGGTTGCCTTTGTATCCGCAACCATCGTCGCCGCTGTCGGAAAGGTTGGCATCCTGCAACGCCGTCAAAGATCTCTGGTGAGGCTCTTCGGCCATTACTTGGCGCCCGATGTCATCAAGCTGATGGCCAGTTCGGAGCAATTGCCTGCGCTCGGGGGAGAAACCCGGCATGTTGTCGTGGCCTTCATCGACATTGTCGGCTTCACCAAGATGTCGGAAAAGCTCGCCGATCAGGAGGTGGTGCGCGTGGTCAACTCCTGTTTCGACAGGATCGGGGAGGTGATTACCGCCCATCAGGGGTATATCGACAAATACATTGGCGATGCGATCATGGCGGTCTGGAACGCACCCAATACAGTCGATCACCCGGAACAATCGGCTGTCGATGCCGCGGCCGAAATCATAAATCTGCTCGACCAGCTGCGGGAAATCACCGGTCAGCCGCCGCTGGACTTGCGCATCGCGCTCAATGCAGGACCGGTTCTGGTCGGCGATATTGGCGGCGAACATCGTCGCTCTTTCACGGTTATGGGAACGACTGTCAACACGGCCAGCCGGATTGAATCCGTTGCGAAGGACCACAAGGTTCGTCTTGCTGTCAGCCAAACGATTGCCGAGAAACTGCCCGCGTCCTATCCGGTTTCGGAGATCTGGAAGGGGCAGTTACGTGGTCTGAGTTCCGACATCTGCGTTTACACGCTGGACCTTCCTGAAATGTATATGGAGCCGGAAGACCAACGGGTGAAAGCCCGTGACGAGCAGGACAGGAGCAAGCTGGTGACCTTTCCACGATCCTGACGAAGCTCCTTCAAACACAGCATTTTTTGCATCTTTCCCAATCATCCGGCATGATCGGGTAACTGATTTTCGGCAGCCTGAAGAGCTACGGCGCTGAGCTTAAGGTCTCACTATGGTCCAATGGCCTGACAACCAAAATCCGGGTGCAAATCGCCCTGAGTTTGACAGGACCGTGATCCGTCCGTCGCACAAGGCCCCGCCAGCCGCGCCTGCCGACACCTCGTCGGCAAAGCCAGCGCCTTCAATTGGAAAGGCAAACGGTTCCAAACGGTCTCCTGTAATTCTCTATGCCGCACTGGCAATAGGGTTCCTAGTGCTGGGCGGCGCTGTAGGGGGGATAGCTCACCTGATTTCCTCCGGTGCAATTTCCCTTTCACCGCCTGAGGAAACCGGAATGCAGCAACTCGCCGACGCGCTTGAGAGAAGTTCCGATTCAGAAAATGCTCTGCCGTCAGACCCGGAGGAAACTGACGGCAGTGACCAGCCCCTCGAACAGGATGTCGAGAATGCGGCGCTGACGAACGAGGAGGACCTTGACGTTCCAGCTGACCCGTTCTTCGACATGGCTTTGTCTGCTGTCATTCCGTTGGCAGGCGACCCGGTGCTCCTGAAAGACGGTGCTGCCAGCCGACGGATAGATCTGTCGGAAAGACCGGTACCGACCGCTGCGGTTGGCGACGGCGAGGCGTCGGTGCCGACTGTTGCCGCTTTCGTTCTCGACAGTCAGATGCTGGACGATGATGGCAATCTGGTTATTCGCGCACCGGGCAGCGAAGCAGACTTTCAGTTCGGTAATTTCGGTGGCGGCGACGAAGCCGAGGGCATCGTCGTTGAAGAAGACGCCCGCCCTGCCGACGATAGTTCTCCTGACTTGCCTGTGTTTCTGAAGCCGTCGACTGATACGCTGAACCTTTATTTGACCGAGCGTCCAATCGGACAGGGGCCGAGCCGGATCGAAGTACGCGAGGAAGTGGCAAAGCCGGCCTCGCTCAAGGATTTCCTGAAAGACAACGGGTTCGACGAAGAAGTTCTCGATCCGCTGGTAAAGTTTGCTCGGGATAACTTCGATAAGAGCGATTTGGTCGCAGGCGATAAAATCGCGGTTCGAGGCGTGCGAATGCCGAACAAGCTTGGCCGCATCGGTGACTACTACCGGCCTGTGCAGATATCGATATACGGCCGCGAAGGATACGTGGGGACGGCTGCATATTCCGCCGGACGAGACGGGGAAAGCTATGTGGCCGGGGCTGATCCCTGGTTTGGAAAGACCATCGTTGAAGAGAAATCATCCGGTGAGGAAGCAACGCAGCCTGCCAACACCCATCGCCTGATCGATGGCCTTTATGCAACTGCGGTGCGCAATGCGGTGCCCGCTTCTATCGTGGGCGAGGCAATCGCGTATCTCGCTCCCATGACCGATCTCAAGCGGGCGATCAAACCGGACGAAAGGGTCACTCTCGTATTCACGGATTCCGCGCGGGATGAGAAACGCGGCGGTGGCAGGGTGCTTTTCGCAGGCGTGCGGCGAGGGGACGATTGGTCGGTTCGCTGCTACGTGCTCAAGGCACCGGGCAATCGGGGGTTTGCCTGCGTGAACGAAGGCGGCAAGGTCAGTGTGTCAGGTGCCATGCTCGTTCCGGTTAAAGGCGTCCTGACGTCAAAATTCGGGATTAGGTTTCATCCGATCAAGAAGACCGAACGCCTTCACGCCGGGGTCGACTGGGCGGCTCCCACCGGCACCGCAATCCATGCAGCCTTTTCCGGAAAGGTCACTTACCGGGATGTCCGCGGAGGCTATGGCAACTTCATTGAACTCACCCATAAGGACGGCATCACAAGCCGCTATGCCCACATGCATGAGTTCGCCGACGGTATTCAGCTTGGATCGGTCGTGCAGGCGGGCGATCTGATCGGTTATGTCGGAACCACCGGGCTTTCCACCGGCCCGCACCTGCATTTTGAAATCAGACACAGGGGCGACCCGACGGATCCTTTGGCCTTCGAAATGGAGACGGGAGCAGATGCACCGCAATCTGTCGGAAGCAAAGACCTGCAAGCTTACCGCACGGTGATTGCCGATATTCTGAGTGTGCAGTGAAACAAGTCTTGCACAAGCGCTGAATTGCGCCAGACTGTGATGCAGGTCGCAGTAATTGTTGCAGGAATGTTCATTCTGGCAAGAGTGTAACACCACACGAGGCTGCCATGACGAGACCAGCTGCCCGCCTGGGCGATTTTCATGTGTGTCCGATGTCGCCTATCCCTCCGGGATTGCCGATCGCACCTCCTTGCAAGATCAATGTCCTGATAGGCATGCGTCCTGCCGCAAGAATGACGGACATGTGCGTATGTGTTGGCCCTCCGCCGGCAAATGTCGATCCCATCGTCATGGGGTCGCTGACAGTCCTTATCGGCATGCTGCCGGCAGCGCGGATAGGGGATCCGACAGCCAAGGGCGGCGTGATAACGACGGGCGAATTCACCGTTCTTATAGGCGGCTGAACCTTGGCGCCCTTAAAAAGGAACAGTTTTTCTGCCCGGAATCAGAACGCCGGACAGGTTCAAGAACCTGTCCGGTGTTTTATTGCTTGTGGTTCAGCTTTCTGGCTCGATTTCAATGCCTGTTTCGGTGGCCTTCAAGGTAACGCCCTTTAGTTCTTCGCCGTTCATCTGCGCGGTCAGGAACGCGCGTGAAAGCTTCGGCAAAAGATCGTTGGTCAGAATGTTGTCGATCATGCGGCCGCCGCTGTCCGGGTCACGGCACAGCGAAACGATATGGCTGACAACATCCTCTCCATAGCTCAGCACGGCATCCCGGTTCTGCTTGACCCGCTTGACAATGCGGTTGAGCTGAAGCCGGACAATAAATCCGAGCATCGAAGGCGACAGCGGATAATAGGGGATGGTCACGATACGGCCGAGCAGGGCCGGCGGGAACACGTCGAGCAAAGCCGGTCTCAAGGTCTCCGCAAGCTTCTCCGGATCCGGTGCATTGGGGTCCGTCGCCGCAAGATCCGGGTCACTGGAAACCGGTGCATCCAGCATATGGCTTGCCGCATTCATGATGATGTCCGTGCCAACGTTCGACGTCAGCAGGATCAACGTGTTGCGGAAGTCGATCTTCCGGCCCATGCCGTCTTCCATCCAGCCCTTGTCGAAGACCTGGAAGAAGATTTCGTGAACATCCGGATGAGCCTTTTCGACTTCGTCCAAGAGGACCACCGAGTAAGGCTTGCGCCGCACCGCTTCGGTCAACCGGCCGCCTTCGCCATAGCCCACATATCCCGGAGGTGCGCCTTTGAGACCGGAAACGGAATGCGCTTCCTGGAACTCGGACATATTGATTGTGATCAGGCTTTCTTCACCGCCGTAAAGCGTTTCTGCAAGCGCAAGCGCGGTTTCTGTCTTGCCGACACCGGACGGGCCGCACAGCATGAACACGCCGATGGGTTTGTCCGGATTGCCCAACTGGGCACGGCTTGTCTCGATACGCTTTGCGATCATCGCAAGACCATGAGCCTGACCGATCACCCGTTTGTTGAGACTGTCGGTCAGCGTCAGGATCGTCTGCATCTCGTCCTGCACCATCCTGCCGACCGGTATGCCGGTCCAGTCTGAAATGATGCTGGCCACAGCTTCATCGTCGACATAGGCATAGACCATGCGATCGTCTTCCGGGATTTCGGAAAGCTCCGTGCGCATCGCCTGGAGCGCTTCCCGAATGGCGTCTTCGTTGGTCAGGTCCACATCAAGTTCAAGCTCGATCTCGTCGATCGGAACAAGAGCAGGCTTGTCGTGCTGCGGATCTTCGATTGCCTCGCTTTCCGGATGAGGCGCAGGTTCAACACCGCGCAGCTTTGCAAGCGCGGCATTCAGGCGCCGGATGCCGGCAACCAGTTTCCGTTCGTTTTCCCATTGATTGTGCACAGTCTCGATGTCGCGTTCGGTTTCAGCAATCGCTTCGGAAAGTGCGTCGAGTTGCTCCTGATGGTCCACGCCCAGTTCGGCGTCATTTGTCAGGGCCTTTTTCTCAGTTTCAAGAAAGCCCTTCCGCGCAACCAGGTCCAGCAAGCGGGCAGGCTGCGCCGCTTGCGAAATGTTGACGCGTGCCGAAGCCGTGTCCAGAACACTGACTGCCTTGTCCGGCAACTGGCGCGCCGGAATGTAGCGGTGGGACAACGACACGGCGGACCGGACGGCACTGTCCAGGATGCGGACCTGGTGATGCTCTTCCATCGGGCCCAGCAGGCCGCGAACCATGGCGAAGCATTTCTCTTCATCCGGCTCATCGACCTGGACAGGCTGAAAACGCCGTGTCAGGGCCGGGTCTTTTTCAAAATGCTGCCGGTATTCCGACCAGGTGGTGGCGGCAACGGTTCTGAGCGTGCCGCGCGCAAGCGCAGGCTTCAGAAGGTTGGCGGCATCCCCCGTTCCTGCCGCGCCACCGGCACCGATCAGCGTGTGAGCTTCATCAATGAACAGGATCGTCGGTACGATAGACCCGTGGACCGCGTCGATGACCGCACGCAGCCGCTTCTCGAACTCGCCTTTCATGGAAGCGCCAGCCTGCAGCAAGCCGAGGTCGAGGGCACAAAGGCGTGTACCCAAAAGGGCCGGGGGAACGTCCCCGGAGACGATTTTTTGCGCAAAGCCCTCGACGATCGCGGTTTTGCCGACACCGGCTTCCCCGGTCAGGATCGGATTGTTCTGGCGGCGGCGCATCAACACGTCGATAACCTGGCGTATTTCCTCGTCCCGTCCCACGATTGGATCGAATTCCTTCGCGCGGGCTCGAGCGGTGAAATCCACCGTGAACTGGCTGAGGGCATCTTCTCCGGGGCCACCTGCGGTCAATGGCTCCGATCCCGGCTCGCCGGAGGCTGCACCGGTGGCGGGACCGGAGCCGTCAATAGGCCGGGCCCGAACTTCGCCGGATGATCCGGCGATGGCATCCAGTTGGCTCGCTATTTCATCGTGCTTGAGCTTGTTGAGAGCTTTCGATAGCTGGAAAAGCTGGGTACGCGTGCTCTCGTCCCCGAGGATCGCAAGAAGCACGTAGGCTGTCCGTATCTTGTAGTCGCCGTGGGTAAGCGTTCCGACGAACCACGCCCCCTGCAACGCCTCGCGAAACGGCTTCGACATTGTGGGAAGTTCGGTTTGATTTATCTTCAGCTCCGCAAGGGCGGCCTGAAGATCCTTGTCAACGGCGCTCAGATCGACGTCGAAATGGCGAAGAATATGAAACAGGTCGGAATTTTCGTTGCGGATCAGATAGTAGAGCCAGTGGAGCAATTCGAGGTGCCGATGGCCGGCATCCTTTGTAAGCCGCATGGCCTTGTCCAGGCTTTCGTAGGCGACCGAGTTAATTTTGCTGGTAACTTTTTCAACCGTAATGTCACTCATGATTTCCGGTCCTTCGGACTTGAGACCTATTGATAAACAGTGGTGTGGCGGCGCACTGGCCGAAAACGGGTGTCGGTGAGCATGTCCTCTTCTTCTGCCTCCGCTCCGGCATCATCCCCGGCGCCGGACGCAGCTGGCTTCAGCCAACCGATGTGTCCCAGTGTTGCGGAATTGGTCGCATCCATCCGGACGGCGGAGGCGCATCTCTTGGGCAAAGCCAGCTCAATCTCGTATTCAACTTCCAAACCGAGATAAAAATCGATCAGGTCAAACAGTTTTTCTGTCCATGGATTGGGTTTCACCCGCGTAGGCGGAAGAAACTTGCGATATTCCTCCAATGTGCGTGTAAAAATCCTGATCCGGATCTTGTCGCTAACGCTGTAGACCTTTGAGCCCACAATGGTGTCGGCGCCAAGTTTGCCGCCGCCTCCCGGACCAAAGCCTCCGAGCTTGAGCTGATCGTCCTTGTCCAGATGCAGCCACGTTCCCACGCACTGGTCGATTTCCACCTTGACGTCAAAAACGCCCGTGATGAGTGCCTTCAAACGAGCGGCGCTTTTTGTCTTTGGCGACATAAGCCCGGCATAAAGCAGCTTGAGCCGGTCATCGATCCTATCGAGATCGCGGTAGATCGGAGTGCCGATACCAATTGCCGAGCCGAGATAGGCAAGAAACCGGTCATCGTCCGGTCGGTCATGCTGAACGATTGGCCGCGCATCCGCCCAGGCACGGTAAAACAACTGTACGAAGCGATTGTTGAATATGTCCAGGAACCGCGGAAAACTGTCGTCACCCGTCAGCCCGCGCATGATCGCTTCGTCGGTATAGGCAGAGGGAAGGGCGCCTTGCGGGCCCAGCATGCCGAGGAAACGCTCCAGCAAGACGAGGCCGCCGTCACCGTCACGCGTAGCGCGCTCGATCGTGGATGTCGCGAACTCACTCGATGGATCCTGGCCAAAGCGGACAATGTCTTCCATCATGCGCCGGCTTTTACCGATCCTGGGTGGTGCCGGTTCTTCGGCATTCTTGGGTTTCGCACCTGGTTCGGAACGACCGGGCGCCGTCTGTCCCTCAAGCATTCTCAGCACTGCCAGCAGGTCATGTCCACCTGGATGCGTCTGGATGCGTTCAGCCAGTGCAGAAAGCAATGAAGCGTATTGCTGCTGGACAGGGACTTCGATGCGAGGGGCTTCCGGCACAGCTTCTTCACTTGCCGGGTCTGGCATGGGAGGCTGGCCTTGCGGCTGCAGTGCTTCGATAGCCGTCTCTGCGGGGACCTCTTCCGGCAAAGAAACCTCTGTATCCGGTGAGTCTGGGGGCTGTGTTTCTGCGAATGAGGGAACTGCGTCGTCTTCTTCTGTGGTGGCAGTTGCGTGTTCAGTCGCACGCGACTTTCGTTCGTGCGATGAAGTCGCTTTCGCGGCCAGGCCGTCACCTTGAACTTCTTCCTTCCTGAGGGTGTCCGTGCTGGAGCTTTCAGCGTCGTCTGCTGTTGTCGCCTGGTCTTCTATTGCTGGCCACGCCGGAGCCTTCCGTGCGGATGATGGTACAACGGTCTTGTCCCGCGCAACGCGGGTTTTCGTCCGATCCTTGTCCGCCGGCCCGGTCATAGAATTCCTTTCGCACCGATCCGCGGCGGCCATTTCATGATTATTCCGCGCTCTGTCGTTGCGATTACGCATTGGGTGAAATGATTGATCGATGCGTATTCCGCGATGAACCGGTCAAGGACAGCCCCCAACAGGAAGGCGCTCGCGCCTTCGAAGGCCTTGTCATCGAGCGTTATCGTGACTTCCAGACCTCTGGCGACGCCTGTTCCGGATTTTTGTTGCAAACGGCGCACGACCGGCCTGGTAGACACCGACCGGACGGACTGGGCCTGGCGGTCTGCCGCGCTGTCGGAAAGGGGTGCGAAGACGCTCAACACATCGCGGAAAGACCGGCCGTCGCGGCCGGCAGCATCGTGAACCAGACCCGTATGGTTCAAGGCCAGAATGTTGATAAGCCGCCAGGCAATGGCGCCGGCATGTCCCTGTTCTCCAAGTCTCTCATTGTAGGAAAGTAGCGGCGGTCTAGGGGACGTCGGTCCTGCCACGCAGTCCACCTTGAGGCCGGTGTCTTCCAGGATCCGGAAATCCCCAATATCGGACTTGTCCGGATTGGTTCCGACGGGAAGATCTGCAGCAAGTGACCGGTTTGACGCCAGTACCTTGAGCGATAACTCCGAAAGGCGTTTCTTGCCCGTCTGCATGAGAGCGGCAGCCTGGGCGCCGCTGGAAATGGAGATGAAGGTTTCTGTGCCGATGTAGGGGCTCGGCTGCATGCGCCGGATCTCGGAAGACGACTGACGTCTTGGCAGACGGCGGATGGTGTAAAACCACTCGTGACCAGCTTTTTCGGTATCTGGAGCCACACTGTAAAGTGGGTCGACCGGGCGTTTTTCACCGCCTGAAAAGTGCGCTGACACCTCGGTAACCGCATGTACCTCGTAATCCAGCGGCCGCGTCCGGTCCGTTATGACGGCAAATTCGTGCTGTCCTTTCTTGATCGGCACCCGGTCTGTCTGCCGCTCGAAAAGATTGACTGCAGGCGCTGAATGAAGTGCGAAGATCTTGCGCTCGACGTGGGCGGGCAAGCGGTTTTCAACTTCGTCAAAGACGAAGATCAGGTCGAAAGACTTGGCTTTGACCCTGTCCAGATACCGGCGCAACCCTGTAAGGCGGAACCCCAGGAAGCTGCGCGGAAAGTTGAAATAGTCGCGAAGATGGTCGAAGCCGGTGAAGAGGCGCAGATCATTGTGGAGCAGGGCGTCCTCTTCGTCGAAGCCGAGTTGTTCGATGGCATCGACCGGCAGACGCTGCAGACTGGACTGACCGAAGGCATCCTCGGTGCGGATGTAGAGCGCAATCGTGTGTCCGAAGATCTGCTCGTAGACCTTCGCCGCCAGATCCAGCGGCCCGATCAAGCGGACTGGCAGAGTATCGATCCTGCAACCGGATACCTGGTATTCAGGTTTTTTCAGAGCCTCTTCGGCGGAAACTTCGTTTTCCGGGTCATCAGACATCCGGTGGGTCATTGTGATCGAAAGGCCAGCGCGAGCCCTTCGGTCTTCGGCCATTTCAGCACCGAGCCCTGACACTTGGGCTGCCGAACTCAGATACTTTGCCCCCGTCAGCTCAAGCGGCGTGAGAGTAACCGGAGAGGTGAGGGTGAACCGGCAGCGAACCTCGCCCTGCCGTTCGCGAAAAACAGCTTCCATGGGGGCATGACGTTCGATCTTTATGCCATTTCGCAGATTTGCGTCGCCGTATTTCGGTGTAATCCGCGCAAGAACGAGAGAGGGTATTGGCGCCAGCGCGGTGGGATAGAGTTGCTCGAACAGGTTCGAGGTGAATTCGGCGAATTCGTGCTTCATTTTGAGCTGAACGCGCGCCGAAAGGAAAGCGGTGCCTTCAAGCAGACCGGACAGCATGGGGTCGGATCGATCTTCCAGGAGACCGCCCAGACGTTCGGCAACAGCCGGATAAGCCTCTGCGAACGAGGCTCCCTGTTCCCGCAGATAGGTCAGTTCCTGGTTGTACAGGTCGAGAAATTCCCGGTTCATGCGGTTGCCCCGATAATCTTGATACGGCCAAAGGCAGGATCGACGTCTGCAACAAATTCACTCGCGACCCGTATCGGATCGCATCGAATTTCAGCCTTGATTAGAAATCTGACCTTGAAGGTCTCGCTTTCGACCTTGTCGTCGCGCTCCACCTTCAAAGTGCGCGGATCCATGCGAGGTTCGAAATGGAGTAGGGCCTGACGAATGTCCTCGGCAAGACGATTGATGCGGACAGTATCGACGATATGGACAGACAAGTCCGGCAGCCCGTAATTTATGATCGAGCTTTCGACTTCCGGAAAATCGGAAAGATCCTGCGTGGAATTTAGGTTGACCGTGTTGAGGAGCGCCTGAAGGTCGCGCCGGACTTCGGAAAGCAACGTATGTTCAGAAACGCCGTAGGATCTGGAAAGACGGCGTCCGGACCTCAGACTTCTGCCGCCCTGTGCCTCTTTTTGCCTGGCTTGAGCGGCCTTGTAGTCCGGGTCGTCCAGTGCACGGAACGCCCACATCAGCGGGGAGTGCATTTTCACATTTGATTTAGCCATTGGCCAAGCCCACGCTGACTGCTGCCCCAGAAACCTTAAAGTATGATCCTTGCGGTGCGGCTTCGAAAGCCGAATTTCCGCAACTGAGGTTCCAACGAAAAAAGGCTGCCGCACCGAAGCGCGGCAGCCCTGACGGCCGAAGCCTTATTTCTTTTCGTTTGCTGCAATGTCCCAGGCAAACTCGGGAGCTGCCCCTTTGGAGCCGTCCGGCTTCTGTTCAGTGTAGATGTACTTGTATTCACCGAAGTTCAGCGTGACGCTCTCCGTGATACGGTCGTCGGAACCGCTGCCGCCGGTCGAAACGTTGGTCACGATGATGTCCTTCATTTCGAGCTTGATGTATTCCAGCGGTACATCACCGGCAGCCTTACGTACGAAAAGTGTGCCTTTGGTGATGTGCTTGCCGGTCGACACGTGCTGCAGGAGCACGGGAGTGGATTTGTCGACGAACTTGGTGATGCTCAGGTCCTGGAAATGTGCCTTGCCGGAGCCGGAACCCGAACCCATGTGGGTGGTACCGGACTGGGAAGCGCCCCAGGACCAGGAAAGAACGTCAATCTTGTCCTTGTGGGTCTTGTCCTGTGCTTCGCCTTTGATACCATCAAGTTCCAGATAAAAATCGACAGCCATTTTAATAGATCCTTTTGGTTGTTGAGGGCCAGGTAAATGTTCCTGGCTCAAACTCTGCTATTCTTGACAACTACCTCGGACCTCTCGGTCCAAACCCCTAAGCGCTTGCGCACCTTGTTTGCACCTCCGCCCGGGAAAACCGGGCTGCATCCGGTGAGGATGCTTGCCGGAGGGCGGGCTGCCGCCCACCGGCAATTCGTGAAATCAGCTGCCGTCTTGCGGAATGCGGGACGCCAGGCTCATGCCGATGTCCATGCCTTCCAGCTGATAGTGCGGACGAAGGAAGAACTGAGCCCGGTAATATCCGGGGTTTTCCTCGTCGGGCACGATCGTGACCTTGGCTTCCCGCAGCGGCTTGCGCGCTTTGGTTTCCTCGGTCGAATTGTCCGGATCACCATCCACGTAGTCCATGATCCAGTCGTTCAGCCAACGCTGAAGCTGCGCTGATTCCTTGGTCGAACCGATCTTGTTGCGCACCATCACCTTCAGGTAGTGGGCGAAACGAGTGGTCGCGAACATGTAAGGCAGGCGAGCTGACAGGTTGTCCGATGCGGTCGCATCCTTGCCATCCGGTCCGGAGAACTGGCGTGGCTTGAATACGGACTGTGCACCAAGGAAGGCAGCCTGATCCGTGTTCTTGCGGTGGATCAGCGGGATCAGACCCAGTCGGGAGATCTCGTGTTCGCGCCTGTCGGAAATCGCAATTTCCGCAGGGCATTTCTGATCCACACCGCCATCGTCGGTTTCAAAAACGTGGGTTGGCAGGTTTTCCACCAGACCCCCGCTTTCGACGCCGCGGATACGCACGGTCCAGCCGTATTCCTTGTAGGCACGGTTGACGTTTGCAGCCATGGCGTAAGCCGAACTCATCCAGGCGTAGTTTTCGTGGCTGTCTTCGCCGAACTCTTCTTCGAAGGCAAATTCTTCCACCGGATCAGACTTTGCACCGTAAGGCTGGCGGGCCAGCACACGCGGCATCGTCAGACCCAGGTAACGTGCGTCTTCGGATTCCCGCAGCGTCCGCCACTGGGCATGGATCTCCGTGTCGAAGATCTTGGACAGATCACGCTTGGCCGGCAGTTCTGTCCAGCTGTCCATCTGCATGAGCTGCGGATTGGCAGCGGCCAGGAACGGAGCGTGAGCAGCCGAGGAGATCTTCGCCATGCCGCGCAGCACCGTAATGTCCTGCGGATCGTAGGAAAACTCATAGTCGCCCACGATGCAGCCATAGGGCTGACCGCCCAACTGGCCGAACTCGGCTTCGTAGATCTGCTTGAACAGCGGGCTCTGGTCCCACTTGGCGCCACGATAGCTCTTGAACACGCCAGCAAGTTCTTTCTTGGAGATGTTCAGGAATTGCAGCTTCAGCGATGCATCGGTTTCGGACTGATGGACCAGATAGTCGATGCCGCGCCAGGCGCTTTCCAGCGTCTGGAATTCCGGCGCATGGATGATTTCGTTCACCTGTGCGGTGAGCTTTTCGTCCAGCTTCGCGATCATCTCGTCGATCGTGTCGTAGACATCTTCCTTGATCAGCGCCTGATCGGACAGAGCTTCGGCCAGAAAGGTCGACATGGCGTTGTCAACCAGTTGGTTCGCCGTGTCGTTTTCGTTCTTGATCCGGAAGTTCTGCTTCAGGATCGAAGCGAATTCCTCAGGGCTCTTCTCAACCGCTACTTCGCCGGCTGCTGCGCCACTTGTTTGAGCGCTGGTATCTGTGCTGCTCATTTATGCCTCCTCCGTGCCGTCACCATCTGCCTGCTTATCGGCAGACGATGCCTTGTCGGCCTCCATCTTCTGAGCGAGTGCCTGCATCAGGGCCGGATCCCGGGTCAGTTCTTCAAGCTGGGAAATTGCCTGAACACGTCCGTCCATCATGGTGCGCAGCGCGGCAAGGCTACGGCGCGCATCGAGCAATTTCTTCAGCGCAGGGACCTGTTCGGCAACACGGCCAGGGGTAAAGTCATCCATGCTCTTGAAACGGAGCTGGACGCTCATCTTGGAATTTTCTTCGCCTGACAGCTTGTCCTTCACAGTAAAGGACGTGCCCGGTTCGATTGCTTCCATGCGCTTGGAAAAGTTGTCCATGTCGATGTCGAGGAACTTGCGGTCGTCGATATCGGCTTTTTCGACACCGGGGTTATCGCCGGAAAGGTCCGCCATGATGCCCATGACGAAAGGCAGTTCTACCTTCTGTTCCGCGTCGAACGGATCTTCGTAGAAAATGTGGACCCGCGGAGGTCTGTTGCGCTTGATAAAGCCTTGCCCGCTGTTCGATGCCATTGTACTTGCCTTTCATTTTCCTGACCCAGAAGAAAAAGGTCGATTTTAGTAAAATACTAGCGCGTGTCACTTGTTTGCTAATTGCTGTTCTTTGGTCGGCGCTGCGTTTCGTTGATATCTGTGTACTTCGTTTTTGGGGAACGGGAAGTGATCACGGTCACATGATCGATGGTTTATATTTTTCTTGAAATATTGAGGACCCGTTGGCGATTGGTGTCAAGTAAGAAGCTGAAAACCCTAGGTAACATGCGGGTTGTATATCCTGTTGGCTTACTCCTCTTCGGGCCTCAGAAACAGGTTGAGAAGACCGGTAAATGACCCAGAACTCATGTTTTGCGCTTCGTCCAGCAACAAGGGTATCGGGCTGGTGGGTTCATTGGAGGTATAGTACCCCTTGACCGTCGAGATTCCCCTCATGGCGTCATTCCGGCTTTCAATCACCATCACCGCAAAATTGTCGATTTCACCCAGGTCCCGATCACCGCTGTCATTCAGGTCGACAAGACGGTCGTTGGAAAGCTGAAGGCCGCTTGCGCCCAGTATCAAGGCAACGTCGTCGAACCGGCGTGGCATCAGGATTTTCAGGGCGTCCAGATAGGACTTGCCGACAAGGCCGCGCGCTTCACGGACGAGAAAAAGAGCAGGGTGCGAAGGTTCCCGGGTGGCGAAGTATTCTTCGACCGCGTCCAGAATGAGTTTCGCCTGGGCTGCGTTCTTGATTTCAGACTGAGCCGCCTGCGGGGCCACGGCTTCTGCCGCGTTCGAACCGTCGTCATCTTTAGCTGACGATTTCGTCTCTTCCGGCGAGAGGCGTCCGAGGCGAGTGTTCAGCTCGACGTTCATCTCCTTCAGGAGCGTTGTCAAAGCCTCGTAGTTGGGAGGCGCAGCCTTGGCACCACTTGCCTTCAGCTTCTCGGTACACAGGTCGGCAATCGCCTGAAGCTCATCCGGAAGGTCGCCAAGATCCTTGAGAATCTCTTCAATGGCCTCTTGTTCAAGTTCGCCAGACGTAAGCGCAGCCTCGATCGCACCGAGCGAAATCGTATGCTCGTCCGCACGGGCCGTTGCCTCGCCGGTGGCAATCTGAATGGCGCGAAAGCTGATCGGTCCGGTCCGGCGGGTCTTGAGCAACGGCGCTGCCTCCAGCGGAAGCACGACAGTGGGCCTGTTATTCAGAGACTCAAGTGCACCGATCCGTTCCATGTGACCGAAATCGGCATCGCTCGGATGAACCTCATCCCAATGATTTTCCAGCAGCTTGCGGATGATCCGTACCGTGTTTGCAAACGTATGGACCTGCCCGCTTAGCAGGCTGAACTGAGCGAGAATGACGAGCAGTCTCAGGTCTCTGGACTGCTTCAGAAAGCCGTCCATCTGCTTGAAGAGATCGGTGAAGTCGATCTCTGACCGGTCGAATTCGCTGAACCGTTCAGGCAGCAGTTCCTCACACGAATCCAGCAATGCTGCGAAGGCTGGCTCTGTGTCATATAGGTCCGGCCCGCAGCCTGCACCCGGCGCAACTTCAGTGCCGTAGGTTTCCGGATCGAAATTCATTCGTGCTCCCCAGCCCGGTATGCATTCCGGTTGTGTGTCCGGAATAGGACCCGTTTATAGTTCAGGAGACCCGGACCGGAAAGCTTACCGGCCCGGCTTTTTGGAAGTGTGGATGGTTACTGTTCAAGCACGAGCTTGCTCTCGACGCGGCGGTTGGCCGGGTCGTTGACGTCGGCAACCTTTGGCCGTGTTTCACCGTAGGCAACGGTTTTCAGACGATCCCGGCTGACCCCGAGGTTGACCAGGAACTGTGTGACAGCCTGGGCCCGGTCTTCGGACAGACGCTGGTTGTAAGAGGTTGAGCCGATTCCATCCGTGTGGCCTTCGATGACGAAGGTGGCTTTGGCCAGGTCCGGGTCGTTGATGCCCTTGGCGAACTCGCGCAGGTTTGCCTGTGCGGACGGGCTGAGCCGTGCCGACGCATATTCAAAGGAAACCAGCAGGTTGAAGGCAGCGTCGATGGCGTTGGTCTCCGGGTCGACCACAAGGGTCTGCTCGGTTTCACCGCCATCGGACTTTGCGCCATCCTGGGAGACGGCAACCTGGCCACCTTCATCCGGTTTTGCATTCGGATTACACTCGTCCCGTGTTCCGATGCACAGCGCGCGGGTTCCGCCAGCCGGCTTCAGCGAACGCGTCTTCAGCTGCTTGAAGTGCTTGCTGACTTCATCGGCCGAGTAGGTGGCATCCTGCGCAAGCACAGGGGCCGAAGCCAAGACCGGCAATATGGTGGCAAGCGAAATTGAGGCAGCCAGCAACGAGCGGCGAAGGCCGGAGCGAGCGGCCGGGTTTCGGGCGAGCGAAGAAACAAAAAGGGTCACGATTTCAATCCTCCCTTGTGGAGTGTTCAAATGCGATAGCGCATTGGGCGTCGAAATGGATCGTGCCATATGGATAAGAATAATAGTGTGGCGAAAGTCACTAAAGTGCGATTTGATGTCAGTATGTCGTTTTATCGGCAAGAAGCAAGAGGAGAGCTGTTGGGGTAAGGTTGCTGAGTTGGGTTAATATTTAAAAGCAGCAGGCGATGTTTTTGCCGCAGTTTGGGAAGGGGGAGGTGTCCTCTTCGCCACAAAAGGGTTTGAAGTTTAAAGTATTTGCATCAAATGTGTTGGTGAGCACACTATTTTTGCCGGAAACGCCCTAGTATCTGAAACAAGGTAGCCTCCCGGCTGCCAGATGCAGAAAACCGCGTTATTTCCGAGGAGACCTTTCGTGGCCGTAGGACAACTCAAACAAGCCAAGCGAATGGCCGAGCTGACATCGGTCTTTGGCAAAGACGAGCTTTCCGTTGTCACCATCGAGTGCGACGAGGGGCTCAGCGAAGATTTCGAGATCAGGCTTGAGGTTCTGAGCCAGAAAGAAGACCTGAATTTCGACGAAGCCATCGCGACTCACATGACAGTGAAGGTCGTCACCAACAACGGCGATACGCGCTATTTCGACGGCCTGTTGACCGACGCGAAATGGATGGGCTTTCGAGATTCCTATTACGTTTACAAATTGACGGTGCGCCCCTGGTTTTGGCTGCTTACCAAAAATTCCAATTGCCGAATTTTCAAGGACATGACTGCGCCTGACATCATTTCCGCTGTTCTTGGGGAACACGATTTTGCCGATTTCAGGAACAAACTCACCGAAACCTATGATCCGATCCACTACTGCGTCCAGTACCGGGAATCGGATCACGATTTCTGCTGCCGGTTGATGGAAGAATTCGGGATTTCCTATTTTTTCGAACAGCTTGACGGCAGACACACAATGATTCTGGCGGACGCGAAATCGTCCTTCAGTTCAATCGTTGGAAGCAGCTCCATTCCCTATATCGCTCTTGGCGGCGACAGTCAGAGGAAGGAGGAGCATCTCTACCACTGGATTCCGACCCGCAAGTTCCGGACTGGCAAGTTTGCGGTCAACGACTACGACTTCGAAAAGCCGAGCGCGTTGCTGGAGGCTGAGCGCGACGCGGGAGCCAGCTATCGGGCAGGGTCTCTTGAAAATTACGACTATCCGGGCCGCTACACAGAAACGGACCAAGGCAACAACTTCAGCAAAATCCGCCTGGAAGCGGAACAGGCTGCCGACAAACGGATCGAGACTGCCGGTGAAGTGCCGCGTTTCTTCGCAGGCGGACTGTTCACGCTGATTGACCACCCCCACAGCCCGCAGAACAAGGAATACCTGATCGTGCGGGCGAGCCACCAGATCATCACCGAGCAGTATCGCACGGGTGGTGGCGGTTCCCAGGGCGAAGCCTATACCGGAACCTATGATGTTCTGGCTTCAGACATACCGTTCCGCGCGCCGGCTATGACCCGCAAACCGCGGATACCAGGCCCTCAGACGGCGAAAGTCGTCGGGCAGGGCGAAATTGATGTGGACGAATACGGCCAGATCTTGGTCGCCTTTCACTGGGACCGCGACAAGACACAGTCTCGCCGGGTACGCGTGGCGCAGGTTTGGTCAGGCAAGAACTGGGGGGGGATCTACATCCCTCGTGTCGGCCAGGAAGTGATCGTTCAGTTTCTGGAAGGTGATCCGGATCAGCCGATCATCGTCGGCACGGTTTATAATGCCGAAAACATGCCGCCGTATGACTTGCCTGGAGAGAAAAACAAGGCTGGTATCAAGTCGGAGTCGACGGTCGGCGGCGGTGGCTACAACGAGTTCGTGCTCGATGATACCAAGGGCCAGGAACTCATTGGGATGCATGCCCAGAAAGACATGGAGACCGTTATCGAGAATAACGAATTGCTGCATGTCAAGAATTGCCGTGAAACAAAGATCGATGTCGACCGGACAGAAAAGGTCGGCAGAAACACGACAGAAAACATCGGCATGAACTGGAAGGTGACTGCCGGAACGAAGATCGAGTTCATTTGCGGGGCAAGCAAAATCACGATGACGCCTGCATCGATCAAGATCGAAGCGCCGATGATCGATGTTGTGGCGTCGGGTGTGCTGAACGCCAAAGGCACAATGACCAACGTGACGGCCGCTGGCTTGATGAAAATCAAGGGCGCCCTTGTCATGATCAATTGATGCCCCGGTTCGTGAAACAATGCAGCCAAAAGAAAAACGGAGTAGAGCAGATGGGATCACGGATCCGCTTTACAAAGGCTAGCCAGGTATTTGAGACCTATCCGGAGCTCTCCGAAATGGTAAGTGAGCCGGCTAAGGACATGGCGCCGGACGCATATGCGCTGGAATTGCAGCAAAGCGAAGCGCCGCTGTCGGCAATAGCTTATTTCGCGCACGTTCTGCCGAAGCGGGAAACCGTGTGGTGGGGAATGAATTGCGTCGCCGGTCTGGATCAGGCCAAGACAGAACATGACCGGCAGGTTCTTCAGTTAAGTGAAACCTGGGTTCGTGAAGGGGATGAAGACGCTCGCTCCGCGGTTCATGCGGCCGCTGAGGCAGCCAAAATGGATAGCGCATCCGTTTGGATCGGGCTTGCAGCAGGGTGGTCGGGCGGCTCGCTTTCGCCCAACCCGGAACAGCGTGTGGAAATGCCGGACGATCTCACTGCCAAAGCCGTGAATACTGCAGTTCTGATCGCGCTGGGAACAGTTGAGCCTGACAAACGGAACGACGCTTTGAAATCATGCCTGTCAGCCGGGCTTTCTTTTGCCGAAGGCGGGACCATGCCTGTCGTGACCGTCGGCACGTCTTCGTCACCCTTTTCCTAAGCGCAAGGAGGAACCGCGGGAATGCGCATAACGCTCCAGATTGAAAATGTTGACCGGTTGGAGACCGGCGGTCAGCTATCCTATAGCTGCGCCGACCGCGGATTTGATATCGGCCGGCACGAACATCTGGACTGGAGCCTGCCAGATCCCCAGCGCGTGATTTCCGGCAAACATTGCGAAGTGCGCTTTGAAGACGGGCAGTTCATTTTATACGACTGCTCCACGAATGGCACCTTCTTGAACGGCAGCCAGACACGCATGGACAAGGCACATGTGCTGCGCTCCGGTGACCGTCTGATGATTGGCGATTACATCATTGCCGTTTCGCTGGAAGCAGGTTCCTCCTATCAGGCTACGTCGGCTGGCTCTGTGGCCTCGCAGCCGTGGGACGCACCGCAAACTTCGCCCGCAGCCGCAGGCTCGGCGTGGCCCACCGGTCCCGGCCCAGCCAGTGCTCCGCCATCTCACTATCCCATGGACAATCAGGGTGGGCCCTGGGCCTCGCCGGCAACCGGCATGGAGGGGCGGCATGCACCGCCGTCTTCGAACCCGGGGGTCGGTACACCTGCCGATGATGTCTGGAGCCAGCAGGGCCATGGCTGGGGAACGGCAGACCCGTCGCTCTACGATCCGAATGCGCATGTGGGTGAACGGGAATCACCACCGCCTGCCCAGGCCGACCCGCTCGATCATCTTGCCCAGCAACCTTACTTGCAGTCTGCCGGCTCTCCTCCGGCCGATCCGGTATTCGGAGCTCCTGCGCCGGAAGCTCAATCTCCTTTCGCGGCGCTTTCCGAAAATCCATCCCGGGAAGCTGGCGAACCGCTATTCCAGATGCCAGACCTTCAGGAGGACACGCCCCCGCAGGAAAAAGTGTCAGAAGCGGTGCCTGCACCAGCAAGCGAACCGGCCGCATCTCCTTTTCCGGAGGCTCCGGTCTGGACCGCACCGGTGGCCGACGCAACCCAATCCGTGCCTGCCCCTGAGCAACGGCCTGAACAGCCAGCGCCTGTCAAACAGGCTGTACAGGACGAGCCTGCCGTCGGTTCCCCGCATGAACCTGAGCAGGCGGCCGCAGCACCGGCAGCAAGGACGGCTGCGAGCGAGCCAGGGTCCCTGGCGGGCAATGTCGACTTCATCAAGGCCTTTGCAGAAGGAGCCGGTATTCCGGCGGCCATGCTTGAAGGACGCGACCCGGAGGAATTTGCCCGGGAAATCGGGGCCATTCTGCAAGGTATCACAGGTGACCTCATGGGCCTTTTGCAGGCCCGCAGTCAGGTAAAGGCGATGACGCGGAATACGAACCGCACGCTGATCATGCGCAGTGGCAACAATGCCCTGAAGTTCTCGCCGACCCCGCAAATGGCGTTGCAGACGATGCTGGCTCCGGGAGCGGAAGAAAACGGATACCTGCCGATTTCAAAAGCCATGCAGGCTGCGTTCAAGGACATTCAGAAACATCATGTCTGGACCTACGCCGCCATGCAGAAGGCTGCCGGACGATTTGAGGAAAAGCTTTCGCCGAGGGCGATCGAAGCGGAAGGCCAGGTCGCCAAAAGTACGTTTGGCAACCAGAAGGCCAAGCTTTGGGAGCGCATTCAGGAGCGCTGGAGCTCCTTGTCGGGATCGTATGACGATGGCGTGGTCGGGCTTTTCACGCAATACTTTACCGAAGGTTATGAAGAATTGAGCAGAGACGACCCGGACCAGAGTTCCGGTCTCATGAATTAAGAGTCTTCGCCAGTTTTCAAAGCGCGAAGGCGCGAAAGTGTTAAGGGAGCAGTACCTGTATGTCGTGGTATAGCAAGGTTGCATGGACCGAAGGCCTGTTTCTGCGGCCTCATCATCTCCAGCAGAGCGACCGGTACGCGGAGCATCTGGTGGATGAACGGGTCCGTTTTGCCTCTCCCTATCCGTGGGGCTTCTCGGAGCTGGAAATAGACCAGGACGTCGGTCAGCAATGCCGGTTTGCTCTGCGCTACGGGCGCGGCATCTTCTCCGATGGGACGGTTTTCAATTTCCCGGCGGACGGAACGCCGCCGCCTGCCATCGACGTTCCCGAAGATGCCGCCGGTCAGATCGTCTGGCTGGGCATTCCCGAGACAACCGTCAATGCGGTGGAAGTTGCCAACGGCCGTGACGATGCGGCGACACGCTATATCCAGGGCAGAGAAACCATCATTGATTCGACCTCCACCATTCGGCAGGAGGAAGAGATCGACGTGGCGCATCCGCGCCTGCAGTATTCGATCCGCTCGACACCGCATCCCGGACAAGTCTGCCTGCCGGTTGCCCGCATTACCGAAATCAAGGACCGCATCGTCATTACCGATGGCACCTTCGCGCCGCCGGTCCTGGCCTGCCACGTTCATCCCGTCGTTACCGGCTGGATTGATTCCGTTATCGGCTGGGTGGAGCGCAAACTGAGCGAACTGGCGCGTTACGCAGCCGACACTTCGGCGGGTGGCGGGCTGCAGAATTTCGATTATCTGACACTTCAGTTGCTCAACCGCACTTACCCTTTGCTGATGCACCTGCGTAAATCGGCCTATGTGCATCCCGAAAGGCTTTACTCCGTCTTCCTGCAGCTTGCCGGGGAACTGGCAACGTTCGCAACGGAGGAGCGGCGGGCCCGCAACTATCCGGTTTACGACCACGACAAGCTGCATGATGTCTTCAAGCCCGTCCTTGCCGATATCCAGGCGTTCTTGTCTGCCGGTTACGACAGGCGGGCCATCCGTCTGCCTCTGGAACAGCTTGCGCCGAATGCGTTCAAGTCGACCATCGTCGACCGCAACCTGTTCTCTCAGGCGGGCTTTGTCATCGAAGTGGCTGCCCGCAGGCCTTTGACGGAAATTCAGAACGAGTTTCCGCGGCTCTTCAAGGTTGGTCCCTTCGGCCAGATGCGCCAGATCGTCTATTCCAACCTCCCGGGCATTCCTTTGATCCACATGCCTGTGCCGCCAGCGCAGATCAGGGCACTGACCGACCGGGTCTATTTCCGGTTGGACAAGACGACACCTCTTTGGCGCGAGTTCAGCCAGGATTCGGCAATCGGGCTGCAATTTTCCGGCAACTGGCCGGACCTGCAGCTTGAGTTCTATGCCGTCCGGGAGGGCCGCTGATGTCGGACAATGACGATCCCTTTGGCGTTTCCAAACGCAAGGGAAAGACAATTGTGATGCCCAATCCGGGCGGGCGATGGAGCGAAGGGCAGCCGGGGCAACAGCCTCCGCAGCAGCCCGCTCCGCCGCCGGCACCACCTCATGCACCACCCGGGCACGCCGCCCCGCCGCCGCAGCATCCGCAATCCGGTGGGGCCGACCCCTGGCAAAGCGCGGGAGGTGGCGGCCGGGATCCCTATGCCCCGACGCCGGCAGGTTACGAATATGGCCAGCAACAGGCGCCGGATCTCAGAACCCCGCCGGGTGGATACCAGACGCCGCAAGGCGGAGCTCCGCAGCCAGGTGGTGCGCCAGGGCAGGGGGCGGGGAAGCTGGCACATATGCCGGACATCAACCAGATCCGCGTTGCCAACAGAAACCCGATCTCCCGTGCAGCGGCACCTCTGCTCCTGCTTCTGGGCCGGCTTCATCTGACAATGACGGATGCCCAGTTCGACCAGTTGATGCGTGACGTCTACGGCTCCATCAAGACGTTCGAGAAAGAATTGCGCAGCGCCGGTATCACGGACGATCAGATCCGTTCCGCCGCCTATGCGCTGTGTGCGACCTCTGATGACATCGTGCAGAATTTGCCCTCGGCGGGCCGTCATCAATGGACGCAATATTCCATGCTGACGCAGTTTTTCGGTCAGGCAACCGGCGGTGTCGAGTTTTTTCAATTGCTGGAAAAGGCGAAGCAGGACCCAGGTCGTAACTACGGTGTTCTTGAGGTCATGCATTCCTGTCTGTCGCTCGGCTTTTACGGGAAATACCGCGCGATCCAGGGCGGGCAGCAGGGCCTTGAGCGTGAGCGACGTGACCTTCACGAAATTCTGCGGCGTGTCCGGCCACGGCCTGGCGACGATCTCTCGCCTCACTGGCGCGGCCTGGAACTTTTGCAGAAGCGGGCAGGGTTTTCTGTTCCGATCTGGTCTGTCGCGGCAGTCGCCGGAGCATTGCTGCTCGGCGGGTATGTGACCCTGATGCTTCTTCTGTCCAGCGGCAGCGAAGTTGTCGCCGGACGGGCGAGTGCGCTCTATCCGTCTGGTCCGATTGAATTGGCACGCGAAGGCTATCAGCCCAAGCCACCGCCCACGCCACCGCCAGCCGAAGACGCGACCATCGATACGGTTTCCGCACAATTGGCTGGGCTTGAGGGGCTCGAGATTTCACAGGCAGGACCTGCGATCATGCTGCGCATGCGCGCGCAATTCGATGTCGCGGCGGCCACATTGCGTCCGGAGTTCCAGCTATTGGTCGAGCAGGTCAGTCAGACACTCGATCAGGTGGACGGGGAAATTCTGGTCGTCGGTCATACGGACAGCGATCCGATCCGCAACAATCCGAGGTTCCCGACCAATTGGCATCTTTCTGTCGAAAGGGCGAAAGCGGTTGCTGCAGTCATGGAATCCGTCTTGCAGACCCCCGGGCGGGTGCAGGTGGAAGGGCGCGGCGCCGACGAGCCGATTGCTCCCAACACCAGCAAGGAAGGCAAGGCGCTTAACAGACGTGTGGAAGTCTTCCTGAAACCACCGGCCAATGGGCTGGTGATCAACAACTGATGTCCGGGGCAACCGCATAACAAGGCTGTATCTATGAAATTCTGGCTCGGAATAACGGCAATCGTCATCGGCATACTCGCCCTGATCGGACTGATCTGGTTTGGCGGGCCGTTTCTGTCGATCGCCGGTGTGAGGCCCTTCGAACCGCTCTGGATAAGGCTGTCGCTGATCGCTCTTGTCCTGCTGACGATTGGCGGTTGGACAGGTTACCGGATCTACAAGCGCACCAAGGCAAATCGGGAACTTGAACGCGAGATCCTGCAGCCCAAGGCTAGCGACGCCGATCTGCAGATCATGTCCGAGCGCATGAAGGACGCCCTGAAGACGCTCAAGAACTCGAGCGGAAACGCCCGCACCTATCTCTATGATTTGCCCTGGTACCTGATGATCGGTCCTCCGGGCGCCGGCAAGACCACGGCGCTCATGCATTCAGGTTTGAAATTCGCAGGCTCGCGTGCTCAGGGTGAGGCCCAGAAACTGGAGGGCCTGGGCGGAACCCGGTATTGCGATTGGTGGTTCGCCGAAACCGCTGTGCTGATCGATACGGCAGGGCGTTACACGACACAGGATTCCGACGAAGAGCACGACCGGGAGGCCTGGCTCGGGTTCCTCAATATTCTGCGCAAGGCCCGACCACGCCAGCCGATCAACGGCGTGATGGTGTCGATCAGCCTTGAAGACCTGATGACCCTGTCGGACGATGAGCTGAAGCAGCATTCCGACGCCATCCGTACCCGGCTGATCGAACTCTACAAGACCTTGAAAATCGATTTCCCGGTCTACGTCATCTTCACCAAGGCCGACACGGTTGCAGGTTTCATGGAGTTCTTCGGATCCTATCCGGAAACCCGCCGCAACCTTGTCTGGGGGGCGACCTTCCAGACCCGCGAAAAAACCAAGAACATGGTGTCGGAGGCTCCTGCCGAATTCGACCTTCTGGTGGAGCGCCTCAACGAGGAAATGGCGGATCGTCTTCAGGAAGAACCGGATCCGCGCGCCCGGCTGATGCTTTACGGTTTTCCGACGCAGGTTGCGGCCTTGAAAGACCGGTTGACCGGTTTCCTCAACGCCATTTTCGAACCGAGCCGATATTATCCGAACGCGGTGCTGCGCGGTTTCTATTTTACCTCCGGCACCCAGAAGGGTACCGCCATCGACCGGGTGATTGGCTCCATGAGCCAGGCCTTCGGTACGGCCTATCAGGCTGCGGCATTGTCCGGTCAGGGCAAAAGCTACTTCCTGCGTGATCTGCTTTCAAAAGTGATTATCGGGGAAGCTGGCTGGGTCACGCATAACCGTCAGGCTGTGCGGCTGGCGACGGCAACCCGCATTGCGGCTTACGCGGCCATTGCGTTTGTAACACTTGGGCTCGGCAGCTTGTGGGGGATCAGCTATCTCAACAACAAGGCCTTGATCGACGAAACGGCCAAGGCTGTGGACACGGTGCGCGTCAACGGGGAAACCGTTCTCGCGGAGCGCGTTGTACGGGACGACAATCTGTCGGACACCGCCTACATCCTCTCCATGTTGCGGGACTTGCCTGCCGGCTACGACAGCCGGGACACGCCCACGCCGATCATGGAACAGTTTGGCCTCAGCCAGCGCGATCGCCTGGAAGCGGCCGGTGTAACCTCCTACCGAAGTGGTCTGGAGCGGCTGTTGCGGCCACGTTTGCTTTTGAGAATCGAAAAGCAGATGACCGAGGTGCTCGACAACCGCACCGGTCCAGGCGGACAGGATGTCGATACGCTCTACAGTCTTGCGAAGCTCTACCGCATGGTCGCAGGTGACGCACCGGAGATCGACAAGGAGCAGATCAAGAATTCGTTCCGCGCCGACTTCCTGCAAAGCTTCCCGGGACCGCAGGGCGAGATCCTGCGCAACGAGCTCAACACCCATGTCGCCGCGATGCTGGATCTCGATTTCGGCGGCAATGTCCTGACCAATCAGCTTGACGGCATTCTGGTTGCCGAGGTGCAGCGCGAGCTTGGTCGCGTCAGCCTCGCCGAACGGGGATATGCGCTTCTGAAGTCACGTGCCAAAGGCCTGGCCAGCGAGGACTGGATTGCAGAACAGCGCGGCGGGTCCGACATGGAGACCGTTTTCGAAACCGAAAACGGCGACACACTGGACACAGTGGCAGTCGACAAGTTCTTCACCTATCCGGGGTTCCACCTTTCGGTTCTGCCGAACCTTGCCGGTATCCGCGAGGAACTGGAGCGTGACAAATGGGTGTTTGGCGATGTCGGTGAGGCGGATGCCTTTTCCGACCAATACCAGTCTCTGCCCGGCGAGATCCTGGCGCTTTACACCAGGGATTTCATCGAAGCCTGGGAAGAAGCACTCGGCAACTTGAAATTCAAGTCGATGCGCAACGACAAGCCGCTTTACACGACGCTTCAGGCGGTGTCTGCGCCCACGTCACCCGTCGTGCAGCTTCTGGAAAGCATCCGGCGCGAGACCTTGCTGACGCAGGACCTCTCGGGCCAAGGCCTTGCCACAAACCTGACAGGGGGCAGTGCGCAAGACGCTGGCACTGATGCTGCGCAAAAAATCTTCCAGCGCTACGTTCTGGATGCGTCTGGCGGCTTGAAGCGCATCGGCCTTGAAGCCGGGCTTCAGGCAATTGCGCCGGGAGGATTGTCCGGTGCGCTTGGGGCAGCCACAGGCAACGGTGGGCCGACCATTATTCCGGGCAAGGCGATCGAAGATCACTTCAGGCCGTATCATGTGCTGGTGGAGGGCGAGAACAGCCGCAAGATCGATGCCTTGCTGCTGAACTTCAAGAACATCCTCGACAACCTTCTGATCGTGGCCAACAACCCGCTGCAGAGCGAAACGGCGAATTCCAACGTGCAGATCCAGGCGTCTCTTTTGAGAAGCAACGCCACGCGTTTCCCGCCGCCTTTCGACAAGCTGATCATTCAGGCCGCGAAGGAATTCGACGAGGAATACAAGGAAACCTCGATCACGCAGTTGAACGAAAAGCTGAGCACCCAGGTTGTTGGCGAATGCCGCAGGATCGTCGCCCGGAACTATCCGTTTGAAAACGGTCGCTCCGAAGTGCCGATGACGGAGTTTGCAAAGCTGTTTGCGCCCAACGGCATCATGCAGCGGTTCTTCGATGAGAACCTGAAGCCGCTGGTCGATACCTCGACGCGTCCATGGAACTGGAAACCGGAGGTGTCGCAAGCGGACCGTCTGTCGAACGCAACGCTCAGGCAGTTCGAGCGGGCAGACCTGATCAAACAGGCCTTCTTCCCGACAGGCAACGCGTTCCCGTCGGTTGGACTTCAGGTGGTTCCAAGGGCGCTGTCGCAGCAGGCAGATGCTGCCAGCCTCGAAGTGAACGGCAATCTTGTTCTGGTGACACGTGGTCCTGGGTTCAACGCGGAAATCGAACCGTTGCCTGCCAACTTCGACTGGCCCAGCAACACGGCGACGCCGCGTGTGGTTCTGGTGATCCAGCCAGAAGTTCCGGGCTACCGATCACGCCGTGAAATCCATGGGGACTGGGCCTTCTATCGCTTCGTTCGCGACAACAGAGTGAGTTCCGGTCAAAACAAATTTGTTGTGCGTGAAACGCTTGGCGGCAGACAGGTTGCTTTCACGGTGACGTTGAGAACGAGCCCGAACCCGTTCTTCCTGTCAGCTGTGGGAGATTTCAGCTGCCCGACGAGTTTCTAGGATGGGAGCCGGTTATTTCGGCAAGTTGCCGGCACGCGCGGATTTCGTCACGGGACAGTGCCCCGCCGGCTTTCTGAAAAGCTGGGAGGATTTTCTGATGGCTGGACTTGCGCAGTCCCGTCAGGATCTGGGTGAGAGGTGGGAGGAGGCCTTCATGACCATGCCGGTGTGGCGTTTCTGGCTGAGGCCACGCTTGGAAGGAGAAGCGCTTGCCGAGCGGGTTGCCGGTGCTCTGATGCCGAATGTCGACAAGGTCGGCCGGCCATTTCCGCTGACGCTGGTCAGCGCGGTTCAACCGGCACAGCAAAAAGGTCGTCCCGCGGAAGACTGGTACGACAGTGCCGAGGCGATCTTGCGTGACACCTTGCGGGAAGACGCAAGTCTCGAAGACTTTCAGCAGGCGGTTGCCCGTCTGGAAACGCCACTTGCGGAGGACGCGGGTGGCAAGACGAGCAGCGGGGCCGAACTGCGGGCCATGCCTGGGTCAGAGGCTGTCATGTCCGAATTCTGGTGCCGGGCTGGCGAAGCGGGATTTGAGTTTTCGTGTTCAGGCCTGCCGGACGCAGGCGCCTTTCGATGGCTACTGCTGCCGGAGGCTTTTGCCGATACGGAAACTCCACAGGAAGTGGCGGGGAAATTTCATGGGCGACTTCTTCCGGAGGATCATCGAACATGATGGAGCAAATGGACGCCTCAATGCGTGGCTTTGCGATTGGACTGACTCATGTTGGCCGGGTTCGGCAGCAAAATGAGGACACGTTCTTCGTTGACGAAGGCAAGGGCATTTTCGCAGTGATGGATGGGGCCGGCGGTATGCACAACGGCGCGATGGCGTCCGGTCTGGTGCGGGAAGCCCTTTCCAGCATAGCGCAACCGCGCAGCGCGGAAGACCTGCTGGAACAGTTCGAAAGCAGGTTGATTACCGCAAAAGACCGGATTGAACAGGCCGCAGCCAAAGCGAACGGGGCTGCCATGGGCACGACGATTGCCGCGCTTTTGATTTCCGGATCGAACTTTGCATGCCTGTGGGCCGGGGATAGCCGCGTCTACCGGCTTCGCAACGGTCGTCTCGAACAGTTGACGACGGACCATACCGAGGCTCAGGAACTGGTGGATCAGAACGTTCTGACCCCTGAAGAGGCAAGGACATTTGCCCGCCGGCATGTCATTACCCGTGCCATCGGGTCCGGGATAGAGCTTGAGCTTGAACTCGTTTCGGGAAATCTGCGTCAGGGCGATCGATTTCTGCTGTGCTCCGATGGCCTGACCGGTCACCTGGACGATAATGTGATCGGAACTTTTTTGATGAATGGTGCACCGACGTCGACAGCACAATGCCTCATAAACGGAGCGCTTGAAGAGGGAGGCTCCGACAACGTGACCGTTGTGATTGTCGATATCGATGCAATGTCTGCGCGCGAAGGAGTTCGCTACTGATGAACGTTGGTAACCACCTGCTACCCGCCGGAACCCGGCTCAACAATCTCTATGAGATTGTAGAACATCTTGCCGATGGCGGTATCGGGACGGTTTATAAGGCCAGGGACGTGGAAAGCGGCGATCCGGTTGCCATCAAGGTCCTTCTGGCTAGCTTCTCGCGCGACCCGATGATCCTGGATCTGTTCAAACGGGAAGCAAAGATCCTTCGTAAACTCAAGCATGATGCCCTGACGCAATATTACGTCTTTGCAAAGGAGCCGACGCTTGGCATCTACTATCTTGCCATGGAATTTGTCAGCGGCCCGTCGCTGAGTACACGTCTTGAATCCGGCCCGTTGGAGCCGGAAGCCGTGTTCCGGCTGATCAAGCGCCTTGCCGAAGCCTTGCAGGCGGTACACGACCGGGAGGTGATCCACCGGGACCTTTCGCCGGATAATGTCATTCTTCAAAACGGCGATGTCGCCCAGGCCAAGATCATCGATTTTGGCATCTCTCGGGCCAATACTGGTGGCCCGACAATTATAGGCGATGGATTCGCCGGAAAGGTGAATTACGTCTCACCTGAACAGGTCGGTATCTTTGACGCCAAGGTGACAGCGCGCAGCGATATCTATTCATTGGGTCTTGTCATCGCGGAAGCGCTGACCGGCAAGCAGATCGATATGGGTGGCACGCAGGTGCAGATCGTCGACAAGCGCCGGCAGACACCGCCGCTCGAAGGCATCGACAATCGTTTCCGCCCGTTGCTGGAAGCGATGCTGCAGCCCGACCCGGCGAACCGTCCGGCCAGCATGAAGGAAATCGCGGACTGGACGCTTGGTGCTCCCATGGGGCGGCAGGATCAGGACCGGACAATCATTCGGCCGTCGTCCGCCCCGCCGCCGGAACAATCCGCACTTGATGAACCGCCACCCCAGGCAAACTGGGGCAAACGCATCCTTGTCGCCCTGTCCCTTCTTGGGTTTGCCGGTGTTGGTGCCGGCGGCGTCTATTTCCTGGTCGGGCAATCCGTGCCGGAACAGGACCAGAAACCCGTGCTCGTTGCGCCGCCACGGCCGAATGCGCCTGAGGCCCCCTCGCAGCAGACGAACCTGAAGCCTCAAACGCAGACACCTGCGCCCCAGCAACAGGCGACCCAGCAACAAGCGGCACAACAACAGGCGGCCCAGCAACCGGCCGCAACGCCAACACCCGCGCAGCAGTCGTCTTCCTCACAACCGGCGGAAACTCAGAAGCCCTCGACACAGCCAAGTTCGACCGTGCCGGAGATCCCGACCACGCCAGCGCAACAACCGGTCGAGACCAAACCCGAACCGACTGAAACTGTTACCCGCCCACCCGTGTCAACCGACACGCAACAGGCTTCCGAAGATGTCAGTCCCGAAGCCCGTATCAGAACTTCATCAGCAGCTACAGGCAGCGACTGCATGTATTGCAGCGTGAGATAGCGAGCCAGTCTGCGAGAATTGAGGGTTTCGCCTCGAGAACGCCGCCTTTCATCAGTTTCGACAGCGACTTTACGCAGTCTCAGGGATTTGAGGCGAAGATCCAGGTCAATCTGGTCAGTGATGCCCAATGTCCGGCGATTTCTTTTCTGAGAGCAACCCCTCAGGGGAACGCGAAAACCGAATTGCATCTCGAAATGCAGCGGACAGTGGTCCCGAACGGCAGCAATATGGCAGGCCGTATTTCCGGTTATGAACCTTCAACAGGCGGACTGGGGCTGATATTCGTCAACAGCAAGGGCGAAGCGGTCAACCTCTCGCCCTATCTGCAGATGGAAGATCGTGGAGCCGGTTTCGTTGTTCCCCTGACACTGAAAACGTCTACGGAAGAAACCGGTTTGATCATTGCAATGGTAGGGCCGGACATTGCCAAAACGCTTGCCGAACGCCGTGAAAAAGATCCGGAAGATTATTTCGAAAAGCTGATGCAGGATGTTCCGGTCTTGCGGGCGACGGCAACCACGGTCAAAGTGGTCCCATAACCGGGGAAGACCTGGCGCGGCGGACATTCTGGCCAACCATGAAACGCTACACCAAACCGATCCACTTGCAGGAGTTGAAGCCGCACCGCAGGGCGGACAGCTCCCTCGCGCTGATCAACGTGGTGTTCCTGCTGCTGCTTTTCCTGTTGGTTTCCGGAACACTTCGGCCACCATTGCCGGAAGGGTTCGACTGGGCTGAAACGCAGCAAGAAAACGGCAGCGGCAAGCTGGAAGGAAGTCTTGTTCTGGACAGGGAAGGGACTGTCTGGCTCGACGGTGACATGCTCTCGGACGACGACCTCGGCCTGTTTCTGGAAGCCCGACAATCCGACAAGAGCCGAATGGTGGTGCAGGTCGACAGGCGTACCCGAATGGAGGCTGTTTCCGCACTTGCCGACCGGTTGAAGGCTGGCGGTGTGAAACGTCTGACACTGATGACCGTTGAGGCAGGTGCACCTTGACGGTGGTTGCGTATAATCAGGACCGGCAATGGGATATTCCGGGCTATGTCTGGCCGGCTGTTCTGGGTGTTTCGGCAGCTCTGCACATTTCGGTGCTGGTTCTCGGTTTGCCGGCCTTGCCCTGGGCTGAGGAAGATCCTTTGCCGCCTGTCGAGACTGAAGTGATCCTGGAAAGCGGCGGTTTGCCGTTTGAAGATCTGGCAAGTGTTGATACGGAAATAACACGGCCGCTTGAGCCGGAAATTCCCCTGGTGGCTCCGACGGAAACCCTGATGGAAGCCGTTCCAGGTTCCAGCAATGTGGCTGTCGTGGAACCGGTGACAGCAAAGCCGATCCTGACGGAAAGTCAGGGGAGCTCACTGGTCGAATTAGCGCCAGTCGACGTTGTGGAACAATCTGTTTCCGTCAATTCACCCATCATTGAAGCTGAGGACGTTGACCCGGTCGAGACGGGATTTCTTCCGGCACCCGCGCCGGAGCAGGTACAAGTCCTGCAGCCATCAAACGTACCGGAAATAAGCTCTACCGTTGTCATGGCCTCGCCTGTTCCGGATGCAGTTGTTGCGGTAACGCCACTTGAGCCGAATGAGATGGTGCAACCGGATCTCCCGGTGACCAGCGTTCAAGTTCCCGCTGCTGTCGAGGTCGTTCCATCAGAGCCCGTTGCAAAGGATATTGGTGAGGTTGTCATCGCAGGTGCGCCGGTGGCAATCACTTCAGTCGAAGAGGAAAGCCCGTTTCTTGCCCCGCTCGCGGTAGATCAGACGCCTGCCCAGGCAGTCGGCGGCGAGGCTGTGCCGGAGGTTTTCGTACCACAATCTCAAGTGCCGGAAGGTGGTCTGATCGATGTTACACCTCAGACCGGCGTTCCCGTGGATCCTGTGGTTACGGCGGAGGAAGAGGCGGTTTTGCCGACCGAACAGCAGATAGTTGCCCTCCAGCCGACTGAAACGGAAACGCCGGAAATCGCACCCAGCGCGCCTGTCTCCTCGACAGTTCCCGCAACACAGCCTCAGGGGGAAGTGACGGAAAACGTGGCTCCAGTCGCTGTAGCTTCGATCGATCCGCTGGCAAAGGTGACGGACTATGTAACCAACTATGCGTTCGGCGACTGTACGCACATGTCCGTTCTGTCGGCTGGGCCAGACAGTGCGGAAGTCACGGCATTTGGTTCAGGCATTGCTCCTTTTGCGATTTTCGATCAACGGTTCAAGGCCGATCAGGGATTTGAGGCAAGGATCGAGGTCAGGCTGGTGACTCGGAAACAATGCGCCTTGCTGAATGCCCTCGGGATTTCTGAAGGGATCGAGGCTGCAGGGCTTGTCGATCTGGACCGGACAGTGGTTCGTAGTGGAACCCAGGTGTCCGGCGTGGTTCGGCGCGATCTGCCGCTGGAACGGATTGCAAGCGCGGAGCAGTCCGGACTGGATTTAAGCGGGAAGGGGCCTCCTGAGCTTTATTTGATCGATAATACCGGGCAGATTCACGATGGCCGGGAGTTTCTGCTTCCGGCATCGAACAGCCAAACGGCGGGCGGTTGGCGTTTCACAGTGCCGGTCACCATGATAGCCAGTGACGAAACTGATGAGACAGCGCTTGTACTGGCCATTTGGAACCGACCGGCTAACCGTCAACCAGCCCGTTTCGGACGGCTTCCGGCAGAACGGGTTGCAGAGATATTGGCGGAGCCGGGCGTCTACTCGCTGACGGCATTCAAGGTGTCACGCTGAAGCTTGCGACGTTGAGGCTCCGGCCGTGAAAACACCGGTCAGGAGAACTTCCAATGCGGCGCGTTCCTTCTCCAGTCTTGTTTCGAACCAGGTGACTGCAATGGACACCGGCATGGCAACAGCCAGACCGCAAGCTGTTGTCAGGAGCGCAACCCATATGCCGCCGGCAAGTGTTGCAGGATTGGCAGAAGCTCCCGATTCCTGAAGGGTCTGAAACGTCTCGATCATCCCGAGGACGGTGCCGAACAAACCGAGCAAGGGCGAGATCTGCGTCACCAGATCAAGCGCTTTAAGCCAACTGGCGAGCCTGAACAGCCGGTCGGCTGCCCGCGCGGAGATTTCCTCGCGCAAGCGTTCTTCCCTGATGTCCCGAACCTGGGATGACAACGGCTGCTGATCCAGCATCTGGATGGCATCCATCGCACTGCGTACCAGAGCTCCCGACAGAGATCTGTCCTTCAAAAGGTTCTGGGAGGCTTTGGTGCGTTCGCCGCTTCGCCATTGGGAAACTGCCTGGCGGACGGGTCCGTGCCGGCCGACGCGGGCGGTTGAAAACTGGACGGCTTTCGCAAGGATGACGGCGACTGCGGCAATGGAAATTGCGAGCAGGATGAGCACGACCGGCCCGCCAAGTTCCAGAAGGGAGGAAGATGTCTCGACCATGCGCAAGACGCTCCATCAGATGTTGAAGGGAAGGGTCAGTCGCCGAACTCGATAGGGGTGCGATTGCTCAGGTCAAGCAGATCCGGGCAATAGACATCGGTGATGCTGGGCGGCACGCAATTCATGACATCGTTTATGTGAAGCCTGGAGAGACTGTCGCAAGCCTTTCCGGCAAGGTCGAACTGGAGGATCTTGGTTTTTCCAGCTGAAATGCGGGAGAACTGCAATCGCAGAAACTGGTCAACGAGCCCTTCCTTGTTGAACGCCACCATTTCCAGGCCGAGCTTGTCCATCGGGCGTTCAAGCCCGTTGGTCGCGATGATCGACAGCCGGCAGCCGCCATCAGCCGTTGGCTGCAACTGATTGAGCTCCAGGCTGATCTTGCCTGTTATTTGCTGTGCCTGTGCCGGTGCGGCAAAGACGCCAACCGCAATCGCCAAAAAAACTCGCTGAACCAATATCCGCATCTTGTTCCCCCGGTTAATGCGTCAATGATTGTTGGAAAGGGCCTGTGGTCGCCGGCTATAGCCGTTCTTAGTCATAGGACAACAGAACCGTCCAATCCTGTTTCCCTTCGGTTTCTACCTGAAAGAAATCTGCCTCGATCAAGCCGCGTTGCCAGCACTGATCACCGTCATAAAGAACGAATTTTTCTTCGCGAATGCAAAGCGTGATATCGCCTCCAAGGCGGCTTTCGCCGAACCCATCGGCGACATGAAGATAATAGCGTGCCTTCTTGAGCGGTTCCTGCAGAACCTGGCTGCAGGCATTGGCAGTTATGGTCCACCAACCTTCTGTGCGCAGGCCTTCATCGGTTTCATAGCCGAGCGCAACATTCACAAGATCGACAGAGCCGTTACATACGCGCAGGCCAGCGTGAGCACTGGAGGCCAATAAAATGCCTGCAAGAGCCGCCGCGCCTATAAACCCAATGCTGCGCGCACGTACCCGGCGTCTTCTCATGGTCTTGCCGCCGTCGCGGTCGGTTTTCATAGTTGTGTTTCCAGTTTGCCAACCTGAAAATACGCTAAGGAATTGTGTGCCCACGGTCAATTTCGGAAAGACGATTGAGCTGACGTAGTTTTTCGGCAAAACTCGATGTGTTGATTGACCAGCAGCTCCGGAAATACGTGATCCATGATTTCCATCGAAACACCGCTCGCGAGACGGAAGCGTATTCCGCTGACCCCTCTGATCGATGTCATTTTCATCCTGATCATGTTCTTCCTGCTGTCGTCCACCTTCGGCGTCTGGCGTCCCTTGGATGTGGCTCTTGGTGGCGGCGCTCCGGCCGGGGGTACAGAAACCCAAAAGCCTGCAAGCGTGGCTGCCGTTCTGATCGTGGTAAAGGCAAGACCAGGTTCCGATGGAACTGCACTCACGGTCAACGGCCGCGATATGGTTCTCGCCGATCTGACGGAGGAATTGAACCGCCTGGCTGAAGCCGGGGCGAGGGATGCCGTTCTCTTGCCTGCCAGGGGAACGGACTTCCAGCTGGTTGTGCGCATACTGGACGAAGCCCGCAATTCAAAACTGACAAGTGTTCGTCTGCATCTTGACTGACAAAGGTTGCTTTCCTGCCAAAGCCGAATAACGCGGAGTGAGCGATACTACGCGCCAGCAAAGAAAACGGTCCGGTTTTTGAGACCGGACCGTTCTGATTTGGCTGGTGGTAATGTGGTCTCGGATCAGCGGCCAATAGCTCCGCCGATGATGCCACCCACAACACCACCAATGAAGGCTGCACCAGCCGGGTTGAAGCTACCACCGTTGTTGTTGTTATTGTTCGCACGGTGAGTGGTGGTGTTGTTGGTGCGGCGGGTGGAGGTTGCACTGCGTGAGGCGCTTGCGGCAGCCTGCTGCTTGCGGTTCACTTCAGCCTGGTAAACCGAATACTGGGTTGCTGTCTGTGCGGTCAGCAAGGCGTATTGGGCGGCGGTGAAGTAACCGGTGGCGACGATGCCGTTAGCAGCCTGCCAGGCACTTACACCAGCGCGGGTTTTCGGGCCGAAGGCACCATCCGGGCGGCCTACATCCTGACCAGCAAGGTTCAGACGGGTCTGAACTTCGCGGCGGGCAGTCCGGTTCCAGCCGAGGGACGCTTCGGTTTCCTCTGTACCGGGAACGGCCTTTTGCGGGTCCGGAAGGGTTGCCACAACGCCTGCGGAGCTCGCGGCAGGAGCTGTTGTCGCACCTGGGACGACGGTCGGATTGACCGAAGCGACCTGACTACCAGCTTCAAGCCGCTTGATGGAGTTGCGCGCGAAATCCGCGAACAGGCCAGACGGGTAGGCGTCCAGGTAAGCCTTGTAGTCTGCAACGGTGTTGCTCGACTTGGCTGTTTCCCAGATCAGCTTTTCGCGTTCCCAGGCAATCGCGGATTGGCTGGGGGAAGTGCTGACGGCGTTGTTGACGGCCGGCTGCTGGGCAGTCGCAGTTGCAGTGTTGCCAAGAGATGCAACGGTCGTCGTCGCAGCAGGCACTTCCTGCTTGTTCAGGAAAACTTCACCGATCAACGAGGCATTCACCCACGGGCGCTGCTTCTTTTCCGTCTCTTCATAGACTTCGCCGGTGACGCGGGTCATGACGGTCTGGATGGAAGCGTTCGGTGTGTCGATGTGCCTGATCAACGCGGAGGTAAAGGGCGAATTCGCACCGTCGCCATCCAGAGCGACATCGCCTGGGCTCGTGGCGAATGCGATCACGGAGCCTTCGCCGCCGGTTTCCTGGATCTTGATTTCGGCAAGGCCCGCACCCACGCTGCCGGAACGGCTCGGCCCCATGCGACGCGCGAGCGTGCGTGCCAGCGGGTTGTCACGGCAGGCGTCCAGAAACACCATCTGCACTTTCACGTCCTTGGACATCTGGCGCATGATGAAGTCGACGGTGATTGTTTCAAAGTCGAGTGAGGTTTCATCCTCAATCGTGGCGTCGATCGGAACCAGATGGTTCTGACCGGCGACCTGCAGGCCGTGACCGGCGTAAAACAGAATGGCGATATCTGCGCCATATGCCTTTTTTGCGAAATCCATGACGGATCTGCGCATTTCACCGTAAGTCTGGTCCTGTCCGGCAACGACTTCGAAGCCGAGGGCCTTAAGTTTTGCGGCCATCTGTTCGGCGTCATTCGCCGGATTTGGAAGTTGTACTGTGTGCTCGTAAGCGCCGTTGCCGAGTACCAGGGCAACGCGCTTAGCCAATGCCGGAGCCGTCCCTGCGAGAATTATTGTCAGCACGGCGATCAATCGTTTGAACATATCCTGTCCTCTCGTAGATCAAGGTTGCCTGTCGGTTGCACCGATCTTTACACGAGGTTTTTTGTCCTCTTGAGAGGAACAGGTACCCCGGCTGGCACTATATTTCTGTAATAAGCGTCACAGGAACGTCAAAATAAGAAAGCTGCCCCTGCAACGATTGAAGCAAGTCCGGAACGAGCCGGTCATGATTTCACTAAAATCGGCTTCGCATTATAGCTGCTCGGTTCTTAAAAAACCACTTTTCAACGACGGATTGTCACCACTTTTGCACTGCAACAAATTGATTGGTGGCGAATAGGCAGAACCGGTCTTTAGGTGCCACGAAACTTGAAAAACAATGTCTGTCGATCATCAAGAACAGGTTTGTGACCTGAATCACCCCGGATGGGTGACGCTCTGGTAATCTGCTTTCGTTGCAAATGTGCGGTTCCGCAAGCTTACGACGCTTGCAGGTGGCGGAGAGAAGACTGATGGCTGGAAGAGCAGATATCCTCAAACACCTGAAAGCCAAACATATCGGTGTATTCCAGTCCGCAGCCCGGCTCTACAACGTTGCAATTCTTGTGCGGCGGACCAACACCGCATCTCTTGAGCATATCGGAGAGCCCTACGCCACTCCCAAGCGCCTGGATTGCAAGGCCAAGACTGCGGACTACGATGTCAAACCGATGGGGAGCAGGTGTCCGGACGCGCAGCGTAAAAGCTTTGCCGGACTGGTCGTTGACCCGAAACTTGCCGGCGAAAAGGCCTTCAAACCGAGCAAATACGCGGATGTCATCGAGGCTTGGAACGACTTCAAAAAACAGTTGCGACCGGAAATGGTAACCTTCGAGCAACAAAAAACAATGACGTATGTTCCCCGGGGCGGACTGTATTTTGTCGAGAGGAACCCGGAAGACCCGTATTTCGCCTGTGTGAAATTCACATCCAGTTCGCTGATCACCGCGGCAAAATGCGTGCACGGTGACTTTGATCTCTACGGTATCGTCGATATGGATGCCCCTCATCAGATCGTCCGCGTGAGGGAAAACCGTTTGGGCGGCAAGCACACACGCTCGCCGAAGTTTTTTGACGTGCAGAATTTTGTCAACAGCCGGCTGGGAGCTGCCATGGTCCTTCATGGATCACAGGAGACCTACGCAACGGAGCATAAGGACGACGATCTGGACATATTCTTCCCGAGCGGACGCGTTGAATACGCTGGTCCGGCAGCGGCAGACATCGAAGCATTCTACAAGAAGGAATTTCCGGGCAGGACGTTGTTCCGCAAGAATGAACCTGCGCTGGATATCGAGGGCAGATACATTTCGCCAGGCGCGATCTGACATTCAGCATCTGCTGATGTCGTATGCCAGCTTCTGAACCGGAAGGGAAGAAGTTGGCACGCCCAACGGGACTCGAACCCGTGTTTCCGCCGTGAAAGGGCGGCGTCCTAGACCGCTAGACGATGGGCGCGCGGTCGACGCGGCTGCGTCGTGGGGAGGCTTATAGGCGGGATTGGATCAGCCCGCAAGAGCCTTTGCGACAATTTTTTGCAAGCCCGGAAACCCGGGCCTGCGCCTGTTGAAAACTGTCCGGTTTTACCATTCGCCGGTATTGGGCATGGAGGCCCAGGGTTCTTTGATTTCAAGCGCTTCACCCTTTTGAAGTAGCTCAAAGGAAATGTTGTCCGGCGAACGGACGAAGGCCATGCAGCCATCGCGCGGGGGGCGGTTGATGGTGACGCCCTGTTTCTGCAGGTTCTCGCAGAAATCGTAGATGTTATCGACCTCATAGGCGAGGTGGCCGAAGTTGCGTCCGCCTGAATAGGTTTCAGGATCCCAGTTATAGGTGAGCTCAAGAAGGGGCGCCGAATTGGCCTTGCCGGCTTCAACGTCGTCGGACCCAGCAAGAAAGATCAAGGTGAACCTTCCTTTTTCGCTTTCGTGGCGGCGGATCTCCGTCATGCCCATCTTGTTGCAATAAAAATCAAGAGAGTCTTCAATGTTGGTCACGCGGACCATCGTGTGCAAATAACGCATGTCCTATCCTTTTCCTCATTCGAGGTGTTTTCCAAACGGGCACCGGACCGGCCGATGAATTGCATTACCACCTTGCCCGAAGCTCAACGCTTTGTGGCACAGTTCAAAGTCGGTTCCTACCGGCAGATCGTTGCCCTGACCGGGGCGGGAATATCGACGGAATCAGGAATTCCGGATTTCCGCTCACCCGGCGGGATATGGTCCAAACGTCAGCCTGTTCAATACCAGGACTTCGTCGACGACGAGGACAGCCGCCTGGAAGACTGGGACAGACGCCTGGAAGACTGGGACAGACGCTCTGAAATGATGGACTATTTTTGCAAGGCCGAACCGAACGCGGCACACTTTGCTCTCACGACTCTGGCTCGGTCCGGAAAGCTCGTCTGCCTCATTACGCAGAATGTTGATGGTCTGCACCAGCGTGCCGGGTTTCCGGATGACTTGCTTGTCGAGATTCACGGCAACTCGACATTCGCCTCCTGTCTGTCCTGCGGCGCTCGGGCCGAGCTGGAAGCACAGAAGCCGGCTGTTGATGCGGGGGAAAGTCCGAGATGTTCTCAATGCGACGGACTGTTGAAGGCCGCGGTCATCAGTTTTGGTCAGCAGATGCCGGAACGCGAGCTTCAGCGGGCTGCTGAAGCGGCGTCAGCTTGCGATCTGTTTCTGGTGCTGGGGTCTTCACTGGTTGTGCACCCGGCCGCGCAATTGCCAGCCGTCGCAGTGCAATCAGGTGCCGAACTGGTGATTCTCAACGGTCAGGAGACGCCGCTCGATTCTTATGCGTCAACAATCGTTCGCACGCCTTTGGCACAAACATTTGCTGGATTTGGCGAATAAAGGCACTGATTTCCGTAAATGGTCTGTGGTTAGTCCGACAATTTTCCTTCTCGCAAGAAAGCGCAATGTTATCCTTTTGTTAGGAATCAGCTGGCTGGTGAGTCGAATTTGCCTTCAGCTTAATGATGCGGACCAGAGACGGGACAAAAGGCTATGGGGGTCAAAACCGCACGGGAACCCCGCGCACTCGAAACATTGACGGACGAAGTTGCTGTCGATGTACTTGAGATCGCCGGAACGATTAAGTGGTTCGACGTCGGAAAAGGATATGGCTTCATCGTGCCGGACAGCGGCGACGGCGATATCCTTTTGCACGTCACCTGCCTCAGACGGGACGGGTACCAGACCGCTTACGAAGGCGCGCGCGTCGTGTGTGAAGTGCTCGACCGGCCACGTGGGCTTCAGGCCTTTCGCATTCTGTCGATGGACGAAAGCACGGCGACGCACCCCTCGCAGCTACCGCCATCGCGTACCCATGTTCAGGTTGTTCCCGAAGGCGGTTTCGAAAAAGCGACCGTGAAATGGTTCAACCGCGTCAAGGGCTTCGGGTTCCTGACCCAGGGCGAGGGGTCGGAAGATATCTTCATCCACATGGAAACGCTGCGCCGTTTCGGTATCACCGAGTTGCGTCCAGGCCAGGATGTTCTGGTGCGTTTCGGGGAAGGCCCTAAGGGTCGTATGGCAGCCGAAATCCGGCCGATGGGCACGGGCACGCACATACCCGCCTCCCACTGATGTCTCGTTTCCGCCATTTTGCGCATCGACTCGGCCGGACATGATCCGGCCCTTTTTTTTGCCGACCTTCAGCCGATCTGTTTCGGCTGGCGGGAAATGGTATTGAGATCTGACCATTGACCGCCAATCTTTCAATGCGGTTCGGCCGTGTCTTTCAGGAAGTTTCCAGAATGCGTGCTCTCTTTCTGTTCCTCTCGATTTTTGCTGCAACGCTTTGGATTTCCTTGTCGGGTTCTGCAGGGCCCGCGATGGCTCAGGAGCCGCAAAGGAACCTGCCGGTAGAAGATCTTGTCATTCAGTCCGGTGACAAGGAGCACAGGTTCGAGGCTGAAGTCGCAGCGACG
Source organism: Roseibium aggregatum IAM 12614 (assembly GCF_000168975.1). Lineage (GTDB taxonomy): Bacteria > Pseudomonadota > Alphaproteobacteria > Rhizobiales > Stappiaceae > Roseibium > Roseibium aggregatum. The sequence continues at coordinate 86,248 of NZ_AAUW01000004.1, forward strand.
GACAAACAGCGGTCGATGGGTTTGATGTTCCGAAAAGAAATGCCGGAAAAACGCGGCATGCTGTTTCTGTTCGAAGGAGAGGGTGACCGCTATTTCTGGATGAAAAACACACCGCTGCCGCTCGACATCATTTTCATCGACGCTCGCGGCGGTATCGTCAGCATCGCGGACAACACCACACCGTTTTCCGAAGACGTAATCCCCTCAATCGGCCCGGCGAAATTCGTGTTCGAGATTAATGCCGGTCTGGCGGAAAAACTTGGCATTTCTGCAGGCGACAGGGTCATCAGTCCGTCGATGGGGCTGGAATGAGTCTGCGGGAAATCAGTCCAGAAGATGAGGCCAGCCCGTCCACGCATCATTAGCCTGTCCACAATCATCCGGATAAGCGGTTGCTTCTCCCTTGACGAATGCGGCCCTTGGGGATACACCCCCAAAAATCAATCGGGGTATAGCGCAGCCTGGTAGCGCATCTGGTTTGGGAGTTTTTCCGCCTAAAGCCGCAAATCCCTGACAAAACTCACGAAAATACGCTGAGAGAGACCCGTGTTAGGGGGAGTTCGGGACTATTTCGGGATGTCGGGAGCGCCTCAGTCAGCTTCGAAGTAGCTCACCTGAGAGTGTTCGTCTTTGCCGGCATAAACAGGTTCACCGCGAAGCACACCTCGATTGGTCGTACAGATCTTATAGAGATTGTCACAGTCAAAAATTGCACAGACCGGTTCGTCTCCGGTTCCATAGTGCCCAGGCAAATGACCTCCTACGTAGCATTCCATCTGCATTCCGTTGTGCCTCCATGAAAGTGAAGCTATGCGTCGTTCCTGGTGAGGCGCAGCAACGAACTGTCTTATCTTCTCGTATACCTCCTCCGAATGCTCACGGTCATTTGCAGCTGGGACAAAAAATTTAACCATCGATCAGCTCCAATCCTCAAAACGCGGCAAAAGAGGGCGCTGCCATGGCCCCGGCCTGGCAAAGGGCCGCGATAGCAGCGCATAAAGCCCCGACAGCGCTTCGAAAACTTTGATTGCGCAACTTGTCGCCAAGCTCCTGCGCGGTACCGCCAATGCCTCCATATCCGCTGTTGATTTCTTTTGGAAGCCTCACCACGGCCGACCAAAACCAGAAAAACGCCGCGAGTACAGCGAATTTCACTGAAGACCAATTCAAAATCTCAACCACTGGATAGCCTTTAATGTCCTATTTGTTATTTGAAGCCCTGTCTTTCAGACTCTCGATGACCGGTTGTATCTCCGCTAGTTTTCGGCGCGTTTCGATCAGGTCTTTTTCGGTGGTTTCAACTTGGTTTCCATCTGTGTTTAGAGACCAAAACTTTGCACGCCCTTCTTCGATCTCATTGATGAGGTCGATGCAATTTGCTTCCTCCTTTTCGAGAAAAGCTATGAGAGCTAAGAGGGTAGCCATCTATTCGTTTCCTTTGACAAATGCGTTTTATTTCTGCGGGAAATCGACGGAGCGACATAAGTCAATAAGGTAGACACTTTCCTGGGCCTCTAGGAAGTTCTGATCCTCTTGATTCCGAACGGGAGCGGTTCTGGCACTTTCCACACCAATTCTTGTGATGAGGCCAAAAAAAGCTCTTGTTGTGTTTTCAGCGATGGGTTGCAGCATTACAATTTCAGAAATGTAATTTGAGTTCAACCGCTCGAAAATACTGACCGGAACGGCGTCGGCGCCGAAGAACTGCTATTAAGGAAGTGAATATTCGCAGCCAATGACGGTCAGTGCTTCAACCCAGATCCCTAAGACATCGGATCCTGCTGTTTTTCAAAGGCAGTGCAAGGTGCTTTTTGAGTGCGTGCTGGGCGATCCAAGCGTGCAGGAGTTTGGGTCGTCGGGGCATCCGCAGGACGGTATCGATCTTCTCGGTCGACGCAAATCGGTCTCACTCGATCACTGGGTCGGAATTCAATGCAAATTGAAGATCAAGGCTGAAAAGCTTCCCAAGAAGACCGTACGCGACGAAGCGAAAAAAGCACTCAAATTCGTGCCAGCGCTGAAAGAACTGATCATAGTTACAACGGCGCCTGATCACCCGGTACTTCATCGGGAAGCTGCCGCTTTCACCGATGAACAGGCTAAAGCTGGCAGGGACTTTCAGGTCCAAGTCTGGGGCTGGGGTACCTTAGAAACTTACATCTTACAGCATGAGGCGGTTATCAACGCATTCTCTCCCGATGCTTTTCCGCATCTGCAACGTTTTATCCATGGTCAGGAGGCATTAACAGAACAGGTCTCAAGAGATCACGCCACGCTCGAAGATAAATTTAGTCGGATTGAGCAGAAATTGGATCTTGCGCTTGCCATTCCACCATCTACAGAAGTGGATGGCTCAAGCCATGACACGTGGCTTGATAAGCAGATTGACCAACATCGCGATCTGATCGAGGAAGGCAATTCCGCTGTTGCGCTGAGATTGCTGCAAACTATGTGGGACGAGCTATCCGCTGATGCGTCAGATCGAATTCGTTTCAGGATCAAGGCAAACATTGCTGCATGCCGATTGCGATTTGGCGAGCAGGAAGAAGCGGGTCATCTGTACTTGGAGGCGTATAATTGGGCTCCCGATGAACCGAAGGCAGCAGCTTTCAAGGTGCTAGGTCTGACTTTACTTGGGCGTCCTCAAGAGGCCTACGATTTCGGCCTGTCGAAGTTCGATTCTGTAGACGACAAAGCGCCCCTTGTAGGCCATACGCTCATGGCGGCAAGGCTACTGCCCGATTTACAGGACGTTTTAACTGTTGTTCCGGACGAAGTGCAGGATGAAGCTTTCGTCTCCATTGCAAAAATCGACTATCTGCGCACGTGTGGCACACCCGAGAAATGGCATGAACTCGCAAAACTTGCACATTCCAAGCATCCCGATGACAAGACCCTCGCGCGTTTTCATGCGGAAGCTTCGATTGACCGAGTTTGCCGGTGGTCAGACGAACACAGACGCGCTCTGCTAACTGCTGAGCTGGAAACCGATGTTCTCATTGCGATCGAAACTCTTTCCGCGCAATTCGATGAGACTCTGGCAAAGTTGGATGCCCCTAGGTCATTCGATGTGGCTCTTTGCTCGAACCTTGCAACTGCGCACCGCCTCCTAAGAGACTTTGATAAGGCAAGAGAAACGATTGGTAAGGGATTGGCAATTGTTCCCGACGATGAGGGGCTCCTTCAATACCTAGCATTGATCGCTCTTGAGGAGGGCACTCCAGAGGAAGCCGCCAAACTGCTCGATCGAGTGCCGGAATCTCGCGACAAGGTATTTGGTCAGTTGCAGATATTCGCAACTAGCGGAAAATGGTGTGAAGTCCTCGCGTTGTCGGACAAAACAGAGATTTCCCAGTATTCAGAGGACGATCAAGCGTTCTTCGAGTCGATAGTTCTTCTAGCACGGTGCCGCCTTGACGAGATTAGGGATGTGCGAGCTGACGTTGACGCACTGTTGGCAAAGTTTGACACCGAGCCCATTGTCCCAATCCTCCTGTATGAAATCGCCACATCGCGTCAGGATTATGATTGGTCTGCTGCTCTCTACCAAGCTGCAAGAGATAGACAAGACAATTTGAGCTTTGCTGCGCGTATAATGCTTGCTCGCGTCGCGGAGAATGAGAACGATCCTGATACTGTGATTGATCTCCTCTACGGTCAAATCCCGATGAGGCATGATAGTGAAGAACTTCAGTGTTTGGCGCGGGCTTTTGTTAACGCCCCACCTCGCCAAGATGCCCTTGCATTTGTGGGGCAACTATCAGAGCAACTGAAGCAGAAAGCCTTCTATGCGCGGGCGATAGGCAGCATAGATTTTAATCGCGGCGATTTACCGAGTGCACAGGCGGCTTTTAAGCAGGCAATTGAGGCCAATCAGACCGACCTGGTTTCTCACCTCGGATTGATCAACACCTTGCTGCGGATGGATAGAAGGAGTGAAGTCGAGGAATATTTGCACTCTTTAGATTTCTCTGTGCTTCAGGGGCTCGCATCGCAGAAAATGCAGCTTTCTCAGTTGCTTGTTCACTTCGGACGAGCTGAGGATGGCCTTGGCTACGGCTATGAAGTGGCGCAGCAGAATCGAAATGATGGTCGCGTCTGCTTGCTTTATGTAGGGCTAATTCTTCCAGATCCTGCAAATCTACGTATGCCCGACATTGGCGAAACGATCTCCGTGGATTGCACCGTAGAGATCGAGCGAAGCGACAAAATCAGGCGAAAAGTCACCATCGAAGCTGGTCCTAATAGGCCGGGAACTGAACGCTTTAATCCAGCACATCCATTTGCCAAGAGTCTAATTGGTGCAAAGGACGGCGACATTGTTGTCTATGAGGGAGGGGGGGGAACACCACAAAGCTGGAAGGTTATTGGCTTCAAGCATAAATATATCGGTCTTCTCCATGACATCATGGAAACGTTTCCTACGCATTTTCCAGATGTTGGTGGATTCCATGTTATTGAGTTGCCGAATGGCGACGTCAAACCGATTTTAGAACAAGTTAAGGCCCAGACTGAAACTGATGACAAGATTTTCAAACTGCACATAGAGGACGGCTTCCCTATTTGCGTCATCGCGGCACTAATGGGTCGATCTACGATTGCGATTGCAGGCCAGTTTGCGTTTCGCAACGCTGTAGTCAAAACATGCGTCGGGGCTCACAGCGAGCGTGAGGCGGCGGTCGCTCAGATCTCTGACGGACAACAAAATGGCGTTGTCCTCGATACTTACACAGCCTGGTGTGTTTACTCGGCCAACCTAATCGATATGCTGAAATCGATTTTCTCGCGTGTGGTGTTGCCACGGTCAGTTCTCGATCAGCTTCGTATCTGGCGATCGGAATATGAAATTTCTGGCGACCGGCCGTTGATGACGATTGGGTACCACGATGGCGAATTTTTTCGCGAACACGTGTCACCTGAAGAACTGCGAAAGTCGGCAGCGGCAATTGATGAAGCGATCGAGACGCTTGACCGAGAGTGTGAGGTTCTTCCTTGTTCGGCCCCGGCATCGCCATCCCAACTGGAGCGTGGAATTGTCGATATAGCGGGCTCGGAAAGCCTGGACCCAATATACCTGGCTGCGTCGGAAGATCTATTGTTACTCTCAGAGGACCTTCATTACCGCAACGTCGCAAGACAGCTTTATCAGCGAGATGGGGTATGGCTTCAAGCTGTGCTGTTGGCTGCGTTTTCAAAAGGAGTGATTGACGGAACCGTTTACGCCCGATCCGTAGTCGATCTTGCTGCGCGGAAGCATCATTATGTAACGGTTGAGAGCACTGTGCTCTTGACGATTGTCGAGCAGGATGAAGACGAGAAGTTACCCATGCTTTCAGCTACGCTTGCCTTCATTGGCAATGTTACAGCAGAAGTCCCATCGCATACCAAAGTAGGATTAGAATTTCTCTTGCGAATTTGGCGAGCAGAACGGGGCCTAACTTCCCGAAAAGAGCGGGCTTCCGGCATGATGCTCGATCGGCTTACGTCAATGTGGGCAAGGCACGGCGATGTAACGGTCTTCTTGAGGAAATTAATAGACCAAACAAGGCATCGGCCCCATTTGCAGGACTACATCCGCAAATGGGCCCGCGGTCATTTTATCGTTTTGGAAAAGCCCGTCGCTGTTAGCCAGCCACCCAGAAAGGGGAACAAGAAGAACAGGCGGCTAAAACGTTCAACATCGAAACAATGACAGAAGGTGTCCACGGTAAAAAACACTGCCGAGTATTAAAGTGCAGTTTACGCAAGGCTTAGCTAACCACCAAAGATGAACAAGTGAAAGCGACGTTGAAGCGCTAGCTCTACACAGAGCGTCTGATCGGACCCCTCGCCGACTATTTGCCCTGTTTTTTTGCTTTATCTAACGATGTGCACACGAGTAGGTGGCTGGCATTGTCCAGTGCCTCCAGTCCCTCTCGCACATCCTCATCGAGCACATGTGCATACCGGATCGTCGAGGAGATATCCGCGTGTTTCAGCGCGTTTTTGACGAGGGCCAAGTCCCGTGTGGCGCGGAGAAGTTTAGATGCAAAGTCGTGGCGGAGGTCGTGGATGCGGAAGTCGGTGATGCCGGCGGCTTTCAGGGCTGTTGCCATGGTCCGGCGAAAGCCGGTGTAAGTGATCTCCTGGCGTTTGCCGCGGTTCGGGTGTCGCTGCATTTCGTAACTCCAGACGGCTTTGCCTGGGGCCTTCTTTGCTTCCTGGACGATGACGGTCATCTGTTCCTTGGTGACCGGAACCCACACCCAGCCTTCGCCCTTGATCCAGATCTGGATCCGGCAACGAGGTTCGTCCAGGCGATCTTTTGACATGCCGGCGGCGGCATTGACCCGCAAGCCGCGGGAAAGAAGAAACCAGACGAACGGGCCATAATCCTCGCGCATGGCATCCCAGAACCGGTCGGCCTCGTCGCCGACGAATTCCCGCACGCGTTCTTTGGGTTCCTTGAGCCGCATGCTGGACCAATCGAAGGCGTCGAGATCGATCCGCACGTGCCAGACGCGTTTTGCACGCTTCAGCACCTTGCGCATGATCTCGATGATCTGGCGGTTGACGGTTGCCGGCGCGACAAGCGTCTTGTTCTTCTTGCCCTTGGTTTCGCCGGCGCGTTTGCGGACGGCGATTGCGATGTCGTCGGTTGTGAGGGAGGTCAGGCGCCGATCGCTGCCAATAAGGCGGCAGCAATGTTTGATGGCGATCAGCTCGTCGACCTCGGAAGACTTACCCTTGATGACTTCCTCATGATAGCGCAGGCACGCCTGGCCGAGGGTCATGTGGTCGTTCGGGCCTTGGTCCCTTACGCGCCGCTTTTCCCGTTCTTCGAATTTTTGCGCGCGGCTTTTTGTAGTTTCGCCAGTTGAGCCATGAAATCGACGACGTGTCCCGTCGATCGTGAGGACGAAGTCGAAGTGGTAATACGGGGACGTGTAGACCCATTCCCCTGTTTCACGGTCACGCTTGCGCGCCCTGAAGACTGACATGTCGCACTTCCTGTCATATGCGCGGCAATGTCTTCTTTTGCATAGGCGCGCCGCGATCCGCGAAGTCTGTAGAAAATCTGGCCATCATCACCCCAGCGTGTCAACGTCTTCGAATGCACCCCGAGAAACCGGGCGGCTGCTGCGTGACCGACTAACGGTCCACCGGCTTCGGTAAAGAGGTCATCCAAAGACTGTTGAACGCTGGCGGGGAGGGGCTGCATCGGATTGCCGCTTAGCCTCGCGTCCGGATGCCGATGAAGGCGAGACGCAGTTCCAGCTGCGAACGCGCTTCGTCCAATCCCCAGGGCTTGATGACTTCCTTGAAGGGGGCCGGCAAATGCCATGTTTCCATGACGGCGCTTGCCTTCAGGAGATCGCGCACCTCGGTTGCCGTCACGGACTTGTCGAGGATCTGAAGGTACTTGATCCGGGCCATGGCGACTTCGTCGTCTTCATCTACCGGAAGTCCCGCGGCTGCAAAGATGGCGTCTGTCAACTCGCCCTTCGCCTCGCGGATCGCGTCCATGAAGGCGTCGGTGAAGTCGGTCTTTGCTGCGGCGAAGTCCAGAAAGGGCCAGGGCGGTTCGCAGGAAAACGCGACATGGAAATCAGACAGGAGGGCGTGTGCCTTGTGCGCGTCGAGCGCACGGTCATACATCAGGCAGCAATGCTGCGCGGCGCTGTAGTGAACATGAGGCGTTGCGCCATTGAAGCGGGGTATCTTCACGAGCGCCTCGACCAGGTCAGGCCAGAAGATATCGGCGGGCGCAAGGTTAGCGAGATCGACTGCGCGGCCGGACGCCATCAGCATCGGGTTTGCCATGCAGCGGGCGGAAACGGGGGAGGCATGCTGGGTCATCTTCCATCCTTGATGTTCTGACAGGCCTGCACAGCCTGGCCGTGCAGCGTCATGGCGCGTTTTTTGATGGTTTCGGTCAGGCGAAGAATTTCCGCCTTATCGTGCGGGCAGATCTCAAGGCAGGCCTTCAGATCCTTTTCACAGTCGACGATCTCGGCAATCAGGTCGCCGGCATCAGTCAGGAACCGTTCCGCCCTGTGAGCGGCCGGTGGCAGCAAACGTTTTGCATCGGCAACTTGCAGGGCGGATACTTGAGGCATCAGGAAATGGCCTCCGCTTCCGGTTGCATCAGCCGTGTGCTACAGCGGTCACTCCAATCTACATAGGCCCGGTACAGTGAAGCCGTCTCCGGGGCGATTTGAGGGGGTGTGCTGTGACCAACATCAACGAAATGCTGAACGATCTCATCGTGCGGCTTGCCGTGACTGAGCGTCTTTTGTTTGACGTGACGGGAAGCCTTATCGCGGAGTCGCCCGAGCCGGAAGTCACGTTCACCAACGTGCTCGCTCAGCTCCGGTCGCATTTCGATCCGTCCGGGGCAGACAGCCCAAGCGCTCTTGAATTTCACAAGCGCGCGACTGAGCAGGTTGCCCGCGTAGAAAGGCAGTTGCAGGCTGCTGCGTTTCCGGTCTCGGAACATTAGTCAGCTCCACCCGCCATGCCGAGGGCGTGCAGGTAGAGATCAAGAACGGCCTCTTCCTCTTCGCGCTCGTGCGGCTGTTTTTTGCGCAGGGTTACGACCTTGCGGAGGATGGCAACGTCAAACCCGTTGCCCTTGGCCTCGGCGTAGACATCCTTGATGTCATCCGAGATGACCTTTTTCTCTTCTTCGAGCCGCTCGATGCGCTCGACAAAAGCGCGTAGCTGGTCGCCGGCAACGCCGCCTGGATCACTCATTTCGATCTCCTTGGTTTGGGAAAGTCCTGCGAAACAGATTGAGGGGTTCAAAATCTGCTTGGCAGGACGGCGCGTCGTTAGGTGATTTGTACGTAGTCAGGTCCGGGCGCCGTCCCTTGTGTCTGCCATTTCATTCGGCTGTCCTTTCCGCTGTCCTTTCCGCTTGAGGGCATGAAGCTTCGGCTCGCCGATGGGGCGACGCAGACCGGGTCTGTGTCCGGTTGATAAGGGGAAAGGGGCCGGCCGGAGCGGGGCTGCCAACACTCCGGCCGAACCTGCCCGAGTGCAGCGACGGGGAGGTGGCGTCGGCATTGCTGTCTACGGGGCAGGAAAGGTTTGGCCACTGGCCGAAAATCAGGGAATTGGAAGATCGCGAGCGGGGCTTGTTTGCACCCTGGCGGTGCTGCATCCAGAAAACGGCGGCGATGCAAAGGCCGGAAAGCCCTGTCGCCGCGTAGGGGGTGCCGTGGGCAATAAAATCAAGAACTTCGATGCTCATTCGTATCTCCATTTCCCGGCGGATCGCAAGCGTCTGCCAGTTGCTGAGCAAGTTCACGGATGGGCGCGGGGCCGTACACCGACTGACCATTGGCGGCCAATGCATCGGCAATTGCTTTCAAAGCAGCGGGTTTGCCGTAGACAACGGCGTCCTCGGCCGAGCCGGGCAGGCGCAGGCACAAGGTTTCCACCTGCGCCCCATGCACGTACCGCTGGGAGCCGTCCGGCTCTGTGATGGCAAGTGCGCGCGTCGGGCTCTTTGCCGAGTGATAGAACCGGATTTCTGCTTCCAGCCGTGAAATGCACTTCTGCAGGCTGTCGACCAGCGTGCCGACCATCCACACCCGGTATTCCGGCTCTTCGTGTGTCGCCGTGTGAAACCATTCTAGTCCATTTTTCAGGATCTTCAGGCTGGACCAGGTGTTCTGAACGAAACTCATTTGTGCGTCTCCTGATTGAAATTTTTACGGAAACGCTACCGTGCTGCATGGCCCTTTGGCAGCACGGAAAAGTCGCATTGGTCGACCGTTTGAATTTTCCGGTTGTTAATTGCATTTTGAGGCGCTTTTAAAAGAGTTCGCTCAACTCGTGACCGAGCAAATTACGCTCTCATAATGCACGCAAATGCGTGCAAGTAAATATATTGAACCTAAAAAAGTTGATTTTGGCGCGCCCTCATCCGTAAAATTGCCGCGCAATTCGGGATAAAATCGCTAGATTGGGTGGGAAAAATGTTTGGTGAGGGTGTGATTTTGGCCGGGATTCGGTTTTCAGTTGTTGATTTGATGAAGGCGGGAGCGGCCTTAGAGGCAAAGATCAAATCGCTCGGGGTCAGCCAGATAGAACTGCATGACGAGGTATCCACCTACGAGCAAAGCGTTTCACATTCTGACAAAGGCTATATCGGAGAATACTTTCATCGAACGCTTAACACGCTGCCGCCTTCGATGTTTCAGGGAATCACTTGCAGATCCACAGATGGGAAAGTTGTGGCTACGAGCGCGGTGCGTTGCGATGATATTTCGGGATGGGATCTGGACAGGTACATCCGTGAATTTTGGATGCGTGCATACAGAACGGATGACGGTGAGCCTGTTCTGCTATCAGACGCTGCAGTTCCTTTCGCCAAGGACGTCACAGGTTCAATCGCTTACATCGGGGATACGTTTGTTTCATCAGAATTTCGTGCGAATAATTTGGCGGCCTATATCGTCAGGCTATGCCTGATCATCGCAAATACCAAGTGGCGACCAGTGTACACATACGGCTGGATGGCTCGGCATCATGCATTTGAGAAAGCGCTCTTTCTGCGGTGGGGGTACACAACCTGTTATGCTGGAGGGCTCACTTGGGAGCGCCCACCGGCGAATAAGGCATATGAAGACTTGTGCTTCCTGGGATGCACGCCTGCCGGAATTGCTCAGCTTTTGAAGAGGCCTTTGGATATCGGCCTGGACGAGGCTTAAACGAGTAAACGCCAATGAACCACGCACCTTGTCCGTTGGTAATTGGGATAAGGGCACGAACGTAAGAAATGGGTAGTCTGCCAACTAAGACGGCGTCGTCACATTCGATATGCTCAATAATTACAGAGGTCCGGTTTATGCAATCGCAGTAGCCGCCTGCAACAATCCGGCGATATGTGTCACTGAACACAGATCGTGGCGACACTGGTGTTCTAGGCCAATCAAAGTTGAACTGCGAGGAAGCTAGGCTTTGACTGCCTCCCCACAAAATTTGTGGTGACAGGAGCTGAGATGGGTTTCCATCAAGAAGAACCAGCTGTTCGGAATATTTCCCCATCTCTTCGCAGAGTAAAAAATCATTTCTGATGCACTCTGAAACGATGGTTTTCGCAGTTGGGTCGTGCGAGGACGCCAAGAAAGAGAGATCAAGTCTCGTGACGCTGTTGGTCATGACAGCAAGCTCCGCTGGAGCATTGCCGTCTGCAAAAAAGGGTCGGCGTGCTTCATAAACAGTTCGATGTCGTTACCCAATAAGCGTTCAGGGTGGCTATGTCCGAATAGGTCGTGACAAACAAAGCTGCTGACAAAAACGGTCAAATTATAATCGCTGCACTTATCGAGAAAGTTGACTAGCTCCTCCTCTGGTGAGCGTAGCGGGAGGTCTTTGTAAACCTCAACTGCAAACGCCTCAATTTTCTTCCGCTCAAAGGAATTCACCATATCCTGCCCCGGTTGCACGGTCTTTATTTTATTGGATAAAACATCTGATATGAATTTCCGTTCAGGCATTTAAGGGGCAAAGTTTGGCCTCTGTAAAGATCAATTTTAAGTTGAATAAAAAAAGATGAAAATACAACCTTTGCGAAAGTGGAGAGTTGCAAAAGTTGGCTTGTAAGGTCTGGTTATGAATTGCGATCGGACTTCGACAGCTTCAATGCGTAGATCTTTTTGACCAGCTGTGCACGTTTTTCAGGTGGGCCAAGTCGGCCCGCGATCGCATATTCGAGTTCATATGCTTCCTCAAGAGACTCTTGCAGAAGCTCAATGTCCAACTCGCGGCCGTTTGCGATCCGCGACAGTTCGTCGAAGGCGGCAGTACTGTCGTCGGTTGGCCGGCTGGTTTCAGCTCCAGAGATCCATGCGCGCAGGTCTTCTACTGGGGTCTGGGTTTGTTCTGATACCTGGGAAAGGTCTTCAACACTGAGCTTTTCACCTTCGGCCAACTTCGCAATCGCGTCGCGTTTCTGGTCGAAAGTTAGATGAGAAAACAGTTCCAGCAGCGAGTCTATTCGCTTGTTTCTCGGAACTCCCGTAAGCACCCAGTTAATATCAACTTCAACGGCATTGCAGAGTGCAGCCAAGGTGTCGTTCTTAGGAAGAGTCTGTTTCACAAAAAAATGGGAAACGTAATTCACGCCGAGTTTTGCCGCCTCGGATATCTTCCGAAAGCTTTTGCCGCTCAATAGCAATGCGGCTGCAATTCTGTCGACTGGTGATGCGTTCATCCCAGATTTATAGAGTTGTTTTTCGTGTATCGCACGCATCATAAAGCGTTCATAACTGTTGACATGCACGCATAAGCGTGCATTATCCAGCTTATGACACACGAGCTGCTCAAACCCATCAATGTCTTCCTCGCTCTCAAGCGTGAGTGCGGCGAGCGCATGTCTGAAAGTCACTTCGGTCGCGTCGCTGCCAGAGACGGGCGTTTGTATGAGCGGCTGTCCAATGGTGGTGACGTTGTCTCCAAGAAGGCTTTGGCGATCAGAGTTTTCATTCATGAGGAAACTCTCCGACTGATTCAAGAGCATGGATTGAACGAAGTCGATCCGTGTTTGCTGTGTCAGTCTCTCCCGCAAATGCCAGGCCTGTCACCGCGTAAATCCGCAGAGGTTACGCAATGACGTTTCGGCCGACTACAGAGCATGACCGAGCAGCCCTAAAGGCAGCCTTTCGCAGACTATTGAGGGATGCGGGTGGGCAGTCGGAAGCTGCGGGTTCAACCCGCGTAGGCCAACAGGCGTTGTCCCGGTACGGTTCTCCGCATCATGAAACAGATCACGTTCCTGTTGATGTCCTGATGGACCTCACAATGGACGCGGATAATCCTGAAGTCGTCCGGACGTTGTGCCGGATGGCCGGAGGGGTCTTTGTTCCGCTCCAGTCTTCCCGGCCGGATGATACATGTTGGCCTCAGCAGTTGGGTGCATTGGTACGCAGTGGTGCTGAGGCTGCTGAGTCCATCTGCAAGGCCCTAAGCGATGACGGGCGGGTTAGCCTGGACGAAATCCACGACCTTGATATTCGCGCAAAGCTGTCCGCCGCGATTGAGGCGCTCGCAGTTCTCGACCGACACGCGCAAGCGGTGGAGGGGCGGGAATGATCAGGCTAGTCCAGCAGCTTCCGCGCCAGCGCCTTCTTAGTTCCGTCAAGGTGTTTTTTGGCGCTTTCGACGGCACGTTCAGCCGCCATCATATCAGCCAAGGCAGCCTGAACGTCTGTCCCTTCCACCATTTCGGCGAGCTTTTCAACGTCCTTGGCGTTTTCACTCCAAAGGCTGGTGACGTCGCCCAGAAGAAGGTTGATGCGATGTTTGCAGTGAGTTCCTTTTGCGCCTGCCATGCATGTGCAGGTCATTTTGAAGTTATTTCCGCTGCGTTTTGCGATCACTTCATACGGGACAGCTTCCCGGCCCGAAACAAGAAATTTCAAAGATTTCAAAACACTCTCCCGTTTTTCAATGCGTGCATGAAACGGCATCTTCGCGGAAAAGTCGAGGGGGTGGCGCTATGAGCGTTTCTGCATTTCGTCATGGCGGCAGAAGCGCAGAAGCACTTTTGCGCGAAAAGCTCGACATCAAAGATGCGCGCATTCAGGCGCTTGAAGATGAGGTTGAGTACCTTAAGAGTCAGTTGATCAAGCCGGAAATGGAGTTTCCGTTTGAGTGGCATTTGAGAAAGACCTGGGCGACCGTCCTGCGGTGCCTTCTTGCTCGAAACCTGATGACAAAAGACGCTGCGATGGCGGCGCTTTTCAGCGATCGGGCAGGGGAAGAGCCGAGTTCGAAAGTTGTTGACGTTTACATCTGTCAACTAAGGAAGGCCCTGCGCCCACTTGGTATCGATATCAGTACCAAGTGGGGCTGGGGTTGGTACCTCACACCCGAAAATAAAGCAAAACTGCTGAAGCACTGCACACTCCCGTCAGGCAATTGGGGGTGTGTGCAATGAACCAGTCTCCGCGCATCCTTCCCGATTTGCTCGCTCCGATGAATGACTTTGTCCGGAAGTCCGATCAGGTGATCGACCCCGTCGCGATGGACTATCTCGCCAAGCGGCATCCGGACGGTATCCGCGTCATTGATATCGCCAGCTATCACGGGCTCCTGTTCCTTGAAGCGCACGACATTGTCGAGATCGCCTTATGCGCACGGCAGCTAAAAGCGCGCCGCGATCAGGATGGCGACATTCTGTTTGTCTGGCGGGCAGGCACAATGCCGCCGCTGTCCGGTTTGGAAAAGACGCTTTTGCGCCAGGCCCAACGTGACCTCGATGCCGGACCCGATCGCATCTTTGTCGAGGGCGCTGCAATGGACCTGCGCGTCGGCCCGACCGCTGTGCGCAAGGCCCTCGAATTTCTTGTTTCTGCCGACCTCTTGACCCGCGAAGGCCGCGCCTACGCGCTGACGCCGCTCGGACGCACCGAAGGAGACCCGGAATGAAAAGCATGACCGCTGAGCAAATCTCGCAGTTGGATCCGGCTGCTGTTGTCTTGTGGGTTTTCCACCCTGAAGGGCCGAAAGATGTCTATGAGCCGTCGCACGATGGCGAAGAGAAGATTGCGGCGCGCATGACGGTTCTGAAAGAGCTTGGAGCGCTGGCTGCCGTCATCTCGCATCCGCACCTCTTTCCGGAAGACCGGAGGGTTCGGTCGTGCTGACGTATTTGGGCGGACAGATTGAGCTGCACCTGGGGGATGCGCGCGACGTTGTTCCAAAGCTCGGACGCCGTTTTCCTGTCGCCTGTTTCGATGCCCCGTACCGTTTGACATCCGGAGGCGCGGCGCGGTCGTCAGGAAAACACAAGGTGATGTCTGGCGGTTGGATGGCTGACTATGACAACTCCGGTCAGTTCATGGTATGCGACATCACGTGGAAAGAGATCATGCAGCTTGTTGTGAGCTGCCTGGCAGAGGATGCGGACGTTTATGCGTTTGCCAATGACAAGAACCAGTTTGAGGCGCAGCGCGAAGCATTTGCCGCCGGCCTGAAGTTTCACAATATGCTGGCTTGGGACAAGAAGACCGCGACGGCAAACCGGTTCTACATGAAGAACCTTGAGTTTATTCTGTATCTCTACCGGGGCAGGGCGCGGAAAATCGCCAATTGCGGCGACAAACAGCTTGTGCCGTTTCCGCACCGCGACGTTACCGACCACCCGACCGAAAAGCCGGTTCCGCTGGTCGAGGCCTATATCCGGAACTCCGCCCGTCCAGGCGAAGCCGTGATTGATCCATTCATGGGATCAGGGACCGCCGCTGTCGCCTGCGTGCGCACCGGCAACCCCTTCGTCGGGGTCGAAATCGACCCGAAATACTTCGAGACCGCGCGGCGGCGTGTTGAGCGCGCCATAGATGGACATCAGTGCGACCTCGAAACCTTCTTGGAAAACAGAGGAGCACAGGCATGCTGATCGAAACCACGGCAGGAGAGCTGAAAACCGCTCTGATGTCGGTCAAACCGGCAATCCAGCGCAGGAGCACGTTGCCGATCCTTAGTGCTGTCCTGATCGAGGACGGGGCGGTTATCGCAACGGATCTGGATATGGAGATCCGGGTCAAATTCGCAGTGAAGAAATGCGAAGGGTCTGCGGTCATTCCGTTCAACCAGCTTTATGATCTGGTCAGGCTACTCCCCGCCGACAGGTCTGTCAGGCTGCAGGACACCGAATACAAGAACGGCGGGGTGTTCGTGACGTTCCAGGGCGGCCGATACTTCCTGCCCTCGTATTCCGTTGTTGATTACCCTCGTTTTTCGATGCCTGAGGACGTGCGCGAGATTGCTTCGCCCCAAGGTCTTCTCGTTGCATTGGAGGCTTGCCAGTCATTCATGTCGACCGAAGAAACGCGCTACTACCTGAACGGTGTTTGTTTCGGACGGGACAAAGACGATACCGGTGTGCTCGTCGCCACTGACGGTCATCGGCTCATCGCGCATGATTACGCCCATGATTGTGATGGAAGCCCGATCCTGCCCCGCGCGATGATCGTCGCACTGCTGAGGCTTTGCGAGCCGGAGAAGGTTCTTCTTCACGAACAGAAAATGGAATTTGTTCTGCCGGGTGGAGGGTATCTCCGCTGCAAACTGATCGACGGTACGTTCCCTGATTGGCAGCGTGTGGTGCCGACCATTCCACCTGGTTCGCCAAGGCTGTTTTTTGAGCCTTTGGAAATGGTCTCAATTCTCAACCGTTTGGAACTTGGAAGAGGCTGTAGGAAGCGCGCCGGTGCAAGTTTCTGCGTCGACATTGCCACAAACGCAGCCGGCGACCTGGCGATCGTCTCCAGTGAGGGTATGGGGGGTGAGGAATGTGCTGAGCGCATCGAGAGCGGTAGGGCTATCGACTGGACAAAGTTGAGCGGTGGCATCTGGTCAGGCAATTCTGGATATATCAAAGAACTTTGCCGATTGAACTTTTCTGCGGACCAGGTCGAGCTGACTGCCGAAGGATCAGGCACTCCTACGGTTATGCGGCATGAAGAGTCGAAGGCCCTTATGGTTATCATGCCCATGCGGGGCGGCAAGGCTTCTACCAGCACGTCCTTGCTTGCACTCTCCCGCGGTGGCGATAACGACGCCGACGCCGTCGCGCAGGTGGCGTAATGACGGTCTATGTTCTCTATTTTTATCCGTCGTCTCTGCATAGGCTAAACGAAGGACACATATCAAAGAAGGGACTAGATGCGCTGATAGCTTCAGGTTCAAGCGGTAATATCGGCTGCGCTGTTCATAGTTTTTTATGGTTCTTTGACTGTCGGCATTTCAAAATCGCCGAACAAAGCTTTCCTTCGACGATACTCATAGTCTTCATTTTCAGATCGATCTATTGTCGTGATCTTCTGGATCTCTTCTTCCGAGAGACCCGATGGAATTTCATCAGCCCAACACCATGTTCCAGTAAGGTCGAGCACCGATTTTCGATCAAAGTTATCTGTAAAAGTCACTGTTCCAATTTGAGTTTCGCGGAAATTACAACGAAACAGAACGGAACGGTCAATTGTAATGCGGCTAAGGTCGCAATTTTTGAAGGAGCAGTTTGCAAAACGCTGGTCCAGCGCCTTCTCGGAAAACAAACGACGAGCAGAGATTCTCTCAAAGATGGTATTGCGAAACGTGGCTCCAGAAAAACTAGGTATTTTTTCGTAACTACGCTTTTTGTTGCTTTGGGTCTGATTGGTAAATTTACACCTATCGAATTCACTCTTATCAAATTTAGCTCGATCGAAGAGAAAGTCCTCGAAAGTTACGTCGCTGAATTTTGCATCAATGCAACTCGCTTCACTCAAATCTACGCCGTAAAAGGCAATGGATCGTATAATTGCGTTATCAAGAATACTTCGACTAAGGTCTGGATGTATATCTTTGATACCACCCGCCGGCGCTACGGCTTGAAGTTCCTGAATAATTTCGAGTGCAACTTTCACATCGGATGGCAGCGGTTCCATTTCCCTAACGAACACAACCTCCCTCGCTTTTCCGAACGTCTCTCGTTCTTCAATTTTTCGCATTTTAGAACGTTCCCTCACGAAACTAAAAAGCAGGTCATTCACGACGAAAAAATTTCGAGTTCCTCCATCGGCGGCAAGAGCTCCAAGCGTGTTTACGCCAGCGAGCCGTATCGACAGAATTTCACTATCGAGCATGAGCGCGCCTTTTTGATACCGGTCGACATTGAGCGCCAATTCAGAAACTCGCCTTTGTCGATCAGCGATAGAACTCCGCCACCAAGCAAATACTGCACCTACTACGCCGGCACTAATGAATGCGCTTACTCGCCAGATTTCGAGCAGATTAGAGTTTGGGGAGTTAACTCCCCACGTTGGCAACCACAAAAACTGGAAAAAGACGACGAAGCTCGAGATAGCAAATATGAGGACAGTTGGGGCCAAAATAGCTACAGCTACCGACGCGAAAACAATCTGAAATCTCTTGAAGTGCTTAAGTTTCGCTTTAGCGAATTTGATTTTCTCTTTGATCGCTTCTTTCAACCGAAGCCCATAAATTTTCATGCGGTTGTCTCCATCGAGAAAGACAACTTGCCGGGTTTTCAAAAGACCAGCAAGCGGTGGGCGGCATGAGTCTTAGCGATCCCCAGAACTATGTTTGGAGTTCAGCAAAAAAAACGCCTTCTCTCCGGCGATATTCCGAAGCCGAGAAGGAACGCGTAAAATCGAATAATCCGATCTCGACCATCATCGGCCGGCACGTGACATGGGACAGGGCGAAGACGAGCGCCAACGCTGGCGACTTCTGGGCGTGCTGCCCGTTCCACGCGGAGAACAGCCCGTCATTTCACTGCGTTGATCGTGAGCATCGATACAAATGCTTTGGCTGTGGTGCGACAGGTGATCAGTTCACGTTTCTGCAGAACGTCGAGGGGCTTTCCTTTGTTGAGGCAATGGAGCGGCTTGGCGGCAATGCTGAAGCGGAGCCGCTGAGCCCGGAAAAGATCGCCGAAGACAAGGCGCGGGCAGAGGACAAGCGGAGAGAGCAGGAGGCTTTTGCCGAGGCTCGTCGCCAGGACGAAATCAAAAAGGCCTTCAAGCTTTGGGGCTATGGCGGCCGCGTCGGTGGCACGGAAGGTGTTGGCTATCTGCGGGGGCGCGGATTGGCACCGCTGCCGTTCGTTCTGCCGCTGCGGTTTCACCCGCATTTCAAATACTGGCACTCGCGGCCGGTGCCGGGCCAGAAACGGCAGGAGTTTTTCGTGCTGTTTTCCGGGCCGGCAATGCTGGCGCCGATCACCGGGCCGGATGGTTCGTTTGCCGGTGTGCACATCACCTATTTCGACCCGCGTCGACCAGGGCGGAAGATTGAGCTGGAAGACCCATATGCCGAGCCGCGCGACGATGGAAGGCCGTCACTGATCGCGCCAAAGAAGATCCGCGGCTCGAAGCGCAACGCCTCCATCAAACTGTTGCAGCCTGAAGGCTTCACCCGGCTGGTTGTTGGCGAGGGATGGGAGACGACTGCGTCTGTCGCCCTGGCCGAGTACGGAACCGATGTTTTCAGCCGAACGGCCTATTGGGTGTCCATTGATCTGCAATCCATGGGTGGCAAGGCCATTGAGACGATCGCGCACCCGCACCTGAAGAACAGGGCTGGCCGGCCGCTCAAGGTGCCGGGGCCTTTCCCGGATACGGATGACCCGAGGGCGCTGACCATTCCCGACCAGGTCGAGGAAGTTGTCCGTCTCGGTGATGGCGACAGTGACCGCTTTACCGCCGAACAGGTGATGGCGCGCGCGAATGCAAGGTGGGCGAAACCCGGGCGCCGGCAGTTCGATGCCTGGGCACCCGAAGGGCAGGACTACAATGATATTTTGATGGGGGCGTCGTGACCGAGAAGAAAAAGACGACTGCCGCTGAAAAATCCAACAAGCATAGGCAGCTTCTTGATGAGCTGTCGGCACAAAAAGCGACGGAAACCGAGGCCGAGGCAGATCAGGGCCAAAGGGGGGAAACGCCTTCAGACGGTTCTGTTCCCGCTGGGAAAAGGGGGCTCGATCACATCCGCACGCTGATCGAGAACGCCAGCCAGCCCGGCACAACGGACGATGACGATGACGTTCTGACGGAACAGGTAGATGATACGGATAATGACACCGGATCCAGTGCTCCAGTGCCGCAAGAGTGGGGCTACTCACTTGAAAAGATGAATTCGGAGTGGTCGCTTGTCCTGATCGGCTCCAAGGTTGCGATGGTGCGCGAACAGCCGCATGCCAAGGAAGAGGACCGCGTGCGCGTCGTCCAGGTGGACTCGTTCCACCGGCTCTACAACAACAAACCCACGCAGGTGATGGGGGCGGACGGCAAGATCAAGACCGTGTCCTGGTCGAAGCGATGGGAGGCGGAGCGCCACCGCCGGCAGTATGACGGCATCGAGTTCTTTCCGAACCCGGAAGGGAAGGCGGGAACGCGCGGGTACCTCAATCTTTGGCAGGGCTTTTCCTATCGGCCTGATGCAAAGGCCGGGTCATGGTCGGTTCTGAAGGACCACATGCTGACCAACATCTGCAACGAGGACACCGAGCTGTTCCGCTGGGTGTTCGCCTGGTTCGCACACATGCTTCAGCGGCCGCGCGAACGGCCGGGCACGGCGCTTGTCATCCGCGGCTTGATGGGCACCGGCAAGTCGATCATGGGTGAAGTGATGGGCAGTCTGATTGCGCCGCATTTCTTCCAGGTGGATGATCCCCGGTACATTACCGGCCAGTTCAACGCGCACATGAGCGCGTGTCTGTTGCTTCAGGCTGAAGAGGCGGTTTGGGCGGGTGACAAGGTGGCGGAAGGCCGTCTCAAAGGCTTGATCACCTCGAAAACGCAGATGATCGAGTCGAAGGGTGTTGACCCGTACCGGCTCGATAACTTCGTGCGCATCATGATGACCTCCAACGAGGACTGGGTTGTGCCGGCCGGCAAGGATGAACGACGGTATTGCGTGTTGGACTGTGCGCCAAACGCCAAGGAAAACCACGGCTATTTCGGTGAAATGATGGCTGAGCTGGAGGAGGGCGGGCGCCAGGCGCTGCTGGCTGATCTGCTGGCTTTCGATCTGAATTCCGTCAACCTGCGCCAGATCCCGCGAACGGGCGCGCTGCTGCAACAAAAGCTGCGATCGCTCGACAGTGTCGATCAGTTCATTTTCGAGCGGCTTTATGAAGGTGCGATCCTGAAAGCGGACGATAGTTGGAACCCGTCCGACTATGTCATCAAGCAACACCTTTACGAGGAATACCTGTCATCGGCCGACAAGGTTGGCATCAAGCGAAGGGCTGATCTCAATCAGTTCGGTAAATCGCTCATCAAGCTCATTCCGCGCCTGCAGGACGTTCGCCCCCGAGACGGGGCGACACGCAAGCGTGCCTATGTGTTCCCGGACCTCGCAACGTGCCGAGAATGTTTCGAGGAAGCCGTGGGGCAGGCCGTTGACTGGCCGATTGACCATGGAGACACGTCCTTTCAAAGCCAGCAATCTTTTTCGGGAGAGACAGGATGAGAGGGGTAGAACGGCTTAAACCACCATCCGGTCCACCCGGAGCATGGACCACGCGCCCGCGTATGGACCGAGAAAACGCAATGAAATCAACGGTTGGTCCATATGGTCCACGTGGTCCACACAAAATCACGCCCCGCGCGCGCGTGAAGTCCGTTTGGCGATGTACCCCTTTGGCCCTGTTCTTTACATGGCTGGTTTGCCCGGACCATCTGGACCACTGCGCTAAGTCATTGAAGGGCAATGAGAATACCGGTCCATATAGTCTTTTATTTAACTGGACCACTATGGACCATATGGACCACCACTTTAAATCCTGCAAAGCCGGGGCTTGGGCATGAAGAAACGCATCGATATCGAAAAGCTGCTGAAGTGGGCGTATTGCGAAGAGCTGCCGAAGGGGGCTCGTGACGGGGTTCAAAGCGCGGTGGCTGGCTCGAATTTCCTTGCCATCATTGAGCTGGGGCTGCTGGGCACCAGGGTCGATACCTCCGGCAGGGCACCTGACCGTCAATTCTCACGATTTGATGAGGTGGTGCATCCCGATGCCATGAAGGTGCATGAGGCAGTTTGTTCTTTCAATTTTCTGGATCTCGATCTGCCGCCCGATTGGTGCCCGATGCCGGAACTGGCCGTCTTCGGCGAGCATGGGCGGAACGCAATCAATGGCGCTGTGAACAGCCTGACTGTCGTGGATGGTCAGGGGCAGCGTTGGCTGCAGCGTCCAGTTGGTCAATTGGTGCAGACTTACGCGATCATGGGCGGCTGCCCGGATGGAAGTTGCGAAGCGCCTGAGCTGCTGACTGTTTGCGGAGAGCACGGCGGCCCGGTCTGGTTTCGGTTGGTCAAGCACCGGTACTATGACGATGGCGGCACGCGCGTGACTGCACAGGTTGAGAAGGATGATGGCTGGGACAAATACCGGAAGCGCCCGAAGCGTGGTGCGTATCAGAAGAAATATCTGCATCCCGATCCGCACGAGGCGTTGGTGAAGCGTGGCGAGTATCAGCTTTGGCTGGCTGCCCTTAGTGAACTCGTTGAAATGCTTGGGAATAGTCTCACCGATTATGAGCCCGTGATGACCCCGAGGCCTGCAGAACCGTGGAGCGTTGTCGACACCGAGAAGCGGTTGAGAGGTCGCCCGATCCGTATTGCGCGAAAAATATCCTTGACTGCAACCTGACGCTTGACATACAAAAACCGCACTGAAAAAGGTTCACACCCCGCTGGCAACGCCCGCGGGGTTTTTTGTTGGGGTTGCCATGTGCACGCTTGATCGTATCGACAGCTATGCGCAGCTTTTTGACTGTATCGATCAAACCCTGATCTGAGGTTCTCGCATGCTCGGTATGTATTGGTCTGATGTCACCGGCATCAGGGAGCTGGATCGTGCCATGTCCAAACTTTCGGGCCGGACGATCCGTTTGATTGGATCGCGGTCGTTGAACCGGGCGGGATCGCAGGGGCGGACCAGGACGGGCCGTGCGCTGGTAAAGCAAACCGGCCTGAAACTGCGAACCGTCCGGGCTGCCATGGTCCCGGTTCGGGCGTCGGCCTCGTCGCTCGTATACCGGATCAAGGCGCGGGGCGGGGATATCGCCCTCAAGCATTTCGATGCAAGGGAAACCCGCAGAGGTGTGAGCGCCAGGCCTTTCGGTCAGCGCAAGATCTTCAAGGGCACGTTCATCAAGGGCGGAAAGTTTCCGTCTCGTGTCGCTCTCAACATGGGCGGGCATGTCTATGCGCGTTCGGGTTCTGGACGCCTGCCGATCAAGAAGCAGAAGTCGGGCGTTATCTTGCCGAGGGAACTGGTGAAGGGCGCGAGTGCCGAGGCATGGCAAACAACAGTCGCCAAGGTCTTGCCGATGCGCGTCATCCATGAGGTGAAGCGCGAGACAGGCAAGGTCTTCAGTTGAAGGGTTTAGGGACCGTACACCGGGCCTCGCCCCGCCACGGGCGGGAAGCTCCCGAGATCTCGTCAGTCTGACGCTAAATTCAAAGCCTAAAATTAAAGTTGAGGGCTAAACTTCTAAAGTTGAGAACTTGAGGGGATCTGGACGGTGGACGCACCTATGCCGGAAACCCTGTCCAAAGGAGAGTTTGCGCAACTGATCCGCGTCACTCCGGGCCGGGTTTCGCAATACATCAGCGAAGGCAAGCTTTCCGGTGAGGCGTTGGATGGCGAGGGCCGCCGCGCCAAGATCCGGGTTCAGCCAGCATTGGCGCAGCTTCGCATGAAGCTGGATATCGGCCAGATGATGGGCAACGGCCTTGGTACGCGCCTCCAGCAACCGCCAGCCCCGCCGCCGCATCCAGCTGGAAGCGAACTGCCATTCCAACCAGGTCCGCCGCAACGTTCACCGGCTGCCTGGCCTCCGCCAGAAGACACGGGCCCGACCGTTGAGGATCAGCTCAAGCAGGAAAAGCTCCTGCAGGCGCGCATCACCAGCCGGAAGGCTGCGGAGGAAGAAGAGAAGAGGAAGGGACGCTTTACCGAGACAGCCGCGGTAAAGGCGGAAATGAACCAGATGGCCGGCAAGCTCCTCGACATTTTTGAGGGCAGCCTGCCGGACTTCGCCAACGCTGTCGCCGGCAAGTTCAAGGTGCCTTCAAGGGATGTTCTTCACCTCCTGCGGGGTGAATTCCGGGAGATCCGCGCGAAGGCTGCGAAGGCCGCCCGCAATCAGGCGGAAGAAGAACCAGAAACGATCAAGTCGGAAATCGAGACCAGCGAAGAAGAATGACCTGCCTCACAGTCGACACAGCGAACCCGCGCCGCTTGTCGCTGGAGGCCCTGTCTGAGGTTTTGAACCCGCCGCCGCCTGTCGATTATCTGGATTACGCCGAGAACAAGGTCAGCTTTTCCGAGCGTGAAAGCCCCTTCAAGGGGAACTACAACCGGAACCTGTTCGGATATTTTGACGAGATCCTGCGTGCGCTGTCGCCCGACGATCCTTGCCGGATAGTGACGCTGGCAAAGAGCGCGCAGCTTGGCGGCACCGTGCTCGCCAACATCTTCACCTGCGGCTCCATTGAAATGGACCCGGTTGATTTCCTCTATGTCCATCCGACTGAGGGGAACGCGAAGCGCTGGTCGAAGATGAAGCTGTCGCCGATGCTGAAGAACTCGGCATCGTTGAAGGCGCTGTTTCCGCAATCGTCTCGCGATGGCAGCGACTCCGTTCTTTACAAGGAGCGGGTGGATGGCCGTGGAGCGATCCAGATCTCCGGCGCGAACTCGCCGGCATCGCTCAGCCAGGTGACGATGAAGCGTCAGGTGCAGGATGACCTGGCTAAATGGGAAACGAACACAGCCGGCGACCCGGAAGCGCAGGCCGACAGCCGCAGCCAGGCACACGAATTTGCCAAGATCTTCAAGATCTCTACGCCGCTTGTGATGCCGGGTTGCCGGATCACGCGCAACTTTGAAGATGGAAGTCAGGAGCTTCCTTACGTTCCGTGTCCGCATTGCGGTCACATGCAGGTTCTCAGGTGGGAAAACATGCTTGCCCATCTGGATGAAGAGCACCCGGAGAATGCTTGTTTCTATTGCGAAGCGCCCGATTGCGGCGCGGCAATTGAGGAGCATCACCGGTCTGAGTTGACAAAGCACCTGGAATGGCGCGCTCAGAACCCGAAGGCGAAGCGTCAGCATCGCTCTTTCTGGATCTGGTCTGCCTATTCGGTCCTACAAACGTTCGAGCGGATTGCCCGCGCCTGGTTGAAAGCCAAAGGCGATCCGGCAAGCGAACAGACGTTTATGAACGACGTCGTCGGCATTGCCTTTCAGACGCAGGGCGAAGCGCCACCTTGGGAAAGCCTTCGGGATCGCGGGGCAGTTTCGGACTATCCCCGAGGCCGTGTCCCTGCGGGCGCGTTGATCCTAACGATTGGGATTGACTGTCAGGACGACCGAGTTGAATGGCAGGTCGTTGGTTGGGGCCGGAACAAGAACCGGTTTGTTATCCAGTATGGCGTCTTTCCTGGGCATATCTCGGAAGATAGCTGTCAGGAAAAACTAAATGTCCTGGTGAAACAGACCTGGCCGAATGCCTATGGCCGGAAAATCTCTGCTGATCGGATTGCCATCGACGGCAACGCCTACACCGAAGATGTTTGGGAATGGGTGAAGAAACACCCGGCCAGCGTCGTGATGATGGTTCGCGGCAACAATTCCGACAGCGCTCCGATGCTTCTGCCGGTCAAGAAGGAACGGCACAAGAAGACAGGCAAGCTCCTGAAGTGGTCGAAACGCTTCTATTCCTTCAATGCGTCGGTAATGAAAATGGCGCTTTACAGGAATTGCCGCAAAGAAGATCCGCTGGCAGCCGGTTACATCGCGTTCCCGACCGGGTTGGACGATGAATATTACCGGCAGGTGACGGCCGAGCGTCGTGTCTCGAAGAAAAACAAGGATGGTTTTGACGTCTACAATTGGGAAAAAGACCCAAAGCAGGCGAACGAAGCCCTCGACACCATGAACCAGGCAGAGGCGGCGGCGCTTCGGTTTGGTGTTCGCGACATGCCCGAATTGCTTTGGGACAAATACGAGGCTGAACGGGAAACGTTCCCGAAAGAGGCGCAGGGCGATTTCGAGGATCTCCTGAGCCAGCCGGCGCCCGAGCCTGCACCGGAAACAGAACCAGAAACCAACCCTGAACCTGAGAAGGCATCGCGCAGCAAATGGCGAAAACGAACGGGCTGATTGACGTGCATGGCCGTCCGCTGCGCGCGCGTTCCGATTTTCGGCCGCAGAGCCGTTACCTCCGGGACACCCGGTCCGGTGTCATTGCCTCGCGCATGGTTTCTCTGGTCGAAAGCCGGGATGATATTCGTCAATCGTGGCAACGCGCCGCGGCGCTCGCGCTGGATCTTATCAAGAATTCCGGACGGCTCCGCGGTGCAGCTGACCAGGTGATTGCCGACACGGTCGGAAGCGGGCTCAAGATGACGCCAACGCCCGACTTCTCCGGTTTGGGTTGGAGCGATGACGAGATCAAGGAATGGCGTCGGCTCGTAAAGCGGCGTTGGAACCGTTACCGGAAGAACCGGAAAGAGGTGGATTTCCGGGGCAAGTTCACCATGTCTCAGCTCGTTGACGTCTCCCTTCGCTGGGATATGGCTTACGGCGAGGTCACCGGCATTCTTGAGTACATGCCTCGGGCTATGCGTCGCCGCTACGGGATTACGACCGGCACGAAACTCTGCCTGACACCGCCCCATCGTCTCGTCCAGGATACAAACGAGGTTGAGGGGCTTTACCAAGGCGTCTACCAGGACGAAAACGGCAGGCCTGTCGGTTACCTCTTTGAAGAGCGCGAGGCCGGTATTACCGTCAAACGGAAATATGATGCGTATGACCGTTCCGGGCGAGACGTTGTCCTTCACGTTTTCAATCCGATGGACGCGACGGATGTGCGGGGGATCTCTGTTCTTGCATCCGCGTTCCGCAAGCATATCCAGCACGAGTTGCTGGACGATGCCACACTTCAGACCGCGATTTTGCAGACCGTTTTTGCGGCAACGCTCACGAGCGAAAAGCCGACCATGGAAGCCTTTGAGGCGCTTGAAGTCCTGAAGTCGGAAAATGTCGAAGGCGCTTCTGACTACGCGAACGAATATGTCGACTACCTGAAGGGCAGTCTGGAAGCTGCGGCAGAGTCCGAGATCCGTATTGGCGGCGACCCGCAGGTTTCACATCTGGCTCCAGGCGAGAAGCTCGACTTCAAGGCGGCCGGCACTCCGGGAAATCAGTATCTGCCGTTTTCGAATGCTTTGTCGCGCGACACAGCCCGCGCCATCGGGATCTCCTATGGCGCGCTTACCATGGATCATACCAACGCGACTTACTCGTCAGTGCGGATGGAAAATTCGTCCATCTGGCCGGTGGTCAAGCGGCGGCGCGATCATTGTGCGGTACCAGTTGAGCGTACCGTATATGAAGCGTGGCTGGACGAAGAGATCGGAGAAGGGCGCATTCCCTTCAAAGGCGGGTATCGCGCGTTCCTTGCGAACCGTGATGCCATCCTGCAAGCGTCCTGGGAAGGACCGCCGAAGCCGACAGCCGACGATCTGAAGAGTTCCAAAGCTTCGAGCGAGCGGCTGAACAACGGCACAAGCTCTATCGAGATCGAGGCTGCGGATCTGGGGCTCGATCCGGACGATCTCTTCGAGCAGCGGCTCGAAACACATCGCCGATACGAAGAGGCCGGGATGGCTTCGCCGTACGCACCTAAAGCGCCAGCTGCACGCACACCTGTTGAAGAGCCCGACGATCCGAAGGAGGAAGAGGTTTGAGTATTTCCTCGATCATCCAGATCGGCGGTGAAGATGTCGACATCAATGCACCTTGCGACGTTGTGACGGCGTTGAAGAAACGTCTGATCGCTGTCGCGAGCGGATCTTCAGAATTGATCATCCGCATGGGTGGTGAAGAGGTCACCTTCAGCAAGGCCAACGTCACGCAGCTCAAAAGCCTGATTGCCGACTACGAAGGGCAGTGCGCTCGCGCGAACGGGAAGGGGCGGCAGGGCCGTTCTCGCAGACTTCGTTTCATCTAAATCAAGGAAAGACCGATGGCGGTTTATGTGAACGGCGAACTCGTTCTTTACGGGTTCGTTGGGGAAAGCCTTTGGCGTGAAGGTTTCACGTCGAGCGAGGTGCTGCAGGCGCTCGCGGAACACGGCACGGACAACGACCTGACCGTTTTGCTGAACTCCGGTGGCGGATACGCCTTCGAAGGCATCGCGATCTACAACGCTTTGAAGGCACACAAGGGAACCGTGACCGTCAAGATCGACGCGATCGCCGCCTCGGCCGCCTCGGTCATTGCGCTCGCCGGCGACAGCATCGTCATGCGTGCCGGTTCCGAGCTGATGATCCACGATCCGTCCGGCTCGACCTACGGAACCGCCAGCGACCACGACAAAACCTCCGCAGCGCTCAACAAGCTCGCCGAGCAGATGTCGTCGCTCTACAGCGCTCGCAGCGGCAAGGATCTGGCAGAGGTTCGCCAGATCATGAAGGACGAAACCTGGTTCACCGCCGAAGAGGCGGTCGAGGCCGGGTTTGCCGACGAAGCCGAAGAGGCCAAGGCCAAGCAGGCAACCGCCTTCGACTATCGCGTTTATGCCAACGCACCGGAGCGTCTTGTCGCCCTTTCCGTCGAGAAGGGGTGGACCTTCGAGCGCGAGATCAACCGAATTGCGGCGTCCGCCGCACCAACCAGCCAAGAGGAGACCAGCATGGCTGAAACAACCGAGGCGGGCGGAAAATCCGTCGATGTCGCAAAGGTCACTGCCGATGCGACCGCCGCTGCCCAGACGCGTATCAAGGCCATTCTTGGCTCTGATGAAGCAAAAGGTCGAGAGGCTCAGGCGCAGCACCTTGCGTTTAGAACCGACATGACCGCCGAAGACGCGGTCGCAATTCTCGCTGCAGGCGTCGCCGCACAGCCGACGAGCGAAGCAGAGGAAGAGGCGAACCCGGCCGCCTATGAAGCCGAGCGACTTCGTGCCTCCGGCCAGGCTCTGCCCTCCGATGGCCCGAAGCCTGCACAGGCGAAACTCAACCGCGCAGGCATCTTTGCTTCCCGCGCTCAGCAGATGAAAGGTGCATAAGCCATGGAGAACAAGACCATGGGGCCGCGCAATCTTGCCTTTGTGCTTTCCGAGGCATCGGGCAAGCGGTCCGTCGATACCGTGACCATCGCCTCCGGGGAAGGTGTTCTTGAGCCGGGTTCCGTCCTCGGCAAAGTCACCGCTTCGGAGAAATATGTTTTCTCGCCGAACGCCGAGGTCGTTGGCAAGGAAGGCGCAGAGGTCGCAACGGCGATCCTTGGATATCGTGTCGACGCAACCGACGCGGACCAGAAAGTCGTCGCCTACACCGCCGACGCAGAGGTCAAGAAGCCGATGCTTCTTTTCCATGCCTCCGTTGACGATGACACCAAGACCGCAACCAAGCTCGACCAGCTGCGCGCTGTCGGCATCAAGGCACGCTAAGGAGGACCCTGCATGCCGACACTCGATATTTTCAATGACGATGCATTCAGCGTTCAGAACCTGACGGCAACCGTCAACGAACAGCCTTACCGCCCTGGACAGATCTCGTCGTCGGGCATGTTCGAAGAGGACAGCGTCACAACGACCGTTATCTCTGTTGAGAACCAGAAGGGGCAGCTGAGCCTTGTGGAGCCGACCGAGCGCGGCGGTCCGGGTGAGACGGCCGGCGAGGGCAGCCGCAGTCTGGTCCCGTTTTCGGTGCCTCACTATGAGCGCGACGACGCGGTCAAGGCAGATGAAGTTCAGGGCGTCCGTGCATTCGGTTCCGAAACCGAAGTCGAGCAGGTCATGGACCGGGTCCGGTCGAAGACCGATCGTCACCTGCGCGATCTCGACATGACGCTGGAACATCAGCGCGTCGGAGCGATCAAGGGAATCGTGGTCACCAAATCCGGCGTGGTCCTCGAAAATCTCTACTCGCGGTTCGGGATTGCCGTGCCGGCTGCCGTCAGTCTGGATCTCGACAACGACGCCGCCAAGGTCGACGAGATCCTTGAAACGGACGTTGCCTGGTCCATCGAAGACTCTCTCGACGATTACTATACCGGTTTCCATGTCTGGACCGGCCGCGAATTCCACCTGAAGGTCTGGAACCACAAGCGCATCCGCGAAACGTTCCTGAATACTGTCGGCGCTGACCAGCTTCGCCAGGCTATTCCGGACAAGTACCAGATCGGCAAATTCACCTTTGAACGTTATCGGAACGGCAGCAAGGCCAAAGCCGATAACGGCGGCGTTGGCTACATCGCGGAGAACGAGGGCCGTGTAACGCCGATGGGTGTCTCCGGGCTCTTCATCAGCCGTTTCGCGCCGGCCGATTACATCGAGACGGTGAACACACCGGGCCTGCCGCGTTACGCAAAAGTCTGGGTGCCGCAGAACGGAAAGAAGGCAGAAATCGAGGTCCAGACAAACGTGATCTCGCTTTGCACTCGGCCTGGAGCGCTCCGGCGCCTGACGGTCTAATCCGCACAGATCTGACTTGCGAAAAACCCCGGAGCATTGCCCCGGGGTTTCTTTTGATCTCCGAGGGCATTCAGCCTTTCGACATCAAAAGGAGACGTGAAATGGCTTCCAAAACGACCATGAAAATCCAGTTCCCCCTCGGTGGCATCATCCCGAAGGATGTTCTCAAGTCCGCGAAGGACCGGGTTTGCGAACCCGGTGAAGTAGTCACTGTGCCGATTGCCTACGGCGAGCACCTTGTCAGCGATCGGTTCGCAGAAAAAGCAACTTCGACCACCAAGCCGGTCCAAAGCTCGGAGGGGGCAGACAAGAAGAAGGCCGAACTCGCCGGGCTCGAAAAGGCCGTCGCGGCGGCAAAAGAAGCTCTCGAAAGCGCAGAGAGTGATGAGGCAAAGGCAACCGCTCAGGCAGCCTTGGATGGTGCAGAAAGTGCGCTTGCCGACGCCAAATCCTGACAACGAGGCGCATGAAACATGCCGCGGTTCGATCAATTCAAGCGTCGTCTTCACTCAAGTGTAGACGGCATGTTTGCGGAACGCGTCAGGATTGTTGCCTGGACGGATGGCCGGGAAGATCCGGAGCGGCCGGCACGCGAGATCGTGCGCCGTTGGTCGATGAGGACCGCGAGAACCAGTCTCTGTCTGGTGATCGGTCGGGCCAGTTCAGCGGCAATGTCCGGACAGGCGGTGCGGTTCTGAAGCCGGATCCAGCGGTCTATCCAGACCTTGATGTCCGGCAGGGTGACGATGTCATTGCGCTGGAGCGACCAGGCGAACCGCGCTGGCGCGTTTCTTCCGTCGATCCGAACGGCCATGGCCGTCTGATTATCAATCTTGGGGACAGCTGATGAGCCTTGTGCGGATTGCGTTGAGAATGTTGGCGGTCAAGGCCCTCAAAGACCGGACTGTAGCCGAGGGAAACGTGCTTGATAGCGAGATTGGTATTCTCGGTGAGGACGAAGAAGGATTGCGCATCAAGCCGCAAAAGGGCCGGTTTATCGCGGTCTATACCGATGACGCGGAAGCCAAGCCTGACGAACAGCGCGCGTTCCACGAGAACGGTCTTGTGAACCTCTGCCTTGAATACGGTGTCACCGACGCCATGCAGGAAGAGGTTGATGATCCGGATCGTCCGGGAAGGAAGATGAAGGTCATTTTCCCGACCATCCCTCACGCCAGCCGGATGCATGATTTCTACCTGGATATTCTGGGACGGCAAATTCGGTCTGGTCTGTCAGATGGGAAGAATGAAGCTGCGGAAGTGTTGCGCGGCTTGATCCGCCGCGTCGTCAAAGTCACCTGTGAGCGCGCCGGCAGCGACCGGACAGGGGAGCGTGTCGCGGCTCAGAAGCTGACATTTACCGTCGACGCCCTGCAAGATCCGCAGTTCCTTCAGGACGTGCCTGAGGGCGCGCCGTTTTCACGGTTCCTCGCACTTCTCGCGGCTGGCGATGCCGATGACCAGAAGCTCGGAGCGCTGATCCTCGATCAGATCCCGGTGTCCCCGGAGGATCTTGAAGAGGCGCGCGAGCGGATCGGCCTGACCCTGACCGAACTCGGTTCGCTCGGCTTTGAATACGTGCCAGATGCGGATGAGGACAGCGAGATCAGCAATGTGACGATTGATGTCGCGGGCGGTCAGCCGGTTGAGGTAGGGGCATGATCGAGTTTCTGACAGGGCAGCGCATCGATATCGAGATGCTGAAAACCCGGTTCGGTCAGATGATCCGGATCGGACCTATTGAAGAAATCGACCCTGCCAAGGGATACCGGATCAAGCTTGGCGACGGGGATGACGGGCCATTTCTGTCGCCTTGGTTGCCGCACCCGGAAAGCGGCGGGCAAACGTCATCCTGGATACCTCTATCGAAGGGGCAAGTTGTCGGCGTGCTCAGCCCGAACGGTGACATTCGGCAGGGGGTGTTGCTTCGAGGTGGGTTCACCGACAGCAATCCTGCGCCGAGCGCCGATTTGATGGCAAACGTCCTAAAGGGATTGGGCGCTACAGTCACATTGAAAGACGGAATTTTGACCGTTGATTGTGGCTTGGTGAAATTCATCGCTGACGTTGAAATCGAAGGAAACTTGCTGGTCAAAGGCGATGTTGATTTTGAGGACGGGCACGTCAGACACAACGGCACAAACATCGGCGACGATCATGTCCACTCCGGGGTCATTCCTGGCGGAGCGGACACCGAAGGACCTCACTAGGAGAAATCCATGTCTAAGAAGACTTATTACGTCGCTGACGGTGTCAGCGCGATCAGCGCCGCTCGCATTCCCGAAAGCCGCAAACTGCGTCTGACCGTGGAAGAGGCGATGCATGATGTTTCTCTCGGACGGCTCCTGACGTCCAGGCCGAAAGCTGCGGCAGACAGTGCCGAGCCCGTGGAAGGCGAAGAATAAGCCATGTCCGGTTTTGACCGCGTGACGATGCTCCCGCTCGACAATCTCACGCACACGCTTCAGAGCGTGGAAGTGATCCTGTCAACGGGCATCGGATCGCGCGTGATGCGCCGGCAGTTCGGAGGCGGGGTCGCGGAACTGCTCGGCCGGGCGGTCAAGCCGTCCCTGATGGCGATCGTGCAGCAAGTGATCGGAACGGCGATCGATCTCTGGGAGCCCCGTTTGCATGTGCGCCGGGTTTCCTTCAGCGGTTCGGCTGATGCAGTTCGCCGCGGCACAGTTGGTATCGTGATCGAGGCGGACTATCGGCCCAGCGGCCATCTTGGTGACTTCACCATCGAGCGCAATCTTTCCTTTTCCGTGCGTTTTGCAGGCGGCTCCGCCTCGGCCTCGGTCATCTGAGGGTAAACCGTGATCGATCTTTCCAGCCTTCCAGATCCTCAAGTGATTGAGGAACTGGATTACGAGACCATTTTGCAAAGCTTCATCGACGAGGTGAGGGTTTTGTTCGCGGCCGCAGGCATCGTTTATGATGTTGGAGCGCTCGAAACCGATCCGGTCAAGATTGTTCTAGAAGCTTTCACTTATCGCGAGATCCGCTTGCGCACCCGTGCGAACCATGTCGCTCGGAACCAGATCCTTGCCTATTCGACCGGCACCGATCTTGAGCATCTGGCGTCGCACTACGGTGTCGCCAGGCTCGCAGGTGAAACGGATGAGCGTTTGCGTGAGCGCGTTCAACTGGCGACCATTGGCCGGTCTCCTGGCGGCACCTATGAGCGGTTCAAGGCTATTGCAATGGCATCGAGCCCCAAGGTTCGCGATATCGCGACATGGACCGAAGACAGAGACCCGACCGTCAACATTGCGGTTCTGTCAACTGACGTTGGCGGCGCGGCTTCTACGTCCCTTCTTGCGACTGTTCGGGCAGCGCTTGAAGCCCCTGCGGTGCGTCTGGTGTCCGACCGTTACAACGTGATCTCCGCCGTTCAGAAAGTTGTGGCGGTCGACCTTTCTGTCACACTTACACCGGATGCATCTGAAGACATTCTCGCAGAGCTTCCAGACCTCATTCGCCTGGCGCGCGACCAGGAGGATCTGTTGGGGCTTGACCTGTACCGGGCTTGGGTGAGCAAGGCCGCAATGGTGCCCGGCGTTTCCAATGTCGTGGTCAACGCACCGGTGGCTGATGTGGCCGCAAGCCCGAAGGAAGCCGTCAAGATCGGTGACGTGACCGTTCAGTTTGCCGGGCGGGGCCGATGACCGAGACACTTCTTCCGTCCAACGCGACGCCAATCGAGGTCGCGCTCGATCGGGCCGGCGATCAGGCCCCGAAGATTGATCCCGCCCTGAGTTATATTTCCGGGTGGAAGCATAGCGTGCAGCCTGACGATCTCAGGCCGTATCTGGTTCATGAGTTTGGAATGGGCTTGCTTCAGCCGTATGTCGCGACCTATGGCGGCATTCTGGCGCTTCGCCGGCCGTGGTGCGAGGTGAGGGGCACGCATGAGGCCATTTCCCAAGGTCTCGCTGTTGCTGGTTATTCCGGCACGCTTAAAGATCCTCCGGCTCGGCGTCTCGCATGGGCCGAGTTCCAGATTGATCTGGACCGGGTCCGCGATGAGAAGGACGATCTCGGCATCATAGCTGGCCTTGTCGAGATCAGCCGCCCGGAGCGGTCAACATTCCGCCGTGGCGTCCATGGCTACGATGTGCCGGCCGCCGAAGGTTGCCGCACTCGATTGAGCGGTTCGATCCTTGGAGATGACAGCGGTGTCCGGATCGATGGCAAGGGGCCGAAATGGTCTTTCGGTCGAGCTTATCGCTACACCCACGTTCTGACGGAAGGTGACCTGACCGCGCTTGGCGTTTGGCTTCCCGAAGTCCCGAGCCAGCTTTGGGCCGACATGGAGTTTCCCTGGGCAACGGCCACGTTCAAGTGGGCCGATGACGCTGCGCTTGGCCGCAGGGTCTCGATGGCGAGTGCCATTGAGGCGTTGCCTTGCTGGGTTCGCTTTGCCGATGACGCTGACCAGACGATTGGTTATCGCCGGGCTGTCTGCCGGGGTGTTGAGCAAGGGCTTACCGGATACGCATTCGGCACTGACTTTCTGGAGCCGAACCTTGAGAACCCGATTGGTGTGCATGTCTTTGCGCGCACCGGGTTCGGTGACGGTTACGGCTCCGAAGCCGCGTCTGTCTCCATCGTCTTCGGCGCTGATGTCACAGACCAGTCAAAACCCGGCCAACTCTGGCTGGAGCCTGCCGGCCTGACCGGAGGCGTTGAAATCGCGTCACAGCCGATCTCGATCCTTTTTGGCGAGACGGTCCGTGAATACGTCCAATTTTTCTTGAGGTTCTGATGGCCTACGAACACGAGTCCGGCATTGCCGCTGCCTATGACAGAACTCCAGACGCGCCGTCCACCCGGACGGATCTGGTCTTTGTCGAGGACCGCTTCATTCAGGGCGCGGAACTCAATGAACTGCAGGGCCTGACCGGCCGTCGCATCCAGGCGATTGGCGATCTGGTTGCAGGCAACGGCAACCGGGAAAGCGATGCGGCAATCAAGGTCGCATTCGACATCGACCCGGAAGACCCGAATGCCATTCCGACAACTGCCAGCATCATCCTGCAGGCTGGCAGGATCTACATTGATGGTCATGTTCTTTCGGTTGCTGCTGCGCAGTTTGATGATGTTCCGATCTCCGGCGACGTGATTGTTGGGGTACGTCAGGTGGTCACCCGCATCGGCCACGAGGAAGATGCTTCTCTCGTCGGCTTGCATCCGGGCTCAGATGCGGAAGGGGAACCGGGCGCATACCGCACCAACCGGTCGCTTGAGTGGGGCTTGCTGAACGATGGCGGCGAGGGCCAGTTTATACAGGTCTACAAGCTGCTCGATGGCACTGTTGTTGATCAGACCGCACCGCCTGCGCTTGATGGCATTCTTGCGACCGCTGCAATTTATGACCGCGCACGCGGCTCCTACATCGTTGAGGGGTGCGAAGTCAGCACGCTTGGAGACGATGGCAACGATCGGCAGATCCTGTCGGTGGGTGCCGGCGCTGCAAACATTCAGGGCTGGCGCCGTACCCGCGAAACCGCTTTCACCATGTTCCAGACCCAAGATCCTGATCTTGAACTGGTCTCGGCCGAGGCGAAGACCTTCACCGATGGTGGCACCGGTACCGCAGTTCTGACCGTCGCAAGGCCGCCGATCGCGAACGTGGTTTCTGCGGTTGTCACCATGCAGATCTCCGAGAACGTGACGCGCGGTCCCGTGCCCAACGGTCTGGATGAACTGCAGGAAGCGTCGATTGTCGAAATCATAAGCGTCACGCAGGCCGCGACCACGTTTGATCCGGCAACATATTCCCTGTCCGGCGACAATATCTCGTGGGCTCCGGCTGGTGATGAGCCGGCTGCCGGCAGCACTTATGTCGTCACCTATCGCTATTTCAAACAGGTCGCGCCGGATGCATTCGACGCTACGACGATCACACTGTCAGGCGGCGTGACTGATGAGACGGCGCTGCTGACTTACAACTCGAAGATCCCGCGCAAGGATATTCTTGTTTTTGATATCGATGGCACGCCGAGCATTGTCAAAGGGCAGTCCGCACGCAAAGGTGCTCTGCCGCCGAAGCCGCCCGAAGGCTATCTGAAGATTGCCGAGATCCACAATACCTGGGACGGCGCTCCGGAGATCGTCAACAACGGCACCCGCGTACCGACCTATGATGAGCTTTGGGGATATCTGCGACTGACGGTGAAGCTCGCCGATCAACTGAACCGGACGCTCATGGAGCAATCGGTACCGGACGCGGCTGCTATCTCTGCCGATGGCATCTTCACGGATGATTTCTGGAGTGATTTCTACCGCGATGACGGTGTCGTTCAGACAGCGGCCGCCAACCAGGGCGTCTTGCAGTTGCCGGTCTATGAGCAGTTTGTCGAGACGATCAACACGCTTGTGATCCTCGATTACACCGAAGAAGTGATCATCTCGCAGCCGCTCGCAACCGGGTCCATGAAGGTCAACCCGTACGCCAACTACAACCCGATGCCGGGCTTGCTGGCGCTCAATCCGAACAACGACTTCTGGACTCAGACCGAAACGCAGTGGACCTCGTCCATCACGCGCCAGTTCACGGCGGCTCCTGGTCAGTCTCCGGGCCGCACTACGATCACGGAAGAGGTGCGTCAGACGACGCGGGCGGCTGAGTTCCTGCGGCAACTCGACATCAACTTCACGATTGAGGGGTTCGCCCCCAACGAAGAGTTGGAAAAGCTTCTGTTCGCAGGGCGGGACGTGACGCCGGCAGGCCCGCTTGTTGCCGGTGCCAACGGTGACGTGCAAGGCACGTTCCAGATCCCGGCCCGTGTTCCAACCGGCACGCATGCGATCCGGGCGGAAGGTGCTGCCGGTGGCTTTGCCGAGGCGTCCTTCGTTGGTGCAGGTGAAATCACCGTCGAGGTTATGCGCCGGGTCAACCTGGTTACCAGGGCTGCGCCGCCGCCCGTGGTCAACGTGATCAACAAT
Source organism: Roseibium aggregatum IAM 12614 (assembly GCF_000168975.1). Classification (GTDB taxonomy): domain Bacteria; phylum Pseudomonadota; class Alphaproteobacteria; order Rhizobiales; family Stappiaceae; genus Roseibium; species Roseibium aggregatum. The sequence continues at coordinate 123,201 of NZ_AAUW01000004.1, forward strand.
ATCGTCCGGGTCACCAACGTCACGAACGTCTCCAACAATCGCGGCCCCGGTGAAGGCTCTGGCCGTGAAGGGGGGATGAACGGCGATCCGCTTGCCTTCACGTTTGTCCCGCCTGTCGATTGCATGATGCTTGGCTTCGACGTGGTAGTTGCCGAGGTGGGTGATCCAGCCAACGGCTTGGTTTGCCAGCTGGCAAAGACCCTAAATGGCTACCCAACCAATGAGGTTCTCGCAACCAAGTTTATCTCAATGGTTGGCGTTCAGCCTGGTGACAAGGTCAGCCCGCGTTGGGATGCGCCGCACTATCTCAGCGCTTCGGAAAAATACTGCGTCGTTATCATGACCGACGATGCGGACCACGCTCTCAAGATCGCTACGCTTGGCGAGGTGGTTCCCGAGACCCAGCAACTGGTTTCCTCGCAGCCCTATACCAACGGCGACCTGTTCTCCGGATCGAACCGCACGACTTGGGTGGCTCACCCGAAAAGCGATCTCATGATCGATATCGTCGCTGCCAAGTTCAGCCCGGTGGAAAAGACCGTCGATCTGTACCAGGGCGACATCGAGGCTATCACAGACCTGGTCGTTCGCGGCACCGTCGAGCTGCAATCCGATCAGACCCGGTTCCGGTACGAGCTTGTCCGCGCCAACGGCGATGTTATCCCGCTCGCCTCGGGGCAGTCCATCGAGTTCGATGAATATGTCTCAGAGACGATCACTCTCCGCGCTGTTCTGAACGGCAACGAGTATCTGTCGCCGATCCTTTGGCCGGGCACAGCGATCATTGGCGGGCAGGTGCAGGAGCAGGCGGACTATGTCTCGCGGTTCTTCCCGATCGATGGCCCGATCGGGTTCCGTGCGCTGTTCGATCGGTGGCAGCCGGCCGGGGCAACTGTTTCGATCTTTGTCGATGACGGTGACGATGATTGGCAGCCGCTTGTCCAGGAGAGCGCGCGCGCCCTCGGCGGCGGCTGGACGGAACCGAAGCTCAATCTTGCAGGCTTTTCCGCCCCCAATGGCGGCCGCGTGAAAGTCACCCTTAACGGCACGCCGGCAGCGCGTCCCTCCATCGCGCGTTTGCGCGCCTACGGATACTAAGAGGTTCCGATGCCAACCGACGCAATTACAGCACACCTCGGCATTCCGAAGCCGGACCCGGCCAACGATGTCGATTATGACTTCACCCGGCTCATTCTGTCGATGGAGATGATCGATGGATTTATCCATTCCCTCCAGACGGCGCTAGCTGGTGTCGCGGCCTCAGATCACGGGCACGTCGTTGCCGATGTCGAAGGCTTGCAAGCGGCGCTGGATACGCTGGCGGGCGAGATCTCCAATATGCCGGGGACGTTGGAGGGGCTTTCGGACACTGATGTATCAGATGCGACGCAAGGTATGGTGTTGCAGTACCTTAATAGCAAATGGACTTCGGTCGTTGCGAAGGCGTCTTATTTTGGCATCGACGCGATCAATGGACTTGATGCGAACAACGTTCAAGCGGCGTTGGAGAAGCTCACGACCAAAGTAACCAACGGTGTAGCGCCGGGCTGTGTTGCCTACTACGCGATGTCTACTGCGCCAGATGGATGGCTGAAAGCGAACGGTGCCGAAATCTCGCGCACTGCATATGCCGATTTGTTCGCCGCGATCGGGACCATTTTCGGGGTAGGCGATGGAAACTCGACCTTCAATCTTCCTGATCTTCGTGGTGAGTTCCTGAGAGGATGGGACGATGCGCGTGGCGTAGACGGTGCTCGTGTTCTGGGGTCTTCCCAATCTGACCAAAACGCCAGTCACACCCATACAGGCTCAACCAGCTCCGATAGTCATAGTCACACCGGCACCACAAACACTACCGGCAATCACACTCACAACATGGCATACGAGGGTGGGACAAACGCAGGAACGGGTCTAGCAGCTCCTGCGACTTCCAGAAGCAATACTTCACCAGGGCCAACGGTGAACTATTCAGGCAACCACAGCCACACCTTTTCAACCAGCTCCGATAGCCACAGCCACAGCGTCACAACCGATGCAAGTGGCGGCAGTGAAGCCAGGCCGCGCAACATCGCCCTGCTTGCCTGTATTAAATACTGAGGATCGTTATGCCACTTACGCTTTACAGCTATCACCCGGAAACGGGCGAGTTTGTTGAGACTTTGCAGGCGGACAAGTCTCCACGCGAGCCTGATGTTTATCTGAAACCAGCGTTCACAACTGAAATTGCTCCGCCTCCGCCAACCGAGGGTATGGCGCGCGTTTTTGCCCAAGGATCATGGCAACTCCGTCCAGACCACCGTGGTGAGAATTGGTGGTGCGGTGGCGTGAGTTCGGAGGTTGGTTTCATCGGAACCCCGCCCAGCGATGCAGGTTGGACTGATGTCCCGCCACCGGAACCGGGCGAGAACGAAACCGTCGAGTGGATCGACGATGCCTGGGTGGTGAGTCTGGACTACAGAGGTGAGATCTGGTGGGACGGAGATGTTCCTGTCCTTATCGATTTTTTGGGTGACCCTACTGATAATGGATATGTGCGGGAGCAGGGTGAGGTACCGGAGCCGGAGGGGCCTCCTACAAGCGCCGATGTCAACGCTGCTCGCGATCGCCGGATTGACGCCGGCATTACCTTCAACGGCGTGCTATTCCAGACACGTCCGGAGGATCGCGAGAACATTCAGGGCGCTTATTCCCGCGCTCAGTCGGCTATCCTGATCGACGGTGCCCAGCCTGGTGATTTCACTTGGCACGGCGGCCCTGGCGACTTCGAATGGATCGCTGCCGACGACAGCCGCATGAAGATGGATGCACAGACGATGATGGCCTTCGGCGAGGCTGTCCTCGATCACAAGTCGGCGCATATCTTCGCTGCAAACGCCATCAAGGCAATGGACCCGGTCCCGTCCGACTTCGATGAGATCGTCGCGCTCTGGCCGTAACTAGCTCCGCAAACTTCTAACCCCTGACCGCAACCGCCCGTGAGGCGGTTTTTTTGTGCCCGGTTGTCGGGCTGATTGTGAGGAAAGATGACCGAACCAGTCTTTGGAATGAGCTTCACGCGCCCGGACGATGAGATCGTTCCGGCGCTTGGTGCCGACTTCTCCCAGATGCTGCTGATCGAAACGTCCGAGGACGCTTCGGTTGCCGAATATCCGGCCGATACACCGGTGCGGATCTCGACCAGCGATGCGGAGGCCGTATCCGCACTCGGTACCGGCCTCCTGGCCGATGCCGTCAAAGGGATCAACGATCAGTTGACCGATCTGAATTCCGGTGCGGATGTGACGATCGTTCGCGTTGCCGAAGGCGTGGATGTCGCCGCGACCGCAGCGGCCATTGCCACCATTGTCAACGGCATTGCCAGCATCCCCTCCGCAGTCAACAAGACCCCGCGCATTGTCGTTGCCGGTCGCACTGCCTGGCGCCCGGATCTCGAAACCACCAACCCGGTGATCGCGGCGCTGGAAGCCAACCTCGGCAAGATCATGGCTGTCGCTCCGGTCGATGTCGACGACACCTCGGCGGCGAATGCTATCGATGCCCGCGAGACGATGACCTCGGAACGTCTGATGCCGATCGGTGTCGCGGCAAAGGTCTGGGATGGTGCGCAGGTTGTCACCCGCCCGATGATGCCTCGCGTTGCCGGTCTGATGGCGCGGATCGACAACCAGGTCGGGGGCGGCAAGCCGTTCCACCCGTTTGCCAACCGCGAGCTGTACGGCCTTGCCGGTCTTTCCCGGAAGATCCCGTTTTCCACGCTGGACGGTTCCACCGAAGGCCAGCAGCTGCTTGCGGCCAACGTCGCCATCGTGGCCGAAGGCGAAACCGGTGTTGATGGCGCGATTGCCGATGGCGGGTATCGCTTCATCGGTACGGACAACGCTCAGACCGGGGAGCTGTGGGAGCAGATCCACCAGGTGCGCGGAACCGATTACATCATCACGCAGATCATCGAGATCACCAACCAGTTCCTTGGTCGGCGCATTCATGCTGACACAACGGAGTCCTGGATCAACTCGATTGCGTTTGCGCTGCGTGACCATGTCAACGAGGGCAACATCCTCGGCTATACGCCGAAGGACCAGATGTTCAAGGCGAGCCAGAACAGCCCGGAAAACATCCGTCTTGGTCGCCTCAAGCTGACTATCGGCATTGAGCCGTGCCCGGTCTTCAAGCTCGCTCAGCACGAGATCCGCCGGTACCGGCCGGCCGTCGACAACCTCGTCAACGAAATCATCGCCCGCCTGTCGAACGATCTCTGATCGGCGCTGACGCAGTACCAACCTATGACTTTCCAGAAATCAGGATCTGATCATGCAGACGATTTACATGCTGACCGCGGTTGACGTGCGCCGGGCAGAAAAGGCAGGCACGTCGCGCGCTCTCACAATTGCGAAACTGACTATCCCGCCGATCAAGTTCGCGACGGCGGGCCATAACCCTGGCGGCGGCGTCATGGCCGTCGACTACACGTTGCCGCGTATTGAGACGCTTGAACCCAAGTTCATGGTGAAGGGCCTCGACACCGAGGTGTTCGGAGGCCTTGGCGAGCGTGATCGCTGGGTCTTTGCCGGCGCCTATAAGGACAAGTTCACTGGTCGCGATATCCCGGCCCGTGCGGTTATCGAGGGTGCGGTCTCTCAGTGGGAGCCCGACGAAAGCGACCCGGTCGACTTCCAGGGCTGTAACCACTCCTTGACCGAGGTGACGCACTTCGAACTGACGCTTGACGGCCAGGAGCTGTTCTACATCGACGCCCAAGAGCGCATCCTTCGACGTAACGGTGTCGATCTTTTCGCAGGGGTGCGCGGCGCTCTCGGCGCGTAACTTAATCTTTCCTCGCAACCTCTACCGGCCGGGCTCAGTCCCGGCCTTTCTTTTGAAAGAAATCACATGTCTCAGAAAACCACTCCCGTCGAACTTACCCTTGAAGAGCCGGTCGAGCACGGCGGCAAGACCTTCGACAAGCTGACGTTCGCGCGCAAACGCAAGGTCCGGGATCTCGTCGCGGCGGATGATTACAAGAGCATTCTGCAGAAGACCGGAGCTGTCTATGCCTCAATGGCAGGTGTGCCGGCCGAAGTGATCCTTGATCTCGATGCCGACGATTATGCCAACCTTGAAGAGCAGGTCGCGCCTCTCATGGGAAAGTCCTGGGAAGACGTCAAAATGGGCTTCCTGACGGAAGAGGCGGCGAGCTACGGCATGCAGACAGCGGTTCAGGCGGAACTGGCCAAGCGGGCAAAAGCTTCGGATTGATGGCCGCGCAGATCGCGCGGTACCTGCATCAGTCCCTGACGGAAATCGAGGATTGGGACGTTCCAACCTTCTTCCGTTACTTCGGTCACGTCGAAGAGGTGTTGCAGATCGAGGCGGAAGCCAAAAAGCCGAAGGGCAGGGAATAACCCTGCCCAAAACGCTGAATATCGGCACTGGAAAGTCAGTCTATGAAGCCAAATGACTTTGCCACCCGACGCATTTGGGTGCAGTGGGCTGTCTTTTGCGACTGTGCCATTCCCTCTTGGTTATAGACGGCGATATCGACCGTTGTATCGAGCAATGATGCAAACCCCATATCGTCGGCAGGAACCGTGCTTTCGATATATGCGCTGATCGCACTTTGATTGTAGGCCATATCGCAGAAGCCTTCAGCAGCGATCACCGATCCTAACTGGCTCGCAGCGTCGTATTGCTCTGTTTCGCTCCACGCGAAGGCAGGCTGGGCCGCCAGTGCAATCACAGCGAAAACAGCTAACCTCATTGCGCAACTTCCTTCTGCGGGGACTTGCCCAAGGCTGCAATCAGCCCGCCAATAAGGGCCAGGCACATGAAAACGGCTACCAGCGTGCCGCCTAGGATCGCCCCGGCTATGGCGCAAACGATCAACAGAATACCGGGCCACCGAGACGTCGATCCTATCGCCACCGCACCCAAGGCGATTGTGAGGAACGAAAAAACAATTCCGCCCCAACCAAGTCCGATCGCAACATCGGCCTGATCTGCCTCCACGGCAGTAGCCACGCCACCAATAAATAGAGTTACCAGTGCTGCAAGTACGGCAAAAATGCCGGCAATTAGCGCAATTATTCCACCAGCCTTCTTCATAGTTCAACTCCGCTCGCAATTAGAAAAATAGCTATCCGCAGGTGCGAGCTACCTGGCCCGGATAGTAAGCAGGAAAGCACGTCAACCGTTGCGTGTCGAGCGGGTGGTGTTGACGCATGAGTTTTACAACCTAGAGGCCAACGAGAATGGCAACCCTCACGTCACAACTCATTGTGTCGCTGGTCGAGCGCGTGTCCCGTCCGGCTCGCGCCGTCAGTCAGTCACTGACCGAAATGCGCCTGCGCGTCGATGCCAACGCCCGTGCAATGGATGCCATGCGCGGTCGGATGCTGGACGCGGTCGGCGTCGGTTATGTGCTCGCCAAGGCGATCTCAGCACCGATCAACGCCGCGCGCGAGTTCGAGTCCGTGATGGCGGACGTCAACAAGGTTGTCGATTTCGACACGCCGGACGTCCTGAAGCAAATGAGCGCGGATATTTTGGCCCTCAGCCGGGTCATTCCGGTGGCCGCAACTGGCATTGCGGAGATTGTTGCAGCTGCCGGGCAGGCCGGCATGCAGGGCGACGAGCTGCTCGCCTTCGCTGAGATCGCGGCAAAGGTTGGCGTTGCCTTCGACCTGTCGGCCGACCAGGTGGGCGAAAGCCTTGCCAAGATCAAAACCGCGCTTGGCCTGACAGTGGAACAGACAGGAGAGTTGGCCGATGTGCTCAACCACCTGTCCAATACGTCTGCGTCTTCGGCGGCTGACTTGCTGGATTTCATGCGGCGGGTTGGCTCGGCCGGTACCGCCATGGGCTTTTCGGCGCGCGAGGTTGCGGCGATCGGTTCAGCGATGGTTGCGGCAGGTGCGCAGGCTGATGTTGCGGCCACAAGCTTTCGCAATGTGACCAAGGCGCTGGCACGTGGCGAGTCTGCGTCCAAGCGCCAGCATGAGGCATATAAGAAGCTTGGCCTGTCCGCGACGGACGTGGCGCAGCGCCTGCAAAAGGATGCTGTTGGCACCCTGCAGGATGTCATTGCGCGGATCCGCGCGCTGCCAAAGGAATTGCAGGCCTCGACGATCTCCGATCTGTTCGGGGATGAGGCGCGCGCGGTCATGCCGCTGATCGAGAACGCCGAGCTTTTGCAGAATGCCCTCGGTGAGGTGGCGAGCGAAACCAACTATCTCGGCTCGGCGCAAAAGGAATTCGAGGTTCGTTCGCAGACCTTCAATGCGAAGCTTCAGAGTTTCCAGAACCGCATGACCGAACTGGCCATTGCGATCGGCAATGCATTGCTGCCGGCGCTGACATCGATCATCGAGGCGGTGATGCCGACGATCAGCGCGATCGCGGATCTGGCCGCAGCCTATCCGCAGGTGACTGCCGCGGTGGTCGGCGTGACGGCAGCGCTCGTCGCCTTGAACATTGCCGCCATCGCAAGCCGGTATTCCTTCCTGTTCCTGAAGGGCGGAGTTCTGAATGCGGCTCTTGTCATTGGCCGCAGCGCGGACCTGATCATCGCGGCCACAAAGCGGCTTCGCCTGGCAGTTCTTGGGGCATCCATGCTAGGCGCTCTGGGGGGCGGAACATTCTTCGGGGTGCTTGCTGGCGCTGCGGGTGCCGCAGTCGGGGCGATACAGGCTGCAGCTGCGGCCATTGGGGCCGCGATCGCTGGCATCACCTGGCCGATTGCCCTGGTAATCGCGGCTGTCGCGGCGCTCGGCGCTGCCGTTTATCGGTATTGGGAGCCGATCAGGGAATTCACGCTCGGTTTTGCCGAAGTGATCGGCAGCAGCCTTGGGCAGGCCATGAGTGCCATTACCGGTTTCATGTCCAACCTGGCCGCACATGTTGGGCGTTGGGCGACCAAGAAGCTGGTGGACATCGGTACCTTGCTAGGCATCGATGAGGCGGAGATCCGCGGGGCTTTGGACAAGGCGTATGGCGCGATCTCCAGCACTCTTGGAAAGATTGTCGACGCGGTACTGGCGATCCCCGGGCAGTTAGGCGATTGGATTTCCGACATCTTCTCGATGAAGGACTATTCAGCGACGGCCGAGGCGGAGTTCCGGGATGCCGGGCGAAAGTTCGGGAAGGCCCTCGTTGATGCAATCATTGATGCCTTCAGTGCTCTTTGGGAGTTTTTGAAATCCATTCCTGACCGCATCGTTTCCGCGATCGGCAGGATCGATCTCTCCAACATGTTGCGCCTGCCTTCGTTCCTTGGCGGCGGCGGCGGTGAAGCCCCTGCAGCGCCCCAGCCGAAGATCGAAGGGGCTCGCGCCCTCGGCGGTCCTGTCGTCGCCGGCAGAACCTACCGCACGGCAGAAAAAGGCGATGAGCTGTTCACGCCTGACAGCAATGGGTTCGTTCACAGCGCTTCCGCGACAAAGCGCATTCTGGCCGGTGCAGGGCAGGGGCAAGGTGGCGGGCAGTCCGTAAGCCTCTCAATCGGCGATATTCACGTTCACGGCGCGCAGGATGCCAAGGGGGTTGCCGAGAAGATCGGTGAAGAGATCCGTTCGCAGCTTGCAGGGCTTCAGGCCGATACCGGTTGGTCAGTGGCGTAAGGGGAAAAGCATGCTCTACATGATCGGCGCAGTCGCAGTCGACACATACCCGTTTGCCTTTGATGCTGTCAGTCGGTCAGGCTCGGCGGACATTGCCTTCAAGCCTCTGCTGAACGGCCTCAAAGGCGCGGAGTTCATGGGCGAGGGGGATGACACGCTCAGCATGCGCGGTCAGCTCCTGCCAGCGAAGATCGGCGGACTGCCACAACTGGAAGCGCTCCGATCACATATGAACCAGGGCGCGGCCTTGCCGGTGATGCGCGGTGACGGTGTGCGGCTCGGCACCTACATGATTGTGAGCCTTCGCGACAATCACTCAGAGCTTTTGCGGGATGGCATCGGCGCAATTGTTCGGGTTTCCGTTTCCCTGAAAAAGGTGCCTGCACAGCAGTCTACCGGCCTGCAGGTCATTCCTGGGCTTTTGCAGCTCTTCGATCTATTGGGGTGATCATGACTGAAACGATAAAGATCGTGGGCGATAATCTTACGCTCGATCTGATCTTGTGGCGCAAGCACGGTTTGCGCGGCCTGGCTCTCATTGAAGAGACAATGAAGCTCAATCCGAAGCTGACCGGTGTCTATGTGCCGGTTGGTACAGATGTCGTCTTGCCAGACCTTCCTGCGGAAACCGTCCAGGCCCGCGAAGTCGTAACCTTGTTCGGGTGATCTGATGGCGTGGAAAACGGAATGGACTGTAATAATCGACGGTCAGGACGTCAGTTCGAAGATGGCGAACTACCTGGAACAGATCACGGTGACCGACAAGGCCGGCGCATCGTCTGACAGCTGTTCGCTGACGCTTGATGATACCGGCGGCCAGATCAAACTGCCGCAGCCCGGAGGCAAAGTCGTGGTGCGGCTGAGTGGCGTTCAGGTATTCTCCGGCGTGATTGATAGCGTGAAGTCCTCCGGCAACAGATCCGGCGGTCGCTCGCTGTCTGTCTCTGCCAAGGGCTTCGACGTGAAAGGCAAGGCAAAGCAGCCGCAGCGCCTTCATCAGGATGAGGGAACGGTGGGCGACTTCCTGAAGAAGCTGGGGCAAAAGGCCGGTTTTGAAATGAAGATCGATCCGGCTCTGGCAAGTATCGCGCGCGACTATATCGCGGCGGATGGCGAAAGCCTTCTGCACATCGGTGAGAAACTGGCCCGCGAACTCGGTGCAACCTTCAAGCTTCGCGGCCCTATGGCAGTTCTTGCCAAGCATGGACAGGACTTCGGCCTTCCGATGATCGCCGGTCTGTTCTCCCCGGATGGGTCCGGCAACCTGATCTCCTGGGATATCGAGCCGCTGTCGACACGCACGGTGTTTAAGTCCGTCGAGGTGCCTTACGTCGACCGGAAAAAGGGGCTGCCTCTGATCTACAAGACGGATGCGGGCAAGGCTGGCGAGCGTGCCGAGGCAGTCAATCTTGTACGGTCTGTCGCACACGATGAAAATCAGGCGAAGGACATTGCCGAAGCTCGCAAGGCGCAGATTGAGCGCGAGGGCGGCAAAGGCCGGGTCACTCTTGATTTGATGCCTGAAGCGCAGGCCGAGGCGCAGTTTCAGTTGAAGGGAACGCGGGCGGGTGTCGATGGCACCTACCGCATTGTTTCCGTCACGCACTCCGCAAGCAGATCGGGTGGCGCAACGACCGATCTGGAGCTGCAGCAACCGCAGGATGGCGCGGGAACAGACAGCCGCTAACGGGCCGCGTTGAAATCAGTTCGCCTTGTAAGGCTTGCCGAGTTTTCGCATTTTGAGCCAGGCGTTGACGTTGATGTTGTCGAGGTAGATCCAGGCAAGGTATCGACCATATTTGCCTGTCTTGTCCTCGTCCGTGCATAACCTGATCTCCTTCCCGAGGATCAGGTCTCTCAATTGATCGCGCGCGATTATAGCTTGCGTTCTGCTGGCGCTTTTTATCTCCGGGGTATCGACACCGAGCAGGCGCAGTTTCGTGTTGTGTCGCCAGGTGTCCATGCCGAGAAAAACGTCAGCGGTAACAGAGTCGCCGTCATAAACGCCGGTCACGATGGCTCGATATTCGAACAGGCCGCAATCGCGAGCTTGTGCGAGGGAGGGCATCAAAATGCCAATGATCAGAAGAGTTGCGAGGCGCATGTCCAGATCCTAACGCCCGCGCAGCCAACCACCAACATAGCTTTTCACCCAACCCGCCCAAGTGGCGGGTTTTTTCATGCCCAAACGATGGAGGGCGAAGATGTCCAGCCTGCCTTTTGAAATGTGGCTTCAGAGCCGATTGACCGCACATGGTTTTGCTTGTGGCGAAATCGACGGACGGATTGGTCCAAAGACTTTGCATGCGCTCCGGAGCTTCCAGAAAGCAATGGGGCTCGCGGTAACTTCCGAAGCCGATGAGGCAACGGTGCTGGCTCTGCGGCAGTCGAGTTCGCGCGTGCCTGTCGAGGTGAGCGGCTTCATCCCGGATCGTGACAAGCCTTCCTCAGAAGACCGGCGCAAATCCGTCTGGCCGCGTCAGAAGGATGTCATGCAGTTCTATGGTGCGGTTGGCACCAGTCAGACACGCATCGAAGTTCCATGGGACATGCGCCTGGCATGGGACAAGGATGTGACCGTGCGAACGATCACCCTGCACACGAAAGTCGCGGCCTCGGCCGAACGGGCCTTTCACGTGATCCGGGGGCAGTATTCCGATCGGGAGATCAGGGATCTTGGTCTCAATCTGTTCGGCGGTTCGTTGAATGTCCGGCGCATGCGGGGCGGCTCGAACTACTCCATGCACTCCTGGGGCATTGCCATCGACTTCGACCCCGAACGCAACCGGTTGTCCTGGAAGCGCCCGCAGGCGCGACTGTCGCTCGATGACGCCATTCCGTTCTGGCGGGCATGGGAAGCGGAAGAGTGGGTGTCACTCGGCCGCGCACGCAATTTCGACTGGATGCACGTCCAGGCCGCTCGCCTCTAAGGAGATCCTCAAATGGTGAAAACCTACAAGCGGGAAACCGCGTGGGCGCTGCTGGCAGGTCTGGCGGCGCTTTGTTTTTATGACTTGCTGCACGGTGGCGACACGGCGGCCCGTGATTGGGCAGAACTGTTCGTTGCGCCTGTGATCACCTTTGCCGTTGCAGCGTTTGGCCTTGATGCTGTGGGCAAGCAGCTGATGTCGAAATCGCCTTCGCCGCAGGATTACGGCTGATGCTGGCGTTTGCCGCTGCGGTCTGGAAATCCAGAACCGGCGCCGTCGTGATCGCGTTTCTTGCGGTTGCGGCGGCTCTCTACACCTGGCACCGGCTGGACAAGTCGAGTGCCGTTCGTGCCGCTGTGACGTCCTATGTCGCCGACGTCGAGCTGGCAGCCGCCGAGGCCGAACTGACGGCTGCTCGCAAACGGGCCGAAGCCGCGGAAGCGGCGAATTTCTCCTTCCAACGACAGCTCTCGGAAGCTGAAGCCATTGCCACTATCCAAGCGCAGGAGCTGGACAACTATGAATCGACTTCTCTTGATGTTGTTGATCAGCGTCTTCTTGACCGCCTGCCAAACCGATAGGGACCGGGCGATATCGGCCGGCGCACGGATCGGCGCGGCGGCTGCGCAGTCACAGACAGATCCGCCGTTGCCGCAGGACTGCCGGAAGCGGGAACGATCGGGCGTTGTTTTCGGCGATCCGCTTGATGTCGCGCTCATAAAAACAGACCAGGCCCTCGGCCGGGCGAACAGCCGAGTCGCGCGCTGCGCGAACTGGCACGACACCTATCGAAACAGCTTAGGCGGGGATGTGGAATGAAAGAGTTTCTCGAATGGATATGGCACCTGCCACTTACTAAAATTGCGGCGATTACGGCTTTCGCGATGATTGGTGCAGCTCTGCCGAAGGACTTGTCGGCGCGCGATCGCTGCATGACTTTCTTTGTCGGGTTTATCGCTGCGCTTGTTTTCGGAGAGCCGGTAAGGGCGTTGCTAGGCTTTGGGGAAATGTGGGCTTACGGCATGGCCGGAATTCTGGCCATGACGGGAAGGAACATTGCCGTGTTCCTGCTGCGGGCGAGCCGGGACCCAAAGACATTCGCCCAGGATCTTCTGGAAATTTGGCGGGGGGTACCGAGGCAATAAAGGCAGTGCCTGATTGATGTGCCAGCGTCGGCCGATCAGGAGCTGGATGATCTGCGCAGTGCCTGCAGCGAGGAAATCAGTTTGTGACGGGGCCGTCTGAACTGTAGGCCCCGAAGCTGCAGGCATTCATTCGTGGACGGTTCGAATTTCATTACCTTCCATTCAAACCGCAATATCACGCCGGGCGAGATCAGCCAGATAAGCGGATCTCGTAAGGCCACGAGCCTTGGCTGTGTGGTCGACCGCATCCAGCAATCCGGCATCCATTGTTATGTTCGCCTTTACCGTGCGGCCACTGAGAGAGATCAGCGGAACGGCGATCAGGAACGCACCTTCGGCAAGAGCGGAAGCAACATCCTCATCATTTCGGATCTCGGCCAGAGAGCGCGGAGAGGGCAGGGTTTCACCTTCAAGGTGAAGGGCTAGAGCTTCAGTAGCGTTTCTGACGAGCTGATCGATCTCATCGGCTGCTGAAAAGCAGCCCGGAACGTCCGGAAACTGGACGCCATATGCGCTATCACCATCCTGGTGAACAAGCGCGACATAGTTATACATAGGCTGACATTCCCCAATCAGACCCATCCGGCTTGTTTGTAGATGCTGCGCACGGTCCCGACCGGCAGGTCTTTCTTCGGGTGCGGCACAGTTACAGTCAGTGAGCCTTTTTTGAACTTGTGATGGGAACCGACAACCTTCACCAATTCGAAGCCGTCTTCTTCCAGCTTCTTAATGATCTTTCGGCTGTTTGTTTCCATCTGAAACGCTCCGCTAGTGCGTATTTAAATACGCCTACGCTGTCGATTTGTCAAGGGAGGCGCATTATAATGCGCATGAATGCGTGTTAGGGAATAGTTCCTTGTGGTCATCTGACTATGTGATGGGGTGCCTGTGTTTGCGTGTCGGATTGCAAACAATCGGGATTTCCAACTACGAACCAAGCATCGGCCTAGTTCGGTGGGAAGTGTTCTATCCCATTGCGGAACATTGCTCGATGTGCGGTGAAAGTCGGCTTCGAGCCCCTGCGGACGGAAGTGCCTACTATCTGTCCAGGCCTGTCAGCAGTTCGTTCAGGGCTAAGGTAAACCCTTGATCTACGGTGGGTTTACAGGTGCCGCTTTGACCACTCATTGCAGTGGCCAAGGCAGCGCCATGGGTGAAGTCTACGAGAATTTCGAGCCAGAGCTGCTTCTTGTGTTCTGGTAGGCCGACTTCGGCCAGAAGGGTCGAGATTTCGTTGGTGATCCGCACTGCCTGCTCCGGAAAGACATTCGGCCGACTGAAGATGAGCATCGTCAGACCCGGGTAGCGGAGTACGCGGTCATGGTAGGTGTTCAGGAGCTCGCGTATCCGCTCAATCGGCGTGCCGTCGTCAGGCGCTGATACCTGCTCATAGGCGTATTCCGACATTGCGCCGATCAAGCCGTCGCGTCCCCCGAAGTGATGATGGATCGTCATAGGGTTGATGTCGAGCCGCTCCGCCAGCGCTCTCATGGTGAAGGCACTGACGCCCTTGTGATCCAGAAGGTCAAAGGCGGCTTTGAGCATGTCTTTGCGCGAGACAGGTATGTCCGCCCGGAGCGGACGTCCTCTAGGCCTCTTCATGCTTCGATCCGATAGTGAGACTGGACAAGCCCGGACGGAAAACTCTTCGTCTGCTCGTGGCGCAGCGAAATGTCGGCAGGAATGCTACCGAACAATCGGCGTCCCTCGCCGAGTAACACAGGCACACTCGTAATTACCATATCGGCGATCAAGCCAGCCTTGAGGAACGACTGAATGAGGAGCCCACCATCGATATAGACCTTCCGGTGCCCCTCGCTTTGCAGCATGCGCATTGCCTCTTCGGGCGAGAAGTTGGCGACCCGGACCTTGTCGAGCAGGTCTTCCGACAGATCACTCCTGGTAAGGGTCGAAGACAGGACAACAACCGGACGATGATACGGCCAAGGCCTTACAGCGCGCATTTTCTCGAATGTGCCACGGCCCATCATAATGACGTCGATGTCCGCGATGAAGTCATCGTAACCATGATCTTCGGCGGGATCATCTCGCTCCAGCAGCCAGGCGATATCTCCGTCGCTTCGGGCGATGAAGCCATCCAAGCTGGTGGCGATAAAAACATGTCCAGTGATCATTTCAAGCCCATATTTATACGGTGTATAATAAATGATCTTTTTGTATCGACGGTGTCAAGATCAGCGCTGATCCAGTGATTTGCCAAAGGTGGAGTGCTACCGAACGTAACCTTCGGGGTGGAGCCGAGTTTACAGGCCGAAGTCGGGACACGGGCAGGCTGCATTCACAATCGCTCTGCTCTACCTGATTATCTTTTGAGCGGATCTTTCCTCGGCGCAGTTGATGCCGGCTTGTCGTGAAAATGGGTCCGGTCACCAGTCAGTTTCTCGACCATGTCGTCAATCGCTTCGCAAAGGTGCATGGCAGTCCGATATTGAGGTGAACCGATCTTTGCCGATCGCATGACCTGGACAGCTCCAGCTCTGCCAATGCAGAGCTTTTCCAGCACTTCCTGGGTGTTGATGAAACCGCGTCCGCTGCGACGTGACATGTCCAAGCCTGAAATTTGTTCTTTCTTTGTTCCAATATCGACCGGTTGGTTGATTTGGCAAGAGCGGACCTTTTCAATCTTCCGCCGCCCAGTGGCCTCCTGCTGTGACAAAGACGATTATACGCTTTGCAAGGTCGCCGATTTCGGAAATATTGTGGACTGCATCTGACTATTGACGGGTTCGCAATGCACCTTTTTTCTGGAAGCCTGCTTTTCATACTGACGGTTCTTTTTCCTTTTCTCGCTGAAGCGCAGACCTTCCAGCAAGTATCCGGCCAGGCGGAACAGGTGCGCGATCGGAACGACGGAACACTGGTTTTTAACTGGGATGCGAAAATTGCACTCGGAACGCTGCTTGGTGAACCTATGGTCAGTGTCCAGTTTCTCTACAAGACTTTGCCGGAAAGCGTCGGGTTTCTGCCGTTCTTTTTGAGCAGGAGCAGCGCCAGCCAATCGATCAAGCTTTCCGATTTGCCTGAGGAGGCGCTGATCGGGCCGCGGCTTTATGAAGTAAAGATGCAGTTCGATTTTCAAGTCGGCGGAAATTCCAACCGCGTTATTTCGGTGCGCGCGGATGTTGGAGCTCCGGGCAAGGGCGATGGTCAAACCTGGTCCTACAACACGCCAGGGTCGCCAGCATGGTCGGCCCTTTTCAGCGATGGCGGTGGCCCGCTGTCAGCGGCAGAGGCCAAGGAGGCGATGAAAGCGGGTCTGAAGCTTGTTTCGGCGCGCATCCTGAGTGCGGAGATCTCCTGGCTGGACCTGCAGAAATGGTATGTCGGGCCATCACGACAGGACGAGAAGCAGCGACTGTTGGAGGCGGAAAAGCTTCTCGCTGCAGGAATGGAGCGCAGCTACGGCTACAAGGTAAAAACCACGGATCCGAAGAGCGTGACGCCACAATCGATCGACAAGCTGGCGAAGCGGGTGGAGAAGATGGCGGCACTGCCGCCGGAAACCCGGATCAGCGACAATCACGGCTCCTATCAAGCCGCGGTCCAAATGGTGCAGGAATACAAATCACTGTTCCAGATGCGCAAGTCGAGTTTCAAATTCAGCGATCTGGACGTTGCGAAGATGCCTCAGGGCCATCCGGCCAAGTTCGACAGTGGTGAAAGAGCGCAGAGTAACAACAAAGTGGTGTATCTGCAGAAATACGACAAGAACGGCTTCGGACAATGGGGATCCTTTGGGCGGCCTTTTTTGGTGAAAGGCGGTGATATTCCTAGCCAATCTGACTATGATCGGTTCAAGGATCGTGTCCTCGCTGGTCCGTTCGAGGAATGGCCCTGGACGGCTTATAGCCCTTATGGGTCTTATCTCGTCGCGCCACACTTCCGGTATATTTCCCGAGAGTCATTTTGTAGCTACGATATTATTCCAATGGATAGTCCGGGGGATAGGTGGCGGATTGATACGAAGGTTTGGGTGAGAGGGAAACCGTCGTATGCGAGCAGCGGATGTAAACCGACCATCCTCAATGGTGCACTGACGCTACCAACCGAGACATGGGATCTCAATACCATGGCTGATTGCGATTTCGGTAAATCAAATTCCGCCTTCTGTCGGGAGGCGGCAATGCTGACATGCACAAAGTATGATGAATATCTCCAGCCGCTCAGCACTTACAAGCAGAGCCGAGACATACGGTCCTATCAATGCAAATAGTTGTTAGCGCTGCGGGGGCGTTACCCGTCGATCCAGGCGGTAACTGCTGCCTGCTGCGATGCGGTGGGGGGGGCCGAGTGCGCACTGCCTGCTGACAGGACTTTCTGAAGGTCATTCTTCGTGCGATTGGGGTCTAGTTTTGTGACAGGGTCCTTCGCCGGAAGTGTGTCCTGATTTTGTGTTTCCGAACTGCCAGGCGACGAGAACTTGACCGGGGCAGTTAGAAAGCGAAAGCTATCGGTGAAGTCGCTGTAGCGCGTCTCTCCCAGAAATGCGCCGCCAATAATGAGGCCGGTGAAGACAAAGAGGCCGGCAAGGAAGCGCTTCTCATAGCGGGCCACGATCACGAACTTGCCGTCTGGCATCCGATCGAAAGCACTTGCGCCGGCCGCAGGTCGAGCTGGCTTGACGGTTTCTGTTTGCAGATTTGACGGCTCTCCCGACTTGAACGCCGTTGTTTGCCAGGAAGCTTCCTGAGTGCCTGCCTGTGCTTTATGCCTAGCCGCTTCCTTGCTGGGAGGAGACTGATCCGATTTCTGGAAACCCTGTTGGGTCTTTGGAGTTGGTTCCTCATCTAGTCTGAGAAAATCCACTCCGGCGTTGCCGGGTGCCATCAGGATGTCGCCAGGCGCAATGTGAGTCTGCAGGGCCTTTCCAGGACAGCGCGCCGCGCACCAGTAGTGATTGCCCTGTCGGTCTTCATAAAGCCAGAGTCTTTCCCCTGTCGCGAAGGATACGCCCGGCTGCACGTGTACCTCCTTAATCCGGATCGGATAGACAGTCGGGTCCATATCCAGCATAAACCGTTCGGTTATGGATTTGGGCGGTTCGTCTGGCGTCGTCTGTTTGGGCTGCACAGGATCTATGCGATCGATAAAATGGATGAACTCGGCCGCAATCTGTCCAGGAGTTTCGTAAATATCTCCGGCCGAGATGTTGATCGCGAGAATCTTCCCAGCGTACGGGGCTTTTGCCAACCTCTCCTCACCATCGCGATTTTCATATTCCCAGAGAATCTGCCCAGCTTCGAAGTCGTCACCAGGCCGGACGGCAACAAGCTTGATACGCAATGGATACGCCGCTGCATTGCTGGTTTGCGCGAGGGGGAGAATTTCAGGTACTTTTTCCGGGCGCGGATCCGGTATTTCGTCAAGCTGGTACCGAGCAATCCTCGTTCCCGGAGCCGAAATAGTGTCACCAACATCGAAAAAGCAGCGCAACAGTTGCCCAGCGTTTTGGGAGCGGAGGGTGAGGTTAATGCCAAATGGGGTCGCCAGGTCGACGATCGGTTGATCTGGGGCCACGGCCGCGCCGGGCTTCCCATAGATTGCTGCTACGCGCAAGGGATAGAACTTCGGGTCATCCGGCAGAATAATGTTTCGAGGCGTCACGCGTCAGTCCCCCTTAAAGTCTTACTATTGAAGATCTTCGACGCTCAATTGCAAGCGGTAAGTCAGGTTGCAGCTGGCGTGTTGCGGAACACTATTGCAGTCGATAGGTCCTAATGACGACTTCGTGCATCCAAAGGTGGACACCTGACGAGCATTGAACGGAATTCTACGGCAAGACCGATTTTCCAAACCGATTCGACAAGAACAGGTCATGAACGGATTTCGGTACTATTTCGGGACTCGTTTGTCACTTGTTGTCCACAAAGGCGCAATTTTCATGGTTTGTTCTAGCTTGACTGACCTCAGTCAGAGCTATAAACCCAAGCAAATCAACGGATCGGGGTATAGCGCAGCCTGGTAGCGCATCTGGTTTGGGACCAGAGGGTCGCAAGTTCGAATCTTGCTGCCCCGACCACTCACTCTTCCTAAAAATCGATTTCTTTGCCTGCATGCGAACGGGTATTCGTGAGCGAACAGCTCCGCGATTCCGGCCTTGCCATGCCTAAAGGCCGGGATAACTAGGGCCGAGCTGCGCTCGCGTCTTGTGCAACTTCTCGCAGCATAACAGACTGTTTGGATAGGCGTTTCCACGCCTTGGGAAGTGACACGGTCTGCGGTGGCACGCAGGCTGCGCCGGATGGGGTTGATGATACCGGATCCTGACGACCAGGCGACGCTGGATGTATCGGCGGCGATCGCTCTGCTGCAGTCCAGAATTGAGAAGGCCGGGCTTTCCCTTAAAGAAAGCGCGGATTTTTCGCTTTTCGAAAAAACCGTCCGGGGCACTGAAGACAAATACCTGATGGAAGACTTCTCACCGCGGTTTTTCGACCTGCACGGGGCGACTGCCTTCTGGGTCGCTGCCGTCAACGGTCACGGCAATGTTGTGTCCGTGCAGGCCGCGAAGGTTGAGGACCTGAAAGACCGGAACCTGGCCGAACACTGGCAGCAGCAGCAGCGCCGGATCTTTGTCGATCCCGATCCTCAGGTCCGGTTCGGTACCGACCATGCGCATGACGCTTATTTCATGCGTGGGCGGATCGTCTATCACGGTAATCTCTGGCTGCGGCGGGACATCCGGGGGCAGGGCCTTGCGGAACCTTTGACCCAACTGGGCTTTCTGCTGTCCCTGCTGAAATGGTCGCCGGATTACCTGTATGGACTGATGGCAGCAAAAAGCGCTGAGAAAGGTTTCGGTATCCGGGTTGGCTACCGCCGATTCGTGCCGCGCGGCACCCATTGGGAAATTGCACCCGGGCATATCAGGCCGGATGACTGGCTGGTCTATGCGACCCGAAGCGATCTTCACGGCCTGGTGAAACTTATCCTCAGAACGTGCGCTGAAGATCCTGAATAACCCCAAGATAGGCACAGAAGCGAAGATCAGACTGTAGCGATGGCCGCACGGCGACGATCAGCCGTTCGAATGCGATCTCGAACAGTTCGCCGTTGACCTGTATTTTCGTGCGGGCATAACCGTAGTAGGGAGTGCCTTCCAGAGCCTTGCGGTAGCCGTCCGCCGAAGCATGTTCCAGGTCCGGATCGGGAGTGCGCAATCCAAAGGTGGGTGTTGCCGGGCTCGCCCAGTCTTCACCGAACAGGTGCCTTTGACCACTTTCCTTTCCCACATAAAAGATTGGGGGCGGCGCGTTGCCGGGCATCTTGTCAGAGCAGAGGCTCAGCCGCGGCAGAAACGGTCTCATGCACTGCTGGATCTGATCCGCATCGGTGGACATGATGCTGTCGTAGAAGGCAGACACAGCAGGATCGGCAAGCCCTTTTTCAATGGCCTTGATACCGAGTTCTGAAAAATGGGTATTGGGGCGTGTCAGCACATTCCTCTCTCAGGTTCTGATATGCTCGAGACGGGACGTATTCCCACCGCTCAGCACATTGGTTTGTCCGCTTGCCAACGGTTGATTTCGAACAGCCTACCGGTCGAAAGCCTTCAACAACAGCGACATGACGTTTAGAAATTCATCGCGTTTTTCCGGTGTCAGATCTCCGGGATCTGAAACTGAATAATCCAGCGTCAGGATCATGTCCCACATTTCAGTGAGATTGGCTGCGTCAATCGCGTCTTTCAGATTGGCTGGTACAGCCGGTACCGGCTGCACATGTTCTGGAACATAACTATCCAGTCTTTTAAGAAATTCGTAATGCATGTCAAAGCCTTATCGTATTCTTCAGAGGTTCGGACGGTTCGTGCCGTCCAGCCCTTGGATACTTTTGTTACGGAACGTGTGCTGTTTCCGGAAAGTCGGCGACTTCAAGACAAGTTCACGTAAGGGTAGTTAATAGCACGAATTGCGCTTCCCTGTCATGTTACGTGATTGTCATAAACGGCCTCTCCGACAACACCGTTAATGCTTGCTGGTGCGGTGAATTGAGACACTTTCCGCGTTACGATTGCGGGTTACGGCCAATATCGGTGTTGACACCGGCGGCAAAGGCGGGAAAAAGCTGCTGTAAGGAAATGCATCTCACACTTTCAGACTTGAGGGCACTGTCACATGGTTGCGCGCATCTACCGTCCGGCGAAAACCGCCATGCAGTCAGGCAAGGCGAAGACCCAGAGATGGGTTCTGGATTACGAGCCGGAAGTTGCCAAATCCGTCGAACCGCTGATGGGCTACACGTCTTCGTCCGACATGAAGCAGCAAATCCGGCTCTTTTTCGAAACCTCGGAAGAAGCTGTTGCTTATGCGAAGCGTCACGGCATCCCGCACAGGGTCGAGAAGGCACGGGAACGCAAGGTACGCGGTTCCGCCTACGCGGATAATTTCAAGTTCAACCGGTCAGCCCCCTGGACCCACTGAATTTGGTCTATCCGGCCTCGGAAATCTTTCCTGAGAGGCCGGATTGCCTGTTGAAAGCCGCAATTTCGGATCGACATGGCCCGGAGTTTTGTCGCATTAGGGCAACGGAGGTAATTGCGGGATCGATTTTGCCTCCGGACTAACAGGTCGATCCAGATTTGCCGGATGTCTTGCCGGCGCAGGTTGTAATGGCAGGTGGTCCGATGTGGATCGATTGCCGGTCTTGAAAATGGCTCCGTAGCTCAGCTGGATAGAGCACTCGCCTTCTAAGCGAATGGTCGCAGGTTCGAATCCTGCCGGAGTCGCCATCTTCCTGAAAAAACTTGTAGAAAACCACGAGAGACCTGCCGGATCTGTGCAGGTCTGGTTGATCGAATGTGTGGCAGACCGCTGTATCGGCCTGTCGTTGTGGTGCAGCTATTGTCCGCTGAAAAGCAAAAAAACCGCCAGCCCCTGCAATATAGGGGCATGGCGGCATGTCAGAACACGGTTCGCTTGAAGGTCAGAGGGTCTCGGACTTGGCCGTTTCCGCCTTCTGTCCAACCATGAGCGGCGTGATCTTTGTTTTAAGGATCATGTCCACATCTTCAGACCCATCTTCGAGGGACTGAAGGGCCATATCCAGGAAATAGGAACAGAACGTCCGGCCGTCCTTGTCCGATTCTTTTTTCGTGTAGCGGATCATGCGCTTGATGGCCTCGACTGCAGGTTCCTGCTCGAGTCCAGCGCGGTCCGGTTTGCTAACGGTCTTAGACATTTTACTACCCACCAGTATTAGATTTGCCGATTGCAGCAACGCTGCTGTGACCATCCGATAAAAGCATGCTGTTGCAGCGTGAAATGAGCGTGATAAGGTGCTGTTGTGTTTCAGGTTGCGTGATATTCGCGGTTGCGTAACGGCAACTGATAAAGCTTGCATTTCAATTACGGGGAATTAATGGCAAACGCGTCCTGCTTTGCGTGCCTTGGGCGGCCTTTGCTCCTTAATAGTGACCAGGAACCTGTTGCGGTCAAGACGCGAAAGGCTCTGGCGATTATGGGGTATCTGAGCCGCATGAGCGGCATGGCGTCGCCACGGGAAACCATGGCGGACCTGCTTTGGAGCGGTACGGACCGCCACAAGGCGATGCAATCCCTGCGTCAGGCATTGCGCCAGTTGAAGACTGCCGAGGAGACTGCCGGTGTTGATGTTGTAAGGTCTGCGGCTGGCCACATTCAGATCGACACTTCGGTGTTCGCATCAGACCTCATGCACATGAACACGCTTCTTGACCATGGGACAGCGGCCGACTTCCGCGAGGCGGAGGCACTGTGGCGCGGTGAGTTCATGACCGGCTACGACGATATTGATTCTGAATTTGCAGAGTGGCTGACGGTTGAGCGCGAAAGGGTACGTTCAGAACTCATCAGCGCTGCGTTCAAGCATCTGAACAGGATTTCCACTGAGGACGGCGGTGTGCAGACGGAAGCTGGGGCGCGTTTCGTTTTGAAGCTCGATCCCGCCTTTGAAGCGGCCCATCGCGTGCTTATCCGTCTCTATATGAAGCTGGGTCAGATTGAACGTGCGGAACAGCAGTACCGGACCTGTGAACGGGAAATGCGGCTTCATCTGGATGCTGAGCCCGATGAAGAAACGCGGAAACTGCTGACTGATCCCGATGTCGGGGCTCCAGCGCCCAGGTCTTCGCCAAATGAGGGAAACAACAGCACCAATCGAGGCTTCCTGCCGAACTATGAGACCAGGTGCCTTTGCCTGAGATCTCAATTGTCTCTTCGTCTCTGTTGAAGAAGGGCTTGAGTGACGCGGTTCACCTGAGAGAGGAAATTGTCTCCGGTTTATCTTCATTCCGTTCCTTCGAGCTGTTTGAATCGGAATATTTTGGCGACGAAAACATGCCGAGACCAACTTTGATGGAAGGTCATGAACTCGGCAGCTATATGCTGCGATTCCGCCATGACGAGCGATCCGGAAAAGTCGTTGTTCAGTTTGAGGACAGGGGCAACGGTCAGATTGTCTTTAACGAGATCATCGATCTGCAGTTTTGGGACGGGTTGGTGCCGGCGGCGAGCCAGATCGTAAGCCGTATCCACAATCACGCGACCAGCCGGTTGCGAAACCCCGCCAAGACTTCGGTTTTTGCCCGCTGGTGTCAGGCAGAGGCTCTGCTTTGGGATTTCACACCGCAATCCGATGAAAAGGCAATGCGGTTGCTGGATGATCTGGAACGCACAAATCGGTCATTCTCCATGACCTATGCGGGCAAGGCTTCCATCATCATGAAGCAGGAACTGCATTTCCCGCTGTTGGACAAGCCGTTTGCGGGCGAAGAAAACAATCTTCTGAACCTTGCGGAAAAATCTATCAGGCTGGATCCGTGGCAGGCGGTCAATCAGCGTGTCTATGGTTGGGCGCTCATCTTGTCCAACATGCCTGAAGAAGCCCGGCGGGCGTTCCACAACGCAGGCCGGTTGAGTTCCGCAGATCCGGCCAACCTGATGTCGGTGGCAGAAGGATTGGCTTTTTCAGGTGACATAAACGAAGCGCGCGTCACTGCAGAAAGAGCGTTTTCGCTGTTCGCTTTCGTCCCGCGCGTGTTTTACGAATACCTGGCCAACATCTTTTTTGCAGCAGAAGACTACGACAGCGCGATCAAGCAGATCGAGCGGGGAGCCGGTGTTGGCATCAGCGGATTGACGACGCGTGTGGCAGCACTGGTTTGCTCCGGCCGAGAAGAAGAAGCCATTCAGACGCTTCAGCGCTTTGGAGAAAACAGGGCTGCCTTATTGAGAAATTCGCCTGCGCTTGCTCAAGACCCGCAGAGCTGGAGAAAGAAGATCAATTTCTTTCAAAACGAAAAGGTCCGGAACGATTTCGACAAAGGCGCGGCTTTGGTGCAGCGGTTCCTCTTTGACGGCACCGGTTCAGTTTAGCGAGAAAGTAGCCGATAGGCGTTTCAAATACTCCTCATTGGAGCTTTCCAGTTTTTTGTCGTTCAGACGAAAAGGCAAAGCCACTGCATTTGGAGTGCTTTTCTGATCGACGATCTTGAATCGCAACAGCGCAACGGTTTCTTTGGGCAGCCCGATTTTGGAAATCACGCCGGCCGGGTCTCTTTCGAGTTCTCGTCGAAAGTGCTCGTCTGTTGCCGCTCTGGCGATAAGTCTGCCAAGGTCTTTTACGTTGCGCTGATAATAGGGAAATCTGGCCATCGTAGCATCCACTCGAAAGAATGGAGGCCTCCCCACACCAAGCAGGGAGGCCGAAGAAATATCGTGACGGTCGCGCCGGTTACTCCGGCATGTCTTCATAGAAGCAGTTGCCAAGAGCAGCTTTGCCGAGCTCTTCGAAATAGCTTTCATCGTCAGCGGAGAGACGAGCAGCGTCAATCTGTGCCGGGATGACCAGGTGAACCAGATCAGCAGTATCTGCAAAGATTTGGGCATCGGATTTGATACCGACTTCGGCCAGAACTTCTGTCGGGTTGGTTACCAGGCGCTCACGGGCTTCTGCGTTCTGAATGATCGCACCAAGTTTTGCACCGATTTCCAGTTCATTCCGGGAAGTTGTATCAGCGTGCATTATGAGCCTCCGGTAGTTTAAGTTGCAATGTACCTTGCCTGGTGGTGGGATGGTCACCTGGCATCTTTGAAATTAGGTCAAACTTTAGTAAATAGTTATGTATAAGGTGTATTTACTACTGATTGACTGCTTTCCGGAAGAATGTAGAACAAGGGGATTAACTCACTCAATGGCGGTTTTGTTAATATACGCAAGGTGCAATTGCAGGGTGAGGTGTAGTAAAAAGAACCTTCAAAACATTGGTCGTCGGTGGCCGGCCTTGTCGATGCTCAACCTGTCATCGAAATGAATATTGAAAGCGATTTTTCCAGTTCTGTTCTCGCAGACCTGACGAGGCTGGGTCTCGTTTCGACGCAAGTTGAAAACGGGAAAGGAGCGCCCCTGGTGACTGAACCGGACCTGCCTCTGTTTTCCAGGTTGCTATCGGCATATGCCCCGAGGCTTGTTCCCGTGTCACGCCCGGGATGTCCGGTGTTTTTTTGTACCGGGCTCCTAAAATCGCAGGATGTAGCGGAGTTGATGGTCGGGCTCGATATTCCGGCAATTCCTGCTGGTGGGCAGGGGGGTACTATGGCGGATGCAGCTTTGGGTTGTCTTGGTGAGCTGTCGGAAAGGTTAAGTCTTTGTAGTCTTGGGGCTCGTGATAGTCGGATAGTTGAATTCGACCAAAATCAACCGCAGGTAGATTTTGTTTCTCTGCTTGGCTTGAGTGCAAGCCAGGCGAGCTCTGCCTTCCGTGAGTTGGGCAATAGGGTGCCAGGCACAGGTGAAAGGTCATCTGACTGGGGCAGCCTGTCTGACAGGAGAATTCGGCTGCGAAACTTGCAAACAGGTGAGATGGCCCAGTGCCTGAGTTTGGGAGTTTTGTTCCAGGAAGTCGATGAAACCACGGGCAGGCATTTGCCCTTTGCGACGAGCGTCGGTTGTGCTGTCTGGCATGATCTTGAGGGAGCTCGAAAGCGTGCGCTTCTGGAACTCGTTGAGCGTGATGCCATGGCGCAAGCCTGGTACAACCGCCTGGGGATAAGTGCTCTGCCGGAAGGCCTTTTGAGCGAAGTTCTCCCGCCTGAACTGACACACTATCTGAACGATCAGCCGCGGGCGTGGGGCCTGTATCACGTCGAGACGGACCTGGCAGTTCAGGTGGTGATGGCTGTCTCTCATGACGGATATGGCAAAGGCTGTGCTTTTGGGGCCTCTGCCGGCTGGGACATCGCGCAGGCATCTGTCGGCGCACTTCAGGAGATGCTGCAATCTGAAAACGCACTGACTTTGATGAACAAGGCCTATCCTGTCACAGGCAAGTCAGATGAGACTCCCAAGCAGCCGCCGAGGCAACTGGCATATGCCAGAGAACGTGTGATTTTTGAAGACCTGCCGTTGAAGGACGCAGCTGCCTTAAGCGAAACGGCTGCGCTGACGACATCCTCTTTCGAAGCATTGCTGCAAAGCTGCTTCGATCGTGGGATCGGTCTTTGGGAATTTGATGCAACACGGCAAGATCTTGGAATTCCCTGCATAAAATTGATGTCTGCCGAGCTTTGTACCTGGGAACCGCGGTTCGGCAAGAAAAGGTTGTTCCACGGGGTTGTCGAACGTGGATTGCGCCAAACGCCTGCCAAGGAGCCAGAATTTGCCATCCGGCCGTTTCCGTTCTGAGTAATTGACAGGGCGCATGGCTGGTACTAATAAAATATGAGTTCCGCATTCATATTTTTTTGAATCGGGGCGTCCGGGTGGCGACTGGGTCATCCAAACTCTGGAAGAAACCTTTTTGGCGGAGCCTCGCTCCGCCCTTTTTCCAGAAAACTGCTTACCGGACTGTCGGTCGGCCATCTGCATAGGGGCGGGACAGCGTCATCACCCAGAAATTGCGCCACTTTCCGTTGTTCCGGTTGGTTCTGGCGATGCCCACGCGCGTCACGTAGGGGTTGAGAAGGTTCTTGTTGTGGCCTTCGGATCCCTGCCAGCCTCTAAACGCTGCTGAAAGATCCGCGTACCCGGCTCCGAGGTTCTCCGCCCCCGCGTAATTGGCGTACCCTGCCTTGTCGAGCCTTTGAGAAAGCCCGAACGCGCTGTGTGCCCAGGTGTCCATGCTGTCGCGTTCGGCAATATGCCGGGCCATTTTCTGGGAAACCGCATCCAGTTCCGGGTCGTGGCGCAAAGCGGGCAGGCCCTTTTGCTGGCGATAGCTGTTTATCATCGACAGCATTTGGGCCTTGTCGACCGGTTGGTCCGTCAGCACCGTCTTGTCTTCCAGGTCGCTTTTTCCGGGCAGTGCGCCACACGCGCTGAGCGCTGCCGAAAACACGATCAACAGCAATACCGAAATAATGCGTTTTTGCAGCGCATTTGCTGACATCAGGCTTCATCTCCCGGCCAGACCACGCCTTCATCGGCATAGAAATGATAAGGCCCTGGAAACGCTTCCACATAGGCCATATGAGATACAACACCGGTCTTTGGCGAATGATAATGCAGAAAATAAGCTGCAGGCTCGAAGTTGAACATAGCCGGCCCGTCTTCCGTCAAGTCGAGAACGACCTGGTGCCCGGTGCTGGGGGCTAGTGTCATGACCTTTCCGGCAAAGCTTGCGATGATCGGGCGGTGAAGGTGACCGCACAGGAAACGGGCAACATGCCTGTGTGGTGAAACGACTTCCGCAAGTGCATCGGCATCCACCAGTCCGATATCGTCCATGTGGCGGATCCCGGAGAGAGCAGGAGGATGATGGAGGGCAATCAGAGTCGTTTTGCTGCTTTCCTTCAATTGACCGTCAAGCCAGTCAAGCTGCGCTTGCCCGAGCCGTCCTCGCGGATCACCGGGGATGTGTGTGTCAAGGGCGATCAGGCGGATGTCTGCGATGTCTGCGGTGTAGCAGATCTTGTCGTCAAGGCTGCCGGCGAGACCGGGAAAGCCTGCGAGTTCACGGCGCATGACCTGTGTGCCGTCGTGATTCCCCGGCACAAGAAAAACCGGCATGTCGACCCGTGACAGGATAGAGCGCGCCAGCGCATATTCCCGAGGATCGTTTCCGTCGGTAATGTCGCCGGTAATGACGAGAGCATCGGGTTTCGGTGTGAGGCTCTGCAACGACCGGATCGCACGCTCTGCAAGCATATTGGTGTCGGAGACGCGATAGCAGGCGAGCCCCCTTGGACGCAGATGCAGGTCTGTCATATGAGCAATCAATGTCATGGAAAACCTTGTGACTCGTCAGTTGGATGTTCTGCCCGGACGATAACCGGGCAGTCGAAGAGGGCAAGCACTAGTTTCCCTTTTTGAAAAGCTCATGTAGGAGAAGCGTTCAGAAACAGGCGGACTGGGGCGGGCCGCCCAACGCAGGACACCGGACGCAGGAACTGGACAAGAAAGTTGATGTCGGACACGCGCGACGATCACAAGCCCGAGGCAGCAAGCGGATCTGCCGCAAATACCGATCGCAAGGATATGGCTGACGGCCCACCGGCTGCACCGCTCCGAAAGCCGGTCTGGCTTCACATTTTCGGGCATGACATCACGGCTCCGTTCCTTTTGCTTCTTCTGTCGCTTGTTTTGTTCGCTCCGGGGCAATGGACCGTGCCTCCGCTTGACAGGGATGAGCCCCGCTTCACCCAGGCAACCAAGCAGATGCTGGAAACGAACGATTACATCGATATTCGTTTTCAGGATCAGGCCAGGCACAAGAAGCCGGTCGGCATCTATTGGCTTCAGGCCGCGGCGGTTAAGCTGACCGGGCAGGGACCGGGTGCACCGCTTTGGGCCTATCGACTGCCCTCGATCATAGCCGCCACGATAAGTGTGCTGGCAACCTTCTGGCTTGCCCGGGCATTCATGGGACCCGCCGGCGCGCTGCTGGCAGCCGGGTTTGTGGCGCTGGCAATTATCGTCGGGGTCGAGGCGCGGCTGGCGAAGACTGATGCGGCACTGTTTGCAACCATCATCATCGCCCAAGGCGCGCTTGCGCGGATCTGGCTGAAAGACCCGGACAAAAGGTTATGGGGACTTGGGTTCCTGTTCTGGACCGCGCTTGCAGGCAGTGTGCTCATCAAAGGTCCTGTCGGGCCCATGGTGATCGGCCTTACGGTGGTCGGTCTCATGCTGCTGAAGCGGAAGGCTGCCTGGTTCAAGGGAACCGCTCCTCTCTTCGGAGTGTTATGGTTCGTCCTGCTCGTTTCCCCCTGGTTCGTGGCGATCTGGCTTGCGACCGACGGCACGTTCTTTACCGAAGCGATAGGCAAGGACCTACTCGGCAAGGTCGGGCAGGGGCAGGAGGGTCATGGAGCGCCGCCGCTGACTCATCTCGGAGCGATGTTCGGCATTTTCTGGCCGTTGCCTGCATTCCTCCTGCTCGCCTTGCCACTGATCTGGCACGAGCGGAAAAGCTCGCTGGTGACGTTTACCGTGGCCTGGTTCGTTCCCAGCTGGATTGTCTTCGAACTGGTCGCAACGAAGTTGCCGCACTATACGATGCCACTGTTGCCCGCCCTGGCGTTGCCGGTTGCCGCTGCCTTGATGGAAGGCGCTGGTGCCAATGCTAAAACCTGGCTGCGTTGGGTGGCTGCGCTGCTGCTGGCAATCCCAGCCCTGGGGTTGGCGGCTGCCGCCTTTGCCGGTCCGATCGCGCTGGGTATCTGGCCATCACCTCCCGGAGCGGTTCTGCTTTCTCTGGGTGCTGTTTTTGCCATTGCTGCAGCGTCCCGCCTCCTGCGAGGCCCGGCTCTTTATGCTTATCCTGCCATCTGCTTGACGGCTGTCTGCGTCAGTATCGGCTTCTGGGGCTTCGTTGGGCCGGCTCTCACGCCCATTTGGGTCAGTCCGCGGCTTGTCGCGGCCATGGATGAGATCCCCGGCTGCGCAGACAAGTCGGACCGTCTGGTCGTGACCACCGGCTTTCACGAACCCAGTTTCATTTTCCTGGAAGGGACGACGACAAAGATCGTTTCTGCGCAGCACGCTGCTGCCTTTCTGGCGGCCGATGAGGCCGGTAACGCGGATACCTGCCGCATTGCGGCTGTCGAAAGCCGGGAAGAACCAGCGTTTTTGGCTGCCGCAAAGGAGATTGGTCTTGTGCCGGAGGCTGTAAAAAGGGTAGACGGCCTCAATATCAACGGCGGGGACGATGTCGATATCGGGCTATATCGGAAGTCCGTGACGACGGCGGTTTCAGAAGACGGCAATGAGCAACAGCAGTAAATTTGTCTGGCATGTTCTGGCGCGCATGCGCGGGAATACCCGGCGGGCTGCAATACTGTTTTCCGGTCGCAGGGAACGTGTGCACCACAACAGGGATCCTTTGCCTCCCGGGCAAAGGCCACAGGATATTCTTGCAGTCCTGTTGCTGACGGTCGGTATTGCGGTCGTTGCGTTCGACGTGCCGACCTATCCATGGCTGCGCTCCTTGCCGGGCGAGTACAGGGCCGCCTTCCGGACCTTCACGGATATCGGCAAGGCCGACTGGATCCTGGTGTCCACCGGTTTCGCGTGTCTGTTTTTGCTGGCGCTGGATGCGGGGCGTTACGCGTTTCGCCTGCGCATGGCGATCGGAGCCGTGTTCACCTACGCAGCCTTCATTTTCTATTCCGTCGCTGCCACAGGTCTCTTGGCCATCGTTTTCAAGTGGTCGCTTGGTCGTGCCCGCCCAAAGCTGTATGAGGAAGTAGGCCCAATCCGGTTCGACTTTCTGGCCTTCGACGGCACGTTCACCAGCTTCCCTTCCGGACATTCGACCACCGTTGCGGCGCTTGCGACCGCGTTGGCGTTCATTTTTCCGGCCTATCGCTGGCTGATCATCGTGGCGGGCTTCTGGCTTGCCTTCAGCCGCGTGATGGTTGGTGCGCATTATCCAAGTGACGTCATCGCCGGTACGCTTCTGGGAATGACCTTCACCTTTTTCACGGTTCGCGCCATGGCCCGGCGCCGGATCGGCTTTCACCTGTCTTCCGCCGGAAAGATCGAGCCCAACATGAATGCCCTGTCTGCGAAGGCCTGTGTGCGGGCTGTGTGGCAGGTGTTGCGCGGCCAGCGCGGTGCAGGCCGTGTGGAGGTCAACGCCCACGCTGCAGACACGACAGAACGGACAAGTGCATGACACAAAGCTATCTGGAGGCATTGGCGGCCAGCAAAGGCACGCTCGCTGTCACGGTCGTGGTTCCAGCCAAGGACGAGGCCGAGAATCTGCCAATCTTGCTGGATGAAATCGAGGCGGCCCTCAAGAACAGGCGTTTCGAGGTTATCGTAATCGATGACGGGTCCTCCGACGGCACGGATATCGTGTTGCAGGACTACGCGGCCACCCATGACTGGCTGCGGCCCATCAGACACGAAAAATCCTGCGGCC
Organism: Roseibium aggregatum IAM 12614; assembly: GCF_000168975.1. Taxonomy (GTDB): domain Bacteria; phylum Pseudomonadota; class Alphaproteobacteria; order Rhizobiales; family Stappiaceae; genus Roseibium; species Roseibium aggregatum. The sequence goes on from NZ_AAUW01000004.1 coordinate 154,255, forward strand.
AGAGCTGCGCCGTGCGCACCGGCCTTTTGAACGCGCGGGGCGATGTCGTTGCGACCATCGACGGCGACGGTGAAAACAATCCTGCCTATATCCCGGCACTCTTGGACGCGCTCGAGGCTGCAGGACCTGCGGTCGCCCTAGCCGCCGGACAGAGACTAGGCCGCAAGGCCAGCCTTGCCAAGCGGTACGCGTCGAAATTCGCCAACAAGCTGCGTGGTGCGATCCTGCGGGATAACACCCGCGACAGCGGCTGCGGCCTGAAAGCCTTGCGGCGGGAGGTGTTCCTGCAACTTCCGTATTTCGATAGCTGGCATCGCTTCCTGCCCGCTTTGGTGATCCGCGAAGGCTACGGTGTTACACACATCGACGTTCAGGACCGGCAACGGCGTCACGGAACGTCGAAATACGGGATTTTCGACAGAGCCCTTGTTGGCGTACTCGATCTCTTCGGAGTGTGGTGGCTGCGCCGACGCCGCAAAAAAATTCCCGATGTCCGGCCGCTGACCTGATTAATGCCCCAATCCGGGTGGAGAAGCCCGCCGACCTGCCAAACCACTGACTGGACGTGAGACATGAGCGCTCTTTACGATTGGATCCACACGGTTTTCATCGCGCAATTCGATTTCTGGATCATCCTCGGTTTCTTTGCCCAGGGCATGTTCATGATGCGCTTCGTAATTCAATGGATCGCATCCGAGCGGGTCGGCCGCTCGATTGTACCCGTCGCCTTCTGGTTCTTCTCCATTGCCGGCGGATCGCTGCTGTTGATCTACGCCGTTCAACGTCAGGACCCTGTCTTCATTGCGGGGCAGGGACTGGGGCTTCTGATCTATTTTCGGAACCTGTGGCTGATCTTCAAGGAAAAGCGGAACGACCCGACGATCTGAGCCGTTCCGCCATTCATATCGCATTTGTTCAGCCGAATGCTTTCGTCAGGGCCTGATCGAGGTCGTCAATCAGGTCTTGCGGGTCTTCCAGGCCGATATGCAGGCGAACGGATTGCAGATCCGGGTCCACCGGCGTGGCCGTCCGCGAGCCCTTCAGGCGAACCGGAATTGCAAGACTTTCGAAGCCGCCCCACGAATAACCGAGACCGAAGAGCGTCAGTGCATCCAGAAAGGCAAACGCCTGTTCCTGGGTCGTCCCGTCGCTGAAGTCGAAGGCGCATAGTCCCGAACCTCCGGAAAAATCGCGTTTCCAAAGTTCGTGTCCGGGATCGGTCTCAAGCCCAGGGTACCGGATACGGCCGATATGCAGCTGATCCTTCAGCCATCCAAGCACGGCCTGCGTATTGCGCTGGTGCCTTTCAAGGCGCACGGAAAGCGTTCTGAGGCCGCGCAGGCCAAGGTAGATGTCATCCGGCGCAACATGACATCCCATGGCGCCGCAGAGCGTATCCAGCTTTTCCCAGGCGCGTTCGCTTGCAGCAATCGTACCCAGCATGGCGTCGGAATGACCGACAATATATTTGGTCCCGGCCTGGATAGACAGGTCCACGCCCAAGGACAGTGGCTGGCAGTAAAGCGGGCTGGCCCAGGTGTTGTCCATCAGGACGGTGGCGCCAATGGGGCGCGCTTCAGCGACAATCGCCGGGATATCCTGCATCTCGAAGGTAAGCGAGCCGGGGGCTTCCGTGAAAACGGCGGTCGTGTTGTCCTGAAACAGGCTTTTGATTCCGCTGCCTACCTGAGGTTCGTAGTAGGTCACGGCAACGCCGAGACCAGGCAGAACGGTGTCGGCGAAATGGCGGGTCGGTCCGTAAGCGGTATCGGCGATCAGGATGTGGTCGCCGGTTTTCACGCAGGACAGAATGGCCAGCGCAATGGCGTTCAGCCCGGAATTTGCGATCTTGACCCCGGCAGCTCCCTCGATCTCCTTCATCGCCCCCTCAAGGGAATCGGTCGTCGGGTTGCCTCTGCGGGCATAGGAGTAAGTCTGGCCGCCCGTGACCATGGTTTTGGTATCGGGGTAAAGAACAGTCGAAGCGTGCACGACAGGCGGATTGACGAAACCGTGAAATGCAAGCGGGTCGCGCCCAGCATGTGCAAGCTTGGTATCTTGCTTCAGCGGCTGCTTGGAACTGGTGGAAGACATGAATGCTCTTGGGTATGTGCGTGGTAGGACAGCGCGGCCATGAGCGACCGGTCGCCGAGGGCACACTTTAGTCATTCGCGTCATGGTCGCAACCGGCATTTCGAACGTGGTTGCCGGCATCCATAATCGAAGAAATTTCTATCAACATTATCCCGTAGAAGGTCTCGTCTAAATGGATTGAACCCTTTTTAGGCATTCAATGATTTCGATTTAGACATGTTCGCTGTTTGTGCATCCGCGCCGATGGCAAATGGCGGACAGCTGGAGAAATTTGACGAGATATCTGAAGCAAGTACTTGACCCGAACAGCTAAATGCCATCGTATGGAAGTGTTGGGTGGAACGAAAGATGTCTGGAGGAAGCAGCCGTTAAGGCTGGTATCCGTCCGAAATTAAGAGACGGAGAAGATGTCTTTCAAACAAACCCGACATAATAAAACTATGGGTAACAAATAAAGGCTGCATATCCATGTCCAACAAATTCCTTCCGCTCGTAATCGGCGCTGCTATGGGAGTCGCCGCGACGACGGCTGCTGGTGCAACGACGCTGGAAGACGTCAAGGCAAAGGGCTTCATCCAGTGTGGTGTGAGCCAGGGCCTGCCGGGCTTCTCGAACCCGGATGCTCAGGGGAACTGGACCGGTATCGACGTTGACTACTGCCGCGCTATGGCTGCAGCGGTGTTCGGCGATGCTTCCGCTGTTAAATACACTCCGCTGTCTGCTAAAGAGCGCTTCACCGCGCTTCAGTCCGGCGAAGTTGACGTTCTGTCCCGTAACACCACCTGGACCATGTCCCGCGACACTCAGCTGGGCCTGAATTTCGCCGGTGTGAACTACTATGACGGTCAGGGCTTCATGGTTCGCAAGGACCTGGGCGTGACCTCCGCACTGGAACTGTCCGGGGCTTCGGTCTGCACCAACACCGGTACCACCACTGAGCTGAACGTTGCCGACTACTTCCGCGCCAACAACATGCCGTACGAAATCGTCGCCTTTGAAAAGGCTGACGAAGTTGTGGCTGCATATGACGCCGGCCGCTGCGACGTTTACACCACTGACGCGTCCGGCCTGTATGCACAGCGTCTGAAGCTGACCAACCCGGGCGACCACATGGTCCTTCCGGAAATCATCTCCAAGGAGCCGCTAGGCCCGGTTGTCCGTCAGGGCGACGATGAATGGTTCAACATTGCCAAGTGGACGCTGAACGCGATGCTCAACGCTGAAGAGCTCGGCGTGACCTCTGAAAACGTTGACGAGATGAAGTCTTCCGACAACCCGTCCATCAAGCGCCTTCTGGGCGTTGAAGGCGCATTTGGTGAAGCTATCGGCCTGCCGAACGACTGGGCCTACGCCATCATCAAGAATGTCGGTAACTACGAAGAGTCCTTCAACGCTAACGTTGGTCCGGACACTCCGCTCGGCATCTCCCGCGGCGTTAACGCTCTGTGGAACGACGGCGGCTTCATGTACGCTCCGCCGGTCCGCTAATCCTCTTCTTTTTTGAGGATTGAAGGGGTTCCGGCGGAGTATTCTGCCGGAACCCTCAATAAATTCCACGCAATAAAAACCGGACCACATACCCGGCAACCGCGTGGGGGAACAGACCGCTTCCGTCGATAGGGGAGTGCCGTCAATGTGCGGCCAGGAAGCAGGTCGGACGCGATTGAGGAGAGGCTTCGGGCCGGGCTCTTTCGTGAAAACTTGGGCGAGGTTCTATGTCAGTAATGGAGCAGGACTCGGCGGGGGCGCCGGCGCGTGCTTCGCTGTTGAACGATCCCAAAGCGCGCGGCATCTTTTACCAGCTTGTTCTGGTCGTCGCGCTGGTGACTTTGGGATATGTCATCGTTACGAACACGATAGCCAACCTGGAAAGGCAGAATATCGCCTCCGGTTGGGGCTTTGTTGGAAATACAGCCGGATTTGGAACAAACCAGTCGCTGGTTGAGTACTCGGAGACATCGAGTTACGGACGGGCGCTGTTCGTTGGTTTCCTGAATACGCTTCTTGTGGCGGGCGTCGGCATCTTCTTCGCCACGGTGATCGGTTTCATCATCGGTATCGCCCGCTTGTCGAACAACTGGGTCATCAACCGTCTGGCGTATTGTTACGTCGAACTGGTCCGCAACATCCCGCTGCTCCTGCAGATTTTCTTCTGGTACTTCGCGGTGCTGCGGTCGATCCCGAGTAAGCGTGAAAAATGGTCGCTTTTCGACACGTTTCATCTGAACATCGGCGGGCTTAGGCTTCCCAAACCGATCATGGGAACCGGGTCTGAATGGGTTGGTTACGCATTGCTAATCGGGATCGCCGCTGCGTTCCTCGTGGCACGTTGGGCACGCAAACGCCAGGAAGCCACCGGTCAGCCGTTTCCATCTTTCCTGACCGGTCTCGGACTGATCTTGATGCTGCCCATACTGACCTACTTTGTCATGGGTATGCCGATCAGCCTGGAACATCCGAATTTCGTAGAAACCGGACCGATCCTGCGTCAGGGCTTCGAGTTGAATGTCGGATTGAACGTCATTCCCGAGTTTCTGGCTCTCACCGCGGCCTTGGCGATCTACACAGCATCGTTTATCGCCGAGATTGTGCGTGCAGGGATCCAGGCGGTCAGTCACGGTCAGACGGAAGCGGCGCATGCTCTTGGGTTGCGGAATGGACCGACCCTGAGACTGGTTGTCATTCCGCAGGCGATGCGGGTGATCATTCCGCCGCTGACAAGCCAATATCTCAACCTGACCAAAAACTCGTCTCTGGCTGTCGCCATCGCCTATCCGGATCTTGTCTCGATGGGTGGAACGGTGCTCAACCAGACTGGCCAGGCGATTGAAATCATCGGCATCTGGATGGTTGTCTATCTGTCGCTCAGCCTCATCACATCGGCCTTCATGAACTGGTACAACCAGCGCATGGCGCTCGTGGAACGGTAAGGAGCGCGCACAATGGCTAATACTGATCTGTTTCATATCAGAACCGAGGAAGCGCCGCGTTTGCCGGCGCCGATCTCGACCACCGGTGTCATCGGCTGGATGCGTCAAAACCTGTTTTCATCAATAGGAAACACGGTTCTGACGGTAATCGGCATCCTGATTGCCTATTCGCTCATCGCGCCCTTGATCCAGTTTGCATTCATCGATGCTGTCTGGACCGGTGAGAACCGCGAAGCCTGCCTTCCGCAGGAGGGCGGCCATAGCGGTGCCTGCTGGGCTTACGTGGAAGCCTACTTCCCGCAGTTCATTTATGGCCGGTATCCCACCGAGGAAGTCTGGCGTGTGAACGTCGTCTATTTCCTGTTCGCGGCGTTGCTTATACCGTTGGCGATCCCCAACGCGCCGTTCAAGAAAATCAACGCGATCCTTTTCCTGGTCGTCTTCCCGATCGTTGCCTATTACCTGCTGACCGGTCTGGTCTTCGGAGATGTGGTTATCCTCCCGATTGTGGAAACTGCCGTCTGGGGGGGCTTGCTCGTCACGCTTGTCATTGCGGTAACCGGCATCGTTGCCTCGCTGCCGCTTGGCATCGCCCTGGCCCTTGGGCGGCGGTCTAAAATGCCGATTATCAAGCTGGTCTCGATCATCTTTATCGAGTTCTGGCGTGGTGTTCCGCTGATCACCGTTCTGTTCATGTCTTCGGTGGTGCTGCCATTGTTCCTGCCGGATGGTGTGACATTCGACAAGCTGCTGCGCGTGCTGATCGGCGTGACACTTTTCTCGGCTGCCTACATGGCCGAGGTGGTTCGCGGGGGCTTGCAGGCAATTCCGAAAGGGCAATACGAAGGCGCTATGGCTCTCGGGCTCAGGTTCTGGCCGATGATGTATCTCATCATCCTGCCGCAGGCTCTGAAGCTCGTAATCCCCGGCATCGTCAACACCTTCATCGGCCTGTTCAAGGATACGACCCTGGTTCTGATCGTCGGCATGTTCGACCTTCTTGGCCAGATCCAGTCGTCCTTCACGGACCCGACCTGGTCCACCCCCAGCACCGGTCATACGGGCTACCTGTTCGCTGCAGTGGTGTTTTGGACCTTCTGCTTCGGCATGTCGCGCTACTCCATCTTCATGGAGAACAAGCTGCATACAGGGCACAAACGTTAGCAAACCACATCCGGGGCGCGCGATGAACCGCGGCGCCCCGGCCAGAGGACCTTCTTGGAGTTTAAAAATATGTCTGAACACGCTGTACGCGACGAGGAACTCGCAGCCGATCGCACCAGAATGACCATCTCCGACACGGATGTGGCCGTCGAAATCAAGAACATGAACAAGTGGTACGGGGATTTCCACGTCCTGCGCGATATCAACCTGAAGGTCATGCGCGGCGAACGTATTGTTATCTGTGGACCGTCAGGGTCCGGCAAGTCCACCATGATCCGTTGCATCAACCGCCTGGAAGAACATCAGGCCGGGCAGATCCTTGTCGACGGTATCGAACTGACGGACGATCTCAAGAAGATCGACGAAATTCGCCGGGAAGTCGGCATGTGCTTCCAGCACTTCAATCTGTTCCCGCATCTGACGATTCTGGAAAACTGCACGCTGGCGCCAATCTGGGTTCGGAAGATGCCCAAGAGGCAAGCTGAAGAGATCGCGATGCACTATCTGGAGCGCGTCAAGATCCCCGAGCAGGCCAACAAATATCCTGGACAATTGTCCGGTGGTCAGCAGCAGCGCGTTGCCATTGCACGCTCCCTCTGCATGAGCCCGAAGATCATGCTGTTCGATGAGCCGACGTCGGCACTTGATCCGGAAATGATCAAGGAAGTTCTGGACGTGATGGTCGGCCTCGCCGAAGAAGGCATGACAATGTTGTGCGTGACCCACGAAATGGGTTTTGCGCGCAAGGTTGCCAACCGCGTCATCTTCATGGATGCAGGACAGATCGTGGAACAGAACGAACCGGAAGAATTCTTCACCAATCCGCAGCATGAACGCACAAAGCTCTTCCTGAGCCAGATCCTGCACCACTGATCTGCAATCGGTAAAAGATGCTGAAACTGCTGCGCAGGACTCTGACTGGAATATGTCTTGCTGTTTGCGCCATCATCCTGGCTTTGGGCCTCGGAACATTTGTTCCGAGGCCTTTATTCGGTGTTGAGCCGGGTAAAGATGCTCCTTTAGTGCCGGCAGATGGCCGGCGCATTCTTGTCCTGAGCAACCCTATTCATACGGATATTGCTCTTCCTGCTGATCCTGATGTTCTGGAGGCGTTCGGCTTCATTTCCGATGCCGGTCTGGACCTCGATTATCCGGGTGTCTTTTGGGTCGCATTCGGTTGGGGAGGGCGGTCCTTTTATATCGAAACGCCTACTTGGGGAGATCTGAAGCCGGGGCCGGTAATCGACGCATTGACCTGGGACGCCTCAGTCATGCATGTCCGTCGCACCGGGGATATTCGCCTTGATCTGGACAGCGTCAGGGAACTTTACCTCAGCGAGCAACAATTCAATGAACTGGTCGTCGATATCAAGGCCAGTTTCCAAGCGAATGACAAGGGGGCTCCGCAGGCCATTCCTGACGGTGCTTACGACGCCCACGATATCTTCTTTCCCGCGGTGGGTGGTTTCAATGCATTGATGGGCTGCAACACCTGGACGGCCGTCATGTTGAGGCGAGCAGGGCTGAAGACAGGCCTGTGGACACCGCTTCCTGTAATGCTCGACTGGTCGCTGGATTTACACAACGGAATCTGACGCTGGTTCCGGTGCAAGCCGGTCCACAGCAACTTCCGCCAACTCCTGAAGTGCCGCTCGCGATTCGCCGGCACGGGCGCGCACTGAAAGACCATGCAGGATCAGGGACAAATGCTGGGCGGCAAAGCGCACGCTTGCCTCCGGAACGGTTCCCGTTGTCTCTGCGCGTATCAGATCGGTAAACCCCTGATCCATCCGCTGAACGATGTGTTCCATCATGGTTTTGAAATCGGGGTCGTCAGCCACTTCTGTCGTAAGGGTGGAAATCGCCAGGCATCCATATGCAGCGTTGCAGAATGAAGACTTGCCGCAATAAAGGTCGATTGCCGCCGCCATGATGGCTTTCAGTTTGGGTTTAAGTCCGCTTGTCGACTGGCCCGCCTCGTGCAAATAGGCCTGCATCTGGTCTGCAAAGCGAGAAATCACCTTGAGATACATGTCCTTCTTGCTGCCAAAAGCTGCGTAAAGGCTCGGTCTGTTGAGGCCGGTAGCCTCGGCAATCTGATCCAGACTGGTGGCAGCATAACCGTGTTGCCAGAACACCAGCATGATGCGGTCGAGAGTCACGTCTTCATCGAATTTACGCGGACGTCCGCGTTTGCTTTCAGTCTTCATTTCATACCAATTCGCACATAATTATCGACATGTCTATTTTTGTGCGATATGGTACAAAAATGGAACATGGAATAGAGATGTGCTGGAAAATGCCAGAAATCAAAGCAGACATGGGGACGTTGGCCTGGGGTAGACAGCAGGGTGAATTTAGCAAGGGGCGGCTGACCAAGGTTGAAAAGCTGAGAATTCTCACGAACCTGGGCCGGATGGGCATGCTGGAAGCTTTGGATGTTCTGAAAGGAAGCGTCGGGCTAATCAACACCCACGGCGCAGAACTTGAGGGCTTGCAGCCACCGGAAACGGCACTGGTCCATGATGCGCTTGATTTCGCGGATGAAGTGCAAAACCTGGACCTGATGCGACATAGCTGGCGGACGTATTATTTCGGTATGTTGCTCGGTGGTTATCGGAATCTCACCGTGGACCGGGAAATCCTCTTTTGTGCCGCGATACTGCATGACGTTGGCCTGGCCTCCGGCCGCAGCAGCGAACCGAGGGACTGTTGCTTCGTGGTTCATGGCGCAGAGCGATGCCAGCACCATCTGATCGGCAAGGGACATGACCGGGCGAAGGTACACCGGATTGCCGATGCCATCGGACTTCATCTCAACGGATACGTGTCCGAAAAGACTTACGGTGCCGAAGCTCACCTTCTTTCTCGCGGGGCAATGTGCGACGTGTTCGATATGGGGCGGCGAAGGATTGCGCCGGAAGTTCGCAAGGACATCTCCGCACGACATCCCAAAGGCAATCTTGCCGATACTTTGGAAATCTGGCCTGGCCATCACCTTCCTGGAACGCGAGCGGACTTCCTGATCAAACTTGAGCCCTCGCGCAAGAAGGCGAACAGGCTGAGCGTATGACCTCAGCCGGGTGATTTCGTATAGGGTTTTACAACCGTGACGCGCTGATTCAGGGCTGTTTTTTCTTTTTAGGGTTGTGTTTGTCTTTTGTCTCGGGAAGATTCGCCGTCGGCTATTTGGGGCCTAAAAGGCCGCCAAAACGCAGGTGTTAGGTAATTATTCCGATCCTGTTTGCGTCGTGGCTTGGTCGATCATTGTCACTATGTCGTACGTAAAACTACAATTTATGGTTTATTTAGGATTTTCGGATGACGTTTGGTCTGCTTTTATCAAGGTGACGTGCCATGAGCGACCAGGATTACGATTTTCAAACCCGTTTAAAATTCGCCCAGATTGACCAGGCGACAATCGAAACTCTCAGAAAGCTGTGGCCTGTGATCGAGCCCGTGCTGGATGATGTGCTGGAAGGGTTCTACGAGCACATCAAAACCCAGCCGAATCTCGCCGCTCTGGTCGGAACGCATCAGCCCCGGCTGGTCTCGGCCCAAAAGGGACATTGGAAGAAACTGTTCACATCGGGCTTCGATCAGGGCTACCAGCAAAGCATCAATCAGATCGGACATGTGCATTGTCGCATTGGCCTGGAGCCACGCTGGTACATCGCGGGATATCTGTACGTCCTGCGTCATCTCCACGCGCATTTGACACGCAAGTACAGACGGTCATTTCAGAACCTGACTGTTTTGTTGAACGACGTGACAGCCGCTGTCTTCCTGGACATGGATCTCGCGATTTCGACCTATGAAGAGGAGCTCCTTCTCGAACGTGCTGCACAAACGGAACGTTTGAACGAGGCCATCGAGAAATTTCAGAAAGGTGTCCAGAAGCCACTCGCTGATGTTGAAGATGGCGCACGCAGTGTCGCAGGTGAGGCCGAGCATCTGACGAGCGTATCGCAGACCGCGAGAAGCCAGGTTGAAAATGCCGGTCATGTCTCGAAAGACTCCAGCGTGAGCGTGCAAACCGTGGCTTCAGCCACGGAGGAACTCTCCAGCTCAATTCAGGAAATTTCCAAACAGATTGCCGGCGCGTCCCGCATTGCAAGCCAGGCAGCCGGAGGTACCGAACAGTCGAGTATTCAGGTCGCGAGCCTGGCAGGTGCCGCACAGAAGATTGGCGATGTGATCGGACTTATCCAGGCGATTGCCGAACAGACCAACCTGCTGGCCCTCAACGCCACGATTGAGGCCGCCCGTGCTGGGGATGCCGGCAAGGGTTTCGCGGTGGTGGCCAGCGAAGTGAAAACCCTGGCGGAGCAGACCGCGAAGGCAACCGAAGAAATCAGCCAGCAGGTTACCGAGATTCAAAGCTCGACGGACAATGCCGTTGCGTCCATCCAGTCGATTTCCGAAGTGGTGAAACAGCTTGACGAAATGACTTCTTCCATTGCCGCCGCAATTGAAGAGCAGGGGGCCGCGACACAGGAAATTTCCCACAGTATCCAGACTGTGGCGTCCGGCACGCAAACCCTGGATGAGAACATCAGCGGGGTCGAACAAGCCATCAATGCGACAGACCAGGCCGCCGACAGTCTGCTGACAGCGTCCAGCAGAATGTCGTCGAGCACCAATTCGATTTCAGATGAGATCCGCGACTTCTTCGAAACCTTGAAGACCGGAACCTGAGCAGGCCGCCTAGGGCTACTCTGCGCCGGTGACGACATCCGTGTCGTCCCGGCTTCCCCATTCCGCCCAGGAGCCGTCGTACAACGCGAGATCGCGGACACCCAGCACGGTCAGCGCAAGTGTCAGGATCGCTGCGGTGACACCCGAACCGCAAGACGTTGTAACGGGCTTTTCAAGATCCACACCAGCTTCCTGAAATGCTTTTGCCAGTTCTTCTTTCGGCAAGAAGGTTCCATCTTCCGCGATAAGCTGGGTGAAGGGCAGGTTGAGCGCTGTTGGCATATGTCCGGATTTAAGGCCCGGACGTGGCTCGGGAGCTTCTCCGGCAAACCGTTCTGCGGACCGGGCATCCAGGATCTGTCGAGATCCGTTTGCGATTGTTGAGCGGATGTGATCGAGATCTGCCACCGCGCCATGGTTCAGTCGAGATGAGAAATGACTCTGAACACGGCGTGGGGTGTCGTCATTGAACGCCCGTCCTTCCGCGCGCCATTTCGGAAATCCGCCGTCAAGGACATACACCCGCTCGGCGCCCATGCTGCGCAGGGTCCACCAGACGCGTGGTGCGGAATAGAAACCGAAATCGTCGTAGACGACGAGTGTCTGGCCATCGCCGATGCCCATTTTCCGCATGGTTGACGAAAACACGTGTGGAGCAGGCAGCATGTGCGGAAGGTCCGACGACTTGTCACATATTTCGTTGACGTCGAAAAAGACCGCGCCGGGAATATGGGCGTTCGGATAGACGGGCGGAGCGTCCGGATGTGTAACAGGCGGCATCCAGGCATTGATCACGATCAGATCGGGCGAGGAGAGATGATCGTCCAGCCATTGGGTCGATACGAGAGGATGGTCGGTCATTTGGGCTCCTTAGGTCTCCAGCAAGCCTTTGGACTTGTGCCAGTCCTCGATGGAAAGGTCCGGATAGTGTTGAAAATGAACATGTCCGGGACCGTTCGGCACCTCTATCCAGTCAGGCTTGAACGCCAGCATGATATGGACAATCTCAGGCGGTGTTGGCAAGGGGCTATCGACGGCGCTTGCGTGCGGATGCACAAGCTCCGGCCAGCGCGGATCCCAGGCCCACAGATGAGATCCGCATTCCTTGCAGAAATGACGTTCCGCGGGACTGGTCTCGCCATCGATGACAGCGTTGTAGATGGCCTTCGTCTCTGCACCCATCACTTTCAGGCTTCCCGCATCTCCCATGAGGTTGATTGCATAACCACCGCTGCCACCGGTCTTTCGACAGATCGAGCAGTAACACCGCATGTACGGGTAGGGCGTCCTGCTTTCCACTTCGAAGGAAACAGCACCGCATCTGCAGCTACCGGTTAGTCTCATGCTTACCTCCCCAATCGTTCACGCGGTCAATCTGTCAGGCGAATCCGAACGCGCCTGTTCTGCTTGCCTTTGTTTTCGATCTTTCCAAGGTCAAGCACTCCGATTTCAGATGTTCTGGTCACATGGGTGCCCCCGCAAGGCTGCAAGTCAACATCGCTACCGATCCTGACCAACCTGACCTTGCCCGACCCGCGTGGCGGCTTGACCGACATGGTTTTGACCAGACCCGGATTGGCGTCGAGTTCTTCATCGGTGATCCACTGAGTGGTGACCTCATGGTCTCCGGACGCGAGTGCGTTGAGTTTCTCGACAAGAGCGTCCCGGTCGATCGTCTCGTCACCCATGTCGAAATCGAGCCGACCCTCCGGATCTCCAATCTGACCTCCGGTAACGGGAAAGGGCAAGGCCACGGACAGAAGATGCAGGGCAGTGTGTATACGCATCAACCGGTAGCGCCTTGCCCAGTCGATATGGGCTGTCACACGAGAACCAGTGCCAGGCAGGTTCTGTCCTTCAGAGGGAACATGGACAATGGTCTTCTTGTCCTCTTCATAGACGGCAGTGGCAATCTCGAGTTTCGTGCCGTCTTCCAGTTCCAGGGCGCCGCTGTCGCCGGGCTGGCCACCGCCAGTGGCATAAAACACCGTTCTGTCCAGTACGATACCGCCTCGCTCGTTCACACCGATCACCTCAGCTTCACAGGTTCTGAGGTAGGCGTCGTCGCGAAACAATGGTGTGGTCATCTTGAACTCCCTGTACTGAAGAGCGTTGAATTGAACAACGATCAGCCTTCCGCGCAAGGTCTATTTCACGTCCACCTGGGCTTGAAAAACCAACACCCGCAATCCTGTCGGACCGCGGGCGTCATTCTCGATTGAAAGAAAAGTCAGTCAGCAAAATTCAGATCGACAAAACCTTTTGTCCAGTTCTGGCTGTTTGATTTTCCTTTTGCATTTGTGAAGACCGGTTTGGTGGTGTCTTCACGCGTTACCGTGAAGCAAAGCTTGCCCCAGCCATCGCCGCTCCAGTCTTCGCAATAGTGTCCCGTCCCTTCCATTTCGACAGCCTCCCACGGAATGTTCCGGATCTTGTCTCCCTTGACGACGACAACGGCAATTCCATCGGCGTGGTTGTTCTGTTTGTACTCCGTCACGCCGTCCGGAAAGAAGCCGTGGATGGAGTTACCCGACATCATCTCGTCGATCTCGGCCACCGTCAGGTTGGCCGGATCGGCAAGTGCGGAAGTGTACGCGGACAGTGTTGTCAGCATTGCCAAGGATAACCATTGCAGGCCTGTTCTCAATTTGCGCATGTTCCCCTCGATTTCGATGCTTGCATTTGCGCTAAACCCTTGGTTTCGTTTAAGGGCACCTTGCATCCTGCAACACGGTCGAAAGAAGGCCTGTGAATATCGACGCCAAAATTTGTCATGAGCCGCGCAGTAACGTTGGAAATCTGCGTGTCAACGAGCCGCTCGGCGAAGCCTATTCGGCGTATTGGAACTGGTGGCTGAAACATTTTGCGCATCAAGCCGAGGCGCGGTTTCCGGATGTTTATGCAAGGTGCACTCAACAGGACCCTGATGCCAAGGACGCACTGTCTCGTATCGGCATGCTCTACGAGGCGCGCGGATGCGCTGCGGTATTTGGTCTGGCACGTGCGCTCGGGCGGCCTTCAGGGTTCGATGTGATCAGTCACCTTCTGACAAGTGCGCAGAGTGTTTCGGGCCTGGTCCGAAGATGGTCGGGTGTACTGGCGTTGCAGTCGTCCATACGCTTTGAAGAAAGTTTTGCCAGACAGGAGTTTATTGTCGCTGATCAGTGCAATTCGCTGGTCCTGTCTCCCTACAAGGTGCGCCCGGCGAACCAGAAACCCTTCGGACCTGCAATGCTGGCCGGGGTCGCGACAGGAACGTTGGAAAGCGCCGGCATACATATTCAGGGCATCTGGTCCGTAACACGTGGTGGTGCTTCCTATCCGATGTACCGGTTCGGTACCTTTCTCGGAGACGGAATAGACTTCGACAGCGATATCCTGATCGTTCTGTCAGAAGATACTCCCGGGCTCAAAGGGGACGCAGGGTTGATGCCACCTGCTCGTAGCCTTTCCTTCTGCCATCTTGTGAACAGGCAAACGGGCCCTGGGGCAAACCGTCTACTGGAACGGATTGTCGGGAGTCTTGAAAGGTCAGAGGGGGAGCACCCAGGTTTGACGTCAACAGCCGCTGAACTCGGATTATCGCCAAGAAGTCTTTCCCGTCGGCTGACGGAGGCGGGGTTGGGCTATGCCAGACTGGTGCGTTTCGTCCGTTTGCGCAAGGCAACGCGCTTGTTGGCGGCCGGAAACTGCTGCCTGGATGACGTAGCTTATCAGGCTTCCTATTCGGACCGGCATCACATGAGCCGGGACTTTCGCAAGATGGCGCAACTGACCCCCGCAGGTCTCAGAGAGTTGCTGGCACGCTAGAAAATGGTGCCAGGGCGTGGCGGGTCAAAGTAAACGACGAAACGCGGCCCGCTTGGGGATCACTCATTTGCCTTGGCCACAAGGAGCTTCATGGCGAAGGTTCCCATGATGCCCGCAAAGGCCCAGTCGAAGGCACGCATGAATTTGGGTGAGGTTTTCAGGAAGCGAGCAAAGGCACTCGCACCAAGAACCATTGCAGTGCAGATCGGCATGCCAAGCGCGACGAAGTAGAAGCCGAGGAACATGAGTTTGCCCGTCGCGTGCGGATCGGTCGCGCTCACGAATTGAGGCAGGAAGGTCACGAAGAAGAGGACGATCTTGGGGTTGAGAATGTTGATCCCAAGTGCCTGTAACCAGACCCTGTGGAAGGGCTGTCTCTTAGTGGAAACTGCCTGGAGTGCCAGGCTTGACCCACTTCTGACAGCCTGGACAGCCAGCCAGATCAGATACGCAGCGCCGACGATTTTCAACACGGCAAATGCAACCGTTGAAGCCGAGAGCAGGGCCGAAACACCGATGGCTGCGAGAACGGTGTGCACGACCAATCCGCAGGTGGCTCCCAACACGGCAGCAAGGCCGGCACGGCGCCCTTGTGTCAGCGTCTTGCTCATGAACAACGTCATGTCGGGTCCGGGTGTTAGCGCCAGAACCAATGCCGCGGCTGTGAACGCAAGCAGGGTCGTGTAGTCCGGTAGGTAAGCCATGGTTTGCAAATGCCGGTGAAGTTGGTCTGACAGATGTTTAAATCATTCCCCTCAACGGCACCAGCACGGACCAGTCACCTTCAGCGCCCTTGATGAAAACGTACAGAACGGGGGATTTGACTGTTCGCCTGGCATTCGTTCGCCTCGACTTGTTTTAAAGGATCGGAGACAACAGCCGGGCTCCCTGGGCCAATACACGGAAAACATAGCTGCGTGACTGGAACGCGTCAGGCCAGGTCAGACGTGAGTTCTGGAAATCGGTCTCCAGCATGCGTTCGACGTTGCTGATCGTGCGTGGATGGGTGAACCAGAGAGTCAGCTCAAAATTGATCTGGAAAGACCTGTTGTCGAAATTCACCGTGCCGATGGAAACAAGCTCATCGTCCATGAGCGTGACTTTCTGATGCAGGAAGCCGTCAATGTAGCGGTAAACCTTAACCCCGCGCTGCACCAGAGTGTCTTCATAGGCGTGGCTTGCCAGCCAGACAGTCCAGTGGTCCCGTTTTTCCGGCATCAGAACACGTACGTCCACACCGCGCATGGCCGCTGAACAGAGCGCTGTCTGAATGTCTAGAGAAGGCACCAGATACGGCGTCGTGATCCAGAGCCTCTTGCGTGCGCGGGCGGCCGTTTCGACAAAGGCCAGTGCACATTCCTCAAGCTTGTCAGCTGGCCCGGTGGGCATGACCAGCACGGCTTCGTCGCCCGGCATCGGGATCTCGCCGACCTGGGGAAGGTCGATGCGTTCGCCGCTTGCCCAAAGCCAGTCTTCCACGAAGGAGAGCGAGCAGGCGACTGCGGCCGGTCCTTCGACACGCACGTGCGTATCGCGCCAGTGACCAAACCAGTTGTCCCGGCCCACATACTGGTCCGCAACGTTGTGTCCACCAACAAAGGTCACCCGATAGTCAACGACAACCAGTTTACGGTGATTGCGATAGTTCAGGCGCATCGGCCCGAGCAGGCGCAGGAACTTGTGGTTTTCGTTGAACCCGCAAACCTTGACGCCGGCAGCCTTCAGGCGGGACAGATAATCCTTCGAGAGAGAATGGCTGCCGACATCATCGTAGAGGAAATAGACTGTAATGCCGTCCTTGGCACGAGCGATCAAGGCATCGGCCATTTCTCGCCCCAGTTCGTCGTCATGAATGGCGAAGAACTGAAAGAAGATGACGTTTCTGGCCTTTGCGATCTCTTCCTTTATGGCACTAAAGGTGGCATCGCCATCAATGAGAAGATCTGTCTTGTTGCCGGCCATGAAGGGCACGCCGGCAACGCGGGACAGAACCGGCCAGTCTCTTGTTTCCACGTGATCGGTCAGGCCTAGCTCATCAGCGCGCCTGGCACGCTCCGCCCGGCCAAGGGTCGCCTGGATCTTCTCGTAGTCGGAAAAGGACCGCCACCCGAATACGAAATAGAGCGGCACCGTGAGGTAGGGCATGAAAAAGAGGGACAACAACCAGGCGACAGATCCCTGGGATGTCCTGGAATTCATGACCTCCCGTACCGCGCAGATAGCTGCAGTCACATACATGATCGCGACAAATGCCGCGACCAGTCCGAGATTGTTTGCCATGACATCCAGAACACCGGCATCGGTTACGGCATCGCGGATAACCGCTTCCGCTGCATCTCCACCTTGTGCCAGTGCTTGCTCTTCCGAACTCATGAAATGTCACCCCCCGGTGTTGATGGTCAGGCGAACGGAGGCTCGATCGTGACCTTGCGTTCCAGCCATTCAGGAACGGGCAGGTTTTTCGACCTGAGGAAGTCCGGATTGTAGAGCTTCGACTGGTAGCGCGTTCCGTGGTCGCACAGGATGGTCACGATCGTCTTGCCTGGACCGAGTTCGCGCGCAAGACGCCGTGCGCCTGCAAGGTTGATCGCTGAAGATCCGCCCAGCAGGAGACCTTCGTTCTCGGCGAGGTCGAAGACCAGAGGCAGGGCCTCTTCATCGGGAATGGTGTAGGCATGATCGATTTTCAGGTCGCCGACGATCGGAGTGCTGCGGCCAAGTCCGATACCTTCGGAAACAGATCCGCCTTCAGAGGCAACGGCCTTGCCAGTAGTGAAGAGCGATTGCATCGCAGCACCGCGCGGATCGGCACAGCCGATGACAACGCCGGGCTTGTTTTCCTGAAGATAGGTAGAAACGCCGGCCAGCGTACCGCCGGAGCCGACGGCACAGATGAAGCCGTCAACACGGCCGCCCGTTTGTGCCATGATTTCAGGACCGGTCGTTACGAAATGGGCTTTCCGGTTGTCGAGATTGTTCCACTGGTCCGCAAAGATGACGCCGTTGGCTTCCCTTCGCGCCATCTCTTCGGCAAGGCGTCGAGCAACGTGCTGGTAGTTGTTGGGATCGGAAAAAGGCTTGGCTGGAACTTCGACAAGCTCGGCACCGCACAGGCGCAGCATGTCCTTCTTTTCCTGGCTCTGAGTTTCCGGAATGACAATCACGGTCCGGTAGCCGCGCGCACTGGCGACAAGTGCCAGTCCAATGCCAGTGTTGCCTGCAGTGCCTTCTACAATCACACCGCCAGGTTTCAGATCCCCCCGGGCTTCCGCTTCGAGAATCATCTGCCGGGCAGGGCGGTCCTTGACCGATTGACCGGGGTTCATGAACTCGGCCTTGCCGAGAATTTCGCAGCCCGTTTCCTCGGACAGCGCTTTCAGACGGATGAGGGGCGTGTTCCCGATTGCATCGACAACAGAAGCGGACACAGACATTTATTCTTTCCCGGCTGATCTGGTCCGGTGGCACTGACCGGACAGAAGAAATCTGATGAGCCCAGGACGCTAAAGGTCTGAAGGGCCTTGATCAAGGTCGCAATGTAAGGGTTCAAAGGGGCATTGCCAGCACCAGAAGACAATCAGGTTTACTTTTCCCTCTGGCGTCAAAAACGCGCCATCAGTTGTTCCGGCCAAGCTGCTCACTAAAATTCTATTTCCAACAATTCTGGTATATTTATTGATCCGAATTTTGTTGCTTGTCGTAATGCCGATAAGGCAATTTAGGATTCTGCAGCCAAATGAGAGTGGTAATGGAAAAAAACGTGACCGGGATGGACGAGTTACTGGCAGGTTATGCCGCCGGAACCTTGACCTATCCGGCGCAGGCACTGGTCGGTGCTCATCTTGAGATGAGCGACTGCAACAGGTCTTATGTAAGTTCGCTCGAAACGCTTGCCGGGTTCGAACTTGAAGAGGCCCAGCCGGTTTCAATTTCCAATCGGGATGCAGTTCTGGAGTCTATCCTGGATGGCCCGCTCGGTGATCTGAACGACAATGAACCTTCCGCCAAGGTGGACGACAGCGCTACCGCTATTCCCGAATCGCTGCGGTCGATTATCGGTTCCTCCATGGACCAGCTTCCCTGGAAAACGCTTCTGCCAGGTGTCAAGGAATGCAAGTTCGGCGAGATCGATGGCTGTGCCAGCAGCCTTCTGTGGGTGCGGGCAGGCCGTGCGATGCCGTCCCATACACACCACGGCACCGAGTTGACACTGGTCCTGAAGGGCGGCTTCAAGGACGAGGACGGTCACTACGTGGCTGGAGACGTTGCCTTTGCCGATGGTGACATCGACCACAAACCGGTGGCCGATGAGGGGGAGGATTGCATTTGCTTCGCCGTTACCGCTGGCCGCTTGCAGTTGACCGGCCCCGTCGGTCGTTGGTTCGCGCCATTCATCCGCTGAAAAACAATCCAAATTCCGGTCTGTTTGCGTAGAAAGGCAAACAGACCGGGAGACTGAATTGCCCAAGACAAATTACGTTGCCAAACCCGACCATGGATGCGCCTGGGTTACGGGCGCAAGTTCCGGTATCGGCCGGGAACTCGCGCTTGACCTTGCCCGTTCGGGATGGACCGTTGTTGCGACGGCCCGTTCGGAAGAGGAATTGGCCGAGCTGGAAACGCAGGCGGAAGAGCTGCCAGGGTCCATTCATGCTTTGCCTGGCGATGTCACGAAGACAGACCTCATGGCCGGGCACGTAAAAAAGATCGTGCAAGACTTCGGCGGACTGGCGCTGCTGGTGGCAAATGCGGGAATTTACCTGCCGCAGGATGGTCTTGATGCAGACGCTGAGGCATTCCGCAAAAGCTTTGATGTCAATCTCATGGGCACCGTCAATGTTCTTCTGCCAGCTATTGCGGCCATGAAGGCTGTTGGAAGAGGGCAGATCGCGGTGGTCGCATCTGTGGCGGGATACGGCGGTTTGCCGACTTCGGCCGCATATGGCGCAACCAAGGCAGGTCTGACCAATCTGGTGGAATCGCTGAAATTCGACCTGGACCTGGCCGGTATCCGGATTCAGGTGATAAATCCCGGGTTTGTGGATACACCCGCGACCGAGTCGAATCCGTTCCCGATGCCTTATCTGATGTCTCCGCAGGAGGCTGTACAGGAAATCCGGAAAGGCTTGTCCCACCCAAGCCGGTTCGAAATTTCCTTTCCGCGTAAATTTGTCCTGCAGCTCAAGCTCTTGCGTTGCTTGCCATACAGCGCCTATTTCGCACTCGTTGCCCGGTCAACGGGCTGGAACAAAAAACAGGCCGGATGAGTCCGGCCTGCTGGAAGGTGAAGGTTCAGGGCTGAACGTGGGCAGGCTCAGGCGGATTTGACATACACCATCTGTCGAACGTCAATATTGCCCGAGCGGAAGCCTGCTTCGCAATAATGGAGGTAGAACTCCCAGAGGCGCTTGAAACGTTCGTCAAAGCCCAACGGGCTGATCCGCGGCCAGGCTTGCCTGAATCTCTGCCGCCATTCGGCAAGCGTCCGTGCATAGTCCTGCCCGAAGATTTTCTGGTCCATGAGGTCAAGGCCAAGCGACTTTCCGATTTCCGCTAGACGGCCGGGAGGAGGCAGCATGCCACCAGGAAAAATGTAGCGTTGAATGAAGTCCGTGCCTCTGCGGTAATCATCAAACATCTTGTCCTGGATCGTGATGATCTGCAGACCCGCCATGCCACCGGGCTTCAGGCATTTCGATAATTGACGGAAGTAGGTCGGCCAATATTTTTCGCCGACGGCCTCGAACATTTCGATGGAGGCTATCCTGTCGAAGACGCCGTTTTCGTCTCGATAATCCTGAAAGACCACTTCGACCTTATCGTTGAGACCAGCCTTGTAGATCCGTTCACGCGCATAGTCGAACTGCTCCTGGGAGATGGTCAACGCGCGCACATTGGCGCCTACCGATTTTGCGACATATTCGGCAAAACCGCCCCAGCCACAGCCGATTTCCAGAACCCTGTGATCCGGCTGGATTCCGGTTTGGCGCACCAGCGAGGCGTATTTTTCCCTTTGCGCCTGCTCCAGGTCATTGGTCTCGTTGCTGTAGATCGCAGAAGAATAGGTCATCGAGGGATCGAGCCATTCCCGGTAGAAAGCATTGCCGAGATCGTAGTGGGCCGAAATATTGCGTTTCGCTCCGCGTTTGGTATTGGAATTCAACCAATGGCGGACAGACATGATAAAGCGGGTGAACGGCTTTCCCTGGAGGGCTTCCAGCGTCGATTCCTGGTTGATACAGAATACTTCGAGAAAAGTCGTCACATCCGGCGATGACCAGTAGCCAGCCATGAAAGCTTCGCCGACGCCGACGTCACCAGCTTGAACGACCATCCGGAAGAACGCCCAATTGTGGATTTTAAGGACACCGTGCGGGCCGGCTTCCTGCCCTTTGATGTGAAACCTTCGACCGTCCGGAAATTGGACTTCGAGCGATCCGTAGCGGATCTTGAGTGCAAGGCCAGCAGCCATCTTGGCGAGGCGGGGTGTTCCCTTCAACTCCGCACGGAAGTTGTCCTTGGTCAGAACAATCGGCTCACTCATAGCAGAACCTCTTGAAATGTCAGTTGTTTGTAACCGGCAGAACAGTGTCTGTCTGCCTTCTCGACCCGTCATTCCCTGCGTCCTCTGCGGGTCTAGCGTGAAATGGTACACGCTTGCGCCAGATTTTAAAGGCTTCCCAATGGATGGCGCCGATGACCTTGTAGGTCAGCAGCGGCACCCGCAGACACGCCCGCAGGATCGACCTGCTGGCAAGGGGGGATCGCGTTCCGGAAAAGGTCGCGGACAGCAGCGGTCCTTCCGTATCCTTTTCCAGGATACGTACCCGTACGGTATTTCCCGGGGGCAACATGCGGAAGAAATAGTGTTGTTCCATGCTGATGAAGGGAGACACGTAGAACAGCTTCTTCTGGTACTGCCGAACGCCGGCGTCGCTGGACTGACTGTCTAGAACGGGCGCGACGTAAGTGTGCAAACCGCCAAACGTGTTACGCACTTCGTAAACGAGGGCAATCAACCGGTCCGAGCGGTCATAGGCGTAATAAACGCTGAGGGGGTTGAAGCCGTAGCCCAACATCCGCGGATAGGCGAGCAGCAAAACACGCGCTGGTGCCTCAAGGCTCTCCTTGGCAAGAAGTTTGTTAACGTAAGACCGAAGGTCAGACCCGTCTCTCGGCCCGTGATCCTTCTGGTGAAACGACAGGAGATTGAACCGGTTGACGGAGAAAAACAGGCTTGATTTCGCAGCTTCGCCCAGTCGGTCAAGGTCGAGTAGAACCGAGAAGACCTTGTAGGAAAACCTGTGTTCACGCGGCTTCATGCGGTGATGCATGACCGTGCCCGTGAACAGGGAAGCCGCCGCGTCGGGCGGCGGTCCATTGTCGTTCAGGCGATTGCTCGGCCTTGCCTTCATTCGGCAGCCTCCAGAAAGGTGCCAGCTTCGATTTCCCTGTCCCAGGGTAGGCGCGCGCCAAGCGATCTCGCAACATCCAGGCCGGATGACAATCCATCTTCATGGAAGCCATGTCCACGCCAGGCGCCGCAAAACCAGGTGTTGTTGACACCCTGAATTTCCCCGAGGCGGGTCTTGGCCTGCTGGGCCGACGCGTCGAACTGGGGGTGATCATAAACATACTTCGCAAAGGTGCAGTCCTCACGTGGTGGGGCATAAGGGTTCAACGTCACGAAGACCGGCCTCGAATGATCGAAATTCTGCAGCCGGTTCATCCAGTAGCTGACGGTTACGTCCCGGGTTTCACCGGCTTCGCGGTCGGACATGTAGTTCCAGGAAGCCCAGACC
This sequence comes from Roseibium aggregatum IAM 12614, assembly GCF_000168975.1. Taxonomy (GTDB): domain Bacteria; phylum Pseudomonadota; class Alphaproteobacteria; order Rhizobiales; family Stappiaceae; genus Roseibium; species Roseibium aggregatum. Next base: position 176,753 of record NZ_AAUW01000004.1, read on the forward strand.
TTCTTGCGCTTGGGCATGAGTGCTTCATCCCGGTGCAAATAGACCTCGTTTGGACGGTACCTGATGGATCCCAGAATCTCGCGCTCTTGCGGGGAGGGGTCTCCGAGCATCGAGAGGCTCTGGTCTGTGTGGCTCGCAAGGATCACATGGTCGAAAACGTCCTGATGACCGGACTCATCGCGCACGAGAACCTGACCGTTTTGCCGCAGAATTTCAGCGACCGGTTTACCAAGTCTGGTTTTTCCTTGAAGGGGCGCCAGCAGCTTTTCGACGTAGTTACGGCTGCCACCGGAGATGGTTCGCCACAGTGGCCGGTCGAAGGACAGGAGGCGATGGTTTTCGAAGAAAGCGACGAAGCTTTCAGCCGGGTAATCGCGCATTTCGTTGATCGGTGTCGACCAGATCGCAGCTCCCATCGCCAGCAGATAATCGTTTATGAAACCGGATGAATACTGCTCGCGTTCCAGGTAGCTTCCCAGCGTTTCGGTGCGCAGGTGCCCGGCCTTCAGATCTTCGACGGCCTTGCCGTTAAACCGGAAAATATCGCGCAACATGCGCAGGAAGCGAGGTGATACGAGGTTACGCCTCTGCGCGAAGACAGAGTTCAGAGAATGCCCCGACCATTCAAGCTTGCCGTTGTCCGCGGACAAGGCAAAGCTCATGTCGCTTATTTCATTGGCAACACCAAGATGGTCGAGCAGAGCGGTGAAGTTCGGATAATTCAGTTCGTTGTAGACGATGAAACCCGTGTCCACCGAGATCCGGACACCGTCATAGTCGATATCAGCCGTGGCGCTGTGGCCTCCAGGGCGTTCGCGCTTTTCGTAAAGAACAACGTCATGAAGTTCGTTGAGGGCCCAGGCTGCACTGTTTCCGGAAATTCCGGAGCCGATTACGGCAATCCGCATGTCTTATCCTTCGGCGCGTCGCTGTTAGCGCGGAAAACCTGTTCGATTGTCTGGTTTTCCAGTTGATATGCAGCGGTTACGCCTCGGCGAAAAAGGCGGATCACATAGAACGATGAATTTTCTGGATTATTTTTGACGGGACACCCAAAAACGGGCCTCCGCAGACGGCTTCCGGCACGTCGATGGCCGAAACTGGCGGCAAAAGTCTATACACAAGCCAGACTTGCCCGGCCAAAGCCGGGCAAGCAGCAAAACAAGTTGCATGTCAGCAATGTATTTCGGCCGGTTTGCACATCAGGCCTGGATTGTATCGACAATCCAATTCCAGGCAATCTGAACGCGCGTTCGGGCAGCATCAAAGAAAGCAACAACCTTCTGCCACACAAAGTCGCCGAAATCTGCGACCTGCAGCATGGTGCCACGTTTTTGCGTTGGTTCCTGACCGGTTTCGATCAGTTCGATCGTGGTCGCGTCGGCACCTTCATTGACCACACGTCGTGTGACCGTGAGTGTGCCTTCGTTGACCAGTCTGGACTCATCCTTGCCTGCGACGACGGTATCCTGATCCATGGAGCGAACGACAACAGCCCGACCATCTGGCAGCAGATGGGTTTCGTTGGTGTTCACCTCACTGTCGTAGATCACTTCGCCGAAGGAATCGATCAGTTCTACCCAGATCGTTTTCCGGCCTTCCAGTTCGATTTCGCCCACCCAGATAGTGAGCTCACTTTCCAGCGGATCGGCCTGATCCTGTGACGCTGACGCGACTGTGACCGCAAGGCGATCCTCAGGCAACGTGATCGTTTCCTGAGGCAATGGGGCCGCAGCAGCGCTTCCCGCCAAGGCGAAGATAAGGCCAAGCGCAAGAGTTCCTGCTCTGGTATTCCGTTGCATGTACGCCTCCCAAGGCTAATACAACTCTTCCTACCGTGCGTGGGGTCTTTGAACGGTGGTCCTTGAAAGGACTTTTTGGTCTTCCGCGCTTTTGCGCCCCATTCGTACGGTCACGATTTTGCCATTATCGCACCACAGTCTCCCGAATGCGTGTAATAAAGATCACAAATTCGGGCATTTTTAGTTACATTTAGGTAATAAGTGTGGTCGGAGCCTTGAAGTTCAAGGCCGATCACTGGTTTGTGAACGCTGAAGCATCGTCAAAACTACCAATGTACGTAGAGGAAGTTTGTTGACTGTTGTATCTTTGTCGTCGGTTTTCGACGATTTCGAGTGCCTGTCAGGATCTGCGTTGAGCTTCCTTTGAGCGCTTTCAGCAGTTGGCATTCTGACACTGCCCATCAATTTAGCAGTCTGCCGAACCCAAGATGAAAGCAAAAGCTCCACCAGGACTGACCCGGTGGAGCTTTATGGGATTAGCACAGTCGATGGGGTGCGTGCATATGTCCCTTGGGACCAATTCTTCTTTGATCTTGGGCTGTTTTTGTTTGCCCTTCAATCAGCCGGTGGGACTTGGTCAAGCGGCTTGAATTTGGTCACGTCATAAATTGATACTGACCGACCATTCACATTCAACCTTGGTAAAAGTAACTATATCCGTGTGTAGAGGGGGGACTTCGGGCTTAAGGTCCTACCTAAGGCTATGATAGATTTGAGAAATGTATTCGCGCGCGAGTGTTGCAACTTAAATTCGATGTTGAAATTAATACGCATAAAAATTTGCGAATGCTTTATTTTTGAATAAAAAAGGTGCAAACCCTAGCTCATCGATAGAGTTTGAGGGGGCAGTGCTTGCCTTTTACCTTACGTATACGATAGTTGGTCAATCAGCACTTCCGACCGTAGCGGGGACAATCTCTGCCGCCGTGACAACCGGGAAACCGGGTGCCATTCGAAGGACCGTTGATAAGGAAAGCTTGGAGCCGGTCGGTGCCTGTTTTCGAGCCATACCTTCTCCTGGTTGACCGTCCCATCCGTGAGAGTCATGCGAGCAGGATTGGCATCAGAAATGCCAAGCCTTTCATCGTACTCCGATAACTTCGCGTAAAGCGATTTGGCAGGCTCGCCTTCCGTACTGGTGCGCTCTCCAGGCAGCCGCGCGGGAATTGGCACCCATGCAACATATCTGCGATGCCCGTCACGCAATTGATCAACCAGATTTCAGCAGCACGTCAGTCAGTTTGTGGAACGTCGATATGAGGGGCGGTACGATAGGCTCAAAAGAGGTCGATCTGGTCGGCAACGGTTTGCGTGACATTGCCATGGAGGTCGTAACTGACCGCAATTGGAATCCGATAACCGAAAAGTTGGCGAACTGCCGAGACTCAGTCGCCTTCAGCGTCTTCAAGCCCGACGACATGCATGGCGCCGTGCATGATCAAGAGCAGCCCGTTGAGTGGGAGGCTGGCCTCAAGCTCGGCAAGAAAAGCAGATTTGAACGCCGAGTAGCAATCGGCAGTCACCGGGCACCCGGAATGGATCTTGCGTGGAACAATGGACAAAAATTGACGTCCGCAAACTGCTCATCACCGAGACCGGCCTGTCTTAGCAATTCCACACCATGGGCAACCTTGAAGTCGGCCTCAGTCTGGCGAACCGGCGAATAGGTGCTGCATTCGGTATGAATACCACCAACAGTGATTTTCATCTGTTCGCCTCGCAACGCACTCAAAGCTGGGGGAAGAATGGTGCCTGCGCCGCAAATCTTTGCCAGTCCTTGTTGGTGGGTTTGGTCCAGCCCGCTTCGGCGACCGCATAGAGCCTGGGAAAGACCATGTGGTTGAAGATCACATTGTCGGTCATGTGCTCGCACCAGATACAGGCCTGAACACCCTTGAGGCGTTGCTCGCTTCCCGCGCTGAGACCGGTGGAAGCCTCATAAGTGTAGCAGTCCTGAGGCGTGGAAACGCCGGCCCAGCCCGCGCCCGGCTCCTGCCAGCCGGAAGCCTGAGCCATGTCCATGTAATAATGCTGTCCCGGGTTGCAGATGACGTCATAGCCCTGGTCGATCAGATCTTTGGTGACTTCCTGCTTTTGCCAGGCCATCAGCAGGACACCGTCCGGATCAATGCCACCGCCGTGAGAAACTTCATCCCAACCGGCAAGCTTCCGGTTGAGTTTTTTCAAGATTCCCCGAACGCGCCCCATAAAGTAGGCTTGAACCTCCATCGTATCCGCGAGGCCCTTTTCGTCCATGAGACGTTGGGCTTTGGGGGATTCAAGCCAGGAATTGACGTCAACTTCATCGCCGCCGATATGAATGAACTCGAAGGGGAACAGGCTCGCCACTTCCGCAAAGACCTTTTCCAGAAACTCGTAAGTTTCATGCATTGCGGGGTTGAGCGCGTTGTTGGGGTACCCTTGAACGGAGTGATAGCTCTCAGGTGCCTCCGCCTGATCGGCAAAGCGCGGGTAGGTTTTCAGAACGGCAGTGGAATGTCCGGGAACATCGATTTCGGGAAGAATGTCGATGTTGAGGCTGGCCGCATGAGCAACGATTTCACGCACCTCGTCTTGCGAGTAAGCGCCTTCATAGACTTCGGCCGCAAAGCCAAGCTGCGGAACCTGCTCGCAGCCTGGTCCACGCCGCGCGCCACTGACGGTCAACTCCGGATAGGCCTTGATTTCAAGCCGCCAGCCTTCATCGTCGGTCAAGTGCCACTGGAAGACGTTCATCCGGCCCCAGGCCAAGATGTCAAGCAGCCGCAAAATATCTTTGGGGCCCCGGAAGTGCCGGGAAACATCCAGATGTGTGCCGCGCCAGGAAAACCGGGGAGCGTCCTCAATAGACCCCTTGGCAGGAAACCTGAACTTGTCCGGGGCCTGATGGGTGCCGTAGGCGACCTGGGCAAGAAGCGTCAGGCCGTAATCACGACCGGCAACTCCGCTGTAGGTCAAAGTTGCCTTTGATTGGGCGAACTCTAGCCGGTAACAGTCGTCTGCAAGGTTTTTGTTCTGTTGGAATTCGATCTCGATCTGGTGATGCGACGGCGTGAACCGGAAGGGCTGCGGTGCGCATGGGAAAAGACGCGCAGAGAGTGCGTTGATCTTGGCGGCAGCCGCTTTTTCTTCGGCGGACCCATGGGCAACAAGAAAGCCCGCCCTGTTGTCAGCATAGTCTGAAATGGTGACCGTCTGGGGCCAGGGTACGATATGGAGAGGTTCGGAGAGTTCTCCGTCCGGTATTCTGCGCCGTTCACCGCTGTCCAGTTCTTCCGGCGCTTCCAGATCATTGCACAACACCTCAATGACACGACCTTCGGTGCTGACATAGGCAGACTTCGGACCATCGAGACGGTGCCTTGCTACATTCGCAAGACCGGTAATAGAGAATGTCCAGGTTTCACCGGGGCCGATCGTTTCTCCGGCCTTCGGTGTGATTTCATGAAAATTTGCGATCCGGATGAAGCTTTCGGCGTTTTCAAGTTTTGCATCTGCCGAAGCCCGATTGAGCGCCGTGTAGGCAAGCGTAAAGGCCTTCAAGGGTTTGGAACTGGTGTTGGTCAGCGCAAACTCCTGGCGCGAAGCTGCAAGATCCTTCGCCGGGCGGTAGAAACAATCGAGCACAAACTTGGTCATGATCTAACATCCGTCGAAGTCGGAAGATTGAGTGAAGGTTCGGGCGAGGGAAGGCGAGCCGGCGGTCAGTCCGCTGTCGACTGGCAGGCAGATGCCGGTGATGCAACGGGCTGCCGGACTGACCAGAAAAGAAACGGCTGCTGCAATGTCATCCGGCTCGGGTAGTGTTTTGAGTGGATACCAGGCGAGGGCTTCTGCAAAGACATCCGGATTGGCCGCCTGACGGGTCTTCCAAGCCTGGGTTTTAATGGTTCCCGGAGCGATGGCATTGGAGCGGATGCCATACCTGCCATATTCAACGGCAATGGACCTTGTCGCCTGGATCAATCCCGCCTTGGCTGCGCTGTAGGCAGGGTGACCGTAGACCGACAGTCCGTTGACGGAGGCAATATTGATCACGTTGCCAGCGCCGCAGGCAATCAAAGGCTGTTCAAAGGTCTTGAAACAATTGAGCGCGGCTTCCAGGTTCAGGGTGAGGTCCTTCGACAGGGTTTTAGCCGTCATCTGGTGCAATGTCAGGGCCGCTGCCGCCCCTGCGTTGTTGACCAGCGTTGTGACTTCACCGAGCCTTGCAGCTTCTTTTGAGAGCCGTTCCAAGTCAGCCTGTTTGGTCAGATCGCATTGGATCGCGGCAATGTGGGCGCCATGATTCTCAAGGTTGTCTACCGCGCCTTCAAGAGCAGTCATATCAATGTCGACAGCGGCAATGGTGTGTGTTTCTGACAACTTAGCTGCAATGGCCATGCCGATGTCGCCGCCAGCGCCTGTAACCACCGCAACGGGTTTAGCCACTTGTTCAGTCACCGAGTGCTTCCTTGTCGTCCAGATCGCGCGTGTTGCTGAGCTGGTATTTGACGCGTCTGAGGTTCTCCCGGGCTTCGTCCCCCCGCCGCATCGCGACGAGCGTTGCCAGAAGATCCGTCACGAACAGAAAGGCATAGCGGCTGGTGCTTGGCCGCAGGATGTTCTCGCCTTCCGGCAGATCGATCGCGATCGTGATATCCGCCAGGTCTGCAACCGGGCGGCCCGGACGGGTGAGGGCGATCACGACGGCACCGTAGGTTTTTGCGGCTTCCAGAGCGCGGACCATCTGGAGGTTCCTGCCGGAGACAGATGAAGCGATGATGACGTCGCCCGTGCGCATGGTGGCTGCCTGCATCAACTGCATCGCATGATCTGTAACGCTGACGGTGCGCAGGCCGAGGCGAAAGAAGCGGTTCTGGATTTCGTCTGAAATCATGGAGGACGTGCCACCTGCACCGAAGGCCGCCAACAGCTTGGCCGTCGAGATGGCATCTGCCGCGGCGAGCACGGTCTCCATGCCGAGCGCGTCGCGCGTGCTGGCCGCTGCCTCCTGGAACTGCGCCAGAAGGCTGTCGGCGATGTCCGCAGGCGCATCGGAGGCCGCGTTCGCAGTCAGATACCTTGTGCCGGCGAAGGTGACCTGTGCGACCTGAACCTTGAAAGCCGTGAAGCTTTCGCAGCCGAGACGACGGCAGAAGCGGGTCACCGTCGGTGGCGAAACACCTGCGCGTTCTGCAACGTCCGTGATGCCGGCATTCACGATGAATTCGGCATTGCTGCGGAGCAATGCCGCCAGGATCCGTTCCGATTTGGAAAGGTCTGGCTCGATCTGCTGCAGAACGGACAGGATATCCCTCATGGGATCAGGCCGGTTTCTTATAGGCGACGCAATCGATTTCGACCTTGCAGTCGACCATCATGGTTGACTGCACGCAGGCGCGTGCTGGCGGATGCTCGCCGAAATAGGTTTTGTAGACGCCATTGAACGACCAGAAGTCGCGCGGATCATCGAGCCAGACGCCTACGCGCACGACGTGTTCGAGGCCGTAACCGGCTTCTTCCAGGATCGCGATCACGTTCTTGATGGTCAGGTGTGTTTGTTCGACAATCCCCGTGCCGACAATCTCGCCATCCTTCATCGGAACCTGACCGGAAACATACAGCCAGCCGTCAGCTTCAACGGCTCGGGCGAACGGCAGGTTCTGGCCGCCGGCACCCGATTTTTCAGCACCATAGCGTTTGATCGACATATTTTGCTCCAAAATGAAAACGATTTACATAGTGGTTTGACATTGGTTTTATTTCACCCGTATATTTTCTAAAAATCAACCGTCAAAATGAAAATGGTTTCCGATATGCAGGCGCTTTCCGACAGCCAGACAAATCCCTTTACCGGAGATGATGAAGATCGCGCCGCGATCTGGGACATGCTTGTCTTGCGCGACATCAACGCCTTCGTCGCAGCGGACTGGTCGCAGGTGGCGGGAGACTTCGACGAACCCGCCTTTTTCGGCGTGGACGCCGGCAAGGTGTCCAATCCCGACGATTGGAAACTCGGTTTTCCAGACCTCGGTTCCTACAGGGAGCGCTGGCTAAGCCAGGCAGAAATTTTCCGGGCTACGGAATTCGCCGAAGACGCACGTGCCGCCATTTTTGACGCGACCCGCCTGACCGAGATCGACATCAACGGAGATCGGGCGGTCGCGCACAAGAAATTCGACGGCCGTATCCGGAAAGCAGATGGCGGCGAGAACCGTATGTTGTGGCAGACGTTGTATTTCTGTGTCCGTAAGGAAGGGAGCTGGAAGATCTGTGGCTTTGCCGGGTATTTGCCGAATCCTCTCGGAGAAGCGTCCTGATCATGACCAAGCCACGCGCTTTCACCGCTGTTCTGGCAACGGAAACCAACACGTTTTCGCCGATACGGGTCGATATCAACGCGTTCAGGGCGTCGTTGCTGGCAAGGCCGGGCGAACATCCGGAAACACCGACCTTGTGTTCGGCCGTCATGACAGTCGGCCGCCGGTTTGCCCGGGAGAACGGTTGGGAACTGATTGAAGGTACTGCCGCCTGGGCTGATCCCGCCGGGCTAGTCTCCAGGCAGACCTTCGAAGGGTTGCGTGACGAGATCCTGGATCAGGTCGCTGCCGGTGGACCGTTCGACGTCGTTGTGATCGGTCTGCACGGTGCGATGGTGGCGGATGGCTATGACGATCCGGAAGGCGATCTTCTCAGCCGAATTCGATCGATCGTGGGCCCCGATGTTCCGTTGATCGCAACATTCGACCCCCACAGTCATCTGACAGCCAAACGCGTTGCCGCGGCAGATGCGCTCATTGCCTTCAAGGAGTTTCCGCACATCGATTTTGTCGACAGGGCTGAGGATGCCTGGCGGATAGCCGGTCAGGCGGTTGCCGGCGAGGTCAAGCCGGTGATGAGCGTCTATGATCCCAAGATGATCGATGTTTTTCCGACAACATCCGAACCGATGCGTCGCTTCGTTGACGACATGATCCGGCTGGAAAAGGAAACTCCGGGCCTTTTGTCTCTTTCGGTCATCCATGGCTTCATGGCGGGTGACGTGCCGGAAATGGGAACGAGACTGCTGGCAGTGACAAACAACGCGCCGGTGCTAGGGCAAAAAATGGCGCGAGACCTGGGCGAGGCACTTTTCCAGTTACGCGGCAAGGTTCGCAGTATCGAACTCACACCGGCTGATGCCTATGCCAGAGCACTGGAATTTGACGGCGGCCCGGTCACGATTGCGGACATGTGGGACAATCCTGGCGGAGGAACGGCGGGCGACGCCACCGTTCTGCTGGCAGAAGCCATGGCCAGAAACCTTGAGTGCATTGCTTTTGGTTCAATCTGGGATCCGGTCGCTGTCCAACTCTGCCACGCGGCAGGTGAGGGCGCGCGGATGATGCTTCGGTTCGGTGCCAAATCTGCACCGGAAACCGGCGATCCCATCGATGCCGAAGTCGAAATTGTCCGCAATATCCGGAACGCCGAACAAGCCTTCGGCCAGAGCATCGTTCCCATAGGCGATGCAAGTCTGATCCGGATCGGCGGGATCGAAGTGATCCTGAATTCAACCCGGGCCCAATGCTTCGACACCAGCCTTTTTTCCAATTTTGGCATCGATCCGGCCAAACGGAAAATCCTGGTGGTGAAATCGACCAACCATTTCCACCAGTCCTTTGCCCGCGTCAGTCCCCTGATCCTTTATTGTGCGGCAGGACGTCCCTATCCCAATGACCCCAGGGTTACACCCTACAAGAAGGCACCGCGGGACATCTGGCCGATCAACGAGGTCGTTCCGGCGAACGGGCATGAAACCAAGACCAGTGCCGGCAGCGCCGGTCGTAGAGGAGGCTGAGCGATGAGTGTGGGGCTATCCATCCAGGACCTTCTGACCCCGGTAGCCGTAATCGATGAAGCGGTTATGGAAACCAATATCAAGGTCGCACAGGAGTATTTCGACCGGATTGGCCGCAAATTCCGGCCTCACATCAAGACCCACAAGATACCGGCACTGGCGGCATTGCAGCTCGCCTATGGCGCATGCGGTATCAATTGTCAGAAGATCAGCGAAGCGGAAGTGTTCGCCGATGCCGGGTTCACCGACATCCTGATCACTTTCAACATGCTCGGCAATTCGCGGCTCGACAGGCTGAAACTGCTGAACACCAAAGTGGACTTGCAGGTTGTTGCGGACAATGAAGTTGTCGTAGACGGCCTCGCGGAGGCGTTTTCGGGAGGCCAGCCGTTGAAGGTCCTGGTCGAATGCGACACGGGTGGTGGACGAAACGGCGTCCAAAGCCCGGCTGCCGCAGTCGAACTTGCAAAGCGGATCGATGAACAGCCCGGGCTGGTGTTCCGCGGTCTTCTGACCTATCCGAAACCCTCGTCGGAAGTGGTGGTTGAAGCCCACTTTTCGGAAACCCTGGCGCTCCTGAAGCAGGCCGGGCTTGAGTGTCCCGTTGTCTCGCATGGCGGGTCGCCGGGCCTTTTCGACAGCGATCTTGTGCCCAGCGCCACGGAACACAGAGCCGGTACCTATATTTTCAACGACCGCGCCATGGTGCGTGCCGGCATGTGCGACGTTGACGATTGCGCCATGCATGTTCTGGCCACCGTTGTCTCGAGGCCGACGGAAAACCGTGCGGTCCTGGATGCCGGTTCCAAGGCGTTGACCTCGGATTTGCTGGGTTTTTCCGATCACGGCCTACTGATCGACTATCCGGAGGCCTCCATTACGGCGCTCAGCGAGGAACATGCGGTCGTCGATCTGACGAACTCCGCCAGCAAACCACAGATCGGCGAACGGGTCCGGATCATTCCGAACCATACGTGCGTCGTTTCAAACCTGTTCGACCAGTTGGTGTTTCACAAAGACGGCGTGGTGACCCGCATCGAGACGGTCGCTGCGCGCGGGCAAGTCGTCTAGTCCTCCAGACGGCTTGCCCGCCCGTGACGCAATAGAAAACGGCCATCTCACAAGGTGGCCGTTGTGTTTTCAGGCATCAGGCGGCATCTGTCCGTTATGTATGTCGACTGCTTCCAGCTCTTCCAGCGAGAGCAGGCGCTGAAAAGCGTTGCCCTCGTCATCGAAGAGTTGGCAGTCGATGCGTTGCAGGCCCATGGAAGCAGAGACACCGGCCTTGACCGTTAGATCCTGGCCTGATGGCAACGTGCCCCCAACACCGTCAGGACTGGTAGTCTTGCCGAACACCTCCATGAAATTCATTTTCGGATTGCCGATGAGGCCGGCGACAAAGGTGTTCTGCGGTTTGTGATAGAGTGCCAGCGGCAATCCGACCTGCTAGATAACGCCTTCATCCAGCACCCCGATCCGGTCTGCCATGGTCATGGCTTCCACCTGATCGAGGGTGACGTAAATCATGGCCGCTTCGAGTTCGGCGTGCAGCTTGGCCAGTTCGACGCTCATTTCCGCTCGCAGCACCGCATCGAGATTTGACAGAGGTTCGTCGAACAGGAAGACCGAAGGCTCACGCACATTCGCAAGGCCGATGGCGGCGCGCGGGCGCTGACCTCCGGAAAGTTCGTCCGGCTTGTGCTGCAACCTTTCCTTCAGTTGCAGTATTTCAGCGGCGGCCTGGACCTTTTCTTACACCTTGCCTTTGGACAGGCGCTCGACACGCAGGGGAAAGGCGATGTTTTCATAAACAGGCCTATGCGAATAAAGCGCATAGAACTGGAACACCACGGCGACGCCGCGTTTGACCGGCAGCAGATCGTTGACAACCTTGTTCTCGATCGTGATATCGCCGCCCGTAATTTCCTCAAGCCCCGCAACCATGCGCAGCAAAGTCGATTTCCTGTATCCGGACGGACCAACAAAAACAATGAATTCGCCGTGGTCGACTTCAAGATTGACGCCCTTGATGACTTCCATCTGGCCATAGCTTTTGCGTACGTCGCGTAGCTGCAACGCGCCCATGGTCACTCTTTGTTTGAAGACGCGTCCGGGCCTCCCGAATGCGTGGGAGAGGGGGGGCGGACAATGCTCAAGGTGTGACTTGAACTCTTCAAGCTGCTCTGCGGCGATTTCAAAGGCGTCGGCCCCAGGACAACACCCTGAACGGCTTCGTAGATGGTATTCTGCAAGCCGATGTGGTCGGTTACGAACGGCGCCGGTCTACCGGTCGGAATGGCGTCGAGGAAGGCCTTCCAGGTCGGATCCTTTCGACGATTTCCTTAACCTCAGGCATGTGATGCAGTGGCATGTAGCCTTCTGCGATATCGAACGCCATCTGGTTTTCCGGATTGGTCGGGAGCTTTGCAAGTGGCGGAGCCTGTTCTTCGACGCCGGGGCCTTTGAAGATGGAGAGCGAGTCGGTGATCAGGAGTGTGTCGGGGCCACCGCTCGGACCATGCGGGATCCGCGCGACATGAGTTTCTCGTAGTTTTCGAGCCCTACGTATTCGTAGTTCGAGCTCATGCTTGTGTTGGTGAAGGACAGCCGGAACGGTTCGAACAACGGATAGGCGACGATGGCCAGCATGACGAGCGAGCCCGGTACCAACGGAAGAAACGGGAAGTAGTCGGTCTTTTTCGATGATTGCGCCATGGGGCCCTTATGCAATGCCGTAGCTGTCGAACTGCTGCCAGGTGTCGGTGAGGTCGATGACGCTTCTTGTGCGGCGCGCTTCATCCAGTTTGATTGCCGTCAGTCCGGCTTCCAGTGCATCCAGAACGCCAACGGGCAGGTTGCCGCCATTCTTGAAATAATGGTGGAGGTCTCGCGCCATGGCTTCATCAGCGCCGTAATGGCCATGACGACTGGCATCAACGACCTTGGGCTTGTCGATCAGGCAGGCGGACGTCAGAGCGTCATGAACCCGGTAGTAGTTGCGGATGAAGTCGCCTTCCGCCATGCCCTTCGTGCCCATGACCGCAAATCGGCGGAATTCGTCCGGCACATACATGTTTGTGTGAAAGCAGAGGTTTGCGCCGTCCTGATATTCGATCAGCGCAGTCTGATAATCGATGATGTCGCCATCGCTGTCGAAGTCGGCATTGCCGCCGCCCCAGCGTGGAGTGAAGGGATCGACCCTGCCTTCGATTTTCGGCGTCGGGAAAGTATGGTCCTGATCCGGCCGGTTTTCAGGTATGAAGCTTTTGCGTCCGCCGAAGCTGGACACGAAACGTGGACGACAGCCGGTGACGCCTTGGTAAAGGTCGAGGTCGTGGCAGCATTTTTCCAGCATGAAACCGCCGGAGTTTCTGTCGTAGCGGCGCCAGTCGCGCATGAAGAACGAGCCGTGATAGGGCCCGATATGCTCGGATGCCTCAATGGAGACCACCTTGCCGATCTGGCCGGACTTCAGGCTCTTTTGAAGCTCGGTGTAGAGCGGTGAATAGCGCAGCACCAACCCGACAAGGACACGCTTCGATCCCCCATGCTTCTTCATCAGGGATAGAAGTTCGAACGTTTCCGCTTCGCTGACGACAATCGGCTTTTCGCAGAAGATGTACCGGACATCCGTCTCCAGTGCTGTTCGCAGATGATCCAGATGCATGAAATTGGGCGAGCCGATCATCAGAAGATCGAGTTTTTCCTTCCGGATCATCCTGGCAAGATCGGTGTAGGCGGTCAGGCTATGGCCGCATCTCGCCTCGACATGCTTGAGGCCGGCTGGTGTCGGGTCGACGTAGGCGCAGGGATCCAGATCTCCCGAAGCCTCCTGCAGGCAGTTGCTGACGTTGGCAATTCTCGCGCCCAATCCGACATAGCCGGTCTTCATACTGCGGTCTCCGTAAATTGATCGATGGCATTGCGAAGGGACTGAACGGTGCTTCCATCGGTATTCTTGATGCCTTCCTCGGCGACGAATCCGAGACGCGTTTCCAGGTCCTGAGGCGCCTGCGAACGCTTCACCGAAGAGCAGGACGCATGCAGTTCCCTCACTCCGGATTGTTTGAGGATGAGATTGGCGTTTGCGGCAGTGATGCCTGATCCAGCCATGATTGAAATTCGGCCGTCAGCGAGCCTGACTGCCTGCTCAAGCAACTGCAGCCCGCCTTCCGCCCTCGGGGCCTGACCAGACGTCAAAACCCGCTCGAACCCGAGTTCGATCGCCTCTTCAATGGCTCTTGGATAATCCTGGACGGTATCTATGGCGCGATGCAGGGTCGCCGGCAGTCTTGTGCGCTTCAGGGCCAGTGTCAGGAAGTCGCGATCAAGGTGGTGCAAGCTATCGACGGCACCGATAACGATACCGGCCAATCCGGCCTGTTCTGCCGCCTCCATGTCGCGCAGCATCACGGTCTTTTCCAGATCCGAGTATAGGAAATCACCGGACCGCGGACGTATCATCGCGTAAACGGGGACAGGAAGCTTGGCGGCTGCCACCATGAAGCCTCGTGAAGGGGTCAAGCCACCCTCGGAAAGGGCTGCGCAAAGTTCAATACGGTCGGCTCCGTTTTCGGCTGCCGTCCAGGCGCCTTCGAGAGTGTCTACACAAACCTCGAGCGGAACCCTGGTCACCGCGCGGCTTCCTTGAACAACGACCGCGCAACGATACCAGCCCCGTGCAGGCCGCCATTGGCGGAATATGCCCCCTTGATGACGAGCGGTTCGCTATAGTCCGCAAGCACGATGTCCCGTGTCTTCCTGTCGATCACATCCAGAAGGACAAGGTCGTTGGAAAGGCCTCCGCTTACCGGAATGACATCCGGCCCAAGCGTGTTGACAAAGGCAGAGAGCGCGCGAGAGAGCAGTGTGGTGAAGGCTTCCAGCGTTTGCGTGGCGGCTTTTTCGCCAGCATGCCAGGCAGCGGTAATTTCCTTGCTCGGCTGGTCCAGCCCATGCAGCGACCGATGGATCTTTTCCATTCCGCGGGCCGAGCAAATAGCGTCGATGCATCCTGTCTGACCGCAGCCGCAGGCATAATGCTCAATTCCCGTCAATTGACCACCAGCGGTCGGATCCATGATGGGGCCATGTCCCCATTCGCCGGCAATACCGCCGTAGCCGGTGACCAGAGAGCCATTTACGACAAGCCCGCCACCGACGCCGGAGCCCAGAATGATTCCGAAAACGACCGGTTTACCGCGGCCGGTGCCGTCGATCGCCTCTGCAAGTGCAAAGGCATTGGCGTCGTTTGTAATGGCAACGGGGCGGTTGAGGGCGGTCTCCAGATCCGATTGAACTCGCCGCTTGTGAAGGCAGGGAATATTGGCCACATCAGCGATGCCGCTGCGTGCATCAAAGGCGCCGGCCAGTGAAATCGAGATGGGGGAGCCTTCTGGTCCGGAGCAGGTCGCGATGGCATCGACAAAGGCCTGCCAGTCGTTGCCAGGAGTCGCTACCCGGCCTTTTTCCGCAACGGTTCCATCCACTTGGAGCTCTCCATGTCGAATGAAGGAGCCTCCAATATCAAAACAGGTGGTCATCGCCTGCCATAACGCCTCTGGGTTTTGTTTGTTAACGACCATTTATAATACCAATATGCAACCAATGACATGGGTAGTAAACTGAAAAAAGAAATTGGCATTATTTTTTTAACGAATTGGGCTTGTGAATCCTGTCAATAACAACGGGAGGAGGGGGCTTCGAAGAAGGGTCGCATATGTCAGAGCGGCCTCGACTTTCAAAGATACAGTGTTGAGCGGGCGTCGCTTGCCAGAGATCGGGGTTAAAGGAAGGGACGCAGGTTTCCGTCATGTTCGGCGAGGGATTTTTCGGCACCTTCCAGGTCGAAGCCTTCCCGAATCATCAGCACGGCAATCTTGACCCGCCCGCCGGCCTGCTGAAGCTTTTCAGCCGCAGCCTCGGCAGTGCAGCCGGTCAGATCCTGAAGAATGCGATAGGCACGCTGACGCAGTTTTTCGTTGTCAGCTACAAGGTTGACCATGTGGCCACGAACCGCGTGCCCCAATCGCAGAGCAACCAGCGTTGAGATCATGTTAAGTGCTGCTTTTTGGGCACTTGCAGCGCCGAGACGTGTTGAACCGGCGATAATTTCCGGCGGCGTTTTCAGGAAGATCGGGAAATCCGACTGGTGCAGCAGGGGCGTGTCGGGATTGTTTGCCAGCGCAACCGTTCGTGTGCCTGCCGCGTGAGCGCCTCTGACCGTACCGAGGGTATAAGGTGTTGATCCACTGGCTGAAACGGCGATAAGAATATCTCCTTCCCCAAGGCCGGATTTCTGAAAATCCGCAAATCCAGCTTCTTCGTCGTCTTCATAGGTGCCAGCCAGATGAAGCAGGTTTGCAGCGCCGCCAGCGTAGAGCATCCGCATGCGCTCAACAGGGAAGCCGAAGGTGCCGGGCAGTTCCAGGCAATCTGCCAGTGCCGTCAATCCGGCGCTGCCGGCTCCTGCGTAACCGATCTTTCCGCCTGAAACGGTCACGCTCTGCAGTGCTTCTGCTGCTTTTGCTATCTGCGGAATGGCTGCTTCCGTGGCTTTCAGTGCATCCTTCTGGCGTTGCAGCAGCAGGGACAGCACGTCTTCATCAGACCTTTTGGACAGGCCAATGGAAAGCGGGTCGCGGTCTTCGGTCGTCGGCAAATTCATGGGTCAGGAACTCGGAGAAACGCCAAATTTCATGTTGCGGAATTAAGTCTCTCGGGGCAACGCCACATCGGCGCGGCCTCTGGTGGGTGCTCCGGTTGCGGTGACGCAGGTTCGCAAATTGTTTTAACACTTGATTTTCGGTTTCGATAGAGTTTAAATTGGTATCTGAAAGGTATTATTTTCATCTCCAAGGCGCCCCTTTTCATGACGGACTTCATTTCCATGCTGGAAAATGGTGACTGGCTGGCGAACTCCAGCGGTCCCCGGTATTTGCAGTTGCGGCGGCGCATTCAGCAGGCAATTGACGATGGCGTGCTGAGGGAGAATGAACCGCTTCCGTCCGAACGCGAAATAGCGTCAATTACAGACCTGTCTCGTGTAACGGTGCGCAAGGCGGTTGCCGGTCTTGTCGAGGATCAGGTCGTTGTCCAGAAGCGTGGCAGTGGATCGTTCGTTGCGCCCAAGGTGCACAAGGTCGAGCAGCGTCTTTCCAGTCTGACGTCCTTTTCCGAAGATATGGCACGACGTGGGCTTTCCGCCAGCAGCGAATGGCTGCGCCGTGGGTTGTTTCCCGCATCGCCAGAAGAAATGTTCACGCTCGGTCTCACATCCGGTCAGCGCGTTGCCCGTGTCGACAGGCTTCGAAAGGCTGACGGCACCGCAATGGCAATTGAGCGCGCTTCTCTATCCGAGAACGTTCTGCCTCATCCAGAGCGCGTCACGACATCACTTTATGCCGTCCTGAGGGCGTCCGGCATGCAGCCGGTACGTGCCATACAGCGCATTTCCGCACGCAACCTCGAGCCCATTGATGCTGACATACTCGGAGTTCCGGCCGGGTCTGCCGGGCTGAAAATAGAGCGTGTGTCCTATCTCGCATCCGGAAACGTCGTCGAATTTACCCGTTCCGTTTACCGCGGCGATGCCTATGACTTCATCGCCGAACTTCAGATTTTGGAAGACTGATCCAGATGAGTGAAGCAAGTACCTTGGCCACGCCGACGCACATGCGCCGGGAAATTGAAGAAATCCCGGACGCCGCGCGCCGCCTTCTGGCCGATGGACATCCGCTCATCCGCGACATTGCGAAAAAAGCAGGCGCGCCGGTGTTCCTGGCAAGTGTCGCCCGTGGTTCGTCGGATCATGCCGCGACATTCCTGAAGTATGCGTCGGAAATCTACCTCGGCCTTGCCTTGGCTTCTCTCGGGCCGTCCGTTTCTTCGGTTTATGGCGGCAAGGTCAAGCTCGGCCAGGCGCTGGTGATTGCAATTTCCCAGTCAGGTGCCAGCCCTGACAGTCTCTCTGTTGTTGAAAGCGCTACGAGACAGGGCGCCTTCACGGTTGGCTTCACCAACACCTCAGACAGCAAACTTGCAAGGCTTTCGAGCGCTGCCATCGATATTTGTGCAGGGCCTGAGCGCAGTGTTGCCGCGACCAAGACCTTCGTCAATTCCGTATTGGCCGGATTGCTGCTGCTTGCGGAAATCGGTGGCGATAAGGAATTGCTCGACGCGTTGGCCGCTTTGCCGGAGCATTTCGAGAAGGCGATCGACAAGGACTGGCGCGCGCTTGCCCAGCCGATCGAGCAGCGTGGCTCGCTCTATGTCATCGGCCGTGGACCAGGCTTGGCAATAGCAAACGAAGCCGCGTTGAAGTTCAAGGAAACCTGCCAGATTCACGCGGAGGCTTATTCGTCTGCCGAAGTTATGCATGGTCCTGTGTCGATTGTCGAAAACGGATACCCGATCCTGGCCCTCGGTGTGCGCGATGCCGCTGAAGAGGGGCTTGCCGAGGCAGCGGATCGCATGGTGGATCAGGGCGGCAGCGTCTTTGCGACGACAGACAAGGTTCGTCGTGCAGAAAAGCTCGCCTTCCAGGCAACCGGCCATCCTCTGACCGATGCGTTGGTTCAGATTGTCTCCTTCTATGCCTTTATCGAGTGGTTCGCGCGTCACCGTGGGTTCAATCCGGATGTCCCGAAGCACCTGAAGAAAGTCACCCAGACCGTATGACCTCCAGAACCGCCTATCTCTGCAGCCGGGTTTTCGATGGCGAGAAAATCCATGCGAATGCAGCCCTGCTTGTCGAGGAGGGCAAGGTGGTTGGCCTGTGTCCGGTTGACCAGGTGCAAGCTGGCATGGAGACACTGGACCTCGGTGATGGTCTTCTGACCCCGGGGTTGATCGATCTTCAGGTCAATGGCGGCGGCGGCTTGATGCTGGGGGATGTGGAAACGGTCGATGACTTCGAACGTATCTGCGCCGCTCATGTGAAGCTCGGCACGACAGCCCTGACGCCGACCTTGATCACGGACACGCCTGAGACAACACGAAAAGTCATTGATCTTGCAATTGCGGCATGGGCGAGGGGCGTTAAAGGCTTTCATGGCTTGCATCTGGAAGGCCCGCATCTTTTTGCAGGGCGCAAGGGCGCACATGACCCAAGGCTGATCCGACCTCTGACCCGGGAAGACATGTCGCTCTACCAGCGCGCTGCGCGGGAATTGCCTAGCCTTATCATGACCGTTGCACCGGAAACCGTACCGCCCGACCAGATACGGGAGTTGGCAGACGCCGGAGTTCACGTCAGTCTTGGCCACACCGGTGCGACCTATCGGCAATGCAGTGCTGCGGCAGAAGCAGGCGCTTCGATGGTCACACATCTCTTCAACGCCATGAGCCCGTTGCAACACCGCGAGCCCGGCCTTGTCGGCGCCGCGCTCGATCTGGGCGCGCTCAACGTTGGTATCATTGCCGATGGAGTCCACGTCGATCCGGTCGCAATGCGTATCGCACTGAAGTCCAAGACCGGCCCGGGCAGAATATTTGTCGTGACCGACGCCATGTCGCAGACCGGCACCGATGTGACGTCCTTCTTCCTGGGCGGGCGAGAAATCTTTCGCCGCAACGGTACACTCACCCTCGAAGACGGCACACTTGCAGGCGCCGATATCGATCTTCCGGCGTCTTTGAAATTTTTGACAGATACACTCCAGCTTCCGCTCGAAACAGCGCTGGCGATGGCCACCAGCGATCCCGCTGACGTGCTTGGCCGTCCGCTCGGCCGTTTTGAAGAGGGCTTTCCGGCGGACTTCGTCCAGTTCAGCAACGGCTTTGGCGTTGAGAGTGTCTGGATTGCGGGTCAGAAACTGGCAAAAGCATAGACCAGCACGAATTCCGCTGAAAAGCAGCCCGCGCTGAGGCCACGGACTGCGGTGGGAAGACTTGCTGGTCCGCCGCTTACGTCTTGTCGACCTTTTTCAGCGTCGATCGAACGTTTGGAAGCGTCAGCAGCGTGTTCGGTATCTGCAGCAGTTCCTTGAAAAAGCGCCTGACGAGAGCTCCGCGGCTAGGCCTGTAAGGGGATAAAATGAACGATTTCAGACCCCAGCCGATACCGCCTACGTTGGGTAGGGCGCGAATGGCGGTCTCGTAACAGCGCCGAACCAGTGCTGAATTGCTGGTCTTGAAGGAATGCAGCAAACCGCACCGCTCCACGTCGCGTTTGAATTCCTTCGTGATGACCGAGGTTTCGCGTTTCGTAAATGTCCAGTTGATGTTGATATTCTCATCTTCCTTGGCAATCACCCGGTGGTACCAAAGAGGCGGAAGGTAAAGCAGGTCGCCTTCCTCCAGATCGAATTTATAAAAACGCTTTTTCTTCAGTAGTTTGTCTTCATCTTTCAGGAGAGAAAAATTGGTGAACGGATAACAGGGCAACGGTGTTTCGGGCGAAACGAGTACCCATTCCTTTCGTCCCTTCACCTGAACGGTGATGACGTTCTCGGCATTGGTATCGTAGTGAAATTCCGTCCTATTGTTCCTGCTGTTCACCCAGAATCTCCAGGCGACGGAATCTTCCATTATCCGGTCTGAAGAGAGGACCTCCTTCAGAAAGTCCGGCATCTCGATGTCCTGTTCAAGAACAGGCGATCGGCTGACGAAAAACACACCTCTATCTCGCACGTTCGGCAAGCTATGCAGTTCTGCCCGCAGACGTTTGAAAACCCATTTTTTTCGCGCCGGCCAGCTTTTTGCCAATCCCTTGACGAGCAAAGGTTGTTCCTTGTCACAGTAGAATTTTAGAAACTCGGCATAACCGGGAGCTGCCGTTACAGTGGGAATGGATGGTTCCGCATCGCCGATCATAAAAAGTATCCGGCTTTAGAGAGCTGCAGGTGTGGTCGATGGCGGTAAAATTGCCTGAAAATCAAAATATGTGACGTTGCGTCATTTCACGATACGTCCAGTCTTGGATTTTATCAAGAGAACGGCCCCTGTCGTCATGTCCCAAGCGATCTTACGAAATAAACGCAGAGAGGAGCAGAGGAATGGCGCCGCAACTAGAGGAGGAGGAGATTCTGGCCCGGAACGCGGTAAACATTACCGCTCCACCGTGATACTCACTATCGATTGCAAGGTGTACAAATACCGAGCGGCCCCCAAAACGCAAACGGGTGAAAATAGTTGTTACGAACTATCTTCAAGCGGCTAATTTTCGGGAGAAAAGAAGAGGTGGTGATGGCTCCCCAGGCCGGACTCGAACCAGCGACCCAGCGATTAACAGTCGCTTGCTCTACCAACTGAGCTACTGGGGATCACCACGCTCGGGGTCAGCGCGTTGCCACCCCGTCGATGGAGATGCGTATATCAAAGGCTTGATCCGTTTGCCAAGCCCCCGAAGACGTTTTTTTCATCGTGCCGTCATTTTTTTGAGGTTCGTGTGGAAAACTCAATATATTACAGGTCGCTAGACCGACTGTCACGCTTGGAAAACCCTACGTTCCATGCTGTTTGATAGCTCCCTTGCAGCGCGATTGAGCAGTGCCATTTCCGGACTTTGGTACAAGACGGTGTCTGTGTGGGCAGATATGCCGGATCGTCGCGGCAAGTGACAGTGTCCTTCTGCTGCTTGTGTCGGCTTCAAGATCCGTTTAGGAAGAAACTGACGGTTCCGGAGAAGGCCTTGCCCGATCCGGATGAAACGGGAATCCGGTGAGGGCTTTTCAAGTCCGGGTCCGGAGCTGCCCCCGCAACTGTGAGCGGTGAGTGGCTGTACGAAAACCACTGGCGTCCTGATGGGGCCGGGAAGGGGTACAGACCGCGCTGAGCCGCAAGCCAGGAGACCGGCCGTCGCATTGGCAACCCTTTAGCGCTGTCGGGCGGACGGCTGGGAGAAGGAATGACGCATTCGAACGGCGAGAGGACAATACTGGTCCTCGGCGGCGCCCGCTCCGGCAAAAGCCGGTTCGCGGAAAAGCTCGTCCATGAAACCGGTCTGCAGAAAATCTATGTCGCGACTGGCGCTGCTCACGACGATGAAATGGCCAGCCGGATTGCAGCTCACAAGGATCAGCGCGGCCCGTCGTGGCACACGGTGGAAGAGCAGCTTGATCTGGTCTCCGCGCTTGAAAACGAATGTAGGCATGACCGGGTAGTCCTTATTGACTGCCTGACCTTGTGGCTGTCCAATCTCCTGTTTGCAGACAAGGACATCCCAGTGGAAACGGCGCGGCTTTGCTCGGTCCTGAAGGATCTGCAAGGACCATGCGTTTTCGTTTCCAACGAAGTCGGGATGGGGATCGTGCCGGAGAACCGTTTGTCGAGGTCGTTCCGCGATGTGCAGGGCCGATTGAACCAGGATATGGCGCAAGAGTGCCACCAGGTCGTTCTCGTCGCTGCGGGCCTTCCGATGCTTTTGAAACCCACTTCACAACCGGATATCAAACTATGACCACTTCTTCCTTGCAGCCCGGCGCGAAAATCCCGGCAACGATTGTCACTGGGTTTCTTGGGGCAGGCAAAACCACGCTGATCCGCAATTTGCTCACCAATGCCAATGGCAAACGGATTGCGTTGATCGTCAACGAATTCGGCGACATGGGCTTCGACGGATCCCTGGTCAACGGATGCGCCGACCCCGATTGCGCCGCAGAGGAAGTCGTCGAACTGACCAATGGCTGCATCTGCTGCACCGTTGCCGATGACTTTCTGCCGACCATGGAAATGCTGCTCGCGCGGGATAATCCACCCGAGCATATTGTCATCGAAACGTCCGGTCTTGCGCTGCCGCAGCCTCTCGTGCGCGCGTTCTCCTGGCCGAGCGTGAAGCCCAAGGTAACGGTTGATGGCGTGGTGACAGTGCTGGACGCTGCCGCGCTTGCGGAAGGCCGGATCGCGCTTGATGAAGACGCACTTGCCGCGCAGCGTGCTGCTGACGAAGCTCTTGATCATGACAGCCCAGTTGAAGAGCTGTTCCACGACCAACTGCGTTGCGCTGATCTTGTTGTACTCAACAAGGCCGATCTGGTCTCGGAAGATGCTCTGAAGCAGGTGCATGAGAGGATCGCCGCCGATGTCCGGCCAGCGGTTCACGTGGTGACATCCGAAAAAGGCACGCTGCCCATTGAAGTTCTGCTCGGCAGAGGGTCTGCCGCAGAGGACGACATGGCTGACCGTCACGAACATCATCACCACCATGATGACCATCACGATCACGACGATGACCACGACCACGATGATGATCATCATCATGACGACCACCATCACGATCATCACCACCATGACGATTTTGAAAGCCACGTTTTGACAGTCTCGTCCTTCGCCAGCCTGAAAGAAGCAGAGGCAAAGGTTCTGGAGGCCATGGGGCAAAAAGGCGTCTTGCGCATCAAGGGGGCCGTGAAGATCGAGGGCAAGGCAGCACCCGCAATGGTGCAGGCCGTCGGCCCGCGCGTCGAAACCTGGTTTGCAGCCGGAGCCGAAAGCAGCGGCAAGCTTGTCGTAATCGGCCTGAAAGGTCTGGATCTGGCTGCGGTCCGTGGTCTGCTGGGCGAATTGACGGCTGCTGCCTGAGACGCTGGATAGAAGCCGGAAATAAAGATCAAGCATGCACATTCTTGCCAGCCAGACACGCCGGATCGATGACGGTGGAGACGCGGTCGATCTCGGCCAGTCTCCGGCGGACATTCTGTTTCTGTCCGCTGCCGACACCGAACTGGGCAGCTTTGCCGCAGCGCAAGGCCGACTTGGCGCGGACCGTGCAGAGCTTCGGCTTGCAAACCTGATGGCGCTGTCGCATCCCTATTCAGTCGATCTTTATGCCGAACAGACCGTGCATGGGTCCCGGCTGATCGTCCTGCGAATTCTGGGCGGCGTCGAATACTGGCGTTACGGCCTGGAGAGGTTAGAAGAGGAAGTCCGTGCCAACGACATCGATCTGATTGTCGTTCCGGGCGACGACAAGTGGGACGAAGATCTCACGTCTCGATCCACCAGATCTTCGGCAGAAGTGCACCGGTTCTGGCGTTACTGTGTGGAAGGCGGAGCGGAAAATTACGCCAACGCCCTGAGATACGCAGCCTATCTGATCGGTAAGGGAGAAGAGCCTGCACATCCCGTGCCCCTTCCACGCGCAGGGATTTATCTTGCCGGGAAAGCAGCACCCGACATTGCACAGTTGAAGGCATCCTGGTGTGACCCTGCCAGACCGGTGGCCGCAATCACCTTTTATCGTGCCCTGGTTCAAGGCGCCCAGACCGCGCCTCTGGATGCACTGATCGATGCGCTCGACAAGGCCGGCGTCAATGCGCTGCCGATCTACGTGTCCAGCCTCAAGGAAACCGAGTCTGTCGCCATCCTGGAAAGCCTGTTCGATGCGGCACCGCCTGATGTCGTGCTGAACGGCACGGCCTTTGCCGTTTCCAAAGCTGGTGCTGCCCATCAGCCGACACCGCTGGACCGCCCGGGCAAACCTGTGCTGCAGGTCGTGTTCTCGTCGTCTTCAAAAGTAGGCTGGGAAGAAAGCGATCAGGGCCTGTCTATCCGCGACCTGGCCATGCATGTCGTGTTGCCGGAGATCGATGGCCGTATCCTGACGCGGGCGGTTTCGTTCAAGGAAGAAGGTATCTTCGACGAGGCTACGCAATCGACACCGGTTGCATTCGTACCTGTGCCTGACCGGATCAGGTTTACGGCGGAGCTTGCGGCCGCCTGGGCGAGACTTGGACGGAAACCGGCAGAGGCCAAGAAGTCCGCGCTCATCCTTGCAAACTATCCGAACCGGGACGGTCGCCTTGCCAACGGCGTCGGGCTTGATACGCCGGCGTCTTGCGTACACCTGCTGAAGGCGATGGCCAGTGCCGGCTACGACACTGGCAGCCTTCCGCAAACATCCGCCGACCTGATGGATGTACTGACGTCCGGTGTAACCAATGCACTTGAAGGCCGGTCCGGCAAGACTGGCTATCAGGCGCTGTCACTTGCAGACTATGAGGCCTCGTTCAACAGATTGCCTGACGCCGTGCGATCGGCTGTTGTTGAACGTTGGGGAGCACCGTCGGACGATCCCCATGTAACGGACGGCCACTTCCGGCTGGCGCTGCATCGGTTCGGCAATCAGGTGGTCGGCATTCAGCCCGCCCGTGGCTACAACATCGACCCTAAGGAAACCTACCACGATCCGGCGCTGGTCCCGCCGCACCACTATTTTGCCTTCTACATCTGGCTGCGGGAGCATTTCGCAGTCGATGCCGTCATTCACCTCGGCAAGCACGGCAATTTGGAATGGTTGCCCGGCAAGGCGCTGGCGTTGGCTGAAAGCTGTTTCCCGGAAGCCGTTCTGGGCCCGGTTCCAAACATCTATCCATTCATCGTCAATGACCCGGGCGAGGGCGCGCAAGCCAAACGGCGTACGGCCGCCGTCATCGTCGATCACCTCACACCACCTTTGGCGCGGGCGGAGAGCCATGGCGTCGCGGAAGAACTGGAAACGCTGCTGGATGAATATTATCTGGCAAGCGGTGTCGATCCGCGCCGCCTGAAGGCTTTGACGCGAGACATCCTGGACGCTGCTGCACGGCATGGTCTGGACAAGGACATCGGTATCACCGATGCAATGGACGAGGAAACGCGCCTGGCGCGTCTGGACGCTCATTTGTGCGACCTGAAGGAACTGCAGATCCGGGACGGGCTGCATATTCTGGGTGAAAGCCCGGCAGGCGATCTTCTGACTGATTTGCTCGTTGCGCTGGCAAGGGTGCCGCGCGGCAGCAAACCGGGTGAACAGAGCCTGCAAAGGGCCATCGCTGCGGATCTCAATTTCGAAGGCTTTGATCCTCTGGATTGCGATTTCGCCGCCCCCTGGAGCCACGGTCAGCCGGACATCTTGGCAAATGTCCTGGAGACACACTGGCGGTCACAGGGCGACGCGGTCGAGCGCATCGAGGTGCTGGCCCGGGAGATCGTTGCAGGGAACCGGCAAGTGCCTGAGAGTTGGCATTCGACGCTTGCTGTTCTGGACGATCTGAACGGCGTTTTGCGACCGGCCGTAACCGGGTCCGGAGATGCCGAAACGGCGGCGGTGCTGACGTCGCTCGCCGGCGGCTTTGTAGCACCCGGACCGTCTGGAGCCCCATCGCGTGGGCGCCCGGACGTGCTGCCAACGGGACGAAATTTCTATTCCGTCGATGTGCGCGCCGTTCCGACCGAGACCGCGTGGCGGCTCGGCTGGCAATCCGCGTCACTCGTTGCCGAACGGTATTTCCAGGAAGAAGGCGAATGGCCGAAATCACTGGTCCTGACATGCTGGGGCACAGCCAACATGCGGACCGGCGGCGATGACATTGCCCAGGCACTGGCTCTGATCGGCGCGCGGCCTGTATGGGAGCAGGGCTCGGGCCGGGTCACCGGGTTCGAAATCCTGAAGCTTTCAGAACTCGGGCGTCCACGTGTTGACGTTACCTTGAGGGTTTCCGGTTTTTTCCGAGATGCCTTTCCCCACCAGATGGACCTTTTTGACAGCGCGGCCCGTGCGGTCGGTGCGCTGGAGGAACCGGACGAAGCCAACCCGATTGCCGCCCGGATGCGATCGGAGAGTGCCAGGCTTCAGGCGGATGGTCTGGACAAGGCGGAAGCCGAACGCCGTGCCGGGTTCCGCGTCTTTGGCTCAAAACCTGGTGCCTATGGTGCAGGCCTGCAAGCGCTGATTGACGAGAGGCTTTGGGAAGAACGCGCGGATTTTGCCGAAGCCTTCCTGACCTGGGGAGGATACGCTTACGGAGGTGGTGCGGAAGGCACGGTCGCAAGGCATGATCTCGAAACCAGACTGAAGACCATCGACGCAGTGCTGCACAATCAGGACAACCGCGAACACGATCTTCTCGACAGCGACGACTATTACCA
This sequence comes from Roseibium aggregatum IAM 12614, assembly GCF_000168975.1. Lineage (GTDB taxonomy): Bacteria > Pseudomonadota > Alphaproteobacteria > Rhizobiales > Stappiaceae > Roseibium > Roseibium aggregatum. Next base: position 203,222 of record NZ_AAUW01000004.1, read on the forward strand.
GTTCGAAGGTGGACTGGCGGCGACGGTCGAGGCGCTGAAAGGCGACGCGCCGACGGTCTATCACAACGACCATTCGCGCCCGGAACGTCCGGTGGTGCGCACCCTGTCGGAGGAAATCGGTCGGGTCGTGCGTGGACGGGCTGCAAATCCGAAGTGGATCGCAGGTGTCATGCGGCACGGCTACAAGGGCGCGTTCGAGATGGTTGCGACGCTCGACTATCTGTTTGCCTTTGCGGCAACGACGCGGGCCGTGGGTGATCACCATTTTGATCAGCTCTATGATGCCTATCTGGACAATGAAACTGTTCTGGACTTCCTCAAGGACGCCAATCCGTCGGGACTTAATGAAATGCTGGACCGGTTTCTGGAAGCAATCGAACGCGGCCTCTGGACGCCGCGGCGCAATTCGACCCATGCTGCACTCAGTGATTTGAAAACAAGACTTGAAGGGACGGACGCATCGTGACAGCCGACAAGGACAAGCCGGAACTGACCGAAGAAGAACTCAATGCCCGCCACGCCGAGAAGATGCGCAAGAAAAAGGCCGCACGCGACAAGATCATGGCGACCAAGACCATCGAAAAGGGCTTGCTGATCGTCCACACCGGCAAGGGCAAGGGCAAGTCGACAGCCGGTTTCGGAATGGTGTTCCGCTCGCTGGGGCACGGTCACAAGGTGGGCGTTATACAATTCGTGAAAGGGCGGATCGAGACCGGTGAGCGCATGGCACTGGAGCGGTTCTCCGACCTTGTCACGATCAAGCGGATGGGTGAGGGGTTTACGTGGGAAACCCAGGACCGTCAGCGGGATATCGATGCGGCGAACGAAGCCTGGCAAGCCGCCAAGGACATGATCACCTCCGGTGAATATCGCCTGATCCTGTGCGACGAGCTCAACATCGTCCTGCGTTACGATTATCTGGACATCGCCGAAGTGGTCGATTTCCTGAAGAACGAAAAACCGGAGGACGTGCATGTCGTCATCACCGGGCGCAATGCCAAGGACGAGTTGATCGATATCGCGGATCTCGTGACCGACATGACCCAGATTAAACATCCGTTCCGGTCTGGTGTGAAACCACAGGAAGGCATCGAGTTTTAGGCCAGGGCTCTCGGATCATGAAACCCAGAGGCAATCAAAGGGGATCGAGGATGAGCAAGCTATTCGATCATGGTCTTCGCACGGCCTCGCAGGCGCATGTGGAAACGGTTCGGAAATACGAACTTTACCGAACCGTTGTCGAATTCCTGGCTGCATTGACGTTTCTCGTCGGCAGCATCTTCTTTTTGTACGATGGACTGATGTATGCGGGCACCTGGTTGTTCGTCATCGGATCCGTTCTCTTCGCCGTTCGGCCGACGGTCCGCTTGATGCTTGAACTGCGGCTTGCCAACCTTCCGATACCCTCCGAGTTCCGGCCCTACGGCGCGCCTCCTTTCGTCAAAGACTGACATTGCATGGTTGAACAGACCTCTGCCGGCAGGGTGCCGGCAATCATGATCCAGGGTACGGGCTCGAATGTCGGCAAAAGTCTGATCGTCGCCGGTCTGTGCCGTCTGTTCGCCAACCTTGGCCTCACGGTTCGCCCTTTCAAGCCGCAAAATATGTCCAACAATGCTGCCGTGACAGCCGACGGCGGTGAGATCGGCAGGGCTCAGGCGCTGCAAGCCATGGGCTGCCGGGTTCCCTTGAGCGTTCACATGAACCCGGTTTTGTTGAAGCCCGAGACAGACACAGGTGCCCAGGTAATCGTTCAGGGCAAGCGCCATGGCACAATGCGGGCGCGCGAATATGGAAAGCAGAAAGCTGTATTATTACCGAAGGTTCTGGAGAGTTATTCGATAAACGCTTCAGGCGCAGATCTGGTGATCGTCGAAGGGGCGGGCAGCCCTGCGGAAATCAATCTCCGGTCCGGGGACATCGCCAACATGGGGTTTGCCGAAGCGGCGGACCTGCCGGTGATCCTGTGCGCGGACATCGATCGCGGCGGCGTTATCGCCTCGGTTGTCGGAACCTGCGCAGTTCTGGAAGGTGGTGAACGTCAGCGTATCAAGGGCTTTTTCATCAACCGGTTCCGGGGTGACCCAAGCCTGTTCGATAAAGGCTTGCGGGAAATCGAAAGACGCACCGGATGGCCAGGCCTCGGCGTTGTGCCGTGGTTTGCCGATGCTGCGAAACTGCCGGCGGAGGATGCACTTGGGCTGGCGGATGGATTTGGCGATGGCGGTCTGAAGATCGTCGTTCCCGTGATCTCGCGGATAGCCAATTTCGATGATCTGGATCCACTCCGGCTTGAACCGGGCGTGACGCTTGAGCTTGTTCAACCCGGCACTCCATTGCCGGGAAATGCCGACGTTGTGCTTTTGCCCGGGTCGAAGTCCACGGTTGGCGATCTTGCCTTCTTTCGCAAGCAAGGATGGGACATAGATCTCAAGGCTCACCACCGGCGTGGCGGGCACATTCTGGGCGTTTGTGGCGGCTACCAGATGCTGGGCAAGACCATTTCCGACCCGGAGGGTATCGAGGGATCTCCGGGAACGGTGGAAGGTCTCGGGTATCTCGATGTCGAGACCATCCTGACGGCGGAAAAATCGACCGTTGCCGCACGCGGTACCCATGTCGTCAGCGGTGCCCCTGTCTCCGGATACGAGATTCACGTTGGCCGCACGTCCGGGCCAGACTGTGCCAATCCCATGATGCGCCTCGATGAAGGTCGAGCCGATGGTGCGGTCTCTGCTGATGGCCGTGTGTACGGAACCTATATTCACGGCCTGTTCACCGACGATGCCTTCCGGGCGGCTTACCTGAATGCCTTCGGTGTCCGGTCCGACCTCAGCTACGATCAGGACATCGACCGGATTCTGGACGATCTTGCACGACATCTGGACCAGGTCCTCGATGTGGAGGTCATCCTGAAGATTGCACGCGGGGCAGGTGACAACGCCTGACCTAGAAGGCCAGCAACAGCGCCAGACATGCGATCAGCAATGCCTCAAGCGCGAGGCAGCCGATCAGGATCCTCAAGGCACGCGTGATATCTTCCGCCCTTGCATCCTTGCGGCCGCCCGCATTCAGATACCTGTCATTGACGGTGTACCCCGGGTAGATTCGCGGTCCTGCAAGGGCGAGGTTCAAAGCGCCAGCCATGGCGGCTTCCGGCCAGCCGGCGTTTGGCGAACGGTGCTTGCGGGCATCGTCCAGAATACAGGCGATACTCTTGCGCACCGAACCCCGGGACAAGGGGGCGCACAGGGCGATAAACAGCCCCGCCAGACGAGACGCGGGCAGGTTGATGAGATCGTCGAACCGGGCAGCCGCCCAGCCGAAGTCGGCATAAACCTCGTTCTTGTGGCCTATCATGCTGTCAGCCGTGTTCACCGCCTTGTAGGCGATCAAACCGGGAAGGCCGAGCACCGCGAACCAGAAGACGGGTGCCACGATGCCATCAGAATAATTCTCTGCGCAGGATTCTATGGCTGCCCGCGAGACGCCGGCTTCGTCCAGCCGGTTAGGGTCGCGGCCGACGATCATGGAAACCGCCTTCCGGCCGCCCTCCAGACCGTCCTTCAACAATCCATCCCTGACAGCGGCAACATGACGGTAAAGACTGTTCTGCGCGATGAAAACCGCAGCCACGACAGCCTCCAACACCCTTCCATAAGGCAGCCAGTTGGCAATCGTCTCGATAAGGACACCGGCAAGCCCGCCGCCGGCGAGCAGAACCAGCAACGTCAGCACGCCGCCCAGCTTGCGCGTCCCTGGGGCGTATTCCGTCTTGTTGAAATGACGGTCGAACAGGCCGATCAGTTTGCCGATCCACACGACCGGATGCGGCAGGCGTTGCCACATCCAGTCAGGATCGCCGATCAGGGCGTCCAGCAACAGCGCGGCGAGAAGCAGCCAGAGAGCGTGGTCGTAGAGCAGCATTCCAGTTCGTCAGACCTCTTTTAGCGCTTCGGCAAGAGCGTCGGTCAGACGTTTCAGGTTTTCCGGGCCACCGGGAAGGCCAAAGCGGATCCAGGTTGGGGCGTAGTCGAATATCCGCGTCCAGATCTGTCTGCGGGCGAGGGCCTCATGCAGCGCCTTCGGATTGCGCAGACCGGCGAGCGCGTAAAGAGGTGTGCCACCGAAAACGCTTAGGCCGGCTTGCGAAAGTGCGACCGTCAGATCCGCCATATCCTCGATCAACTGCCGGGTGATCCGGTCCTGCCAGGCACTGTCCCGCAATGCTCTGGCTCCAATTTCCAGAGCTGGTCCGCCGAGGCACCAGCTGTTCAGCAAAGCGGACATGCTGGAGATGGCGGTTCTTTCGCCGGCGAGAAAGCCGATCCGCAAACCGGCGAGACCGAAGAATTTGCCGAAGGACCGCAACACCACAACGTTTTCGGAACCAATGTGTGGCAGAAGGCTGGCTCCCGGAACAACATCGGCAAAGGCTTCGTCAACCACCAGATAGCCACCGCGTTCACTCAGTGTCTTAGCGATGTCGATCAGGCTTTTGACGTCTATCAGGCGTCCGTCCGGATTGTTCGGGTTGACGAGAACAACGATCTTCGCATCGGCCGGCAGGGAGTAGACGCTGGACACTTCAATCGGTGCGCGGCCTTCACGGGCCCAGGCATCCTTGTGGCTGGTATAGGTGGGCGTGGCCACGACCACCGGCCCGTCCGGAAGGGTCGTTGGCAGCAGTGACAGGAGGATCTGCGTTCCCGGCGCTGCGATGACACCAAGATGGTCTGGAATACGGTAGGCGTGCCGGGCCGCCGCAATCAGATGCTCTTCAGCGCCGCGCGCGGGCAGGGTGGTCCAGGCCGAAGACGGCAGCGCATCCGGCAGGGGATAGCTGTAGGGATTGATCCCGGTCGACAAATCCAGCCAGTCGTCACGTGTTCCGCCAAAGCGCTCAATCGCAAGGGTCAAATCCCCGCCGTGTTCCATCGAATATGCCTCTTGCAGTTGGCAGGTCGTCCGATCCGCCCGTTGTTCAGTCATCTAGCCGGTTGGAAGATCAAAAGTACAGACGGTTCGCGACATGGGCTGCCGCAGGACCGTCCTCGAATTCGGTTCGGAAAGGACGTGTCGTTGTTAAGCGTAAGGTGCTCGCTCTTTCAAGCATTTATAGGAAAGCCAGTCAGGCTGATTCCCAATTGAGTGCAAGGGAGGCGAGTGCGGCGCAAGACAAAGCAACCATGGGCGCATTGACAGGTCCGTAGATTAGTAGAAAAAAGAACAAAAGAAGAACAATGTGCACGTGAGGACACCCCATGCCGAAAAGCGACCGTCATTCACCGCTACAGGACGCCGAACGCGAGGCTCTGCTGGTTCAGCTTGCGCTTGCCCGGCAGGCGCTGATCAAGGCACAGCGTGGTATGCGCCCCCGATCGGGCCTGTCGCGCTCCGCGGCGGCGGTGATCGAGGAAATTGACGAGTTCGCGTTTGTGCTGACCGGGTCATCGGAATTTTTTCACACAGGCACCCATGGCACGCCGCCACGGTAATCCGGTTGACCCCGCTTAATGACCAGCCGACAAGTCCGCACCTGTCAAAGCCCTTGTTGGGTCTCCGCCATCAGTTGGTCGACAACCCTTTCGAGCGTGTCCTGCGGTATCTGCCCGTCTTCGGGAATGTCTCCAACCAGTTTGAGCTGGCGTTCGGCGGATGTTCCTCTGGTTGCGATCTCTCGAAGATGCTCCACATCGGCCTCGCAGCCGAAATGAACGGCGTCGGGTTGGATGAGTTCGATCAGCTCCCCGATCATCTCCGGGAAAGCTGCTGTTTCGTTCAGGCCGAAATCGATCAACCTGGCAGTGCTTCCATGCCTTTGTGCCTGCCAACGGTTTTCTGCCAGCAGAAATCGCGAATACTGCCGCCAACCCTGATTGACGCGGCGCAGCCTGTAGAGCATGCGGCATAGGCATCTGAAGGTTGCTGCGATCGCAATTGCGTCGTCCAGCAGCGGGCAGACATCGGTGATGCGCATTTCCAGCGTTGGAAACCGGTCGGAAGGGCGCAGGTCCCACCAGATTTTGGTGGCATCCTCAATGGCGCCTGCACGAACGAGAATATCGACCGTGTGCAGGTAATCGAAATAGCTGTTGAAACGGGGCGGCAGACCTGTTCGCGGCATCTCGTTGAAAACCGACAGACGGTAGGACTTCAGGCCGGTGTTCCGGCCGCGCCAAAAGGGCGACGATGTACTGAGCGCAAGCAGGTGCGGCAGAAAGTAGGCGAGCTGGTTAAACAGCTCGATACGCAATTCCTCATCTTCGATGCCGATATGCACATGCATGCCGCAGATCACCATGCGCTTTACCACAACTTGCATGGATCTGGCGATTTCGTTGTAGCGTTCCTTGTCCGTGCGCGGTTGATCCGTCCATTCCGCGAACGGGTGGGTTGAGGAAGCGATTGGTGCCAGGTTGAACGCTGCTGCTTCGCGCGCAATCGTCTTGCGGAGAAGCCCGAGTTCTGATCGGACCTCCTGGAGACTGGAGCAGACCGGAGTGCCGACCTCTATCTGGCATTTCAGAAATTCAGGACTTACCCGTCCTTCAAGGGCACTTTCGCAAGCCTTAAACAGCTCCGGCGGCGGCGAACTTGCCAGCTTGCGGGTAGATTTGTCCACGAGGAGATATTCTTCCTCGACCCCGATGGTGAAACTCGGTTCCTTCATGAAGAGAGCTTCCGGGAAACTGCGGCGTCCGGTCAAGCCTGAAAGAAGGTGAATAGAACACTTTGGAATGGCCAACCGCTGCGGTTTGTCAGCTTTGTTGGCCTTTTGCAGAGTTTAGGGAAAAGGCGACTACGATGCAGCGGGTCAGCAAAAATCATTAGGATCGCCCAGAGCGGCAATACGTGAGAAAAGGATCTAAACTGAATAGAGGAAGTGGAGGCCCCGACCGGAATCGAACCGGTGTACACGGATTTGCAATCCGCTGCGTCACCACTCCGCCACAGGGCCCCTAGGTGGTGTGCCGCGCCTTATCAAACAGTTGCGCGATTTGGTCAAGCCCTGAATTCAACGCCGTGCACATTTCCACCGTTGCCGGAGAGCGATTTGAAGAAACCCCTTTGTCGCAGCCTATTTTTCGCAGAAACCTGATGCGATCGCGGGATCTGCTTGCGCGGATACTTGTCAGGCAGCCTTTGCATCGCTAATGAACGTTTCTCAAGAGGCGCCGGTAATCCGGCATGTCAAAGTGAGGGCCGATATGACGGACTTTAATCAGTCCCGCCGCAAGATGGTGGATAACCAGCTGCGCACCAACGATGTGACCGATCACCGGATCCTGGACGCGATGGAACTGGTGCCGCGCGAGCGCTTCGTCCCGGCGTCCAAACGGGCCGTTGCCTATATCGATGAGGATCTTCCGATCGGCGCGTCCGATACTGGCCGCATGCTCATGAAACCGCATATTTTCGGAAAGCTGGTTCAACTGGCCGATATCCGGGAAGGCGATGTCGTTCTGGTGGTCGGCGCGGGAACCGGCTACAGCGCTGCCGTGGTCTCCAAGCTTGCAGCTTCGGTCGTCGCTCTGGAGGAAAATCCGGATCTCGCCAAAACCGCAACCGAGGTTCTGGTGGATCTCGGCATTGAAAATGCGGTGGTCGTGGAAGGTGCGCTGGCTGCGGGCTATTCGTCCGAAGGCCCTTATGATGTCATTCTGGTGGATGGTGCTGTCGAAGTGTTGCCGCAGACCCTGACCGATCAGTTGAAGCCAACCGGCCGTCTGGCGGTGATCGAAGGACGCGGCGGTTCTGGCGTTGCCAAGCTTTACCAGAAATCGGGCACTGCGGTCAGCAGCCGATTCGGCTTTAATGCGTCCGTGAGCGTTCTGCCGGGCTTCGCCAAAGCAGAAGAGTTCGTCTTCTAAAGGGGCGAGGTCGCTACAGATAGTTGGAAACCCGCTGGGGTCTGGCGGGTTTTGCTTTGGAAATCCGATTTGGACTTCATTTAGAGAAAACTTGTTGCCATTAAGCCGCACTCGCGGAAATTCGCAATTATCGGCTCTCAAACGGTTGAAGAATAACACCCGTCAGTTTACTCAACAGGATCAAGAAGGTTGACCCGGAAGGAGTGTGGGGTGTCTGGTCGTACAACTCTAAAAGTTTTGACCATTGCTGTAGGACTGTTAGGTGGCGTTTCCGCGGCCTCTTTAGCTGGTGCCTCCTTGTCTCCCGCGCGTGCGGAAACCATCAGAGAAGCGCTGGCTCTTGCCTATTCCAATAACCCCACCTTGAATGCGGCGCGCGCGCAGCTTCGTGGTGTGGATGAAAACGTGCCACAGGCATTGTCCGGCTGGCGACCGACCGTGACGGCATCCGCAGCGGCCGGACGTCTCGCAACAGGGGCCGACTCGGCGATCGACTACCGCAACAATGCGTCGATCTCCCTGACCATCAGCCAGACCCTGTTCCGTGGCTTCCGGACGATCAACTCCACCCGTCAGGCAGAAGCTGTCGTGCGTGCTCAGCGCGAAAGCCTCATGTCGACGGAACAGGATACACTGCTCGACGCCGCCACATCCTATGTGGATGTGATCAGGGACACCGCTCTGGTGTCACTGCAGCGCAGCGACCTTGCCTTCCTCCAGGAACAGGTCAGAGCCGCTCGTGACAGGTTTGATGTGGGCGAGGGTACCCGGACGGATGTCAGCCAGGCGGAAGCCCGTGCTTCCGAAGCGCGCGCCAGCCTCAACACCGCCATGGCCAACCTAAACACCAGCCGCGCCATCTACCGCCAGGTGATTGGCGTTGAAGCGCGCAGCCTGTCGGCCGACACGTCCATCAGCCGTTTTGTTCCGAAGTCCATCGAACATGCGATGCAACTGAGCGAAACGCATCAGCCGCTGATCCGTCAGGCTCAGCATCTGGTCGATGCCGCCATCTTCAACATCAAGACGATCGAAGGTGAGCTTCTGCCGACGGTGACACTGGACGGCAGTGTCTCCAGATCGTGGAACCCGTCCGGTTTGACCGACTACAGCGACAACGCCCAGATATTCGGCAATGTCAGCATCCCGCTTTACCAGGGCGGTGGTGTGTCGTCCCGGGTGCGTCAGGCCAAGGAAGAACTGGGCCAGACCCGGTTGCAGCTGGATGTTGCGCGCGATCAGATTCGTGCCAACGTGATTTCCGCCTGGGGCAATTATCAGGCGGCTGAAGCTTCCATTGTCGCAGCACAGGCCGCCGTTCAGGCACAGCAGCTCGCCCTGGAAGGCGTCATTGAAGAACAGCGCGTCGGTCAGCGGACAACGCTTGATGTCCTGGATGCGCAGCGCGAACTGGTAACGCAGCAATCCAATCTCGTGACTGCGCAGCGCAACCGGATCGTCAGCGGATATCAGTTGGTGGCCGCAGTTGGCCGGCTGGACGCTGAATCGCTCGGCCTCGGTGTTGCCCGCTACAATCCGACACAGCATTACCAGGCAGTGCGCGATCAGTGGTTCGGTCTGCGTACACCGGATGGCCGATAAGAAACTTGTAACTTATCTTCGTCACGATGGCGGCTGTTGGTCGAAAGATCTTCAGCCGCTTTTGTTATTCGGCATAACATCCTGACAAATCTACGCAGGATGACGTGAAATGCCTTGCCGAATTCCACCCTTGATCGGTAATTGCCGACTAAAAAGGGGATAAGGCGATGCTTCTGGGCGCGCTCACTTTGCGCGTTTCTTATGGACCCGCATAATTTCGGTTAACGAATCATTTTTGATGGAACGGATCGTTCCTGAGCGTAGCCGGTAAGTACGGGGGAAGTCATGGCGCAGGCGAAGAAGGCTGATGAGCCGTCGATGGAGGAAATCCTCGCATCGATCCGCCGAATCATATCCGATGAGGACCCCCAGGGAGCCGAAGACGGCGAAAGCGGCAGCAGCGAACCCGTAGAGACACCAGTAGAAGAAGAGGCGGCGGACGATATGGGCGATGCCTCCGAAATGTCCCAGGACGATCTCGACAAACTGTTCGACATGAGCAGCGACGATGAAGAAGACCTTCCCGCGGAGGACGAAGACGCGGACGATATGGCCGCCGCGATGGCAGCAGATGCCGAGGAAGACGAAGGCGACGACGTTCTGGAGCTGACTGAAGAGCTGGCGATTCCCGAAGACGATGCAATGGACATGGTCGAGGGTATGGCAGAAGATTTGGACGGCGACGAAGGCGATATATCTTTCGCGGCGCCGCCAATGCCTGAAATGGCCTTTGAATCGGAACCGGATTTCGATCCCGAGCCTGTCATGGCCACCCGTCCAGTGCCGGACGACCTGCCAAATGTCCCAGACGATGCCCCTCTGACATCGCAGAACACAGGGGAAGCCGTTCACGCTGCTTTCGACAATCTGTCGAACATGTTTGTGGGATCCCAGGCACAGACCGTCGAAGAACTGGTCAAGGAAATGCTGCGGCCGATGTTGAAGGCCTGGCTCGACCAGAACCTGCCCGGCATGGTGGAGCAGATGGTCCAAAAGGAAATCCAGCGCGTGACGCGCCGGCGTTAAACCGCGGTTGTCCGACGATTTCAGTCAGGGGGTGCCAGATGGCATCCCCTGAAATCGTTTCGGGCAATCTTTGAGCACAGGATCTGCCATTCGCATCCTTCACAGGCCTTGCGAATTGTCCCCATCGCGAAGGCTTCCCGCAGCAAAGACAGAACTTGCCGGTCTAGAACGAAGGATTTGCCGCTTTCAAGTTGGCGTCCAAGCGCTTGTGCGATATCGGCGACCGCCGTCCGGTCTCTATGGCGAACGCTTTCATTCCGGCAATGGCAGCCTGGTTCGCTCAGCATGGGCTGGCACAAGTCATCGGGACCGTCCACCAGCTCGACAGGTTCACCGTCGTTCAGGCGCTGAACAATTGCGCTGTAGTTGTCGACAAAGGCGGGCGTATAGCCCTTGCCCAGATAGGTCAGCATGCAAAGCAGGTGGTGGGGACGGATTGAAACACTCATGATCTGCTTATCGCAGCAAACGCCTTCGGACCCAAGTTCGGATCGGCAGATAGGCGTTTCTCCTTCCAAAAGCGCCTCATGGCTGCGGGATTGGCCTGTATAGGCGGTTGACTTGCGGCATCGCATCCGATTTACACGGTGCTTCACGAAAATCGAAATTCATTCTCCCATTGAGTGACCCTGATGCTGGATAAGACCTACGATGCGGCCAGCGTTGAGCCGCGGATTTACGAAACCTGGGAAAAGGCGGAGGCCTTCAAGGCCGGAGCTGGCGCCAAAGAGGGTGCGGCCTCCTTTTCCATCGTAATTCCGCCGCCGAACGTGAACGGTTCGCTGCATATGGGGCATGCTCTCAACAATACCCTGCAGGACATTCTGATCCGCTGGAAACGCATGCAGGGCTTCGACACTCTGTGGCAGCCGGGTACGGACCACGCGGGGATTGCGCTTCAGATCGCCGTCGAAAGGCAGATGGCCGAACGCAATGAGCCGAGCCGAACCGAAATTGGACGCAAGGCTTTCGTCGAGCGGGCATGGCGCTACAAGGGAGAAGTCGGCAGCGCAATCATCGCTCAGTTGAAGCGTCTGGGGGCGTCGTGCGATTGGTCGCGCGAACGCTTCACGATGGACGAAGGCCTGTCCGAGGCTGTCCGTAAGGTTTTTGTCGACCTCTATAACGAGGGACTGATCTACAAGTCCAAACGGCTGGTCAATTGGGATCCGAAAATGGAGACCGCGATTTCGGATCTCGAGGTCGAAAACGTCGAAACCGATGGTCACATGTGGCACTTCCGCTATCCGCTGGCCGGTGGGGCGACCTATGAATACGTCGAAAAAGACGAAGACGGGAACGTCACCCTTCGTGAGACCCGCGATTATATTTCGATTGCCACGACGCGTCCGGAAACCATGCTGGGCGACGGTGCTGTCGCCGTTCATCCGGATGACGAGCGTTACAAGCCAATCATCGGGAAACTTTGCGAGATTCCGGTTGGGCCGAAGGAGCATCGCCGTCTGATCCCGATCATCACCGACGAATATCCCGATCCGGATTTCGGCTCGGGTGCGGTCAAGATCACCGGTGCGCACGACTTCAACGACTACGGCGTCGCACAGCGCAACAAGATCCCGATGTATCGTCTCATGGACACCAGGGGTGCGATGCGCGCCGACGGTGCACCTTACGTCGAAGAAGCTGCCAAGGCGCAGGCGATCATCGATGGCGCCGAGATGACCATTCAAGAGGTCGATCTGATCAACATCGTTCCAGACGACCTGCGCGGTCTCGACCGGTTCGAGGCGCGCAAGCGGGTGATCGAACAGATCACCGCGGAAGGTCTTGCCGTCACGGTTCCAGCAGATCATCCGGACGTTGCGTGGATGAAGGGGCGGGCCCCGGAGTGGACTGCGCTTGGCCGGGCCGTCGTTCGTCCGCTGGAGGAAGGCTCGGAAGCTCCGGAACGCTTGCCGCTGGTCGAATCCAAGAAAATCATGCAGCCGTTCGGTGACCGGTCCAAGGTCGTCATCGAACCGATGCTGACCGATCAGTGGTTTGTCGATGCCAAGACACTGGCAGCTCCCGCCCTGAAGGCCGTTCAGGACGGCACGACCAAACTTATTCCCGGCAACGCCGACAAGGTCTACTTCAACTGGCTCAATGACATTCAGCCCTGGTGTATTTCTCGCCAGCTCTGGTGGGGCCACCAGATCCCTGTCTGGTATGACGAGGACGGCAAGGAATACTGCGCGCATTCCGAGGAAGAAGCCGTTGCAATGGCGGGCGGCAAGGTACTGACGCGGGATGAAGACGTTCTGGACACGTGGTTCTCTTCCGCGCTCTGGCCGTTCTCGACATTGGGTTGGCCGAACAAGACGCCGGAACTGGAACGCTACTACAAGACGGATGTTCTCATCACGGGTCTCGACATCATCTTCTTCTGGGTTGCCCGGATGATGATGCAGGGCCTCCATTTCATGGATGAAGTGCCGTTCCACACGGTTTACTTCAACTCGATCGTGGTCGACGGCAAGGGCAAGAAGATGTCCAAGTCGACTGGCAACGTGATCGATCCGCTTGATCTGATCGGACGGTTCGGTGCCGATGCGACCCGCTTTGCACTTGCCAGCCAGGAAGTTCAGGCCCGCAGAATGCTGCGGATGTCTGACCAGGCTGCCGAAGGCGGGCAGCGGTTCGCGACCAAACTCTGGAACGCGGCCCGCTTTGCCGAAATGAACGGCTGCGCTCGCGCAGACAGCTTTGATCCAGCAGCAACCAGCCACACGCTCAACCGCTGGATCGCGACCGAAACTGGCCGCTGTATCACCGAGGTAACGGCGGCGCTGGAAGACTTCAGGTTCAACGATGCCTGCGGGGCGGTCTACCGCTTTACCTGGAACACGTTCTGCGACTGGTATCTCGAACTTGCCAAGCCGATCTTCAACGGCGATGACGAGGCTGCCAAAGCCGAAACGCGCGCGACCGCTGCCTGGGCTCTGGATGAGATTCTGAAGGTTCTGCACCCAATTATGCCGTTCCTGACCGAAGAGCTCTGGGAACGTCTGGGCGATGAAGGCAACGCTCAGGACGGGCTGCTCATGTTGGCTGCCTGGCCGGAAGCGAAAGTTTCAGATGAGGACGCAGCAGGTGAAATCAACTGGCTTGTCGATCTGATTTCCGAGATCAGGTCGGTTCGCGCGGAAATGAACATTCCGGCGGGTGCGAAGGTTTCGGTAATTGTCACGGGCGCCAGCGAGCAGACCAAAGCCCGGCTCAAGACCCACGAGTCTGCCATTCTTCGTCTGGCACGCGCTGAAACCGTGTCGCTGGCAGATGCTGCACCTTCCGGGGCCGCCCAGATCATTGTCGGTGAAGCCACTATTTGCCTCCCGCTTGCCGGCGTGATCGATCTTGGTGCCGAAAAGACCCGTCTTCAGAAGGAAGCCGGCAAGCTGGAAGGTGAAATCACCAAGATCGAAAAGAAGCTTTCCAACCCGGCATTCGTTGCCAAGGCTCCGGAAGAGGTTGTCGACGGCGAACGCGAAAAAGTTGCCGAATCCAAGGAAAAGCTGGAGAAGGTCCAGACGGCACTCAGCCGTTTGGCGGAAATCGGCTAGATCATTTCTCTGCCCGGAGGGAGCTTTGTCTTTTCCGGGCCGCAATTCGGTGCTAGCGCCGCATAAAAGAACACACGTATGCTTGGCATCCGAGGAATCGAATTGAAGCTGATGGCGGACCAGTTTGACACGATGAAAGCGGTTAGGCGTCTGGGCGCTGGCCTTGGAATTGCGGCGATGGCGGCGGTCACGCCCCTGGTTTCGGCGCACGCAGAAAAGATCGAGAATCCGGTTGCCGTCTTCTCGGGCCTCGACAAGATCACCGGACGTATCATTTCCTTCGATGTGTACATCGGCGAGACCGTTCAGTTCGGTGCGCTGCAGGTTACACCAAGGGTCTGTTACACGCGTCCTCAGACAGAATCTCCTCTGACGACCGGCTTTGTTCAGGTCGATGAGATCACGCTGAATAACGAAGTGCGGCGGATTTACTCCGGCTGGATGTTTGCGGCCAGTCCCGGTCTCCACGCTGTCGAACATCCCGTCTACGACATCTGGTTGACCGATTGTAAGCTTGCTTCCACCGTTCCACCGCCCGAGGACTATGCCGGACCGCCGATCACAGGCACCGTTGCAGAAGGCGAAGACCCCTTGGCTGGACCCGACGATGGTCTGGAACATGGCCCCGGTATACCCCGTCCCAAACCTTTCCAGGGGTAAGTCGCGCGGGAGCGTCGGACTCGTTGCTTTAACGCGTGAACCTTTCCGCTCCTTTCGTGGCGAGCCCCGAATAAAGCGTCAGCGACAGGGACAGTCCGCACCCTTCCACCATCCGGCGTGACGTCGTATTCGTTGCCGACACCAGTTCATAGAGATGGGTCGCTGCAAGGTGTTTCAGGCATGCGTCCGCCATCAGAGCGTTCACATAGGTACCGAGCCCCTTACCGCGATGGGCGGGGGCAACGGCCACAAGACCGCCCCAGGCATAACCGCAATAGGGGCTGTGCTCATTGTGCGGCAGGTAGCCGTGCGCGCAGGCTGCAAATCCCACCGTTTCATCCATCAGTCCGACGTAAACAACGGAGCCGAGATCGCCATTCAGGAAGGAACCTGAGAAAGGCGCGATGCCGGCTGCGGCAAGGAACTCCTGGAACGAACGCGTCAACGGTCCGCCCGCACCATCCAGTCCAGAAAATGTTTGAAGTCCGTCGGGCAGGGCCCTTGATAGGGTTGGCGTCGTCGCAGCTCTGATTGTCTCGGCGTCGCCGACCAACACATCCCAGGTGTCCAGCCGGTAGCCCTTTTTGGCCAGCGCGTTTTCCAGGTCGGGCTTTCTGTTTGTCTCGAGCAGGCGAAATCCGAAGACGCCGTCTTCCTCAAGTGACTTGAAAATCGTGTCAATACCCAGAGCATCAGGATTGTCTGTGCCAAGCGTGCGGACGTTACAGCAGGCTCCAGGTGTTTCCATGGTCCAGCCAAAAAGTTCTTCGGCGCGCTGCTGAAGCTGAGTCTGCTGCTGTGTTCCGAAATATCCAGCCATGGTGGATCAAGCCACCCGGTTTCCGTTTCTGAAATCAAGGCAGGCAAAAAACAGTCTGTCCAGTCCGCTATAGGGGAATGACGCAAAGCGCTCGCGCTTAGGTCCGTGTGGGGTATCCGGGTGCACGCATTTCAAATCCCGTCTTTGAGGTGGCAAAGCCGAGATCTTTATAAAATCGATGCGCATTCTTGTTGGCAGCCCCTGACAAGAGCATCACTTTGAAGCAACCAGCTTCAAAGGCAGCGTCAGTGGCGCTTTGCATCAGCACTTTTCCGATTCCCCTGCCGCGCCAGTCTGCGTGTGTGACGACATTCTCAATGAGAGCAAAGGGCGCACAGCCGCGCGTGAGGTTTGGCACCTTGACCAGCATGCAAGTCGCAACCAATGTGCCGGCTATGTCTGCGACAAGCACATCGACGCCTGGCTGTACCAGGATCTGGTCAAAGGTTTCGCGGCGCAAATCGTCCGATGCTGGAATGTCGTGCGAGATCAGTTGCGCATAGAGCGCGCACAGGCCTTCAAAATCTTCTTTGCTAGCTGACCGGATAACGAAACCGTCTGTCGATAGGGGCATGGGAAAAGCAGGTCTTCTGAAAAAAAAAGCCCGCCGGGTGGCGGGCTTTGATGTCGTATCAGTCGATGTCGACGTAATCGGATGGCGAAAGCCCCAACCGGCCATCGACATAGGTGCCGCAGCGCTGCATCAGCTCGTCCATATCATTCTCGAAGAAATGGTTGGCGCCTGGAATGGTCTCGTGATCTATCACGATGCCTTTCTGGGTCTTCAGCTTGTCGACCAGCGTCTGAACATCCTTCTGCGGAACAACCTTGTCGTTGTCACCGTGAATGATCAGGCCGGAGGACGGGCACGGGGCAAGGAACGAGAAATCGTGCAGGTTCGCCGGCGGGGCAACCGAAATGAATCCTTCCACTTCCGGACGGCGCATCAGAAGCTGCATGCCGATCCAGGCACCGAAGGAAAATCCGGCAATCCAGCAGGCGCGAGCGTCCGTATGTACGGTCTGTACCCAGTCGAGAGCGGCAGCCGCATCGGAGAGCTCTCCCTGGCCATGGTCGAAGGATCCCTGAGATCGGCCTACGCCACGGAAGTTGAAACGCAGCACTGCAAATCCGCGCCGGGCGAACATGTAGTACATCTGGTAGACGATCTGGTTGTTCATCGTGCCGCCGAATTGCGGATGCAGATGCAGAACCAGGGCGATGGGCGCGTTGCGTTTTCTGGCGGGATGGAACCGGCCCTCAAGCCGGCCGGCGGGACCGTTGAAGATCACCTCTGGCATGAAACGCTATGTCCTTGTCATTTTGTCGCGCGGAAGAAGATCGCGCGGTAATCTGGGCTCACAATACGTGGTTTCCCGTAAGTCTAAACTTGACTCTTTGTCTCCGAGTTTCTAGAACCCTGTTTAGAATTATTCGAAAGTTCGCACCATACCTCAGCAGGCAGACGATGCTCGGTTCGATCGGTTGGGGGCAGTTATCGTCATGATGGCGGAAAAATTCAAGGTTTTTCGCACATCTATCTGACAACAAAGCGAATTTTGGATTGTTTGCAAGGTTCGAATTCAATCGTAAGAGGCGCTATGCAGCATCAGTATGCTCCGATCTATCTGGACCATAACGCGGGCGCGCCCCTGCGCGACACCGTTCGTGAGGTCATGATCGAAGCGCTGAATGATGCCGGCAACGCGTCCTCCGTCCACGCACATGGCCGAAAGGCACGTGGACGCATTGAGACCGCACGTGATCAGGTCGCGCGGCTCTGCAACGCGAAAACCCGAGCGGTGACATTTGTTTCCGGTGGAACGGAAGCCAACATGACGGCGCTTTCGCCGGCGTGGCAGGATCAGGGCGCACCGGTCTATCTCGACAAACTCTTCAGAAGTGCAATTGAGCATCCATCGGTGATGACCGGGGGACGGTTTGCCGTTTCCGACCAGGTGGTCCTGCCTGTCGACGGCGATGGCCGTGTTGAGCTCGATGCTCTGGAACAGGCGGTCAAAGACGCCGATCCGAGCCTTATCTCCGTGATGGCGGCCAATAATGAAACCGGCGTTATTCAGCCCCTGGCTGAAATTGGTGCCATTGCCACAAGATACGGTCACTTTTTCCACGTGGACGCGGTTCAGGCTGCCGGTCGGATGCCCATCGATCTCGAAAGCTGGCAGGCAGATGTCCTGACGCTGTCTGCTCACAAGTTTGGCGGTCCGCAAGGCATCGGTGCTGTCGTGGTGCGTTCAACTGCCCGTGTTCCTGCGCCGTTGATGGTTGGCGGCGGTCAGGAGAACTGGCGCCGCGGCGGAACGGAAAACGTCTCGGCAATCGCCGGCTTCGGCGTTGCCAGCATGGCTGCCCTTGAAGAGGCGGCCGATACGCGCCATTTGAGAGATATGAAGGCGAAGCTCGAGACCGGGCTGTGCGCGATTTGCCCTTCGACAGTCATTTTCGGCAACAAGGCGGAAAGACTGTCCAACACCTGTTGTTTTGCCGTTCCGGGCATTCCGGCAGAAACCGCGCTGATCGCTTTTGATCTCGACCATATCTCGGTTTCCTCTGGTTCCGCCTGCTCCTCCGGCAAGGTGTCCGTGTCCCATGTGCTGACTGCCATGGGCGTTCCGGAAGATCTTGCACGTTGCGCCTTGCGCGTCAGCATGGGGTGGAATACCAGCGGTTCCGACATCGACAGGTTTCTTGAGCTGTGGCCGAAAATTGTCGGCAGGCTCAACCCGCAAGCGCGTCATCAGGCGGCTTGAAGACAGGAATTCGGCAGCTTCACTGCCAGACATGGCGCAGGTGACAGGGTCGCTTGCAGGAAATAACCGAAGCAGGCGCGGGGCCTGTTGAATGGAGGCTAGATATGCCAGCTGTACAGGAAACCATCGATAAGGTGAAAGCCATCGATGTCGACCAGTATAAATACGGCTTCGTGACCGATATCGAGTCGGATAGAGGCGCCAAAGGCCTTTCCGAAGAAACCGTTCGCTTTCTGTCGGCAAAGAAGAACGAGCCGGAATGGATGACGGAATGGCGCCTTGATGCGCTGCGCCGTTTCCGGCAGATGGAAGAACCGACCTGGGCGCGCGTTTCCTACCCGAAAATCGATCTCGACGACCTCTATTACTGGGCATCGCCGAAATCCGTCGAAGGCCCGAAAAGCCTGGACGAAGTCGACCCGGAACTGCTGGCGACTTACGAGAAGCTTGGCATTCCGCTGCGCGAACAGGAAATCCTGGCCGGTGTCGAACCGAAGAACCGGGTTGCCGTCGATGCTGTGTTCGATTCCGTTTCCGTCGTCACCACGTTCAAGGAAGAGCTGAAGAAAGCCGGCGTTATCTTCTGTTCCATTTCCGAAGCGCTGCGCGAATATCCGGATCTGGTGAAGAAATATCTCGGCTCCGTAGTTCCGGTGACCGACAACTACTACGCAACGCTGAATTCGGCTGTCTTCTCGGACGGGTCCTTTGTCTATGTTCCCGAAGGCGTTCGCTGCCCGATGGAACTGTCGACCTATTTCCGCATCAACGAACAAAACACCGGTCAGTTCGAGCGTACGCTGATCATCGCGGAGAAGGGCGCCTACGTCTCCTATCTGGAGGGTTGTACGGCACCTCAGCGTGACGAGAACCAGCTTCACGCGGCCGTTGTAGAACTGGTGGCCCTGGATGATGCGGAGATCAAATATTCCACCGTTCAGAACTGGTTCCCGGGCGATAAGAACGGAAAAGGCGGCATCTACAACTTCGTCACCAAGCGTGGCGACTGCCGCGGCAAGAATTCCAAGATCTCCTGGACCCAGGTCGAGACCGGTTCGGCGATTACCTGGAAATACCCGTCCTGCATTCTGCGCGGAGAGAACTCCCGTGGTGAGTTCTATTCGATCGCGGTTTCCAACGGCTACCAGCAGGTCGACAGCGGCACCAAGATGATCCATCTGGGCAAGAACTCGTCCAGCCGGATCATTTCCAAGGGCATTTCCGCCGGAAAGTCGCAGAACACGTATCGTGGACTGGTTTCCGCTCACCGGAAGGCCTCGAATGCGCGCAACTTCACCCAGTGTGACTCGCTTCTGATCGGTCAGGACTGTGGTGCGCACACAGTGCCCTACATCGAGAGCAAGAACGCCTCGGCCCAGTTCGAACACGAGGCGACCACCTCGAAGATCTCGGACGACCAGATGTTTTACTGTCTGCAGCGCGGTTTGTCGGAAGAAGAAGCCGTGGCGCTGATCGTCAACGGTTTCGTCAAGGATGTCATCCAGCAGCTGCCGATGGAATTCGCAGTCGAGGCACAGAAGCTGATCTCGATCAGCCTGGAAGGATCCGTGGGCTAACGGTCCTGCATACTTACGAATTGATTGGGGCTCTGAACGCCCGCCGAATTACGAGGAACAATCTCAATGCTTGAGATCAAAAACCTGCATGCACGTATTGCGGAAGACGAAACCGAAATCCTGCGCGGCATCGATCTGACCATCAATGCAGGCGAAGTACACGCCATCATGGGCCCGAACGGTTCCGGCAAGTCGACTCTGTCCTACATCCTGGCCGGCAAGGACGACTACGAGGTTACCGAAGGCGAGATCCTGTTCAACGGAGAGAACCTTCTGGAAATGGAGCCGGATGAGCGCGCTGCTGCGGGCCTGTTCCTGGCGTTCCAGTACCCGATCGAGATTCCAGGTGTTGCGACCATGGAATTCCTCAAGACGGCGATGAACGCACAGCGCAAGGCACGCGGTGAGGACACACTGTCGATCCCGGACTTCATGAAGCGCGTCAAGGAAGCAGCTGGTCACCTGAATGTCTCCATGGACATGCTGAAGCGGCCGCTCAATGTCGGCTTCTCCGGTGGCGAGAAGAAGCGTGCGGAAATTCTGCAGATGTCCTTGCTTGAGCCGAAGCTCTGCGTGCTCGATGAAACGGATTCCGGCCTCGACATCGACGCGCTCAGGATCGTTTCCGAAGGTGTGAACAAGCTGCGCGGTCCGGATCGTGCCATGGTGGTGATCACCCACTATCAGCGTCTGCTCGACCACATCGTTCCGGATGTCGTCCACGTTCTGTCCAAGGGCCGCATCGTCAAGACCGGCGACAAGGACCTGGCGCTGGAGCTGGAAAAGAACGGTTACGCCGACTACATCGACACGGCCGCCTGAGGGAGCAAAGCGATATGAACGCCAGCGCACCCATCAAACACACCCAGGCGGAAAGCGACCTGCTGGAGCGTTTCGACAGCGCGAAAGAAGGTTTGTCCGGCTCGGTTGCCGTCAAGGCTCTGCGTGAAGCCGCGCTCGGCCAGATACGGGACCGTGGCCTGCCGCATCGCCGGGTTGAGGAATACAAGTATTCCGACCTGCGCGCCTACATGAAATCAGCTGCCCCGCTTGCAGGCGCCGCCGATGAAGCTGCGGCTAGAAGCCTGATTGAGACACAGGACGGTTTCGGTGATCTCGACCGCTACCGTATCGTGGTCGCCAATGGCTCTTATCTTGCCGCGCTTTCCGACGTTGAAGCACTTGCCAGTGAAGGCGTGACGCTGACAAGCGTTGCCGAAGCCCTTGCCGGCGAAATGGGCACCAAGTTGGTTGCTGCGCCGAAGACGGGGCCATCTGACGGCGTGATTGCCTTGAACACCGCGTTCCTCCAGGGGGGCGTCGTCATTACGGTGAAGAGTGGCGTGGAAGTGTCCAAGCCGGTCGAACTGGTTCAGGTGGCGACAGCCAAAGGGGCTCAGTCAGTCCGCAACCGTGTGGAACTTGGCGAAGGTGCGAAGCTGCGTCTTCTGGAAACCTTTGTCGGAGATACCGGTGAGGGGGAGCTGAACACGGTGTTCGATTACGAACTCGCCGACAAGTCAGCGCTTGCGGCCACGCGTCTGATCGTCAGCAAGACCGATGCAGCGCAGCTTTTCACGACTATTGCTACGATTGGCGCCGAGGCGGAACTCAAGTCGCTCGGCTTCATTGCCGGACCGCAATTCAGTCGCAACCAGCAATTCATCAACTTTACCGGTGAGAACTCGGAAGCGAAGATCTACGGCGTGACCATGGCTGGTGGTAAGTCGCTTGCCGACCAGACACTGATCGTCGATCATGCCGTACCACACTGCAACAGCCGCGAATTCTTCAAGACCGTTCTCGACGGTGAGGCGAAGGGTGTGTACCAGGGTCGTATCAACGTTGCCCAGCATGCCCAGAAGACCGATGGCGAGATGATGACCCAGGCTCTGCTCCTCTCCGAGGACGCGGAAATGGCCAACAAGCCGGAACTGGAGATCTTCGCGGACGACGTATTGTGCGCCCACGGTGCGACCAGCGGACAGATCGACGAGGATCTGCTTTTCTACCTGCGCGCCCGCGGCATTCCGGAAGACGAGGCGAAGACCCTTCTGGTTCTCGCTTTCCTTTCCGAAGCGATTGAGGAATACGGCGAAGACGATGTGACGGAAGGCCTGGAAGCACGCGTGCGTGACTGGCTTGCCGACCACTGACATCTGAAGCGAACGGGAATAAGGAGCAGCGCCGCATGACGGTTGCGACCGCAGAAGAAACAGCCGGCAGCGCCGGCTACGACGTCGAAGCGATCCGCCGGGATTTTCCGATCCTGTCGCGGGAGGTTTACGGCAAGCCGCTGGTCTATCTGGATAACGGTGCCTCCGCCCAGAAACCCCAGCAGGTGATCGATGCGGTGACCAAGGCCTATTCCGAGGAATACGCCAATGTTCATCGTGGCCTGCATTTCCTGTCCAATACCGCAACCGACAACTATGAAGCTGCGCGCGAGAAGGTGCGCCGCTTCCTGAATGCCCAGTCGGTCGATGAGGTGGTTTTCACCAAGTCGACCACCGAGGCAATCAATCTGGTGTCTTATGGCCTTGGGCCTGACTACTTCGCCGATGGCGGTGAAATCGTGCTGTCGATCATGGAACACCATTCCAACATCGTGCCCTGGCATTTCCACCGGGAGCGTCACGGTGCGAAGCTGAAATGGGTTTATGTTCGTGAAGACGGGTCGTTCGATCTGGATGCCTTCGCAGATAGCCTGACCGACAAGACAAGGCTGGTTGCGATCGCGCATATGTCGAATGTTCTGGGCACGGTCGTTCCAGTTAAGGAAGTTTGCCGGATTGCGCATGAGCGTGGCATTCCTGTGCTCGTGGACGGCAGCCAGGCGGCGGTACATCTTCCTGTCGACGTCCAGGATATCGACTGCGACTATTACGTCTTCACCGGGCACAAGGTCTACGGACCGTCGGGCATCGGTGTCCTGTGGGGCAAGCCTGACAGGCTGAAGGCCTTACGCCCGTTCAATGGCGGCGGAGAGATGATTCTCGACGTGACCGAGGACATTGTCACCTATAATGAACCGCCACACCGTTTCGAGGCCGGCACGCCCCCGATCGTGCAGGCAATCGGCCTCGGTGCTGCACTCGACTATATGGATGCTCTCGGCCGTGAAAACATTGCACGCCACGAAGCGGATCTGAAGGACTATGCCCACCAGAAGCTGCGAGAGATCAACTCGCTGCGCATTTTCGGGGATGCGCCGGACAAGGGCGCCATTGTTTCCTTCGAACTGCAGGGCGCTCACGCACATGACGTTGCCACGATCATCGATCGGGCAGGGGTGGCGGTCCGGGCAGGGACCCATTGCGCTCAGCCGCTCTTGGCAAAATATGGTGTGACTTCTACATGTCGGGCTAGTTTCGGGCTTTACAACACGCGCGCGGAAGTGGACGCGCTGTATGAAGCCCTGTTGAAGGCTCAGAGCTTTTTCGGGTAAGGACGGACCCCATGGAAAACGCTACTACAATAGATACCGGCGCGGATGGCGAAGAGCTGCAGACGGAAGTCTCGGCGAAAAGCGCGATTCCCGCGAATGAACTCGACCAGCTGACCACCGACATCATCGGTGCTTTGAAAACGGTCTATGATCCGGAAATCCCCTGCGATATTTACGAGCTTGGCCTCATCTACAAGGTCGACATCGAGGATGACAGGTCGATCAACATCGATATGACGTTGACAGCCCCAGGATGCCCTGTGGCCGGTGAAATGCCGGGTTGGGTGGAAAATGCCGTTTCGGCCGTCGCCGGTGTCGGGCCGGTCAATGTCGATATGGTCTTCGATCCACCCTGGACACCTGACCGGATGTCGGACGAAGCCAAGGTTGCGCTCAACTGGTATTGAGCTTCAAACCTTTAATCGGATAAGCTGACACCCCATATCAGGTTTAGCAATCGCTGCACTGAACGAGGATCATATGGCTTCCGCCGCTAAATTCCAGGTGATGACCCTGACTGACGCCGCCGCCGAGCGCGTGAAGGAACTTGTCGAGAACTCGGACAAGAACGCCATCGGCTTGCGTGTCGGTATCAAGAAGGGGGGCTGCGCCGGCATGGAATACACCATGGAAATGGTGGATGCGGCGAGGCCCGGTGATGACACGGTTGAAGATAAGGGTGCCAAACTCTTCGTGGATCCGTCTGCCGTGCTGTTTCTGCTCGGCACTGAAATGGATTTTGAAGTCACAAAGTTCCGGTCCGGTTTCATCTTCAAGAACCCGAATGAAGTGTCTGCCTGCGGCTGCGGAGAATCTGTCTCGCTTCAGGCCGCCGACTTGAATGCCCTGGCGCGCTGATGCGCGTGCCTTCCTGAACTTTCCGATGAGTGTTTCATGAGCCTTTTCGAGCGGCTGAAAGCCGACGCCGGCCCGCAATGGGCGGATTACACCCGTCACGCCTTTGTTCAGCAGCTTGGCGCTGGAACGCTGCCGCTGCCCTGTTTCAAACACTACCTGGTGCAGGACTATCTCTTTCTCATCCAGTTTGCCCGCGCGTATGCGCTGGGTGTCTACAAAAGCCCTTCGGTTGCTGACATGCGTCAGTCCTTGGAGGGCGTGAAGGCCATTCTGGATGACGAACTCGACCTCCATGTCGAGATGTGTCGCGGTTGGGGAATGGATCGGGAGATGATCGAAACGGCTCCCGAAGATACTCCCACAATGGCCTATACACGCTTTGTGCTGGATGCAGGTATGGCAGGAGATCTCCTGGACCTTCAGGCTGCCCTAGCGCCCTGTGTCGTCGGTTACGCAGAGATCGGTGCGAGACTTGCCTCTGAAGGCTGCGACATCGACAGCAATCCCTATGCCCGCTGGATACGAGAGTATGCCAGCGAAGGCTATCAGGAGCTCGCCAGGGGCTTTGTCGCCTGGCTGGATGGCACCGCGAGCCAGGTGCTGACAGACCCCCGCTATCCGCGTGTCCTGTCGATTTTTGAAAAAGCCTGCCGCCTCGAAAGCGACTTCTGGCAGATGGGCCTGAACGCAAAAGCCTGAGACAGATATCTGTTCAGGCCTGGCTTTTGATCTCACAATTTCGGAAAACCAGCGCCTGAAGAGGCGGTCCTTGCTTCAGGCAACGTCTTCCTGTGCTTGCGTGCCTTCAAGTTCCCGCTCGGTTTTCACAACATTCCGGCCAGCGTTCTTCGCAAGGTAAAGGGCCTCGTCCGCGCGCGAGACGATGGAATGAGCCGTATCCGTGCTTTCAAAAGTCGCGATGCCGACCGAAATGGTCACCCTGCCCAGGTTCTCGCCTGTCGAACGCTTGACCAACTCCTTGGACATGACCGCGTTGCGAATGTTCTCCCCAATGACGGCAGCATCTTCCAGTTCGGCATGTGGCAGAATGATCGCGAATTCTTCGCCGCCATAGCGGCAGGCAATGTCCTGCGCCTTGATGTTCTGTTTCACCGCAAGCGCGACGAGCCTCAGAACCTGATCGCCGGTCTGGTGGCCATAGGTGTCGTTGAACTTCTTGAAATGGTCGATATCGGTCATCAGCAGGGAGAATCCGCGCCCGCTTTCCTTGGAGTGATCGATGACCCGTTCAATCGAATTCTCGAAGTGTTTGCGATTGTTGAGCGTGGTCAGTTCATCCGTCAGGGACTCGTAACGGATCGCCTCCAGAGAGGATTGCAGGTTTTCGATGTGCTTCTTGGACTCCAGAAGCTGGCTTTCCAGCTTCCGGTTGGACGCAACCGCATTCTGAGTCGATTTGACCAGGTGTGTGACGTAGATCTGCAGTTTCTCGGGATCGGAGACCGATTTGATCTTTTCACCGGCCTGCTCAAGCGCGGTGCCATAATCTGACGTCGCATCTGCGCTCAGCTTCAGTGTGTCGACAAGTTCTTCAACTTCTCTGGAGACCTTGGAACCAACCTCATCCAGACGATCACCAAGCCTTGTTGGTGACAGGAAGCGGCCGTACAGCGTCAGCATCTCGTCGGTGCTGATCCTGCCGTTGGACTTGATGGATTCATTAACGGCCCGGTTCAGGCCCTGATTGTAACCAGCCGCATATGTGTACCAAAGCTCGTAAGAACGAGGGTAGGCTGGTAGTACATTTTTCTTGATGTAACTGATCGCGGACTCTCCATATTGGATAGTCCGCTTGTGGTCGTCTTCATCCGCCATCAAGTTTCTCTCACCCATGTCTTGCGAATCCGCCCCACACGGACACAAGAACTAGGTTTTAAACTCCGATGGAAGGTTTAAGGAGCCGTTAAGCTTAAGGCGAAACCTAGAGAGATTTTGTGGTTAGGACGCCTTTTTCGGCCGCGGCTCGCGCAGAAGAAAAGCAGGAATATGTACGCCGGCACCGAAGGCCGGTTCCAGTTTCTCGTTTCTGGACCGCCTGCCGGATTGCCGCTGCGGAAGATTTGAGACCGGAATCGGGTTCAGCATTTCCGGGAGTTCCTCAACCTGCTCTTCCACGACCTCGCGTGGTTTGCTCTGCGACCGGCGACGGCTGGACGGCTTGGCGTCGGTGGCCTCGTTGTCGTTGCTAGAGCGCGCGTTCCGGGAAGGCTTGCCAGCCTTGCGACGTGCCTTGCGCTCCTGAGCCGCAGCTTCGAAGTCGATCGCGTCACCCAACCAGTCGATGTCTTTCTTGATCAATGTCTGAATGGCATCGAGATACTTCTGGTCTTCACCGGTCACAAGCGTGAAGGCAGTGCCCTTGCGACCGGCACGGCCAGTCCGTCCGATCCGGTGCACATAGTCTTCAGCGTTGCTCGGGACATCGAAATTAAAGACGTGGCTCACTTCAGGAATGTCGAGGCCGCGGGCTGCGACATCGCTTGCCACGAGCAGCTTGATCGTTCCCTTGCGGAAATTATCCAGCATCATCATACGTGTGCGCTGGTCCATGTCGCCATGGAGAGCGCCAACGTTGTACTCATGACGCTCCAGTGACCGATAAACGGTCGTCACGTCGCGTTTGCGGTTGCAGAACACGATCGCGTTCTGAAGATCTTCAGCACCTTCAAGCAGATCTCGCAGTGCAGCGCGCTTTTCGTAATCCTTGGAATCGGTCGCTTTCAGAAACTGCGCGACATTTTCAGCCGTCGACGAGGTAGGTGCGACTTCGATACGGGCCGGGTTCTGAAGGAATGTTTCCGTCAGACGCTGGATTTCTGGCGGCATGGTTGCCGAGAAGAACAGGGTCTGGCGGGTGAACGGGATCAGTTTGCAGATCCGTTCGATATCCGGAATGAACCCCATGTCGAGCATGCGGTCGGCTTCGTCGATCACGAGGATTTCGACACCCTGGAGGAGGAGCTTGCCGCGTTCGAAATGGTCGAGCAGACGGCCGGGCGTCGCGATGAGCACATCGGTGCCGCGGTCCAGTTTCTTGTCCTGCTCGGAAAAGGAAACACCACCAATCAGCAGGGCAATGTTGAGCTTGTGATTGGTGCCGTATCTGGAAAAGTTCTCTTCAACCTGTGCTGCGAGTTCGCGCGTCGGTTCGAGAATGAGCGTACGCGGCATCCGTGCCCTGGCGCGACCCTTTTCAAGCAGCGTCAGCATGGGCAGTGTGAAACTCGCGGTCTTGCCGGTACCGGTCTGGGCGATGCCAAGAATGTCGCGGCGCTCAAGCACCTGCGGAATGGCTCCCGACTGGATTGCCGTGGGTTCCTTATAACCCGCTGCTTCAACTGCAGCGAGGACCTTCTCGCTAAGACCGAGAGTATTAAATGCCATGGAGCGTTTTGCCCGAATGTTGTGATTGTTAATCGGCGGCGCCGTGGGAACCGCCGGTGCCAATGTGCGCACACCCTACATTCATGCGCTCAGGTGTCAATGCACTTGAGAGGTAAAATCTCAAGAAAATAGAGTAATTCGGGTTATGATTTGCCATCTCAGTTAATAGTGCAACCAAGTTGGATCATGAAAACGGTTGGTACATCAGTATGCGTTGCCCAAGAAGATGGCGTGACCAAAGGTGTCTGTTTCCGAAAAGTTCGCGTAACCCGGTATTCGATACGTAAAATTGCGCAGCGTCAGGCAGAAAGAGCCGCCGGTTTGTAGAACAGGTCGTAATCCGTCTTGTAGCGGCGTCTTAGCTGCTGCACCAGCCGGTCTTCGGTGAAGGACAGCAGCGTTTCCCGGGAAACAAAATTGCCCACGTGATATGAGACCCGGTCTTTTGAGCGAAGTCTCAACGAGCTCTCGGAAAGAAACTTTGCAAAGGACCGGTCGAAATCTTCAAGCTGCAGAACCAGATCGGCCGTCAGCACGCCCTTGTAGGTCAGCGCGGCAGTCTGGCTACGGAAGAGATTGTCCGCTTCCAGATCCGAAATCGAGGCGACGTGGGCCACGAATTGCTGCGGTGTCATGTCCTGACTGAACTGCCGTTCTTCGTAATAGGCGGGAAGGGTATCGGAACTAAGGATGACCTTCTCATAACAATAGGCAAGCCTGTGCATAGGGTCTTGAACCCATGCGGCAACCTTCATGTCAGGATGGCGGCGCTTGAGTTCCCGTGCCGTCAACAATTCCACATTCCCATGGAACAGCAATCGCTCGGTCGCAGCAGTCTTGAGGTCAATTCCGGACAGAGCCTTGAGCTTGTCGGTGCCAGCGAGGCAATGAAGAACCGGGCGCAACAACTGAAATGCGGGCTCGGCAATACGGGCAAAGGCAATTTTATGCTTCGGAAAAGCCAGAAAGACGTGATTTCGCAATGGGCGAAGCCGTCTGTCCAGTATCGAATACATCCGGTTTAACATACTACTTTTCCGACCGGTCAAACAGGCCATGCGGGCAAAACAAGTTACACCCGATCCGCCCCTTCAAAAAAGATATAGATCAAATTACCCACTGTTGCGGCTAAATATCAAGATCCTCAGCGAATTCAGCGTTGTCCTGAATGAAACGGAAGCGCGCTTCCGGCTTGTTGCCCATGAGGCGCTCTACGGTGTCATTGGTATCCGTCACCGCATCTTCTTCGACAACGACCTTTAACATCGTGCGCTTGGACGGATCCATTGTCGTTTCTTTCAACTGAGCCGGCAACATTTCACCCAAGCCCTTGAAACGGCCGATTTCCACCTTGGATTTTCCCTTGAAGACGGTTTCCATCAACTCATCTTTATGGGCATCGTCGCGTGCATAAAGGGTCTTGCCCCCCTGACTGAGACGATAGAGAGGGGGGACGGCCAGAAAGAGATGACCACCACGGATCAGCTCAGGCATTTCCCGGTAAAAGAAAGTAATCAAAAGTGAAGCAATGTGGGCGCCGTCGACGTCGGCATCCGTCATGATGACGATCTTTTCGTAGCGCAGGTCGCTTTCCCGGTACTGGGAGCGGGTGCCGCAGCCAAGGGCCTGAATGAGATCGGCAAGCTGCTGGTTGGCGACGAGCTTGTCGCGTCCGGCATTGGCAACGTTCAGGATCTTGCCCCGCAACGGCAGAACAGCCTGGTTGGATCGGTTACGCGCCTGTTTGGCGGAGCCACCTGCCGAGTCACCCTCAACGATAAAGAGTTCGGTTCCATCCGACTGGTTCGCCGAACAGTCGGCGAGCTTGCCCGGAAGGCGCAGCTTGCGTACCGCCGTTTTGCGGGCAACGTCCTTTTCCTGGCGGCGGCGCAAACGCTCGTCTGCGCGATCTATAACCCATTCCAGAAGCTTGTTTGCCTGGTTGGGGGAGGCCGTGAGCCAATGGTCGAATGCATCGCGGACAGCCGTCTCCGTAATGCGGGTGGCTTCGTTGGTTGCCAGCTTGTCCTTCGTCTGGCCGACAAACTCTGGCTCACGAATGAAGACTGACAGCATGCCGCCGGCAGATGTCATCACATCGTCGCCGGTGATGATGGATGCCTTCTTGTTGTTTGTCAGTTCGCCATAAGCCTTCAGGCCCCGCAGCAGCGCATAGCGGAAGCCGGCCTCGTGCGTTCCACCTTCCGGCGTCGGCACGGTGTTACAGTAGGAATTGACGAAGCCGTCGCCAGCATACCAGCTAACGGCCCATTCGACGGAGCCGTGTTTGCCGGCATTGTCGGTGCGGCCGAAGAAGACATCGTCGACGACGCGGCGTTCCTTGGACAGTCGCTCGTTGAGGAAGTCACGAAGTCCGCCTGGAAAGTGAAAAACGGCCTCGGACGGTGTTTCGTCCTTTTCCGACAGCAGTTCAGGAGCGCAGTGCCAGCGAATCTCGACACCGCCGAAAAGATAGGCCTTCGACCTGGCCATCTTCAAAAGACGAGCAGGGATGAACTTGGCGCCCTTGCCGAAGATCTGATCGTCAGGCTTGAAGCTGACCTGGGTGCCGCGTCTGTTCTGCGTGTCGCCGACCAGTTCCAGCGGTCCCTGAGCATGGCCACGGCGGAAGATCTGGCGATAGAGCTTTCGGCTGCGTGCGACCTCAACGATCAGTTCTTCAGAAAGGGCATTGACCACTGAGATGCCGACGCCATGCAGGCCGCCGGAGGTCTCATAAACCTTGCTGTCGAATTTTCCGCCTGCGTGAAGCGTCGTCATGATCACTTCGAGAGCGGACTTGTCCTTGAACTTCGGGTGAGGGTCGACAGGTATGCCTCGGCCGTTGTCGGTGATCGTCAGGTAGCCATCAGCCGAAAGAGATACGTCGATCCAGGTGGCATGACCGGCAACCGCTTCGTCCATGGAGTTGTCGATCACCTCGGCAAAGAGATGGTGCAACGCCTTTTCATCCGTGCCGCCTATATACATGCCTGGCCGGCGACGGACTGGCTCGAGCCCTTCAAGAACCTCGATGTCGGCCGCGGAATAGTCGTCGCTGACCGCGACAGGCGCAACGGGACGCGGCTTTTGTGGAGCGGGGGCGGGCTCGTCACGTGTCATTGGGGCAGCGACCGCCGCGTTGCCTGCAAACAGATCGTCTTTTGCGCTCATTCCGTATCGCCTGATGGGTCTTGGGTCACAGTTTTCACTAACTCAGCGCTGTTACCTACACCGAATCATGTCTCAGTTTGAAGGACAAACATAGAACGGCAAAGGCAATTGGCCAAAAGCCCCCGTTTTCAACAGCCCTCGGCGCTGAAAAGACCCTCTGGCAACACATCATCAACCGGCCTGTGCTGAAATGCAGGACTTGAATGGGAGGTGTGGCCACGAAATGTGCCAATTCCGCAACAGTTGCTGACAGAGTCATTAGCCGGGTCCCGGTTTGCCTCAGTTGCCCCTGTTCGGCCATGTTTGCCCGTCACCCGTTGCGCTAATGTTTGAGACACCCCGACCGGAAGCGACTTCCGTTGCGGGACAGCGTCCGGACAAAAGAGTCAGGAAATTGTCTTAATTCGGCGTCGTATGGCCCAACTTAGGACGAAATGATCGGCCAGTTTAGGCCATTCCGAAACAGTGGGTCCTGTGAGCGTGAGCTTCGGGATCGAAGAGACAGCAAATGCGCTTTGCGCGGACAAAAAACAAGAGCGTCCGTCGGGTATCTGTTTCGTTGCCGACGGATAATAGTGTGACTGGGATGCCTAAGAACAGCACAAAGCTTCAACGCATGGGAAAAGCCGGAACCGTGCTCGGTGCGTTGATCCTGATCGGACTGACCGGTCCTGTGGCCGCCTTTGACGGGCAGCCGGCGCCTGCACGTGCGATCGGACCGACAGATCTTTCCCCGTCTGAAGCCCTGCGGGCAGGAGCCCGTCAGTATTATTCCGGCGACAAGGCCGCAGCTCTCGGCTCGTTGCAATATGCGGCCGAAAACGGTCAGCCCATGGCTGCCTGGAAGTTGGGGGAAATGTATGCCTCCGGCGATGGCGTCAAGGAAGACGACCTCAAGGCATTCGAATATTACAGCCAGATCGTCCGTGAACACGGTGAAGATCGTCCGGATGCACCGGACGCCCCCTTTGTTTCAAGCGCCTTTGTCGCCCTTGGGTCTTACTATCTCAACGGCATAGAAGGCGCTGTACCAAAGAACGAATCCCGTGCGCGGCAGATTTTCACGCATGCTGCCTCCTATTTCGGCGATGCCGATGCGCAATATGAGCTTGGCCGCATGTACCAGGAAAACAACGGCCGCATGGCAGTGCGCTGGTACAATCTGGCTGCGCTGAAGGGGCATGTTGGAGCCCAGGCACGGCTTGGTGAAACGCTTTATGCGCTCGGCACGTCCGACAAGAAAAAAGCACGCGGCCTGATGTGGATGACGGTTGCCCGGGAACAGGCAAAAGGAACGGATGCGAATTGGATCCATTCCATGCATGAACAGTATTTCGCGGTTTCGCCCGAGCCTGTCAGGCAGATGGCAAGATCTATGGCTGACGGCTGGCTGAAACAGAACCGTCCGGACATGCTCACCGCACAGCAACTGCCCGCACAATAACCCTTCGATTGGAGCAATCCGGTCTGATCGGAAAAAGGCACGCTTGACCGGCGCTTTTCTCATGCGGGGCATTGCAAAACGAACTACATGCCCTCGGGCTTGCCCGGACCTTCATGAGGCTGGAAACAGGACTTAGAGCGTAGCTCTCGCCCATCGCGTTTGTTGGAAACTTCCGGATTTTTGGGCGTCGAGCCCGTCCGTTGCCGGGCTCTGGTTCTGCGTAAGCGGGCAGGGGGCGTTGCTGATTTGCCAGGACGTGTTGTTCAGCACCATTTCACAGGTTGCCATTCGCAATCCTGTCGGACTTTTCAGGCAAATAGATTCACCGATCCCATATTTTTCGCCCTTGTAGCGACAGGTGCAGGAGACATCCTGAGCCAGTGCGCTAGCGCCGAAACCCAGCGCTCCTGCAAAAAACAAACCGGAAAAAACACAGGTCACGAAGGTCGAGATTAGTCTGCCGGCGACCTTTGTCGTTGCCGGAAGGTGTTGTCCGCATGTCGCCGTCGCGGAAGTTGGTCGGCCGAGCGTTATCCCATGATGGGGAAAAGCTTACCATGACATCGGCCGTCTGCAAGTCTGGTTTTCGCGTTTCGGCAGCATAGGCAGATAAACGCAACCGGCGGCCTTGGAATGCCGTGGTCAAAATCAGTCTCAGGCGGCGAGTTTGACCCACACCGGCACGTGATCCGACGGCTTCTCCCATCCGCGCACGTGCTTGTCGATACCGCAGCCGGAGAAGCGATCCGTTGCCTGTGGCGACATCAATATGTGATCGATGCGAATGCCGTTGTTCTTCTGCCAGGCACCGGCCTGATAGTCCCAGAAGGTGAATGTTTCCGGGGCTTCGGTGCATGACCGGACGGCTTCAGTGAGGCCAAGATGGGTGAGGGCGCGAAAGCGCTGGCGGCTTTCCGGTTGAAAAAGCGCGTCTTCCAGCCAGTTTTGAGGGTTCTTGGCATCAACCGGATCGGGAATGACGTTGTAGTCGCCAAGAAGCAGAAACGGCGTTTCTTCCTCTAGGCGCTTTTGTGCATGCGTAATCAGCCGGTCCATCCACTCGAGCTTGTAGGAAAATTTCTCCGTACCGAGCGGATTGCCGTTCGGAAGATAGAGGCAACCGATTCGAACAGGGCCCTTTTCCGTCGCAAGCCTGGCTTCGATATACCGGGCCTGCTCGTCCGCGTCGTTCCCCGGCAAACCGCGCTGAATATCGTCAAGCGGGGTCTTGGACAGAAGCGCAACACCGTTGAAACCCTTCTGGCCGTGCGTCTCGACAGCGTAGCCGAGGTCTTCGAACGGCTGACGCGGAAAGTTCTCGTCGACGGATTTGATTTCCTGAAGGCAGGCAACGTCCGGCGAGGCTTCCTTCAGCCACTCGAGGACAGTGTCGATACGCGCCTTGACGCCGTTGATGTTCCAGGTCGCAATTTTCATGAGCGCGGTTGCCTCACCTGTTTGAAACGGCCGGGGCAACCGGCTGAAAAGACAAATCTTAGCAGAATTCAGATCGTAAAACTGGTGCCGCAGCCGCATCCGGCAACAGCATTTGGATTGTTTATCTGAAAAGACTGGCCGATGAGATCATCAACGAAATCGATTTCCGATCCGCCCATATATTGCAGGGAAATGGAATCGATCAGAACCGTCGCTCCGTTTTTTTCGATCACGAGATCGTCGTCCTCGCGGCTGTCGACCACGTCATATTTATATTGCAGTCCGGAACAGCCGCCCCCTTCCACGCTGACGCGCAGCATGCTGCAGTCCGGTTCCTTCGACAAAATCGCAGCAATGCGCTTGGCAGCGCGGTCGCTGACTGTTACGCCAATTTCAAGTGTTTCGGTCATGTTTCACCGACTCGCTTTGTTCCGGCCATGTGCGGGAACGTTAAACCTGATTTGTTCAGATAAGTATGTTTTGCGGCCGCTCGCGTCAATGTATTGCCAGCGGACGAAGGATCGGCAAACACGGACGGGGTCTGTGAAGGATGGCTGGAAACAGATGAAGGCGGATATCGGATTTGGGGGACAGTCACGCGCGATCTACGCGCAAAACCCTCTGGAAAGCCGGGGCAGGCTCTTCCCCGAGCCTGACAGCCCGACGCGGACACCCTTCCAGCGAGATCGGGACAGGATTATTCATTCTTCCGCCTTTCGCCGGCTGAAGCATAAGACGCAGGTGTTTGTCTATCATGAAGGCGACCATTTCCGCACACGGCTGACACATACCATCGAGGTATCGCAGATCGCGCGCTCACTGGCGCGCGCCCTTCGGCTCGACGAGGATCTGGCGGAATGCCTGGCTTTGTCGCACGATCTTGGACACACTCCGTTTGGCCACGAGGGGGAAGATGTCATGCATGAGTGCATGGCGCCCTATGGTGGGTTCGATCACAATGCCCAATCGCTCAGGGTCGTGACGCATCTGGAACAGCGCTACGCGGAATTCGATGGCCTGAACCTGGCCTGGGAAACGCTGGAAGGGCTGGTCAAGCACAATGGGCCCTTGATTGATGCCAACGGCGCTCCGCTTGGAAAGTTCAAGGGCGGCCAGTTGCCCTTTGCGATCCGCGACTACGCCAAACAACAGGATTTGCTGTTGCACACATGGCCGGGCGCTGAAGCACAGGCAGCCGCGATTGCGGACGATATTGCCTATGACGCCCATGATCTGGACGACGGATTGAGGGCGGGCCTGTTCGCGATCGAAGACATGCGCGACGTGCCTTTCCTGGCCAATATCCTGGAAGAGGTGGACGGCAAGTATCCTGGCCTCGAGGAAAGCCGCCGCATCCATGAGATCGTCAGGCGGTCGATTACACGCATGGTCGAGGATGTCATTCGCGAGGCCGTGCGCAATCTGAACGAGGTCGCTCCGCAAAGCGTGCAGGAGATTCGCATGGCTGGCCGCTGCCTTGTCGGCTTCTCTCAGGATATGACGGCTGCGGAAAAGGAAGTGAAGCGCTTCCTGTTTGCCAGGGTCTACAGGCATGAAGATGTTCTGGCAGTTCGAAAACTGGTCGCAAGGGTCGTTCGGGACCTGTTCGCGCGGTTCCTTGCCGAACCGGATCTGATGCCGAAACCCTGGAACAGCGGCCTTGGTAACCTGAGCGAAACGGAGACCGCGCGGCTGGTTTGTGACTATATCGCTGGCATGACGGACCGCTATGCCATTGAGGAGCATCGCAGACTGTTTGACGACACCCCCGATTTGGGGTAGGCGCAGAGGCGACTTTACAGCCCTGTGGCGCCGAAGGCCTCGCCCTCGCAGCGCGCGGGGGCTTTGTGTTTTAAAACCAAAACCTGACCGGTGTTCTATGAATATCTTCGCGGACTTCACGCAACGCGTCAAAGACGCTCTCCAAGACCTTGATCTAAAAGATTCAAACGGAGAGTCTCCAGATCTTTCGCGAGTGGTTGTGGAAGCGCCCCGCGATCCGGCACATGGCGATCTTGCGACGAACGCAGCAATGGTGCTCGCAAAGCCGCTCGGCATGAAGCCGCGCGACGTTGCAGAGCAGCTTGTTGCCCGGCTCAACGCCGACCCGGAAATCACCGAAACGTCCATTGCCGGACCCGGCTTTATCAATCTTCGCGTGGCCCAGACGGTCTGGCACAGGGTTCTGGCCAGCGTTCTTGCCGAGGGTATCCGGTTCGGGGCTCAGGAGCGGTCACCGGCTCCGAAGGTCAACGTTGAATATGTTTCCGCCAATCCGACAGGCCCCATGCATGTCGGTCACATCCGCGGTGCGGTCGTCGGCGACGCCTTGGCGAACATACTGGCGTTTGCCGGAAATGAAGTGGTCAAGGAATATTACATCAACGATGCCGGCTCGCAGATCGACACGCTGGCGCGCAGTGCCTTCCTGCGGTACCGCGAGGCGCTTGGCGAGGACATTGGCGAGATCCCTGCTGGACTTTATCCAGGGGACTACCTGAAACCAGTCGGCGAGAAGCTGAAGGCCGAATTTGGATCTTCGCTTGCCGACATGGAGGAACGCGAATGGTTGCCGCTGGTGAAGGAGCGGGCGATTGCCGCGATGCTCGAACTGATCCGGCAGGACCTTGCAGCACTCGGTGTCGAGCACGAAGTGTTCTATTCCGAAAGAACCCTGCATGACCGGGGCGAGGGTAACGGTTCCAAGATCGATCACATGCTCGAAACGCTCCGGAACAAGGGGCTGATCTACGAAGGAACGCTGCCGCCGCCGAAGGGGCAGGTGCCAGACGATTGGGAAGACCGTGAGCAGACGCTGTTTCGCGCAAGCGATTTCGGCGATGACACCGACCGGGCCCTGAAGAAATCCGACGGCTCCTACACCTATTTCGCTGCCGATGTTGCCTACTTCCAGGACAAGTTCGAGCGCGGTTTTACCGAAACGATCTACGTGCTGGGCGCCGATCACGGCGGTTATGCCAAACGCCTGCAGGCTGTGGGCAAGGCAATCTCGGACGGCAAGACGGAAGTTGTCGTGAGGTTCTGTCAGCTTGTTAAGCTGATGCGTGATGGCGAGCCCGTGAAGATGTCGAAGCGCTCCGGCGATTTCATCACGCTGCGCGACGTCGTTGACGAAGTCGGGCCAGACCCGGTTCGCTTCATGATGTTGTTCCGCAAGAATGACGCCCCACTGGACTTCGACTTTAAAAAGGTCACGGAACAGTCGAAAGACAATCCGGTTTTCTATGTTCAATACGGTCATGCGCGCTGCTGTTCGGTGCTGAGGCAGGCGGCTGATGAACTCAAGGAAGCCGGGTTTGCGGTCGAAGATCTCGCCCGAGCCGATTTCTCACTGCTGGACGACGTGGGCGAGCAGGAGCTGTTTGCCAAGATGGCTGAGTGGCCGAAAGTGGTAGAAGCAGCCGCAGAAACACATGAGCCGCACAGAATTGCGTTTTATCTACATGAACTCGCCAGTTCTTTGCACGGCCATTGGAATAAAGGCTACGAATTGCCTCATTTACGTTTTATTCAGGCCGGTAACTTGAAATTAACCCTAGCGCGTCTTGCTTTGGTTCGTGCAGTATCTTTGGTGCTCGCTTCAGGTCTAACGATTCTCGGCGTGAATGCTCCTGAAGAAATGCGCTAGTTTTAATGGCCGCTGGGGACGAAATAACCGTTCACCAGCGACTTGAAGTGGACCGGTTTTCGTAAAGCTCATGTCACAAGACTACGAAACAAAGCGATCAGATTTGCGCGCCTCGCAAAACGAGGCGGGCGGCGAACGGCCGGCCGCGGAGGATCCGCTGGTAGAATTGGCGCGGATTGTCCACAAGAACAAGCAATCGGGGGCAAATGTGAGCAGCGGCCGCGTTGGTAGTACTGATTATTTTGCGGGGCTGGACGATGTTGAGGGTGATGTGCCCGAACAATCCACCGCAGCGCCGTCGCGCATCGAACCATCCTTTTCAAGCCTGCGGCCGGTGTCGAATACGCCTGCTTCCGACACCGCTGGAACAGCCACTGAAGAGCCGCGTGTAACACCTGGCGTTTCAACGAACGACTTTTACGGGACAACGCCACCCACCAGCTATGAGCAGTCTTTCGAGACGGATGAACAGGCTCAAGTGCCGCCGGTCACGCAGTCCTCGCATGTTTCGTCTCTGTGGCCGAGCCAGCCGGAGCAGGTGCAGCCGGTGGAAAGCGCTCAACCTGATCCTGTTGATCATGTCGTCCAGTTCCGCACGGCGCAGGCACCTTCTGTGCAGGCCGGGCCTGAAGCTGCCAATGACAGATCTTATCTTGCTCCTTCAGTCGCTCTGGACCTCGAGCAGAACCTGACCGCTGAGCTGGAAGACGAACTGATCGGCGCATTGCGCCAGTCTGTTGACGAGACACAGCCGGCGAGTCAGCCGAATGTTGGCTTCGAAGACGAAGCGAAAGACGCTGCGACTGTCGAACCGCAGACGCGTTTTAAGGGGCGTGAGACATCGGAATTTGCAGTTTCTGACAGCCTTTCCCGGGCAGGTCAGATGCCGGAAGCCCCGAGCTTGTCTTCCGGCTCCGGATTTGCCGCTTCAACAGCATCGGCGCCTGCTGAACCGGTTCTGCCGGCCGAAGATTACCGTATTGGCGGGGTCCGGCATGAAGAACCTGCTTCTCCTTCCTCACGAGAGGAAACGCGTTTCGATGCACAGAGCTATCAGCAGCCGGTGACCAGCCAGCGCCCGCAGATTGACGAGAATGATTTTTTCGCAGCGCTGAACCCTGTCCAGTCAGAACCTGTTTCGCAAGATGCAGAACCCGAAACGGAGAAGACAGGGGATCCTGCGGGTATAGACGCTCTGTTTGCCGATCTTGATTTTCCGGCTCCTACGACCCGAAAGCCCGTCGGCACGTCAGTCGATTCCCCTGTCCAGAACGCTCCCGAAGAAGAAGCTGATCTGGATGACATGACGTGGCCCGCTGCTGCCGCTGCCGTTCCCCAGGCCGAAGACGACGAAACGCCGCCGCCGCCGGAAGGCTACGACCTGGATGCCGTTGCGCGGGCGATGCAGGAAAGCGATCCGAGCCTGACAGGGGCTGGCGTTCTGCCGCCTCATTCGGCCGCGGAACGAAACGCAGTTCCGCAGGGTGGAGAAAAATCGCGCAAGGGCTTGTTCGTTGCAGCCGGTGTTCTCGGCGTTGCGGTTCTGGGTGGCGCCGGCTTCTTTCTGTTCGACAGCGATGCCGTTCCGGTTCCTAGTGGCCCCCCGCCGATCATCAGCGGTCTGCAGGAGCCTCTCAAGGTCTATCCGGAGCAGAGCCAGGACACGGCGAACGATCAGGCCGGCAAGCTTATTTATGACCGGGTTGATGGTGCTGGTGTTGCCGGCCCCGACAGGCTTATCCCGACAGAGTCTCCGCAGCTTGCGGAGTTGCCGCCGGCGCCCGTAGGCACGAACGCCGACGCCGATCTTGTTCCCGGGACACCGAAACGGGTGAGAACTGTTGTCGTGCGTCCGGACGGAACCATTATTCCAGAAGGTGAAGAACCCGCAGTTGCAACCCCTGCACAGCCGGAACCGGCTGCTCCCACGCAACCTGATGCGGCTTCCGCCGATGATGGATCCCAGGTGGTTACAACGTCGCCAGTCGTTACCGGTGCTGATGTTGCGCCCGCAGATCCTTCGGATGCAACGCCAGCTCTGCCTGATACGCCCGCAATCGTGACCGGTGCCGACGTGGCACCGGAGCCGACTGCAAGTGAACCTGCCGCG
The DNA here is from genome assembly GCF_000168975.1 of Roseibium aggregatum IAM 12614. Lineage (GTDB taxonomy): Bacteria > Pseudomonadota > Alphaproteobacteria > Rhizobiales > Stappiaceae > Roseibium > Roseibium aggregatum. The sequence continues at coordinate 242,640 of NZ_AAUW01000004.1, forward strand.
CCAGTGCCTTCGGTTGTTCCGCGCAAAAAGCCGGATGCACCCGTCCAGGTTGCCAGTGCGCCACCGGCTGCAACAGCCCCGCAAAATGATCGTCCGCTCAACCTGACGCAACCTGCACCGGCTCCGGCCACCTCTGCTCCGGCAACGCCGACACCTGTTGCCAGCAACTCCGGTGGCATTCCGTCCGGTACCTACATCGTACAGGTGACTTCCCAGCGTTCGGAAGCGGCCGCCAAAGATGCCTACTCGGGACTTCAGCGACGCTTCCCGGGTGTTCTGGGGAACCGCACCGCGGTAATCGTTGCTGCAACTGTCGATGACAGGGGTGTATTCTACCGCGCACGGATCCCGACCGGTACACGTGATGAGGCGATAAGCCTGTGCGAAAGCCTTCAGGCTGCCGGTGGTGATTGCTTCGTGCGCAGACAGCCCTGACGGTGAGCAGCTAACAGCAGTAGCTATTTCAGAAACGGCCGGGATTTCCCGGCCGTTTCATTCTGCGGCGGCGACAGGTTTGTCCAGCTGCGCGCCACGCAATTGCGGTCCCATCTGGTGGAAGACTTCAGCTATGGCATCCATCGCCTTGCGGACGGCAGGTTCCCTGCGCAAGTCCCGATGGACGATGATGTGTTCGACGTTTGTTAGCTCCGGGAGCGGCTCGGTCAGTCTGACCAGGTCGCGATTGTTGTCGCCCATGAAAACCGGCAGAAGACACAGTCCGGCACCGGATGCCGTCATGTTCATGAGCGTGGTCATAGTGTTAGAGCGCAATGTCGGCATTTGCGGCAACCGGGTTTCCAGCCAGCGCATCTGAGACGGGTACCATAGGTCGTCGGGTGCAAAGCCGAGCCAGGCGCACAGCTTGTAGCGGTCAACGGTTCTGGCGGCCGGATGGTTTGCAACATAATCGGCTGACCCATAGACCGCATAGGCCAGCTCACCGATTTTCCGGGCAATCAGCGTGTCGGTTTCCGGCAGGCAGTTGCGGATCTGAAGCTCAATACTGCGTGACTGATGATTGACATGCTGATGGCTGGAGATCAGTTCCAGTTCCACACCGTCGAGCAGACGGGTCAACAGGTCGAACCGGTCAGTCAGGACGCGCGCACGCACTTCGTCTACGGCAACCCGGACAACCTTCAATGCCGACCCCGATAGATCTGGCAGGATCCGTGCCGCCGCCTCGGCTTTCTTGCGCATGTCCTCCGCAAGAGGGATCAGGCGTAGACCGGCATCTGTCGGTTTCAGCCCGGTTGGCGTCCGGTCGAACAGCCGCGCACCTATGCGGTCTTCGAAGCTCTTCAGGCGGCGGCTCAGTTGCGGTTGGCTGATGTCCAGCGCCTTGGCCGCTCCCGAGAGCGAGCGCATGCGCGCAGCGGCATCGACAAGTTTCAGATCGTCCCAGTTCATGGGCAAGTTATACCAATCTACAGACCTGGCGGCAATGCGATGCGTTTTCGCATACCCGTTATTGGAAATTCAGGACTGATCCTGGCGCGTAACCGGTGATAAGAACTGCCCGCACTTACCTGGACCCGAACTATGTCTCAGAACTCAATCTATCACCGCCCGGAAAATGCGTTGCTCGCCCTCGCGCTGGCACTCGCAGGCATGACTGCGTTCACACCGATATTTTCCGCAGGCAAGCTGTCAGGGGGATTGCTGCCGGTTGCGGTGTTGGTCTGGCTTCGGTTCGTGGGGGGCGCTGCAACAATCGTGAGTGTTGCGGCCGTCAAACGGGTTCCGGTTTTCACGCGTTTAAGCCCTCTCTGGAAACTCCATCTCATGCGATCCTTTTGCGGCGTTGGCGGGCTTGCCTGCTCGATCTACGCTGCAAGCGTGCTACCACTGGCAGATGCGACGGCGATCGGTTTGACAAAGGGCATAATCGCAATCGTATTGGCTGGTCTGATCCTCAAGGAAGTGATCACGGGCCGTCACTGGATGGCAGTTGTCTTCTGCGCCGCTGGCGCGTATCTCGTGGTCCGGTCGGCGGAAACGGGCGCAGGTTATGACGATCTCGCGCTTGCAGGTGTCGTTGCCGCTCTTCTGGGAGCGGTCTTCATGGCCTGTGAAGCCTTGATCATGCGCTATATCGCCCAACGTGAAGATACCGTCACCATCCTGGCCTATGTCAATGTTTTCGCAGCCACTCTGCTGAGCGGACCTGTGCTTTGGCTGATCGTCAAGGACGGCATTGCCTGGCAGAACCTGCTGTTGTTCGCGTGGATGGGGCCACTGGCAATCGTCGGCCAGTCCTTGAACATCTCCGCTTACAGGCGAGCTGGAGCGGCCACGCTGGCACCGGTGTATTACGGCACGGTGCTTTTGTCCGCCGCGTTCGGCTTTGCGGTCTGGGGAGAAATACCAACGCGAATCGCGGTTCTGGGCGCTGTGTTGATCGTCGCCGGTGGGGCGGTTCTCACCTTACCGAACCCGTTCCGCAAATTTCGCCAGGCCTCCTGAGAAGCCCGGCAGCGTCCGTTCACTCAGCTACTGAGTTTTTCCGCGAGAAACGGCAGGCTTTCATCCAGCCGATAGTCCACGGACGAATGATTGTCGCTGAACTCCTGATAGACGTGGTCAACGCCTGCGTCGGTCAGTTTCCGGTGCAGACGGCGCGCGCCATAAACAAGGTTGTATTGATCCACATCACCGCATTCGATCCAGAGACCTTTCAGTGACTTTAGCGCATCGATATGGTCACCGACGATCTGCACAGGGTCCCATTTCAGCCAGGCATTCCAGCGCTCTTCGACCAGTTCACAGGTTTCCGGGTCGACCGGCAGCCGGATGCCACAAAAGACCTCCGGGTCAGGATCTGGATCATAGGTTGCCGCCATGGCAAAGGTCATCAGGTCGTGGAGCGAATTGCCCGGGTATTTCGGTCCCTTTTCGAATTCCCTGACGAAGGCTTCGATTGAGCCGGCTTTGGCAATCGCTCTCAACGCGCTCGGCATTTCGGGCAGGTAACAAAGTTCGAACGCCATGTCCCCGGAATGGCACGCCGCGGCGGACCAGACGTCGGAATGTTTCATGGCGTGAATAATCGCACCGTAACCACCGGATGACTTGCCGAAGATGCCGCGCTTGCCGGCGCCGCCACACTTGAAGCGCCCTTCGATATCCTCAAGCATTTCGGTTGTCAGCCAGGTTGCCCAGGGCCCCATGGCGTCACTGTCGATATACTGATTTCCGCCAAGGCGGGTGAAACAGTCGGGAAAGGCGACTGCGACAGGCGGCATCTGACCGTCATGGATGAGCCTGTCGAGCCGTTCGGGAACATTCTCACCGAAATTCTTCCAGTTGGTGTGCGCCGGACCACCGGCGGTAAAGCCGACGATATCCACCAAAAGCGGCAAGCCGCTGCCGTCGTGTCCATGCGGGGTATAGACGTGGATCTCACGCGTCGCCGTATCGCCCAGCCGGTTTCGTCCAAGGATTTCAGATCTATGGGAAAAACGGTGCAGTGTGCCGGCCGGTATGTCGAGACGCGCGCGCATGGGGGCTCCAATCAGATCTGGGGACGATGGCCGTCTAGATTGCAAGATCGTGACAAGGGTGCAAGAGGCGGTGCTTGCATTTCTTGACGGGTCCAGGCGCTGCGGCTAAGCCGGATCAATGACCAAAGCGTTCGTATCCGGATGTGCCGGACTGTCCCTGACGAGATCCGAAATCGATTTTTTCCGGCAGGAAGACCCCTGGGGGCTGATCCTGTTCGCACGTAACATTGAAGCGCCGGAGCAGATCAGGGAGCTAACCGCAGCGTTCCGGGAGGCCGTCGGCCGCGAGGATGCTCCTGTTCTCGTGGATCAGGAAGGAGGCCGGGTGCAGCGGTTGAAACCACCCCACTGGCCGAAGTATCCCGCACCCAAAACTTATGGCGATCTGTACGCCCGTGACGCAGCAACAGGAGAAAGAGCTGCCTGGCTTGCCGGGCGTCTGATCGCCGATGATCTCTACCAGGTCGGCATCTCAGTTGATTGCCTGCCGTGTCTTGATGTCCGGTTTCCTGATACTGTCGATGCCATCGGAGACAGGGCGTTTTCGCAAGACCCCGAAGTGGTGGCAACCCTGGGCAAGGCGATGGCGGAAGGTGCTCTGGCAGGGGGCGTATTGCCGGTGATCAAGCACATTCCGGGTCATGGCCGGGCACGTGTCGACAGCCATCTGGAGCTTCCGCGTGTGGAAGCGGCCATTTCTTCTTTGGAAAGCGTGGATTTCCGCCCGTTCAAGGCGCTTTCTCACGTGTCATTGGGGATGACAGCCCATATTGTGTACGAAGGGATCGATCCAGACATGGCAGGGACGCAGAGCGCGAAAGTCATTCAGGACATCATCAGGGGTGCGATCGGGTTCGACGGCTGCCTTATGAGCGACGATATCTCCATGAAGGCGCTCGGAGGTAGTTTTGAGGATCGGTCCGGCAAGATCATCGAAGCGGGGTGTGACATCGTTTTGCACTGCAATGGTGATATGGAAGAAATGATCGCAGTCGCGAAGGTTGTTCCCGAGCTTGCGGGTGAAGCCAGGCGGCGATGCGACAAGGCTTTGAGCGGTTTCCAGGTTCCCGATCCGGAATTTGACAGGCTTGCAGCCTTTGAAGAATTTCACGCCTTGACCGGTTGGCAGGGCGTTTGACCGGAGCGGCAATGGCGGAAATGGAAAACAGCACGACGAGACAGGAGGACAGCTCCTACGATCTCCTCAGTTCTGTCAGCACTCCGGAAGAACGGGCCAGTTCCGATCCGCAGCTTGTTGTCGATGTGGAAGGGTTTGAAGGCCCGCTCGACCTTTTGCTCGGCCTGGCACGAACACAAAAGGTCGATCTTGCGCGTATTTCCATTCTCGAACTCGTCGAACAATATCTGTCATTCGTGGCCGAAGCCCGCAGGATGAGGCTGGAGCTGGCCGCGGACTATCTGGTCATGGCCGCATGGCTTGCCTTCCTGAAGTCCAAACTGTTGCTGCCTGAGCAGAAGAACGATGATGAACCGACCGGCGAGGAACTTGCCGCGGCCCTCGCTTTCCGTCTGCGGCGCTTGGAGGCGATGCGCGAGGTTTCAGAGAAGCTCCTGATGCGCAACAGGCAAGGCAGGGATGTGTTCCATCGCGGCGAACCTGAAACCATGTCGGTACAGCACAAGAGCATCTGGGACGCTTCCATCTATGACCTCTTGTCCGCCTATGCCACGCAGCGCCAGCGGCAATCCGTGACCTCTGTCCGCGTCTTGCGCAGAACTGTCTGGTCGTTGCAGGAGGCACGCGAGCTGCTCACCAAGCTGGTTGGCCGGATCGGTGAATGGGCACCGATGAACGCGTATCTGCGCGACTATCTTTATGACAACAAGGATTGGGCGACGATTGTCGCAAGCACATTCAGCGCCAGTCTGGAGATGGTGCGGGAAGGACAGGTCGAAATCCGCCAGGGCGAGCCTTTCTCGCCGGTCTATATCCGCGCCGTCATAAAGGAGCCGGATCATGGCGTCTGAATTCGATCTTTTGCAGGAGGAAGATCAAGAGCCTGATGCCCGCCCGAAGCGGCTGGATCCGTCCGGCATGCGCATGGTCGAAGCGTTGCTGTTTGCCTCGTCCGAACCGCTTTCTCTTGAGGAACTGACTTTGCGTCTGCCGGAAGGCACCGATGTGCTGACCCTGCTGGAACAATTGCAGGTCACCTATGCGTCAAGAGGCGTCAATCTGGTGAAGGTTGCCGGCAAATGGTGTTTTCGAACGGCTGAGGACCTCGCATATCTGATGCACCGGAACGTCGAGGAGCAGCGCAAATTGTCGCGCGCAGCTCTCGAAACGCTGGCGATCATTGCGTATCATCAGCCGGTCACACGCGCCGAGATTGAAGAGATCCGTGGCGTTTCCACGTCCAAGGGAACGCTTGACGTTTTGCTTGAAACGACGTGGATCCGAATGCGCGGGCGCCGCAGAACGCCGGGTCGTCCCGTCACTTACGGGACGACAGACCAGTTTCTGATCCATTTTGGACTGGAGAACGTGAGAGACCTGCCGGGTCTTGAGGAACTGAAGGGCGCAGGACTGCTGGACAGCGCCGTGCCGGCCTCTTTCCTCGTGCCGACGCCGAATGACGATACCGCATTGACGGAAGACGAAGATCCTCTAGAAGACGGGTCTCTGTTTGATGATGATGAAGCGGACGAGACCGCCGGATCCTGATGCCTGATCGCAAGAAGCCGACTTCAACCAACGGCAGCGGCCATCCGCTGAGCTGGGGTGCGCCCGGAACCGCCGGTGCAACAATTGCGGCCGGCCTCGTCTTTGAGAACGTGTCTCACGACTACGATGGCGTCACGTCTGTTCAGGACCTCAGCCTGTCCATTGCGCCGGGCGAGATCCTTTGTCTTCTCGGACATTCCGGCTGTGGCAAGACCACCTTGATGCGCATTGCGGCAGGTGTTGAGCGTCAGAGCAAGGGCAGGGTGCTGATCAACGGCCGCGAAATCGCCGGAGACACGCTGTTCCTGCCACCTGAAAAACGTGGCGTTGGCCTGATGTTCCAGGATTATGCGCTCTTTCCGCACATGAGCATCCTGGCAAATGTCATGTTCGGCCTCACCAACATGCCGAAGCGCGAAGCCCAGACTGCAGCCCTGAGCGCGCTCGGTCGCGTCGGTCTGGCGGATTATGCGTCTGACTATCCTCATGCACTTTCCGGCGGCGAGCAGCAACGTGTCGCGCTGGCGCGAGCACTTGTTCCCCGGCCGGGAATTCTCTTGATGGACGAGCCGTTCTCGGGCCTCGACAAACGGCTGCGTGACAATGTGCGTGATGAAACGCTGGCGGTTATTCGCGAAACGCGTGCGACATGCATTATCGTGACCCACGATCCGGAAGAAGCCATGCGCATGGGTGACAGGATCGCCCTGATGCGGCAGGGGCGTCTGGTGCAACACGGAACGGCAGCGGATCTGTACAAAGCGCCTGTTGACCTTTTTGCAGCCCGGTTCTTTTCCGAATTGAACCAGCTCGAAGGTGTCGTGACGTCGGCAGGGGTTGAAACACCGGTTGGCGTTCTGGCGTCGGAGGGCTTATCCACCGGTCAAAAGGTGGACGTTTGTGTCCGCCCGCAGGGCATTGTTCTGAATAATGCTGGTTTATGCGGCGTTCCGGGCAGAATTCGTTCGAAACGATTCGTCGGCGAGGTCGATTTGTTGTCTATTGCAATAGACGGGCTCAATCATCCCCTTCAGGCAAGGGTTCGTGCGGGGAGCCCCTGGGAGCGCGGAATGGACGTTGCCGTCACGACTGATCCGAAAGACGTGCTTGTTTTTCCGCGTGTACAGTCCCAAGTCTAGTGGGAGGGCAACTTAACCTTCTGTCTAGGTGATCGAAAACAAATAGACTGGCATGTTGCAGGGAGTGGGCCGTTTTTGTAAGAAGGGCCCTATGGCTTTTAAAGCCGATTATCAGGAGTTTGGCGTATGGGCATTAGTATTTGGCAGATATTGATCATTGCAGTGGTCGTTGTTCTGCTGTTCGGACGTGGCAAGATTTCCGATCTCATGGGTGATGTCGCGAAGGGAATCAAAAGCTTCAAAAAAGGCATGGCCGAAGACGACGTAGCCGACGCTCCGAAGACAATCGACCACAAGAACAGCGAAACGGCATCGTCCGTGAAAGCTGAAGATCAGACCAAAGCGAGCTGATCTTAATCTGCATCGCGTCTCCTTAAGGGACGATACATCTCATGTTCGATATCGGGTGGACCGAACTTTTGGTGATCGCCTGTGTGGCGATCATCGTCGTGGGGCCGAAGGATTTGCCGCGCATGCTGCGCACACTTGGCCAGACGATTGGTAAAATGCGAAAGCTTTCGCGTGAGTTCCAGTCGACCTTCAACGACGCTCTGCGCGAGGCCGAGCAACAGGCAGATATTGCGGACATGAAGAAACAGGTCGAATCGGCGGCCAACTTCAATCCGCTGGGTGATCTGAAGAAATCCATCGAAGAAGACGCGACAAAAAAAGCCGACAAGCCGAAAGAGGCTGCCAGCGAACCGGCGTCGCCGCCGGCAGATAGCGCAAATGCGGACAAGGCATCCTCAACCGAGTCAGCCAAGGCTGAACCCGAGGCCACGCCGAAAACCGCGCCGGTGACGGAAGATGTAAAGGCATGAGCCAGGACGAAATTGACGCCTCGAAGGCGCCACTGATCGAACACCTGATCGAATTACGCCAACGGCTGATGTGGTCGATCGGCGCGATTCTCGTGATGTTCGTTATCTGCTTCTACTTCGCGACGGATATCTACAACATCCTGACCGTGCCCTACCTGCAGGCGGCAGGTGACGGACATCCGGTGGAGATGATCTTCACCGCGCCGCAGGAATGGTTCTTCACCCAGTTGAAGCTGGCTCTGTTCGGCGCGCTTTTCCTGGCGTTTCCGGTGGTGGCCAGCCAGATCTACATGTTCGTGGCTCCCGGGCTCTACAAGCACGAACGCGGCGCGTTCCTTCCGTTCCTGGTCGCAACGCCGGTGCTGTTCCTGATCGGCGCCTGTCTCGTCTATTTTCTTGTCATGCCAATGGCCATGGGCTTTTTCCTGTCTCAGGAACAGGCTGCCGGCACGGGCAAGGTTGCCATTCAGCACCTGGCCAAGGTGAGTGAGTACCTTGGCCTGATCATGATCCTGATTTTCGCCTTCGGCCTGGTGTTCCAGCTTCCGGTGGTACTGACCTTGCTTGGCAGGGCTGGTCTGGTCAGCTCTGAAACGCTTCGGCATAAACGCAAATACGCCATTGTCGGCGCATTTGCCGCTGCTGCAATTTTGACACCACCCGACCCGATCTCGCAGATCGGTCTTGCGCTACCAACGCTGCTTCTCTACGAAGTCTCAATTCTGTCCGTCAAACTGGTGGAGCGCCAGCGTGCCGAAAGGGAGGCTCAACGCGAAGCCGAGGATGCGGCTGCCTGACGCCCTGGCCGCCATGCTTCCCCGATTGACCGACGGAATGGATTGAAACGACCGTCGTTCGGGAAGCGAAGATGTTTGATATTAGATGGATACGGGAAAACGCAGCCGCCTTTGACCAGGCCCTGGCCAAACGGGGTTATGAGGCCTCCGCGGCCAAACTGATCGCGCTGGACGATTCCCGCCGTTCTCATATCACCAAGCTTCAGGAAGCCCAGGAACGGCGCAACGCCGCCTCCAAGGAAATCGGCAAGGCCAAGGGCTCGGGCGATGATGCCCGCGCGCAGGAGCTGATTGACGAAGTTGCACAGATCAAGGCTTTCATTCAGTCGGGCGAGGAAGAAGAGCGCAAGCTCATCGCCGATCTGGAAGCAGCCATGGCCGTCATCCCGAACTTGCCGCATGACGATGTGCCGGTGGGCGAGGATGAAACCGACAATGTGCTGTTGAAGACGCACGGTGAAAAGCCGGTCTTCACCTTCAATGAAGCACCGAAGGAACATTACGAGCTGGGCGAAGACCTGGGCGGCATGGACTTTGCCAAGGCTGCGAAACTGTCCGGCTCGCGTTTCGTGATTCTCAAGGGACAGATTGCCCGGCTCGAACGTGCGCTTGGCCAGTTCATGATTGACCTGCACACCCAGGAAAACGGCTACACCGAGGTTTCGCCGCCGCTTCTGGTTCATAGCGAGCCACTCTACGGCACCGGGCAGTTGCCGAAATTCGAGGAAGACCTCTTCAAGACCACGACGGATCACTACCTGATCCCGACGGCCGAGATACCGCTGACCAACCTGGTTGCAGGTGAAATCCTCCCTGAGGATCAACTGCCGCTTCGCGTGACAGCACTGACCTATTGTTTCCGTTCCGAAGCCGGGTCTGCCGGGCGCGACACACGTGGAATGCTTCGCCAGCACCAGTTCCAGAAGTGCGAACTCGTTTCCGTGACCAAACCGGAAGAATCGCTCGACGAACTGGAGCGTATGTTGGGCTGCGCGGAGAAAGTTCTGCAGAAGCTCGGTCTCCACTACCGTGTGATGACCTTGTGCAGCGGCGACATGGGCTTCGGTGCACGTAAGACCTATGACATTGAGGTCTGGCTGCCGGGACAGGACACCTATCGTGAGATTTCGTCCTGCTCCGTTTGCGGAGACTTTCAGGCACGTCGCATGAATGCCAGGTTCCGTCCGGCAGATTCCAAACAGCCGGTCCACGTGCACACGCTCAACGGATCCGGCATCGCTGTTGGCCGTGCCCTGATTGCGGTTCTGGAAAATTATCAGAATGGCGACGGGACGATCACCGTTCCTGAAGTTCTGCGGCCGTACATGGGCGGGCTGGAAAAGATCGGCTGATTAGGCGGGAAGGGGAATTCCGCCAACTTTTTTGGTATGGACGGCAACCGCACAAGATTGCCGTCCATCTTCATTTGGGGCGTCTCTTCTTGTCTTCCGACGGGAGAGCGTATGGGAAAACGGAGCAAGATCTAGATGCGTATCCTCATCACCAATGACGACGGCATTCAGTCAGCAGGATTGACCGTTCTGGAAAATATTGCCAGGACGCTTTCTGACGATGTCTGGGTCATCGCTCCCGAAACCGACCAGAGCGGTGTCGCTCACTCCTTGACGCTCAGCGACCCTCTGCGCCTTCGAAAGATAGATGATCGGCACTACGCCCTCAAAGGCACGCCGACCGACTGTGTGATCATGGGCGTGCGCAAGGTGCTGCCCGCTCTGCCGGACCTTGTGCTGTCAGGCATCAACCGCGGCCAGAACCTTGCTGAAGATGTCACCTATTCGGGAACAGTGGCGGGCGCTATCGAAGGAGCGATTCTCGGGATCAGGTCCATTGCCGTGTCCCAGGCCTACAACTGGGATGTTCGTGCAGAACCTGACTATTCGACGGCCGAAGCGCACGCGCCGGATCTTTTCCGAAAGTTGATCGACTTCAAGCTCCCGCAATACTCGCTTCTCAACGTCAATTTCCCGGCCTGCGCTGCCGAGGATGTAAAGGGCGTCAAGGTCACCGTGCAGGGCCATCATGAGCAGAGCGGCCTTTCCATCGATGAACGCAAGGACGGTCGTGGCTATCCCTATTACTGGCTGCGTTTTCAGGATCGTGGCAAATCCGTGCTTGATAATTCCGATTTGCATGCGATTGCGGATGGATATGTTTCCGTTTCGCCGCTACGCATAGATTTGACAGCCCACGATCTGGTGACACACCTGGCGGAGGCGTTGGGGTAAACCCAAGGGGGAACGGTTCATGGCCGGTCATTTGCCCGGCAAGGATAACAGGGCGATGGCGTCCGCTTTGCCGGATGAGGCGGAAGCCCGCGCAGCGTTGGTTCTGGCATTGCGGCAGCGTGGTGTCGGGGCGAGGGATGTTCTGGCTGCCATAGAGCGCGTACCCCGTCGGCTTTTCCTGTCCGCACGCCATCACAGTCTTGCATATGAAGACGCGATGCTGCCGATCGAATGCGGGCAGATTGTTTCAGCGCCATCCATCGTTGCCTTCACTGTTCAGGCACTCGCGCTGACCTCCAGTCACATCGTTCTGGAAATCGGGACCGGGTCAGGCTATCAGGCTGCCGTCATGTCGCATCTCGCAGCCCAGGTCGAAACGCTGGACAGATTCGTGACCTTGACCGACCTGGCGAACCGCAGGTTTGAAGCCCTGAAACTGACAAATGTAAAAGTTCGCCAGGCGGATGGTTTGAGCAAATTTCGTCAGAACGGACCGTATGACCGGATTGTCGTCAATGCAGCCGTGGAAGAAATTCCTGACGCATGGCTGCAGCAATTAAAGCCGGGGGGTATTCTGGTCGCTCCGGTTGGCAAGGCCAGGCAGGTGCAAGCGCTCATCAAGTTCCAGAAGACCGAGAGTGTTCTGACTGCGGAAACGCTGATGATGGTTCGGACGGTCATGTTGCAGCCGGGAATCGCCAAGAAGCTCTAGGCCTGTGCTTTTCACCGATTCTTGGCGTCATACAGGCGTTGAGCTTGCTCACCCATTTTCCTGTTCAAATTTACTATAAACGGCGCAATTGCTGGTTTTCTAGCGGTCCTTAATACTGAGAAATCTCGACTTTTCACCAGAAGTCCAGCCGGTCTTTAGCCTTTATAAACCTTACTGCCGTCTACTCTTAACCATAACAGCCATAGTCAGCGGTTAGAGTTAAGGCGATGATGAAGCGGATGCGTACCCTCCGCAGGGATCTGATGGGCAAGGTGGCGACAGTGTCGCTGGTTGCAGTTGCTCTCGCAGGATGTTCCGGCGCGGTCGAGCGATTTGGTGAACCACCCTACTACACGGGCAACACCCAGAATCAGCGGGATATTCTCAATGGCGGCCAGAAACAGCCGACCTATCAGGACATCGTGAATGGTCCTGGAGGGACCGTTGCCGGTCTCCCACAGGGATCGTCTCAACCGGTAACAACCGGTTCTATTCCCAGTAGAGCGCCTACGGTTCAGTCCGCGCCGTTGCCGTCCCCCGTGACGACAGCGCAGCGCACTGCGCCTGTGCGAACCGCTCCGGTTGCGACACAGCCGGCACCTGAAATCGTAGCAGCGTCAAGCACTGCAAGGAGCTGGAAGGGGTGGACGTCTGCGGGTGGAACGCGGGTTCAGATGCGCCAGGGCGACTCCATAAATTCGATGGCACGCCGGTATGGCGTCCCGATCCAGGCGATCGTTGCGGTCAACGGCATTGAAGATCCGGCAAAGGTACAACCGGGTCAGAGCGTTATCATCCCGACTTACGTTTACGCCGAGCGCAATGGCTCAACGAGCACGACTGAAGGTGAAAACGGCAGGGTAAAACTGCCGACGGCCGGGCGAAACGATAACGTTGTCACCGGATCGGTGCCGACGTCTGTCGCAAACATGCCCCGGCCCGACCGGAATAACGGTCAGCAGCCGACCTTTGCCGACATCAGTCAAGGCAAGGTGGATGTCATTCACGTCAGCACGTTGCCGAAGCGCAAGCCTGGCGGCTCCGATCAGTCGCTGACCACGGCTTCCATTTCCTCCGGCGCTTCTTCCAGCGTGCCGACACCGCGCCGTCAGCCGGCAACAGCTTCGTCCGCTACGCAGGCAGTTGCTGCCGCTCCATCCGGAACCGTTGACAAGACCAAGCTGCCGCAGCCTGCCCTTACCCAGGAAGCCAAGCCGACGGCGCCGATCAAGACGCCGACTGTCGTCGCTAACGTTCAGGACGACGATGGCGCCGACGCCAAGTTCCGGTGGCCTGTCCGCGGCCGCATCATCTCGGACTTCGGTGCGAAACCGGGTGGTGGCAAGAACGAAGGTGTGAATCTTGCTGTTCCGGAAGGAACGCCCGTGCACGCTGCCGACGATGGATCCGTGATCTATTCCGGTAACGAATTGAAGGGTTACGGCAATCTGATCCTCGTTCGTCACGATGACGGCTGGGTGTCTGCCTACGCGCATAACAGCGAACTGAAGGTCAAACGGGGCGATACCATTCGCCGTGGCGATGTGGTTGCGCTCGCCGGGGCCACTGGATCGGTAAACCAGCCGCAGCTCCATTTTGAACTGCGTCAGGGCAACAAGCCGGTCGATCCGCTGAAATACCTGCCGCGACGGTGACGCTCTTCAAGTTCAAATCCGGTCGGACCTTTCGTTCCGCCGGATGAGATCTGAGGCGCAGCAAAGTAAATGACCTGAAGCAACGTCAATCAGCCCGGCCCTTGTGCCGGGCTTTGCTGTATCAGGAAATCGCCTTGCCGAGCCGGCCTGCAAGATCCTGTATGAATTGGAACGCGACACGGCCGGACCGGCTGCCCCGCGTCGTCGCCCATTCGAGCGCCTTTGCCTTTAGCTCATCTGCTTCGATTTTGAGGTCGAAGTGTGCGGCATAGCCACGCACCATATCGAGGTAATCGTCCTGACTGCACTTGTGGAAGCCGAGCCAGAGACCAAAGCGGTCTGACAGGGAGACCTTTTCTTCAACGGCTTCGGCAGGGTTGATTGCGGTAGAGCGCTCGTTCTCGATCATGTCTCGGGGCAGAAGATGACGGCGGTTCGATGTGGCGTAGAAGATGACGTTGTCGGGCCGGCCCTCGATCCCTCCCTCAAGCACCGCTTTGAGCGACTTATAGGAGGTGTCGTCATTGTCGAAGCTCAGGTCGTCGCAGAAGACGATAAACCTGCAGGAGGCATTGCGGATCAGGTTCATGAGCTTGGGCAGGGACTCGATATCTTCGCGATGAATTTCAACAAGTTTCAGGCCAGCGGATACATTTTCGGCAGCGATGGCCGCATGCGCTGCCTTGACCAAGGACGATTTGCCCATGCCTCTGGCGCCCCACAGCAACGCATTGTTGGCAGGAAGGCCCTTGGCAAATCGGCGGGTGTTGTCGAGCAGAAGATCGCGAACGTGGGAAACCGCACACAGCAGAGTGATATCGACGCGGTTGACCTTTTGCACCGGAACCAGTTCTCCAGGATCCGGCGACCAGACAAAGGCGTCGGCGGCCGAAAAATCAGGTTTGCCGGGAAGGGCTGGCACCGCACGTGCAATCAGGTCGATCAGGGAATCGAGTTTGGCATTTAATGCGGAGAGGTCGTTTTCAGCGTTCATTCTTCTTGCAAGCCCTATCAAAAAGGCCCATGTGAGGCCCTGAATTAAGTGGTGGCAGGATTAACATGGTGCGGGAAACACGAAAACGTCAGTTATTCCCATACCGGTACGCTGGAAACTGCTTGCAAAGCTTGAAATGAGGCGCGCCACAGTTATAGTCCGCGCCACCAGAATGAGAGCGTTTTTGCCGAAGACCGGCCAACAGGGTCGGTGGTCATCAAAAACGCCACCTAGGAGAAGTGAATGTTTATCACCCCAGCCTATGCGCAGGCAGCCGGTCCGGCAGGCGCCTCCGGTTTCTTGATCCAGATTCTGCCTTTCGTGGCAATCTTCGCAATCATGTATTTCCTGATCATCCGCCCGCAGCGCCAGCGTATGAAGAAGCATCAGGAAATGGTCTCCAACCTTCGCCGCGGCGACACTGTCGTGACCACCGGCGGCCTGATCGGCAAGGTGTCCAAGGTCGTTGACGACGGTGAAGTGCAGGTCGAACTTTCTGAGGGCGTCAAGGTTCGCCTTGTCCGCTCCATGGTGCAGGAAGTGCGCTCCAAAACCGAACCGGCCAAGGACAACGCGTAACGCGATCCCCGCCGCTTCGATAATACCGCCGGGCCGGTTTCAGATCGGCCTGGCTGCATTTAAGGCTTGACCATGCTCTATTTCGCACGCTGGAAAATCGGGCTTATCGTGCTTGTGGTTGCCGCTGGCATCCTGACCACGCTGCCGAATTTCTTCTCCCAAAAACAACTTGAAAGCTGGCCGGACTTCCTGCCGAAGAACCAGATGGTTCTCGGTCTCGACCTTCAGGGCGGTGCTTATCTGCTCTATGAAATCGACAAGCAGGACTACATCCAGAAGCGCATGAGAGCGCTTGTCGGCGACATCCGGACAACCCTGCGCGAAGATCCGCGCATCGGGTATACCGGGCTTGGAGTTCAGGGAGACGCCGCGCAAGTTCGCATTCGCGATCTGACCCGGCTGGCGGATGCGCAGGAACGTCTGCAGCCTCTCGTCAACCCGCTGGTCTCCAGCGTCTTTGGCGGGCAGGCGGTCAATGAGTTCGATATGACCGCCACGGAAGACGGTCTGATCCGGTTTTCCTATTCTGAGCAGGGCTTGGAAGACCGCATGACGAACATCGTCCAGCAGTCCATCGAGGTAATCCGGCGCCGTGTCGACGAAATTGGCACCACCGAACCCAGCATTCAGCGCCAGGGCGCCGACCGTATCCTCGTCGAGGCACCAGGCGAAGACGACCCGGAACGCCTGAAGGATCTCGTCGGCCAGACCGCGCAGCTGACCTTCCACATGGTCGATACGTCCATGTCCGGCGAACAGGCCCTACAGAACCGTCCCCCTGCAGGCACGGTTATCATGATGTCGGTGGACGACCCGCCCATTCCTTACCTGCTTGAAGAAGCGCCGCTTCTGTCTGGCGAAGATCTTGTCGATGCTCAGGTCAGCTTCGATCAGCGGACCAACGAACCGGTCGTGAACTTCCGCTTCAACCAGTCCGGTGCACGCAAGTTCGCTCAGATCACGCAGCAGAACGTCAACCGTCCGTTCGCAATCGTACTCGATGAGGAAGTCATTTCCGCGCCGGTCATTCGTGAACCTATCACAGGTGGTTCCGGCCAGATTTCCGGGAACTTCACGGTGGACGGCGCCAACGATCTTGCCGTTCTCCTGCGTGCAGGCGCGCTGCCGGCCAAGCTGACGGTTATCGAAGAACGTTCCATCGGTCCGGGCCTGGGTGCGGACTCCATCGAGGCAGGCAAGCTGGCGTCGGTGATCGGCGGCGGTCTGGTGATCATCTTCATGATCCTCGCCTATGGCCGCTTCGGCATCATCGCCGACATTGCCTTGATGGCGAACATCTTCCTGATTTTCGGAGCGCTGACGCTGCTTCAGGCAACACTGACCTTGCCCGGCATCGCGGGTATCGTTCTGACGATCGGTATGGCGGTGGATGCGAACGTGCTGATCTTTGAGCGCATTCGCGAAGAAGCAAGGGCAGGGAGGTCTGCTATCTCGGCCGTCGATGCCGGCTTCAGCCGTGCTCTCGGCACCATCCTGGATGCCAACATCACGACCCTGATCGCAGCCGTGATCCTGTTCCAGCTCGGTTCGGGGCCGGTCAAGGGCTTCGCCGTGACATTGGCCATCGGTATCTTCACCACTGTGTTCTCGGCTTTCACGTTCAGCCGGTTGCTGGTTGCCCTTTGGCTCCGCCGCCGCCGTCCGTCGAAATTGCCGATTTGATCCGGGAGACTTTCAAATGTTGCTGAGAATTGTTCCGGACAACACGAAAATCAAATTCATGTGGCTGCGGAAAGTCAGCTTTCCACTGTCCATCGTCCTGGTTATCGCCTCGATTACTGCGTTCTTCACCGTCGGGCTGAACTACGGCATCGACTTCAAGGGCGGTACCATCATAGAGATCAAGACCGACGGTCCGGCCGATGTCGCCTCGATCCGCTCCGATCTGTCGTCCCTGAACCTGGGGGATGTCCAGGTGCAGGAATTCGGCGGGTCGGACGACATCCTGATCCGCGTCGAAGAACAGCCCGGCGGCGAACTTGCGCAGCAGGCTGTCGTCGGCAAGGTGCGGACCATCTTCGAAGGGCAGGAGGTGGATTTCCGCCGCGTCGAGGTTGTGGGCCCACGTGTTTCAGGTGAGCTTGCCCAGGCGGGTGCAATCGCGGTTGCCGCCTCCTTGCTGGCGATCCTGTTTTACATCTGGTTCCGGTTCGAGTGGCAGTTCGCGGTCGGGGCCATCCTGACGACGGCAAACGACGTGGTCATCACCATTGGCCTGTTCGTGTTGCTGCAGCTCGATTTCTCGTTGTCGAGTATCGCTGCC
The DNA here is from genome assembly GCF_000168975.1 of Roseibium aggregatum IAM 12614. Taxonomy (GTDB): domain Bacteria; phylum Pseudomonadota; class Alphaproteobacteria; order Rhizobiales; family Stappiaceae; genus Roseibium; species Roseibium aggregatum. The sequence continues at coordinate 260,056 of NZ_AAUW01000004.1, forward strand.
GTTTTGACCATCATCGGGTATTCCCTCAACGACACCGTGGTCGTCTATGACCGTATTCGCGAGAACCTGCGCAAATACAAGAAACGCCCGCTGACGGAAGTGCTCGACATGTCGATCAACGAGACCCTGTCTCGTACGACCATGACATCCCTGACGACGCTGCTTGCGCTTTTTGCGCTCTACATCTTCGGGGGGGAAGTTATCCAGTCGTTCACGCTTGCGATGATCTTCGGTATCGTGATCGGCACCTATTCGTCGATCTTCCTGGCCGCTCCGTTCCTGATCCTGTTCAATCTCCGTGCGGAGGCCATGTCTCCCAACGACGACGATGGCGAGAAGGATCCAAACGCGAAAGCGTCGGCGTAAGGACGGTACGATGGAAATCCGCGATGCGCACTTTCCCGGCCGGGCGCCGCTTGAAGCCTATGGCAATGGCGGCTTCCGGTTTGCCGGTATGTCTCATCGCGGATCGCTGATGTGTGTACCAAGCGGCATTTACGGCTGGGACGTGAATGATGCGTCGGCCTTTTCTCCTGAAGCCTTTCAGAAGGTTCTGGACGAACAGGCAGATATCGAAGTGCTTCTGGTTGGAACCGGCAAGGAACTGCAGCCCTTGCCGGCAGACCTGAAAACCCTGTTTCGCGAGGCGGGCATATTGTCCGACCCCATGTCGACCGGAGCGGCATTGCGCACGTTCAATGTGCTCCTGTCGGAAGACCGGGCTGTCGCCGCCGCACTCATTGCCGTGGACTGACGACTGTCGCTCCACAAAGGCTGGTAGGCTCCATGACAACCGATTTTGATCATGCCGCCGATGTGGTTCGTCAATTCGACAAGGACCGCTATCTCACCGCGTTGCTTGCTCCTGAAACGCATCGCGACGGTCTGATGGCGCTTTATGCGTACAGCGCCGAGATTGCCCGCATTCGCGAACTGGTGTCAGAACCACTTCCGGGTGAAGTGCGGCTCCAATGGTGGCGGGACTTGCTGGAAGGCACGGAACATGGCGCTGTTGCCTCCAATCCGGTTGCCAACGCCTTGCTTCAGACAATCGAACGTTACGCTTTGCCCAAACAAAGCCTTGTGGCCATGGCGGATGCGCGGGTCTTCGATCTTTACAACGACCAGATGCCAACCCTCAACGATCTGGAAGGATACGCCGGGGAGACCGTTTCCGGTCTGATCCAGCTTGCCTGCCTTGTTCTGAACGATGGCAGGGACCCCGGCACGGCAACGGCTGCGGGGCACGCGGGTGTGGCTTATGCCTTGACCGGACTGATGCGCGCACTGCCCTGGCACGCCTCCAGACAACAGATGTATCTGCCGAAGGACGTTTGCGAACGGCATAATCTTGACACCGAGAGCGTCTTCCGCGGCGAGACCACGCCGGAACTCCGTGCGGTTCTTGCCGAAATGCGGGGTCATGTTCGCCATCATCTCGGCCGCGTTCGCCAGGTGGCCGAGGAAGTACCAACCGCGTGCCAGTCCGCGTTTCTGCCGCTTGTTCTTGTGGAGCCATTCCTGAAAAAGCTGGAACAGGACAGCCTGGACCCGTTGAAGCAGGTCGCGGAGCTGTCTCAGCTCAGGCGGCAATGGATACTCTGGCGTGCCTCCGGCAACGTCCTGAAGGCCATCTGATCCGGGTGAAGTGATATTCAGAAATGTGAACAGGCGCTTCTCCAGCAGAAAAACGCCTGTCACTGGATGGTCCGAAGCAGATGCCGTCAGGCACCGCCTTTTTGCAGGTCAATCCATCTCCGTCTTATTCTGCCGCCTGTTTTACAAAGCCAAGGGTTGTCTGCCAGTTGGTGAAATCGGCCTTGGCCCGGTTGGTCATGGCCAGCTTCTTGGCTCGGCTCTTGTCCTTGCCTTTCAACCGTTTGCCGCTTTCATCCTTGCTTGGCGCATCGACCTCAGGAAACAGGCCGAAATTGACGTTCATCGGCTGGAAGGATCCCGGTTTGCCGGCACCCTCGTCCCGCGTGATGTGTCCGCCAGTAATATGACCGAGCAGCGCGCCCATGGCAGTCGTCGCCGGTGGGGGAACGATGTCCTGACCACGCGCTTCCAGGACGGCAAAAAGACCGGCAAGGCAACCGACGCTTGCCGATTCCACATACCCTTCACAGCCAGTAATCTGACCGGCAAACCGCAGTCGAGGGTCGGCTTTTAGGCGAAGTGTTCCGTCGAGCACCTTCGGCGAGTTCAGGAAGGTATTGCGGTGTAACCCGCCAAGGCGGGCAAATTGCGCATTCTCCAGGCCGGGAATCATGCGGAAGATGTCAGCCTGGGCACCATATTTGAGTTTCGTCTGGAACCCGACCATGTTGTAGAGCGTGCCGAGCGCATTGTCCTGGCGTAGCTGCACCACGGCATAGGCTTTCACGTGCGGATTATGCGCGTTGGTCAGCCCCATGGGTTTCATCGGCCCGTGACGAAGTGTTTCCCGGCCGCGTGCAGCCATGACTTCAATCGGAAGACAGCCGTCAAAGTAGGGCGTGTTTTCTTCCCACTCCTTGAAATCGGCAGTTTCGCCTGCAAGAAGCGCATCAATAAAGGCTTCGTATTGATCCCTGTCCAACGGGCAATTCAGATAGTCCTTGCCGTTTCCGCCAGGACCTACCTTGTCGTAGCGGGATTGAAACCACGCTTTGGAAAGGTCGACGCTGTCGAAATGGACAATCGGTGCAATGGCATCAAAAAATGCGAGAGCGTCTTCACCGCTTTTCTCCAGGATGGCCTCAGAAAGCGCAGGGGATGTCAGCGGACCTGTTGCGATGATCACCTTGTCCCAGTCTTCCGGCGGCAAACCGGCAACTTCCTCGCGCGAGATCGTCACATTCGGATGGGTCTCCAGGGCTGATGTGACCGCATTCGAAAACCCGTCACGATCCACGGCAAGGGCACTGCCTGCCGGCACCTGGTGGGCATCTGCACATGACATTATGAGCGAACCGAGCTGTCGCAGTTCGTGATGTATCAGACCGACTGCGTTTTGTTCTGAGTCATCCGAGCGGAAGGAATTTGAGCAGACAAGTTCTGCCAGTCCATCGGTCTGATGGGCATCCGTTTTACGGACGGGGCGCATTTCGTGAAGAACGACCGGCGAGCCTGCCTGTGCAATCTGCCAGGCGGCCTCTGAACCGGCAAGGCCGCCGCCTATGATATGAATGGGGGTCATTTTGTGTCCCTGGGACTTGATCCGGTCACCTATCGTCGCCGTCTTGCAGCATGGCGGCCCGGACAATTTCTCTGCCGACCTGATTACAGGCAAAGCCCGGCAACCGCAATCTCTGCAAGGTCACCATAAGCTGGTGTTCCCTTGACCAGAGGGAAAGCCTGGTCTGGAAACAAAAAAACGCCCGCCGGTGGGAGGAGGTACCGGCAGGCGCTTTTGGAGTTCCACGCATGAGGCGTGGAGATGCGGTCATCAGGTTGGGAGGAGGATACCTTCTGACCGCGAAGCTTTATTATTTTGCAGACATACGCGCGTAGCGAGCGATGTCAGAGCGGGCAATGCCCAGGTCGTCCAGTTCGCGGTTGGACAGGTTGGACAGCTCGTCATAGGTCTGACGAAAGCGTTTCCAGTTATTGAATTTGCGAACAACAGTATCGATCATGGTTTAGGCCTTTCGCTATCTCATGGCCATGGCACCGCGGATCGGCGTCTGGCCCGTTCATCTCTTACAGGCTGGAAAATAGGTGCTTTGTGCAGTGCGAGGTAGAGGGAAAATCGCGAAGCAGGTATGCAGAAAAAGCAGATTAAAAAAGTCTTAAAAGGGTTGAAATGCCTTAAATGCCCGCGCTAGTCGCATAGCTGTCATGATTTCTCGTGTTCGCACATGCGAGAAGAGTTCAGTTGGGTCAAAGGTACTCGAACGGTGGAGCGGGCGCGCGAACCACTGCCCTCGCTCTGGCAGGGAAAAGTAATTTTGGGTGGAGACACTGGAGACCGCACTTGCGGAATTGAGGTGTTGGCAGCGATGAAAATCGGTGCGACTCGACAAGCGCATCCACCAAAACAAACGACACAGTTCTTTTCGAAACTGTTTCAGACGACCGCGTTGCGCGAACAGGGCACAGAGGGAATTGCAATCCCATTTTCCGTAAAGCACTACAGTTGATGTGAAGCCTTACGCTCTCGCGTTGGTCATGCAAACGTCTGCCTAGAAAAAAGTGATGTAAATGGAGGAGACAGTTTCGCCTTGCTTCAACCCGAAACGGACAAGAGAAGCCGACCAGGAGTTTGACGACCGAGAAGTGGATATTTTTGAATTGCAGGCATGCCCGGCTAATTTCGGGGCCAAAACCGGTACCCCAGAAAAACGAACGCCCGCCAGCGGGAGGAGGTGCTGGCGGGCGACGTTTCGACGTGACAGGGCTGGGAGGAGGATGCCCTGCGTGTCACACGCCCGTCGGCTGGGAGGAGGATGCCTAGGGACGCGATCTCTTTATTTCATTCAGCCAATCTGGCGACGGGCGACAAACTTGATGTCGCTGCGGCAGATGCCGAGGTCGGCAAGCTCACGGGCCGAAAGACGGGACAATTCGTCAACCGCACGGCGGTAGCTTACCCAGTTGCTGTACTTTTGGCGCACGGTGTCAAACATCTTCTTATTCCTTAATTATCGAAACGCGTGTGCGTTCCGCGCCGTTGTTGAGAAATGATATATTTCACCACACGAAATAAAAGAAGTGCCATCTCTGCATGCCTGACATGCGTTTGATGCAATGCAGCAAAGCTTGCGCAATCCAAACCCGGGCGATTCGGGCAACATTCAGAAAAACATATGAAAAAGGCCTGTGTGCATCGCACACAGGCTCAACGTTGCGTAACCCAAGAGTGGTTAAGGCTTATTCGGCGGCGTCGTGAGCCCTTTGAGGCCGTCTTTGCAGCAGTTCCTGCAGGAATTGGCCTGTGTAGCTTTCGGACACCTCGGCCACATCTTCCGGGCGTCCGGTCGCAACCACCGTACCGCCGCCGTCACCACCTTCCGGCCCGAGGTCGATGATCCAGTCTGCCGTCTTGATGACTTCCAGATTGTGCTCAATCACCAGCACCGTGTTTCCCTGGTCGACAAGCTCATGCAGCACTTCCAGAAGTTTGGCGACGTCATGGAAGTGAAGACCCGTCGTCGGCTCGTCCAGTATGTACAGCGTCCGGCCTGTCGAACGCTTCGAGAGCTCCTTGGCAAGCTTTACCCGCTGTGCTTCCCCACCTGAAAGCGTAGTCGCCTGCTGACCAACCTTGATGTAGCCTAGACCCACACGTGCCAGGGTCTCCATCTTGTCGCGCACGGCTGGAACCGCGGAAAAGAAGACTGCAGCTTCGTCCACTGTCATATCGAGCACATCAGCAATCGACTTGCCCTTGAACTCGACCTCGAGCGTTTCCCGATTGTAGCGCTTGCCTTTGCAGACGTCGCAGGTGACGTAGACATCCGGCAGGAAGTGCATCTCGATCTTGATGACACCATCGCCCTGACAGGCTTCGCAGCGGCCGCCTTTCACGTTGAAAGAGAACCGGCCGGGCTGATAGCCTCTTGCCTTGGCCTCCGGCATGCCTGCGAACCACTCGCGGATCGGGGTAAAGGCTCCGGTGTACGTTGCCGGGTTCGACCGTGGCGTCCGTCCGATCGGAGACTGGTCAATGTCGATGACCTTGTCGAGAACCTCCAGGCCTTCAATGCGATCATGTGGGGCAGGGTTGTCCCTTGCGCCGTTGAGGCGGCGGGCGGCAGCCTTATAGAGCGTGTCGATCAGGAACGTGGACTTGCCACCTCCGGAAACGCCGGTGACACAGGTGAAGGTGCCGAGCGGCACATCGACATCGATGTGCTTGAGGTTATTGCCGCGTGCGCCGCGAACGGAGATCTTCCGTTTCTTGTTGATTTTCCGGCGCTCGTCGTTGCACGACACCATTTTTGCTCCGGACAGATACTGGCCTGTCAGCGAGTTCGGGTTGGCCATGATTTCGGAAGGGGTGCCCTTGGCGACGATCTGGCCGCCATGAACACCGGCCCCCGGTCCCACATCGACCACATAATCAGCCGTCAGAACGGCATCTTCGTCGTGTTCAACGACAATCACCGTGTTGCCGAGATCGCGCAGATGTTTGAGCGTTTCCAAGAGCCGGGCGTTGTCGCGCTGATGAAGACCGATGGATGGTTCATCCAGTACGTAAAGAACGCCTGTCAGACCCGAACCGATCTGCGATGCGAGGCGGATGCGCTGGCTCTCACCGCCTGAAAGGGTACCGGAAGACCGTGAAAGCGTCAGATACTCAAGTCCGACATCGTTCAGGAACTTCAGCCTCTCGCGGATTTCCTTCAGAATGCGGCCGGCGATTTCTGTCTGTTTGTCGTTCAGTTGCGCGGGAAGAGCTTCGAACCACTTGCTGGCTTCGCGGATGGAATGTTCGGTGATCTGACCGATATGCTTGCCGGCAATCTTCACGGCCAGCGCTTCGGGCTTCAGGCGGAAGCCGTTGCAGGCAGGGCAGGCGTGATCTGACTGGAACCTGGCAAGCTCTTCGCGAACCCAGGTGGATTCCGTCTCGCGCCAGCGCCGTTCGATATTGCCGATGACACCTTCGAAGGTCTTTTCGGTCCGATAGCTGCGGACACCGTCGTCATAAACGAATTCGATCTTCGCATTGCCGGTGCCGTGCAGGATTGCGTCGCGCACCTCGGAGGGAAGATCTTTCCACGGGGTCGCCATGGAAACCTTGAAGTGGCTGCACAACGCTTCAAGCGTCTGCGCATAATAAGGAGACGTAGACCCGGTCTTCGCCCACGGCAGCACTGCTCCTTCGCGCAGGGACAGTGAGTGGTCGGGCACCACCAGATCTTCCTCGAACGCAAGCGTCGTTCCAAGGCCGTCACAGGTGGGGCAGGCCCCAAAAGGATTGTTGAACGAGAATAGCCGCGGTTCGATTTCTGAAATCGTGAAACCGGAGACGGGGCAGGCGAATTTTTCGGAAAAGATTATCCGCTCCGTATTGCCGTTCTCGTCCGTCTTGTCGGCGAATTCTGCAATCGCGATACCGTCGGCAAGCTTCAGCGCAGTTTCCAGGGAATCCGCAAGTCTGCCGGAAATATCGTCCCGAACCACAATACGGTCCACGACAACGTCGATGTCGTGCTTGAACTTCTTGTCGAGGGCAGGGGCTTCGGAAATTTCATGGAAGGTGCCGTCGATCTTGACGCGCTGGAAGCCCTTCTTCATCAGCTCGGCAAGTTCCTTGCGGTATTCTCCCTTGCGACCGCGAACCATTGGGGCCAGCAGATAGAGGCGCGCGCCTTCTTCGAGTTCCAGAATGCGGTCGACCATCTGGCTGACGGTCTGGCTTTCGATCGGCAGGCCCGTCGCGGGCGAATAGGGGATCCCGACCCGCGCAAACAGAAGGCGCATGTAGTCGTAGATCTCCGTAACCGTTCCAACCGTCGAGCGCGGGTTACGAGATGTGGTCTTCTGTTCAATGGAGATTGCCGGCGACAGGCCATCGATCTGGTCGACATCCGGCTTCTGCATCATTTCCAGGAACTGACGTGCGTAGGCCGACAGACTTTCCACATACCGGCGCTGACCCTCGGCATAGATGGTGTCGAAGGCCAGTGACGATTTTCCGGACCCTGACAAGCCGGTCATCACAATAAGCTTGTCGCGAGGCAGATCCAGGTCGACACCCTTGAGGTTATGCTCCCGCGCGCCGCGGATGCTGATGACCCGGGTAGGGTCTGCCTTCAAGGCTTCTTCCGACTGCGATCCCTTGCCTGTCTTCATCGTCGTTCTTCCTGACCGCACGCGGCGCCTGATGCCGTTTGATGCCTGCGCATGCGCTAGAGATGTTCCATTAAAGATGGTCTGTTGCCCCGATATAGCAGTTTCGGGCGGAGCTTCCAGTGAGGCATATCCGATATCTTGGCCAAAGCCGTTTCGGTTACGATGCCTGATTGAATCGCTTTTACAGAAATGATAAGAACAAAACAAGTACATTGACGGGCGTCCCGTCAGGAGAACGACCTGATAGGGAGGGCAGGCCGGCACAAAGCGCGAGGTTATGTCCTGACATACAGTCCTGGAAGGGTTGGAACAAAAACGGGGCAAATTGTAACGAGCCGCAATTCATGGTGGTATCTTTGGGAGCTGCTCGAATTTTGGGCGCACGATGCAGGTGGCAAATTTCGTGCTGCCTTGTGGAAAATGGTTGAAGGCAGGCGAAAATAGCGGCGAAGCTGTTGGCGGGCCGCTAGGGTTCTGGTTTCTAGCAGCAAAGCTTGCAGCGCGGGCTGATTGCCGGAACGTGCCGGAGAAGCACGTGGAAATCGGCGGTCTGGTCAGCGAAAAACAAACAGGAGTTCAGTATGGCGGGCAGCGTCAACAAAGTAATTTTGGTCGGCAATCTGGGAGCAGACCCGGAAATCCGCCGCACGCAGGATGGCCGCCCGATCGCCAATCTCCGGATTGCGACGTCGGAATCCTGGCGTGATCGCAACACCGGCGAGCGCCGTGAGAAGACGGAATGGCACCGGGTGGTGATCTTCAACGACGGTTTGTGCAAAGTCGCCGAGCAGTATCTGCGCAAAGGCTCGAAGGTCTATCTCGAAGGTCAGCTTCAGACCCGCAAATGGCAGGACCAGTCAGGCCAGGATCGGTATTCGACGGAAATCGTATTGCAGGGCTTCAACTCCAACCTGACCATGCTTGACGGCCGCGGCGAAGGCGGCGGGGCATCAGGTGGTCTCCCCGATTACGGCAACGAGCCGCAGGGCGGCGGGGGCGGCTTTGGCGGTGGCGGTTCCGGAGGGAATTTCGGCGGCGGCTACGGTGGTGGTTCCAGCAGCGGTGGCGGTTACGGCGGCCCGTCCGGTGGCGGCGGCAGCGGCCCTATGGACGACGAGATCCCGTTCTGATCCGGACTTTTTGTTCCATGTGCGGCCCCTGCCATTGGGGCCGCGCATCATGGAATGTTGATCAGCCGCCCACGTGTGGGTCGTAAGGCGTGCTTGGATCATCAACACCGTCATAATATTCCTTCGCAGTGCCAAGGCCGCAATGGTAGACGGCTTCTTCCGCACGCGTATCGCCACCGGTGATCGGTGCGCCATTGTGGTGTGCGAACTCGTGGATGATAGTCGCCAACACCATCCATCTGCCCATATTGAAAGCTCTGTCGCCTATCGCGATTTCGCCCGAAGGAACATGAATTTCCCCGTGCAGCGGTGATATCGTCGGGCCGTAATTCACCCAGATCGTGCTGTCATTGATCATGTCCGACAGGCTGCGTCCTTTGGGCAGTGTGCGGAAATAGGCATTACAGGACGGGTTGTTCTTGACCATCTTGAACAATTTGTTCCGGGCCCACTTCAGCTTTGAATACTGGGATGAATCGAAACTGGTGTATTTCCACATCGGTGACGAATGGTCACCGACATTGAATTGAAACGGCATGTTGCACTCCGGCTTTTTCACTAATTCGTGATGCCGTGATACGTCGTCGCAGCGAACGGTGAAGTGACGACAGTCACTTTGAAGCGCTTTTAAAAATACCCGCGATTTGGCAGTGAGCAAACGTTCGGAAGGCCAATCCGAGCAAAGCGGGTACGAGGCATTATCGCCACACTTGTCTGATTTCAAACCTGTGTATAACCGCGCCCCTTAACCATCTGATGAACCCTGTTATAGTATCAAGCGTTTACAGACGCAGTTTCAGGGAGTCGGAGGGCGGCTCCGGTTATATGGAAACTGCAAAGCCCGCACCATGCGCGTTAAACCGAGATCGGTCGCGCATGTGCTGGAACGTCTTCGATCCTGGCAGGGAATGATAAAATCTGGAAGACTTGGGCAAGGCTTCGGGTTCTAACAGACATAAAACAAACGGGCTTAAACAATGCGAGCGAATGAAATGGCACTGGGCGAAGGTTCCAGGAAAAACCGGACACGCTCTGTGCTTGGCGCGTCCCTCAGAGCCGGCCTGATGGCGACGGTTCTCTTTTCCGGTTTCAATCTTGCGACTGTCGAAACGGCAACCGCGCAAGGCCTGTTTCAGCGCCTGTTCAACCCTGAAGCGCATCGGCGCCAGCAGGAGCGGGAACGGCAGCAGCAACAGCAGGATCTGCGCAAGAAGGTTGTTAGCGCCAGGGTCTCAGCTCCGCGTTACCTCAATTACACGCCCGACAGCTGGAAAACGGTCTCTCTTGCAGAACTGTCGGAGATGAAAACCGCCGAGGTACAGCCGGACGTGCAGTCTGGTGAAGTTGCCGAAACACCGGCCGTTGAGAGCGATAGCTTGCCTCAGGCTCCTGTCGTGCCGACTGCGTTCGACGCTGCGCGCCCGGCGTTGAAGAAGGTGTCTCTGACGGTTCTGCCGGAAGTTGGCGAAGCGGTTATCTCCTATTATCGCGAACATCCCGATTTCGTGTGGGTCAAGGACGGTAAGCCGACCGACAAGGCAATGGCCATGCGCCGCGGCCTGGGGGACACCGCCAAATATGCGCTTAACCCGGATGACTACCTTGTAGATCTTCCCGCGACCGCCGGACTGGAAGGCGAGGCGCTTGAAGCCGCGATGATGCGGTTCGAAATGGAAATGAGCGCAGCGGTTCTGACGTATGTTCTGGATTCCAGACGCGGCCGTGTCGATCCGAACCGCATCTCAGAGTATCACGACCTGCCTCGGCACGCGGTCGATCTTGTCAGCGCTCTGGAAGGCTTCAAGAATGCATCGGACGTCGAAGCTGAAGTCGCGAATGTGCAGCCGCAAAGCGACCACTTCCGCAAACTGACGGAAGAGCTTGCCCGCCTGAAAGCTGAAGACGAGGACGCCGACCAGATCGTTATCGCGCCGGATACTTTTCTCAAGGCGGGCAAGTCCAGCCCTGAAATGAAGAATATCGTTGCCGCGATCAACAAGAACGGTTCAGAGGAACTCAAGACGGCTCATGCAGAAACGCTGACCGCCTACGACGGCGCAGAACTCTATTCTCCGGAACTTGTCGAGCTGGTGAAGGCTTTCCAGAAGGAAGCCAAACTCACCCCGGATGGCATCATCGGCAAGAACACCATCAATGCGATGGTGGGGGAAACAAACGCGGCAAAGATCGCCAAGGTCGAACTGGCCATGGAGCGGAGCCGCTGGTTGCCCGAGCAACTTGGCGAACGCAAGGTCTTCATCAATCAGGCAGCCTTCACGGCAACCTATACGGCACCAGGCGAAGACCCGCTGAGCATGCGTGTCGTTGTCGGCAAGAAGTCCAATCAGACCAACTTCTTTTACGACAAGATCCAGATCGTTGAATACAATCCCTATTGGGGCGTGCCGTATTCGATCATCGTCAATGAAATGCTGCCGAAACTCGCCAAGGATCCCAGCTATCTCGACCGTGCCGGCTACGAAGTCACGACACCGGGCGGCCGCCAGATCTCCTCGTCTGCAGTCGATTGGTACGCGGTTGCCTCCAAACAGCAATCCGTCAATGTTCGCCAGTATCCGGGCAGCTCAAATGCGCTTGGGGAGGTCAAGATCCTCTTCCCCAACAAGCATCACATCTACATGCATGACACGCCGGCAAAGAGCCTCTTCAAGAAGGACATGCGCGCTTACAGCCACGGCTGTATCCGCCTTCAAGACCCCAAGGCCATGGCCGCTGCTGTTCTCGGGAAGTCGAAGGACTATGTGAGTTCCCGTATCTCGGGTGGCCAGAACGAACAGGAACGGGTGACGGGTGATATTCCGGTCTATGTGTCCTACTTCACAGCATGGCCGGAGCAGGACGGGACTATCGGCTTCTATACCGATGTCTACGACAGGGACATGCACCTGTTGGAGGCAATCGAGAAAACAGAAGCTGCTCGCGAAAAAGTCAGAACGTCCTGAGTAAGGACTGCAATCAAAAACCGCCGAAGGGAAACCTCCGGCGGTTTTTTGTTTCTTGTTCGAACGGTCAGTCTCAGGATGCTCCGCCAAGACATCCCTTCAAGGCGTCTGCAAGCCCCTTCAGGAGTTGCGGATAAAGGTCCGGTCCGTTTTCCAACCCGGTTCCCAGCGGGTCGAGCGCGGCTGACTTTGCGTTACTGCCTTCCAGAACAACGGAAACCAGCTTGGCGTCGAATTGCGGTTCCTGAAAGACGCAACTGACATTGAGCTCGCTGATCTTCTTCTGAATCTCCTTGATCCTGTCCGCGCTGGACAAGGCTTCAGGAGAAACGGTAACCGAGCCGCTCGCCTCGATATCGTAGTGATGTTCGAAGTGGTGGTAGGCGTCGTGGAACACGATGAACTTGCGGTCCGTCAACGGGGCAAGTTCGGCGGAAATTTCCTCGTCTAGTTCACTGATCCGTTTGGCAAAGGCGGCTGCGTTCTTTTTGTAAACATCGGCATTGGCAGGATCCCGTTCTGCAAGAGTATCTGCCATGATCTTTGCGATCTCGATGCCGTTTTCCGGATTGAGCCAGATATGCGGATCAACAGCACCATGCTCCGCGTGATCATGCTCTGCCTCGTTGGCGTGATCATCGTGATCGGAGGCGCCTTGAGCCTTCTCATGTTCCTCAGCGTGGTCATGTTCATCGGCTGAATGGTCGTGGTCGTCTCCGGCATGCTCGCCTTCCACATCACCATCTTCATGGTCGTGGTCATGCGCGTCGAAGCTGGCACCTTCCCGGATGTCGAGCTGACGGATTCCCGAAGCCTCTATCAGCTCGACCGATACGGCATTTTTCGCCATGGTTTCGATGGGCTTCTGGAGGGAGGGCGCCAACTCCGGCCCGACCCAGAACACCACATCGGCCCCTTGAAGCAGAAAAGCCTGGGACGGTTTTAACGCATACCCATGGGGAGAAGATGCTCCGTCGATGAGCACATACGGGGTCCCGACACCTTCCATAACGGCGGCAGCGATGGAGTGGAGCGGTTTGATCGAGGTAACGACCGAAGGGGCTTCGGCATGTGCGTTCACAGCCAGGGTCAGAAGCGCAGCGGTAGCAGGAGCCGTCAGCCGAAGCGAGCGGTAGACGCCGGCTTGGATCGCGGTAAAGGAGAGGGGCATCGGATGTGACTTCCACAGGGATGTAATTATGTAACGTGTAATTTTATAACGTTCAGGATTTTGTTTTTCAAGTCCAATTGTGCTGGTTTGTTGCCAGGAGCGTTTTCGAACGTCTTGGTTTGCCGGCTGCCAGCGGGTAGACTTTAGAAAAATGCCGATGGATCAAAAGCTTCATGCACACTGATACTGAAAGTCTGACGGAGGGTTTTCTGCAGCCGTTTCCGCCCAAAGCTGCACAACTGATCGTTACGATCTACGGCGATATCGTCGAACCGCGCGGCGGCGTGTTGTGGATGGGAGATCTCATCAGCCTGTGCGCCAGTTTCGGGGTCAATGAATCCCTGGTCAGAACGGCCGTTTCTCGTCTGGTGTCGAAAGGCCAACTGACGGGTGAGAGGGAAGGCCGGCGCAGCTTCTATGCTTTGACGCCGGACGCGCGAGAAGAGTACCACCTCGCGGCCGATTTGTTCTATGGGCCCGAAGATACCGATTGCGGCTGGCTGTTGACCCATTGCACTGAGGCCGCAGATCAGGCGATTCTGATGCGGTTCGGTTTTGCCTCCCTGGAAGGCAATGTTTTTATCGGTGCTGACAGGCCGGGGCGCCCGCTTCTTGGCACAACTTTTCGCGCAACGGACGTTCCCAACCGGGGCGACCTGAAAGACATCGCCAGTTCCGCGTTTGGTCTTGGTTCTCTTGCCTGTGACTACGCGGAGTTTGTGTCGCGCTTCGGGCCGATGCAGGACCTTGTGGCAAGAGGGCTTTTGCCCCGGTCCGCGCTGCTGTTTCGTCTCGCGCTCGTGCATGCCTACCGCGGCATTCGCTTGCGAGACCCGCGGCTGCCACGCTCGGTTTTGCCGAAAGACTGGAGCGGTTATGAGGCAAGATCTCTATTTGCGGCCCTCTACCGAAACCTGTCTCCAGGTGCTGACGGTTATATCGCCCAAAACCTGATGAACCAGGACGGCCTGTTGGCCGAAGAACCAGATGCTGTGCTGAAACGGATGCAGGCCCTGTCATCAAGTATCTGAAATAATTACCAAAATAAGATTATGGGAGTGATCAAACCAAAAACATCACAGAAATAATTAAATTCACGCTTTTTCTGTGATGCTTTGTGAGGTATCCTTTCGGAAATTCAACATGACGAAAGGAGGCGTCATGTATGCCCAGATGGTAAAAACCGACGCGACCAAAGTGCGTTCTCTTTCCGAAATGACGGAACAGGAGCGTGCGTTCCAGGAACGCATCGACCGTGGCGAGAAGATCGAGCCAACGGACTGGATGCCGGAAGGCTATCGCAAGACCCTGATCCGCCAGATTGGCCAGCATGCCCATTCGGAGATTGTCGGCCAGCTTCCGGAAGGCAACTGGATCACGCGTGCGCCGACGCTCGAGCGCAAGGCCATCCTGCTTGCCAAAGTGCAGGACGAAGCCGGTCATGGGCTTTACCTCTACTGTGCGGCAGAAACCCTCGGCGTCAGCCGGGATGAGCTGATTGAGCTACTGCACGCCGGCAAGATGAAATACTCCTCGATCTTCAATTATCCGACGCTCACGTGGGCCGATATAGGCGCGGTCGGCTGGCTGGTGGATGGTGCGGCCATCATGAACCAGGTGCCGCTGCAGAGAACATCTTTCGGACCGTATTCCCGGGCGATGATCCGCATCTGCAAGGAAGAGAGTTTCCACCAGCGCCAAGGCTACGACATCATGATGAAGATGGCCAAGGGCTCGCCGGCGCAGCGCCGGATGGCGCAGGATGCCTTGAACAGGTTCTGGTATCCGTCGCTGATGATGTTCGGTCCGTCGGACAAGGATTCGGTCCATTCAGCTCAGTCGATGGCGTGGAAAATCAAGATCAACACAAACGATGAGCTCCGTCAGAAGTTTGTCGACCAGACCGTTCCCCAGGCTGAATACCTCGGACTGACGGTTCCCGATGAGAACCTCAAATGGAATGAGGAAAAGGGTGGTTACGACTTTTCAGAACCGGACTGGAGCGAATTCTTCGAAGTGTTGAAGGGTAACGGCCCTTGCAACAGAGAGCGCATGGAAGCGCGGGTCAGGGCCTGGGAAGATGGTGCCTGGGTGCGGGATGGGTTGATGGCGCATGCTGACAAGCGGGTCGCTGCACGAACCGCCGCAGAGTAAGATACATGATCAGGAAACAACACCTGGCCGAGTTGAATGTGGCGCGCCTGCGATATGAAATCACCGATCCCCGGATCGCAGATTTCGTCAACAATCTGGACCGCGTCAATGCAGCCGCCGAACGCAGCAGCGGGTTTGTCTGGCGCTTGAAGGACGAGGCCGGGAACGCGACGTCCATGACCAGCGAAAATGATCCGCTGGTGATCCCGAACCTGTCGGTTTGGACTGACGTGACGTCTTTGGAAAACTTCGTCTTCAAGACCGTCCACAAACGTATCTACGACCGCAGGGCCGAATGGTTCGAGGTCATGGAACGGATGCATTTCGTCATGTGGCCGGTCGACGTTGGCCATGAACCGACGCTCGTGGAAGCCTTGCAAAAACTCGATTATCTGAACACCCATGGATCAACGGATCTAGCCTTCGGCTGGGACCATGTGAAGGACGCCAATCTCTGGCGATCGGCACGTTGTTCCAGTACCGCAGCCTGACATTTCGGAGGAAATCATGAAAAAGGAATGGCCCCTCTGGGAGGTCTTTATTCGTGGTCAGCACGGTCTCAATCATCGTCATGTCGGTTCCCTTCATGCTCCGGACGCTGAAATGGCGATCAAGAACGCACGCGACGTTTACACACGCCGCAAGGAAGGCGTTTCCATCTGGGTGGTGCCGTCGGCGCAGATCACCGCGTCAGATCCTGGAGCCAAGGATGCCCTGTTCGAGCCGTCCATGGACAAGATCTACAGGCACCCGAGTTTTTACGACATTCCCGATGAAGTCGGAAAAATGTAATGGCAAGTGCAACCGATCTTATCGCAAACGATATTCAGTTTGAGTGGCTGCTGCGCCGGGGCGATACCGCGCTGGTGCTCGGACACCGCGTTTCCGAGTGGTGCGGCCATTCGCCGGTCCTGGAAGAAGACATCGCGCTCGCGAATGTCGCACTCGATCTAATCGGGCAGGCACGCATGTGGCTGAGCCTTGCCGGCGAAATCGAGGGTCAGGGGCGCGGCGAAAATGAGCTGGCTTATCTCCGTGACGCGTGGGACTTCCGCAACTTTCTGCTCGCCGAACAGCCGAACGGAGATTTCGGTCAGACGCTGATGAGGCAGTTCCTGATAGACGCCTATCAGGTGCCGATGCTTGAGGCTCTGAAGGGATCGAAAGACGAGAGGATCGCTGCCATTGCCGCCAAGGCCGGCAAGGAAGTTGCCTATCATCTTGATCGTTCCGCCGACCTTGTCATCCGGCTTGGTGACGGCACCGCGGAAAGTCATCGTCGCATGCAGCAAGCGCTCGATGCCCTGTGGTCATACACCGGAGAAATGTTCGTCAGCGATGCCGTCGACACCGCAATGGCGGATGCCGGTCTCGCCCCGGATCCCGCTTCGTTGAAAGCGGCATGGCAGGAAACCGTTGATGCGGTTTTGGACCAAGCGACACTCACTGCACCGGAAGACGAATTTGCCCATACCGGTGGCTTGACGGGCCGTCATTCGGAACATCTGGGACACCTGCTTGCGGAAATGCAGTTCCTGCAGCGTGCCTATCCCGGCGCAACCTGGTGACGCCATGCCTGTTTCCGAGGACATCGTCTGGCAATGGTTGTCGGAGATACCCGATCCGGAAATTCCGGTTCTTTCTCTGACGGATCTGGGTGTCATCCGTGATGTCACCTGGCAGGACGATACTCTTGTTGTAACGGTCACGCCGACCTACAGCGGCTGTCCGGCAACCGCGGTGATCAATCTGGATATTGAAACCAAGTTGCTGGAATGCGGTGTTTCCAAGGTGCGTCTTGAGCAGCAGCTTAGCCCGCCGTGGACGACCGACTGGCTGTCGGAAGCGGGCCGGGAAAAACTGCGCGCATACGGCATTGCGCCGCCAGTTGACGGAACCCGTTCAGATGGTTCGTCTGCCGGTCGGCTGGCGCGAATGACAGGTCAGGGCGATTTTCAGGTCGCATGTCCGCGCTGCGGTTCGGAAAACACGGAAAAGATCAGTCAGTTTGGCTCCACACCCTGCAAGGCTGCTTATCGCTGCCGGTCCTGCCTGGAGCCATTCGATTACTTCAAGTGCCACTGAGAAGGCACGGTTTCTAGTCTGGTCGCCCAGGGAAGCTTGAGGCTTCCGTTGTCCGGCCAGGGATATTCGAGCGCCGCGAAGCCGGAACCGGCGGGTGCTCCAGATCATGTTTCGGGAGGACATGCATGTCGCGGTTTCATGCGCTGACAGTGACTGAGGTGACGCCGGATACGAGAGATTCCGTCGTCGTAACCTTGCAACCGAAGCCGGAGGAGCAGGATCTGTTCCGCTTCGAGCAGGGACAGTATCTGACGTTCCGGCGCGATTTCGATGGCCATGAAGTGCGCCGTTGCTATTCCATTTGCGCCGGCACAGAGGACGGAACGCTGAAAGTCGGGATAAAGCGCGTCGATGGCGGTGCTTTTTCCTGCTGGGCTCATGAAAGCATGCGGCCTGGAGACATGCTTGAGGCTATGCCGCCCCTCGGCAGCTTCAATGCCCCGATCAATCCGGATCTTGCGCGCTTCTATGTCGGTTTTGCCGGCGGCTCGGGCATAACTCCCATCCTGTCTATCCTGAAAACGGTGCTGGCACGCGAACCGAATTCTCAATTCACACTGGTTTATGCCAACCGGCAGATCTCCTCGATCATGTTCCGCGAGGAACTGGAGGATTTGAAGAACCGCTATCTCGGCCGCCTGCAGGTGATCCATATTCTCAAAAGCGATGCGCAGGACACCGAACTGTTTTCCGGACGTGTCGATGCAGAGAAATTGAACGATCTGTTTGAAACGCTGATCGACCCTCAGGACATCGATGTTGCTTTCCTGTGTGGTCCCCACGGAATGATGGAGACCGTTCGCACAAGCCTGGAAGCGCGGGGCGTCGAAGCGGACAAGATCCGCCAGGAACTCTTCAAGTCCGACCAGCCGGGGCGCTTGCCGGCAAAGCTTCGTCCGGAAGTCATCGATGGCTCTGCGAAAGAAGCCGATCTTCGCCTGACCATCGACGGCACCACGCGGGAAATCCACATGGAGCCGGGCGAGACCATTCTGGAAGCTGCACATCGCCATAACATCGATGCCCCATATTCCTGTTGCGCCGGAGTTTGCTCCACTTGCCGTGGCAAGGTGCTGGAAGGAGAGGTCGAAATGGCCGCCAACCATGCTCTGGAAGATGATGAAATACGTGACGGTTACGTTCTGACCTGCCAGTCGCGTCCGCTCAGCAAACGCCTTGTCGTCACCTACGACGCCTGAGCCTGTCCCGCTTCAAGAACTGGATTTAAAATGACCGCTCACCCGCACAAAGTCCGCGTTTTGGAAAGCTACCTTGCCGGTAGCTGGCGGCAAGGAAAGGCAGAAGGCAAACCTTTGCTGGATGCTGCAACCGGCGCTCCCGTTGCAACAATTGACGCCTCCGGTCTGGATCTCGCCGAAGCGCTTGCCTGGGGCCGCGACACAGGCGGCAAGGCCCTGCGCAAGATGACCTATCACGAGCGCGCCCTGATGCTGAAAACCCTGGCCCAGGCGCTGACGGAGCAGAAGGAAATCTTCTACCAGGAAAGCTTTGCGACCGGTGCCACGCGCAAGGATAGCTGGATCGATATCGAAGGCGGTATCGGCACCATGTACGCCTATTCTTCCAAGGCGCGGCGCGAAATGCCGAACACCAGGGTTTTTGTCGAGGGCGCGGTGGAGCCGTTGTCTCGGGACAACACCTTTTCCGGCCAACATGTGTTGACGCCTTTGCAGGGCATTGCCGTTCATATCAACGCGTTCAACTTCCCGTGCTGGGGAATGCTGGAAAAGATTGCTCCGGCCCTGATTGCAGGGGTGCCGTGTCTGGTCAAGCCTGCGAGCCAGACCGCCTATCTGACCGAGCTGATGGTGCGCCATATTCTGGCAACCGGTATTCTTCCGGAAGGTTCGCTTCAGCTCCTGTGCGGATCGGCGGGAGATCTGATCGACCACGTCACCGGACAAGACGTTGTCACCTTTACCGGATCAGCGGCAACGGGTCAGATGCTGCGTCAAACGCCAGCCATCGTGCAGAATTCCGTGCGCTTCTCGATGGAAGCCGACAGTCTCAACGCTGCCGTTCTGGGGCCGGATGTCCGCGCGGAAGATCCCGAATTCGATCTCTTCATCAAGGAAGTTGCACGGGAAATGACGGTGAAGGCTGGGCAGAAGTGCACGGCCATTCGCCGGGTTATCGTCCCTCGCAAGCTCTCTGCGGCAGTTGCGGATGCGCTTTGTAAGCGGCTCGGCAAGACGGTGATCGGCGATCCGCGTGACGAAGCCGTGTCAATGGGGCCGCTTGCTTCAGCCGGACAGCGTGAAGAAGTTCTCGCACGTGTCGCCGATCTGAAAACGGAGGCCGAAATCGTGCCTGGCCTCGACCAAAAAGGTCCGGCGAAGGGAGCGTTTGCTGGACCGGTTCTGTTGCATTGTGACAATCCCTTGAGCGCTGAAGCGGTCCATTCGGTAGAGGCATTCGGTCCGGTTGCGACATTGATGCCCTACGACGAGTTGGAAGAGGCTGTTGAACTGACCCACAAGGGAAAGGGCTCTCTGGTAGCGTCTCTTTTCACGAATGATCCGTCCGTTGCGGAAGAGGCGGTTCTCGGTATGGCGCCGTTCCACGGCCGTGTCATGATCGGCAACCGTCAAAGCGCTAAGTCCTCGACCGGTCACGGGTCTCCTTTGCCGATGCTGGTCCATGGCGGGCCGGGCCGGGCAGGGGGCGGCGAAGAGCTTGGCGGCCTGCGCTCGGTCAAACATTACATGCAGAGGACGGCCGTGCAGGGAACGCCTGCCTTGCTCGGAGCCGTCACCGGCAGGTGGATTTCAGGTGCCCCGGGGCGGGAAGACAGCCGGCATCCGTTCAGAAAATCGCTTTCGGATCTCAAGATCGGTGATCAGCTCCACACCAAGGCACGGGAAGTCTCACTGGAAGACATCGAGCATTTCGCGACCTTCACCGGCGATACGTTCTATGCCCACATGGATGAAGACGCAGCGAAACGGAACCCGTTCTTTGAAGGCCGGGTGGCACACGGCTATCTGATCGTCTCCTTTGCCGCCGGCCTGTTCGTTGATCCGGACGAAGGACCGGTGCTGGCAAATTACGGCGTCGACAACCTGCGTTTCATGACGCCGGTCAATGCGGGCGACGCGCTCAAGGTCCAGCTAACCGCCAAGGAAATTTCGCCAAGAATTTCTGCTGACTACGGCGAAGTGCGGTGGGACTGCCTTGTGACCAACCAGAACGATGAACCGGTCGCCCAGTATGACGTGCTGACACTTGTCGCCAAGGAATGGCCAGCCTCCGCCTGAGGCACCAGCAGCTCGAAACGAAGAAGGCCACCTGATCGGGTGGCCTTTTTTTGTCGAAGGGTTCTGGCAAAGTTGCCGAGGGCGTCCAGCTTCCTGTCCGTGCCCCGATCCCGGCTCGTGCTAACCACGGCCGGGCGCGATACTGAACTGGATTGCTTACTCCTTTGGACGGTTATCAACCACCCTTTTCGCCTTACCGGCGGAACGCTCCACCTTGCCGGGTTCGGTGACGTCGATCCTTGCCGACACGCCGACCACGCTCTTGATGTGATACGAAAGTTCTTTAGCCGAGGCCTGACGCGCATCATCCGCTGCCGCATTCGGCAGGGCTTCCACATGCACCGTCATGACGTCGAGCCGATCGGACCGGGTCAACTCGATCTGGAAATGCGGAGACAGCCCTACGCATTTCAGGATCTGTTCCTCGATTTGCGTCGGGAACACATTGACGCCGCGCAGAATGATCATGTCGTCGGAACGGCCGGTGATCTTTTCCATCCGCCGCATGGAACGGGCCGTACCGGGCAATAACCGGGTCAGGTCGCGGGTGCGGTAGCGGACCATTGGCAGGCCTTCCTTGGTGAGCGTGGTAAAGACCAGCTCGCCGATCTCACCGTCCGGCAGAACATCGCCAGTCACGGGGTCGATGATTTCAGGATAGAAATGATCTTCCCAGATATGCAGGCCGTCCTTGGTCTCAACGCATTCGTTTGCGACACCCGGCCCGAGTACTTCCGACAGGCCGTAAATGTCGACGGCATGCATGTCGAACGCGTCTTCTATCTCCGAGCGCATTGCGTTGGTCCAGGGTTCGGCGCCGAAGATCCCGGTGGCAAGTGACGTTTCGCGGGGATCAATACCCTGCCTGCGGAACTCGTCCAGGATCGACAAGAGGTAGGACGGCGTCACCATGATGATGCGCGGCTTGAAATCCTGGATAAGTGTCACCTGGCGTTCCGTCATGCCGCCGGAGACCGGAACAACGGTGCAGCCGAGCTTTTCAGCGCCGTAGTGAGCTCCAAGCCCGCCGGTGAAAAGCCCATAACCATAGGCGACGTGAATGATATCGCCCGGTCGCCCGCCGGATGCACGAATGGATCGCGCGACAAGTCCGGCCCACATGTCGATGTCATTGGCCGTGTATCCGACCACCGTCGGTTTTCCCGTGGTCCCGGAAGACGCATGCACGCGCACGATCTTGTCGCGTGGAACGGCGAAGAGGCCGAACGGATAATTGTCCCTCAGGTCGCTCTTGGTCGTGAACGGAAATTTCGACAGGTCGGCAAGGGTCTTCAAGTCTGAAGGATGGACGCCTTTTTCGTCGAAGCGTTTCTTGAAAAGCGGGACGTTTTCGTAGGAATGATTGAGAGACCATTGCAGTCTCTGCAATTGCAGGGCCGACAATTCGTCCCGGCTGGCTGTTTCAATAGGCTCAAGATCTCCCGGTCGCGGAGCCAGATTTTCCATGTTTTCCTCCCTTGAGCAGCCCTGTGGGCTACCCGCCGTCAGTCCGGCAAGATTGTACCTTTAGTCGTTCTGGAATTGCCTCGGAATTCAGCAATGACGGTTCCCATCTGGTTGGCCACTGTGACGTCGTAAAGTCCCGACCGGCCGGTGCGCGATTTCTCGCTGGCCGTAGCCGTCAAACGGTCACCCAGATGGGCTGGGGCCAGAAACGTGACGTCACAATGCTGGGCGACCGTAACCTGGTTGTAGGTATTGCAGGCAAAGGCGAAGGCGCTGTCGGCAAGCGTGAAGATATAGCCGCCATGGCAGATCCCGTGGCCATTGGTCATGGCTTTTGTAACCGTCATCGACATTGTCGAATGGCCGGCGCGCACGGCCTCGAGTTTCATATCGAGGTGCTGTGTCGCTGTATCCTGCGACCACATGCGGTCAGCGCAGGCGCGAGCTAGTTCGTCCGGTGTCATGGAGTGCCTCATTCAAACGCCGGTAAACCGGGCAGAGCGTTTTTCCAGGAATGCGGTAACGCCCTCCCGGTAATCATTCGTGCGTCCGGCCTTCCGCTGGCTGTCACGCTCGGCATCCAGTTGCCGGTCGAGAGACTGATCTGCCGCGGCCTGGATCAGTTCCTTGGTGAGAGCCAGCCCGGTGGTTGCCCCGGCGGCCAGTTGCGTTGCCAGCATTCCGGCTTCCGTCATCAGTTCCGCATCCGGAACCGACTTCCAGATCAGCCCCCAGGCGGCGGCGGTCTCAGCCCCCAATGGCTCGCCGGTCATGGCAAGCGCCTTGGCCCGCGCTTCGCCGATCAGCCGCGGCAACAACCATGTTCCACCCGAATCGGGCACCAGTCCAATCTTGGAAAAAGCCTGTATGAACCGTGCCGACTGGGCGGCCAGCACGATATCGCACGCAAGCGCAATATTGGCGCCGGCACCTGCTGCCACGCCGTTAACCGCGCAAATGACCGGTTTTTTGAGGGCTCTGATCTGACGGACCAGCGGATTGTAGAGAGTCTCAAGCGTAACCCCGAGATCGGGAGCCTCGCCACCGCCGCGCATGTCCCGATCTGAAAGGTCCTGGCCAGCGCAGAACGCGCGGCCGGCGCCTGTCAGCAACACGGCCCGGATCGAGCTGTCTTGCGTGGCGGCCGTCAAATGATTGCGAAGCGCATGATGCATCGCCTCGTTGAAGGCATTAAGCCGATCCGGTCGATTGAGTGTCAGAAAAAGACAACCATCGCGCCGTTCAGCGAGCACGGTTTCAGCGTCTGTCATGCGCCCCTCCCAAAGCATCACATCTTTTTCAAGAAAATGGATATTCTTGTGACATTAATGCACGGCGAACCGTTCTGGTCAAAGCCAGAATGCAGATTTGCGGTACGCTTGCACACTTTGGGCCACCGGCGGGTGGACCTGTGCCTTCCACACAACGTGAGTTGGAAAAGCCCGTAAAATGATATTCAGGCGATTCAGCTCATATTTACTTTAATCACCAATAGTTAGCGCAGTTTGAGGCAGCGTCAGGGCACCATGTTCATCCGTAAAACCACCGCTGACAATTTTTCATTGGACATTCCTTTGGAACTGGAAGAGGGGCCTCCTCCGGTTGCCTATCGTCGCGTGCTGCAGGTTTTGTCGCTGACTTCGGCCGCATTTCTCACCTGGGCGGCGATCGGTCAGGTGCGTGAAGTGGCAAATGCCACGGGTGAAATCGTGCCGGCGGGCAAGGTTCAGACTGTCGGTCACCTGGAAGGTGGGATTGTTGCCGAAGTGATGGTTCGCGAAGGCCAGCTTGTCGAAAAGGGAACCCCGATCGTTCGGCTTTTGGAAACTGCGACGTCGAGTGATCTGGAAAAGGTGCAGACCCGACTGAAGTTTCTGGCAACTGAAGAGCAACGGCTCGGAAACCCGGATCTTGGCACCGGCGCGAATGGTTTGAGACTTGGAGCCGACGCTGGCTTCAGCGAAGCCCAGCAGGCCGCTTACGATGCGCAGCGCCTCGCGTTGGAAAAGGAACAGCAGGCCCTGAAGGCCAGGGTCAGTGAAAAGCAGGCCGAACTGAAGAGTATTCTGGAACGGATCGCGTTTCAGGAAACGCAGGTCGAGATCGAACAGGAAAAGTACCAGATCCAGGAAAATCTCTTCAAACAGGGATACACCTCGAAGCGTCGCTTTCTGGATTCAAAGTCATCTCTTCAAAATGCCCAGAGTCAGTTGAGCGAACTGAAGGGTATGAGCGGCAGTGTCACCGCCCAATTGACAGAGGCAACCGCCAGCCTTGAGCGGTCGATCGCCGTTGCAGAGGAAGAGCAGGCCGTCGAGCGCAGCCGCGTCGCGCAGGAACGCAGTGAACTGGTTTTCGAAGCCGACAAACAGAAAGACCGATTCGATCGTCTGTTCGTGCGGGCCCCGGTCAGCGGACACGTGAAGGCGCTTTATCTCAAGGGGCCAGGCAGCGTTCTGGCGCCAGGTGATGTGGTTGCCGAAGTGGTGCCGAGCGACAGCGATCTTGTTGCCGAAGTGCGCGTTTCCCCGCGAGACATCGGTCATGTCGATGTTGGCGACGAAGCGGAAATAGCCGTGACTACATTTGATCCGAACATCGAGGGGACGTTGAAAGGCGAAGTATCCGTTATTTCGGCCTCAAGTTTCCGGGATGAATATGGAAACTACTATTTCAAGGCCACGATCCCCCTGAAGACCAACACCATCGGTCATGGGGCCAGCGCGGAAACCATTTCTCCCGGTATGGTCGTCGATGCGAAGATCGTCACCGGTTCCAAGTCGGTGCTGCAATACATGCTGAAGCCGGTCACCCGCGCCATTGGCGATCCGCTCAGCGAACGGTGAGCCTGACCCAGTCAATCAGAGTTTTCTGATCTTCTTCTTCGCTCAAGGCAAATGAAAAGCCCCACCGTTTCCGGCAGGGCATTTGATCAGTTGCCGCTGTCCGGTGACATCAGCTACCAGCGAATTTCCTCGACATCGCTGAAGTTCACCCGGCTGCCGTCTGCAAAGTCGATGTAACCGTCTGCATCCTGGGAAAGGTCAAGCCGGCCGCCTTCGGTGTCGGTCATCTCGATTGAACCATTGGTGATCGTCACGGTCCAGTCCGTCTCATATACACCGGCAGACGTGATGCCAGGTCCGCCACCCAGATCGATAACGTCAGTCCAACCAGCTCCCGCGCCGGCATTGATGGTATCGCTGCCATCGCCGAGGCCATACATGAAAAGGTCGGAACCGTCGCCGCCGTTGAGGGTGTCGTTGCCGGTGCCGCCAATGATCGTGTCGTTGCCAGCGCCGCCGTAAATATCGTCGGCTCCGCCGCGGCCAAAGATCAGATCGTTGCCGCCGCCACCGTCGAGAGTGTCGTTGCCGCCGTTTGCGCCGCCGTCAATACGGTCGTCGAAGTCACCGGTGGTAATAGTGTCGTCGCCGCCAACGCCATCAACGCTGTACGACTTGTCGGTGCCGGTGAAGGTTCCGCCGCCATCACCGCCGGTAAACTCCCCATCATATTCCCCCGTGACCGAAATCGCGAAGGACTGGCTCGACTGGGAACCATCTGCAGAGGTTGCGGTGACTGTCAGGTCAATGGAGTTTTCTATCTGGCTGTCGAAAAACGCATGATCGGCAACCGTCACCACGCCGTCGGCATCAATTTCGAAACGGTCGTCACTCAACGTATAGGTGACAGCGTCACCGTTCGGGTCTTCGGCAAAAGCCGTAATCCCGACCTGCGTGCCAGCACCATCCAGTTCATGTATCGTGTTGCCGGCGGAGTTGGTGTCGCTCACATCACCAACCGGCCTGTCGATCAACTCGTCAGACTGAAGTTCACCATCGGCAAACCGATACGTCTCCACGTTTGACACTGTATCAACACCATCCGGCGCGTCGGTGCGAAGATCGGTAATCGTGTAGCTACCGTCGTCGTTCTGGACGATGTCATAATCTTCCCAGTTACCTGAGTAGATGGCTGTATCTGTGCCGGCACCGCCGTCAAGCCTATCGTTGCCTGCACCGCCGAACAGGGTGTCGTTGCCTTCACCACCAAGGATCGTGTCGTTACCGGCACCTGTCCAGATGACGTCGTTACCGACACCACCATCAACAGTCATGTCGGTGGTGTAGGTATGGGTATCGCTGGTCATGTCCAGAATGTCGTTACCAGCACCCAGGTTGACGTTTTCTATGCTGACAAGGCGTGGACCAGAAGCCTCGGCATGCATGTCTGAATAGGTGTCGTCGAGGAAGATTGCATCGGCATCATCGGTGCCCAGAAGGGTGTCCGTGCCGTCGCCGCCCTCGAAGACGTCGGAGTTTATGGTGCGACCTGAAAGAGAGACGGTGTCACCGGTGACGGTGTTGCGCGCATAATAGCCGGACCACGTGCCGTCGCCGCCCACCTGGAACGTGTCATCTCCGGTGCCGCCCTGCAGCAGGTCGGCACCTGCGCCGCCTGTCAGTGTGTCGTTGCCGGCGCCACCCTGGAGCTTGTCACTTACGGACGAGCCGGTGAGGGTGTCGTTGCCTTCTCCGCCGTCGATGGACCCGCCATTGCTGTGGGCCGTAATCGCGTCGTCGCCCGTGCCGCCCATGATGGTGGTTTCGGCAACGCCGGTATCGGTGAAGGTGACACCCCCATCGGCTAGCTGAAGGTTTTCAGCTGCATCCGATACACTCAAGGTAAAGCTTTCGCTGGAGCTGGAACCGTCCGTGGACGTCGCGGTCACAGTGAGGCTGATCTGAGGCTCGCTCTCGTAATCGAAACTCGCACCGGCCGCAACGCGAACGGTTCCGTCCGCATCAACTGTGAAACGGGCGTCGTCGACGGTGTAGGAGACCGTATCGGAAGTGTTTTCGTCATCTGCGAATGCCTTGATACCGACCGTAGAGCCTTCTTCCGCATTCTCAAAAATGGTATTCGAGGCTGCGTCGGTGTCCGAAACAGCAGAAATATCTTTCGCGACAAGATCGCCCGCCAGAACATCGCCATCGGCGAAGCGGAAAGTTTCAACATTGATGACAGTGTCGGTTCCCTCTGAGGCACCGGTGCGGGTATCGACTACCGTGTAGGAACCATCTGCATTTTCCGTGATGTCATAGTCGGAACGGTTTCCCGAATAGATCACCGTATCCGTGCCGGTACCGCCATCTATACTATCGTCACCAGACCCGCCCTTAAGGATGTCGTCGCCGTCTCCGCCGTCCAGGGTGTCGTTTCCAGCTTCACCGTACAGTTTGTCGTTACCAGCATCCCCTTGAAGCGTATCGTCGTCGTTTTCTCCGTGGAGAGTGTCATTGCCGGAACCACCGATCAGCGTGTCGTTCCCGCTTCCGCCATACATGGTATCGTTGCCGTCGCCACCATCCAGGTAGTTGTCACCCGTATTCGGCTGCGTGCCGCGTTCGTCGTCGATGAAATCGTCACCGGCACCACCGTAGACGACATCGGCACCTTCTCCGAAGAGGATCGTGTCGTTGCCTGCACCGCCATAAATCGTGTCGTCACCGGCTCCACTGTAGATGGTGCTGCCGTCCTCATGGGCTGTGATGGTGTCCGCACTGTCGTTGCCGGTAATGGATGTCTCGGCAACGCCGGTATCGGTGAAGGTCGTCTGTCCTTCGGCAAGCTGATAGGACTCTGCGATGTCGGAAACCGACAGGGTAAAGGTTTCCTGAGACGTGGACCCGTCTGAAGACGACGCTGTAACTGTAAGATCGATCGTCGGTTCGCTTTCGTAGTCGAAAGCTGCACCCGCCGCGACCGTGATCACCCCATCTGCGCCAACAGTGAATCTGCCATCGGAAACAGTGTAGGCAACCGTGTCGGTTGCATCATCGTCCGTTGCCTGAACGGTGATGCCGACTGTGCTGCCTTCAGCCGCATCTTCCGCAAATCCGTTTGCCGACGCATCAACGTCGCTGACGGCGGAGACGGCGGTTTCATTCACATCGGAAACTGCAATCGTGAAAGTTTCTTCGGACACCGAACCGTCTGTGGAGGTTGCGGTGACCACAATATCGATTGAGCCTTCAGTCTCGGCATCGAAACTCGCGCCTTCGGCGACCCGGATTACGCCATTTTCATCCACGGTGAAGCGGTTGTCGTTGACGGCAAAGGTAACGGTGTCGGTGACATCATCATCGCTGGCAAACGCCGTAATACCCACCTGCGTGCCGGCCGTCGCGTCTTCCGCAATCTCGTTGGTCGCAGTGTCGGCATCCGACACATTGGAGACGTCATATTCATCGGCATCGGAGACAGAAACGGTAAAGGTCTCCGTCGAGTTCGAACCGTCGGTGGACGTTGCGTTCACGGTAACGTCGATGGAGCCCTCGGTCTCAGCGTCGAAACTTGCACCATCTGCAATCCGGACCACTCCATTTTCATCGATGGTGAAGCGGCTGTCGTCGACTGAATAGGAAACGGTGTCACTTGCATCGGCATCAGTTGCAAGGGCTGTGACGCCGACTTGCGTGCCGGCAGCTCCGGCTTCCGAAATCGTGTTGTCGGAGCTGTCCGTATCCGTGACGGCCGAGACTGCAGTCTCGTTGACATCGGAGACCGTGATCGTGAAGGTTTCCGAGGATGTGGATCCGTCGGAAGAGGTGGCGGTCACGACAACGTTGATGGATCCCTCGGTTTCCGCGTCGAAGCTCGCTCCATCTGCGACACGGACAACACCGTTTGCATCTACGGTGAAACGGTCGTCATCTACGGAATAGCTCACCGTTGCGGTTATATCGGCGTCGCTTGCATGCGCGGTAATGCCGACTTCTGTTCCAGCCTTCGCATCTTCCGAAATCGTATTAGCGGCAGTATCCGTATCCGAAACCGCAGAGACGTCGTATTCATCGACATCGGAAACGGAAATAGTGAAGGTTTCTTGCGAGGTGGAACCATCGGAAGACGTGGCCGTCACCACAACGTCGATTGTACCCTCGGTTTCGGCGTCGAAACTTGCACCATCTGCAACACGCACGACACCGTTTTCGTCAACGTTGAAGCGATCGTCGTCTACGGTATAGGAGACTGTATCGGACGCGTTTTTATCGTCCGCGAAGGCAGTGATACCGACGGTTGCTCCTGCTGTCGCGTCTTCGGAAACGGTATTTTCAGCGCTATTCCCGTCTGTTACCGCGGTAATATCCTGCGCGATCAAATCGCCTGCAAGATAATCTCCATCGGCAAATCGGAAATTCTCGACGTTGACAACCGTGTCCGTGCCGTCGGGAGAGCCTGGCCGGTTGTCGGTAACCGTGAAAACGCCCTCGCTCTCGGTAATCGTGTAATCTGTAAAATTTCCGCTATAGACAGCCGTATCCGTGCCAAGACCACCATCGATCGTATCGTCACCGGCACCGCCGGTGAGCGTGTCGTCGCCCGGAACGACCGCAGCGGTGCTTACAAAATCGGAGGTGAACAGATCTTCTGCCGCGCCGCCCGGAGGAGTGACCGTTGCCTCGAGCACCTCTTTGCCCTGGTTCTCCCAAACCTTGACGACAATCGTATAGATCTCACCAGGCTCAAGATCGACGTCAGCCCAACGGGTCGTCGCGGATTGGTGATAGTCGTTGTCCAGATAGTCGGTCTGGCTGCCATTCTGGTTGGTGAAGGTCAGCCGGTTGCCATATGCGTCGAAGATCTCGATTGTCGATCCATCGTCCGACCGGGTGGAAAACCGGTAGGTGCCGCCATCGGTTGCGGTGAAATTGGACGTCAGGATAACGCCAAAATCCTCAGGATTTTCGGAAGAACCGCGCGCTTGCTGAACAACTGTATCCAGATCGAACGCATCTGTCGTTCCTTCGTCGATCAGCGTTCCGGACGAAATGTCGCCCGCCTGGCCTGCTTCGCCACTGAAGTTATGATCGTACACCTGATAGTGCCAGGTTCCGGAAACAGGCGCATTTTCGCCAAAGATCGTGTCGTTTCCAGCACCGCCTTCTATGGTGTCATCACCTTCACCACCTGCCAGTCTATCGGCGGCGTCATTTCCGGAAATGGTATCGTTGCCCTCCGCGCCATCAACAGTGCCGCCGTCTGCATGTACCACGATGGTGTCGTCACCGGACCCGCCGGTGATGCTGGTTTCTGCAACAGAAATGTCCGTAAAGCTCTGACCGCCATCTTCGAGCAGATAATCCTCGGCGACATCGGTTACGGACACGGAAAAGGCTTCCGAGGACATGGAGCCGTCCGTAGACGTCGCCGTCACTGTCAAGGTGACGTTGGGCTCGCTCTCAAAGTCGAACGACGCTCCATCGGCCACGCGAACGACGCCGTTTTCATCAACGGTAAAGCGTGTGTCATCGACGGAATAGGAAACCGTGTCGGTAATGTCGCTGTCGGTGGCGAGAACGGTGATGCCGACTTGCGTTCCGGCAGAAGCATTTTCGGCAATCGAATTTGCCGATGCATCCTTATCGCTCACCGGTGTGACAACGCCTTCGTTGGCGTCCGATACGGCAATCGTGAATGTCTCTGTTGAGCTCGAGCCATCGGTGGACGTGGCCGTCACGATGATCTTGATGGAACCTTCGGTTTCCGCATCAAAGCTCGCGCCGTCGGCTACGCGAACCACACCATTCTCATCAACCGTGAAGCGGGCATCATCGACAGAGTAGGAGACTGTGTCGGTAATGTCCTTGTCTTCTGCAAAAGCCGTGACACCAACAAGTGTGCCAGCAGCAGCATCTTCAGAAACTGTGTTGGCAGCTGTGTCGACGTCCTGAAGTGCAGTCGTTGCGAATTCGTTTTCGTCCTCAACTGCCAAAGTGAAAGTCTGTGTGGACTGCGAACCATCAGTCGATGTGGCTGTGACAGTAAAGGATACGGTTGCTTCTGTTTCGGTGTCAAAGACAGCATCATCGGCAATGCTGACCACACCCTGGTCGTCAATCACAAAACGCGGGTCATCGATGGTGAAGGAGACGCTGTCCGTCACATCTTTGTCGGTCGCAACGACGGTAATACCGGTCTGACTGCCGCCAGCCACGCCCTCCGAAATTGTGTCCGCTGCCGCACCAACCGTTTCGATGGCGCTGACGTCATACTCGTTTACGTCGCGGATCGTAATTGTGAAGGTTTCGGTTTGGGTCGCGCCATCCGACCCGGTCGCCAGCACGACAATCTGATGGCTGCCAGCCGTTTCAGCGTCGAGCGCACCTGCGACAGTGACGATACCCGAATCCGGATCGATGGAGAAAAGCCCGCCGGCATCATCGAGCAGGCTGTAGACAACACTTGCGCCTTCCGCAGTGCTCGCGTTCGCTCGTATACCTGTTGCGGAACCGGCCACGGAATTCTCGTCGACCGCGTTTTCGCTTACATCAATATCGGTGACTGCGGACAGGTCAGACGCAATGACGCCACCGGCGGGGATGTCGTCGCTCCCATCAACGGAAGAGGTGGCGGCAGCAGCCGTGCCGTCCTGAGTACCGAACGATCCGTCAGACTGTCCTGAAAAGCCGCTAAAGGGGAAGGCCTGTTCCGACCCCACGTCCAGAGCAGAAGCAAGGCTCGTTGACGCGCCGCTGCCAACCGGCGCACTGTCTTCGGCAAAGTCGGAAAAGTCTTGGGTGAAACCGGCAAAGTTTGCGGATTGATCCGTGTTTGTCTCGGCTGTATCGCCGTCTTTTTCAGAAGAAAACTCGAGAGGGTCGGTTTCGAAACCCAAACCCTGCGCGCCGGACGCAGGGTCGTCCGTATCGCCGTAGCGTTGTTCTTCCTCTTCACTCCCAAGATGCAGGTTGGCGTTTACCTGCTCCATGGACTCGCCCATGTCCTGGTCGAGGTGGTAGTCGTGCGCCTTGTCGAGAGACGGATCCCGATTATCGAGAAGTCCCGAATGCAGAATGCTGTCGGAATTCAGTGTGGTCCTGGATTCCGTCGTGCCGTCTTTTGCATCGACTTTGTCCTGGGTGTCTCGATTTTGAGTGTCGCTTGCCATTCCGGTCGCACGTCCGCACAATTTCCGATACTGTCAATGAACGGCGGCGTCCTTAACAAAGCGCAAAATTGCACGTAGATTCTGAAAGTTAGTTCTAATAAAAATCAGGAAACACGGCGTAGGGTAAACGCTTTTTAAACCCGATCAGCACAGTTTGAGTGAGTAGATTCACCACGCTGGCCTGCATATGCTGAAACCGGTTTTTTCATCGTTCTTTTTGCCTCGTCTTAGAATCCGGCATTCTCCGTCCGGACACTGGATCTCTTCGCCCGGTTTGCCGCGCGATGTCGTCGTCGCATCCATTTTTGCAAACATCATGGGCCTGGCGCTCCCCCTGGCCATTCTTCAGGTATACGACCGTGTGCTGCCGAACGCCTCTACGGATACACTTCTCGTGCTCGTCCTCGGCGTCATCGTTTTTCTAATCACCGATGCAGTCATCAAAGTATCGAGGACAGCGGTTGTCGGCAGGCTAGGGGCCGGTTTCAATCATCAGGCACATATGGAGCTTTTTCGGAGAGTGCTCGCTGCGGAACCTTCTCAGTTTGCCAGCACGCCGGTTTCCGTTCAGGTGCACAAGCTTCGCTCGCTGCAATCTGTTGCAGATCACTACGGCGACCAGAACCGCCTGTTGGCAATCGATCTGCCGGCGGGAGGCATCTTTCTGGCGGCCCTGGTTTTCATTGCGGGGCCACTGGCGCTTGTTCCGGTCGCCTTGTTGGGCGTCTTCATGCTGTTTGCGCTAAACAGAAACAAGGTGCTGCAAAAGGTCGTGGCCGACCGGGCAGACCAGGATGACCGCAAATCCGATTTCATCCTCGAAGTGCTGTCTGGGGCGAAGACGGTAAAATCCCAGGCGATGGAAGCGCTGATCATGCGCCGTTTCGAACGGCTGCAGCGTGCAACCGCCGAACTCAGTTCCAGATACATGCGGCTGTCCGGGCAAGCGCGGGATGCTTCGGCTCTGTTCGGCACGCTCACCACGATCTTTGTCGTCATCTTCGGCGCGTTGATGACCATCTACGGCAATTTCAGTGTCGGTGGTGTTGCAGCCAGCACCTTGTTGTCCGGGCAATTCGTGCAGCCATTTCTGCGGGCGATCAACCAACTCACCGACATGCAACGCCTGAAACACGATTACAGCCAGGTCAACTCGCTGTTCCAACTGCCAGAAGTCGCACCGCAGGAGCCTTTGGGTGTCGAGACCGATGGATCCATTCATCTGGTCAACGTTTCGGTTGAGCTGGATGAAGGTCGCCGCCGCGTTTTCGATGATATCAACCTGACGATTGAATCCGGACAATTTGTCGGGTTCCGTGGGGCCGACGGCAGCGGCAAGTCGAGCCTCATGAAATTGTTGACCGGCGAAATCACACCAACGTCCGGCAAGGTGATGATCGGGGGGCATGACTATGATGGCATCCACCAGCACGCATTACGCAAGGCGGTCGCCTACGTCGACAATCAGTCTTCCATTTTCAACGGAACGATCCTCGAAAACATCACCATGTTCGGTGCCATTTCCGACGTTGCCCATGCGCGCATGGCGGCTAGCCTGATTGGCCTTGAGAAGGAAATTCATCTTCTGCCGCGCGGTTATGAAACGCAACTCGGCTCTGACCTGGGGGGCAAGGTACCCGCGGCCACACTGCAGCGCATTTGTATTGCCCGGGCCCTGGCGGGTGAGCCGAAGATCCTCATTTTGGACGAAGCAAATGCGCAACTGGATCAACAGGCCGAAAAGACACTGGTGGACGCGCTGGTCCGTCTCAAAGGCTATTTGACGGTGATCATCATCAGTCACCGTCCTTCGATGCTCGCAGTAGCAGATCACCAATTCGAACTCAGGGACGGCTGCCTTCACGATCTTGGTTCCATGAATGTCACCGGGGCTCCTCAAAGAATGGGGATGCCGGCATGAGCAGGCCGCTGTTCAACCTTGAAGACATTCACAGCGCCGACAATGCCGTACACAGGCAGTGGCGAGATCTTTCGGCAGAACTGTCAGAGGACGGCAGTTCAACCGGTCTTTTGGGTCTGCCGGAAGAAGGCGCCGCCCCTGCGGAACGGTGCCTGATCCCGCTCTTGCGGGAAATGCGCTGGCAGGGCAATGACCGGCTGCTGTTCGAGGCATTGCCGCATTTCGACCGTATCGAAACGTTTCAGGCATTACGCACCGTTCTCAGCCGGCTGACAGTCAAGACGACACTGTTCCACGGCGGTGCCGCAGAACTGACTCAGTCACATTTGCCCTGTCTGCGTATCGACGGCGACGATGTTCAGGTGATCGTCGCGAAAACCGAAACCGGAGAGTTTCGGGCCTATTCCGGACAGCAGGGGGCGGCGGTCGTCGTTCGTGCCGCCGACATTCAGAAAAACGAGATTTATCTCGCTCTGGAAGACACGGATGAACACAGCCAGGTTCAGAACAACCGAAGCTGGTTCTCCACCGTGACCAGGCGGTTCCGGACAAGCATCGTTTCGATCTTGGCTCTGGGGTTTGTTCTGAACATTCTCGCCCTTGCACCACCATTGTTCATCATGGCGATCTACGACAAGGCGATAGGTGCAAAATCGACTGAAGTCCTTTTGACCATGGCTGTCGGAATTGCAATCATTCTTCTTTGTGAAACCGCACTGCGGCGGATGAAAACATGGCTGCAATCCTATCTTGGCGGTCGGATCGACGCGATTGTCGGCAACAAGACCTTTGAACGTATCCTTCATCTGCCTTACGCAATGCTGTCCGAAGCGCCGATTGGCACGCAAGTTATGCGGCTGCGCTATTTCGACAGCGTACGCGACATCTTTCAGAGCTCGCTGTTCAATGCGATCATCGATATTCCCTTCACGCTGATCTTCATTGTGGCGATCTTCCTGATCGGCGGACCGGTGGCGCTGCCTCCACTGGCATTGCTCGCGATTTATACGCTGCTGGCCGTTTATGTTTTGCCCAAGGTTCAAAGCGAAGTCGCAGCCGTTGGTGAGCAGAAATCGAAGCTGAACGGCTTCATGATCGAAACCTTCCGCAATCAGCGGGCGCTCAGAAACCTGTCTGTGGAAGATACCTGGCTGGAACGGTTTTCCGGACTCTCCACCAACTTCAACAAGCTGAATATTCATGCGCGGCTTGTCACGCATGTTCTGCAAACCCTGTCGCAGACCCTTATGACCATTTGCGGCGTCCTGGTGCTGGGTATCGGGGCAATGCGTGCCATGGAAGGGGAAATGAGCCTGGGCGCCCTGATCGCCACCATGGCGCTGAGCTGGCGCGTACTCAACCCGATGAACCAGGCATTCCTGAGCGTTACCCAGCTTGCACAGAGCCGAACAGTAATCGAACAGATCAACAATCTGATGCAGGTGCAGCTCGAACGTGAACCGGGTCACTTGCCCAAGATTACGCGCGATATTCGGGGCAACCTGAAAATGTCGTCGCTCGTGCTCAGATATCCAGGCGCGACGGAAGCCTCGCTAAAGGGTGTCGAACTGACCGTGAAGGAAGGTGAAACCGTCGCCATCACCGGTCCCAGTGGTTCGGGCAAGACAGCGCTGTTTCAGGCAATCATCGGCCTGTTCCAGCCGCAGGTTGGATCTATCCTGTTCGACGGACTGGACGTGCGCCAACTGGACACCGCCGAGTGGCGGTCTTCCATAGGCTACGCGCCCGACGATCTCGATTTCTTCTATGGCACGGTAAAACAGAATTTGCTGATGTCCGATCCGGCCGCGAGCGACGAGCGCTTGATCGAGATTACCGGCAGGCTCGGATTGCTGTCTTACCTGGAAGAAAACTTCAACGGTCTGGAAACACGCCTCAACGGCGAGGTTTTGAAGCAGATCCCAGACAACATGAAACAACGTATCGTGTTGGCCCGCGCCTTCGTGAAGACCGCACCGCTTTACCTGTTTGATAACCCGGGAACGCATCTCGATTTCGACGGCGACAAGAAATTCATGGCGATGATCGAGGAGCTCAAGGGCAAGGCGACTATCCTCATCAACACACAACGCCCCAGCCACATGAAGATGGCCAACCGCGTGGTCGTGCTCAGAGGTGGCCAGATTGCGATGATGGGTCCGCCGGAACAGGTCGTTCCGGTCCTCATGGGGCAGACCGCGAAAGCCGGATAAAAGAGTTTCGATTGCAGGCATGAAAAAAGCCCGCCGGGTCGATCCGGCGAACTTTGTCGTGTGGATGAGACAGGCCTTAGAAAACGGATTTCACCGCTTTTGCGGCAGCATCGACAACCTTGTCGATTTCACCTTCCGAAATGCACAGGGGAGGGGCAAACCCGAGGATATCACCCTGCGGCATGGCCCTGCCAATAACGCCTTCCTTCAACAGCGCCGCAGCGACCTGCGGTCCGGTTTTGCTTGCCGGATCGAGATAGGTTCTGCTGGACTTGTCGGCAACGAATTCGACAGCGCACAACAGACCGTCGCCGCGGATATCGCCGACGTTAGCATGATCGCCGAGCGCATCCGTAAGGGCTTTCTTGAAGTAGGCACCTGCAGACTTGGCGTTGGCGACCAGGCCCAGGCTGTCGATAAGCTTCAGGTTGGCAACGCCGGCAGCAGCACCGATCGGGTGCGCGGAATAGGTCCAGCCATGGCCAATGGGGCCAAATTCGTCAGTACCATCCTCCAGCACCTTCCAGACCTTGTCGGAGATGATGGAGCCGGACAAAGGTGCGTAGGCAGACGTCAGTCCTTTAGCGATGGTGATGAAGTCCGGCTGGATCCCATAGTGGTCCGAACCGAACATGGAGCCAAGACGGCCGAAACCTGACACGACTTCATCAGCAATCAGAAGGATATCGTGTTTTGTCAGAACGGCCTGAATTGCTTTCCAATACCCGGCCGGGGGCGGCACGATCCCGCCTGTTCCAAGGGCTGGTTCGCCAATGAAGGCGGCGATCGTGTCAGCACCTTCCCGTTCGATCAGGGCTTCGAGTTCGGCAACGCAATAGGCGACGAAATCAGCTTCGGACAGGGAAAGGTCTTCCCTGCGGAAATAGTCAGGGGCGACCGTGTGCAGGACCTGCGACAGCGGCAGATCGAACTTCTTGTGAAACAGCTCAAGTCCCGTCAAGGATCCGGTCATCAACCCGGAGCCGTGATAGCCGCGCCAGCGCGAGATGATCTTCTTCTTTTCAGGACGGCCGAGAATGTTGTTGTAGTACCAGACCAGCTTGATGTTGGTTTCGTTTGCATCCGAACCGCCAAGGCCGAAATAAACCTTGGACATGTGATCGGGTGCCCGCTCCATCACCATCTTTGCAAGTGTGATGGAGGCTTCGGTGCCATGTCCGACATAGGCGTGGTAATAGGCCAGCTCACGTGCCTGCTCGGCAATTGCATCGGCAATTTCCGACCGGCCATAGCCGACGTTGACGCAGTAAAGTCCGGCAAAGGCGTCCAGGAGCTTTGTGCCGTCACGGTCTTCGATATAGACACCGCTTCCACCGGTCACGATCCGATTCGGGCTTTCTCCGCGCGCATGTTGAGCAAGATGGGTCGAGGGATGGAAGAAGTTTTCCCTGTCCCAGGCATCCAGTTGGTCGTTCTTGAGCATATTCAAGTCCTTCTTGTGTTGGCGCGGCCAGGTCAACTCCAGTCCCGGCAGACGTATTTGATTTCGGTAAAGGCCTCCAGTCCGTAGCGGGCGCCTTCGCGGCCAAGGCCGGATTGTTTTACGCCGCCAAAGGGGATCGGATAGCCGGTCACTTTGGTGCGGTTGACGGCTACCATGCCGTATTGAAGCGCGCGGCTGACCCGGTAGATGCGGCGCGGATCCTGGGTGTGGACATAGGCGATAAGGCCATACTCGGTGTCGTTGGCCCGGGCGAGGACCTCTTCTTCCGTATCGAAGGCCGCAAGCGCTGCAACAGGACCAAATGTTTCTTCCCTGAATATCGCCGCATCAGCGGGCACGTCGGCAAGCACCGTTGGCTCGAAGAACAAGGGACCGGCCGGGTGTCGGTGACCGCCAGTCAAGAGACGGGCACCGCGCGTAAGTGCTTCCCGCACATGGTCTTCCTGCTTGGCAATGGCCCGTTCATGCATCAACGGACCGATATCCGGATCTTCAAGTCCTTGCCCGACAGACAAACTTTCAACGCGTTTGGTAAAAGCCTCGCAAAAGGCCTGATAGACTGGTCTTTCAATCAGAATGCGGTTGGCCGCGAGGCAATCCTGACCGGAGGTCGCGAATTTCGCCGCGACTGCCTGATCAACGGCGTGGTCCAGATCGGCATCTGCAAATACCAGGAACGGTGCATGGCCACCAAGTTCCAGCACAAGGCGCTTCACCGTCTCGGCCCCTTGCGAATAAAGAAGCCTGCCAATCTCTGTCGAGCCGGTGAACGAAACGGCTCTGACGCGAGGATCTGACATCCAGGGCTTCACGATGTCGCTGGCATTTCCCGGGATCACGTTGAATACGCCCGCCGGTAGCCCTGCCTGGTCGGCCAGTTCGGCAAGAGCAAGAGCGGAATAAGGGGTTTCCTGCGACGGATGAACCACCACCGTACAGCCCGCCGCTAGCGCAGCCGCTGCTTTTCTCGTGATCATCGCGCAGGGAAAATTCCAGGGTGTGATCAGTGCGGCAATGCCGACAGGTTCGCGCCAGACTTCCATCTCTGCATCCGGCAGATGAGAGGTGATGCTTTCAATGTTCGGGCGTTTGGCTTCTTCTGCATAAAACGAGACGAAGGAGGCTGCATAGTCGATCTCTCCCCGGGATTCAGAGAGCGGTTTGCCCTGTTCACGCGTCATGAGGCGGGCCAGATCTTCTCTATTTTCGAGGATCCGCGCATGCCATGCCATTAGAAACGTGGCTCTTTCCTGCGGCAGCAAGGCGGACCATTTCGAAAAGGCATTGTCCGCCGCATCGACAGCCTCTGAAGATTCTTCTCCTGAGAGGGACGTCACTTCACCGAGAAGACTTCCGTCCGCAGGGTCCGTTACCTGAAATACCTCTCCGCCGCGAGAAGCTACCCAGCGGCCTCCGGCATAGGCGAAATGCTTGACCAGATGACGATTGTCGATCTGGTGAAAAAGCGAGCTCTCAAGAGCTGTCTCGGCAAGTGGCAGGGTCTGCATGGTGTTGCTCTCCAAGGTGGTGAGCAAACATTAGATCTGCACCTGGGAACGAAACGCCTCTTCTGCGAAGGCATTGTAGTTGTTTCGTTCTTATTCGGAGTGATCCGGCGCTGGATCCGTTCCCAGCATGCCGGTGAGCAACAAATCGAGGGAAGGAGAGGCGCTCTGTTTGACCGGTTTGGTGACCACATAGGTAAAGTAGCGCACAACACTAAGGCCGCGATCGAGCAGGGCATCCATGAAGCGTTGGTAGCTGTCGATATCGCGCGTAACGGTCTGCATCAGGTAGTCGAGACCGCCCCCGATGGCCCAACAGGCGACGACTTCCTCGCAGCTCCGGATTGCCCGCTCGAAGGCTTGAAAATATTCGGCGCGGTGATGTTCCAGCTCAACCGTAACGAACACGGTGACGTGAGGCGCAATGTTGCGGAGAGAAAGACGGGCACCATAGCCTTCAATGATACCGGCCGCCTCCAGCCTTTCCAGGCGTTTCCAGCAAGGGCTTGGGCTGAGGTTGATGCGCTTTGCAAGGTCGGCTTTTGAAATGCGTCCTTCTTCGGCAAGAACTTTCAGTATTTCCAGGTCTCTGTTGTCCAGTTTCAGCATGCAGATCTCTTGCCGTTTCAGGAAACGAGCGTTGTGCCCGCATTCGATTTCTTGACCTTGCCTAGTGTGAGCGTTGCAATGGCCGTATCCTGAACGCCGGTGCCGGTCAAATCGCAGACGGTTATATCCGTTTTTTGCCGTCTGCCGGCGGTACTGCCCGCTACAACATCTCCCAGTTCGAGTACAGAGCTTGTGTCCTGCAAAGCTCGGCTTTCGAGGGCCGACCGCAATTCGCCGAGTTTAACGCACTGGCTGATCCGGTCGCAGACAATGGTATCCGCGCGGGCAAGAATTTGCGGGTCAAGTTCGTTCTTGTCTTCCTGATCGGAGCCCATGGCCGTGATGTGCAGGCCCGGATGAAGACAGTCGGCGCTGAGGATTGCCTCTTTCGACGGTGTTGTCGTTACAACAAGCTGGCTGTCGGCCACAAGCTGCGACCGGTCCTCGACAGCGGCAACATTCATCCCAAGGGCGGCCGTCATGTCCTTGGCCAATTGCTTGGCCTTGTCCTGATCCCGTCCCCAGATCAGCGCTCTTTCTGCCGGGCGTACCTTGGCGGCTGCAATCAGTTGCAATCTGGCCTGAACGCCAGTGCCCAGAATGCCGATGGTAGAGACTTCCCTGGGTGCCAGATGGCGAGCGGCAACGGCTCCTGCGGCGGCCGTCCGGATGTCTGTCAGATAACCGTTGTCCAGAAAGATGGCCTGCACGAGGCCTGTCTTTGCGGAAAACAGCGCCATCAAACCGTTGAGGCTGGACAGCCCCAGCGCCGGATTGTTGAAGAAACCGGGAGAGACTTTGATGGCAAATCCATCAAGTCCCGGCACATAGGCGGTTTTCACATCGACTTCCGCATTTTCGTCGGGCAAGGCCATGGAAAGCACGGGGGGCATGACCACCGTTCCGGTTGAAAGTTTTGCGAAAGCCTGTTCGATACAGTCGATGACTTCCAGGTCCAGGTGAACGGACCGGCGCAAGTCTGCTTCATTT
The DNA here is from genome assembly GCF_000168975.1 of Roseibium aggregatum IAM 12614. Taxonomy (GTDB): domain Bacteria; phylum Pseudomonadota; class Alphaproteobacteria; order Rhizobiales; family Stappiaceae; genus Roseibium; species Roseibium aggregatum. The sequence continues at coordinate 300,750 of NZ_AAUW01000004.1, forward strand.
ACCAGCCTGATTTCATGCGCCATAACGCGCTCCCTTTACCAAATAGCCGTCGAGCTGCACGTCCTGACCCGTCATGATTCTTGTGAACTGGGTCATGTCGACATTGCGCCCGGTAATGATTGTCGCGACCGGACCCTTCAGTCCACTCAGCTTACCGGCAAGACACGCCGCTATGCCGACGACACAGGCGCCTTCGGCTACATGACTGTCTTCGTAATAAAGCGCCTGCATTGCCCGGTAAATTTCCTCTTCGCTTACCAGCACGATCTCATCCAGAAGATCCCGGCACATGGCGAAGGACAGCCTGTTGTCCAGCCCAATACCTCCGCCCAGCGAGTCTGCGAGGCTCGCGACCTCCTGCACCTCAACGGGATGTCCCGCGTCTATGGATGCTTTCATGGCGGCTCCCCGGTCCATCGTGAGGCCAACAACGTGGATCGCCGGATTGATGGACTTCGCGGCAAGCGCAACACCGGCAGCAAGCCCACCGCCGGATAGCGGAACGAGAAGCGTTCCGAGGTTCGGGAGGTCTTCGAGAATCTCCAGGCCGATAGTGCCTTGACCGGCAATCACATAAGGGTCGTCAAAAGGCGAAATCTCAAAAACGCCGTCTGATCGGCCAAGCTTCCTGCATTCGGCAAGAGCATCGTCCTGACTTTTGCCGATGATGCGCGTTTCAGCGCCCAAAGCCCTGATGCCTTCCAATTTGGTTTGCGGCACCAGTGCCGACATGCAGATAACGGACTTCAGCCCCAGTTGCCTTGCTGCATAAGCAACCCCGCGCCCATGATTGCCGGTGGAACAGCAGGTGAGGGTGTGGGTTCCTTCGGGTGCGTTCAGGGCGGCATTCGTGGCACCGCGCAGCTTGAAAGCGCCTGTCGGCTGCATGGTTTCCATCTTCAGAAAAAACGGCTGACCTGATTGCTCGGACATAAACCTTGAAGGCAGCAAGGGTGTCCTGACGACTTCGCCCGCGATGGCCTTTCGCGCTTCAAGAATGTCCGCAAGCGATAACTGCATCGACCGTCTCCAGGCCCGTTTGGTGCCGAAAATGTCTCCCGCAAGGGAGGCGCTCTGACTACTTGTGTACAAATGAACCTCTTCACGCAAGAGATGTCATCTCGAATTGTTTATTTTCTTGATTTTTGAAATCGCTGAGTTCTTATTTGTGTACAAATAACCGACGAGGCCCAATCATGCCAGGTCACGACCTTCCTTTCAGCGATGCCGAGTACCAGCGCCGTCTCAACCTTGTCCGTGCGGACATGGTCACGCGGGGCATAGATGTCCTGTTTCTCGAGGACCCTTCCAACATGGCCTGGACCACCGGCTACGACGGTTGGTCTTTCTATGTGCATCAGGGCGTAGTTGTCTTTCTGGACGAAGAACCGATCTGGTGGGGACGCAGACAGGATGCCAACGGCGCCCGTCGAACGGTCTGGATGGATGACGCGCGTGTCGCATCCTACGCCGATCATTTCATTCAGTCGTCCGAACGCCATCCGATGCAGGACCTTGCCCGGCTGCTGGAAACGAAAGGCTACGCGAACAAGAAGATTGGCGTCGAACTGGAGAATTACTATTTCTCGGCCAAGGCGTTCCTGACGCTTCAGCACGATCTGCCGAACGCAGAGTTCATCGATGCCACGAGCATGGTCAACTGGCTGAGAGCTGTCAAATCGGATGAGGAACTGGTCTTCATGCGCAAGGCAGCCAGGATCTCCGAGAAGATCATGGACGGTGTCTTCCAGCGCGTCGTTCCGGGCATGCGCAAGGCAGACCTGGTCGCGGAAATCTATGCCGACGCCATTCGCGGTCTGGACGATGCCTGGGGAGACTACCCGGCGATCGTGCCGCTCCTGCCAAGTGGCGCGGATGCGTCTGCGCCGCACCTGACATGGGACGGACGTTTCATGCAGGAGGGCGAAGCGACCTTCTTCGAACTCTCCGGCTGTTTCCGCCGCTATCACGCTCCGCTGTGCCGTACCGTTTTTCTCGGGAAGCCGGAACAATATCTTCTCGACGCGGAAAAGGCTCTCGTTGAGGGGCTCGAGGCTGGTCTCGACACTGCAAGGGCTGGCAATACCGCGGGTGACATCGCTCGGGCATTGGCAAAACCGCTTGAGGCGGCCGGTATCGAGCGCGGCGCGCGGGCAGGGTACCCGATCGGCATTTCCTATCCGCCGGATTGGGGCGAACGCACGATTTCCATTCGCGAGGAAGATACCACCGTCTTGAAGCCCGGCATGACGTTTCATTTCATGCCGGGACTTTGGATGGATGGCTGGGGACTGGAAATCACCGAGAGCATTCTCATCAAGGAAAACGGACGCGCGGAGTGTCTGTGCAACAGACCTCGCGAACTGTTCGTGAAGTCCTGAGGTGGAAATGCGCTCGGACCTGCTGAACCGGACAATTTCGATTCTGGATCGCTTGATCGGTTTCCCGACCGTCTCCGCAGACAGCAATCTCGAGCTGATCAGCTTTTCCGCAACCCTGCTTCGCGAAGCCGGTGCACGGGTGAGGGTCTCAAGGGACGAAACAGGCAGGAAAGCCAATCTCTTTGCCACGATTGGTCCTGATGTTTCCGGTGGGATTGTCTTGTCGGGGCACTCGGATGTCGTCCCTGCCGACCCGGCGGAATGGACTTGCAACCCTTTTCAGATGCGGGAAGAGAACGGGCTGCTCTACGGGCGCGGCACGTGCGACATGAAGGGCTATATCGCTGCCGTGCTCGCGAAATCGCAGGAGTACGCGTTGCTCGATCTGAAGCGGCCACTGCACGTTGCCCTGACCTATGACGAGGAAGTCGGGTGCTTTGGCGCGCGGCATCTGGTTGAAGAGCTTCAGCAAAGTGCAATCCGTCCATCTGTTGCTATAATCGGCGAACCGACTGAAATGCGGGTCATCGAAGGCCACAAGGGCTGTTACGAATACACAACCGCCTTCCACGGCACGGACGGACATGCCTCGGAACCCGACAAGGGTGTCAACGCCATTCACGTTGCCGCCGCCTATATTTCCCGGATGATGGAACTTGCCGAAAACATGAAGGGAAAGGCCGACGCGGACAGCGAACGTTATTCTCCCCCCTGGACGACGCTTCAGGTCGGGCGGATCGATGGCGGGTCTGCGCGCAACGTCATTGCACGGCATTGCGCCGTCGAATGGGAAATGCGCCCGGTGCGCACGGAAGATGCGCTCCAGGTAAAGGCCGCACTTGAGGCCTATTGCCGGGACGTCTTGTTGCCGCAAATGACATCGGTCTATCCCGATGCGGAAATCGTGACTGAAATCATCGGCGAAGTGGCGGGTCTAGCGGTTATGCCGGAAAACGAAGCACGTGACATCGTCACCTCGCTGACCGGTGCTAACCTGTGCGATGTCGTGTCCTTCGGCACCGAAGCTGGCCTGTTCCAGTCACTCGGGCTATCCGTCGTTGTCTGTGGCCCCGGCTCCATTGCACAAGCGCACAAGCCGGATGAATTTCTGGCTGTCGAACAGCTCGACAAGTGTCTTGCCATGCTGACGGGGCTGGAAAAAACTCTGTTACAATCTCCATGACCGATCAGGATGTAACCGCGTCGTCAGACGTCGCAGATTTGCTGAGCCAGGCCTCCAGCGCGCAGGAACGGTTCCAGATCATGTATTCTGTCCTGAGGGACAGGATCTGTATGCTTGTTTATCCGCCTGGAACGCAATTGAGCGAAGAAGCTCTGGCGTCCGAATTCGGCGTCAGCCGCTCCCCCCTGCGAAAGGCACTGCAGATCCTTGAGGCAGATGGACTTCTGTTATCGCAGCAGGGTGTCGGTACTCTGGTGACGGAAGTCGACCTTCAGGAGCTGGCACAAGTCTATGAGCTCAGACTGGAATTGAACGAGTTGACGGGCAGGCTCTGTCCGCGTCCACCCGACCGGGAACTGGAAACCTTGTTCAACGGCCTCAAACTCAGGGCAGAACGACTGATCGCAGCACCAGACAGGGCAGTCTTTGCCCGTCTCAATATCGATTTCTTTCATGCCTTCCAGCAATTGACCCTGAACGTTCCCCTTCAGGATGTTTCGGAAAAACTCTTCTACAAGACCTGTCGTATCTGGTTGACGTTGATACAGGAAAAGGATCTGCCTCAGGAGGTTGCCATTTTCTGCGGCGAGATCATGGAGATCGCGAACGCTGTACGCCTTGGTGATTTTCAGGCGGCTGCATTGATACGGCGAGCCCATCTCTCGATGGGGTTCAACCGACTGAAAACGGCCACGCCACAAAGCTCCGGCCTTGAGTCTGGCTAGCAAAACCGCTGGATACGGCACCCAGGAAATGACCGAAAAGAATAAGACCGCCCCCGAAAGCGATTGTGGTGGGATACAATCATATGCTTCCAGGAGCGGCCCGGGCTTTCAAAGAAGATGAACGAACTTCTTTGAATTCGAAAAGTGCAATAACCTCAAACCAATTCAGTTTACTTCACTTCTAATATTTGACGAATTCTCAAAATGTCTAAAAAATTTCAGTGTCTTCTTGATATTTTAGTCAGTCTTCTGACTGTGGAAGTCGTAACTTTACAATCAGATTCAATATTTCTTTGAACGTATTTTCCCTTTTCAAGGGAATATTCCAAAAAGACGCAAAGTTCATTTGCATGGGCAACGAGCACTCTGTGACCGGACACGACTGTGTCGGTTACTTCCAGATCCTGCCCCCAGGCCCAGCCCCCATAAGATGTTCCGCCGCTCGACCTGAGAACGATTTCAAAGAAATTTCCTCCGTCGCTTTCGGGCATTTTGAAAACGAGGTCCAAATTGTCCTCATCGTCTTTGGTCGGCTCTCCAGCGCCGAGCCAGACGGAACTGATATTTGCGGAGACCAAATCGCCAAATGGATAAAAAGGGGTGCCTTCGTACCAAAGAAACTCCGTAATAACGGAACCGATGTCGTCAGCCTTCTCAAATGGTCGAACATTATCTCCGTATGCTGCGTAGTTCCTCCTGAAGGAGATCTTACCAGACATGAATGGCTTCCTTACTATCTGATACTACGAAGTTTTTTGCTTTTGGCCGCAATCCGTGAACACCCTTCGTTCCGCCGGCAACGCTACAGTCACAACAGCACCGTCACACCAGCGTGACTCGCGCATGGGAGTGGTATTCTTCTGTGCGGGGAACTGTGTTAGAAAAAATTACAAGGGGGCATAGTGATGAATAAAAGTAGTTCAGGCTCAAATATTCGACTACTTGGCGTTCCGTCAGTGTATTATTCACGGAATACCCCGTTCCCTGCCAAGGGGTACGCATTGCTTGCAGTATTACTTCTGGTTCCAGGTAATGTACTCGCTCGCCAGAAGGTTGCAGCGCTGCTCTGGGAGGATGTTTCTCAAACCAGAGCCATGGCAAACCTCAGGCAATTGCTGGTGCGGGTTCAGAGCCGTCAACCAGAATCCGGACCGCTCATCGAAACGACACAGACGAGAATCAGTCTTGGACCAGGAGCGCAAAGCTCCGATCTGGCCGCTTTTCTTCACTCATGCAACGCAACCGATCTCGACGGAATGATGGCCGGCATCGAACAGTTCGGCGGTGAATTGCTTGATGGAATGGAATTCGAAGGTGAGCAACTCAATCTTTGGCTTTTGACCGAACGCGCGAGCCTCAGGGAAAAGCTGTTCAACAGAGCGGCGGCCGCGCTTGAGGAATCGACTCGATTCGGAGCAGATCGCGGTGGCAACATTGCCAAGATTGCAGACAGGCTTCTGGCCTTCGAGCCAGACAGCCCCGAATGCTACCGGGTCATTTCGAAAGCTTATGGCCGGTGCGGCGACCAGGATGGCGTCGACCGTATCGACCGGTTGATGAATTCGGTTCTCAATCCGTCCTTACCCGGCGTTCCCGGCAATGCCAGTGGAAAGCCGACCGGGCAGGGCATGACCGTGCCGGCAAGTGTCAAGCCGGTTGAGCAACGTGCAGCTCCCCAGAAAGCTCCTGTTCCGCGGGTCGCCTTTTCCTCGCCACGCCATATCGATCAGCATCCGGACGCTCAACTCGCGGAGGCATTTGTCGAGGACGTCGCCAACAGCTTCTCCAGGTTCAAGACCTTCGTTGTGGTGTCGCCTTTCAGCACGATGCGTGATTTTCGGGGAGGCAACATCAGCAAATGGGAAAAAATCCGGTCGAACTACTCCGTTCAGAGTTTCCTGCTTCCGGGCAGCCAGAGGATATCGTTCACCGTCCTTGACGACGGCACTGGTGAGATAATCTGGTCCGCGGAATATTCCATGGAACCGGATGACCTCCACTATACGTTCCGTCTGCTCGCAAAAACCGTGGCGGCCAACCTGGCCCAGCAGATCGAACGTCAGATGCTCGATACCGGTCGGGCGATCAATTCTCAGAGCTATCTGCACGTCTTGAGAGGGCAGAACCTCATCAAGACCTGTAATCTCAGCATGATACGCCGTGCCCGGAAGGAGTTCCGCCAGGGCCTGACCTACGACAAGGATCTGTCGATTGCCCGTGCACGCATCGCCCAGACAATGCAGCTGGAATGGCTGCTTCTCGGGGGGACGGATCCGCACCTTCTTCATCGGGCAAAGGCGGAAGCCGATGCAGCTATCGAAATCGATTCCTCTGCCGGTATCGGTTACTGGATGGCGGCTGTCATCGCGCTCTATCAGCGGGATTATGCGACCTCGGAAGCCAAATTCCAGGAAGCCGAGACATTAAGCCCGAACTCATCGGACCTGCTCATACAGCACGCAGACGCGCTTGCTCATTTCGGCAAACCCAAGGAAGCCTGGAAGCGCTTCAAGCACGCCATCGACCTGAATCCACTCGCTCCGGACATCTACTGGTGGGCGGGCGCAAGCATTGCCTTCAAGCTGGCGGATTACGCCGAAGCAGTCCGGCTTTGCAAACAAATGCAGGATGAGGAACCGGCACTGCGTGTGCTGACCGCTAGTCTCGCACTCGACGGGCAAATAGACCTCGCACGACAGTACGCGCGGCGTCTGATGGATGTTTATCCCGGGATGACCGCACAAGAAATCGTTCGCTTTCAACCAGACAAAAATCCCGAGAACAACAGGATTTTTCTGGAAGGCCTGAAACTCGCCGGCTTTGACTGACGCACACTATTAATAGGAGAAAATTATGGCTCAATCATCATTTTATGTCATCGGTAAACGTGGCCACGGCGTTGTCTTTCTCAGGATGGACCCTTTGCGCGTTTCGCGGGTCTCCCATGAGACGATCATGACATATGAGCAGCAAAATGCCGGCGTTGACGGTTATGCCAAGATCGCCGCAGCTGCACGCGTTCTGTTTGCCGAAAGTGACGGAAATCCTGAAACCAGTCTCAGCCAGGTCGAGTCGGAAGGTATCTATCAGGCCATCAAACAGGGCAGCACCATTTCCGATGTCGATTTTGCCTTCCTGACTGATGTCGATGACACCGATTGGGATCTCAACAGACTGAGCTGGGCGCCGATCCAGGATCCGGTCTCCAAGACCGGTTCCGGAGCCGACAATTCCGAAACGCTTCAGGACGCAGTGCTGTCGGACGATTGATCCGCAAGGCATCAGTACTGGGTAATCATAGCGCTACAGGAGGTATTCGTTGTGCAATCCGATCCTTTCTCTCCGCAATTCCTGCGCAGCTTCGGCATTACCAGATTGGGTGAGATCACCGGACTGGACACGATCGGGATACCGGTCTGGTTCGCGACCAGACCGAATTCGCGGTCACTTTCCATATCGCAGGGAAAGGGTGTGACGGACGATCAGGCGAAGATTTCGGCAGTCATGGAAGCCGTTGAATGTGCCGTCGCGGAACAGCCACGGCAGCACGTCACGAAATTTGCGACGATCGAAGACATGGCGCGCCAGCAAAGAAACGTCATACCGCTCTTCGATGTGGCAAGGGTCAACCCGCACCAGCTCGACCCGACACGCCAGCGCGCCTGGGTTCCCGGAACATCCCTGATATCAGGCCAGGAGCGTTTCGCGCCTTACGAGCTCGTTGGAATGGACATGCGAAGCGACATGCCCTGGGACCGCGAAGCGTTTCGCATGACGTCGCAGGGCCTGGCAGCCCATTTCTCGATCGACAAGGCAATCGAGCACGCTTTGCTTGAACTCGTGGAACATGACGCATCGAGCCTTGTCGACACCTTCGGACTGTTCGGCAACAACATCCGCGAAGTGACCGACTACGAGGGCGCTAATGCAGATCTAGACGACATACTCGACAAGGTGGCCAGGGCCGGCCTTGATCTTCACGTCTACGCGCTCCCAGGTCGCGTTAAGCTGCCTGTGATCGCGGCTGTAATATCGCGTCAGGTAAACGGTCCAACTGGTGTCATTTCACGCGCTCCCGCCGGCATCGCCTGCCGGACCAATGTTGCCGATGCCATACTGTCTGCCTTGTTGGAAGCGGTGCAATCGCGTCTGACCGACATAGCCGGCGCACGCGATGATCTTTCGATCGAGCGTTTCCAGCAGTCGAAGGATGGCGTGAGCAAGAACCAGCCACCGCTCGTCTCTCTGGCACAGCTTGAGGCAGAGCTACAGCCGCCCAAACAAACGTCTTCAATGTGTTGGCAGGATATCCTGAAGCTGATGCAGGCGGCTGGCATCGAAGATGCTTATCTGTTTCCGCTGAAGTCACCTGTTCAGGATGTTCACGTCGTCAGAACCATCGTTACAGGCCTGGATGCGCATGCAGGCAGCTTCTCGGAAATGTCCATGAATTCAATCTTGCTGACCACGGAAGTGCTGAGCACTGCATGTTGAAACCTGTCGTTTTTGCAGGTCCGAGCATTCACGGCCTGCCTGCTGATTTTGCTCGTGGCCTGGACGTTCGGCCGCCTGCTGCGCGTGGTGACATCCTGCGAGCGGCAGGGGAGGGACGAACCGTGATCGGACTGATTGACGGGTATTTCAATTCGACCCCATCCGTTTGGCACAAGGAGATCCTGTTTGCTTTGCAGGCTGGTTGCAGTCTCTTTGGCGCTGCCAGCATGGGAGCGCTTCGGGCAGCCGAATGTTTTGCGTTCGGGATGGTGGGCGTCGGGGCAATTTTTGAAGACTATCAGGCCGGAAAGCGCCTTTCGGACGCCGATGTGGCAGTCTCCCATGCGCCAGCGGAATTGGGGTATTGCCCGCTGTCCCTGGCACTGGTGGATGTGGAAGCAACTCTCTCTGCTGCTCTTCAGCGGCATTTCATCTGCGAAAGCATCCACGACCAATTGCTGAACGCTGCGACCGGTCTGCATTTCACCAGGCGCACCTGGTCACAGGTGCTGAGTGACGCCGGACTTTCCGAAAACGACCGCGCTCGATTTTTGGACAGCCTGCCCTTGTTTGTGCAGAGCGTGAAACGGCAGGACGCGGAAATGCTTCTGCGCAAACTCAAAGAAAACTTCGAACCCGAGATCTACGATGGTCACAATAGTTGGAAACTTCAGAACACCCTGTTTCTCAAGTCTCTCGAAAAAGACGTTCTCGGCAGGTGACGGCCTATGAAAATGGAGAGCGTGAAAGCAAACACCACGTGGTCGATCGTTCCGGATTGCGGCGGCTTGATTGACAGGATCGCAATCTCCCTGCCCAACAAGGTGTTTGATTCAGAAAATCCACTCACGGAAAAAATTCTCGCGGCACTAGGCAATTTGCTACGGGCCATGCCGTCGAGCGTTTCGATCCTGGTCTTTGCGGACGCCTGCAACGAAGCGGCTGTGGAAACCTGGCTCAATCTACAAACCTCATGCCACCACGAGATTATCCTTGCCGGCGCCGCTCCTCTGCAAAGCGCCGATATCTGGGTGCAGGATTCCATCCTTGTTCAAGCGCACGGCAACGATTTACGGCTGGCTGCGCCAAAATGCGACTGGCCCAATGGAAGCTTGCCGTCGCTGCTCGCAGGTCACCTGTCTGTTGCCTGTAATGATCTGCCGCTCTTCCTGCCGGGAGGGGACCAGATTGTCGGAGAGGATTTCCGTCTCATTGGACAAACGAGCCGGCTGAGATCAGCAGCCTCAAAGTTTGGTGGCGACGGGTCATTGCTTGAGGCAGACAGGCGCATCAGCCAACTCGACCACAGACCTGTCTGTTATTGGGGGTACCGCAGAAGGGACCTGACCGAGCGGCCGTCGCCCTGCTTGGGAAGCACCTGCTCCGATACCGAGACGACCGTTGAGGCCGACCAGAAAGAAGGTCTTCTCCTTTCACAGATTGTTCTGCAAAGGGCTTTGCAGCTCACCCGGCTTCGGCCGGACCTGGTAACGAGGATCGAACGGTGCGAAAGCCATGTCGACAGATATGTCTCGCCAACAGGGTTGCGGCGCAACGGCAAAAACCTGCTCCTGCTCGCAGACCCTGTGGCCGTGGCACCTGACGCGGAAAGCAAGGCTAAAAGGGAAAAAAGGCTGCTTGATGCATCAGAATATTGGTTGAGGGATCAGGGCTTCGAGATCATCCGCAACCCCGTGCCCTTTGCGACCGATATAAAAAACGCTGTCCGTCCGCGTCTTTATAACAATATTCTTTTGGAAAATGCGGTTCGGGATGAAAACATCCCCCCGATGATGTGGCTGCCTTGCTTCGGCGAAGACAAGCGCTTCATAGACTACGATGAAGAGAATGCCAGGATCTGGAAAGATCTCGGCTTCGAGCCAAGACAGGTCCACGGGTGGGAAAGCCTCGCCCACGCAAACGGCGCACTCCGCTGCGCTTCCAAGGTCATCAGCCGGATTCCATGAGTCCGGTCTGTGGCTTTATCAGGAAAGTTTCGAAGCTTACCCGCTTCGAAGACACATTTGCGGGAATGATTTTGGAAGAAGGTTGGCTGGGGAACCTGGATTCGAACCAGGACTAACGGAGTCAGAGTCCGTGGGTCTACCGTTAACCTATTCCCCAACACTGCTCACCAGATGAGCCTCCAATCGATCGGTAGTGAGCAAGAAGCGTCTCTCGCTCCCGATTGGTGTGCCGCATATACATCTATCACATCGGCGATTGCAAGACCTGCCTCGGACTTTTTTGTGAAATCGAACACCTGTGGAAAGTCTCGCGAAAGACTGCATACAATCGTGTCACGGAAAGCTTTTCCAGCGACGGGCAACCTGTTACAGTTTTGTCAACGAAAGACACGGTCTCCAGCAGCGCCCCTTTAAAACGGCGGCAGCACTGGAGATCTGAAAGGCAAAAACGTGACTCAGTCAGGTCAGGAACCGCCCGAGAAAGGGCGTCGTACCCCTGATGTGTCCGGAACCAGCGGGGCTCCTATGGAGCCCAGGGGAGCGTCCAGACGGCGCCGCAAGCGCAAGTCAGGCAAGGCCCCCAAGGGCAATCCTGCGGCACAGGCGAACAGTGCCGCCAATGATGCGCCTTCAACGGACGGGCAAATTCCGTCCAAGGCTGTGAACGGACCCGTCGATCAAACACTCTCCGCGCAGGGACAGCCTGCGCGCAACGGGGAGAGTGCATCTTCATCCCAGAAACGCCGCAAAAAAAGAAAACGCGGGCGTACCCACAAGACTGATGGTGCGCAAGCGGTCGGCGCTGGTGCTGCAGATGGAGCGCCGGTTCGGGATAGTATGAAACCTCAATCAGACACGGCGACCAGTCTGAAAGGTAAGAAAGCTGCCCGCAGACGTGGCCGCCGCCGCAAACAGGTCTCCAGCAGTGCAGAACAGCCTGGAACTGCACAAAACTCTGCTGCTGGCATCACAGTTGCGACGCCTTTGACCGAACGCGGCCCATCTACGCCTTCCGACCGGATCCAGGAGGCGCGTTCGCGCAGACATGGCGAAAACCGCTTGCCATCTGGCCAGAGGGACCATGGGAACGGGGGGCGAAGCGGGGGCGCCTATGAAGGGACTTCAGGGCGAAACAACGCACCGCTTTATGCAGCGCTCGACCTGGGGACGAATAATTGCCGTCTGTTGATCGCTCGCCCGGAAGATCGGGGATTCCGCGTCGTTGACGCCTATTCCAGAATCGTTCGCCTTGGAGAAGGCGTCGGCTCCAACAGGATGTTGAGCGACGCAGCGATGGACCGGGCGATTGACGCTCTGGCTCAGTGCCACCGAAAGCTTGCCGACAGAGGGGTGGCCAGATCCAGGCTGATTGCGACGGAAGCCTGCCGTGCTGCAGAAAATGGCGCTGCTTTCATCGAGAGGGTCCAGGCGGAAACAGGACTGGCGCTGGAAGTCGTTGACCGCGAGACGGAAGCCAGACTCGCCGTTGCCGGTTGTGCCTCGCTGGTGGATCACGAAGCCGACGGTGTGATTCTGTTCGACATTGGCGGCGGGTCTTCTGAAATCGTCTGGCTGGACCTGCGCAACCGCTGCGGTGCGCGTGGCTATGCGCTCACCCGCTTCATCCGGTCCTGGATTTCCTTGCCTGTCGGAGTTGTCAACCTTGCAGAAAGACATGGCGGTGTCCATGTGACGCCAGATATCTTCGAAGCCATGATTGAAGATGCGGCCGAACATCTCGCGGCGTTCAATCTAGCCAGCAACCTGACTGAAGCAATTGCGTCTGGCAGGGTGCATATGCTGGGAACGTCGGGCACGGTTACGACCCTGGCCGGTGTTCATCTGGGCTTGAAACGCTACGACAGACGCAGGGTTGACGGTACATGGCTGGAGAATGGCGACGTCTCCAGAATGATTGATCAACTGCGTGACATGCCCTATGAGGCGCGCGTGGATAATCCCTGCATAGGTGCGGACCGGGCTGATCTGGTTCTGGCGGGTTGCGCCATCCTGGAGGCTATCCGGCGCCGCTGGAGTTGCTCTCGCCTGCGTGTTGCGGACAGGGGTCTGCGGGAAGGCATTCTCACGGAATTGATGGCGGCAGACGGTGTCTGGTCGCACAGGAAAAACGGCGCACGCCAGGATCGCGGGCGCCAAAGGAACAGAACATGAGCCAAGGCAAAAAAGGAACGGGCGACCGAGGTCTCCATGTCAAGGTGAAGACCTCCGCGGGCCGGCGGGAGTCCTCGACGCGTTGGCTTCAGAGGCAACTGAACGACCCTTACGTTCGCCGCGCAAAAATGGACGGCTACAGGTCCCGCGCCGCCTATAAGCTGATCGAGATCGACGACAAGCACAAATTGCTGAAACCCGGTTACCGTGTTGTCGATCTTGGCTGCGCGCCGGGTGGCTGGTGCCAGGTGGCCGTGCAGCGGGTGCAATCCTCTGTGGATGCGCCAAAGGTTGTCGGCATCGATTACCTGGAAATGGATCACGTGCGCGGCACGACGTTTTTGCAAAAAGACTTTCTGGACGACGATGCACCGGCGGCCTTGATGGAGGCGCTTGGTGGTCACAAACCGGATGTCGTCCTGTCCGACATGGCGGCCCCGACAACTGGTCACAAACAGACGGATCACCTGCGCACGACACATCTTTTCGAAATCGCGATCGATTTCGCGAGACGAAACCTCGTGCCGGGCGGGTCCTTCCTGGCAAAGGTATTTCGCGGCGGGACGGAGAACGCTCTGCTCCACGATCTGAAGCGTGAATTCAAGTCGGTGGCCCATATCAAGCCGCCTGCAAGCCGCAAGGAAAGTCCGGAGCTTTATGTGATCGCCAAAGGCTTCCGCGGCAGCGATCTCGATCCCGATTGACCTGATTGTAAGGCAGTCCTGAAAGCCAGCTGTCAGCTACGCAGATGGGGAAGCGCCGTATAAAGGTCAGCCCCCCTTTCTTTTCTGTCACCTGCGTGTTATTGACCCGCGCCAACTTCTCCGGCACAGCCGAAGCGACTCGAAAGATGCAGGCTTTTGAAAAAAAGCGTGCGTCTCAGCTATTTTTTTACAAGGGGAATTGGCAATGGCATCCTTCTACGTCCCTACCACCGGACAGCAAGCCCTGACGTTTGACGACGTCCTGCTGATCCCCGGCCACTCGGAAGTAATGCCGGGCGAGGTCGATCTGCGCACCCGCGTCACGCGGGAGCTGGAACTCAACATTCCGATCATTTCATCCGCTATGGACACCGTCACCGAGGGGCGTCTGGCAATTGCCATGGCCCAGGCGGGCGGCATTGGCGTCATCCACCGAAACCTGTCTCTCGACCAGCAGGCCGAAGAGGTTCGGATGGTCAAAAAATTCGAATCCGGTATGGTCGTCAATCCGTTGGTGATTGGTCCGGACGCGACCCTTCAGGACGCGCTCGACCTGATGAAACGATATGGAATTTCCGGTGTTCCGGTCGTGCAAAACGGCGGATCTGGCGGTCAGACCACCGGCAAGCTGGTCGGCATCCTGACAAACCGTGACGTGCGCTTTGCCTCAAATCCAGACCAGAAAATTCACGAGCTGATGACGAAGGATGATCTCGTCACAGTGAACGAGAATGTCAGCCAGGACGACGCGAAACGCCTCCTGCATCAAAACCGCATCGAAAAACTGCTGGTTGTCGATGATAACCGGAATTGTATCGGTCTGATCACCGTCAAGGACATGGAAAAGGCACAGCTCAACCCGAATGCGTCGAAAGACGACCAGGGCCGGCTGCGCGTTGCCGCCGCAACCAGCGTCGGTGAAGAAGGGTTCGCACGTGCCGAACGACTGATCGACGCGGGCGTCGATCTTCTTGTGGTCGATACCGCTCACGGCCACTCCCAGAAGGTTCTGGACATGGTTGGCCGCGTGAAAAGCCTGTCCAACTCCGTACAGGTTCTTGCCGGTAACGTGGCAACGAGCGAAGCGACCAAGGCCCTTATCGATGCGGGTGCTGATGCCGTGAAGGTCGGCATCGGACCGGGGTCCATTTGCACCACCAGAATTGTTGCTGGTGTCGGTGTGCCGCAGCTCACCGCGATCATGGATTCGGTGAATGAAGCGGACAAGCAGGGCGTACCGGTTGTCGCGGACGGCGGCATCAAGTTTTCCGGTGACCTTGCCAAGGCAATTGCCGCAGGTGCGGCCTCTGTCATGGTCGGCTCACTGCTGGCAGGCACCGAGGAAAGCCCGGGCGAAGTCTATCTTCACCAGGGACGCTCCTACAAATCCTATCGTGGGATGGGATCCGTCGGTGCCATGGCGCGCGGCTCTGCCGACCGCTACTTCCAGGCGGAAGTGCGCGACAGCCTCAAGCTGGTACCTGAAGGTATCGAAGGCCAGGTTCCCTACAAAGGCGCCCTCAGCAGCGTTCTCCATCAGCTTGCCGGCGGCCTGAGGGCTGCCATGGGTTATGTTGGCGGCAAAACCATTCCCGATTTTCAGGAAAAGGCACGATTTGTGCGTATTTCCGGCGCAGGTCTTCGGGAAAGCCATGCGCACGATGTTACCATTACGCGGGAAAGCCCGAACTACCCGTCCAACGTTTAAACCAATTGGCATCGGGGCACCGGCAGACAGGTGCCCCCGCAAAGGAACAGCATGAAAGACGGCGGACGCCTCGCGGCGGCGATAGAAGTCCTGACAGAAGTGGAAACACGGCACAGGCCGGTGCAACTCGCCTTGAAAGATTGGGGCGCCGCGCACCGGTTTGCCGGGTCCGGAGACCGCACGGTCATTGGCAACCTCGTGTTTGACGCCCTTCGAAACAAGGCCTCTCTTGGCGCACGGATGAAGGACAACTCGGCGCGCGCCGTCGTGCTGGCAACCTATTGCCTTGGCTGGGGCAAGGGACTGGAAGCGCTGACGGATATCCTTGAAAAGGACCATCATGCCCCCGAGGCTCTGTCCGATGCCGAAATCGCCTGCCTGACGACGGCGGAAGACCATGCACCGTCACTCCATGAACAGGCAGATGTTCCGGAATGGCTTTGGCCCCATTTTGAGACCGCGTTCGGTGAAAATGCCGTCGAAGAAGGCCAGGCGCTGGCAACGCGCGCACCAGTCGACATGAGAACCAACACGCTGAAGGCTGATCGTGACAAGGTTCTCAAGCGCCTGGCGCATACCGGCGCACAACCAACACCACTGTCACCGGTTGGAGCACGCATCGAGGCGAAGCCTGATCTTGGCCGCATGCCGCATGTTCAGGCTGAAGAAGGCTACCGCAAGGGCTGGTTTGAACTGCAGGATGAAGCCAGTCAACTTGCAGCGCATCTTGCCCAGGCCAAGCCCGGGGAACAGGTTCTGGATTTCTGCGCCGGAGGAGGCGGCAAGACCTTGGCACTTGCTGCAGCCATGCAGAACAAGGGCCAGCTTTATGCCTATGACGCCGACCGTCTGAGACTGGCACCGATCCATGAACGCCTGCAACGGGCTGGTGTTCGGAACATTCAGGTGAAGGACCCTGCCAGCTCCAGTCTGGACGCTCTGATTGGACAGATGGACCTGGTTTTCATTGACGCTCCCTGCACAGGAACGGGCGTATGGCGCCGCCGCCCTGACTCCAAATGGAAACTTGCGGAAAAGGCACTTCAGGATCGGATCGACGATCAGCGCCGGGTTCTGGACACCGCCAGCAAATACGTGAAACCGGGTGGACGGCTTGCATACGCCACCTGTTCTGTCCTGCGCGAGGAAAACCAGGATCAGGCGAGCTGGTTTCTGGAACAAAACCCGTCCTTCCAGCCAGTTTCGGCTTTGGATATCTGGAAGAAGACGCTGCCGGAAGCACAGCTTCCGAAATATGTTTCCGACCGTGGCGATATTCTGCTGACGCCGGCTTCAACACAGACAGACGGTTTCTTTATTGCCCTGTTTCACCGGGAGCAGTGATTTCTCCCTTTTTGGCCGTCAGGATCTGTCCTGACGGCGTAGCCCGAGAACATTCGGCAACTGATCGCTATCGGTGCTGAGCAACGGTTCTGAAACCGCGGGTTTTTCGTTTTCCTGACTTGATTTCGGCTGTTGTGTGCCTTCTGTTTCAGACGTCTGGGAAGGCGTGCCACCTGGTGTTTGTGAGGACTGGTTTTCTTCTGCTGAATAGTCAGGCTCCGGCACCGGGCGAGTTTGGGTCCTGTTCTTGTCGGCGTCAGCCAGTCCTTCAACAAGTTCTCGAATCGCCGGCTCAAGACCGTCACCTCGAGACATTGCCGTCAGGACGGAACGTGCCTGGTTCGAATATTTGAGCGCGGCGAGGGCGGCCCCCAGAGCGTTGAGAGGCTCTTTAGCCGACTTATCCAGATCGTGCGCCGCGAGAGCGTGTTTCAGGGCAGCGCCATGATCGCCGAACTTGCGCGCAATGCTGCTGAGCCGGACGTGCGTCTGGATCGAGCGGGGAGAAAGTTTCAGCGCGGCAAGGGCAGCTTCCCGCGCATCTTCCCACGCGCCTTTTCCGGCCAAAGCATCGGAGAGAAGATCAAGCGGCAGCGGATCTGCCGGTGCGCGTTCGCTTGCCCTGATGGTCAACTCGATCACTTCGTCAAAGCGTTTCCGTAGCAACAACGTCTGCGAAAGTCCGATCAGGGCCGGCCCGTAATTGGGATCGGCCTTAAGTGCTTTCCGGTAGGCTGCAATCGCGGCCGCCTTCTGATCGACACGTGCTTGCGTGTCGGCGAAAAGCGACAAGACGGCGGGAGTGTCCGGCAAAAGCTCCACCAGACGTCTGGCAGGAGCCGCAGCTTCCTCCGGCTTGTCTTCTTTCAGCAACACGCTGGCAAGACCGTAAAGGGCATTGCGGTTGTCCGGCGCCTGGGCGAGCACGTCTGCAAAATTTTGCCGGGCATTCACCATGTCGCCGAGCAGCAGTTGGCAGTTGCCGAGGCTGGCGCGAGCGTTCAGATGATCGGGTTCGGCAAAGACGATCCGGCGTAGCTGCGATTGTGCCTCGTCCAGATAACCGGTTTGAAGCAGGGCGGATGCCGTTCGATAGGCAATTTCCGTATCGTCTGGAGACAGTTCCTGCGCCTTTAGATAAGACACCAGTGCCCTGTCCAGATTGCCGGAATTCTCCAGGGCAATGGCTTCTTCGAACGCTTTACGGGCGGCTGCGGTCATCTGTGTCGGTTATCCTAACAGCACCTGCCTGCAGCTTGTCTCACCGGAAACGACGCAGGGGGCTCATGGTTAACCTAAGGAGCGGGCGGGCGCCGGTCAAAAGCGAATTTCAGCCGTACACAGCTTGTCCGCCGGAAACATCTGTTAGCCAAACTTGGGCCACAGGAATGCCATGGAGGCGGCGGCGGCAGTAAAATCTTGTGCGGGACAGCAACTGGTGTGAAATTCGGGTTCAAATTACTGAAAAGACCGGTTAGAAGCTGGCCATGACCCAGCATCAGCGCCTCCTTATCATCGACTTCGGCTCCCAGGTCACGCAGCTCATCGCGCGGCGCCTGCGCGAGCTGAACGTTTATTGCGAAATCCACCCCTATCAGAACGTCACCGACGCATTTCTGGCAGAGTTTGCGCCGAAGGCGGTGATCTTCTCGGGCGGACCGGACTCGGTTACGCGAGCCGGTGCGCCGCGCCCGCCGGAAAGCGTCTACGCAATGGGCGTTCCGATCCTTGGGATTTGCTACGGTCAACAGGTGATGATGCAGCAACTCGGCGGGCAGGTCGACGGCGGCAAGATCTCCGGCGGTGGCGGCACGGCGGAATTCGGCAGGGCCTTTGTAACGCCTGCCGAGAGCAAACTTTCTTTGCTGGATGGCTGGTTCGCGGAGGGAAGAGAGCAAGTCTGGATGAGCCATGGCGACCATGTCAGCAGGATCGCGCCGGGCTTCGAGGTCTTTGGAACCTCGCCGAACGCGCCTTATGCGATCACCGCGAACAAGGAGAAAAACTTCTACGCCGTTCAGTTCCACCCGGAAGTGCATCACACGCCGAACGGCAAGAAGCTGTATGAAAACTTCGTACGCTTGGCCGGCTTCACCGGCGACTGGACCATGGGCGCCTACAAGGACGATGCCATTGCCAGGATCCGCGAACAGGTGGGCGACAAGAAAGTCATTTGCGGTCTGTCAGGTGGTGTCGACAGTTCCGTTGCCGCTGTTCTGATCCATGAGGCGATTGGAGATCAGCTTACCTGCGTTTTCGTGGACCATGGCTTGTTGCGGTTGAACGAGGCCGACGAAGTGGTTTCCATGTTCCGCGACAACTACAACATTCCCCTGATCCATGCGGACGAGAGCGAACTGTTCCTGGGCGAACTTGACGGCGTTTCCGATCCGGAAACCAAACGCAAGATCATCGGGAAGCTCTTCATCGACGTTTTCCAGAAACACGCAAATGAGATTGAGGGCGCTGAATTCCTCGCTCAAGGCACGCTTTATCCCGACGTCATCGAGAGTGTCAGTTTTTCCGGTGGCCCGTCGGTTACGATCAAGTCGCATCACAATGTCGGCGGACTGCCGGAAAAGATGGGTCTGAAGCTGGTAGAACCACTGCGTGAACTCTTCAAGGACGAGGTGAGGGCACTCGGCCGCGAACTTGGCCTGCCAGAGAAGTTCATCGGCCGGCATCCGTTCCCCGGACCGGGCCTTGCAATCCGTTGTCCGGGTGAAATCACCCTCGAGAAACTGGATATCCTGCGCAAGGCGGATGCCGTTTATATCGACCAGATCCGGCAACACGGCCTCTATGACGAGATCTGGCAGGCTTTCGTTGCCATCCTGCCCGTGCGCACAGTCGGCGTCATGGGGGACGGCAGAACCTATGACTATGCCTGCGCGCTGAGAGCAGTAACATCGGTCGACGGAATGACAGCCGACTACTATCCCTTCACGCATGACTTTCTGGGTGAAACGGCAACCCGCATCATCAATGAGGTGCAGGGCATCAACCGGGTAACCTACGACATCACGTCGAAACCTCCCGGCACGATCGAATGGGAATAAAGTGGCAAGCCGGATCTTAAAGATCCGGCGCTGCTTGGCAGACGGGGCCACAGTTGCCATTGAGCGCTTTGGAGTAGATCTGCCAGGCGCAGCTAAATTCTGCAGAAGATTGCGCAAAACCCGTAAACACCCGGAAATTGAAAAACCCGGTCACTTTTCAAGAACTCGCTTTTTGAACGTGAGCCACCACCAGGTAGCGGTTGCTTAACCGAATGCCTGTATGCGTTCAACTTACGATGCGCCAGGTTGACGCCTAATAATTCCCTTTTCAGGCTCAGTACGGGAAGTTAAATAGTGAGTAAACTAACTAGAATTATTTCCGGATATGAAAACGATGGCTTTAGCTTAGGGAAATCAGCGAGAAAAAAGCGGATTAGATACTTTTGTGAGCTCATTGAAAATGTATTCAGAGAGAAGGGATCTGTAAAAATTCTCGATATTGGCGGAACAGTCCAATATTGGAAGATCCTCGATGAAGAATTTCTTGATCGAAACAATGTCCAGATAACGCTTCTCAATCTTCCAGGCTCGCAAGCTTTTGACGCCGTGGGGAGATTTGATTTTCTGACTGGAGATGCCACAGACGACATCTGGAGCCAGTTGAACCAGCAGGACTACGATCTGATACATTCAAATTCAGTGATCGAGCATGTAGGCGACTGGGCCCAGATGAGGAAGTTTGCGTCAAATATCAAACACTTCCATGGCGGCTATTTTGTCCAGACACCGAATTTCTGGTTTCCCGTTGAACCGCACTGCATGACGCTCTTTTTTCACTGGCTACCGAAGCCGCTCAGAGTGTGGCTGGTTGCCCATTTCTCGCTGGGGCATTGGGACAAAGGGGCCAATACGGACGAAGCCGTCGAAATCGTCGAAAGTGCTCGTCTGCTGAGCAAGTCGATGTTCAAGGCGCTTTTTGACGATGCCCTGATCAAACAGGAAAAGTTCCTGTTTTTGACCAAATCGTTCATGGGTGTCAGGCTGGACGGTGGCGAAGCCTCTTCCTGACGAGAAAGTCCCACCACGCGCACCTTTCAGGTGAGTAAAAGCAGACTTTTGAGCAGGTCATATGTCTATGCTGGTTTGGCACGTGTGACGACTACTCAAATGTGGACCTGAATGAACACCCCGCGATATCCGGACCTGACAGCAGACTGCTCCTCATGCGCGGCCCTTTGCTGTGTTGTTTTCGCGTTCGACCGTTCGGAATCGTTTGGGATCGACAAGGCGGCAGGCGAAGTTTGTCCCAATCTGGACAGCTGCGGCAGATGCGGCATCTTCAACGACAGATCCGAACTCGGGTTCAGTGGCTGTATTGCCTACGATTGTCATGGGGCCGGTCAGCGGGTAACGCAGGAAGTCTTTCACGGTACTTCCTGGCGTGACAATCCCGGACTGACAACACGAATGGGCGAAGCGCTATCCGTCCTTCGCCAAATTCATGAAAAACTACTTCTCCTGACGGCTGCAGAAACCCTTCCACTCGATCATGGCGAGCGACAGACGCTATCTGAACTTCAGCTTCATTTGGCCCCGGACGAAAGCTGGACTGAGGAACGCCTGAAGAAGTTTCCCTTGGCTGACACTTCACGGCAGGTGTCTTTGTTCCTGACGGGCTTGCGCCGGCATTTCACTGCGCAAGACTGAAGACGTGCCTCGCGCTACTAATTCGCGCATCGGATGCAGAACGCCGCTGCCGGATCAACCTCAAGCCGTTTAGCGGATATCTCTTCGCCGCATTCAACGCAGAAGCCGTATTCACCAGTTTCCAGTCTTGAAAGGGCGGCATCGATTTTTTGAATGGTGGCCCTGCGTTGCCGTTCGGAGGCCTGGGCCATTGCTTGTCCCTGAAGCGCGTCCATTCGCGACAACCTGCCGACAGATTGCTGATCAAGTTCAACTGTGGCCCGGGCTTCCCCGGACAGCTCGCTTAATGTTTCAAGTTCGGTCTTGAGCGACAAAAGCTTGATCCGAATGCCTTCAACGTTGTGTTCCGCCATCTCCAAGCCTCCAACGAAAGCATGAAGATGGCGGCCTGAATGTGCAAGAGGAGGCAGGTGTCACAGGTTAAACGGCATCACTTGATCCTAAAACCCGGCTAGAACGATCTTCCCAATGGTTTTATTGCTTTCAATCTTCTGATGCGCCAGGCGCAGATTATCTGCATTGATGGGTTCAATCACTTCCGTCAACGTGGTCTTGATCTTGCCCGCATCAACAAGGTCAGCGACGTTGTTCAAAAGCTTGCGTTGCTCATCCATATCGGTCGTCTGGTACATGGAGCGGGTAAACATCATCTCCCAGTGGATCGATATCGCCTTCAGTTTGAAGGGCCCAATGCTGACGTTGTCGGGATCGTCGATGAGCAGAAAACGCCCCTGTGGCGCAATCGACTCTGCAATATCGTTCACGTGTTGCTCTGTGTGCGTTGTTGAGAAAACATAGCCGGGGGCTTCCAGTCCCAGAGCTTCGATCTGAGGCGCCATCGGTTTTGAATGATCGAGAACATGATGCGCGCCAAGCTCGCTCACCCAGGAACGGCTCTCCGGTCTTGAAGCAGTTGCGATAATTGTCATGTTCGTCAATTGACGGGCGAGTTGAACTGCTATGGAACCGACGCCTCCCGAACCACCAATGATCAGGAGAATGTTCGAGCCAGCCGGAACCGGATCATTCACCTTCAGCCGATCGAACAAAGCTTCCTAGGCGGTGATCGCCGTCAAGGGCATGGCAGCTGCCTCGGCAAAACTCAGGCTAGTGGGTTTGCGGCCCACAATGCGTTCATCAATGAGATGGTACTCCGAGTTGGCACCGTCCCTGGTGATGTCGCCGGCATAATAGACCTCGTCGCCCACCTTGTAGCTGGCAACGTCAGGTCCCACTTCGACGACGATCCCGGCTGCGTCGTACCCAAGGACGACGGGCACGCCGTTTTGCGAAGTTCGGGATTGCCGCACCTTGGTGTCGACTGGGTTGACCGCAACAGCCTTGACCTCAACAAGAAGATCTTTTCCAGAAGGCACCGGCCTTGGAAGGTCGAGATCATTCAACGACTTCGGGTCATCAATAGGAAGTGGTTCAAAAAATCCGATGGTACGCATGCTGTGTTCTCCTGATTTGCGTACCAATCAAATTGATCATAAAATCGTTTGACGCAAGAATGCACAATACTAGCCGTAACTCACAAGAAAGAACCTTAGGCACAAAATGGATACCGTTAGGAAATCAGGACCCAAACTGGTCAAGGACGTTTATGGCTGCCATCCGGGCTGTGCTGTCGAAGCAGCGCTCAGTTTGATCGACGGCAAGTGGAAAGGCGTCATTCTGTTCCTGCTGATGGAAAAGGAAGTCATGCGCTTCAACGAGTTCCAGAAAGCGCTTCCTGACATCACACAACGGATCTTGACCGCTCAACTCCGTAGTATGGAAGCTGACGGGTTGATCGTGAGGACCGTCTATCCTGTTGTTCCGCCGAAGGTTGAATATCAACTGACCGACCTTGGTGTGTCGCTGTCGCCGGTGGTGAAGGCCCTTGCACGCTGGGGGAACGAAAACAAGACGCTCTGGCCAAAAGGGTTTAAACGGGACAGCCACCTTCAGCAGGCAGGGTGACGTTTTTCCAGGCAGCTGAGTTTCGTTTGTCGCTCGCAAACCGTTGAGCCCCCCCTGACGCATTCGTGAGTTTGTCAATCCGCGGCCCGTTGCGAGGATGCTCCCGCAAAATCCAAGGGAGAAATGCGTCATGAACCTAAGATGTGCGACAGCACTTGCGGTGTTGCTCCTGTCGTCAGTATTCGGAGCCTTCTCTGCACTGGCAGATGAGGTCGAGATTGTCTCGGCAAAAGCAACCGGATCTGCAGGCACATGGACCTTCGCAGTAACGCTCAGGCATGATGATACAGGTTGGGATCACTACGCCGACCTCTGGCAGATCTTTACCCCAGACGGAGAATTGTTAGGCGAGAGAGTGCTCCTTCACCCCCATGTCGACGAACAACCTTTCACGCGATCCCTGTCGGGCATCACGATCCCAGAGGGCGTGTCACAGGTCATCATCCGGGCACGAGACACGGTGCACGGTGTTTCACCACAAGAATACAAGTTGAACCTGGACCGTTAAGCGTTGCCTCAGTCAGGTGCGGATAAAGGCCAAAATGCCATCCGCAACGAATTGTACGGATAGAGCTGCCAGCAGCACGCCGAGAAGACGGGTTATCACCAGTTGTGCTGTTTCTCCCAGGAGCCGTTCTATCTTGTCAGCCAAGAGAAAGGCGCCCATGCAACTCAGCAGGATGATCGCGATGACGCCACCGAGGCCTGCGTAGGCGAGGGTATCCGGAGCTTGACTGGACAACAGGATGATCGCGGAGATTGCTGCAGGTCCCGAAATAAGCGGTATCGCCAAAGGAAAGATGGCGAGTTCATTGATCGTTCCATGATGCGCTTCTGATTCCATCGCCTTTTCGGCAGTTTCGGTTTTCCGTGCCTGGCGTTTGCCGAAAATCATCTCGATGGCAATCAGGAACAAAAGAATGCCGCCGGCAACGCGGAATGCCGATACCGATATTCCGAGAACATTGAGCACCGTCTGACCGGAGGCGTAAAAAACCAGAAGAATACCGGCAGCCGTGATGGTAGCCCTTACGGCAACCTTGCGCCGGTCGTGCTTGCTCATTCCGGCCGTAATGGCCAGAAACATCGGGGCCAGACCAACCGGATCGATGGTGACGAAAAGCGTCGCGAAGGCATTGATGTAGTAGTCCAGCATGTCGATTCCCGGGACGGTTTTCAGGGGGCTTTTGTCGCCTTACTATAGGGCTTTGCGAGGTCCGAAGACCTTGTTAGGCCAAATGATTTTTGGCCCCTGTGTATACTTCTCATAACGCATTGAAACTTAAGCCATATTACTTTGACGGAAAAGCTCCGGGAATTTGGAGTGGCGTCTTGAATCGGATATAAAAGAGCCAGCAATAACAATGAAATGAGTGTCTTCCTTGGCTGACCAGGACAATAGCACGCCCACTGACGGTCTTCCGTCCGATATCAAACCGGTCTCCATCGTCGATGAAATGAAGCGCAGCTATCTCGATTACGCGATGAGCGTGATCGTGTCGCGTGCGCTGCCTGACGTCCGCGACGGCCTCAAACCGGTACACCGGCGCATTCTCTACTCGATGCACGAAAACGGCTACGAGTGGAACAAGCCCTATCGCAAGTCGGCCCGCGTGGTCGGTGACGTCATGGGTAAGTATCACCCGCATGGCGACAGCGCGATTTACGATGCGCTTGTGCGTATGGCGCAGAATTTCTCGCTGCGGCTACCGCTGATCGACGGGCAGGGCAATTTCGGCTCGGTCGACGGCGACCCGGCTGCGGCCATGCGTTACACCGAGTGCCGGCTGGAAAAAGTCGCCCACAAATTGCTGGACGATATCGACAAGGAAACGGTCGACTTTCAGGAGAACTACGATAACTCCGAAAGCGAACCCGTCGTTCTTCCGGCCAAGTTCCCGAACCTTCTGGTCAACGGGGCCGGTGGCATCGCGGTCGGCATGGCCACCAACATCCCGCCGCATAACCTGGGAGAAGTCATCGACGCCGCCATTGCCGTGATGGAAAATCCGGCAATGTCGCTCGAGGAGCTGATGCAGATCGTCCCCGGCCCGGACTTCCCGACAGGCGGTATGATCCTTGGCCGGTCCGGCATTCGCAGCGCCTATGAGACCGCCCGTGGCTCCATCGTCATGCGGGCAAAGGTCGATGTCGAGGAAGTCCGCAAGGACCGCACGGCGCTGATCGTTACGGAGATCCCGTATCAGGTCAACAAATCGACCATGATCGAGAAGATTGCCGAACTGGTGCGCGACAAACGTATCGAAGGCATCTCCGACATCCGCGACGAAAGCGACCGCTCCGGCATGCGGGTCGTGATCGAACTGAAGCGCGATGCGGTTCCGGACGTCATCCTGAATCAGCTTTATCGCTTCAGCCAGTTGCAGACCTCCTTCGGTGCCAACATCGTCGCGCTGAACGGCGGCAAGCCGGAGCAGATGAATCTCTCCGACATGCTGCGCGCCTTCGTGTCCTTCCGCGAGGAAGTGATCCAGCGGCGCACCCGTTACCTTCTGAAGAAAGCGCGTGACCGTGCCCACATCTTGGTCGGTCTGGGTATCGCGGTTGCCAATATCGATGAAGTCATCAAGCTGATCCGCGGCGCACCGGACCCGGCAACGGCAAGAGCGCAGCTTATGGAGCGCAACTGGCCGGCAAAGGATGTTGAGTCGCTCATTCTTCTGATCGACGATCCGCGCCACATGGTGCAGGACGACGGCACCTACAAACTGTCTGAAGAACAGGCGCGCGCCATTCTCGATCTACGCCTGCAGCGCCTGACGGCCATGGGCCGTGACGAGATCGAGGAAGAACTCAACAAGATCGGTGCGGAAATTTCCGACTATCTTGAAATCCTGCGTTCACGGGCCAGGATCCAGGAGATCGTCCGCAATGAAATGCTTGAAATCAAGCAGGAATTCGCAACGCCGCGCCGGACGGAAATCATCGAGGGCGGTCCGGACTTCGACGAAGAAGACCTGATCCAGCGTGAAGACATGGTCGTGACCGTCTCTCACGGCGGCTACATCAAGCGCGTGCCTCTGGCGACCTACAGGGCACAGCGTCGGGGCGGCAAGGGCCGGTCCGGGATGGCGACCAAGGACGAGGATTTCGTCACCCGGCTGTTTGTTGCCAACACCCATACGCCGGTTCTGTTCTTCTCCTCACGCGGCATCTGTTACAAGATGAAAGTGTGGAGGCTTCCGCTCGGTGGCCCGACTTCGCGCGGAAAGGCATTGATCAACCTGCTGCCGCTTGAACAGGGCGAGCAGATCACCTCGATCCTGCCGTTGCCGGAGGACGAGGACAGCTGGGCAAACCTTGATGTCATGTTCGCAACCATTCGCGGCACCATCCGGCGCAACAAGCTGTCCGATTTCGTCAACATCAACCGCAATGGCAAGATCGCCATGAAGCTGGAAGACGGCGACGGTATTGTCGGCGTCGATACCTGCTCCGAACATGACGACGTGATGCTCACGACCAACTTCGGTCAGTGTATCCGCTTCCCCGTAACCGATGTTCGCGTGTTCGCCGGCCGTAATTCGGTTGGTGTGCGCGGGATTCGTCTCGCGGATGAGGACCGCGTGATCTCCATGCAGATCCTGCACCACATCGACGTGTCTGCGGAAGAACGCGCAGCCTATCTGAAGCTTTCCCGGGCGATGCGCGGTGAAGCGGATGAAAACGGCAACGGCGCAGATGAAGAAGGCGTTGTCGCCGGTGATCTGCCGCAGGAACGCTACGCACAGATGAGCGCGGCTGAACAGATCATCCTGACCATTTCGGAAAACGGCTACGGCAAGCGGACGTCTTCGTTCGAATATCGGGTCACCGGCCGAGGCGGAAAAGGCATCACGGCCATGGCCGTCAACAGCCGGAACGGCGGTCTGATCTCGTCCTTCCCCGTCGAAGACAGCCATCAGATCATGCTGGTGACGGATGGCGGCCAGCTTATCCGCTGTCCGGTGGACGGTATCCGCATCGCCGGACGTGCGACCCAGGGCGTAATCGTCTTCAAGACGGCAGCCGACGAAAAGGTCGTTGCGGTGGAAGGGATCTCGGAGGTCGATGAGGACGATGTTCTCGAAGACGGCCTGGAAGGAGAAGCTGAGGGATCAGCTGAACCGGGTGTGAGCGACGCCGGGAACGATACCATCGACGGAGATGAAACACCTCCTGAAGCCTGATCTCTGATTGGCTAAGGCTTAAACGACAACAGCGGCCAGGGTGGAACCTGAGCCGCTGTTTGCCGTTACGGGGAAGAGAGGTCTGAGACGAAACTCAGTTGGCCACGGGGTAGCGGGCCAGAATGGTTTCGTTGACGGTCTGTGCGGTTTTTTCGACGGTGACGAAGGACACGTTGCGAACGCGGGACGCGCCTGTCAGGGCAGCCGCACAATCTTCGCTCCAAGCACCCCAGGTCTGGGACTGGCAGACTGTCGTTACCGGCGCCTGCACCGCGCGGTCTGATTTCGTGCTCGCAAGCCCCTGCGTTGCCATGTTGGTCAGGCCTTCCGCCTGGGACGCATTGCCCGGGTGCATGCTCATCATGCCCGCTGCGATCATGGTCAGCAAAGCCAGAACGAAAATGGCTGCCATCTTGAAGTGACCGGCCGGATCGATTGCCTTTGACTGCAAAGAGAACGGACGCACCGCGATTGCCGTTGCGGTCCGGTCGATTGTGGTAGTGCTCCTCATGGTACTGGCTCCTGCTCACGCCAATTGATTTCGATGGAGCCACCTTGACCCAGGTCTGCATAGAGAGATGTGACGGCCGTCACACAATGTCAGTTACTGGCAAAAGACCCGTTTAGACTTGCGTTCCACTTGTTCGGTCGGAGCAGGCAGAGTAAGGAAGGGGCCATGAATCGTATTGCGCTTTATCCAGGATCCTTCGATCCTGTTACCAACGGCCACATGGATATACTTCGCCAGTCGCTTGCGCTGGCTGACAGGGTTGTTGTTGCTATCGGCGTTCATCCCGGAAAGTCGCCTCTGTTTTCCTTTAAGGAACGGGTCGAGTTGATCCATGCGTCCGCAAGGTCCGAATTCACGCCGGAGGAAGCCGAGCGTATCGATGTCATCGCGTTCGACAATCTGGTGATCGAGACAGCGCGGCAGCAAAAGGCTGCCTATCTGGTCCGCGGCCTGCGCGATGGTACAGATCTTGACTACGAGATGCAGATGGCCGGCATGAACGGAACCCTGGAGCCGGACATACGGACGGTATTTCTTCCTGCATCTCCGCCTGTACGCCACATCACGGCCACCTTGGTGCGTCAAATCGCAAAGATGGGCGGTGAAATTTCCGCTTTTGTTCCGGAACCGGTGGCCGAACCATTGCGGCTGCGGGCAAAAACCGGCGCATGAACTAAAGCCAAGCTCTAGACCTGAACCTTAGGAGTCTCCAGTGTCGCGCTTTTTTGCAGTTTTTGCCGTTCTGGCATCACTCTTGATCCTGCCTTCGGCCGTAAGCGCCCAGGCAACCGATCCCGAAAACACGATTTATCTCGACCTGAAAGACGGTCGAGTCGTCATCCAGTTGCGTCCGGATCTTGCGCCGGCTCACGTTGAGCGGATCAAGAAGCTTGCCAGCGAAGGATTTTACGACGGGATTGTCTTTCACCGCGTGATCGACGGCTTCATGGCGCAGACCGGAGATCCCACCGGCACCGGCACCGGCCGCTCCAGCGAACCCAACCTGAAAGCCGAATTCTCCGATGCGCCATTCAAGCGTGGCACCCTCGGCATGGCGCGGTCTGCCAGCCCGGATAGCGCCAATTCGCAGTTTTTCATCATGTTCGGTGACGGTGACTGGTTGAACGGTCAGTACACCGTGTTCGGTGAAGTGGTCGATGGCATGGAATTCGTCGACAACATTACGCGTGGCGAACCGCCGGCAAACCCGGACAAGATCATCAAGATGCAAGTTGCTGCGGACGCTCAATAAGCGTCTGACATTATAGATTTCAAAGACACCCAAGGAGATACTCTATGGCTGACATCAAAGACGCCGAAAACACCCTTCTCATGGAAACCAGCCAGGGTCCGGTCGTTATCGAATTGAAACCGGATCTTGCGCCGACCCATGTCGCCCGCATCAAGGAACTGGTCCGCGACGGCTTCTATGACGGCATCGTCTTTCACCGCGTGATCGACGGCTTCATGGCCCAGACCGGTTGCCCGCAGGGTACCGGCACTGGCGGCTCCGGCAAGAAACTGAAAGCGGAATTCAGCAACGAAAAGCACGTGCGCGGCACCTGTTCCATGGCCCGCGCCATGGACCCGAACTCCGGCGACAGCCAGTTCTTCATTTGCTTCACCGATGCACCCTGGCTTGACGGTCAGTACACCGTTTGGGGCGAAGTGATCGAAGGCATGGACAATGTCGACAAGATCAAACGCGGTGAGCCGGTTTCCAATCCGGACAACATCGTTTCCTTGAAAGTTGCGGCTGACGCAGCCTAAACCTGCTGAAAAGCAATCTTCATGAAGCAGCGCGGGCAAACACCCGCGCTGTTTTGTTTTGGATTAGGCCTCAGACGGTTGACCTGCTTCTCCGTCACCAGTAAGAGCCGCTGACTGAAAGTGCGGTTACCGGTCAGAACGGATCTGGCGCCGCTTCCTGAAACTTTCCAGAGATCCGGCAGTAGCAAAACGCCATGCGCGTCGACCAATTCGATTTTGATCTTCCCAACGAACGGATCGCCTTGCGCCCCGCACGGCCACGCGATTCAGCGCGCATGCTCGTTGTACGGCCGGGTGAGCAACCGCTGCTATCCGACGCGGGGGTCCGAGACCTGCCGCAACTGCTGGAGCCCGGCGATGCGCTGGTCTTCAACGACACCAGGGTGATCCCTGCACAACTCGAAGGAACGCGTCTGCGCGGTGACATTAGCGCGGGCATTGGCGCGACGCTTCACATGCGCACGGGGCCGGACCGCTGGAAAGCTTTCGTCAGACCAGCCAAGAAGCTGCAGCTTGGAGATACCGTGCTGTTCGAAGGGTTCGGCACAAGGCTGACGGCGGAAGTGACTGAAAAAGGCTACAGCGGCGAAGTCCTGCTGACGTTCGATCGATCCGGCCCGGACCTCGACGTCGCCATCGCTTCCGTCGGGCACATACCCTTGCCGCCGTATATCGCGCAAAAGCGTGGTGAGGACGACCAGGACCGCAAGGACTACCAGACGATATTTGCCGAGAAGGACGGCGCCGTAGCTGCGCCGACGGCGGGTCTTCATTTCACGCCGGAATTGCTGCAGGCCTTAAGTTACCGGGGCATTGAGCAGCACCGTGTAACGCTACATGTCGGAGCGGGCACCTTCCTGCCGGTGAAGGCGGAAGACACCGCGGATCACAAGATGCACGCCGAATGGGGTGAAGTCTCTGAAGAGACCGCTGCGGCTCTCCTGGCCGTCAAGGTGCGGGGAAACAAGGTCGTCAGCGTCGGCACAACGTCCCTGCGTATTCTTGAAAGTTCAGCCCAGAAAACCGGCGTCATAACGGCATTTGCCGGTGAAACGTCAATTTTCATCACGCCCGGTTACCGTTTCAAGGCAATCGACGCGTTGATGACCAACTTCCACCTTCCGCGGTCCACGCTATTCATGCTGGTGTCGGCTCTTTCGGGCCTGGATACGATGCGTCATGCCTATGCACACGCTATCTCGCAGGAATACCGCTTTTACAGTTACGGCGACGCTTCGCTGCTGTTTCCGCAAGAAGGGGCCGTCTGAGGACCGAATATGACTGAAGAAACCGGCAAGACATTCAGCTTCAAGCTGATCACCACAGACGGCGCGGCAAGGCGAGGCGAGATCACAACGCCCCACGGCGTTGTTCGCACGCCTGCTTTCATGCCGGTCGGCACCCAGGCGACCGTGAAGGCGATGTACCCGGAGCAGGTTCGCGAAACAGGTGCCGATGTGGTTCTCGGCAACACCTATCACCTGATGCTCCGTCCGACCGCCGAACGGGTTGCAAAACTCGGCGGGCTCCACACTTTCATGAACTGGCCGCATACGATCCTGACCGATAGCGGCGGGTTTCAGGTGATGTCGCTTGCGCAACTTCGCAAGCTGGATGAAGACGGTGTGCGCTTCCAGAGCCATATCGACGGCCAGAAGTACCATCTGACACCGGAGCGCTCGGTCGAGATTCAGGGTCTGCTCGGCTCCGATATCCAGATGCAGCTTGATGAATGCATCAAATTGCCGAGCCCGCGTGAAGAAGTCCAAAGAGCGATGGAATTGTCGCTGAGATGGGCTGAACGTTCTCGAAAACAGTTCGAAGCCATGGGAGGGCCGGGCAAGGGGCAGGGGCTTTATGGCATCGTTCAGGGCGGTGATCAGCCCGACCTTCGGGTTCGTTCTGCCGAAGAGCTCGGCAAGATGCCCTTTGAAGGCTACTCGGTCGGCGGTCTGGCGGTTGGTGAACCGCAGGACGTCATGCTGAGCATGCTTGACATCACCACACCGGTCATGCCGGTCAACAAACCGCGTTACCTGATGGGCGTCGGAACGCCGGACGACCTTCTGGAAAGCGTGAAACGTGGTATCGACCAGTTTGATTGCGTGATGCCGACAAGAGCCGGACGTCATGGTCTGGCCTATACCCGATATGGCAAGGTCAATCTGAAGAACGCCCGCCACCAGGAAGATCCGCGACCGCTGGATGAGGCGAGCACCTGTCCCGCGTCAAGCGTCTACAGTCGAGCCTATCTGCACCATCTGGTGCGTGCAGGTGAAGGCCTGGCAGGCATGCTGCTCACCTGGAACAACATCGCCTATTATCAGTTCCTGATGCAGGGCATGCGCGATGCAATCGAAGCCGGGCGCTTCGAAGATTTCTATGCCAAGACCAAGGAAGACTGGGCGCGCGGAGACATCGCCGCGCTGTAACCCGGCATCTTCTGTTTTGGCCCAGGATGAGACAGGCTAGGCGGAAAACCCGTCTGCCGTTGTCAGGTAGCAGCCGGAGATCTTCCAACTGCCGTCATCCTGTTGCTCGAAGCTGTAGAGCGCCAGCCAGTTCTTGCCCTTGGGGCCTGTTACATAGACTTCCTGCGTCGGTCCGAGCTTGGTCATCTTCGACCGGCCGAAGGTTACGCTTTGAGGCTTGTAGACGGGCTGATAGCCCTGGCGCACCATTTCCATGAAGAACTCGGGCGTCTGAAACCTCTGTTGCAGGGAACTGGTTGCAAACGAGAAGGCCGCCTGGGCATTTCCCGATGCAAAGGCACTCATCTGATTTTTGATGATCTGGTGAAAGGCACTGCTGTCGAGACCATCCTCGGCACGGACAGCCCCGGAGGCGAGCAAGGTGCTGACGCCGGCAACCGCCACCATCTTCCAGAAACGAGCATGAGCCATGTTCGGTGTCTCCTTTCCTGAAACACGATCAGTATACGGCTCGAAACCCTTTTCAGATTGCTAAAATACGAGCAATCCCCTGCGGCAATTACTGGCAATCTGGAGCTTTTGGAGGCAGGCGACAGGAATCGTTTCTGAACAGTGCGCAGCGAAATGCGGTAGGGTCAGAAAATAATCCTGTAAAATCAAAGGCGCCAAAGCTGGATTCCATCCGGACACTCAGACCGGTCCAGGAGTGCCGGTATGTCGGCAACAAGGCCGCGCTCATCTTTCAAAACATCCTTTAGCACCTGCCACCCACAGCCATCCTGGAAAAACTGCCGATGCGGGACAGCAAGAACGGCAACGTCTGCTGCCTCAAGCTCACCTTGAGGCGTGAGGGTGATTCCATATTCGGCGGTAACCTCATCGGGATGCGCGAGAGGATCGCAAACCTGAACGCTTGCGCCGAACTTCTCCAGTTCCCTGACGAGGTCAACGACCTTGGAATTGCGGGTGTCGGGTACATTGGCCTTGTAGGTGATGCCAAGCACGACAACCTTCGGCGGCATGGGCATGCCGAGCTTCACGCTCTCCTGAATGATCTTGCCAGCAATGAAAGCCGGCATTGCCTCGTTTGTCCCACGGCCCGCCAGGATGACCTGTGGCGTCATGCCGATCTCATGCGCCTTGTGCGTCAGGTAATAGGGGTCGACGCCAATGCAGTGGCCACCAACCAGTCCCGGTTGAAACGGCAGGAAATTCCATTTTGTCGACGAGCCCTTCAGAACATCTCGGGTATCGATGCCCATCTGGTGAAACAGCATCGCCAGTTCGTTCATGAGGGCGATGTTGAGATCGCGCTGCGTGTTCTCGATCACCTTGGCCGCTTCCGCCACCCGGATCGACGGCGCAAGGTGAATTCCGGCCGTGACAACGGCACCATAGAGTTTGGCGAGCGTTTCGGCTGCTTCCGAAGTTGACCCCGAAACAATTTTGGTAATGTCCGCAAACCCGCGTTCGGTATCACCCGGGTTGATACGTTCCGGAGAATAACCGACGGTAAAATCCTTACCAAAAGTCAGGCCCGATTCCTGTTCCAGAACCGGAACGGCAATTTCTTCGGTCGCCCCCGGATAGACGGTCGATTCAAACACCACGATGGCGCCGGATTTCAGATTGCGGCCAACGGTTGCGGCTGCACTCCTGAAAGGCGACAGGTCGGGCCGCTTGGCATGATCAACCGGTGTCGGCACCGCGACAATCAGAACATCCCGGTCTTTCAGATCCGTTTCCCGGCTGGAAAAAACGAGCGTTTCCTGCTGCAAATCCGCTTCACTGACGGAGGCCGTGCTGTCGCGTCCGCTGCGCAACTCGCTCAGTCGATGTTCGTTGATATCAAACCCGAGAACGTCAAATCCCTTCGCAGCGAAGGCCACTGCCACGGGCAGACCGACATAACCCAGACCGATGACCGCGATCCTGGTGGCGTAAATGGAATTGTCGTGCATGAGGCATCCGGGATTGGAGCAAACGGAAAAGGCCGGGTCTGCGCAAGACCCGGCCCACTCCTAAAGGCTTCTGACGAACCTTTTCAAGCCCGCAGTGTAGGCGCCCGCAGATTATTCTGCAGCCATGGGCTTGCGGATGATCTCTTCCATGAACGGAACCAGCTCCCGAGCCAGTTTCGGATCGTCCATGCCGAATGCGATATTGGCACTCAGGAAGCCGGCCTTGTTGCCGCAATCGTAGCTCCGGCCCTCGAACTTGAGCGATGCGAAGTTCTGTTCCTTCATCAAGGCTAGCATGCTGTCGGTGAGTTGGATCTCGCCACCTGCACCTTTGCCCTGATTGGACAGAAGATCGAAGATTTCCGGCTGAAGAATATAGCGGCCCGTAATCATCAGATTGGAAGGGGCCGTACCGGGAGCAGGTTTCTCGACCATGTTGGAGATCTTGTGTGCGTTGGCGCTGATTTCCCCGGCAAGTTCCACGATGCCGTACTGATCGGTCTGATCTTCCGGAACCTCTTCTACGGCGATGATGTTACCGCCGGTATCCTGATAGAGGTCGACCATCTGCTTGAGGCAGCTCACCTGGGACTTGATGATCACGTCCGGCAGGAGGATGGCAAAGGGTTCGTTGCCGATGATATCGCGCGCGCACCAGATTGCGTGACCGAGGCCGAGCGGGGCCTGCTGGCGGGTGAAGGAAGTTGCACCGGGAACCGGCCGGTGCTTTTCCAGAAGCTCCAGTGCAGCGGTCTTGTTTCTCGACCTGAGCGTATCTTCCAGCTCATAGGCCATGTCGAAATGGTCTTCGATGACATGCTTGTTTCGCCCGGTGACGAAAACGATGTGTTCAATGCCTGCGGCCCGCGCTTCGTCCACCACGTACTGGATGATCGGCCGGTCAACGATTGTCAGCATTTCCTTGGGAACTGCCTTGGTTGCAGGCAGGAAACGTGTGCCAAGACCTGCCACGGGCAGGATCGCTTTGCGAATGGGCTTGTTCATGTCAGGCCTTCCGATTGTACAAATACGAACTCAATCATCTTTTACCCACTAATAGTCACAAGAGCTGCAGAACACACGTTCAAAACTCAGACCGCCGGTGGGCGCAACATTGCGGTTTACCCAAGCGAATATCGACCAGCCCCGAAAGTTCAGGTTAGGTTGCAAGCTTGTGCACTGCAATGCTAACGCAATAACTTCCACAAAGTGATCATTTTATGTCGCGGCTAGTGTTCCCACTTTTAAATCGATTTAAAGGCGGAGCGCTTTCCGCCAGAGCGATGTTGCGGGCAGGGCAAAAGAGCGCTATGGAACAGCGCAAGTTCCGGGAGCGGACCTTTTCTTGAATGAGTTGCTGCGCACAAGCGGCAACCGACTGCAAATGGTGGAAAATGACCGAGGCAAACCGCGTAGTTTCCGTAGGCAATGTTACTTTCAGCAATGACGCGCCGTTCAGCCTCATCGCTGGTCCGTGCCAGCTTGAGAGCCGCGAACACGCACTGGAATGTGCTGCGGCCATCAAGGAAATTGCGGATCGTCTCGGGATCGGCGTCATTTACAAGACGTCCTACGACAAGGCCAACCGGACATCCCTGGCCGGCAAGCGGGGCGTCGGCATGGAAGAGGCCATGCCGATCTTCGCCGAAGTGAAGGAAAAATTCGGCATGCCGGTCCTGACAGATGTGCACAGCCCGGAGCAATGCGCGCCGGTTGCGGAAGTTGTTGACGTTCTGCAGATCCCCGCTTTCCTCTGCCGCCAGACGGACCTGCTTGTTGCTGCCGCGAAGACCGGGCGTGTAATCAACGTCAAGAAAGGCCAGTTCCTTGCACCCTGGGACATGAAAA